>NZ_JBIASC010000001.1:0-1332216 GCF_042890485.1 Streptomyces sp. NPDC002181 | reverse complement strand
CCAGATGTGGAAGCCCGGTAACGGGTGGAGCTGACTGGTACTAATAGGCCGAGGGCTTGTCCTCAGTTGCTCGCGTCCACTGTGTTAGTTCTGAAATAACGAACAGCTGTGTCAACACCAGCATGTTCTAAATTTCATAGTGTTTCGGTGGTCATAGCGTTAGGGAAACGCCCGGTTTACATTCCGAACCCGGAAGCTAAGCCTTTCAGCGCCGATGGTACTGCAGGGGGGACCCTGTGGGAGAGTAGGACGCCGCCGAACAATCATTGTGAAAAGCCCCGCACCTTCTGGTGCGGGGCTTTTCTGCGTTTAAGGGCACTTTTTGCGTAGGGTCGTGGGCATGGGCTATGACCTCATCATCTTCGACAACGACGGCGTACTGGTGGACAGTGAGCCGCTCGCCAATGCGATCCTCGCCGGCTATCTCACCGAGCTGGGGCACCCCACCACGTACGAGGAATCGATCCGCGACTACATGGGTGCCGCCGTGCACCGCGTCCACGACCTCGTGTTCGAGCGGACCGGGGAGCGGTTGCCGGCCGAGTTCGACGAGACCCTCCACGCGCGGACCTTCGCCGCGTTCGAGCGGGAGCTGTCGCCGGTCGCCGGAGCCGTGGACGTGCTCGGGGCGCTGACCGCCCACGGGGTCCCGTACTGCCTCGCCTCCTCCGGAAGTCACGAGCGGATCCGGGTCGGGCACCGGGCGGCCGGGCTCGACGGGTGGTTCGAGGAGGAATGGATCTTCAGCTCGCAGGACGTGGGGAAGGGCAAGCCGGCCCCCGATCTGTTCCTGCACGCGGCCCGGTCCATGGGGGTCGAGCCCGCGCGGTGCGTGGTGGTCGAGGACAGCCCGCTCGGGGTCCGGGCCGCGGTCGCCGCCGGAATGGACGTGTACGGGTTCACCGCGATGACCCCTGCCGAAAGGCTCGCCGGGGCCACCGGACTCTTCGGCGGGATGAAGGAGCTGACGGGGCTTCTGGAACTCCCCGTGTGATCTCTCTACCCACGGGTAGCCCGCGGGCCTACGCTGTGCCGCCATGACAGAAGACGTTCGGCTGCGCCGGGGGCGGGGCTCCCTGGGGTTCAGCTTCTTCGTGCAGGGCGTGACCTTCGCCCTCCTCGTGACGCGGATCCCCGCCATCCAGGACCGGTACGGGATATCCGACGGGCTGCTGCCCGCCTTCCTCGCCGCCGTGCCGATCCTCGCCGGCGTCTCCAGCGTGGCCACCGAGCACCTCGTGAAGAGGGTCGGGCCGGCCACCGTACTGCGGTGGGCGCAGCCGCTCGTCCTGCTCGCCCTGCTGGGCGTCGGGGCCGGTACGCAGATGTGGCACGCGGCGGTGGCGCTGGGGGCGTTCGGGCTGTCGGTCGGTGCGCTCGACGCCTCGATGAACATGCTCGGGGTCAGCCTGCAGCGGGCGTACGGGCGCAGCATCATGCTCGGCTTCCACGCCGCGTACAGCCTGGGCGGGATCCTCGGGGCCTCCGCGGCCTGGGCCGGGGCGCACTGGCACCTGTCGCTGTTCACCTCGTACCTGCCGGCCGTGGTCGTGCTGCTGCCGCTCGCGTTCCACGGCAGCCGCTTCTACGTCGACGGGAAGGACGAGGGCGCCGAAGTCCCCGAGAAGGGGCTCGGGGCGGGCGGGTTCCGGCTGCTGCTGCCGCTGTGCCTGGTGATGGCGTGCGCGTACATCGGGGATTCGACGGTCTCGAACTGGAGCGCCAAGTACCTCCAGGACGTGCTGGGGAGCTCGGAGCAGCTGGCGACGGTCCCGTACAACGTCTACATGGTGACCACGCTGATCGGGCGGGCCGTCGGGGACCTGGGCGTGCGGCGCTTCGGGGCGGTGGCCGTCGTGCGGATCGGGACGGTGGTCGCGGCCGGCGGGTTCGCGGTGGTGGCGGCCGCGCCCGGTGCGTGGACGGGGATGCTCGGGTTCACGCTGCTGGGGATCGGGCTGTGCGTGATCGTGCCGCAGACGTTCGCCGCGGCCGGCCGGCTCTTCCCCGGGGCCTCCGACACCGCCATCGCGCGGCTGAACATCTTCAACTACGTCGGCTTCCTGATCGGGTCGCCGCTCGTCGGCGGGATCGGGGACGCCTGGAGCTACCGGGGCGCGATGCTCGTGCCGATGGCGCTGGTCCTCGTGACACTCTTCCACGCCCGCTCGTTCGGCGCGGAGGGCGCCCGATACGGTGTCGGGCATGAGCGGCGAGCCGGTGACCGGGCTGTTGATGTGGGACGAGGCGGTAACGGGGTATGACTTCGGACCGAGCCATCCGATGGACCCGGTGCGCCTGGCGCTGACCATGGGCCTGGTGCGTGCCTTCGGGCTGGACCGGGAGATGGAGGTACGGGCGGCCCGCGCGGCCGGTGACTCCACGCTGCGCCTCGTCCACCGGGAGGATTACGTGGCCGCGGTGCGCGAGGTGTCGGCGGACCCGGGGGCGGCCGACGGGTCGTACGGGCTGGGGACGGTGGACGACCCGGCCTTCCGCGGGATGCACGAGGCCTCGGCGCTGATCGCGGGGCAGTCGGTGGCGGCGGCGGAGGCGGTCTGGCACGGGGAGGCCGGGCACGCGGTGAACTTCGCGGGCGGGCTGCACCACGCCATGCCGGGCGGGGCGGCCGGGTTCTGCGTCTACAACGACGCGGCGCTGGCGATCGCGCGGCTGCTGGAGCTGGGGGCCGAGCGGGTCGCGTACGTGGATGTGGACGTGCACCACGGGGACGGGGTCCAGACGGTGTTCTGGGACGACCCGCGCGTGCTGACGATCTCGCTGCACGAGCATCCGCGCACGCTGTTCCCGCAGACCGGCTGGCCGGAGGAGACGGGCGGGCCGGCCGCGGAGGGTTCCGCGGTGAACGTGGCGCTGCCCGCCGGGACCGGGGACGAGGGGTGGCTTCGGGCCTTCCACGCGACGGTGCCGGAGCTGTTGGAGGAGTTCCGGCCACAGGTGCTGGTGACCCAGCACGGGGCGGACACGCACTTCGAGGACCCCCTCGCCCACCTGGCGGTGTCCCTGGACGCGCAGCGGGCGGTGCAGGAGGCCTGCCACCGGCTCGCGCACGAGTACGCGGACGGCAGGTGGGTGGCGCTGGGCGGCGGCGGATACGCGGTCGTCGACGTCGTACCGCGGTCGTGGACGCACCTGGTGGGGATCGCGGCGCACCGTCCGGTGGATCCGCTGGCCGCGGTGCCGCAGGCGTGGCGCGACGAGGTGTACGCGCGGACGCGGCAGCCGGCTCCGGCGCGGATGACGGACGGGCGGACGGCGCAGTGGCGGGACTGGGAGGCGGGCTACGATCCGGCCGACCGGATCGATCAGGCCGTTCTGGCGACGCGGCGGGCGGTGTTCCCGTTGCGCGGCCTGCTCGCCTGAGGCCCGGGCGGGGCGCAGCATCGTTACGCCAACGGTGGGGCTGTTCCCCGGAATTGATGACCGGTCCGGTGGTGTGCGGCAGCATCGGAGGGGTGTTGAGCACCGCCGCGCTGCGTGCGCATCTGCTGGCCGCCCGGTTGGCCGGGCCCGTCGCCACGTCGCGGGAGGTGAGCCTGCGCAGCTACCGGTTGTTCGCGGCGCGGGATCCGCGGGTGCTGCTGGGGCTGGATCCGGAACGGGGCTGGGGCGAGGGTGACCTGCTGAGGCTGATGGCGGTCAAGTGCGGGGTCTCGGCGGATCCCGCGCACGTCAAAGGGCCTGACGCGATCGATCCGGAGCTGACGCTGGCGGGCTTGGAGGCCTTCGCGGGGCGGTTGCGGGAGGCGGCCGGGGCGCGGTCGCCCGTGCTGTTCGGGACGGGTCATCCGCACCGTCTCCTGGGGTTCTACGCCAGTTTGGCCCGCGCGCTGTCGGCGGTGGGATGTGTTGTGCTCACCCCGGCGCAGGGGGCGAGTGTCGACATGGCGACCCGGTTCGGCGTACGCAGGCACAGCATCGATTACGTACGGGGAGTCGCGTTGGTGCGGGAACCCGGCGCGCGGCCGCCGGGGAGTGCCACCGGCGTGCACACCCATTCACCCCTGCCGGTTCGGATCGCGCTGGGGGCCCTCGCGGAGGCCGGCGGGCCGTTGCCGGAATTGGTGGTGGGGGATCACGGGTGGGTCTGCGGCGCAGGTCAGCTCGGTGTGGAGGCGATCGGGCTGGCGGATACGGACGACCCGGCGCTGTTCGTCGGCGAGGCTGAGGGGCGGGTGGCGGTGGCCGTTCCGCTTGATGACGCGGTGCGCGCGGACTACTACAGACCACTGATTCGCTATGTACTCGATCGGGCGAGACTGCCGGGTGCGCAGGAGTGGCCGTAGCTCCTCTTCCCCACTCGTATCACACGCCCCTACTCTGGGGAGTGAGCGTGCGACGACGAGGAGTAACCGGAGGGGAAGCCGGTGCCCGTCATGCGCGGAAGGTCAAGGTGTGTCATGGCTGCTGGCGAGAGGCCTCTCAGTGAGGTCGTGTTCCTGACCGTGGCAGAGGTTGCCTCGGTGATGCGAGTGTCGAAGATGACCGTGTACCGCTTGGTGCATAACGGTCATCTGCCCGCGATCCGGGTGGGCCGGTCCTTCCGGGTCCCCGAAAACGCGGTTCACGAGTACCTCCGAGAGTCGTATGTGGGGGTGGAGTCGGCCTGAGATTGACCCGCGGTGTCCCTCGGATTACGGGCTCGGAGCTCGGGCGGGTAGGCTAGGCCGACGTAGGTCGTGTGGGCCCAGACGCCCCGCACCGATCCCCGCTAGCGCGGGGATGTTCCGAGAAGTGAGCGAGGGTAGTCGTGGGCTCTGTTATCAAGAAGCGGCGCAAGCGGATGGCTAAGAAGAAGCACCGCAAGCTGCTCAAGCGCACCCGCGTCCAGCGCCGTAACAAGAAGTAAACGGCAGCTGTACGTGTTCTCCGCAGCCCCTCCACCAGACTTTGGTGGAGGGGCTGCGGTGTAGCCGGGGACGACGAGGAAGGCGCGGAGCTCGTGGGGAAGGTCGTGCTCGTAACCGGGGCTGCCCGGCAGCTGGGGGGTCGCTTCGTGCGGCGCATCCAGCGTGATCCCGAGGTCGGTCGGGTCATCGCGGTCGACGCCGTGGCGCCGCCGCACCGGCTGGGGTCGGCGGAGTTCATCCGTACGGACATCCGGCAGTCGTCGATCGCCCGGGTGCTCGCCGAGCACGCCGTGGACACGGTGGTCCATCTCGCCGTGACCGGCGGCGGTGCGGGCGCGGGCGGCACGGGCAGTGCCGTCAAGGAAACCAACGTCATCGGCACGATGCAGCTGCTCGGAGCCTGCCAGAAGTCGCCGACGGTACGGCGGCTCGTGGTGAAGTCCAGTACCAGCGTGTACGGGGGCGCCTCGCGGGATCCGGCCGTTTTCACGGAGACCACGCAGCCCAAGTCGCTGCCGGCGGGGGGCTTCGCCAAGGACGCCGTCGAGGTGGAGTCCTACGTACGGGGCTTCGCGCGCAGGCGGCCGGACGTGGCGGTGTGCGTGCTGCGCTTCGCCAACATCCTGGGGCCGTACGCGGACTCCGCGCTCGCCGAGTACTTCTCGATGTCGGTGATGCCGACGGTGCTGGGCTACGACCCGCGGCTGCAGTTCGTGCACGAGGACGACGTCCTGGACGTGCTGCGGCTGGCGGCGGGGGAGCCCGGGCGCGGGACGCTGAACAGCGGGACGTTCAACATCGCGGGGGACGGGGTGCTGCTGCTGTCGCAGTGCGCGCGCCGGCTGGGGCGGCCGACGGTTCCGCTGCTGCTGCCCGCGGTGACGTGGGTGGGATCGGCGCTGCGGGCGGTGGGCGTCACCGATTTCTCGCCGGAGCAGATCAGACTGCTGACGCACGGGCGGGTCGTGGAGACGTCCCAGATGCGGGAGGTGCTGGGATTCAAGCCCCTGTACACGACCGCCGAGACGTTCGCCGATTTCGCGCGCAGCCGTGGGAAGGGGCTGCTGCCGCCGGAGCGGGCGGGGCGGGCCGTGGACCGGGTCGCCGCCGCCCTGAAGGCGGACAGCTTGAAGGTCGGGGTTGCCGGAGCCGAAGAGGGAGCGCAGCGATAGTGGCGGACGCCAAGGTCATTCCGTTCGACGAGGAGCGGCCGCGCCGGCGGGTCGCCGGGACCCGGAGGGTGCGGGCGGTGCCCGCTCCCGCCGAGGAGCCGGCGGGAGAGCCGGCCGTGGCGGAGCCCGCCGCCGCGGAGTCCGGCGGGGCCGCCTGGGACCGGCGGATCGCCGGCGGGCTGGCGTTCCTGCGGCGCCGGGTCACCGGGGACTACGAGGTCGACGAGTTCGGCTACGACAAGGAGCTGACGGACCAGGTCCTGATGTCCTTGATGCGGCCTTTGTTCGACAAGTACTTCCGGGTCGAGGTCAAGGGCATCGAGAACATCCCGGCCGAGGGCGGCGCGCTGATCGTGGCGAACCACTCGGGGACGCTGCCGCTGGACGGGCTGATGATGCAGGTGGCGGTCCACGACCACCACCCGGCGCAGCGGCACCTGCGGCTGCTGGCGGCGGACCTGGTGTTCATGCTGCCGGTGGTGAACGAGCTGGCGCGCAAGGCCGGGCACACGCTGGCGTGCTCGGAGGACGCGCAGCGGCTGCTGGAGGCCGGTGAGCTGGTCGGGGTGATGCCGGAGGGCTTCAAGGGGATAGGGAAGCCGTTCGGAGACCGGTACAAGCTCCAGCGGTTCGGGCGGGGCGGGTTCGTGTCGACGGCGCTGCGGGCGGGGACGCCGATCGTGCCCTGCTCGATCGTCGGGGCCGAGGAGATCTACCCGATGGTCGGCAACGCCAAGACGGTGGCCAGGCTGCTGGGGATCCCGTACTTCCCGATCACGCCCACGTTCCCGTGGCTGGGGCCGTTGGGGGCGGTGCCGCTGCCGACGAAGTGGACGATCCAGTTCGGCGAGCCGATCGCGACGGACGGGTACCCGCCGGAGGCGGCGGAGGACCCGATGCTGATGTTCAACCTCACGGACGAGGTCCGCGAGCGGATTCAGCACACCCTCTACAAGCTGCTGGTGCAGCGGCGGTCCGTGTTCTTCTGATCCCGCACGTACGGCGCAGGCCCTCAACCCCCGGTCGGGGCTGAGGGCCTGCGCCGTGCCGTGTTACTCCGTGTCCTCCGCCTGGATGCCCAGGCCCGGGAGCAGGCCCGGGAGGAGGGGCGGCAGGGTGATCTCCGGTGCCACGCGCTCCGGGGAGGACGAGGGCGCCGGGGTCTGGCCCGCGGGCGGGTGGAGGAGGTCCCCCGTGCCGCCCAGGAGTCCGCCGGGGGCGGGTGAGGACTTGCCGCCGGTGGGTGCGGGCGGGGTCGGGCTGGCCGAGGGCTCACCCGCCGCCGGTGCGCTCTGGTGCTGTCCGGCCGGTGCGCTCGGCTTGGCCGGGGCGCTCGATCCGCGGGCCTGCTCCGGGGGCTTGGGGAGCAGGCTCTGGAGGGGCGCCACGTCATCGTCTATGGCCTGGAAGACCGATTCGACCTCCCCGCCCACGTCGGTGAGCTGCGCGGGGAGCTTCTCCCGGAGCCGGCCCCACGCGTCGCGGTGGGAGCGGGAGAAGGACGACAGGGCCTGGATCGGGCCGAGCGAGCCGTCCCGTTCGTAGGCCGCCTGGAGCAGTCGGTGGCCTTCGGCCGCGTCGTGCTTCATACCGTCGAGGGCCCGGCGGATCGCGCCGAGCGACTCGTGGTCCAGGGTGCCCGACCGGCCGCGCTCCATCAGCCTGCGGGCCTCCGACAAGCGGTTGGAAGCCTGGTCGAGGTAGAGCTCGCCCCGGTCCGCGTCCTCGTCGGCCATCCCCAGCTTCAGGTCCTCCATGCCCCGCTTGACGGGGTAGAGGGAGTCACCGGGCAGGGCGTCCGTGCTGGCAGCGGCCACTCCGCTGAAGGCCCCGGCGGCCACACCCACGGTGAGGCCGCCCGCTGCGATGCCCTTGGACCAGCGGGAGCGGGGCCGCAATTTCCGGAGCGATGTCGCCCGGTGGGCGCCGCGGCCGGTCCGCTGCTCGGGCACCTGAGGGTCCGAGGCGGCACTGCCCCCGGCCCTCTCTTCCATCACCATGGCCTCCATGGCGGCCACGAGCTGTGCTCGTTGCACCACTTTGACCTCGGGGTCCAGCACCGGGCGCGGCATACGTTCGCCGAGCGCGCTCGCCAGGGCCAACAACCGGACGTGGTCGGCAGGTTCGGCAGGTGCCTCGGACTGCTCGGCCGCCGGGTCCGGTTCCGAAAGGTCGGATGGGGTCCGATCCTCCAGGGCCTGGGCGAAGGCGTTCGCCCGCCGGTGCGGAGTCACGTTCGCGATCACTGGCGGCACCTCCTCTCGTCATGACGATCGACTCCCCAAGGTGTCCGGAAGGTTGCCTTCCTTGAGCACATCCACACTTTCGAGTGAGCGGCTTCGGGCAGGGCGTGTCCACAGGGAGCCTGCATCCCGCACAACGAGCGGCGCGGCACTTGGGTTACGGACGAAGGATGATCGGACCACAGCGTCATCGAGGGGTCACCGGTTGTGTGGATTGTCAGGAGGGTCGGAAGGTGTGGGGGGCGTGGGGGAGCCGGGTGGTGCGCGGGTGTGGCGGTGCGCGGCGCGGAGGTCAGCGGGCGTCGTCCGGGAGCAGGCGGGCCAGGGTGCGGACGGCCCGGTACTGGAGCGTCTTGATGGCGCCCTCGTTCTTCCCCATCACCCGGGCGGTCTCGGCGACCGACAGGCCTTGGAGGAACCGCAGGGTCACGCATTCCTGCTGCTGGGGATTGAGTTTGCGGACGGCTTCCAGCAGGGCGGCGTTGGAGAGGGACTCCAGGACGGAGTCCTCGGGGGATCGTTCCACCTCGTTCGCGTCCAGCATCTCGCCCGTGGTCACTTCGAGGCGGAAGCGACTGGATTTGAAGTGGTCCGCGACCAGGTTGCGGGCGATCGTCACGAGCCAGGCGCCGAAGTCGCGGCCCTGCCAGGTGAAGGTGGAGATGCGGCGCAGGGCGCGCAGGAAGGTCTCACTGGTGAGGTCCTCCGCGGTCGCCTTGCCGCCGACGCGGTAGTAGATGTAGCGGTACACCGTGTCGCTGTACTGGTCGTACAGGCGGCCGAAGGCCTCGGCCTCGCCGGCCTGGGCGCGCTCGACCAGGTCCATCATGCGGGCCTGGTCGCTGTCCGCGGTGGGGCGGCGGGCGGCGGGCGCGCTCGTTCCGCTTGCGGCGGTGCCGGCACCTCCTCCCGCGCGACCGCGTCTGCCCACCGTCGCTCCGCCGTCGGTCAGGGCATAGCAGGGACCGGCCGGGCCGAGGCCGGCAGGGACCGCGGCGGCGAAGGCGGGGACGGCGTACGCGGTGGGGACGAAGCCGCGCAGGTGGTCGAGGACCGTTGCGCGCAGCGTAGCCAGGCCCGAGGCGTCAACCCCGACAGGTGGGTACACGGGACTCCCAGAGGCAGAGCTTCCATCACGTGCAGTGCGGGACCGTTCACCCGTCGTGGCGACAGATGAGCGGTGGCATGCGTTTGAGGAGAATAACGCTTCGTACAGGCAGCGCTACACCCAGTTGCTCAAATCACCGATTCCGACACATCTGTTGCGTGTCGAAGGCATATTCGGTCGCAATTGGTGATCGGTTCTTGATCGGTTGGGTGCGCGGAATGGGCGCTTCCACAGTGGCTCGCGACCGAGTCGGGCAGCCGGGAGTGGTGCTCCGGACGCGGGGGTAGAGGTCGGGGAATGTCTACCCGCGCGAGGGTCCGCGGGTACGCGGAAAGCCGCCCGGCGGGCGGCCGGGCGGCTTTCCGCGCAGGCGGCGGCCGGGTGGCGGCCCCGCCGTGGTGTGCCGCGGGTTACTTGCGGCGGCGGTGCAGGGCGATCGCGGCGGCCGCGCCGCCCGCGATCGCGCCGACCCCGGCGGCCGCCGGGACCCCGACCTTCACGGCCTTGCGGCCGGTCCGATAGTCGCGCAGCCGCCAGTCGTGTGCACGGGCATGCTTGCGCAGTTTTGTATCGGGATTGATCGCGTACGGATGTCCGACCAGCGACAGCATCGGAATGTCGTTGTGCGAATCGGAGTACGCGGCGCAGCGTTCGAGGTCGAGTCCCTCGGCGGCGGCCAGGGCGCGGACCGCCTCGGCCTTCGCGGGTCCGTGCAGCGGCTCGCCGACGAGCCGGCCGGTGTAGATGCCGTCCACGGACTCGGCGACCGTGCCCAGCGCCCCGGTTAGGCCCAGGCGGCGGGCGATGATCGTGGCCGTCTCCACGGGCGCGGCCGTGACGAGCCAGACCTTCTGGCCGGCGTCGAGGTGGGCCTGGGCCAGGGCGCGGGTGCCCGGCCAGATCCGCTCGGCCATGTACTCGTCGTAGATCTCCTCGCCGATCGACATCAGTTCGGAGACCTTGTGGCCCTTGACGATGGAGAGGGCGCTGTCGCGGGCGTCCTGCATGTGGTCGGGGTCCTCGACCCCGGCGAGCCGGAACCAGGCCTGCTGCCAGGCGAAGCGCGCGAGTTCGCGGCGGTCGAAGAACTGGCGCTTGTAGAGGCCGCGGCCGAAGTGGAAGATCGCGGCGCCCTGCATGACGGTGTTGTCGAGGTCGAAGAAGGCGGCGGCGAGGTCGTCGCCGGCGACGGGGAACTCGGGCTCGGCCGGTTCCGCTTCCTCGGCTGCCTCCGCTGCCGCTGCCGCCTCCGCTGCCTCCGCCTCGGCGGCCTCGTCGGAGCCGGCCGGCGGTCCGGCGTCCGCGTCGATGCCGTCGAGGCCCTGCGCGGTCTTGCGGGCGGCCTCGGCCGAGGCCTCGCCTGCCAGCACGCTCCGCGCGGTTGCGGAGCGCCTACGGGGGGTGAGCCATCCCAGAGCGGCCATGACGCGAGCATAGCCATTGTGTTCGGGAGTTCCCGAACCCGCCGGATGCCGGGGGCGTGAACTCTTCGGTGCCTTGGTGTTACGCGGCGGCGCGGGAGAATGGGGGCATGAGCCCTTTGCTGCGCCGTAAGGAAAAGAAGCGTCCCGGGGAGCGGTTGGTCACGCTCATCGGGAAGCCGGGGTGCCATCTGTGCGACGACGCCCAGGAAGTGATCGAGAAGGTCTGCTCGGAAGTCGGAGCACAGTGGGAGAAGAAGGACATCTCGCAGGACGAGGAGCTCTACCGGCTGCACTGGGAGCAGATCCCCGTGGTGCTCGTGGACGGCGAGCAGCACACCTTCTGGAGGGTGAACCCGGACCGGCTGCGCCGCGCATTGGAGGGCTGAGCCTCCGGCCGGTTACCATCATGGGCGATTTGTGGGGTCTCGGGGGCGTATCGATGAGGAGTGTGTACCGTTTTGCCCCCCTCGGGATTTGAACGGGTTCGGCGTGTTGTGGGTTCCCGTCCTGGGGGCCCGAGCTGCGTGACCCCGGTCACTTTGCTCGGACAAAGCGGACACAATCTTTGTGCACGCGTTCACAAAGACATAGCCTGCATTCGACGGGGCGGTCTTGGGACAAGTGACCGCCTGCAGCCCCGCTCATCCCGCAGGAGCATCGTGGCAACTGGCCGAACTCACCGACCGGCGACCCGCAGCCGAGGTATTCCCGAGGCCACTGTCGCCCGGCTTCCGCTGTACTTGCGCGCACTCACCGCGCTCTCCGAGCGATCGGTGCCCACGGTGTCCTCCGAGGAGCTCGCGGCGGCGGCCGGAGTCAACTCCGCCAAGCTCCGCAAGGACTTCTCCTACCTGGGCTCGTACGGGACCCGCGGCGTCGGCTACGACGTCGAGTACCTCGTCTACCAGATCTCCCGCGAACTGGGCCTGACCCAGGACTGGCCGGTCGTCATCGTCGGCATCGGCAACCTCGGCGCGGCCCTGGCCAACTACGGCGGCTTCTCCGCGCGCGGGTTCCGCGTCGCGGCGCTCATCGACGCCGACCCCGCGATGGCGGGCAAGCCGGTCGCCGGCATGCCCGTGCAGCACACCGATGATCTGGAGAAGATCATCTCGGAGAACGGCGTCTCGATCGGCGTGATCGCGACCCCCGCGGGCGCGGCCCAGCAGGTGAGCGAGCGGCTGATCGCCGCCGGTGTCACCTCCATCCTGAACTTCGCGCCGACCGTGCTGTCGGTGCCGGACGGCGTGGACGTGCGCAAGGTCGACCTCTCGATCGAGCTGCAGATCCTGGCCTTCCACGAGCAGCGCAAGGCGGGGGAGGAGGCGGCCGCGGCGGGCTCTGCCCCGGCGTCTTCCGCCCCCTCCGGTGACGAGGCCGGCGCCGAGGCCGCCGGCGGTGCCGGTGCGGCCCCCGCCGCGGCCGTCGAGCCGCCGGCCGGGCGGGCCGCCGCCGTCGCACGCAAGAACGGCCCCGAGGGCGACGTTCCGGCGGTGATGCCGGCATGAGTCTGCTCGTCGTGGGACTGAGCCACCGCAGCGCGCCGGTGAGCGTGCTGGAGCGGGCCTCGCTGTCCGTCGATGCCAAGGCCAAGCTGCTGCACGACACGCTCGCCGCGGAGCCGTCGGCGGAGGCCGCGGTGCTCGCCACGTGCAACCGGATCGAGCTGTACGCGGACGTGGACAAGTTCCACGCCGGTGTCGCCGAGCTGTCGACGCTGCTCGCGCAGCACAGCGGCGTGGCGCTGGAGGAGCTCACCCCGTACCTCTACGTGCACTACGAGGACCGGGCGGTGCACCACCTGTTCTCGGTGGCGTGCGGGCTGGACTCGATGGTGGTCGGCGAGGGCCAGATCCTCGGGCAGATCAAGGACGCGCTGGCGCTGGGGCAGGAGCTCCACACCGCCGGGCGCCTGATCAACGACCTCTTCCAGCAGGCGCTGCGCGTGGGCAAGCGGGCGCACTCCGAGACCGGGATCGACCGGGCCGGGCAGTCGCTGGTGACGTTCGGGCTGGAGCAGCTGGCCGTGCACCTGCCGGTGGACGCCTGGGCCAAGGGCAAGCGGGCACTGGTGATCGGAGCCGGCTCGATGTCCTCGCTGGCCGCGGCGACGCTGGCGCGGGTCGGCGTGGCCGAGGTCGTGGTGGCGAACCGGACCGCGGAGCGGGCGGAGCGCTTGGCCGAGATTCTGGTTGCCTCGGGCACCGGGGTGCGCGCGCGTTCCGTCGCGATGTCGGCCGTCGCCGATGAACTCACACGTGTCGACGTGGTCATCTCCTGCACCGGGGCCACCGGGCTGGTGCTGACCGCCGAGGACGTGGCCGCGGCGATGGGTCCCGCCGGGCTCCTCCCCGCGCCCTCCCTTCCCGGCTCCCCGGGCTCCGCCCAGGCCCCCGCGCCTCACACGCCGGCAGGGCTGGAAACCGTCGACGCCGGCGTCCTCGCGCGGCTCGTGGCCGCCGCTGCGGCCGGGGTGCGGCTGGCCGACGGCGGGGTCGCGCGGACCATCGCGCCCCAGACCGGCGAGCGCGACGGGTGCCCCGTCGAGGTGCTCGCCGGGGACGGGCGGGCCGCGCTCACCGGGGTCGACGCCAACTCCCTCGAACTCCACGGCACATGGGCCGACCAGGGCGAGGCCGCCGCGCAGCGGCAGCCCCGCAGGGGCGCCCGCAGCCAGGTCGACGTGGCGCCCGTACGGCTGGCCCTGCTGGACCTGGCCATGCCGCGCGACATCGACGCCGCCGTGCACCGGATCCCGGGCGTACGGCTCGTCGACATCGAGTCGCTCGCGGAGGCCTCGGCCGACGCGCCGATGGCGGCCGACGTGGACGCCGTACGCGGGATAGTCGCCGAAGAGGTGGCCGCCTTCGGCGCCGCGCAGCGGGCCGCGCACATCACGCCGACCGTCGTCGCCCTGCGGGCGATGGCCGCCGAGGTCGTGGCCATGGAAGTGGCGCGCCTCGACGGACGGCTCCCGGACTTGGACGAACGGCAGCGGGCCGAGGTCACCCAGACCGTGCGCCGCGTCGTCGACAAGCTCCTGCACGCGCCGACGGTGCGCGTCAAGCAGCTCGCCAGCGAACCCGGGGGCGCCGGGTACGCGGAGGCACTGCGCGAACTCTTCGATCTCGACCCGCAGACGGTGGCCTCCGTCAGCCGGGCGGATGCGGCAGACAAGAACGACGACTCAGGACGGGCATCATGAATCCACGTCTCGACCAGCCCCTGCGGCTGGGCACGCGGCGCAGCAAGCTGGCCATGTCCCAGTCCGGACATGTCGCCGACGCGGTACGGGCGGTCACCGGCCGGCCCGTCGAGCTCGTGGAGATCACGACGTACGGTGACGTGTCCCGTGAGCACCTCGCGCAGATCGGCGGCACCGGCGTGTTCGTCACGGCGCTGCGCGACGCGCTGCTGCGCGGTGAGGTCGACTTCGCCGTCCACTCGCTGAAGGACCTGCCGACGGCGCAGCCCGAGGAGCTCGTGGTCGCGGCGATGCCGCTGCGCGAGGACCCGCGCGACGCGCTCGTCGCCCGTGACGGTCTGACCTTCGAGCAGCTGCCCGACGGCGCCCGCATCGGTACCGGTTCGCCGCGCCGCACCGCGCAGCTGAACCACTACGCGCGCGCCCTCGGCAAGCGCATCGAGACGGTCGCCATCCGCGGCAACGTCGACACCCGGATCGGGTTCGTGCGCGACGGGGAGCTGGACGCCGTCGTCCTGGCCGCCGCCGGGCTGAACCGGATCGGCCGCGGTGACGAGGCGACCGACCTGCTGTCCGTGGACTGCGTGCTGCCGGCTCCGGGCCAGGGCGCCCTGGCCGTGGAGTGCCTCGCGTCCGACGCGGAGCTCATCGCTTCGCTCGCCGAGCTCGACGACCCGCACACCCGGGCCGCCGTGACCGCCGAGCGTTCCCTGCTCGCCGCCCTGGAGGCGGGCTGCAGCGCGCCCGTGGGCGCGCTCGCCGATCTTCTGGCCGACGGCCAGGTTGTCAATGAAATGCGCCTGCGCGGCGTCGTCGGAACCCTCGACGGCTCGACGCTGGTGCAGCTGTCCACCACCGGTCCCGTGCCCCAGTCGTACGACGAGGCCATGGCGCTCGGCCGCGAACTCGCGGACGAGATGCTGGCCAAGGGCGCGGCCGGTCTGATGGGGGAGCGATCGCTTTGAACCCCTCACGTCCGACCACCTCCGCTTTTCCGGTCGCCGCCGCGCACGGGCACGTCACCTTCCTCGGTGCCGGCCCCGGTGACCCGGGTCTGCTGACGCTCCGCGCCGTCGAGGCGCTCGCGGCCGCGGACGTACTGATCGCGGAGCCCGAGGTGCTCGATGTCGTACGCACGCACGCGCGTGCGGGAGTGGACACGCCGCAGCTGACGATCGCTGACGAAGTGTCAGCAGCCGCCGGTGTCCCGGTGATCCGAGATGCCGCCAATCTTGTCATGGAGGCCGCGCGCTCCGGCAGGCGGGTCGTCCGTGCCGTCACCGGCGACCCCGGGCTCGACGGCAACGCGGCCGAGGAGATGCTCGCCTGCGCGAGCGAGGGGATCCCCTTCGAGGTGGTGCCCGGTGTCGCGACCGCGGTGGGCGTGCCCGCGTACGCGGGTGTGCCGCTGAGCGGCAAGCAGGGCGCCGACGTGCGCTTCGTGGACGCGCGCAACGCCTCCGCGCGCTGCTGGAGCGAGGTCGGTGCCAGCGACGGCACCCTCGTCGTCTCGGCGACGCTGGAGACCGTCGCGAGCGCCGCCGCCGAGCTGGTGTCCGCGGGGCGGGGGCCCGAGACCCCGCTCACGGTGACCGTCGCCGGTACGACGACCCGCCAGCGGACCTGGAACGCCACCCTGGGGACGATCGCCCAGGTGTTCAAGCAGGGCAAGGTGCTCCCGTCGCCCGAGGGCGCCCGGCCGGTCATAGCCGTGGTCGGTGAGCAGGGCGCCGCCGCGCGCCGCGATGAGCTGGCCTGGTTCGAGTCGAAGCCGCTGTTCGGCTGGCGGGTCCTCGTACCGCGCACGAAGGAGCAGGCCGCCTCGCTCTCCGACCAGCTGCGTTCGTACGGTGCGGTGCCGCACGAGGTGCCGACCATCGCCGTGGAGCCGCCGCGCACCCCGCAGCAGATGGAGCGGGCCGTGAAGGGGCTCGTCACCGGACGCTACGAGTGGATCGCCTTCACCAGCGTCAACGCGGTGAAGGCCGTACGCGAGAAGTTCGAGGAGTACGGGCTCGACGCCCGGGCCTTCGCGGGCATCAAGGTCGCCGCCGTGGGCGAGCAGACCGCCGCCGCGCTGGTGGAGTTCGGCGTCAAGCCGGACCTGGTGCCGAGCGGGGAGCAGTCCGCTGCCGGGCTGCTGGAGGACTGGCCGCCGTACGACCCGGTCTTCGACCCGATCGACCGCGTGTTCCTGCCGCGGGCCGACATCGCGACCGAGACCCTGGTGGCCGGGCTGATAGAGCTGGGCTGGGAGGTCGACGACGTCACGGCCTACCGGACCGTGCGCGCGTCGCCGCCGCCGGCGGACACGCGCGAGGCGATCAAGGGCGGCGGCTTCGACGCCGTTCTCTTCACCTCGTCGAGCACGGTGCGCAACCTGGTGGGCATCGCCGGCAAGCCGCACAACGTCACCGTCATCGCGTGCATCGGCCCGGCCACGGCCAAGACGGCGGAGGAGCACGGCCTGCGGGTCGACGTCCTGTCGCCGGAGCCGAGCGTGAGCAAGCTGGCGGAGGCGCTGGCCGAGTACGGTGCGGCCCGCCGCGAGGCGGCCAAGGAGGCCGGCGACCCGGTGTCCCGCCCGAGCGAGCGCCGCCCGGGCGCGCGGCGGCGTCGTACGACGTGAACGGCTTAGGCGGCCGGACGCGGTCCGGAGCAACGGCCGAGGGGCCCGGGTGCACACGCACCCGGGCCCCTCGCGTTTCGTAATCCCGTTGTGCGGCGGGCCCCGTCCGGAAAGGATCACCGCCGGACGGAGCGGGGATGCGGGGGAGCGGGGGAGCGGATGACGGACGGGGATGCGGCCGGGGAGGACGGCCTGGAGGCGCTGTGCGCGGCGGTGGAGGTCCATGACTTCGTCGCGGCCGAGGCCCTGGTGGAGGCGGGGGCCGATCCGGACCGGGTTCTGTCGGACGGTACGACCCCGCTGCTGCGGGCCGTCGAGGGCGGTTCGCCGGCGGTTGTCCGTGCGCTGCTGGGCGATGACGCGCGCCTGCGGCTGCCCGAGACAGAGCGAGCAAGGCTCCTGGAGGCGGCCCGGCGGTGGTACGAGGAGGGCGCGCAGGCCCGGCTGCGGCGGCTGACGGGGGAGGCCGGCCCGGCGCGTACGGCGTGGGCCGATGAGGCGGAGTGCGAAGGCGTGCCGGAGGTGGTCCTCGGCGGGCGGAGCGTCCGGGCGGGACACGGCGCGGTCCTGACCCTGCTGGAGTGGGAGTTCCGCGTCCTGGCCCCGGTGGCCGAGCTGGTGGCCCGCGGGGTCCGCTTCCCGGAGGAGGACCACGTGGACCGCAACGCCTCGCTCCAGGTCCTGAACAGCCGGCGCAGCGCGCATACCTGGGCCGAGGCGGTGGCCTTCCGCCACGATCGGGATCCTCGGCGGCGGGCCTTCACGGTCGACGTGGTCCGATGGCAGTTGTGGTTCTTGAGCCAGACCGCGCACGCGGGCTGGTACGAGAAGGAGTGCAAGCGGATCCTCGTCGAGTGGGAGCCCGGGGAGACCGACGCGGAGGTACTGGGCGGCGTCCTGGGAGCCCTGGCCGAGACGGACGCCCCCGGCCTGGACGACATCGGGTTGCGGCGCGCCGCACATCCGGACCCGGGGGTGCGGCGCCGGGTGCCGGGCCTCTTCCGCCCGCCGCTCTCCCCGGACGTGCGGCGGGCGCTGCGCGACCTGTGCCGCGACGGGGACGGCGCGGTACGCACCTCGGCCGCCGAGGTGCTGGCTGGGGAACCGGGGGAGGAGGACCGCGAGCTGCTGTCGGACCTGCTGGGGGATCCGGACCCGGAGGTCGTGCGCCGTACTGTCCGTGCCCTCGGGCGGGCCGCCGACGGTCCGCCCGAGACGGCGGAGCTGCTGGTGCGGTGCCTCGACTCCGCGGATCCGGACGTCCGGCTGAGCGCTGCGTACGGTCTGGCCGTACGGGACGACCCGCGCACCCCCGGCGCCTACGCGCGCATCGGCCCGCTGGGCCCCGAGTACGAGCACGACCACCGGGCGGACGGGCTGTGGCGCTGGCGGTACCGGAACGAGACGGACTAGATCGCTCTCCGCCGGTCAGGAGAAGGGGATCCGGTCCGGGCGGCAGACCGTGCCGGGGGGCGGGAGCGTCCCGTCGACGAGGTAGCGGCTCTCGTACGCGCTGATGCAGCTGCTCGCGTTGTTGAACAGCGCGGTGTGCCCGTACCCGTCGTTCGTGAGCAGACGGGCGTCCGCCAGCTCACGGGCCATGGCCTCGGCCCCCGCGTAGGGAGTGGAGGGGTCGTAGCGGGTCCCGATCACCAGGACGGGCCGGGCCGTGGGCTTGTCCCACGGGCCCTCGTACGTGGCGGCCGCCCGGGCCGGCCAGGTGGCGCAGGGCTCCGCCGCCCACGTCCAGTAGCGTCCCGCGTCGCCGGCCCGCCGGGCGCTCTCCTCCTCCAGGGCGTGGTACGCGGCGGGGTCGCGCGGGTTGGGGCTGTCGGCGCACCACACGGCCGCCGCCTGCTCGTCGCCGAGGTACGGGTTCGGCTCCGCGACCGGGGGCGGCGGCGGAGCCACGGCGGGCTGCGGGGGGCGGCCCTGCGACAGGTCCTGGAGCCGCCCGGCGAGGGCCTGCCAGCCGGGGTCGACGATGTAGAGGCTGCTCACCGTGTCGGCGACGGTCCTGGCGTACGTCCACGGGCCCACCGGGTGCTCCCGCAGCTGCCCCATCAGCCGGTCGAACTTCTCGCGGGTGGCCTGCGGGCTGCCAGCCGAGAAGGCGCAACGGGTCGTGGGCGCCGATCCGCACAGGGTGAGGAACCGGTCCAGCGTGGCGGCGGCCGTGCGGTCCGATCCCATGCGCAGGAGGGTGGTGGTGCGGGGATCGTCCTGTCCGGGGGTGCCGGTCCAGGCCTTGGGGTCGATGTTGCTGTCGAGGACCATGGTGCGGATCTTGTCGGGGAAGAGGTTGGCGTAGGTGGCGCCGAGGACGGTCCCGTAGGAGACGCCCAGGTAGTTCAGCCGCGGTTCGCCCACCGCCCGGCGGAGCAGGTCGAGGTCCCGGGCGGTGTCGGCGGTCGACACGTGGCGCAGCAGGTCCGGGTCGCGCTTCTCGCAGCGCCGGCCGAGGTCCGCGTAGGCGTCGATCGACGCCTTGCGTTCCTGAGCGCCGACGGGGAAGCCGGCGGGCGGGCGGGCCGCCCAGGCCTTGGCCTCCTCGGGGGTCGCGAAGCAGTTCACGGCGGTGCTGTTGCCGATGCCGCGCGGGTCCCAGCTGACGATGTCGAAGCGCTCCCGCACTTCCTTCGGGAAGCCGTCGTAGAACTGCGGCACCTGGACGGTCCCGGGGCCGCCGGGCCCGCCGGGGTTCACGAACAGCGTGCCGATGCGCCGGTCGGGGTCGGTGGCCCGGTGCCGGACGACCGCAAGGTCGATGCTGCGGCCCGCGGGCGCGGCGTGGTCGAGCGGCACCTTGGCGGTGGCGCAGTCCCACGGGCTGCCGGGCTTGCACGGACTCCAGTCCAGGCGCGGAACGCCGCTCGCCGGAGGCGGCGGGGAAGGGGCTGCGGCGCGTGCGGCGGCGGGCCCGGGGCCGGTGAGCAGCACCGAGCAGGCCAGCGCCGCGGTGAGGATCGCGGCACGGCGCCGGCGGCCGGCTGTGGCGACTGATGCGGACATGATCCGCCCTCCTCCGTCACCACCACGAAACCGCGGATCGCCCGCACGCGCTACCGGAGGAGGCCGCGGCGGAGGTCGAAGCTCAGGAACGCACCCAGCGGGTGAGCCGCGTCCAGGCGGCGGGGGCGAGGGCGAGCGTCGGCCCGTCGGGGACCTTGGAATCCCGGACGTGGACGGTGTGGGAGCAGGTGCAGGTGGCGACCTCGACGCAGGCGCCGCCTTGGTCGCTGCTGTAGCTGGACTTGAACCACTTCAGTGGGGTGCTCATGTCTCTCCTAGCAACCGGTCCAACAGGTCCTTCGTCTGAACGAAGTTGAGGGCCTGTGACCGCAGCATCGCATACTTCTGAGCAAGGATGCTGACCTCATTCGGGTCGCGTACGAGGAGGCTGCCGCGCTGGGATTCCGAGTAGGCGAGCCGCTGAAAATCGGGTGTCTCCAGCAGGATGAACGGACCTGAGAGTCCTGCGTGCTTCGTCATCCCCATGGGCAGGACCTGGAGGGAAATGCCGGGGGAGTCTGCGCAGTCACGAAGGTGGCGCAGCTGGTCCCGCCAGATGACGTCGCCGCCGAGCCGGTCTCGCAGGACCGGCTCCCACAGGACGAAGCTGAGCGTCGGGGGAGTCGCGCGGCGCAAGATCCTCTGGCGCTTCATCCTCAGTGCGGTCTGGAGCCCGATCTTCTCCTCGCCGATGTACGGAACATGGCACCCGAACACCGCGCGCGCGTACTCCTCCGTCTGGAGCAAGCCGGGCACGATCAACGTGTCGTACCAGGACAGTGCCAGAGCTTCTGCCTCGCGCTCCATGTATTCCTCGGCCCAGGCAGGGATCGTGTCGACTTCTGGCAGGCGATTGGCGGCCACTGTGAGGATGCCCGGCAGGCCGAGGAGCCGGTCCATCTTCTCGGCGACGTGAGGCATGAGAGTCCGTCGACCTTGTTCGATGGAGGCGACCGTCTCGACGTCTATGTGCAGCGCTTCGGCGAAGGCCCGCTGTGTCAGTCCTTTGGCGATGCGCGCGGTGCCGACCTGTGCCCCGACCAGCTTCATCGAGGATTCGTTGGGGCGCTGCTTCCTGCGTGGTGGCATACCTGTGAACTCCCCGAGTGCGCATGAGAGATACCGGTGCCGACTCGTACTCTTCAAGGAGTACGGGTTGCTCGTCTTGCTCACGCTAATCACGCAACGCGACGATCACCTCGTGAACGTGGAAATCCATCCGGCCATGCTGCGTGAGCGGTACTTCCCCCGCAGCCGCCAATCCATCGGCTCCAGCAGGGAGTTCGCGGCGGTGACACTTGACGCGTGGGGTGTCACACGCCGTCGGGACGACCTGTTGCTCTGCGTGAGCGAGCTCTCCACCAACGCCCTGCTGCACGGTGTCCCGCGCGGCCGGCACTACCGGCTTCGGCTGCTGCTCTTCGAGGGCCTCGTCAGGGTCGAGGTGGCCGACAGCGGGGGCGGTCTGCCGCACGTGAAGGAGCGGGACGCCGCTGCCGAGGGCGGGCGGGGGCTGCTCCTGGTGGCGGCCCTCGCCGAGCGGTGGGGGGTCGGGCCGCGCCTGCCCGGCAAGGTGGTGTGGTGCGAGCTCGCCGTGACGGGCCACCCGCACGGCACCCCCTAGGCTGGAGGCGACTGCTGTCCAGGCTCGAAGAGGCGACTGAGTATGAGCGCGTACGGATCCTTCCCCGGCTCGCGGCCCCGCCGGCTGCGCACCACCCCGGCGATGCGGCGGATGGTCGCGGAGAACCGGCTGCACCCCTCCGACCTGATCCTGCCCGCCTTCGTCCGCGAGGGGATCTCCGAGCCGCTCGCGATCTCGGCGATGCCGGGGGTCGTCCAGCACACCCGTGACACGCTGCGGAAGGCCGCCGTGGAGGCCGTCGAGGCGGGCGTCGCGGGGATCATGCTCTTCGGCGTCCCGGCCGACGAGAACAAGGACGCGCTCGGCACGGCGGGCACGGAGCCCGACGGGATCCTCCAGGTCGCCATCCGCGACGTGAAGGCGGAGGTCGGCGACGACCTCGTCATCATGTCGGACCTGTGCCTGGACGAGTACACCGACCACGGCCACTGCGGAGTCCTCGACGAGCACGGCCGCGTCGACAACGACGCCACGCTGGAGCGGTACGCCGAGATGGCGCAGGTCCAGGCCGACGCGGGCGTCCACGTGGTGGGCCCGAGCGGGATGATGGACGGTCAGGTCGGCGTGATCCGTGACGCGCTCGACGAGACCGGGCACGAGGACGTCTCGATCCTCGCGTACACCGCGAAGTACTCGTCCGCGTTCTACGGTCCGTTCCGCGAGGCCGTCGCCTCCTCCCTCCAGGGCGACCGCAAGACGTACCAGCAGGACCCGGCGAACGCGCGGGAGTCCCTGCGGGAGCTGGCGCTCGACCTGGAGGAGGGCGCGGACATGGTGATGGTCAAGCCGGCCGGCCCCTACCTGGACATCCTGTACCGGGTCGCGCAGGCGGTGGACGTACCGGTCGCCGCGTACCAGATCAGCGGCGAGTTCGCGATGGTGGAGGCGGCTGCGGAGAAGGGCTGGATCGAGCGCGACCGCGCCATCCTGGAGACCCTGCTCGGCATCAAGCGGGCCGGCGCCGACACGATCCTGACGTACTGGGCGACGGAGGTCGCGGGCTGGCTGCGCGAGGCGCGCTGACCTTCCGGGCCGGGGCTCCGCCGGAGCCCCGGCCCCGTTCTAGGGGGTGTCGTCAAAGTAGCTTCGTCCGCCCGTGAGGGCGGGGTCGGCGGGGTCTGGTGCGTGTGATCGCAAGGCGGAGGAGGGAGGCGACGCTCGCGTCGTCGACCGACGACAACGCCGCGAGCGCGCGTGCCAGGCCCCGCCGACCAGAAGGGACTTTGACGACACTCCCTAGCGGCGGTTGACCGACGCGAGCAGGGCCTGGGCCGAGGCCAGGCCCGCCGCGTCGCGGCCGTTTCCGGCGAGGCTGTACGTGATCTCGGCGAGCAGGAGCGAGAGCCTGCCGTCGCTCGCCCGGGTCAGCGGTTCGGAGCCCTCCCACACGGCGTCCCGTACGGCGTGCTCGGTGATGCAGCCGACCGGCTCGGCGGCCGTCAACAGGCGCCGGGTGATGACGCGTTCGAGGTCGGTGGGCATCCAGTCGCCCGTGTCGAGGTCCTTGGCGAGTTCGAGGGTGCGCTCTCTGAGGGTGGCCGGCGTCATGCGGTGCTCCTTGAGTGGTGGGCGGCTTCTCGGACGGGATCGATGCGGACCGCCCTGCCGGGGGCGGGGAGATCGCGCAGGATGAGGGAGTGCGCGCGGATCCGGTTGCCGGGGGCGATGGTGACCGGGCCGAGCACGGAGGCGCCGACGCCGATCAGGACGTCGTCGCCGATGACGGGGTGGCGGCGTACGCCGGGCTCGGGGGCCCGGGACCAGCCGCGCGATCCGAGGGTCACCCCGTGGTAGAGCGTCACGTCGTCGCCGACGCGGGCGGTCTCGCCGATGACCACGCCGAAGCCGTGGTCGATGAAGGCCCGCCGGCCGATCCGCGCCCCGGGGTGGAGCTCCATGCCGGAGAGCAGGCGGCCGGCGAGCGTGATCAGTCCGGCGGCGAAGCGGTGGTCGCGCAGGTGGAGGCGGTGCGCGACCCGGTGGAGGGCCAGTCCGTGCCAGGGCGAGTGGAGCAGGGCGTCGCGCAGGCGCGGGCGGGAGGGGTCGCGGGCGACGACCGTGTCGAGGTCCTCGCGGATCTGCCGCAGGACGGAGAGCGGCCGCGGGGACACGCGCTCGGCGCCCCTCACGGCCGGGCCGCCGCGGCGTGCTGGGAGTGCTGGGCGTGCTTCGTGTGCCGCGACGGCCGGGTGTGCCGGGTGTGCTGGGAGTCGAGGCGGTTGATCCGGTACATCGTGCGCTGGAACAGGTCCTGCGCGGTCAGGGCCGGGTAGCGGTCGGGCTCGCCGTCGGTCGCGGCGCCGCGGAGAGTGGAGAGCACCGTCCACGGGGTGGGGTGGCAGAACTGCACGATGGAGAGCCGGCCGCCGCTCTGCCCGGGGGCCGCCACGACGCGGTGGACGGCGGCGCGGGCCCGGCCTCCGGTGAGCCGTTCCAGGACCATGCCGACGTTGAGGACGGTGTAGCCGTCCGGTGCCTCGACCGGGGTCCACTCGCCGTCGATGAGGACTTCGAGTCCGGCGGCGGTGGCCCGGGGCAGGGCGGTGATCAGGTCGAAGTCCTGGTGCTCCACCATCCATACGTGATCGGCGGAGGGGGCCTGCTCCATCGGCGGGTACCAGGTGGCCCGGTTGACGACGGGGCCGTCCTCCAGCATCTCCTCGAAGTAGCCGGGGGCCGCGCCGAGCGCCCCGGCCAGCCTGCGGACGACGTCGAGCTGGAAGGCGGCCGTCCGCAGGTGGAGTTCGCCCAGGGCGGCGCCGATCCCGGGGACCAGGTGGTCGGGGAAGTACGGCTGCGGGTAGCGGGCGGGGTAGCGCTCGCGCAGCGGGTGGGCCTCGGGCAGCGGGGCGCCCCAGTGGAACAGCTCCTTCCAGTCGGGTGCGCGGCCCTTCTCGCCCTGCTCGACGAGAGGCGGGAGGTAACCGGACTGCCCGTTGGAGCCGGGCACCCGGCAGTCCGCCTTGGCCTCGGCGGGCAGCTCGAAGAACGCGCCGAGCATGGCGTACGCCTCGTCCAGCAGGCTCTCCGGCACCGTGTTGCGCACCAGGAAGAATCCGTCGCGCAGGGCGCTCCGGACGTGCTGGTCGTCGGCCGCGCCCGGGGTCCGGTCGTCGAGTGCGATCTCCTTGAGCATCTCCGGTCCCTCCTTTCTCTTCTCGCCTCGCGCGCCCTCAGACCGCGACGAAGGACAGGGTCAGGTACTTGAGCTGGTGGCCCTCGTAGACGAAGTGGCGGTCGATCTCCAGGCGGCCGGTGAAGCGGAAGCCGTTCGCCTCGTAGAGCTCGGTGACGAGCTCCTCGGTGAGCCACCAGTTCAGCCGCCCGTCCGCGAGCGGGTGCGGGGTGATCTCCCCGTCGGGGCTGAGGAAGACGCTGACGACCCAGGCACCGCCCGGGCGCAGCATCTTGCGGCCGTGCACCACCCAGGGCGCCCAGTCCTCGCGGCGCTGGTGGTGCAGGCAGCCGTTGTCGACGAGCAGGTCCAGGCCCTCGGCCTGGAAGGCCAGGAAGTCGCCCTGGTGGAAGCGGATCGAGCCGTTCTTGACCTGGGGGGTGTCCCATACGTCGAGCAGGTCGAGGCCGGTGACCTCGGCCTCCAGCCATTCGGCGAGGGAGGCCGTCTGCAGGCCGCGCCCGCAGCCGATGTCCAGGACGCGGGCCGGGCCGGTGCCCGGCTGGTGCTCGTCCGTGGGGGCGGCGGCGATCGCGAAGTGGGTGACGCGGTCGTTGGTCTTCGTGCCCGACCAGGAGTCGCGGTTGTTCTTGTACCACTGCTTGAAGGAGTTGCGGACGACCTCGCGGTAGCCGCAGTAATTGCGTTCGCCGTGCTCGGCGCTGTGGCCGCCGGCGGTCAGGACCGCGGGCGTGCCGCGTCCCTTGGTGTCATGATCCTGCGGCATGCTCCCACTCCTCGATTGTTCCGCGGCTTGCGACGACCGCGACTGCGTTGCGCCCTCGGGGGCCTTGGTCGACTTCCGCGGATGCGGCGAGCCATGCACCCGCGCCACTGCTCGATACGGCGATGGCGTGTTCCCGGCGCAGGTGGCGCATGGCCTGGAGGGCCTGCGGATAGGCGACGTCGGTGAAGCTGAAGTAGTCCTGCGGGAACGCGGCGAGCACGGGCTGGCGCAGGCCGTGGCCCAGCCCGCCCGTTCCGTTCATCCGGCGGGCGCCGCCGGGGGCGCGCCCGTCCCCGTAGACGGCCTCGGCGGGGAAGACGGCCACGGGACGGCAGTGCGGCCAGGCGCCGGCCAGGGCCATGGCGGTGCCGGCGAGGCTGCCGCCGGTGCCGACGGCCGCGGCCAGGGCGACCGGTTCGACCCCGTAGCCGGAGAGCTGGCCGATGATCTCCGCGCCGGTGTGCTCGCGGTGCAGGGCGGCGCCCACGGCCGCGCAGTGCTGGAGCAGCAGCTGCCGGTCCTCGCGTTCGGCCACGCGGACGGCCTCGTCCATCGCGCCGAGGAAGCCGGTGCCCTCGGCGGCCGTGGTGGTCCGGGCCCCGTTGCGGCGCAGTACGTCCAGGAGCCGCTCGGGGGCGCCGTGCGGGACCACCAGGTGCAGGTCCAGTGCCAGTTGGCCGCACAGCTCGGCCAGGGCGACGGCGAGGCTGCCGCCCGAGTACTCGGCCAGCCGGAGCCGGGGGGTTCCCGCCGAGGCCGCGGCCGCGCACAGCAGACCGTACGCGGTACGGGACTTGACGGATCCGGAGGCGTTGGCGGCCTCCGTCTTGAGCCAGACCGTGCCGCGGCCCGCCCGGCTGGGCACCGGGACGAGCGGGGTGTCCCCGATGCCGGGGCGCAGCGCGGCGAGCCGGGGCAGCAGCCGGTGGGCCTCGGCCTCCAGCGGCGCGAAGGCCCGGGCGAGGTCGGCCGGGGACGGGGCCCGGTCGGCCAGGACCCGTCTGATGTCGGCGAAGCCGGGTACGGGAGGGGCCGGTTCGGGGCCGGCCGGTGCGGGGGCCGCCGGTGGGGGGAGGGCCGTGAGGACCGGCCCCCCGCCGGGGCGCAGGGCGGTCGTCATGAGGGCCGCTCGCCGGTGGCGAGGCGGAACCCGACGGGGTACAGCGGCCCGGGGAAGGCGCCGTGGCGGCGCCGGGTGCGGGTCAGGTCGCCGAAGCGGGAGAAGGAGCCGCCGCGGGCGACGCGGTAGCTGCCCATCGACTGCACCAGGTGGTCGGCCACGTAGGGGCCGTCGGGGTAGGGGGCGTACTCGTCGGCGGTGAACTCCTCGACGTTGCCGCCCATGTCGTGGACGCCGTACGGGGAGCGGCCGGCCGGGAACGCGCCGACGGGGCTGGTGGTGTGCACGCCGGACTCGCGGGTGTTGGCCGCCTCCGGGTCGAAGCCGCCGGGCCAGGGGTAGGGCAGGCCCTCGGGGCCCTTGGCGGCGTGCTCCCACTCGGCCTCGGTGGGCAGCCGCCACGGGTGCCCGGTGCGCTCGGTGAGCCAGGCGGCGTAGGCGTCGGCGTGCTCGGGGCGGATGCCGGCCACCGGGTGGTTGGAGCGGTCCCACGGGTAGGCGCCCAGGTACCAGGTGGTGGGGCGCTCCTCCAGGCCGGTGTCGGCCAGGAAGGCGCGGTACTCGCCGTTGGTGACGGGGTACGTGGCGATCCAGAAGTCGGCGATCTCCACGGTGTGCTCGGGGCACTCCTTGAGGATCCAGGACTCCTCCACGCCCACGTGCGCCCAGGCGTTGGTGACGTATCCGGTCTCGTTCTCGGGGAGGCCGATGCGGATCCGGCCGCCGGGCACGTGGCGGGTGGCGGGGCCCGCCCCGGTGGTGGGGGAGGGGATGCGGGGGTCGCCGAGCAGGCCGAGGACGTGGCCGGCGGCGAGGCGCTCGGCGGTCGGCAGCTCCGGGTCCTCCACGGCGGCGGCGAGCTCCTGCGCGGTGGTGCCGGGCAGCCGGGCGGGGTGCAGCCTGCCGGGGTCGGCGAGGCCGGCGTGTTCCTTGAAGTGCGGGGAGTCCGCGAGGTCTTCGAGTGAGAGTGTCATGCCGCGGCCTCCTGGAGCAGGGCGATGGTGTGGCCGGCGAGTTCGGCCTTGGCGGACAGGTAGCGGGAGTTCTCCGCGGTGACGTACACGCCGGTGGGGATCACCTCGGTGATCTCGATGCCGTGCGTGCGCAGCTCCCGCACCTTGTCGGGATTGTTGGTGAGCAGGCGGATCCGGGTCAGGCCGAGGGCGTGGAGCATGGCGGCGGCGGCCGCGTAGTCCCGCTCGTCGTCGCCGCGGCCGATCATGCGGTTCGCGGCGAAGGTGTCGTGGTCCTGGGACTGGAGGACGTAGGTGTCGAGCTTGTTGTAGAGCCCGATGCCGCGGCCCTCCTGGCGCAGGTACAGGACGGCGCCGCCGTGGTCGGCGATCGCCCGCAGGGCCTCGTCGAGCTGGGGCCCGCAGTCGCAGCGGGCCGAGCCGAGGACGTCGCCGGTCAGGCATTCGCTGTGCAGGCGCACCAGCGGCGGCGCGCTGTCGGCGGGGGCGCTGTCGGTGGGGGCGGCGGGTACGAGGACCGCGAAGTGCTCGCCGGGGTCGGGCAGGTGGTGGAAGGTGACGAGGTCGGCGCCGCGGCCCCGGACGCGGGAGAGCGTGACGGGCACGCGGGCCCGGACCGCCGCCGGGATCGCGCCGGGAACGGCCGTGGTCACGGCTTCCGTGACCGCTTCCGGTGTCTCGGCCGAGGTCGTCATGCGGCCACCTGCTTCCGGTCGGCGCTCTGCGCGATGTCGTCGATGTGGAGGGTGTGCTGGATGTGGGCGCCGTACTCGTCGACGGCGACGAAGACGATCCGGCCGTCCCAGCCGGCCACGGCCACGCGGCCGTCGGCGAGCTGGAACATGCAGGAAAGGCCCTGGGCGAACCCGGCGAGGACGCGGCCGGAGGCGAGGGTGCCCGCCGAGTCGGCCCAGTCCACCTGCCAGCAGTAGAGGTTGAAGTCGTAGGAGCCGGCCAGGACGGTGGGCCTGGCGGGGTCGCCCAGCAGCGAGACGCACTTGACGGACTCGTCGGAGCCGAGCAGCGTCTGCGGGGCGCCGGCGCTCCAGCCGCTGTCCGCGGTACGGGTGATCCGGCCGACCTTGACGGTGTGGTCGCGGGAGGCGCTGGCGACGACGGAGCCTTCGGGGCCGTGCAGGCCGGCGACCGCGTTGACGAGGTTGCCGTGCTCCCACAGCTTGGTGCGCCCGCGCGCGCCGCCCGCCTCGATGGTCCGGTCGGTGGCGGCGGACAGGAAGCCGCCGCCGGGGATCGGGGCCAGGGACTTCACCGATCCGCCGTGGGCCTCTATGCGCTCCTCCAGCCGCAGCGTGGCGGGGTCCACGACGAGGAACTCGCCGTTGTAGGTGCCCGCGATCAGCCGGCCCCCGTCGACGGTGAGGGAGGGGATCGGTGCGCCGAGGCACTCGCTGGAGGTGCGGGTGCCGTCCCAGCGGATGACGTGGCCGGAGTAGGTGCCGGCGTAGATCGTGTCGCCGTCGGTGGTGAGGGACAGGATCGGTCCGTCGGTGAGCTCGATCGGGGTGGCCCGGCTCTGGGCGCCGTTCTCGATGCGGACGGCGAAGACGGTGCCGGAGTCCCCGCCGATCAGCAGCTCGTCGCCGCGCGCGGCAAGGGCGTTGGGGCCGTGGGTGGCGCGCTCGGGGCCGGAGAGCTCGGCCGCGGTGGCCATGTCGTACAGGTGCGGGGCGTTGCGGAAGGAGCCCGCGGCGACCAGGCCCTGGGCGGCGGCGACGGAGCGGGGCCACACACGGAGGTCGGCGACGGTGTGCCGGCGCTCGCCGGAGCGGTCGAACCAGTGCAGGGAGCCGTCGTAGGCGCCGACGACGAACGCGGAGTCGTCCTCGGCCCAGTCGACGGCGCGGGCGGCGGAGCTGGAGACCTCGACGGTCAGCACGTGCTCCAGCTCGCGGGTCAGCAGGTCGACGCGGCCGTCGTCGCGGGCCACGGCGAGGAGGTCGCCGGCCCGGGACCAGGCGCAGCCCTCGATGGAGGATTCGTAGTGCCGCTTGCGCGCGGCGCCGGCGCCGGAGGCGGAGGCGGAGGCGGGGTCGCTGACGGCGACCAGGCCGTCCTCGCCGACCGTGGCGGCCAGGCCCTCGGCGCTGACGGAGACCATCATGCAGTGCGCCTCGTGGGAGCCGACCTCGGTGAGGAAGGTGCCGTCGAGTACGGACCACAGGGTGGCGCGGCCGTCCTCGGAGACGCAGATGAGGCGCTCGCCGTCGGGCAGCCAGGCGACCGAGTTGATGTCGTCGGTGTGCCGGGCCAGGACGTTGACCAGCGTGGCCGGGCCCTCCTGGGGGACGCGCCAGATGCCGACCGTCTTGTCGGCGGAGGCCGTCGCGAGCAGGGTCGGGTCGGCGGGGTTCCAGGCCGAGGAGTTGACGAGGCGGCGGTGGCGCAGCGTCGCGGTCTCGGCGGGGCGGGCGGGGTCGGCGGTGTTCCAGACGATCACGGTTCCGTCGTAGGACGAGGTGGCGAGGCGGGAACCGTCCGGGCTGAAGGCCACGTGGGTGATCGGGGCCGAATGTCCGGTCCCCGATTTCGGGATGGAGATGGTGCGCACGCTGTCTCTGTCCTTTGCTTCGGAGCCGGGAAGGTCGGTTTTCAAGATGGGGATCGGATGGGGGTGTCCACTTTCCTGGCATTCAAGCTAATGGGCGCCGCAAAAAGCTGTGAAATACCGTCCGGCAATGTGGGAAGTTTCCCGACCTGATGGATTCGAATTGTTTTGCTTGACATGTTGTCGCAGGTCAGAGTGGGTCTTGGCGGGATCGAAACGGGAGTGAAACGGGAACGGGTCGGGAATGGATCGGGAAGAGGTGATGGAGTGAGCGGGATTATCGGGCTGCCGCTTGCTCTCCGGTCCCCGCGCCTTGATGCTTCGATGAGAAGAGGACTCAAGGGGCTGAGCTCATGCATGTTGTTCTGTTGGAGACGGCATACGTCAGAGGCTTTGACGTCGTGGCAGAGATGGCCGACGACGGTATCGAGGTCACCTTCGTCACGGAGCGCCTGGACGCCTACCGCGCCAATGCCGGGTTCGAGCTGATCGAACGCGCGGCGCGGGTGGTGGAGGTGGCGGACCTGTCCGGCGGCCACGACCTGGCCGCCCTGCTGCGGGGACGGCTCGGCCCCAACCCGGTCGACGGCGTCATCTGCCGCGACGAGAACCTCCTGCACGGCGCGGCGCTGTTCGCCCGCGACCTGGGCCTGCCCCACGAATCACCGGAGGCGGCCCGGCTGCTCGGCGACAAGTCGGCCGTACGGGAACGGCTCGGGAAGGCCGGTATCGGCAGCCTGCGCTGGCGCCGGGCGGTCACCGTGGAGGAGGGGCTGGCGGCGGTCGACGAGATCGGGCTGCCCTGCGTGGTCAAGCCGACGTCCGGCCGGTATTCGGTCGGGGTCACCGTGGCGTGGACCCGGGAGCAGGCCGCCGCCGGGCTGGCCGCGATCCTGGGGAGCCCGTACGGGAACGGTGAGGAGGACGGCGGCGGGCGGCCCGTCGCGCTCGTCGAGGAGTACGCGGTCGGGCGCCACGTCAGCGCCGAACTGATCGTCCAGGACGGGCGCGTGGTCCTGTACGGATTCGCCGAGCGCGTCCCCGCGGCGCCCGGGACCACCGCCGAGCTGGGCGGACACTTCCCGGCCCGCTTCCAGGGCATGGGCGCCGCACGGCGGTTCGTCCTGGACACCGTCGAGGCGCTGGGCGTCCGGACGAGCGCGCTCCACGTGGAACTGCTCGTCACGCCGACCGGCCCGGAGCTGATCGAGGTGAACGGCCGGATCGCCGGGCACGTGGTGACCCGGCAGATGTCGCTGGCGCTGGACCGCTCGGTCGCCCGCGACCTGGTCGCCCTCGCCACCGGCACGCCGGTCGAGGACGCGGCCCCGCCCGTGGCCACCGTGGCGCTGCGCGCCCTGTGGAGCCGGACCGAAGGGATCGTGCGCGGCACGGTTCCCGGGCCCCGGGAGCTGCCCGCCGGGGTGGTCGACTGCGAGGTGACCGCCGGACCCGGGGACCGGGTGCCGGCGCTGGGCACCAACCACGACCGGTTCGGGTACCTGATGGTGCGCGGCGCCGACGCCGCGACGGCGGTGCGGACCGCCGCGGAGGCCGCGGCCCGGGTCCAGGAGTCGCTGCGCATCGAGCCGGTCGCCGCCGCGCGGCCGGAAGCCGGGCGGGAGCTCCCGGAGCACGGCGCCGCCGGCGGCGAGCACGTGGTGCTGCTGCTGGACGGGGGTGATCCGGTCGAGCGGATCGTGAGCGCGGCCGGCGCGGTGACCGCGCGGCTGACCGTGCTGCGGCGCGACGAGCTCACCTTCGACGAGGTGCGCGCGCGGTTCCTGGCGGCGCACGAGAGCGTCCCGGTGGCCGGGGTGCTGTCCTGGTCGGGCACGTACGAGCGCGAGGCGCGCGAGCTGCGCGCGCTGGCCGCAGGAGCCGGACGGGCGGACGAGCCGGGCGGCGAGGAACTCGGTGAGCTCGACGAGTTGCTGGAGGAGCTCGCCTTCGTCAGCGACCCCGTGCACACCGTGCTGGCCCTCGCGGCCGCCGGAGGCCGGGTGGACGTGCTCGCCGTGATCGACGAGAGCGGCGACCAGGCCGCCGAGGACGGCAGCACCGAGCGCCGCCTGACCGCGGGCCCGGTGCCCGCGCGGCTGCTGGCCCGCACCGCGGAGGCCGTGCGCGACGCCGGGACCGAGGGGCCCGCCCGGGTCGTCTTCGGCGCGCGCAACACCCGCCCGCTGGTCCTGCCCGGCTTCGACCGGCAGGTCCTCGACCTCTACGACGCCGCCCACCGGCGGAGCCTGGTGACGGCCGCCGCCGAGAGCGCCCTGGGCCGGCCGGTGGCCGCCGCCCTGCCCGACGCCGGGCGGATCGCCGTCCAGCGCCACGTCCTGTCCGGGCCGGGCCGCTTCCGCGTGGTCGCCGCGACCGGTGCCGAGGAGCTGTACGACTGGCCCGAGACGGCCTTCGTGCGGACCCCGCTCGACCGCGAGGGCGTCCACAACGGGCCGGTCGTCCGCCTGGAGTACACGGTGGCCGCGCCGGACACGGTCCGCGCGGAGCAGGCGGTGGCCCGGATCGAGCGCTCGCTGCTGTGGAAGACCGAGTCGGCCGACCGTACGCACGTCCTGCTGCTGGACCGGATCGGCCCCGGGGTGTGGACCCGCGACGACGGCTCGCCGCTGCTGGACCCGGACCGCTACCGGGTCAGCGTGCTGAGCTCGTCCGCCGGCAACACCACCGGCAGCGCCGCCGACTTCGCCGCCCGCACCGACGTGTTCGACCCGGACGGGGTACGGGCCCTGGCGGGCGCGGTGCACGCGCTGTACCCGGTGGACCGGGTCGCCACCGTCTCCGAGCGGCTGCTGGAGCCGGCCGCCGAGCTGCGCGCCCGCCTCGGCACGCCGGGCAGTGACCCGGCGACCGCGCGCAAGTTCGTGGACAAGGCGGTGATGAAGCGCATCGCCCGGCGGGCGGGCATCCGCACCGCCGACGGGCACCTGATCCACACGCCCGAGGACGTCACCGGCCTGTTCGCCCGGCACGGCCGGGTCGTGGTCAAGCCGCGCGACGGCTCGGGCTCGTACGGGGTGTCGGTGCTCACCGACGCCCGGCAGGTCGAGCGGTGGGTGCGCGAGGAGTTCACCCCCGGCACCCACCTGTGCGAGGGGTTCGTGGCGGGCGACATGTGCCACATCGACGCCGTCGTCTACGAGGGAGACGTGATCTGGGACGTGTCCCGGTACGTGAGCGACACCCTGGCCGTCTCCCGGGTGGAGCCGCTCTCCTCGATCACGGTCGCCGACCCGGCGGTGCGCGCGGCCGCCCGCGAACTGCTCGGCCAGGTCGTCGACGCCTGGCAGGTCACGGCCGGAGTGCTGCACCTGGAGGCCTTCCTGGACGAGTCCGGGGCCTTCACCTTCTGCGAGGTGGCGGGCCGCCCGGGCGGCGCGGGCATCCGCCAGGCCTTCCTGGCCACGACCGGCGTCGACCTCTTCCACGCCAAGATCCTCACCGACGTGGGACTGGACCCCAGGGCCGGCCGGGTCGGGCCCGTGGGCGCGTACGCGGGCTGGACCGTGCACTTCACGGCCGGCGGGATGCTGCTGGACTTCGACGATTCGGCGGTCGCGCAGGAGGCGTACCACCGCAACGTGCCGTACCGGATCGGCGACGTGGTCCCGCCGCAGCCGTTCTCGGGGACGGGCGCCTGTACGTACGTCTTCACCCACGACTCGCACGAGGAGGTCCGCCGACTGGTCGCCAGTGCCGAACACGAGGTGCGCCTGGTGATCGGACTGGAGCCGAGGCCCGGGTCCGCGGGGGCCGGGCGGTGATACTCGGCATCCTCGGCAGCGCCTCCGCGGACTCGGTCTCGCGCCGGGTCCTGGAGGTGGCCGCCCAGCGGATCAGGGCGGCCGGGGCGGCGTACGAACTCCTGGACCTGAGCGTGGAGTTCCCCGGACGCCACCGGATCGAGGACTACGACGACCCGCCCCCGCACAGCCAGACGGCGGCCCTCCGCGCCCGCGTCGCCGCGGCGAGCGGCGCCGTCTTCGCCACACCGGTCTACCACGGCTCGTACAGCGGGCTGCTCAAGAACGCCCTGGACCACCTCACCGGCGACTCGCTGGCCGACCGGCCCGTGGGGCTGATCGCCGCGGGCGGCGGCCCGCGCGGCGCGGGCACCGCCTGCGACCAGATGCGGGCGGTGGTGAGGGCACTCGGCGGCTGGGCCGTGCCCACCCATGTGGCCTCGGCCCGCGGCGACTTCACGCCGGGGGTCCCGCTGGAGGAGCTGCACATACGGATGGACCGGATGGTGGGCGAACTGCTCTCGTTCCGATCCGCCCGCAGGCTTCCGGCGGCCCTCGCCGGCCGATGAGCCGGGAGCCCTCCGCCCCCCGATGAACCCCCGACGCTCCGACCCCCGACCCCCGACCCCCGACCCCCGACCCAGCGAAGGCAAGCCCGTCACCTGAAAGGACGCGCCATGACCCCCCGCCCCGCCCGCCCGTCCGCCGGACCCGAGGACCAGCCGCACCTGCTGCTGATCTCGGGGATCGGCGGCCATCCGCCCGCCGCGGCGCTCGACTCCCTCTCGCGGATCGGCCCGGCGGTCTCCGTCGTCCACATCGCGGCATGGGGCGACCCGGAACCGGTGCGCGCCGACTGGGCCGCACGCGGACTGCGCGGTGAGTTCCTCACCGCCGCCGGCCTCGACGACGCCGTGACCGTGGGCCTCGCCCTCCACGAGCGGTACCCGGTGTCGGGCGTGGTCACCTACTCGGAGCTGCTGCTGCGGCCGCAGGCCGAGCTGGCCGAACGCCTCGGGCTGCCGGGCAACGCGCCCGAGGCGGTGGGCATCGCCCAGTCCAAGTCCCGCCAGCGGCGGGTCTTCGCCGAACAGGGGGTGCCCTCACCTCGGTTCGCGGAGATCCGCGAGGAGGCCGACCTGGCGGAGGCGGCCCGGAGCATCGGGCTCCCCGCCGTCTTCAAGCCCTCGCTCGGCGCCGGCAGCCAGAGCGTGCGGCTGGTCCGCACGTACGGGGAACTCGTCGAGGCGTACCGCGACGGCCGGGCCACCGTCTCGGCCTTCCTCCAGAGCGAGGACGTCTTCCTGCTGGAAGAGCGTCTCGAACTGGAGGCGGACGGAGACAGCGGCTGGGCCGCCTACTGCAGCGTCGAATCACTCCTCGCGGCCGGGGAGCGGCACCACCTGGCCGTCTCCGACCGGATCCGGCTGCGCCACGGTTACGCGGAGGAGGGCGCGTCGATGCCGTCGAGGCTCGGCGCGGCCGACCGGGCGGCCGTCGTCGACTGCGCGGACCGGGCGATCCGGGCCATCGGGCTGACGACGGGGGCCGTGCACACGGAGATCGCGCTGACCCCGCACGGGCCGCGCGTCATCGAGGTCAACGCCCGCGCGGGCGGGCCGATGCCGGTCATGTTCGAGGTCGGCGCAGGGTACGACTACGCCGAGCAGATCGGCCGCAGCGCACTGGGCCTGGCACCGGACGCCGTGCCCGAGTTCACGCGGACGGCGCTGGTGAGGATGGTGCCGATCCCGGCCGGCGAGTGGCTGGTGACCGCGCAGACCCCGGTGGCGGAGCTCATGGCGGCCTTCCCCGAACTGGCCTACGTGAAGCCGCGTTTCGGGATCGGCCAGTCGGCGAGCCGGGACCGGACCCTGCACCTGGCGACGTTCATGCTCGGCGCGCCGACGCCCGCCGGGGCCCTGGAGCTCGCCGGCCGGATCGAGCGGGCCCTCGGCATCGCACTCGAAGAGGCGGCCGGCGCACCGTCCGAGCCCGTCCCGGCCCTGGCCACGTAGCCGTGGACACACACCCCCTGCCCCGCCCGACTCCGCAATCCCGCCTACTCATGACGTGGGGATCGCTCCGATGAAGAAACGCATCTACGCCACTGGACTATCCGACGCCGTCGGACTCGGGATGTACCTGTCCCTGTCCGTCCTCTTCTTCCACAAGGCCGTGGAACTGCCCAACGCCGAGATCGGGCTCGTCCTCGGCATCGCCGGCATCACCTCGCTGCTGGGGGCCATGCCCATCGCGCGGGCCGCCGAGCGCTTCGGCACCCGTACCGTGCTCACCGTCCTGTTCCTGGTCCGGGCCGCCGCCTTCCTGGCGCTGGCCGTGTCCTCCTCCTTCGTCGCCGCCCTGCTCGCCTCGGCGGTCGCGGGGGTGCTGAGCCGGGGCATCAGCCCGCTGATCGAATCGGGGCTCATCGCACGGGCGAGCAACGAGGAGGCGGTCGGGGCCCTCGCCCGGCTCCGGTCGCTGCGCAACGCCGGCATGGCGGCCGGCGCGCTGCCCTCCGGGGCGGCCATCGCGATCGACGAGGCCTGGGCCTACCGGGCGGTGATGGTGCTCTCCGCCGTCCTGTTCATCGGCTGCGCCGCCGTCTGCCGGACCCTCGCCGACGGCGGAAGCCCGGCCGGGGCCGCGCGGGGCGGCCCCTCACGCGGCAGCGTCCTGCGCGACCGGGCCTTCCTGCGCATCACCGTCCTGTACGGGGCCCTGACCATGTCGGCGCTGGTCCTCGGGCTCGGGGTCCCGCTGTGGGTGGTCCAGCAGACGCAGGCTCCCGCCTGGACCGTGACCGTGGTCCAGGTCCTCAACACCGCCGTCGTCGTCGCCCTCCAGGTCCGGATCAGCAAGGGGTCGGACGACTTCCGCACGGCCCGCAGGATGATGCGGCGCGGCGGGCTGCTGTCGGCTCTGGCAGCGGGGGTCGTACCGCTGACGGTGTTCGGCGACGCGACCACGAACCTGGCCCTGGTGGTCGCAGCCGCGCTGCTCTTCTCCCTCGGGGAGCTGTACATCATGTCCGGCGCCACCGGCGCCGCCCTGCTGCACATCCCCGAGGGCCGCAAGACCGGCTACCTCGCCGCCTTCAACCTCGGCTTCGCCGTCACCACCGTCGTGGGACCCCCTCTCATCACCACCTCCGTCGGCTGGGGCGGCTGGGCCTGGCTCGGCTGGGCGGTCTACTTCACCACCGTCGGCCTGGTCGCCACGCGCCTCCCGCAGCCGGCCCCGGCCGCCGGGAAGGCGCCGCAGACCGCGGGAAGCCCCGCGTGAGGCGGGCCGAGGGAGCATGGGAGCGGGCCCCGAACATTCCCCTGTGCTCGGCGTACCGTCATCCTCGGACGACACGCCTCAGCCCATCTGCCGCAGCGGCCGGTTCCGCGACGGACTGTCGGACGAACCCTCGGCCCGAGTGCGGCCAGCGGCGTGGTCGGCGCCGATCGCGACGCTGTGGGCGGCCGAGGCGAGCGTGAGGTGACGGTGCCAGCCCTTGAAGGAGCGGCCGGCGAAGTCGCGCAGACCGGCCCGCTCACCGGTGACGGCGCTGTCGAAGGCCGTCCGCCGGCTGAGCTTGGCCAGCCGCATCAGCCCGTCGAGCGAGGTCGTGGTGAGATCCGTGAGCCACAACTCGCTGGGCGGGCCGTTGCGGTTGGTCCACTCGCCCATCAGCAGCCACTGCTGCGGACCGGCGGGCGAACGGCGCGGCTGCGGCAGCTCGACGCGTATGCCGGCGACCAGGGTGCTGCGCACGACGGGCGTCCCCGATGAGGGGTCCAGCCATTCGACGGGCCGGCGCAGCCCGCGGACGTGCTGGAGCATGTCGGCCAGCGGTATCGGTCCGGCGCCGTACCCGGGCATGGCCGTGTCGGCGACCCGCAGCTGGTCCATGGGACGCATCCGGGCCATGACGGGAACTCCCGCGGCGTGGAAGCGGCTCAGCACGGCGCTGCTGACGAAGTCGCGGGAGGGCAGCACCACCGGGCGGCGCTCCACGTCGCCCCAGGCGAGGACGTCGAGGGCGGAGGCGGTGGCGCACTCGCCCGGCGATTCCTCCTCCACCCAGTCGGGGATGTCGGCCCGGCGGCGCTTCTCCTCGTCCTGGAGCCAGGAAGGGGAGAGGTACAGCCGCCAGTTGACCGGCGCGCTCATCGCCTCCGAGGCCATCCACAGGCCGAAGGAGTGCTGGCCGTGCACGGAGTGCCCCAGCTCGGGGACGAACCGGCGGTCTATGCCCGCCGACTGCTCGCCCGCCTTCTGGATCGGCATGGACTGGACGACCCAGGCCTTGGGCTGGACCGTCTGCTCCACGTGCCGGGCGAGCGCGGCGCGCATCGGGGCCCAGTTCCAGGTGGATTCGCTGATGAAGTGGTGCAGCGACTGCTCGGTGCCCGCTCCGCCGACGACTCCGGCCATGTTGCGGATCGACTTGCGCCCTTCCGCGTAGAGCAGTCCCCGCAGGTACTGCTCACCGCGGGCGCGCTGGTCGCTGCGGCGCAGCGACATGAACAGCTGAGGTGCGAGCTCCGAGATCATCGCTTCGACGATCTGCGCTCTGTGGTCGGCCGTCGTGGTCGACGGTATGGCGGGTGGGGAGTGGGGGGCCTGTGCCGGAGGAGTGGCTACAGGTGCTTGGTAGGCGCTGTGCGCGGCGGCAGGCCGGGTGCCGGAATGGTTCGCCGCGCGCCGCACGGTCCGCCGGCTGGCGCCGAGGCCGAAAGTCTTCATCGCTGCTCCTGAGTCCGAGTCAGGACGCAACTGTGCGAGCAGCCGTTCCCGCTTCGTTCCCTCTTCGCTACCGCTTCCCACCGGAAGCTCTTAGGATCCTGGGGAAGGCTCTTCAGCAGGGGGCATTGAGGGGGATGGGCAAGGAGGCCATGGCGAATTCAGTGGAAAGCCAGGTGCGTTTCAACATTCTTGGACCGCTTGAAGGGTGGATGGCGGGAGAACGGTTAAAGCTCGGCGGGCAAATTTACGAACGAGTTCTTGCCACTCTGCTGCTCGAACCGGGAAATATTGTCCCGGTTGTCCGTCTTGTGGAGGCGGTGTGGGATGAGGAACCTCCGGTAACCGCTTCCCACCAGGTACGCAAGGCCGTCGCCGACCTGCGGCGCCGGATCCCGGGGGGCGGGAAGCTGATCGTCACGGACGGTCCCGGCTACCGCGTACAGGTGGGGGACGAGCAGCTCGACCTGCTCGAATTCAACGGACACATGCAGCAGGCCCGGCGCGCCGTCGCCGTGGGCCAGCCCCAGGAGGCGGCCGACCAGCTGCGCGCCGCCCTGGCCCTGTGGCGCGGCCCGGTGATGTCGGGTGCCGGCGGCTCGGTGGTCGAGGCCGCGGGGGCGGTACTGGAGGAACGCCGGCTGGGGGCGGCCGAGCAGCTCTTCGAACTGCGCCTGGCCCTGGGGGAGGCCGGCGAACTCATCGGAGACCTGCGCACGCTCATCGCACAGCACCCGCTGCGGGAATCGCTGCGCGGCCATCTGATCCTGGCGCTGTACCGCTCCGGCCGGCAGGCCGAGGCGCTCGCCGAGTACGCCAAGGTCCGCGAACTGCTCGTCGAGGAACTGGGCATAGACCCCAGCACGCAGCTCACCAAGTTGTACGAGGACATCCTGCGCGCCTCCCCGGAGCTCGCCGGACCGGCCGCCCGGCCGGTGTCCGTGGCCGGTCCGCCCGCGCCGCAGCCGCCGGAGGCGGCCGCTCCGGACGCCCGACGGCCGGCGCCGTCCGGCGCCGGGAGCGACCGCTTCCCGACCCTCGCCTCCCTGCACGGCGCCCCCTGCACCCTGCCGCCCGGCATTCCCGACTTCACCGGTCGTGAGCGCGAGCTGGCCGAGGTGCTGGAGGCGTGCCGCCAGGACGCGGGAGAAGGGTCCCGGGTCGTCGCGATCGACGGCATGGGCGGCTGCGGCAAGACCTCGCTGGCGGTGCGCACCGCGTACCAGCTGGCCGAGGAGTACCCGGACGGCCAGCTCTACGCCGACCTGCGCGGCTTCACCCCCGGTGAGAAGCCGCAGCGGCCGGCCGCCACCCTCGGCGGTCTGCTGCGCACCCTCGGCGTGCCCGCCGACAGCATTCCCGACGACGAGGCGGGCCTGATCGGCCTGTGGCGGGCCACCCTGACGGGCCGGCGCCTGCTGCTGCTCTTCGACAACGCCCTCGACGCCGGCCAGGTGCTGCCCCTGCTCCCGTCCTCCACCGAGTGCCTGGTGCTGGTCACCAGCCGGGCCCGGCTGCTCGACCTGGACGGCGCGGACTGGATCTCGCTCGGGGTGATGGAGCCGCGGGAGAGCCGGGTGATGCTCGACGAGATCCTCGGAGACAGCCGGGTGGCCAGGGAGCCGGAGGCCGCCGCCGAACTCGCCGACCTGTGCGGCCACCTCCCGCTGGCCCTGCGGCTGGCCGTGGCCCGGCTGCGCAACCGTCCGCGCTGGACCGTGCGCTACCTGGTCGAAAGGCTGGAGGACGAGACCCGCAGGCTGGACGAGCTGAGCGCGGGCGAGCGCAGCGTGGCCGCCACGCTCAGCCTGTCGTACAAGGCCCTGGAACCCGAGCTCCAGGCCGCGTTCTGCCTGCTCGGCCTGCATCCGGGCGGAGAGGTCGACGTCTACTCGGCCGCGGCCCTGCTGGAGACCGGGGTCCGGGACGCGGAGGACATGCTGGAGGACCTCCTCGACATGCACCTGCTGGTGCAGAACGAACCGGGGCGGTACGCCTTCCACGACCTGGTGCGCACGTACGCGCTCTCCCTCGGCGAGGGCAGGGGCGGGCGCGAGGCCCGGGAGGCCGACGGCCGGCTGCTCGCCTACTACACGGCGGCGACCGAGGCCGCGTGCACGCTGCTGTTCCCCAGTCGCCGCAGGATGGACGTGGACGCGCCCGGAACCGCGTACGCGCTGCCGCCGATGCGCCGTGAGGACCGCACCCTGGAGTGGTTCGACCGGGAGTCCGCGGGCGTCCAGACCCTGCTGGCCCGGGGCGGCCACGAGGAGAGCCCGCGCCTGGTGTTCGCCCTGGCACGCAACGCGTCCTTCCACCTGAACCTGCGCGGACGGTTCGCGGAGTTCGAGGCGGTGTGCCGGGCGGGCCTCATCGCGACGCGCGGCATGGGCGATCCCCTGCTGATCTGCCGGGCCCTCAACAACCTCGGGGTGGCGTGCTGGAGGCTCGGCCGCTTCACCGAGGCGGTGGAGGCAGGGGAGGAAGCGCTCGACTGGGCGCGCAAGGCCGGGGGCCTGGACGACGAGGCGGTCTCCCTCGGGCTGCTCGGGCTCGCGCACTACGCGATGGGGAACCTGACGAGCGCGTACGACTACACGACGCAGGCCGTACGGGCCTTCCAGACGGGGGACGTCAAGCGTCTGGCGCAGCAGCAGGCGGAGGACCTCAACACGCTCGGCACGGTGTGCCTGGCACTGGGCCGCCACGACGAGGCGGCCGAAGCCGTCCACCGCGCGATCGAGATCTCCCGGACCCACCCCCACTCGGGCGGGGAGGTCACCGCGTGGACGAGCATGGCCCTGGCCCAGATCGGCAAGGGCGAGTTCGAGGCCGCCCACGTCAGCGTGACGCGGGCGTGGGCGCTGAGCGCCACCGCCGTGGAAGAGCACCTGGTCCTGACCCTCGCGGTCTGGTCGGACGTGAGCGACCGGCTCGGTGACGCCCACCGGGCGCAGGAGCAGGAGGACCGGGCCCTGGAGCTGATCAGTCACAGAACCTCTCCGCAGCGGCGCTCCCGGGTGGACAACATCCTGGCGCTCCGGCACGCCCGCAACGGCCGGCACGAAGAGGCCCTGCGCCTGCACGAGCGGGCGCTCGCCTGTGCCGAGGTGATGGAGTACCGCGTCGAGATGGCCCACGCGCTGGACGGGATGGCGGCCGCGGCCGGGCAGCTCGGCCTGCCGGCCGCCGCCCAGTACCGGGAGCGGGCCGAGATGCTCTTCGAGGCGATGGGGGTGCCGCCCGAGGGGCGGCGCACCCTCTGACCGGAGCGCGGGTGCGCGGTGGTGGTGGTACGGCAAAAGCAGTGGGCCCCGTCCGGTTTCCCGGACGGGGCCCACTGCTTGCGCGGGGGTTGGTTCAGACGCCCGTGGGGGTCGCCGGCGGCGTGGTCGGGGGCGTGGACGGGGCGACGCCCGGGCCCTTGTTGTCGGCCAGTACGGAGTGGCTGGTGCCGTTGGCCTCGTGGTCCTGCTCTACTGCCGCACCCAGGCCCAGGGCGAGGGCGACCGCGAAGATACCGACCAGACCAGCGAGCTTGCCGCGCATTTCGAACCCCTTGTTTGTTTGGAAATCCCGTGTCGCTTTCGACATGACAGAGATTCGCAACGGGGCTTCCTGCTCCAGTCCCTCTCCGTTCCCGCTTGAGCAGGAGCCGGTATGGGAACGGAACGGGAACGGGCAGTCTAACGAGAAAACCGGGGGGCTATCCGGTATTTCATTGGCCGGATATCGCCGTTCGGATATCGGTGGATTGGCGCTCAGGAAAAGGAGAGTCGCAGTTCCGCTTCGAGCCTTCCCAGATCCCGTGCATGGCCGTGAGCGGCGATATGACCGTCCGGCCGGATCAGGTAGTAGCCCGCGGAGCCGCATCCGGCCTGCGCGGCGGCGTCGCGGCGCCGTACCGTCACTTGCCGCAACAGTGGCCATTGCGCCACGATGTGGCCCAATTCCTCTTCCCAGCCCCGGTTCCCGTCCGGGACGACCACCAGATTCCAGCCGTGCGGATCCGCGGCCGGTCCGGAGATCCCGTACGCGAGTGCCAGACGGCGCGGGAAGACCGCTCCCACCTCCAGCACGCCGGGCAGGGAACGCCGTACGCGGCAGCCCGTCCAGCCCGAGGGCTGCTGGGTGTCGCGGGTCGGCGGGTACGAGAGCCGACGGCCGGCCATCACCGGGGCGTAGAACTCCGAGACGATCCCGGTCCGGTCGAGGAGCCGGAAGGCCGCGTCGCGCGCCGCCACGCTGGCCTTGGACTTGAACAGCCAGGCCCGGGTCTGGAAGTCGGTGTCGCGCACGAGCTGCCGGGTGACCTCCGCACGCTCCTCGCCGTAAGAGGAGAGCAGGGAGGAGGGGGACTCGCCCCGGATCACCGAGGCCAGCTTCCAGGCGAGGTTGTGCGCGTCCTGGAGGCCGTTGTTCATGCCCTGCCCGCCGGCCGGGCTGTGCACGTGGGCGGCGTCGCCGGCCAGGAAGACCCGGCCGCGCTGGAATTCGCTCGCCCGCCGGGCGTGAACCCGGAACACGGCCTTCCAAACCGCCTCCTTGATCCGTACGCCGCGCGGCCCGCGCTCGTCGATGACGGCCTGCATCATGGCGGCGTCGACCTCGCCGCCGCCCTGCGGCATGACCGACAGGAAGCGGAAGATGCCGCCCGGGATGGGCACGATCACCAGGGCGCCGTTCGCGGACTGGTAGAAGTGGCACTCGTCCGGAGGGAGATACCCATCAATGCGGGCATCGATGAGCGCGAAGGCCATCTCATAAGTGGATCCCTCGAATCCGACGCCGAGCTGGCCGCGGACGGCGCTGCCGGCACCGTCGGCGCCGACGACGAACGGCACCCGGATCCGCTGCAGCCCCTCGGGGGTCTCCAGCACCGCCGTCACGCCGTCGGTGGCCTCGATCCGGCCGGAGTAGTCCAGTCCGTCCAGGGCCAGCAGCCGCACCCCGCGCTCGATCTTGCCGCCGAGTTCCTGCAGCCGCTCGGTGAGCAGCCGCTCGGTGACGTGCTGGGGCAGGGTGCGGCACGCCAGGTCGTCGGTGAATCCGAAGGAGGCCAGCGGGCGCCGTTCGGAGAAGTAGCTCAGCGTGTTGATCCGTACGGACTCCTCGTCGACCACGCCGCCCAGACCGGTGTCCTCAAGGATGTCGAGGGCGCGCGGCCAGACGGACAGGGCCTTGGGAGTCAGCATGGGTTCGACGGCGCGGTCGATCACGCGGACCCTGATGCCGCGCCGCAGCAGTTCGACGGCGGTCAGCAGTCCGGTGGGGCCGGCCCCGACCACCAGGACGTCCAGGTCGGACGCCCCGGCGGCGGAAACCGCTTCGCCCTCTCTCGTGGGCCGGCTCTCGCCGGCTATCAGGTCAGCCATGGCCTCTGGGACTCTCTCAGTCGGTGCGGACGCCGGTGGTGATGGAGTTCTCCGGCTCGGTGGGCAGGCGGTCGAGGCTGATGCCGAAGTGCGTCTTGTACGCGGCGATGACCTCGGCGTCGTCCTGGAGGACGGTCTTCGAGCGCTGGTCGCCGTCGACGACGTTCAGGTGGCGGCCCTTGAGGGTCACCAGACCGTTCTCGGTGCGGATGGAGCAGAACAGGGCCTGCATGAAAGAGGAGTCGGGCGCCGTGCGGTACCACCACAGCGACGGGGCGTAGTCCTCGATGCGGACCGGGGTCTCGACCACCTGGTACAGCGGGCGGCCGCCGAGCCACAGGTCCACGGTGCCGGGCTTGTCCTCGACGTCCTTGAGCTGGTACTCGCCGTGCGGGTCGCCCTGGACCTCGCGGCTGTTCCAGTCGAGCGGGAAACGGCTGTTGCGGCCGAAGCCGGTGTCGACGAGGTACGCGTTCTCGCCGATGGTCACCTTGAGGGCGAGGTGGCCGAGGAACGGGCCCACGCCCTCCGGCCGGTGCACGCGGCCCGGCAGGATGTCGACCTCGTAGCCCAGGGCCTCCAGCACGAAGCCCAGCGCCGGGTTGACCTCGTAGCAGCCGCCGCCGCGGCTGTCGATCGCGACCTTGTCCACGGACCGCTTGTCCATGTGGATCTCGCGGCCTTCGAGGTGGTAGTCGAGGTTCTCGAACGGGACGGACAGCACGGCGCGTTCGGCCAGGTGCCGCAGCCCGGCGAGGTCGGGCTGCGCCGGGCGGGTGGCGCCGATCCGGGTGAGGTAGGCGTCGACCCGGGCGTCGTCGATCGGGGTTGCGTCCAGCATGGGTTCTCCTTGAAGGGTGTCGCTCTCCGGCGGGGCGGGGAACGCAGGGAGGGGAGGGGTGTGCGGGAGGTGACTACCAGCGGATCAGCGACAGACCGAGGGCCATGCCCCCGCCGAAGCCCGCGAGCAGGACCAGGTCGCCCTCGGCCAGCCGGCCCGAGCGGGCCGCGCGGTCGAGGGTGATCGGGACGGAGGCGGAGCCGGTGTTGCCGTACCTCTCGTACGTGGTCCAGGTGCGGTCGATGCCCACCCCGATTTCCTCGGAGAGGTTTTCCAGCATGCGTCCGTTGGCCTGGTGCGGAACGAAGTGCGCGATATCGGCCGGGGTGAGACCCCGCTCCGAAAGGAATGCGTCGATGGCGGGCGGGACGTTGTCGGCGACGAAATCGCGGACGCCCCGGCCGTTCATGGTGAAGTACTGGAGTCCCTCGGCGAGGATTTCCGGCGTGGCCGGAATGCGGCTGCCGCCGCCGGGAACTTCGATCAGGTGCCGGTCGGCCGCGTAGCTGGCCAGCCGGTTGGCGAGGACGCCGCGGTCCTCCCCGGCCACCGGGCCGAGGACGACGGCGCCGGCGCCGTCACCGAACAGGATCGTGGTGCGCCGGTCCTCGCGATTGAGGATCCGTGAGTAGACGTCCGCCCCGATGACCAGGGCGTAGCCCTCGCCGGAGGAGGCCGCGAGCATGCCCTGAGCCGTGGTCAGGGCGAACAGGAAGCCCGTGCAGACACCGTTGACGTCGAAGGCGGCGGTGCCCTGGTCCGCGCCGAGCTCGTCGGCGACCACGGAAGCGGTCGGCGGCTGCGGCTGGTCGGGGGTGGAGGTCGCGACGACGATGAGGGACAGCTGACGGGCGCGGATGCCGGCACTCTCCAGTGCCGCCCGACCCGCGATCACCGCGAGATCGGATGTTGCCTCATCGGGCTTTGCCCAACGGCGTTCGCGTATTCCCGTCTTGCCGAGTATCCATTCGTGATCGACTCCGGCCGGCGCTCCGACTTCTTCGTTGGAGACGACATGAGCCGGTACGTACGACCCCGTACCGAGCACGCCCACCGAAAAAGCATTGCGCGCACCGTGATTTCCCGTCGTGATCATTTCTACGACTCCTCAACACTGCGTGAAACTCATGGTTCCGTCCCGGGGAAATGCCGACAACGGCGTCCGTGGGACCTTGTCAGGTACGGGGCCGCGGGGCGGTCCGGGAGGCCGGACCGCCCCGCGCCGCGTCAGGCGGCGAGCATCCGCGCGGTCAGCGAGGCCAGGAGCTCCCCGGTGATGCGCGGTCCGTTCTGTGTCAGCACCGACTCGGCGTGGAACTGCATCGAGGCGAAGTGCGGGCCGCGCAGGGCGTGCACCTCCCCGGTTTCCGGATCGCGGCTGATGTCCAGGCGCCCTACGCCCGGGACGACGGCGCTGTCGACCAGGGAGCGGGCGGCGAAGGTGTTGTAGAAACCGACCCGTTCGGGCCGGCCGAAGAAGTCGATCTCCTTCTGGACGCCCTGGTTGGGCTCGTTCCGGCGGACCAGGTCGAAGCCGAGCGCGGTGGACAGCACCTGGTGGCTGAGGCAGACGGCCAGGAAGGGCCGCCGTTCGTCCAGCAGGGTCCGTACCGCCGTGCGCAGGTGGGCGATCTTGGGGTGGGAGCCGTCCCGGGGGTCGCCGGGGCCGGGGCCCATGACCACCAGGTCGTGTCCGTCGAAGGAGTACGGCTCGTCGAAGCGTCGGATCGTCACGTCGAGGCCGATCGAGTCCAGCTGGCGGGCGATCATCGCCGTGAACGTGTCCTCGGCGTCCACCACCAGGACCCGCCGGCCGGCCAGCGCCGGATCGACGGAGGCCCGGTCCTGGTCCTCCTTGAGCCAGTAGCCGGCGATCGTGCGGTTGCGGTCCTCCAGGGCCGCGCGGACGGTGGGGTGGCCGGCGAACCGGGCGGCGGAGCCCTGCGATTCCAGGGCCGCGAGCAGACCGGCGGCCTTGGCGGCGGTCTCGGCCACCTCCGACCAGGGGTCGGAGTGGCGCACGAGGGTGGCACCGACCCCGATGCGCACCTCGCCGCCGGAGCCGATGTCGGCCGTGCGGATCAGGATGGAGGAGTCCAGCGCGTCCCCGCCCTGTTCGTCACGGCCGATCAGCGCCAGTACGCCGCTGTAGTAACCGCGGCCCTGCGGCTCGTACTTGGCGATCACCTGGGCCGCGCTCTCGAGCGGGCTGCCGGTGACGGTCGGGGCGAAGAGGGTCTCGCGCAGTATCTCCTCCGGGGGCCGCGTGCTGCGGCCCTCGATGAAGTACTCGGTGTGGGCGAGGCGGGCCATCTCCTTGAGGTACGGACCGTCGACGCGGGCACCGCCCTCGCAGATCCGGGCCATCATCTTGAGTTCCTCGTCCACCACCATGTAGAGCTCGTCGACCTCCTTGGTGTCGGCGAGGAAGTCCATCACCTCCGGCAGCGAGGGCCCGGCCGCCGGATAGCGGTACGTGCCGCTGATCGGGTTCATGACGGCGGTGCCCTCGCGGAGGCTGACGTGCCGCTCGGGACTGGCGCCGACGAGGGTGCGCTCGCCGGTGTGCACGACGAAGGTCCAGTACGCGCCCGACTCCCGCTGGAGCAGGCGCCGGAAGAGGGTCAGGGCGTGGCCGGTGGAGTACGCGCGGATGCCGGTGGTCCAGGACCGCTTGAGGACGAAGTTGGCGCCCGCGCCCTCGCCGATCTCGTCGGAGATCACCCGGCGCACGGTGTCCGCGTACTCCTCGTCGGAGACGTCGAACTCCCCTCCGTCGAGGTCGATCGGCAGGTCGGGGATCCGGGTGAGGGCCTCGACCAGGGAGATCCGCTCCTGCCCGGTGACGGTCATCGCGACCAGCGGGGTGTCCTCGTCGGGGGCGGCGAAGCCCCGCTCGGAGATCTGCCGGTACGGGATGAGCGCGAGCACCTCGTGCCGGGCGCCGTCCGCCGCGGCCGGGGCGGACGGCGCGGCACCTGACGCACGGAGCTGCGCCAGCGAGTCGACGGTGGCGCTCTCGCCGATGATCACGTCGAGGATTCCGGGGCCGGTGGCCTCGGGGCGGTAGAGAAGGGCGAAGGGTGGTGGATTGGGGCCCAGGACGCGGGCCAGCAGGGGAGAGGTCATCCCGCGATCTCCTTGGCGGTGGTGACGACCGCGCACCGCTTGGACGCGTAGTCGATGGCCAGCCTGTGTTCCAGCTCGCTGAAGTCGCCGGTCGCGTCCGCGACCAGGAAGGTCTGGATGTCGTGGCTGAAGGACTCGATGGCCGTGGTCAGCACGCCGACGTGCGCGTAGACGCCGCAGATGACGAGCTGGTCCCGGCCGGCGGCGCGCATGCGCTCCAGCAGGTCGGTGTTGAAGAAGGCGCTGTAGCGCCACTTGGTGCAGACCCAGTCCTCGGGGCCGGGTGCCAGCGCGGGGACCACCTCGCGGTCCTCGGGCGTCGTACGCATCCCCGGACCCCAGATGTCGGCGAGCAGCCCGCGCTGCTCGGGGGTCATGCCGCCGGGCTGGGCGGTGTAGGCCACGGGGGCGCCGTGGGCCTTGAAGTGCTCGCGCAGCAGTACGGCGTTGTCGGTGAGCTCGGCGCGCAGCGCTTCGGGGAAGGGCGCGAGGAAGTAGCGCTGCATGTCGTGGACGAGCAGTACGGCCCGGTCAGGGTCGAAGGTCCACTGCGGTATGGACGGGGGAATGTCTCCCGCGGTCGGGAGGGGATAGGGCTCGATGGTCGGTATGCCGGCCATGACGGTCCTCTCGGATGTCTGTTCCTCGAAAAGGTTGCGCAGGAGTGGGCGGGGCGGTCGGTGGAGGTCTCACGCGCCGAGCGTGGCTCCGCCGTCCACGGTCAGGACGTGCAGGGTGATGTGCGCCGCCCGGTCGGACAGCAGGAAGATCACGGATTCGGCGATGTCGTTGGTCCGGGCGAGCTTGCCCAGCGGGATGCCGACCTTGAAGGACTCGGGGCTGCCCGCGATGGTCCTCGCGGGGCCCTGCTCGTCCTCCCACATCGAGGCGAGCATCGCCGTGTCGGTGGACCCGGGGGCGACGATGTTGCAGCGGATGTTGTGCTTGGCCACTTCCAGGCCGAGCGTCTTGGTGAGCATGGTCGCGGCGGCCTTGGACGCGCCGTAGGCGCCCATGGCGGTGCGCGGGGTGCCGGACGCGTTCGAGGCGACGGTGACGATGGCCCCGCGGTTGCGGGGGATCATCCGGTTGACGGCGGCGCGGGACAGCCGGAAGACGCCGCTGACGTTGACCTCGAAGGTCTGGAGCCAGTCCTCGTCGCTGAAGTCGCGCACCTCGCCCAGGCGCAGGATCCCCGCCGTGTTGACGAGGAAGTCCAGCTCGCCCAGTTCGGACTCGACCGCGTCGACGACGGCCTCGACCTGCGCGGTGACGGTGACGTCGGCCGGGTGGGCGTGGACGTCCAGCCCGTCGGCGACGAGCTTCTCCACCGATTCCAGGAGCCGTTCGGCGTCCCGGTCGACGGCGGCCACCGTCGCGCCCTCTTCGGCGAGCCTGCGGGCTACGGCAAAGCCGATGCCTCCTGCGGCTCCGGTGACGAGGGCGACCTTGTTCTCCATGTCCAATCTCCCTGCTGGTTCAGGCTCGCCATTGCGTCACCACGGCGTAGGCCTGGTTCGGGTTGAGGCGGGGGTCGCACAGGCTCGTGTACCTGTCTCCGACCGTGTGCAGCTGGTCGTCGCCGGTCGCGCACTCGGTGACGTCGTCCGGGGTGGTCTCCAGGTGGAGTCCGCCCGCGACGCCGCCGCCCTGGGCCACGGCCGCCTGGAAGCCCTGGATCTCCTTGACGACGGTCTCGACGAGACGGGTCTTGTGGCCGCCGGGGGCGGAGAAGGTGTTGCCGTGCATGGGGTCGGTCAGCCAGACCACCGGGTGGCCGGCCTGCCGCACCGCGTCGACGAGCGCGGGCAGGCGCTCGGCGACCAGGTCGGCTCCCATGCGGGCGATCAGGGTGAGGCGGCCGGGCTCGCGCCAGGGGTCGAGGCGCCGGCAGAGCTCGATGAGCTCCTCGGGCTCCATCGACGGTCCCACCTTGCAGGCGACCGGGTTGACGACCCCGGCCAGCATGTCGACGTGGGGGCCGTCGATCTGGCGGGTGCGCTCGCCGATCCACGGGAAGTGGGTCGAGGTCAGCAGCGGGCTGCCCTCCTCGTCCCAGCGCATCATGGGCAGTTCGTAGTCGAGGAGCAGCGCCTCGTGGCTGGTCCACACCGGCGGGCAGATGCCGGAGCGGCGCGCCGGGTCGGTCCAGCCGAGGTGGGCCATGGCCTGCGCGGCGGAGCGGTATCCGGAGAGCAGGCGGAAGGGGTCGGGAAGTCGCTCGGCCAGGCCGGCCTCGGGGCCGTTGACCATGTGCCCGCGGTAGACGGGCAGTTCGACGCCGTCCACGACCTCGGTCGGGCGCGAGCGCGGCTTGGCGAACTGGCCGGCGAGCCGGCCGATCCGCACCACCGGCTTGTGCGTGACCATCTTCAGCGTGCCGGCGAGCATGTCGAGGAGGGCGGACTTGCGGGCGATGTACCCGGCGTCGCACTCCGCCGGGTCCTCGGCGCAGTCGCCCGCCTGGACGATGAAGGCCTCGCCCGCCGCCACCCGCGCGAGGTGGGAGCGCAGGCGGCGGACGTCTCCGGCATTGACCAGCGCGGGACGCTGGGAAAGATCGTCCTTTACTTTGGTCAGGTCGGGGGAATCGGCCCAGTCGGGCTGTTGTAGGGCCGATGCTTTTCTGACGGTGAGTGATGCAGTAACCACAGGAAACTCCCAGGAAATGGGCCCAAGTCTTGCGCATGGGCAGAACTGAGGGGTGGCGGATTATCGATGCTGCTGGGGAATTGGTGTGGCACCCACTGGCCGATAGTCACTCCGTCAGGTGGGGCACCCGCACCTGACGGAACCGTGTCCTGATGGATAAGTCACACTTGATTGAAAAGCGGCAGCGGGTTTCCTGTGGCGGCCGCTGCGAACAGAATCCGGACCATGCATGCCGCCTATATCGAACAGTTGGGTCCCGCAGAGCTCATCCGCTTCGGTGAGCTGCCCGCTCCGCGGCCGGGGCCGTCCGACGTGCTCGTCGAGGTCGACGTCGTCTCCGTCAACCACGTCGACACCTTCGTCCGCTCGGGTGCCTGGCGCACCCCCCTCGACTTCCCCTTCGTGATCGGCCGGGACCTCGTCGGGACCGTGCTGTCCGCCGGCGCCGCGGTCGCGCACCGCTTCGCGCCGGGCGACCGGGTCTGGTGCAACAGCCTCGGGCACGACGGCCGCCAGGGCGCCGCCGCCGAGCAGGCCGTCGTCCCGGCCGAGCGGCTCTACCCGCTGCCCGAGGGGGTGGACCCGGTCGACGCGGTGGCCCTCGCGCACCCCGCCGTCACGGCCTACCTCGCCCTCTTCGACCAGGGCGGCATCACCGCCGGCGACACCGTGCTGGTGCTGGGCGCCGCGGGCAACGTGGGCAGCGCGCTGGTCACGATGGCCGCGCACGCCGGAGCCCGGGTGATCGCCACGTCCTCGCCGCGCGACTTCGACTACGTACGGGAGCTCGGCGCGGCCGAGGTCATCGACTACAACGACCCCGACGTGCCGGCCCGGATCCGCGAGCTCAGCCCGGACGGGGTGGACATCCACGTCGACACCTCGGCCCGCAACGACCTGGAGACCGCGGTCGACCTGCTCGCGAGCCGCGGCCGGATCGTGCTGCTCTCGGGCATGCGCACCCGTCCCGTGCTGCCCGTGGGGCCGCTGTACCTCAAGGACTGTTCGGTGCGCGGCTTCGCGATCTCGCACGCCACCGCGGGCCGGCTGGCGGCCGCGGCCGCCCACGTCAACAAGCTGACGGCGGCCGGGCTGCTGCGGCCGCGCGGCACCGAGGTGCTGCCGCTGTCGGCGGCGGCCGAGGCGCACCGCCTGCTGGACGAGGGCAAGGTGACGGGAAAGCTGGTACTGCGCGCCCGTTCCTGATGTAAAAGTCTGCGGAATAACTGCGAGCGGCGCCGCGGGATCATTATTGCGGCGCCGCTCCGGCATGCCTTTATTTTCCTTGTGCAATACACGGGTAAAAGACCTGATGGACCCGCGATAACAGCCTTGAGTGGCGATTCACGGAGCAGCAGTATTTCGGCCATGACGAACTCCATCATCGACTCGACCCCGCTTTTCGAGGTCCGCGCGGACATTCCCGTCGCGGCCACTGCGCAGGAGATCTACGACGTCGTCAGCGACCTGACCCGGAGCGCCGAGTGGAGCCCGGAATGCATGGGCGGCGAGTGGATTTCCGGTGAACCTTCAACCGTCGGAGCGATTTTCCGCGGCGAGAACCTGCGCGCCGAGGACGTCGTCGGCTGGGCCCCGCTGGTGCGCGGCACCTGGTACACCGAGGCCCGCGTCACGGCGGCCGAGCCCGGCCGCACCTTCCGCTGGATGATGCTGACCCACGCCCAGGAGGACCAGGAGTCCGTCTGGGGCTTCGACATCGAGCCGGCCCAGGAGGGCTCGGTCCTCGTCCACCACTTCCGCATGGGCAAGGCCACGGCCGGCATCCACAAGATCGTCGCCGATCTGGACGAGGTCCAGCGCAAGCAGTTCATCACCGACTGGACCGAGAAGCTCGTCGGGGACCTCGACGCCACCCTCGCCCGCATCCGCGACGTCGTCGAAGGCCGCTGAGCCCGCGTTGCCGCACCCGGACGCCGGCACCGGCTTCCCTCCCGGTGCCGGCCCACTCCCCGTACGTCATCGAAGACACTCTTGAGAGAACGAGGCCATGCTTCTCCAGCGCATAGGAAACAAGGGCATCCGGCTGGGTACGCTCTTCGACCGAGCGGCCGCCCGCACCCCCGCGGGCCTCGTGGTCATGGACCACGACCTGGACATCGCCCCGCAGCTCGGGCGCCGCCCCACCTTCACCGAACTCGCGGACCTGGTCGACGACTTCGCCTCACGGCTGTGGTCGGTCGGCGTACGGCCCAACCACCACGTCGTCGTGCACAAGGCCGACGGCTTCGACATCTCGCTGCTGGCCTGCGCGATCGCCCGCATCGGCGCGATCCCGGCCCTGCTGTCCCCGAAGCTGGACGGCGAGACGGTCGCGACGCTGGTGCGCCGCATCGACCAGCCCTTCCTGATCACCGACCAGGAAAAGCTCGACACCAACCTGCCGGCCGAGATCTTCGACATCACGTCCGGGGTGCTGCTGACCTCGGGCACCTCCGAGAAGGCCGTCGAACTGGCCTCCCTCGCGGGCGTCCCCCGCGTCCAGGCGATCCCGATGCCGCCGGAGCACCCCACCCTGATCACGCACACCTCGGGCACCACCGGCACCCCGAAGCTGGCCGTACACACCGGCCACACCTTCGAGGCCCGCTACCGCCCGCAGGCGACGGTCTTCTCGGCCGTGCCCAAGCGCGAACCGGTCGCGGTCCACGTGTCGTTCGTCCACTCCCGGATGTTCACGGCCATGCCGATCTCGATCCTCCAGGGCCACACCCTGATCGTCCTCAAGGAGGACGACCCGGAGACCGTGGGCGACATCTTCTCCCAGGTCCCGCCCGGCTTCATCGAGGCCCACCCCAACACGTTCCTGCGCTGGGAGGAGCTGGCCGACGACCCCCGCGGGCCCCTCGCCAACGTCAAGTACTTCAGCTCGACCTTCGACGCGATCCACCCGCGCACGGTCAGCATCCTGCTCAAGGCGAGCAAGCGGAAGAACGCGCTCTTCGCCCAGGCCTACGGCCAGAGCGAGGTCGGCCCGATCGCGGCCCGCACCTACACCCGCAAGGGCGGCGCCGACTTCGACGGCCGCTGCGTCGGCTCCCCGTTCCCCGGCATGACCGGCGTCCGCGTCGTCAGCCGTGACGGCAATCCCGTCACCAAGGACAACCCGGGCTTCATCGAGATCAAGTCCGACGGCCGGATCATCACCTACCACTCCGAGCACGAGCGCTGGGAGAAGCAGGTCAACGACGGCTGGTGGCGCATGGGCGACCTCGGCTACCGCACCAAGTGGGGCTGCCTGCACCTGCTCGACCGCGAGGTCGACGAGATCCCGGGCATCGGCTCGACCCTGGAGATCGAGGACAAGCTCTTCACCCGCCTGCACGAGCTCATCGAGGTCATCATCATCCCCGGCCCCGACGGGGTCCCGGTCCCGGTCGTCTGCACCCGCGACGACAAGCCGCTCGACCTGATCGCGTGGAAGTCCGCGGTCATCGGCCTGCCGAAGCTCGCCGCACCGGTCCAGTGGCGTCTGGAGGACGTCCCGCAGACCTCCACCACCAAGATCAAGCGCCTCGAACTCGCCCGACTGGTCGCGGGCGGGGCACAGGACGAGGCCGGCACGGACACCGAAGCCGCAACCGGAACCGAGGTCAAGGCCGACGCCGCCTGAGCGCCCGGTGAAGCCCTCCGCGCCACCGCGCCCGGCCCACCCCGCACAGACCCGGCTCCCACCCTGCATCCCTACCGCATCGGAGATATCGCATGAGCAGCTCGTCCGTTGAGATAGCCGTCGTCGGCGCCGGCCCCCGCGGCCTGTCCGTCGTCGAGCGCCTGGTCGCCAACGAGCGGGAGAACCCCGTTCACGACTCGGTCGCCATCCACGTCGTGGACCCGGCCGCGCCCGGCGCCGGCCAGGTCTGGCGCTCCGGCCAGTCACGCCACCTGCTGATGAACACCGTCGCCTGCCAGATCACCGTCTACACGGACGACAGCTGCAAGATCGACGGTCCGATCGAGCCCGGCCCGACCCTGTTCGAGTGGGCCAAGTCCCTCTCCGTCCTGGGCCAGTTCGGCGACTACGACGAGGGCACCCTCGCCGAGGCCGCGGCCATGGGTCCGGACACCTACCCGACCCGCGCCTTCTACGGCAACTACCTCAGCGAGTGCTTCCAGCGCGTCATCGTCGGCGCCCCCAAGCACGTCACCGTCCACGTCCACCGCTCGCGCGCCGTGGCCATCGCCGACACCCTCGGCATCTCCGGCGGCCCGCAGGGCGTCCGGCTCCAGGACGGCACCCGCCTCAACGACCTCGACGCCATCATCCTGGCCCAGGGTCACGTCCCCGCGCGGCTGACCCCGCGCGAGGCGCGCACCGCATCCCTGGCGCGCATCCACTACCTGACCTACCTGACGCCGGGCAACCCCGCCGACAAGGACCTCGCTGCGATCAAGCCCGGCCAGACGGTGCTCGTCCGCGGCCTGGGGCTGAACTTCTTCGACTACATGGCGCTGTTCAGCCACGGCCGCGGCGGCTCCTTCGTCCGCGACGAGGACGGCAGGCTCACCTACCAGCCGTCCGGGCAGGAGCCCCGGCTGTACGCCTTCTCCCGGCGCGGCATCCCGTACCACGCCCGCGGCGACAACGAGAAGGGCGCGTACGGCCGCTACTTCCCCAAGCTCCTGACCCCGGACTACGTGCGCGCCCTGCGCGAGCGGGCCGCCTCCGGCGGCCGGGTCACCTTCAAGGAAGACCTGTGGCCCTTCATCTCCCTGGAGGTCGAGAGCGTCTACTACGGCGCCCTGCTCGCCGCCAACGGGCAGGCGGAGGAGCGCGAGGCGTTCACCGAGCGCTACCTGGAGACCGAGGACGCCGAGGGCCGCGCCTGGCTGCTCGCCGAGTACGACATCCCCGAAGAGCAGTACTGGAGCTGGGAGAAGCTCTCCGTCCCGTACGGGGACCGGGAGTTCGCCGACCGCGACGACTTCCAGGCCTGGCTGGTGGAGTACCTCGCGGCCGACGTCGCCGCCGCCCGCCAGGGCAACCTCAGCGGCCCGATCAAGTCCGCCCTGGACGTCCTGCGCGACCTGCGCAACGAGGTCCGGCTCGCCGTCGACCACGGCGGCCTCGACGGGGACTCGCACCGCGACGACCTGGAGGGCTGGTACACCCCGCTCAACGGCTTCCTCTCCATCGGCCCCCCGGCCACCCGCATCGAGGAGATGATCGCCCTCATCGAGGCGGGGGTCCTGACCGTCACCGGACCCGGGACCCAGGTCCGCATCGACACCGACACCCAGACGTACGTGGCCGCGTCCACGTCCGTACCGGGACCGCAGATCAAGGCGCAGGTGCTCATCGAGTCCCGGCTGCCCGAGCCCGACCTGCGGCGCACCTCCGACCCGCTGCTCCAGCACCTGCTGGACACCGACCAGGCGAAGCCGTACGTCATCTCGGGCGAGCAGGGCGGCTACCAGACCGGTGGCCTCGCGGTCACCGAGCGCCCGTACCGGCTCATCGACGCCCGGGGCACCGCCCACGCGCGCCGCTTCGCCTACGGGGTGCCGACCGAGTCGGTCCACTGGGTCACGGCGGCCGGCATCCGGCCCGGCGTGGACTCGGTGACGCTCGGCGACTCCGACGCGATCGCCCGGGCCGTCCTGGCCCTGCCGCCGGTCGCGAGCCTGCCCGCGGGGATCCGCGCGGTGGCCGACCAGCAGGCCGACGACACCCTGCCCGGCGTGATCGTATGACCGGCGAGGGCCCTCTGATGGACGCCGGCCTGCTGTCCCCGGTGCGGGCCGGCACCGCGGTCGAGGCGGCCGTCGGCGACCGGGCATGGCTCCAGGCCATGCTCGACGCCGAGGCCGCCCTGGCCCGGGCCCAGGCGAGCCTCGGCACCCTCCCGGGGGAGGCCGCGGCCGTCATCACCGAAGCGGCACAGGCCGAGCGGTTCGACCTGAGGGCCCTCGCGCTCGCCTCGCGGGAGACCGCGAACCCGGTGGTGGGCCTCGTCCAGGCCCTCACCGCGCAGGTCCGCGCCATCGACCCGAAAGCCGCGGACTTCGTCCACCGGGGCTCCACCAGCCAGGACATCTTCGACACCGGCGCCATGCTGGTGGCCGCCAGGGCCCTGCGCCTGATCCGGGCGGACCTCGCCCGGACGGCGCAGGCCCTGGCGGGCCTCGCCAGGACCCACCGCGACACCCTGATGCCGGGCCGCACCCTGGCCCTGCACGCCGTACCCACGACCTTCGGACTCAAGGCCGCCGGCTGGCGCGCCCTCGTCCTCGACGCCGACACCCGCCTGGCCCGCGTCCTGGACGAGGGCCTGCCGGTCTCCCTCGGCGGGGCCGCCGGCACCCTCGCCGGCTACCTCGAATACGCCGACATCGACCGCCCCGACGTGGCGGCCGACACCGAGCACCCCTACCTCGACCGGCTCGTCGACGCCTTCGCCGCCGAGACCGGCCTCGCCCGCCCCGTACTGCCGTGGCACGCGCTGCGCACCCCCTTCGCCGATCTCGCCGCCGCGCTGGCCTTCACCGCCGGAGCCCTCGGCAAGATCGCCGTCGACGTGCAGGCGCTCACCCGGACCGAGGTGGGCGAGGTCGCCGAACCCACCGCCGCCGGCCGCGGCAGCTCCTCGGCCATGCCGCACAAGCGCAACCCGGTGCTCGCCACGCTGATCCGCGCGGCGGCCCTGCAGGTCCCGGTGATCGCCGCCGGACTGACCCAGTGCCTGGTCACCGAGGACGAGCGCGCCGCCGGCGTCTGGCACGCCGAGTGGCAACTGCTGCGCGAATGCCTGCGCCTGGCCGGCGGAGCCGCCCACACCGCTGTCGAACTCGCCGAGGGGCTGGAAGTCCGGCCCGGCCGGATGCGGGAGAACCTCGACCTCACCGGCGGCCAGGTGGTCTCTGAGCGCATCGCGGCCCGCCTCGCCCCGCACCTGGGCAAGGCCGCCGCCAAACAGCTGCTGACCGAGGCCTCGACCACCGCCGCCGCGAGCGGGCGGCCCCTGGCCGCCGTACTCGCCGAGATGCCCGGCCACGGACTCGACGCGGACCACATCGCACGGCTCTGCGACCCGGCCGGGTACAGCGGCGCCGCCGGCGCACTCGTCGACCGCGCACTGGCCGACGTACCGCAGTCCCCACCACCGGGATCAACCGTCTGACAGACAAAGGGAGAAACCAGGTCATGAGTGCCACGCGATCAGCCAAGGGGCGCTGGATCGAGGACTGGGACGCCGAGAACGAACAGTTCTGGGAGCAGGGCGGCAAGCGCATCGCCCGCCGCAACCTCTACCTGTCCGTCATCTCCGAGCACATCGGCTTCTCCGTCTGGAGCATGTGGTCGGTCCTGGTGCTCTTCATGACGCCGGCGATCGGACTCGGCTTCGCGCCCGACGAGAAGTTCCTCCTCGTCGTCACCCCCACGCTCGTCGGCGCCCTCCTGCGCCCCTCGTACAGCTACGCCGTCACCCGCTTCGGCGGCCGCAACTGGACCGTGTTCGCCTCGGCGATCCTGCTGGTACCCGCCGGGCTCACCGTGTTCTTCATCCAGCGCCCCGGCACCCCGCTGTGGGTGTTCCTGCTGATCAGCGCCCTCGGCGGAGTCGGCGGCGGCAACTTCGCCTCCTCGATGACCAACATCACCGGCTTCTTCCCCCGCCGCCACCAGGGCTGGGCCCTCGGCCTCAACGCCGGCGGCGGCAACCTCGGCGTGGCCGCCGTGCAGCTGCTGGGCCTGCTCGTCATCTCCACCGCGGGCGACACCCACCCGGCGTACATCGCCGCCACCTACCTGCCGTTGATCGTGCTCGTCTCGCTCTGCTGCGCCCTGAAGATGGACAACATCGCGACCGTACGGACCGACCCCGGCGCCCAGCGCGAGGCCCTCGCCCAGCGCGACACCTGGCTGATCTCGCTCCTGTACATCGGCACCTTCGGCTCGTTCATCGGCTACGGCTTCGCCTTCGGCCTGGTCCTGCAGACCCAGTTCGGCTCCACCCCGCTCCAGGCGGCCTCGTACACCTTCCTCGGCCCGCTGCTCGGCTCCTTCTCCCGCCCCTTCGGCGGCTGGCTCGCCGACCGCTTCGGCGGCGCCCGCATCACCCTCCTCACCTTCGGCGGCATGGGGCTGGGCACCGGGGTGCTGCTCCTCGCCTCCGCCCGCGACTCCCTGACGATCTTCATCGCCGGATTCACCGCCCTGTTCGTCCTCAGCGGCATCGGCAACGGCTCCACCTACAAGCTGATCCCCGCGGCCTTCACCCGCCAGGCCGAGGCCCGCATCGTCCGCGGTGAGGACGCCACCCGGGCCTTCGCCTCCGCCCGCCGCCTGTCGGGCGCCGCCATCGGCATCTCCGGCGCCATCGGCGCGCTCGGCGGAGTCGCCATCAACCTCGCCTTCCGCGGCGCCTACAGCGGCGGAGCGAGCAACGGCGCCCCCGCCTTCCTGTCCTTCCTCGGCTACTACGCCCTCTGCGCCGCCGTCGTCTGGACGGTGTACGTGCGCCGCGAGCGCGCGGCCGCAGCCGCCCCGGCAGCGCGCGCGCAGCAGACGGTGGCCGCCGCCACCCGCCCGGAGAACGTCCATGTCTGACCGGATACCGTCCGGGGACGCCGCGACCGTACGGACCCACTGCCCGTACTGCGCCCTGCAATGCGGCACCCTGCTGAGCCGCGAGGACCGGTCGGGCGGAGCCGACGTCCAGCCCGACCCGGACTTCCCCGTCAACGGCGGCGGCCTGTGCCAGAAGGGCTGGACCGCCCCCACCCTGCTCACCACCCCCGACCGGATCCGGACCCCGATGGTCCGCGACGCCGGCGGGACCCTGCGCCCCACCGACTGGGACACCGCCCTCGACACCGTGGCCGCCGGCCTCGCCCGGATCCGCGCCGAACACGGCGCCGACGCCGTCGGCGTGTTCGGCGGCGGCGGACTCACCAACGAAAAGGCCTACCTGCTCGGCAAGTTCGCCCGCCTCGCCCTCGGCACCAGCCAGATCGACTACAACGGCCGCTTCTGCATGTCCTCGGCGGCCGCCGCGGGCAACGCCGCCTTCGGCCTGGACCGCGGACTGCCCTTCCCCGTCACCGACCTCGGCGCAGCCGACGTGATCATGCTCGCCGGGGCCAACCCCGGCGAGACGATGCCCCCGCTGATGCGCCACCTGAGCTCCGCCCGGCTGATCGTCATCGACCCGCGCCGCACCCCCACCGCCGCCCGCGCCGCCCTGCACCTCCAGCCCCGCCCCGGCACCGACCTGGCCCTCGCCCTCGGCCTGATGCACATCCTCGTCGTCGACGGCCACACCGACCGGACCTACGTCGACCAGCGCACGGGCGGCTTCGAAGCCGCCTGGAAGCGCGCCGCCTCCTGGTGGCCCGAGCGCGTGGAGAAGGTCACCGGCGTACCCGTCAGCGACATGCGCGAGGCCGTACGGATGCTCGCCGCCGCCCAGCGCGCGTACGTCCTCACCGGACGCGGCGCCGAACAGCACAGCAAGGGCACCGACACCGTCGCCGCCTTCATCAACCTCGCCCTCGCCCTGGGCCTGCCCGGCCGGGAGGGCAGCGGATACGGCTGCCTCACCGGCCAGGGCAACGGCCAGGGCGGCCGCGAGCACGGCCAGAAGGCCGACCAGCTGCCCGGCTACCGGATGATCACCGACCCGGCGGCCCGCGCGCACGTGGCGGGCGTCTGGGGCGTCGACCCCGAGGTCATCCCGGGCCCGGGCCGCAGCGCCTACGAACTCCTCAGCGCCCTCGGCACCGACACCGGCCCGCGCGCCCTGCTCGTCTTCGGCGCCAACCCGGTGGTCTCCGCCCCGCGCGCCGACCGCGTCGCCGAACGCATGGCCTCCCTCGACCTGCTCGTCGTCGCCGACTTCGTGCCCTCCGAGACCGCCCGCATGGCCGACGTGGTGCTGCCCGTCACCCAGTGGGCCGAGGAGGAGGGCACCATGACCAACCTCGAAGGCCGCATCCTGCGCCGGCGCCGACTGCTCGACCCGCCGCCCGGGGCCCGCTCCGACCTCGCCGTCCTGCACGCCCTCGCCACCCGCCTCGGCGACCTCCCCGAGCGCTACCCGGTCGAACCCCGCGCCGTCTTCGAGGAGTTGGGCCGCGCCTCGCGCGGCGGCCCCGCCGACTACTCGGGGATCAGCTACGACCGCCTCGACGCGGGCGAGACCCTGCACTGGCCCTGCCCCGGGACACCCGGCGGCGAGCCCGCCCACCCCGGCACCCCCCGGCTCTTCCTCGACCGCTTCGCCCACCCCGACGGCCGGGCCCGCTTCGCCGAGGTGGAGCACCGCCCGCCCGCCGAGGAGGCGCACGCCGAGCACCCCCTGTACGCCACCACGGGCCGGGTCCTGGCCCAGTACCAGTCCGGAGCGCAGACCCGCCGGGTGCCGCAGCTGGCCGCAGCCGCCCCCGAGGCGCACGTCGAGGTGCATCCCGACACGGCCGCCCGGGCAGGCCTGACCGACGGCGGCCACGCCCGGGTCAGCTCGGCGCGCGGCACCACGCTCGCCCGGGTCCGCCTGGACCCGACCCTGCGCGCCGACACGGTCTTCCTGCCGTTCCACTTCCCGGGCGCCGGACGGGCCAACCTGCTCACCAACGACGCGCTCGACCCGCGCAGCCGCATGCCCGAGTTCAAGGTGTGCGCGGTCCGCATCGAACCGGCGGAACTCGAATTCCCCGAGACGGACGCCGGGAACGACGGCATCGAGGAGGACTTCGAGGACGACGCCGCCGCCATCGTGCCCGCCTCCGCACCCGGCCCCGGCCAGGGCCCCGCACTCCTCCAGGACGCCCGCCCATGACCACGCACTCCACCGCGCCGATCCTCGTCATCGGCAACGGCCCCGCCGCCCACCAGATCCTCGACCGGCTGCGCCACTTCGGCTGCGAGGACCCCGTCACCGTCCTCGGCGCCGAGGACACCCCCGCCTACCACCGGGCGCTGCTCACCTCCGCCCTCGACGGCAGCCTGCCGATCGAGGCCATGGAGCTGCCCCCGCCGCCCGGCGACACCACGATCCGCACCGGCGTCTGCGCCGTCCGCATCGACCGGGTCCGGCGCCGCGTGCACACCGCGGACGGGGACGTCTTCCCGTACGCCCGGCTGATCCTGGCCACCGGCGCCACCCCGCTCCTGCCGGACCTGCCCGGCCTGCGCGCCCCCGACGGCAGCCCCGCCGCCGGGGTCGCCGTCCTGCGCACCCTCGCCGACTGCACCCGGCTCACCGCTCCGGCCGTCGTGGCCGCCCGGACCCCCGTGACCATCCTGGGCGCCGGATCCCTCGGCGTCGAAGCCGCGTTCGCGCTCGCCCTGAAGAACCGGCCCGTCACCCTCGTCCACCCCCGCCCCTGGCCGATGGACCACCTCCTCGACGCGGCCGCGGGGGCCCTCGTACGGGACCGGCTCACCGCCGCCGGCGTCGAACTCGTCGCCGGCAGCCCCGCCACCGCGTACACCCCCGCCACCGCCGGGGCCCCCGGCACCCTCACCCTCGCCGACGGGACCACCCTGCCCGCCGACACCCTGCTGCTGTGCACCGGCGTCCTGCCCGAGACGGGCCTGGCCCGCACCGCCGGACTGGCCGTGCGCACCGGCATCCTCGTCGACGACAGCATGCGCACCGACGACCCGCTGATCCACGCCATCGGCGACTGCGCCGAACACCGCGGCAACCGCGGCGGATCCCTGGCCTCCGGCTGGGCCCAGGCCGAGGCCCTGGCCCGCCACCTGGCCCACGGAGCCCGCGGCGTGGCCCCCGCCCGCCGCGTCCTGCGGCCCCGGATCGCGGGCCCCGGCCTGGTGGTCCTCGGCATGCCGGGCGCCGCCCCGTGCGACGAGACGATCACCCTCAACGACCCGGCGAACGGCCGTTACGCGCGCCTGGAGCTGACCGGCGAGCACATCACCGCCGGGGTCCTGCTCGGTTTCGACCGGGCCATCGCCACCACGACCGAGCTGTACGTCCACGACGCGCCCGTCCCCCGCGACCGGCTCAGCTTCCTCATGGGACGGGCCCCGCGCCTGACCAAGGCCGGCTCCGAAGAGATCACGCCCGAGACCGTCATCTGCCTGTGCAACAACGTCACCCACCAGGACCTCACCCGGGCCTGGCACGCCGGGGCGCAGGGGCTCGCCGAGCTCGCGAGCGCCACCCGCGCGACCACCGGCTGCGGTGGCTGCGCCCGTCAGGTGGAGTCCATCTGCATCTCCCTGGCCTCCCCCACGCCTGCCGCGACCGGCAGTTGACCCGGCGCGGAGGCCCTCACCCCGCAAAGGAAAACCGCATGACCACCCGAACCCTCGTCGTCATCGGACACGGAATGACCGGACACCGGCTCGTCGAGGAGCTCCGCTCCCGGGACCCGGACGGAACCTGGCGGGTGGTGGTCCTCGGAGAGGAGAGACACCCCGCCTACGACCGGGTCAGGCTTTCGTCCGCCCTCGACGACAAGACCCCGGCCGAGCTGAGCCTCGTGAAGGCCCCCCTGTTCGACGACGCCCTGGTGGAGTTCCACACCTCCACCAGGGCCGTCGGCATTGACCGGGCGAACCGCACCGCAGCCCTGGAGGACGGCGGGCGCATCCCCTACGACGCGCTGGTCCTGGCCACCGGATCGGTGCCCTTCGTCCCGCCCGTCCCCGGCCGTGAACTGCCCGGCGTCTGCGTCTACCGCACCCTCGACGACCTCGACGCCATCCGCGAGGCCGCCACCCGCACCACCACTGGCGTGGTGATCGGCGGCGGCCTCCTCGGCCTGGAGGCCGCCAACGGCCTGCGCCTGCTGGGACTTTCCCCGCACGTGGTGGAGATGGCCCCGCGGCTGATGCCCGTCCAGATCGACGAGGGCGGCGGCCGCGTACTCGACCGGCTCGTCACCGGGCTGGGCGTCACCACCCACCTGGGCGTGGCGACCAGCCGGATCGAGGCGGGCGACGACGGCCGCGTGGCCCGCCTGGTCTTCGCGGACGGCACGTCCATCGAGACGGGCCTCGTGGTCTTCTCCGCCGGGGTGCGGCCCCAGGACTCCCTGGCCGGCCCCGCGGAGCTGGCGCGCGGCGAGCGCGGCGGCTTCCTCGTCGACGACCACTGCCGCACCGAGGACCCGCACGTCTGGGCCATCGGCGAGTGCGCGGCCGTCGAGGGCCGCTGCTACGGCCTGGTGGCCCCGGGATACCGGATGGCGGAGGCCGTCGCCTCCCAGCTGCTGGGAGAGGGCCCGTCCCGCTTCCCGGGCGCCGACATGTCCACGAAGCTCAAGCTGATGGGCGTGGACGTCGCCTCCTTCGGCGACGCCCACGCGCAGACCCCGGGCGCGCTGGAGTTCGTACGGGAGTCGGCGGGCGGGCAGGTGTACGCCAAGCTCGTCCTGGACTCGGAGGGCGACAGCCTCCTCGGCGGGATCCTCGCCGGGGACGCGGCCGCCTACCCGCGGCTGCGGTCCCTGCTGGGCCGTGAACTGCCCGATTCCGCAGAGGCCCTGCTCGCCTCCGTCTGAACCGCTTCCCGCCCCGCGCCGCCGGGGGGTGTCCCGGCTCCGGGACACCCCCCGGCGGTCTTTTGCGCCCCCGTACCGCTCCCGGCGCCCCGCCCCCCGGGCCTGCGCAGCGGGGCCCGGGGCACGGCGAAGGCCCCCACCCTGACGGGTGGGGGCCTTCGCCGTGCGGTGCGTGTCGTGCTGCCGGATCAGACTCCGGCGGTCTGTGACTCGCGCTCGGCGGCGGGCGCGGTCTGCGCCTTCTGCTCGGGCTTCTTGAGGCCCAGGGCGATCAGACCGGTGATGACGATGCCGGCCGCGGCGATGAAGACCGCCTTCTGGATGCCGTCGGTGGTGGCGGAGCGCAGTGCCTCACCCGTCTGGCCCTCCAGGCCGGAGTTGGCGATGGCGACGAGGACGGCGAGGCCGACGGCGCCACCGATCTGCTGGGTGGTGGAGGCGACACCGGAGGCGATGCCCTGCTCCTCGGGGGCGACGCCGATGGCGGCGGCACCGAACATCAGGGTGTAGCCGGCGCCCTGGCCGAGGCCCATGATGATCAGGCCGGGGACGAGGGCCCAGTACGAGGCGTCCGTGGCCATGGTGATGCCGACGATCGCGGTGCCGATGACACCGATGACCATGGCGCCGACCATGATGGCGCGGATGCCGTGCTTGGTGGCGAGGCCACCGGCCGTCTGGGCGCCGATGGCGATGGCGACCATCGGGACGAGGAAGGCGACGCCGGTCTCCAGCGGGCTGTAGCCGTGGACGCCCTGGAAGTAGACGGTGAGGAAGTACAGCAGGGTGCCGAAGGTGGCCATGTAGAAGAAGGTCACGCCGACCGCGGTGGTGAGGTTGCGGTTCTTGAAGAGCGTCAGCGGCAGCAGCGGGTCCGAGGACTTCTTCTCGATGACGAAGAAGGCGATGAGCAGGACCACGCCGACGGCGAGGGCGCCGAGGACCTCACCGGAGGCCCAGCCGGACTCGGGACCCTGGACCAGGGCGAAGACGATCGCGGTGATGCCGACCGTGGAGGTCAGGGCGCCCAGCAGGTCGAAGCTGCGGGCGGCGTTGCGGGCGGCGTCCGGCTTGATCAGCGGGAAGGCGAGCAGGGCGGCGATGCCGGCCAGCGGGACGTTGACGTAGAAGACCGACTCCCAGCCGAGGGACTGGGTGAGCACGCCGCCGAGCAGGGAGCCGACGATCATGCCGCTGCCGCCGGCGGTGCCCCAGACGGCGAAGGCGCGGTTGCGCTCCTTGCCCTCCGCGAAGCTGGTGGAGACCAGGGTGAGGGTCGCCGGGAAGAGGAAGGCGCCGCCGATGCCCTGGATCGCGCGGGCGGCGATCAGCACCTCGGGGGTGCCGGCGAGGCCGCCGAGCAGGGAGGAGCCGGCGTAGAGGGCGAGGCCCAGGACGAACATGCGGCGCGGGCCGAACAGGTCGCAGGCACGGCCGCCGAGGAGCAGGAACCCGCCGAAGGCGACGGCGTAGGCGCTGACGACCCACTGCAGGGTCTGGGCGGAGAAGCCGAGGCCGCTGCCGATGTCGGGCAGCGCCACGTAGACGATGTTGTAGTCGATGGAGATGATCAGCTGTGCGAAGGCGAGCAGCGCCAGGGTGAGGCCGAGGTGCTTGCGCCGGCCTTCCTGGTTCTGGGTGGTTGACATGGTGTACAGCTCCCGGGGTCGGGTCGGGGGTCGATGGGTCGTACCTGGTGCGGTGCGATGCGGTGCAGTGCGGTGGAGTCAGGTGGGAGCGCCTGCTCAGGAGGCCAGTTCGTGGGTCACCTGGTCGGCCAGCCGGCGGGCCAGCTCAAGACGCTTGATCTTGGCGGTGGCCGTGCGCGGCAGTTCGCCGAGCTTCATCTGGATGGGGTCGGCCATCGTGGACTGGTCGGCGATGGCGCGCTTCCAGCGGGCCAGGTCCAGGGGTGCGTCGTCCTTGGTGCAGACGACGGGCACGGGCTCCTTCTCGGGGCCCGGCACGATGATGAGCTCGGTGAGCTCGGGCAGCCGGTGCAGGACGGTGTCCTCGACCTCCAGGGTCGAGTGGATCGTCGGGATCTGGTCGACTTCGCGGTCCAGCAGGTGCAGGCAGCCCCACTTGGTGCGGTAGCCGATGTCACCGCCGCGCCACCAGTCGCCGTCGAGCTGCTTCTCGAAGCGCTCGGCCTCGCCGTAGTAGGTCAGGGCGCGGCCCGAGGTCTGGACGTCGATGTAGCCGGGGTTGTCGCGGGAGACGGGCTTGCCGTTGCGGGACACGAGGCGGTACTTGGTGATGCCCGGGGTGGAGTAGCCCTGGCAGCGGCCGTCGGCCTGCATGACGGTCTTGCGGGTGTACGGGCGGCCGACCAGCGGGCCGCACTCGCTCTGGCCGTAGACCTGGAGGAAGACGGGGCTCTTGCGCTCCGAGGCCCGCAGGAACTTGTCCATCGTGCCCGGGTGGATGGCGTCGAAGGTCGAGTTGTAGAAGCGGACCGTCTTGAAGGGCTTGCGCGGGTCGTCGAGGATCGACTCGCACTCCAGGAAGGAGTTCGGGTGCGTCTCGAAGACTCCCGGACGGTACTTGACCATCGCGTCGGCGACCTTCGCCGGCTCGGCGTCGTCCAGGAACACCATCGGCTTGTTGTTCAGCATCATGGACGCGATGCCCGGGTACATCCGCGAGTGGACGTAGGAGACGTGCATCAGGATCGGCTCGCGCTGGCGCAGCAGGCTGACGGGGATGTTCTGCCAGCGGTAGCGGGCACCGATCGAACGGGCGGAGTGCACCACGAGCTTGGGGATGCCGGTCGTGCCCGAGGTGTGGGTCATGATGGCGTGCGAGTCGGGGTGCAGCGTCACCGCCGTGCGCTCGGGGGCGCCGGCCAGGTCGGAGAGCGAGATCGCGCCCTCGACCGGCTCGGTGACCGAGATGACCCGCGCGGTGAGCTCGGCGAGCGGCGAATCGGCCAGCGAGCCGTTCAGCTTCGCGGCGTCCGTCAGCAGCGTCGGTGACGGCAGCCGCTGGAGCAGCGCGTTGATGGTCTCTCCGTCGAGGTGCGCGGAGAGCATCACCGGGACGGCACCGATGCGGGCCGACGCGCACGCGAAGAGGGTGATGTCGAAGTTGTTGGTCTTGTGGATGACGACGTGCTCGCTGGGCCGGATACCACTGGCCCACAGGCGGTTTGCCATCTCGGCGATCAGGTCGGCGAATTGGGCGACCGTCAGGACCTGGCCGACCTCGGGGAGGGCGTCCATGGTGCGGTCGAGCGTGATGGTGTTGGCGCCGAACTGGGCGGCAGCCTCCTCGGCCACCAGGCCGAGGTAGAGCGGCGTCTTGTTCTTGGGAATCCGGAGCATGTGTTCAAGTTCTCACCAAGAATGCCCGGGCCCAATGGCGGTTGTTTGACTGTGTCAGCTCGACGGAATCGAGCCATCGAAATGGCGGGAATTCACTGTGGTGCGCGCGAAAAAAGGCCCGTAGCGGATGCTCCCGCTACGGGCCTTTCCGGTGCCGGTGCGTTGCTGTTCTTGCTGTTCTCGCCGCTTGTGGGCGTGTGTCAGTTCCCCAGGCCCTGCTTGAGCGCCGCGGCGACCTGGAGGGTGCGGACGGTCTGGTAGCCGACCGCCTTGAGGTTGTCCTCGGTCACGTTCTGGGCGAGCAGCCCGGGGACGGCCTGGAGCCCGGAGGTGGCGCTCACGCCGTACGGGTTGCCGTTGCTCGGCGCCACCATGATCGGGTCGGTGACGCCGGGGGGAACGATGATCGCGCCCCAGTGGTAGAAGACGTTCGACAGCGACAGGACGGTCGACTCCTGGCCGCCGTGCTGGGTGCCCGTGGACGTGAACGAGGACATGGCCTTGTTCTTCAGCCCGCCGCGCGCGTGCAGTTCGAAGGTCTGGTCGATGAAGTGCTTGAGCGGGCCGGCCATGGCGCCGTAGCGGCCCGGGGTGCCCCAGATGACCGCGTCGGCCCAGTCGAGGTCGTCCTGCGTGGCGATCTCGACCTCGCGGCTGCTGCCGCCGACGTGCTCCTGGAACGCCTCGGTCCACTCGGCGAAGTTGGGCGCGATGGTGGCTTCCTGGATCTCGGCGACCCGGCGCAGACGCACCTGCGCGCCGGCCTTCTCGGCCGCCTCGGCGGCGGCCACGGCGAGCTTGTGGATGTTTCCGGTGGCCGAGTAGTAGACGATCGCGACGTTGGTCATCGGCTCTTCAATCTCTCTTGTCTTGTGGGAATCAGGGCTTCGCGCTTTCGCGGTCGATTCCCGGCGGGTTGTCGATGGCGTAACGCCAGGAACCGTCCGCACCGCGGCGCACCACATCCGTGGCCGTGCCTTCGTGGAGAACGGAAGTTCCGTCCGGCTTGACGCCCTTGATCAGATAGTCACACAGAAGCAGCGCCAGGTCGTCATATTCGTAGCAGTGGCGCACCGTCAATTTCATCGGAATGCCGAGGGACATGAAGCTGCGCGTCGCGTCGCGCCGGCCCTCGCCCGTGACGACCTCGCCGGGGGTGAGCACGCGTACCGCCCCGGGCTCGAAGAGGCGGTCGATCGCCTCCATGTCGCGGGCGTTGAAGGCGCGCAGGAACGCATTGGGCAGATCGGCCGGTGCCGTGACGGTTGTGGTCATGGTGACTCCTGAGAGGGGGGAAAGGAGGTACCTGGCGGAGGCGGTGGAGGTGGAACCCACACCGTGGGGGGAGCGGGGGGATCCGGCGGTGCGGGTGGGGGGAGGGAGGGCGACGGGGATGCGGGGTGGGGACCCGCGGCCACTCGACGGCGATGCGGGGTGGGGACCCGCGGCTACTCGACGGCGATGCCGGGCGTGCCCTCGGGGCGCACCGGCTCGACGGGCAGCCGGTCCAGCGTCATTCCGAAGTGCTTGTGGTAGGCCTCGAACACCTCGGTGTCGTCGGCGAGGTGCTCCACGGTGAACTCGCCGTGGACCCGCTTGGTCAGCGTGTGGCCCTTCAGCGTGATCCGGCCCTCGACCGTGGGCAGCGAGCAGAACACGTCCTGCATGAACGGCGAGTCCGGACAGGTGCGGAACCACCACAGCGAAGGCCGGAACTCGCCCAGCTCGCGGGCCCGTCCGTCCACCCGGTACATCGGATCGCCGTCCAGGAACAGGTCGAACTCGCCCTGCCGCTCCGGTCCGAAGGCGAAGGCGCCCTGCGGGTCGTACTGCACCGTCTCGGTCCCCAGCAGCAGCGGCCGGCGGGCGTTGCGCCGGAAGCCCACGTCCACCAGGTACGCGGCCCCGTCGACGGTCACGCGCAGCATCAGGTGGCCCAGCGGAGCGCCGAGCCCGCCCGGGCGGTGCACCCGCGCCGAGAGGATCTCCACCTGGAAGCCGAGCGCCTCCAGCAGCAGCCCGAAGGCCGGGTTCACCTCGTAGCAGGCGCCGCCCCGGCCCTGGTGCACGATCTTCTCGACGGCCCGCTCGTCCAGGTGGATCTCCTGGCCGAGGTGGTAGTCGAGGTTTTCGAACGGAACCGTCAGCACGTGCCGTTCGGTCAGCTCGGCCAGCGACGCCAGGTCGGCCTTCGCGGGGCGCGAGGCGCCGATCCGGGCCAGGTACGCCGTGGCGAGCCCGTTGTCGATCACCGCTCGTCCAGGGTCTTGACCACGGAGGCGACCTCAAGCGTACGGCGCGCCTGGAAGGCCGCGGCCTCCAGGTTCTCCTCCGGGACCTGGCCCGGGTTGCCGCCGACCACGGCGGAGGCGCCGTACGGGTTGCCGTTCTTCGGCTTGTACAGCACCGGGTCGGTCGAGCCGGTGGAGACGATCAGCGAACCCCAGTGGGTGATCGCGTTGTGCAGGGCGAGGATCGCGGAGACCTGCCCGCCGTGGGCCGCCGAGCCGGACGCGAAGGCCGAGACAGCCTTGTTCAGCAGCTTGCCCTCGATCGACAGCTTCGACGTGGAGTTGATGAAGTGCATCAGCTGCGGGGCGGCGAGACCGAAGTGCACCGGGGTGCCGATGAGGATGCCGTCCGCCCACTCCAGGTCCGCGAGGGTCACCACGGGGATGTCCTTGGTGGCGTTCTGGAAGTCGGAGGCGCCGTCGCGGCTCGCGGCCTCGCCGTTCGGGGCGATCTCGGCGACCCGCAGCAGGCGGACCTCCGCGCCCTCCTTCTCGGCCGCGGTGGCGGCGGCCTCGGCGAGCTTGTGGGTGGAGCCGGTGGACGAGTAGTAGATGACAGCGATGTTCGTCATGACGAGTTGCACTCCCTTTCGACCGCCCCCGCTCGTTTCCGGTTTTCGACTGCCGGGGCCTTGAGTTGATCCTGCTTGCGTGCCCGGCGCCCCATCGAGGGCGCCGGCTCTAGTCCGTCACGTACGCGGCCCGGCGCCGGCGGCGGCCGGTCACGACCAGCAGCACCACACAGCCGCCCAGCAGCGCGGACATGAACAGCCCGACGCCCCTGACCTCGCCGAACGCCAGCGGGATCTGAGCGCCCACCCCGCCGCCGATGTTGAGCGTGAACCCGTACAGCGCCGTCGCCATGACCCCGTGGGCCACGCCCGAGATGGAGCCGATCTCCTGCACCACGGCGGGGCCGATCGCCGCAAGGCCGAGCATGAACACGAACATCGACCCGGCCAGCCCGGTCGCCGTACCGCCGAACGCACCGGCACCGCAGATGCCCAGCGCCGCCACGGCGAACGCCCCGGCCCCGCGCTTGCGGGCCGGTATCCGGCCCAGCAGCGGGGCCACCAGCACGCCCAGCACCAGGGCGGGGATGGCGGTGGCGCGCAGCGTCAGCATCGCCTGGCCGTCACCGACCAGGGAGGGCGGGCCGTAGAGCTGCACGCTCGTGTAGACGGCGGTCAGGGTGCTGGAGCAGGTGAGCCCGACCACGTACAGCGGCAGCAGCCGCAGCCACATCCGCCGGGTGGCGCCGCGGTCCTCCCGCGAGGCGGGCTCCCCGGAGGCGCCGGCGGCCTTGGCCCGCGCCGGATCCTCCGGCGCCAGCACCCGGCGCAGGATCTGCGCCCCCACCAGCAGCAGCGGCGCGGTCACCCAGAAGGTGCCCCGCCAGCCGACGACGGCGGCCAGCAGCTGGGATTCCACCTGCCCGGCGACGATGGTCCCCGCCATGCACGCGGAGACGATCGTCAGCGCGGTCGGCAGCTTCGCGGCCGGCATGTGCGTGTTCAGGTACGCGTACACCAGCGGTACGTACACGCCGGCGAACAGCCCCTGCCCGGCCCGCAGCGCCAGCCCCGCACCGAAGGAATCCGCCAGCGGCACGCAGGCGGTCGCCACCGCCAGCGCGCTCACCCCGGCCACCAGCACCGTACGGGTGCCGAACCGCCGGGCCAGCGGCCCGGTGAACAGCGATATGAGCGCGTACGTCGCCGCGTACGCGGACGTGGCCCAGGTGGCCGACGCCTGGTCCACCCCCCAGGCCCGCCCGATGTCCGGCAGCAGCGGGATCGCCACGTACAGCTGTCCCACCACCAGCATGCCGAGCAGGGAGATGCCCGTGATCACGCGCCAGACCGACTGCCCCGCCTCGGGCGAGGCGGGGCAGTCGGGTGCGCCGCCGCCCGACGCGGCCCGGGGCGGGGCGGTGGGCCGGGGAGAGGTCGTGCGCGGACTCATCGTTCCTCGTTCCTCCTGGGCTGCGGTGCACCCCGGGAGGGTGGGCCGGGCCGAGCGTGGTGGCGGGTCGGCGATCAGCTGCCGTACGGCTGCTGGGCCTTCTTGTCCTTCAGCGCGGTGCCCCACCACTCCAGGGCGTCCAGGAGGGTCTTGGCCGCGGCCTCCGCCTCGGTCGGGTCGATGAGGTTGCCCTCCTCGTCGAACTGGCCCCAGGGACCGTGGAATCCGACGGTGTCGCGGACCGTCACCGAGTGGGTCTCGGCGAAGATCTGGCGCAGGTGCTCGACGGCGCGCATGCCGCCCGCGAGACCGCCGTAGCCGACGAAACCGACCGGCTTGGCGTGCCACTCGGTGGTGTGCCAGTCGATCAGCGACTTGAGCGAGGCGGGGTAGGAGTGGTTGTACTCGGGGGTGACGACGACGAACGCGTCGGCGGCGGCCAGCCGCGGGGAGACCGCGGACAGCTGGGCCTGGACCTCCAGGTCCGGCGACTGCGACAGCCGGTTCGGCAGGTCGTGCTCGATCAGGTCGATCACGTCGATGTCCAGGCTCTGCCGCTCACGGGCGACACCGGTGAACCAGTTCGCGATGACCGGGCCGAACCGGCCGTCACGGACACTTGCGACGATGACTGCGACGCGGAGCGGCTCAGACATTGAAAAATACCTCCGGATGAGTGCGAGCTAGCGGTGCCCACTGTTTGCGCCACGCGCCGCGCGGACAACGCCGCTGGCACGAGTACGTCAACTTCCCGGGCCCGTCGCCCACAGGTGCGCGTTGACCTCCCGGGCCTCCCCGGCCAGCCGCTCCAGCTCCACCACCTCGATGCCCGCCGCGCGCAGCTCGGCCACACCCGTGCACGCGGCCACGAACAGGGCCGGCTCCCGCCACGCGATGACCACCCGGCGCACCCCGGCCGCGATCACCAGCCGGGCACACGGATCCGGCCGGGAGCGCCGCTCCGAGCAGGGCTCCAGCGTCGAGTAGAGCGTCGCCGTGCGCAGCCGCGCGTCGCCCGGCACCAGCTTGGCCAGCGCCGACTCCTCCGCGTGCACGCTCGGATCGCCCTCGCGGCTGTACCCGTACGCCAGCTCCATCCCGGCGCCGTCCACCAGCACCGCGCCCACCGAGTACGCGCCCGGACTGGGCGGGCACCGGCGCGACAGGGCGATCGCCCGGCGCGTCCACTCCTCGTCCGACAGGTACAGCGGGGTCACAGGGCACGCTCCTTCGGCGCGTAGCGCAGTACGACGGCGTCGCCCGCCACCCGCACGTCCAGCAGTCGCATCCGGGCGGCCGGCCCGCCCGGGAACCGGGCCGCGCCCACCAGCCGCGGCGAGCCCTCCTGGCCGACCAGCAGCGGGGCCACGGCCACCTGGAGCTCGTCCGCCAGGTCGAGGGCGAGCAGCTGCGTGTGCACGGACGTACCGCCTTCCACCATCAGCCGCCCCACACCGCGCGCCGCGAGCAGGTCGAGCACCCGCGCCCAGTCCAGCTCGGGCCCGGTGCTCACCACCTCGGCCAGGCCGCCGAGCACCGCGCGCAGCGGGCCCGCGCTCGCGTCGACGGTGAACACCAGCTTCTCGCCGCCGCAGTGCCAAAAGCGCAGGCCGGGGTCGAGCAGGGGCGAGGCGGTGACGGTGACCTTGAGCGGATCGGCCGGCTCGCCGCGGTCGACGCGGGCGGCCCGGCGCCGCGGATCGCCCACCAGCAGCCGCGGATCGTCCTTCCGCAGTGTGCTCGCGCCCACCAGCAGGGCGTCACACGAGGCGCGTACGGCGTCCACCCGGTCGAAGTCCTCCGGCGAGGACAGCAGCAGCCGGTCGGGGCTCGCGTCGTCGAGCCGCCCGTCCACGCTCATCGCGGCGGACAGCAGGACGTACGGCCTGTGCGCACTGCCCATGCGGACGTCACCCCTCCCTGCACCCCTGCTCGTCGGTCGGGGCGTCACGGTAGGCGGTGCGCCCCGGCCAACTTGCGGGCCGCGGGCCGAGTACGTCAGCTCGGCGCCGGCCGGCCGCCGGGTACTGACGGATTCCGGATGGTCGTGGCGGGAACCGTGCGTTCCTGACCGAGGCTGCACGCACTCGACCGAAAGCCTTGTCCTGCGTGCCAGGACTGAACGGAGTGTGGTTCACGTGCTCAGCAGACGCTCGCTCATACGCGCCGGTGCCAGCGTCGGGGCGGCCGCCGCACTGACCGCCGGAACCGGTGGCCTGATGCTGGCGCAGGCTGCCGGCGCCACCCCGTGGAAGACCCTGCAGGGCCGGCTGTCCGGCCGGCTCGTCCTGCCGAGTGACGCCACGTACGAGACGGCCAAGCAGCTGCAGCTGGCCCAGTACGACGCGATCCACCCGCAGGCCATCGCCTACTGCACCAGCGAGGCCGACGTGGCCGCGTGCATCCGCTTCGCCCAGGACTGGGGCCTCGCCCCCGCGGTGCGCAGCGGCGGCCACAGCCAGGCCGGCTACTCCACCACCCCCGGTCTGGTCATCGACGTCTCCAAGCTCAACCACGTCCGCCCCGGCGACACCGTCCACCTGGGCCCGGGCAGCCAGGGCGTCGACGTCCTCAACTCCCTCTCCCCGTACAACATCCAGGTCGCGGCCGGTACGTGCCCCACCGTCGCGGTCGGCGGCTGGCTCCAGGGCGGCGGCCTCGGCTACGCCACCCGCAAGTTCGGCATGGGCGCCGACCGGCTGGTCTCGGCCCGCGTCGTCCTGGCCAACGGGCGGACCGTACGGGCCTCCGAGACCGAGAACCCGGACCTGTACTGGGGCCTGCGCGGCGGTGGCGGCGGCAACTTCGGTGTCGTGACCGACTTCGAGGTGCAGCCGGTCCAGATCCCCTCGCTCACCACGTACAACCTCAACTTCGCCTGGTCGGACGCCGTACAGGTGATCCTGGCCTGGCAGGACTGGATCGCGACCGCGCCCCGGGAGCTCTCCGCGGAGCTGCTGTTCCTGCTCTCCACGGACGCCCCGCAGGGCACCGAGCCGTACGTCGTCCTCACCGGCGGCTACGCCGGCCCGAAGGCCGACGCCGACCGGGTCCTCGACCAGCTCGTCACGGCCGTCGGCCGGCCCACGACCTCGCGCACGGTCGTCGAAGCGCCCTACCGCGAGGCGATGATGAACGTCTTCGGCTGCGGCACGAAGACCGTCGACCAGTGCCACCGCATCGGCTACTCGCCCGAGGCGCAGCTGACGCGCGACAACTACTCCCTGGGCCGCAACAACTTCTTCGCCCGCGGCTGGACCCGCGCCAACGCCGAGGCGGCCCTCGCGGCCTTCACGGCCGACTTCCGGCCGGGCCAGTTCCGCTTCCTGGGTCTGTTCGCCTACGCGGGCAAGGTCAACGATGTCGCCCCGACGGCCACGGCCTTCGTACACCGCGACTCGCTGTTCAACGCCGGGTACTCGGTGGGCCTGACCAGCCCGAACCTCACGCAGGAGGACAAGGACCGGGGCCAGGCCTGGGTCGACAGGGGCTTCAACACGGTGGAGCCGTACACGGCCTCGCTGCACCAGTCGTACCAGAACTACATGGACCCGGCCCTGACCAACTGGCGCGACGCCTACTACGGCAGGAACTACTCCCGCCTCCGCTCGGTCAAGCGCGCCTACGACCCGAACCGCTTCTTCCGGTTCGCGCAGGGCATCGACTGACACGGCGGCGGAGCGGGGCGGACCGGAACGGGCTCGGACCCCGGCTCCGGCCCGCACCCCGCACCCGGGCCGGGTCAGCGCAACGGCCAGACGTGCGCCGACCCGGCGGGGGTGCCGGACCGCCAGATCCGGGACCAGGCCCGCAACCACCTCGGATTCCTGTCGTCACCCATGCCCGGGAGCGTAGGCACGGGCGGGGCCGGGGTTCACGGAGCGGGAGAGGAATCTGTCACTCCGCGGGGGTGGGGGACCAGTTGCCGCAGCCGGTACCGGTGGAGCCGGAAGGCGGCGTACGCCACGAACGGCACCGTGACCCCGGGCACGACCCACCAGGGAAGCCCGATCAGCAGGGCGGGGACCGCCACGGCGAGGCAGGTGAGCGCCGAGCCGATCAGCAGGGGCATCCCGAGCGAGCGCCAGGTCCACGGCTGCCGCCCGCCGCGCCCGGCGAGCAACGCGATCGCGAAGCCGAGCCCGAGGGCCGCGAGCAGTCCCGCGAAGGTGGCGAGGCCGGCGTCCATCTGGGCGTCGTCGCGGGGCTCGTCGGCGGAGCTCTGCCGGACGTCCTCCTTGGCGACGGTCATGACCCGGCCGCGCCACACGGTGGCGGTCACCTGATCACCGGGCTCCAGCCGCGCGAGCACCGGCCCGGGGTCGCCGAAGAGCACGACGATCTTACGGGCGTCCTGGTTGGAGAGCGTCGCCTCGAACTTGCCGTTCCGGCCCTTCTTGACCACGGTGTGGTCGACGGTGAGCGCGAGGGTGCGGACGCAGTCGTCGGCGGTGTTGCCACAGGGCGCGGCGGAGACGTATGCGTCATGACGACGGACGTCGTCGGGCAGCGCCCCGGTGAAGAGGGTCCAGCTGATCAACGCCGGTATCACCGACAGGACGGCCAACGACGCGCCCGTCCACCGCCCCGGCCCGCTTCCGTATTCGGTGCTGTATCCGGTCACCAAAAGCCTCCCCCGTAAGCATGTTCGCTCCCCACAGCCTCCATGGCCGCGGGTGGGCAGGCAAACACCTTGATCGGGGTGCCGGGGCCTGAGCTGCGGCCGGCCGGGACCGGGATGGGTTCGGGGGTTTCCCGGCAGTCCACTGTCCTTCCGTGTCGGTCCGGGCCGTCAAGGGCGCTCCCTGCGGTCGCGTCGCTGCGCGATGGCCTTCGGCCACCCTTGACCGCCCGGCCCGCCCCGGAATGCCACAAGACTGCCGGGAAGCCCCCGAAGGAACGGTCAGGGGGACAGCCGGGCCCACGGGTGCGTCAGGGATGCGGACCGGGACCTCCCGTTCATCCGCGCCCCATTTCCCGGCACCACCGGCCCCGGCCTGACCGGGAGGCGCATCAGATCGCTACGCGCTCCTCACGTCTCAGCGACCAACGGCCGTCCGGGGCGGGCCTGTGCGGCACGGGGATCGGCAGGGAGGCTCAGGCGCACTCGGACCTTGCGTTCATCGGGGTGAAGTCCGACGCGCCGTTGGCGTTGACCGCCCGTACCTGGAAGCACTGCTTGCCCAGCGGCAGTCCGGTCCAGGCGAAGGACGTGGCGTCCTTCGGAGCGCCCTTGGCCTGCCGGAGAGTGCTGTTGAAGATCTCGAAGTGGGTCTCGTCGGTCGCGGGGTCGGACCATTCCAGGTTCACGCGCGTCGGGTCGGAGGGGTCCCTGGTGGCAACGACGTTCGACGGTTCGGCCGGCCTGCCGAGGCCGATCCCCGTGCTGCCTTCCTGCTTCACGCTGAAGTTCACCCGCGTGTAGTCGTCGGAGCCGACCTCACCGTTCTGTGCGGACATCTGCCAGTTGAACCTGGTGTTCTTGCCGGGCATGACGCCCTGCTGCACTCCCTGAGCCTGTCCGTCCAAGTCGTTGGAGAGGCAGTCCGACCCCTCGAAGAGCTTCAGCGTAGGCGTGGCCACGACCATCTCGTCGGGCCTCAGGTGGAGTTGGACCGTGATTTCGCCCCGGGTCTCGCCACCGGCGCACCCGTTCGCCGTCAACGTGTTGTCCGGCCTGTCGTGACTCAGCCGGACCAGCCTGGTGAAGGGGAAATTCCTCGTGGTCCTGCTCGACCCGAAACTGGGCGCGTCCGACACGGTCAGTGTCCCGGTCATGGTGACGGTGTGCGTACTGGCCGCAGAGGCCGGGGGAGCCGTCCACACACACAACACGGTGACGGGCGCGATCGCCGCCAAAGCCGCAGCACGTCGCATCCTCATCGCCACACCTCGCAATCGCCCGTTCGGGCTCGTGGGGGATGCCTTCATCGTCGCGCCGCCCCACCAGCCCGTCCACCGGACCGCCTTGGACCCGCCCCGGACGGCCGCCGGACGCCATGCCGGGAGAAGCGCGTAGCGATCCGTTGCGCCTCCCGACACGGCCGGGGCCGGTGGTGCCGGGAAATGTGCTGCCGATGGGCAGGAGGTCCCGGTCGGCATCGCTGACGCGGCCGTCCCTGCCCGGTATCCTCCCGGCCGTTCCTTCGGGGGCTTCCCGGCAGTCTTGTGGCGTTCCGGGGCGGGCCGGGCGGTCAAGGGTGGAGCGCAGCGACATCGCGAAGCGACGCGACCGCAGGGAGCGCCCTTGACGGCCCGGACCGACACGGAAGGACAGCGGACTGCCGGGACGCCCCCGGACACTCCACCGACCCCGACAGGCTGGGTCCCGCCCCCCCGAAGCCCCCGCTCGCGCTCCCGGGGCCCCGGGCGCACCCTGGAGGCAGGGTGACCCCCTGGAGGTGATGCACCATGCCCACACTCGTCGGGTGGCACGTGGAGCTCGAATTCACCGAGGAAGGCCACCGCACCAGCGCGGCGGCCATGGTCAGGCTCGGTGACGGCTCCGAGATGAGGGCGCACGGCTACGCCATGCGCCACCCCTCCGACCCGGAGCAGCTGCGGGTCGGGGAAGAGATCGCAGGCGCTCGCGCGCTGATGGATCTCGCGTCCCAGATGTTGCAGAAGGCCCACTCAGAGATCGACGAGGCGACGGGCCGGCACTCCTACCCGATCAGCCACTGATCCACTGAGCGAGGTGGTCCCAACAACTGGGAGTGAGAGCGAGAGAGGCGCACGTGAGGGACTTTCGAGTCCCTCACGTGCGCCTTCACAAGTCCCCGACGGCTACCGCCGCTAGAAGCAGAGCCCCGCGAAGGTCAGAGACGCTCGGGGGTGCGGATGCCCAGGAGGGACATGCCCTTCGAGAGCGTGCGGGCGGTCAGGTCGCACAGGAACAGACGGTTCTCGACCTGCTCCGGGGTGTCGGCCTTGAGGACCGGGCACTCCGCGTAGAACGTCGTGTACAGCGACGCCAGCTGGTACAGGTAAGCCGCCACCTTGTGCGGGGCGTGCTCCTGCGCCGCCTCGGCGACCACCTCGCCGAACTGGTCCAGGTGCAGGCCCAGCGCCCGCTCGGACGGCGTGAGGGCCAACTCCGGGTGGGCGGCCGGCCGAGCGTCCCCGGCCTTGCGCAGGATCGACTGGATACGGGCGTACGCGTACTGGAGGTACACCGAGGTGTCACCCGTCAGCGACACCATCTGGTCGAGGTCGAACTTGTAGTCACGGGCCGCCGAAGTCGACAGGTCCGCGTACTTCACCGCGCCGATGCCGACCTGGGCCGCACGCTCGGCGATCTCGGCCTCGGTGAGGTCCTGCGCCTTCTCGCGCACGACCGAGGCGGCCCGCTCCACCGCCTCGTCCAGCAGGTCCACCAGCCGGACCGTCTCGCCCTCACGGGTCTTGAACGGCTTGCCGTCCTTGCCGAGGACCGTGCCGAAGGCCAGCTGTACGGCCTTCACCTCGTCGTTCAGCCAGCCCGCGCGGCGGGCCGTCTCGAAGACCATCTTGAAGTGGAGCGACTGGCGGGCGTCGACCACGTAGATCAGGGTGTCCGCCTTCAGGTTGCCGACGCGGTCCCGGATCGCCGACAGGTCGGTCGCGGCGTAGCCGAAGCCGCCGTCCGACTTCTGGACGATCAGCGGGGTCGGGTTGCCGTCCGGGCCCTTGTACTCGTCGAAGAACACGCACAGCGCGCCGTTGGAGCGGACGGCGACGCCCGAGTCCTCCAGCAGCTTGCACGTCTCGACCAGCATGTCGTTGTACCCGGACTCGCCGACCACGTCCGGGTCCTGGATGTCCATGTCCAGCTTGTCGAAGACGGAGTAGAAGTAGATCTTCGACTCGTCCACGAACCGCTGCCACATGGCGAGGGTCTGCTCGTCGCCCGCCTGGAGGTCGACGACCCGCGCCCGCGCCCGCGTCTTGAACTCCTCGTCGGAGTCGAAGAGCACGCGCGAGGCCTTGTAGAGGCGGTTCAGGTTGGACATGGCCTCTTCGCCGGAGACCTCCGCCTCCGACTTGTGGTCCAGCTCGTGCGGGTGCTCCAGCAGGTACTGGATGAGCATGCCGAACTGGGTGCCCCAGTCGCCGATGTGGTGGCGACGGACCACCTTCTCGCCCGTGAACTCCAGGATCTCGACCATCGCGGCGCCGATGACGGCGGACCGCAGGTGGCCGACGTGCATCTCCTTCGCGACGTTCGGCTGCGCGTAGTCGATGACCGTCGTGCCGGCCTTCGCGGCGTACGGGACACCGAGGCGGTCGTCGCCGGCGCGGGCGGCGAGGGTCTCGATGATCGCCCGGTCGGAGACGGTGATGTTGAGGAAGCCGGGGCCCGAGACCTCGATGTCCTCGATCAGGTCACCGGAGGCGATGCCCTCGACCACGGTCGTCGCCAGCTCGCGCGGGTTGGCCTTGGCCTTCTTCGCGAGCGCCAGGATGCCGTTGGCCTGGAAGTCGGCCCGGTCGCTTCGTCGCAGCAGCGGGTCGGCGCCACCGGCCTCCGGCAGTGCCGAGGCAAGGGCGTCCGCGACGCGCTGATTGACGGAGGAAGCGAGGGAAGGGACCGAGGCCATGAGCTGCCGTTCCTGTGAGGTCGTGCCTGAAGCTGCACTTGGTTGTTCCGACAAGCCCCGAGTATCCCACGAGGGGGCCGCCCGGAATCCGGGATTTCCCCGTCACTACAGTGCCGGGATGCACAGGACGGACAGGACGGGCAGGACCGCCATGCGTGGCGCAGGGACTCTCCCCGAGGTGGGCCCGCTGGAACTGCGCGCCGTCGGGTCCGCCCGGCTGGCGATCCCCCTGCTGATGATCGGAGCCCCGAGCGTCGGGAGGCTGGTCACCGGGCCCGACGGCCTCGGCCGTCTGCTCGCCGCGGGCTCCTGCGCCCTCATGGCCGTCGTCCTTGTGCTCCTGCTCGTCCGCCACGCCCGGCAGCGTGCCCGGGGAGTCCTGGTCCGGCTGGACTCGTACGGGGTCACCGTCGGCGCCGGGCCCGCCGTGCCGTGGTCCGACCTCAGTGCGGTCCGCAGCGGGAAGCACGGTGCCGTGATCATGGTCCCGCGCCCCGGGGTCGAGCTGCCCGTCGTGCCTCACGGCATGCCCTTCGGCCGGCCCGAGCGCCAAAAGGCCGTGTACACCCGGCGGTACGGCAGCCCCCTCGTGCTGATCCCCGGGACGCTGGACGCCACCGGGCCCCGGATTCTCGCCGCCGTGCGACGGCTCGGAGGCATCCCGGCCACCGGGTCCGAGAGCGCAGCCTCCTGACAGGCAACCTCGGAGGGGCTGCTTCCGTCTGGGAGAATGGCGAGAAGCCAGCATTCGAGATAGAAGGACGTGTCGTGGCTCAGAGCGCCCAGAGCAGCACCGAGACCGACTGGGTCTCCCGTTTCGCGGACGAGGTCATCGCCGAGGCGGAGCGCCGAGCCCCGGGCAAAGCCGTCGTCGTCGCGTCCGGACTCTCCCCCTCCGGCCCGATCCACCTGGGCAACCTCCGCGAGGTCATGACCCCGCACCTGGTCGCGGACGAGATCCGCCGCCGCGGCATCGAGGTCCGCCACGTCCTGTCCTGGGACGACTACGACCGCTACCGCAAGGTCCCGGCCGGCATCCCCGGTGTCGACCCCGAGACCTACGGCCGGTACATCGGCATGCCGCTGACCTCCGTCCCGGCCCCGGCCGGATCGGCGTACGCGACCTGGGCCGAGCACTTCAAGGCCGCCATGGTCGAGGCGCTGGACGAGCTGGGCGTCGAGTACGACCCGATCAGCCAGACCGAGCAGTACACCTCCGGCGCGTACCGCGAGCAGGTCCTGTTCGCGATGAAGCACCGCGGCGACATCGACGCCGTCCTCGACCAGTACCGCACCAAGCAGAAGCCGGGCGGCAAGAAGCCCCAGCAGAAGCAGGTCGACGAGGCCGAGCTGGAGGCCGCCGAGGGCTCCGGCGCGGCCGCCGAGGACGACGGCAGCGCCGGCGAGAGCGGGTACTTCCCGTACAAGCCCTACTGCGGCCAGTGCGGCAAGGACTTCACCAAGGTCACCTCGTACGACGACGAGACGACCGAGATGACCTACCTCTGCACCGAGGACGAGTTCACCGAGACGGTCAAGCTCAGCGAGTTCAACCGCGGCAAGCTGGTCTGGAAGGTCGACTGGCCGATGCGCTGGGCCTTCGAGGGCGTGATCTTCGAGCCCTCGGGCGTCGACCACTCCTCGCCCGGCTCCTCGTTCCAGGTCGGCGGCCAGATCGTGCACATCTTCGGCGGCGAGCAGCCGATCGGACCGATGTACGCGTTCGTCGGCATCAGCGGCATGGCCAAGATGTCCTCGTCGAAGGGCGGGGTCCCGACCCCCGCCGACGCACTGAAGATCATGGAGCCGCAGCTGCTGCGCTGGCTGTACGCGCGCCGCAAGCCCAACCAGTCCTTCAAGATCGCCTTCGACCAGGAGATCCAGCGGCTCTACGACGAGTGGGACAAGCTGGAGGCCAAGGTCGCCGACGGCTCCGTGCTGCCGGCCGACGCCGCCGCGCACACCCGCGCCGTACGCGTCGCCTCGCACGAACTGCCGCGCACCCCGCGGCCGCTGCCGTACCGCACGCTCGCCTCGGTCGTGGACATCACCGCCGGGCACGACGAGCAGACCCTGCGCATCCTGGCCGACCTCGACCCGTCGCAGCCGCTCACCTCGCTGGACGAGGTACGGCCGCGGCTGGACCGCGCCGAGAACTGGATCACCACCCAGGTGCCGGCCGACCAGCGGACGCTGGTGCGCGAGTCCGCCGACACCGAGCTGCTGTCGTCCCTGGACGCCGAAGGCCGCGAATCGCTGCGGCTGCTGGTCGACGGCCTCGACTCGCACTGGTCGCTCGACGGGCTCACCACGCTCGTCTACGGCGTGCCGAAGGTGATGGCGGGGCTGGAGCCCGACGCCAAGCCGACGCCGGAGCTCAAGGTCGCGCAGCGCACCTTCTTCGCGCTGCTGTACCGCCTCCTCGTGACCCGGGAGACCGGTCCGCGCCTGCCCACGCTGCTCCTCGCCGTGGGCGCGGACCGGGTGCGCAAGCTGCTGGCCGCCTGAGCACCTGCCGTTCCACGGGTACGTGAAGGGCCCGCACCCCGAGGGGGTGCGGGCCCTTCCGCTCGGCGCTCGCCGCTCGGCGTCGCCGTTCACGGCACGGGGCTTACGCGATGTGCTCGTTCTCCAGCTCGCGCTGATAGCGCAGCTTCAGGCCCGGCATGAGCTTGCGGATCATCGAGGAGCTGCGCGGGTGGTCGAGACCGTGGCGGTCCGAGAGGTGTATGTCCACCTGCTCCGGGGTCGGGTAGTCGGAGTGCTCGTCGAGGTAGGCGCGGAACACCTCGTACGCGGCCTCGTTGAACTTCACCTGGTCGAAGTCGGCATCGACATCGGCGTCGGCGTCATCGCCAGCGCCATCACCGTCGACGTCGGCGGCGACGGCCGGTACGGGAAGCCGGTCCTGCTGCGCGACGACCTCGTCCGGGCCGGCCGGGGGCATGACCGGAGTCGGCTCCAGGCCCTCGACGTACTGCGGGTTGTACCCGCCCTCGTAGGCGGCCTGCGGAGCCAGCGGGGCCGCGAACCAGGCGCTGTCATGGGCGGCGGGCATCGCCGTCGGGTCCACCGCGAACGCGGGCGGGGTGTGGCCCAGCGGGGTCGCTGCCGTCCCCGCCCCGGGCACCTGGGCGGCAGCCGCAGCCGCAGCCGCCGCCTGCGCCGCACCCGGCCCCGGCTGCCCGGGAATGCCCGCGGCCATGGCGGCCGGGCCGACAGGGCCGGCCGGGCCCCCGACCGCTCCGGCCGGCCCCGGCTGTGCCGGGACCGCCGCGGCCGCACCTGCCGGGCCTGCCCGGCCCGGAACACCCGCGGCCGCGCCGACCGGGCCCGCGTGGCCCGCCGCCTCGCCCACCCGGCCGGCGGACTGCGCCGCCCGGCCCGTCTCCAGCGCCGGAGCCGGTGGTGCCGGGGCCGGGGCGTCCTTCGTGATGGCCGCCGCCGGGGGCAGCAGCAGGGGGTCGATGCCCGCCGCCGCCAGCCCCTCCGGGGCCGTCTGGGCCAGGGGGACGCCGATGCGGGCCAGGCGCAGCGGCATCAGCGCCTCCACCGGGGCCTTGCGCCGCCATGCGCGCCCGTACCGGGCCTGCAGCCGCGCCTGGTAGATCAGCCGGTCCTGCTCCATGCCGACCGCCTGCTCGTACGACCGCAGCTCCCACAGCTTCATCCGGCGCCACAGCTTGAACGTCGGCAGCGGCGACAGCAGCCACCGCGTGATGCGCACGCCCTCCATGTGCCGGTCCGCGGTGATGTCCGCGATCCGGCCCACCGCGTGCCGGGCCGCCTCCACCGTGACCACGAACAGGATCGGGATCACGGCGTGCATGCCCACGCCCAGCGGGTCGGGCCAGGCCGCCGCGCCGTTGAACGCGATCGTCGCCGCGGTCAGCAGCCACGCCGTCTGGCGCAGCAGCGGGAACGGGATCCGTATCCACGTCAGGAGCAGGTCCAGGGCCAGCAGCACGCAGATGCCCATGTCGATGCCGATCGGGAACACCAGCGAGAAGTTCCCGAACCCCTTCTGCAGGGCGAGCGCGCGGACCGCCGCGTACGAACCGGCGAAACCGATCCCCGCGATGACCACGGCTCCTGCGACCACGACGCCGATGAGTATCCGGTGCGTACGAGTCAGCTGCATCGCGGCCACCCGCGATCCCCTCCCCTTGTCGAGCTACGGCAGGCACAGCGTACGGGTGACCGCACAGGTGACTGAATGTCAGCCTCCCATTCGGCGCCGTCCGCGCCGCCCGCCGTGCCTCCCGGACCCGCCGGCGCCTACTGCGCGGAGGGAGATGCCTGCTGCTCAGGCTGCTGCTGAGGGGCCTGCGGCTGGTTGGCGGTGCCGACCGAGGCGACCGCCTCCTTCGCCGCGGCGATCGCATTTTCGAGCAGCTTGGCCTGATCCGGAGCGCCGGCGCCCTCGTACGCCGCACCGTTGTAATCGAGCGTGATCACCACGTTCTGCGTGCGCGCCACGATCGTCGTGTTGAAGAAGTCGACCTCCTTCTTCACGCCGTACACGATCGACGACGCCTGGTCGCCGATCCCGCTCGCCTGCTCGACCTTCACGTTCGTCGCGCCCTCGGTCGCCTTCGCCGCCTCGACCTGCTTGCCCAGCTGGTCCTCGGCGCGCTTGTTCGCGCCGCCCAGCGTGGCGTGCGAGTCGTAGCGGACCAGGGAGATCGACAGCCAGCGGTACTGCGAGCCCTTCAGCCCGTCCTCGTCCAGGCCGTTCCAGGAGCAGCCGGCGCGGGAGGCCAGGTCGTTCGACTTGGTCGCGGTGCCGTTCTTGTCCTTCGCCTCCGGGACGAGGGTCTCGACCGTCTTCGTCTGGATCGCCTTGCACGGGTCGGGCAGCGCCGCGAACGCCGCCTTCTCCAGAGCGGCCGAGGCCTTGCCGCTCGGCTTGGCCGACGAGGACGCGCCGGGCTTCTTGTCGCCGCCCGAAGCGGAGTCCTTGCCCGAGTCGGACGAACAGCCGGCGACGGTGAGGATCACCGGGACGGCTGCGCAGGCGAGAACGCGGGTGAGGCGCGAGGCAGATCGGTGCATGGTTCCTTCAGTCAGTACGTGGTGGGGCGCGTTCCGGGGACGCGGAGCGGGCTCGGGTCGGGCTCGGGTTCGGACTCGGTTCGGGCTCGGTTCGGACTCGGTGGGCGGGCGCGGGACGCGCACAACGGTAGCCCGACCCGGCGCGCGCCTGCTGTGCGCGCCGTCACGCCGAGCCCCGCCCGCCCCCGCTCACTCGTTGAAACGCTCCACGAGCGCCTGCGCCAACTGCCGTGCCTTGTCCTGGGTTTCGGGGCTCGACGGCACCGTTCCGGGCAGTGCGGGCTGTACGACGTACTCGACCGTGACGATGACATTCGAGGTGCGGAACACAATCCGCACGGTCCGCGCCTGCGCCGCGCTCGCGCCCGCGGCGCTCAGCTTGTCCTCGATGTACGCCTCGGTCCCGAGCCCTTCGAGCACCCGGGAGCCGAGCTCGGGCGGCGGTGCGGACGGGTTCGCGGAGGCGCCCGCGGAGGGCGACTGTCCGGCGGCCGGCGGCGCGGAGCCGGGGGCTGGCGGTGCGCTGGAGCCCGTACTCGCGGTGGGGCTCGTGGTCGGGCCGGGGAACGGCAGGTGCGCGTCCGTCAGCCGGCGCACGTACACCTGCCGCGCCTTGTCGTCGTCGCTCATGAGCGTCCGGTCGTACGAGACCACGCGCTCGAAGCCGACCGACAGCAGCCGGGTCTCGTCGGGCGACTGCGCCGTCCATCGGCAGCCGACGTGGCGGTCGCCGTCGTACGAGGTGTCCGCGACCCCGGCGTACAGCTGGGCGCGCTGTGCGTCGGTCAGGCTGTCCCCGCCCGGGAGCATGGCCTTGATGCGCTTTACGTCGACGGCCTTGCAGGGCGCGGGAAGGATGCGGTACTTGCCGGCCGGTGCGGGCGCGGGGCTGCTGTCGCCCGCCTTGGAGTCGGTGTCGGACCCCGCGCCGCCGCCGCTGGTGCACCCGGTCAGGCCGGCCGTGCCGGCCATGAGCGCGGTGAGCATCGCGATGCCCGGCAGGACCCGTCGTCGTTGCCGTACCGCCTTGCGCTGCACGTCCACTGGCCCCCTTCGACCGGCCGGGGCCGCCCGGCGGTCAGGAAAATTGCGTTGCCGCGCTTTGGACGCGGATGAACACAATGTCTATCGCACGCGCTGGTGCCGGCGCCGGTCCCCTGTCCGCTTTGTGGCCAAGGGTGATGTTTTTTCTTATTCGGGGGATTGAAGCCGTATGTCGTATGTAGAGGTGCCGGGAGCGAAGGTCCCGATCCGGATGTGGGCCGACCCGGCGTCGGTCGAGGCGAGCGCGATGCAGCAGCTGCACAACGTCGCCACGCTTCCTTGGATCAAGGGCCTGGCCGTCATGCCGGACGTCCACTACGGCAAGGGCGCCACCGTCGGCTCGGTGATCGCGATGAAGGACGCGGTGTGCCCCGCGGCGGTGGGCGTGGACATCGGCTGCGGCATGTCGGCGGTCAAGACGTCCCTGACGGCGAACGACCTCCCGGGCGACCTGTCCCCCCTCCGCTCGAAGATCGAGCGCGCGATCCCGGTGGGCGCGGGCATGCACCGTGACCCGGTCGACCCGGACCGCTTGTACGGCTTCTCGGGCACGGGGTTCGGGGACCTGTGGGAGCGGTTCGACTACATCGCGGACGCGGTGAAGTTCCGGCGGGACCGGGCGCTGAGGCAAATGGGAAGCCTCGGATCGGGAAATCACTTCTGTGAAGTTTGCGTAGATTCATCCGGTTCGGTGTGGCTCATGCTGCACTCGGGCTCGCGGAACATCGGCAACGAGCTCGCCGACTTCCACATCAACGTGGCCCGCGGCCTTTCGCACAACCAGGGCCTGGTCGACCGGGACCTGGCGGTGTTCCTCGCCGCCACCCCGGAGATGGAGGCCTACCGCAACGACCTCTTCTGGGCCCAGGAGTACGCCAAGTACAACCGGGCCGTGATGATGAGCCTGTTCAAGGAGGTCATCCGCCGCGAGTTCCGCAAGGCGAAGGTCTCCTTCGACCGGGAGATCAGCTGCCACCACAACTACGTGGCGGAGGAGCGGTACGAGGGCATGGACCTGCTGGTCACCCGCAAGGGCGCGATCCGCGCCGGCAGCGGCGACTACGGGATCATCCCCGGCTCCATGGGGACGGGCTCGTACATCGTGAAGGGCCTCGGCAACGGGAAGTCGTTCAACTCGGCGTCGCACGGCGCGGGCCGGAAGATGAGCCGGACGGCCGCGAAGAAGCGGTTCTCGGCGCGTGACCTGGCCGATCAGACCAAGGGCGTCGAGTGCCGCAAGGACTCGGGCGTGGTCGACGAGATCCCGGGCGCGTACAAGTCGATCGAGCAGGTCATCGACCAGCAGACGGACCTCGTCCGGGTCGTGGCCAAGCTCAAGCAGGTCATCTGCATCAAGGGCTGAGCCCCGGGTGCGGTTGTCGGGGGAATGGAAGGGCCCGGACCGATCTCGGTCCGGGCCCTTCCGTGTCCGTGTCGGCCGCCCCGCTCCCGGCCGGCGCTCTCGCGGGGACAGCGGGGTGGGGGCGGCGTAGCTTGAGGGGAGGGGCGTGGCGGGCGGGGGCGGTGAGATCGCGGGAGGTTCCATGGCCGCGCTCGGTGAGTCGATCGGGATCGACGAGCGGACCGTGCTGGTCCTCGGGCAGGAGCTGGACGTCGAGCGCGGGCAGCCGGACGTCGGCAACGCCCTCGTGCACCGGGCCGGCGAGACCCTCGTCTTCGTCGACACCGGCGTCACCGAAGTCTTTCGCGCCGCCCTGCGGGAGGCGGCGGACCGGGTCGGGCCCTGGTCCCGGGTGCTGGTCCTGACCACGCACGGCCATCCCGACCACGTCGGCAACAACGACCTGGCCGATGAGCTGGCCGAGGAGTACGGGGTGCCGGCCGAGCACTGCGTACCCGCTCCCGACCTCGACCAGATGCGTGACCCGGACGCGTACTGGGTGCGGGCCTTCGAGCGCGTCGAAGGGATGGCGCCGCTGCCCGATCCCGCGGTGGCCGGCCCCGCGCTGGTGTCGCTCTTCCGGCCCTACCGGCCCTTCGCCGCCGTCACCCGGACCTACGAGGAGCGCCCGCTGGAGCGGATCCGCGTCGGATCGTCGCGCTTCACCGGCTGGACCTTCGCCGACGGCGCGGTCCGCGTGCTGCGCACCCAGGGCCACTGCGCCGGGCACGTGATCGTGCACCTGAGGGACTGCGGGGTCCTCCACCTGTCCGATGAGGGCAACGGGGCCTGCGGGGCGATGGCCGACGCCGATCAGCTCAAGATCCAGACCGCGCTCGGGGCCGTGGCCCGCCTCTTCGAGGAGGGGGAGGCCGTGCTCCTCACCGACGGGCACACCTTCGCGCTGCGGCGCGGTGCCGAGGCCGCGGTGCCGTTCCTGGACGGGCTGCTGGACCAGGCCGCCGCGCTGCAGTCGGCGGTGCTCGGGGTGACCGGCGCGAGCGGTCCGGTCGTGCCGGGCGAGTTCACCGCCCGGTTCGCGCAGGCCTTCGCCGCAACGGGCGGCGGCGGCGCCAACCCGAACGCGCTGTTCCTCGCGATGATGGCGGTCAACCAGCTCCGCGAGCTCGGGCTGCGCCCGGAATCGGCCGCCCCCGGTGCCCCCTGGTCGCGTGCTCCGCTCCAACCGGGGGATTGACGCGGGGAGTTGGTCTAGACCAAGGTGGGGGCATGTGGAGATCCCGTGTCATCGTGGGCGTGATTGCCGCCGTGGGCCTCGGACTGGGGGTGGCCGGGAGCGCCGTGGCGCGGCCCGTGGGGCTGCCGCCCGTCGTATCGCACGTGCCGACCGCCGAGAAGGTCGTCTTCATCACCATCGACGACGGGTGGGTGCATGACCCGGCCGCCGCGCGGACGCTGATCGACAAGCGGGTTCCCGCCTCGCTGTTCCTGCTGCCCGGGGCGACCTCGTACGACACGCAGTACTTCACCCGGCTCCTCGACGAGGGGCGGGGCACGGTGGAGAACCACACCGTCAACCACCCCGACCTGACCACGCTCGACGCCGCCGGGAAGGACGCCGAGGTCTGCGGGGCGGGGGAGCAGCTCGCGGCGGTGTTCGGGCGGGAGCCGAAGCTGCTGCGGCCGCCGTTCGGGGCGGTGAACGACGAGGTGCGGGCCGCGGCCAAGGCGTGCGGGGTGAAGGCGCTGGTCACGTGGACGTACGACTTCACCACCTGGACCGATGCGCCCGCGCCGGCCCCGCGGCTCCAGGCCGGGGACATCGTGCTGCTGCACTTCACGCCGACACTGGCCGCGGACCTGGACCGGGCCCTGGGGGCGGCGAAGGCCGCCGGGCTGAAGCCGGCGGCCCTCATGCCCGCCCTGAAGAGCGCCGGGCTGGTCCCGTAGGGGCGTACGGCGCGGCCGCCTACAGGTCGCGGTGGACCTTCGTGTTCGAGGCCTGGGCGCGGGGGCGGACCACCAGCAGGTCGATGTTGACGTGGCTGGGGCGGGTCACGGCCCAGGTGATGGTGTCGGCCACGTCGTCGGCGGTCAGGGGGGCCGCCACGCCCGCGTAGACCTTCTCGGCCTTCTCGGCGTCGCCGCGGAAGCGGGTCTTCGCGAACTCCTCGGTCTTCACCATGCCCGGGGCGATCTCGATGACGCGGACCGGCTCGCCGACGATCTCCAGGCGGAGGGTCTCGGCCAGGACGCGGGCCCCGTTCTTGGCGGCGACGTAGCCGGCGCCGCCCTCGTACGTGGCGTGGCCCGCGGTGGAGGACAGGACCACGACCGTGCCGTCGCCGGAGGCGATGAGGGCGGGCAGGAGGGCCTGGGTGAGGTTGAGGGTGCCGATGACGTTGACCTCGTACATCGTCCGCCAGTCGGCCGGGTCGCCGGTGGCGACGGGCTCGGCTCCGATGGCCCCGCCCGCGTTGTTGACGAGCACGTCGCAGCGGTCGAGGGAGGCCGCGAAGGCGTCGACGGCGGGGCGGTCGGTGACGTCGAGCGCGTGGGCGGCGGCGGAGTGGCCGGCCGCCGTCAGCTCGGCGGCGAGGGCCTCGATGCGGTCCTTGCGGCGGGCGGTGAGGACGACGTGGTGGCCGGCGGCGGCGAGCTGCCGGGCGGTGGCCGCGCCGATGCCGCTGCTCGCGCCGGTGATTACGGCGGTCCGGGTGGCGGCGGTGCTCATGTGCGGGCTCCTCGGTCGTTGCGGTCGCTGCGGTCGCTGCAGTCATTCGGTCGTTCGTACGGACGAATACCCGCCAGCATAGGCGGGGCTCAGCGGCCGCGCGGGGCGTACATGATCACCGCCATGCCGGCGAGGCACACGAGGGCGCCCGTGACGTCCCAGCGGTCGGGGCGGTAGCCGTCGGCGACCGCACCCCACACGAGGGAGCCCGCGACGAAGACCCCGCCGTACGCGGCGAGGACGCGGGCGAAATCGCCCTGGGGCTGGAGGGTGGCGACGAAACCGTAGAGGCCGAGGGCGATGACCCCGCCGCCGATCCAGGCCCAGCCCTTGTGTTCGCGCACGCCCTGCCAGACGAGCCAGGCGCCGCCGATCTCCAGGACGGCGGCGAGGGCGAACAGGGCGGCGGAGCGGGCGATCGGCATGGCTCGAAGCGTACGCAGGCGGGCCCCGGGCCCGGGGCGGCGACCGCCGGTTGGGCGAGGGGCGCGCCCTCGTTCGTGTGATGGTCCGACCGGGCGCGGGCGGTGCTGGCTAGCCTGCGCGCGTGGAGGTGGTGGCGGTGCGCCGTGGTGCCGTACGGAGTGTGGTGGTGGCGGGCTTGCTGGTGCTCGGGTTGTCCGGGGCAGCCGGAATGTCCGGGGAGGCGGGGGCTGCCGCCCGACGCGGCCCCGAGGCCGACGTGGCCTACCACGGGCGGGTGTCCCTGTCGCAGGGGCGGCTGCGGGTGTGGGTCGTGCCGCAGAACGAGGGGCCGGCCGCGCTGCCCAACGCGACGCTGCGGGTGCGGCTGTCGGCGGACCTCGCGGACCGGCAGGAGCTGGCGCAGGGCTGTGCGCGGGCCGGGCTGCGCGAGGTGGTGTGCGAGACGGGCGCGCTGCCCCTGCACGGGCGCGGCCGGCACATCGGGCTGGTGCTGGAGCTGAAGGAGCCGGTGCCGGAGGTGGTGGTCCGGATCGACACCTGGTGGAACGGCGGGGCCTCCGACCGCGACGTGTCCAACAACCAGCACGCGGTGCTGGCGCTGGACACGGGCGATTCGTACGCCTTCTGACCTGCTCCGGGGAGCTGCTCCGGGGGCCGTTACGAGGGCCGTTACGAGGGCCGTTACGGGGTGGCCACGCCGCCGAATTCCTCGACGGCCTCGCTGACGATCCGCTCCAGCCGGGCGTGGTGGGCACCGCGCCAGTAGACGCGCTCGCACGCCGCGCACTGCGCGAAGACGTCGTACGAGCGGTGCGTCCCGCTCTCCAGCCGGTCCCCGACGCTGTCCTTGTCGGCCTGGCGCAGCGGCCCGTTGCACGCGGTGCAGCGGGTCCACGGGGTGAGGGCGGGGGCGAACCGGCCCAGTACGTCCCGGAGTTGCTCGTCGGGGTTGTCGCTGTAGACGTACGCCCCGGCGAACAGCTCGCGGCGGCGCAGGAGTCCGCGGTCGCGCGAGAGCAGGACGCGCTGTTCGGCGGCGGAGCGGGTGGCGAGGGCGGGGTCGCCGATGTCCTCGTTCTCGTACGCGGTGTCCACGCCGAGCAGGCGCATGCGGCGGGCGAGCGTGCCGAGATGGACGTCGAGGAGGAAGCGCAGCGGCGCGTCGCCGGGGATGCGCTGGGGGCGGTCGACGCCGAAGACCTCGACGGACTGGCCTGCGCCGGGCACGTACGAGACGGGCACCTCCTGCCCGTCGACGAGGATCCGGCCGACCTCGGTGAGCGGGACGCCGGCCGATTCGACGACGTGGCCGAGGCTGGAGGCGCCGTCGGTGGCGGTCGGTACGCGCTCGGCGCGCCGGCTGGGCGGCGCGAAGAGGCGCAGTTCGGGGGCGAGGGTGAGCTGAATGCCGGGTCCGTTCACGCTGCCAGCATGCCATCGGGGCCGGTCCGGCGCGGCCGAATTACGCGGCCGAAACGCGCGATCGGACCAGGCGGTCGGGTCACGCGGGCGCGGCGGCGCCGTCGTAGGCGGTGCGGTGGGCGTCGACCTCGTCGAAGTGGTTCTCGGCCCACTGCTTCACGGAGGTGAGGAGGCAGGCGAGGCTGGAGCCGAGTCCGGTGAGGCGGTAGTCGACGCGTACGGGGACGGTGGGGGTCACGGTGCGGGTGACGAGGCCGTCGCGTTCGAGGGAGCGCAGGGTCTGGGTGAGCATCTTCTGGCTGACGCCGGGGATCTTGCGGCCGAGGTCGCTGTAGCGCATGGAGTTGTCCTCGGCCCCGGCGAGCGCGGCGACGATGAGGCCGACCCACTTGTCGCTGATGCGGGCCAGGAGCTGGCTGGTGGGGCACTCCTTGAGGAAGGCGTCGTAGGCGTAGCGGGCCTCTTCGCGGCGGGTCGCGGCGGTACGGGTGGCCATCGGGTGCCCCACTTCCGGGTCGGGTACGCACCTGCGAGTACGTACTTACGAAAGGAGAGTACCTCTCCCTAGGTTAGTGCTCAGCAGGAACGAGCGAACGAAACCGACCGAATCGGGGAGACAGACCATGAGCGAGAACGCGCAGACCGTGGAGACCGTGGAGACCATGCGGGCGGCCGTCGTGAACGCCTTCGGCGGGCCGGAGCAGGTGGAGATCGTGCGGGTTCCGGTCCCGCGGCCGGCCGCCGGCCAGGTCCGGATCCGGGTCGCGGCGGCCGGGGTGAACCCGGTGGACGGCGCCGTCCGCGTCGGTGTCTTCGGCGGCGCCGGGACGCGGCTGGGGCTCGGCTGGGACGTGGCGGGCGAGATCGACGAGGTCGGCGCCGGGGTCACCGGCTGGACGGCCGGGCAGCGGGTGGTCGGACTGCACTACGGGCCGGTCAAGCCGCTGGGCACGCACGCCGAGTACGCGGTGCTCGACGCCTCGGCGGTGGCCGCCGCCCCGGCCGGCGTGGACGACGCGGCCGCGGCCGCGCTCCCGCTGAGCGGGCTGACCGCCGCCCGGGCCGTGGGGCTGCTGGGGCTGGCTCCGGGCTCCTCGGTGCTGGTCACCGGAGCCGCGGGCGTGGTCGGCGGGCTCGCGGTGCAGCTCGCCGTACGGGCGGGGCTGGTGGTGACGGCCCTGGCGGGCGAGCCGGACGAGGAGTTCGTACGGTCGCTGGGCGCGGCGGAGTTCGTCCCGCGCGGCTCGGCTCCCGCCGGACCGGTGGACGGGGTCCTGGACGCGGCCGTACTGGGGGAGCCGGCGCTCGGCTTCGTCCGTGACGGCGGGGTCTACGTGGGCCTGCGCCCGCACGCCGGCCCGGCCGCGGAGCGGGGGATCCGGGTGGTGGAGCAGGAGGTCGCGGCCGACGGCGCGCTGCTCGCGGAGCTGGTGGGTCTGGTCGACGAGGGCGCCCTGACCCTGCGGGTCGCGCAGACGGTCCCGCTGGCGGACGCGGTGAAGGCCCACGCCCTCCTGGCGGAGCCGGGCACCCGCGGCCGCCTGGTCCTGACGACCGCCTGACCGGGTGGCCCGCCGATCGGGGGATCAGCGGGCCGCCGGCCCCGGTCCGGGCTCAGCCGAACAGGGCGTATCCGGTGGGGTCGCCGGGCATCTGCCAGGCGAAGCCCTGGAGGAAGAAGCAGGCGACCAGGTTGGTGGCGGCGAAGGCGAGCAGCACCGCCGAGGTCACGCCGGCGGCCCGGCGCAGGGCGGGGGAGGTGAGCCCCGCGTCGAGGGGTTCGGAGCGGGGGGTCAGGAAGAGCGCGGCTCCGGCGGCGACGGCGGCGCCCACGAAGGTGATCAGGGCCCAGGTGTAGAGGTGCAGGCCGAACAGGGCTCCGGCGTAGCCGGGGTCCGGGGGCACGATGTGCATCAGGACCTGGGTGGCGGAGACGGTGCCTCCGGCGAGGGCGGCGACGATGGCCCAGCCCCACCCGGAGGCCCACTGCGCGGCGGTGACGGCGCCCTTGCGGGAGCGGACGATGATCCAGGCCGGGCCCAAGGCGCTGAGCAGGAAGAACATCCGCTGCAGCAGGCACATGGGGCAGGGGTACTCCCAGAGTCCGAACTGGAAGAAGTACGCGCCGGCCAGGGTGGCGCACAGGCCGATGACGTAGGCGTGGGCGAACCACAGGCCCAGCCGGTTCGAGGTGGATGCGGTGTTCACGGGGCTCTTCTCCTCAGAGGGCGATGTGGAAGGCGTGGTCGAGCACGTGGGGGAGGAACGCGATCAGGGAGGCGATCAGCGTTCCCGTCCACAGCGGCACCCGGACCCTGGCCGGCCAGGGCCGCAGCGCTGCCACGACGCACAGGAAGATGAGGAGGAAGAGGAGGGTGTACATGGTGTCCCAGCTTCATCGGGGGGAACTCTTGGCTTGCGGTTCCACCCTCCGCCCGGGGGCTACGCGCCGGTAGCGGCATGTCGGCTATACGCCCATAAGCGCGCTCTATGGCACTGCGGCGGCCGCCCCGGGCTCGGGGGCCGGGACGAACGCGCCCGTCGTCAGGCCCCGTACGGTCAGCGAGGCGGCCGCCGCCCAGGCCGCCAGCAGGCAGGCGTACAGGAACACGGCGAGCCACCGGTAGACGTCGAGGCCGGTGTGCTGGGCCAGCCCCTCCGCACCCGTCACACAGGTGCCCACCGGGAAGGTCAGCGCCCACCAGGTCAGCGAGAACCGCATGCCGAGCCGCCGCGCCCGTACGAGCATCGCGGAGGCGAAGACGAACCAGAGCAGGGCGAACCCCATCACCGGCACCCCGTAGATCACGGCCAGCATCCGGAAGGCCTCCGCGTACGGGGACTGCACCACCCCCGGGGCGGCGTCGGCGAACTTGTTCGCGGCCGTGACCGACTGCCCCAGCGGGCCGAGCACCAGGAAGAGCGTCGGGGTCAGCGCGAGCGGCAGCCGCGGGCCGGTCACCATCCGGCCGAAGACGATGGGCAGCAGCACCAGCGTGGCGAGCATGCTCAGCCCGAACATCGTGTAGCAGCCGAGCAGCAGCGCGCGCTGCCACTGGCCCGGCGGCAGGTGCGGGACCAGCAGCGGGCCGAGCGCGGCGGAGACCATGGGGGCGACGATGGGCAGCAGCCAGACGGGTGAGGCGCTGCCGGGCCGGATCCGGTGGCTCTCGACCATCAGGTACGGGATGGCGACGGCGGCGAGCAGCCCGATCGCCGTTCCGGCGACGAAGAGGACGGCGTCGGCGACCACGGCGGCATGGAGGCCGATGACGTCCTTGCCGACGAGCAGGGTGCCGCCGCCGACGGCGAGCAGGGCCATGGAGAGGCAGCCGTAGAAGGGGGCTACGGCCGGGTCGAGCAGATGGGCCCGGGCCTGGTCGGGGTGGCGGGCCCAGTGCAGGGCGCGGGCGGTGAGCAGGACGGCCAGCATGACGGCGGACAGGGCCCAGAAGACCAGGCTGAAGGTGTGCAGTCCGCGGACGCGCACGGGCAGGGCGACGCCCGCGTTGGCGATGATGGCGGTCCCCATCACGCTGGCGTACCAGTTGGGGCCGAGGTGCCGGATCAGGCCGGCGGGGGGCGGTGGCGGTGGCGCGGCCATGTGCTCACCGTGGCCCGCGGCGGTGACCTCCGCAAACAGGCGCGCGAGCGGTCCACGGCTGGCCCGCGCATCCGCGCGGTGGAAGACTCGTCGCATGGGCGCATCCACTGCGCCGATGGCGTCGCCGGACCCGACACCCGCACCGGGACCCGCACCCGCACCGGGACCCGCACCGCCACCGGTCCGCCTCGACGACCCCGCGTACCACGAGCTGGCGCGCTCCTTCCGGGGCGGTCTGGTGCGGCCCGGGGACGCCCCGTACGAGGAGCGCCGGCGGATCTGGAACGGCGCCGTCGACCGGCATCCCGCCCTGATCGCACCCTGTACCGGTTCGGCCGATGTCGTGGCCGCGCTGAAGTGGGCGGTGGAGGGCGGTGTGCCGGTCGCGGTGCGCAGCGGCGGGCACAGCTTCCCCGGGCATTCGGTCTGTGACGGCGGCCTGGTGATCGACCTGTCGCCGATGAAGGGGATCCGGGTGGACCCCGAGGCCCGTACGGCCCGTGTCGGGGCGGGGGCGCTGCTCGGCGAGCTGGACGCGGCGACGCAGCCGTTCGGGCTGGCGGTGCCCTCGGGGATCGTCACGCACACCGGCGTCGCGGGGCTCACCCTCGGGGGCGGGATCGGCTGGCTGAGCCGCAAGTACGGGCTGAGCGTGGACCAGCTGCTGTCGGTGGACCTGGTCACGGCGGCCGGGGAGCGGCTCACGGCCAGTGCCGCGCGGGAGCCGGAGCTGTTCTGGGGGATGCGCGGGGCGGGCGCGAACTTCGGCATCGTCACGGAGTTCACGTTCCGGCTCAATCCCGTCGGTCCGACCGTGCTCGCCGGGCCGGTGCTGTGGCCGGTTGAGGACTCGCCGCAGGTCATGCGGTTCTACCGGGACTGGATCGCGGACGTGCCGGACGAGCTGACGACGATCGTGATCCACCGCAAGGCCCCGCCGTCGCCGGCGATCCCGCCGGAGCTGCACGGCCGGCCGGTGGTGATGGTCATCGCCTGCTGGGTGGGCGGGCAGGAGGCGGGGGAGGAAGTGATGCGGCCGATGCGGGAGTTCGGGCGGCCGCTGCTGGACCTGTGCCGGCCGAAGCCGTACCTGGCGCACCAGGCGATGTTCGACGCCTCGTTCCCGCACGGCTGGTGGTACTACTTCCGGGGCTGCGGCCTCGACCGGCTCGACGACGGCGCGCTGGACACGATGGCGCTGTACGCGGGGCGGATCGCCTCGCCGCAGAGCGGGTTCCCGCTGTTCCGGCTGGGCGGGGCGGTCGCCCGGGTCGGCGAGGACGACACGGCGGCCGCGGGCCGCTCCCTGGGCCACATGCTCAACATCAACGGGATCCGGGACACGCCCGAGGGCTTCGCCGAGGAGTGCGGGTGGGTCCGGGAGTTCTGGACCGCGATGCAGCCGTACCAGGCGGGCGTCTACGTGAACTTCCTGATGGACGAGGGCGAGCGGCGCATCCGGCTGGCCTACGGCTCGCGGGAGCGGAAGCTGGAGCGGCTGCGCGCGCTGAAGGCCGAGTGGGATCCGGGCAACGTGTTCCGTCTCAACCAGAACATCCTGCCGGCAGGCACGTAGCGGGCAGGCAGCGGCAGGCAGCGGGCACGTGGGCGGCGTCTTGCCGCGATGGCCTCCGGCGCGGCTACGGGCGCTGCCGCGAAGGCATGGTCAGGCTGGGTGGCGGGATCACCATCCAGCGAGCCGGAGGCGTAGATGAACCAGATGGACCAGGCCGCACTGGACGAAGTGCTGCGCGAGATCGTCGCGGACGGCGCCACCCCGGGCGGCGTGGTCGTCTGCGGTACGGCGGACGGCGAGCGGGCCGTCCTGTCGGCCGGGGTCGTCTCCCCGTTCACGGGCCCCGGCATCCCCGACGAGCACACCGTCTACGACATCGCCTCCCTGACGAAGGTCACCGCGACCTGGCCGCTCGTCGGCCGTGCCGTCGACGACGGCCTGCTCGACCTCGACACGCCCGTGCGGGAGTTCCTGCCGCCGATGGACGGTGCGATGCCGAGCGGGGAGGCGACCGTACGGCAGTTGCTCTCGCACACCTCCGGACTGCGGGCCGCAACCCGCTTCGACCTCTACGACCTGACCGCGCGCCCGCTGCACGAGCTGATCTGCCATGAGCTGATGGAGAACCTGCCCGGCGTCCACCGCTACATCAACCGCGGCTACATCCTGCTCGGCCTGGCCCTCGCCCATGTGCACGGGCGGCCGCTGGACGAGCTCGCCGACGGGCTGTGGGCCGAGCTGGGCATGGCCGACACCGCGTACGGCCCGGTCAGGCAGGAGCCGCGCGTCGCGCCGACCGAACGCCAGGAAGGCCACGACCGGCTCTGGGGCGCCGTTCACGACGAGAACGCGGCGATCATGGGCGGCGTCGCCGGGCACGCCGGGGTGTTCGCGCCGGCGGCCGACTTGGCGACGTACGCCGAGCACCTGCTCGCCGGGCGGCAGACCCCGCTCGGGCAGTGGTTCCGGATGAGTCTGGTGCCGCAGGCGGAGATCGAACCGGGTCTGCAGCGGGGGCTGGGCTGGATCCTGGACGAGGGAGGGACGGTGGCCTATCACCTCGGGTTCACCGGTACGAGTCTCCACCTCGCCCCGGCCACCGGCCGGTACGTGGTCATCCTCACGAACGCCGTCCACAACGGCGCCGCCGCGCGCATCCGGATCACACCGCTGCGCGAGCGCGCCCACAAGATCCTCGCGGCGGGCTGACCGGGCTGACCGGGCTGACCGGGCTGACCGGGCTGACCGGGCTGACCGGGCTGAGTCCGGCTGACGGGCGGCGTGGCTTGCAGGATGCTCCCCGGCGACCGGGCACGCCGCACGGCTTCGATGCTCCGCCCTCAACGGCACTGCCGGGGCGCGCACCGTCGCTGCCGCGCGCGCCCCGGCTCGCATCGGCCGATGATGGGAGTACGGCCGAACACGCGGAGCTGACCATGACGGGGTGGCGTGTCAGGGACTACACCCAGGACGATCTCGAATCGGTGCTCCGAGTCGACGCCGAGAGCGGCACGACCGAAGAGCCACCGCTCTTTCCGCTCTCGGACGCCGTGGCGGCCCTCCAGGCCCTCCACCCGGCGGTGGTGGCCACGGCGGACGACGTGGTGGTCGGTGCCGCGGTGAGCAGGGTGGACGGTGACCGGGCGTGGATCTTGCGCATCAGCATGGCGCCCGCCTGGCGGCACAAGGGGCTGGGCAGTGACCTGATCACGGCCTTGGAGCACCGGCTGTTCGCCGGTGGCGTCCGAACGGTGCACGCGGTCCTGCCCGACGGCGAGACCGGTGCCGCCGCCCTGTACAACTGCGGCTTCGGCGCCCGTCCGGGCCTGGTCTTCTTCGAGAAGCGCGGGCGCGTGACCCCTCAGGCGGTCAGCATGCTCGCGTCGCTGGGAGCGGAGCTGCCGCCCGGGGGACTGTGGCAGAAGGCCGCGGGCATGCAGCGGGAGAAGGAGCTCATCGAGCGGCGACTGGTCCTGCCACTGGCCCATCCCGAAATGGCCGCCCAGCACGGGGTGGAGCTGCCGCGGGCGGTGATGCTGTTCGGGCCGCCCGGAACCGGCAAGAGCACGTTCGCGCACGCCATCGCCAGCCGCCTGCAGTGGCCCTTCCTCGAACTGTTTCCCGCCCGGCTGGCCGCCGAGTACGGACTGGCGACCGGGCTGAACCGGCGCTTCGACGAGATCGCCGGGCTCGACCACGTCCTGGTCTTCATCGACGAGGTCGAGGAGATCGCCGGGACCCGCAGCGGCGCGGACGCGACCGCGGTCGGCGTCGTCAACGAACTGCTCAAGGCGATCGTCCGGTTCCGGGGCCAGGACGGACGGCTGCTCGTCTGCGCCACGAACGACGTGACCACGCTCGACTCCGCGTTCCTACGGCACGGCCGTTTCGACTACGTCCTGCCGATCGGCCCCCCGGACCACCGCGCGAGGACCGCGCTGTGGGAGAGCTACCTGGCCCGGGCGGGCGCGCAGGCCGACAGCGCGGCGCTGGCGGACGCCAGCGAGGGGTTCACCCCCGCCGACATCGCCCATGTGGCGCGCACCGTCTCCCAGGTCCAGTTCGAGCACACCTTCGACACCGGGACCCGGGCCCGCCCCACCACCGAGGACTACCTGCGCACGATCGGCGAGACCAGGCCCACGGTCAGCGCGGCCATGGCCCAGGCGTTCGCCCAGCAGACCGAGACGTTCGCCCGCATCTGATCAGTCCTTCGCCCGCCAGGCAGGTGCAGGCGGCGGCCCGTCCTCTCAGATCTCGTCGGAGTGCGCGCCGGTACCGGTCGGGGTCCGGCCGGCGGCCGGCCACGAGCGGGCGGGGCCGGCGGGTGTTGCCGTGTCCACGGTGAGGTGGAGGCGGGTGTTGCCGTCGAGGGCGGGGTGGCTGCGCTGTTCCGCGCCTGCGAAACAGCGGCGGAGCGCCTCCGCGACCGCTCGGGCGGCTTCGGGCGTGTGCGCGATGATCCGGACCTCGGCGTGCCCGAGCGAGGGCAGTGTCTGGGTCTCGATGTACTTCACGTAGGCGTGTTCCCTTTCGGAGTGGGTGAGAGGCCGCCGGAGCCGGCGCTTCGTCCCATCGGCTCGCCGAAGGGGGACATGCAGGCCCCGCCTTCGTCCTTCCAGGTGGCTTCCGGGGTGCGGGAGGGGCGGGCCGGGCGCAGGGCAACAGCGGCCCGCGCAGCGCGGTCGGGGGTCGTGGTCATGTCGCGGACCCGTCCCCGGGCCGTTCGCGAACGGCCCGGTGCAGTGATCGCCGGAAACGACGTCCGCGTGGGAGCGGGTGTGCGAAGTACTCCCGGTCGTTTCACCGTACTCCGGTCAGCGATCCAGGAAGCCGCTTCTGACCAGCTATTTTCCGGCGCAGACGGCGAGAGCGGCGCAGTCGGGTTCCCTCGCCGCACCGGGCGGGTGGGCGGAGTACCGTGAAACGACGGAGACGCTCTGCAGCTCAACAGCCCTTTCGACGCCGCCGCCGGCCGTCGAACGGGGCGGCTCCGCACCGCGAGACAGGCGGAATCATCATGGCCGAATCCGACAACCCCGCCCCTGCGAAACTCCTCCCGGACGCCATCCACCAAGCGGTCAGGCCGGGCGCCGCGCTGCTCCGGCTGGAGACCACGAAGTCCCGCCAAGGGCTCCTGGACGGCGCCTGGTGGCCGCGCTCCAGGGACGTCACGGTCGAGCTGCCCGCACTGATCACGGCACTGACCGCGCACCTCGGGCCCGTCACGCGGGTCGGCCTGGACAGCTCCGCCTGGCAGGACGTCCCGACCCGTCTGGTCATCGACGGCCGGGTCGTGCACCTCGACGCCGACCCCGTCGGCGACGACACCGTCCTCGTCACTCGCGGCCACAACGACCACTTCGTCCTGCTGGTGGTCCCCCCGGACACCACCGCCGACGCCGCGCGCGAAGCGATGGCCCGCGCCGTCCGCGCCGACAACATCACGCAGGCCGCTCAGATCCTCATCGCCACCACACCCGAACCCGAGGACGGCGCCGCCGAGGCGGCGGGCTGACCGTCAGAGGGCCGTCCGCAGTGAGGGAAAGGCGAGTTCAGGGCCAGACCAGGCAGTACGGCTGGTGTCCCGCCTCGTGCAGGCGGTGGCTGAAGTCCTGCCACTCGTGCAGCAGCTGGTAGACGTTGAACGCGTCGCGCGGGCCGCCCCGGTCCGGGACCGTGGACCAGATGAAGGCCGCCGCGCCGACCGATTCCTCGCCGATCCCGCGCAGCGGGTCGACCACCGTCATCGGGAGCTTGACCACCGCGTAGTCGGGGTGGAGGACGACCAGTTCCAGCGGGGGCACCTTGTGCAGGGGTATGCCCTCGATGCCGGTCAGGACCATCGCGGCCACCGTCTCCGGCTTGATCTTGGTGAAGAGGCCGCCCATGCCGAGCTCGTCGCCGCCGAGCTCCTCCGGCCGCATCGTGACCGGGACCCGGGCGGCGGTCGCGCCGTCGGGCGCGCCGAAGTACTTGTACGTCACGCCCATGCCGCGGCCCTTGGGCAGGCCGTCGGGGGACTCCAGCGGTCCCGGTACCGGATCGGCCGCGTCCGCGGCCCGGCGCCGGTGCTTGCCGCGGCGGCGGGCTTCGCGGGCCTCGCGGGCGCGCTGCGGGTCGAGGCCGTCCGTACCCTCGCCCGGTCCACCACCGCGTTGCATATCTCCACCCGACTGGTCTTGCCTGCCCCGGCCCCGCGGCCCCCGCCACGCAGCCTGATCATCATGGCAGTGACCTCCCCCGGGGCGGCGCGGTGAAACGCCCGTCCGCAAGTCAGTCGCGGCCTGATGAGACCATGGCTGGTGTGAGCTACCCGTACCCGTATGAAGCCAAAGTCTCGCAGACTCTCTTTGACCGTGCGTCCCTCGTGACGCCTGGCGGCGTGAACTCTCCGGTGCGCGCGTTCCGCGCCGTGGGCGGAACGCCCAGGTTCATGGTGTCCGGTACCGGTCCGTACCTGACCGATGCCGACGGCCGCGAGTACGTCGACCTGGTCTGCTCGTGGGGACCGATGATTCTCGGCCACGCCCACCCGGCCGTGGTGGAGGCCATCCAGGCCGCCGTCGCCCGCGGCACCTCCTTCGGCACGCCCGGTGAGGGCGAGGTCGCCCTCGCCGAGGAGATCGTCGAGCGCATCGAGCCCGTGGAACAGGTCCGTCTGGTGTCCTCGGGCACCGAGGCGACCATGTCGGCGATCCGCCTCGCGCGCGGCTTCACGGGCCGGGCGAAGGTCGTCAAGTTCGCGGGCTGCTATCACGGCCACGTGGACGCGCTGCTGGCCGCGGCCGGTTCCGGTTTGGCGACTTTCGCGCTGCCGGACACCCCCGGGGTGACGGGCGCGCAGGCCGGCGACACGATCGTGCTGCCGTACAACGACCTCGAAGCGGTACGGGCGGCGTTCGCCGCGCACCCCGGCGAGATCGCCTGCGTGATCACCGAGGCCGCGCCCGGCAACATGGGCGTCGTGACCCCGGCGCCCGGTTTCAACCAGGGTCTGGCGGACCTGTGCCGCGCGGACGGCGCGCTGTACATCTCCGACGAGGTCATGACGGGTTTCCGCACCTCCCGCGCCGGCTGGTACGGCGTCGACGGGGTCAAGCCCGACCTGATGACCTTCGGCAAGGTCATGGGCGGCGGCTTCCCGGCCGCGGCCTTCGGCGGCCGCGCCGACGTGATGGGCCACCTGGCGCCGGTCGGCCCGGTCTACCAGGCGGGCACGCTCTCCGGCAACCCGATCGCCACCGCCGCCGGCCTCGCGCAGCTGCGGCTGCTGGACACGGCCGCGTACGAGAAGGTCGACGCGGTCTCCGCGCAGATCCAGGGCCTGGTCACGGACGCGCTCGCCAAGGAGGGCGTGGCGCACCGGCTGCAGACCGCGTCCAACATGTTCTCCGTCTTCTTCACCGAGGACGAGGTCAAGAACTACGACGACGCCAAGAAGCAGGAGTCCTTCCGCTTCAACGGCTTCTTCCACTCGATGCTGTCGCAGGGCGTCTACCTGCCGCCGTCCGCGTTCGAGTCCTGGTTCGTCTCGACCGCCCACGACGAGCGGGCGGTCGAGCGGATCGCCGCCGCGCTCCCCGCCGCCGCCCGCGCCGCCGCGCAGGCCACCCCGGAGGCCACCGCATGAGCGAGATCACCGTCGTCCACCTGATGCGCCACGGAGAGGTGCACAACCCGGACGGGGTCCTGTACGGGCGCCGCGCCGGCTACCACCTCTCCGAGCTGGGCCGCGAGATGGCCGAGCGCGTCGCGGACCACCTGCAGGGCCGTGACATCACGTACGTCGTCTCCTCCCCGCTGGAGCGGGCGCAGGAGACGGCGGCGCCGGTCGCCAAGGCCCACGGCCTGGTCGTGGCGAGCGACGCGCGGCTGCTGGAGGCGGGGAACGTCTTCGAGGGCAAGACCTTCGGCGTCGGTGACGGCGCGCTGCGCAAGCCCGCCAACTGGAAGCACCTGACGAACCCGTTCAGGCCGTCCTGGGGCGAGCCGTACGTGGAGCAGGTCGTCCGCATGACGAGCGCCATCGAGGCGGCGCGCGACGCGGCGCGCGGCCACGAGGCGGTGGCGGTCAGCCACCAGCTGCCGATCTGGATCGTGCGCAGCTTCGCGGAGAAGCGGCGGCTGTGGCACGACCCGCGGCGCCGGCAGTGCACGCTGGCCTCGCTGACGTCGTTCACGTACGAGGACGACCGGCTGGTGTCGGTGGGCTACAGCGAGCCGGCGCGGGACCTGGTCCCGGCGCACCTGCTCGCGGGTGCGAAGCCCGTGAAGGGCAAGTCCAAGGCGTTCGGCGCTTAAAAAGTAGTACAAGTCGTACGCGAAACGCCGCGGCGGAACTCGACTTCGCTGAAAAGTCCGTTTATGTGACTATTCATGAGCGAAACGACGCGCGACTTCACCCGAAGGGGAGTGCTCGGGCTCGGCGCGGCGGCGGTCGCCGCCGGAGTCGTCGGCTGCGGAGCCGACGACCGCCCGGGCCGCCCCCGCCCCGGCGGTCCCGGCGGCGGTCCCGGCGAGTCCCCGTCCGGGGCGGCCATCCGGCCGATCGGCGACGGCTCCACCGCCGACACCGGCCCGCAGCCCCACCAGCCGGCCAAGCCCGTACCGCTCCAGCCCGGCGAGACGCCACCGCAGTTCGTGGTGTTCAGCTGGGACGGGGCGGGGGAGATCGGCAACGGCCTCTTCCCGCGCTTCCTCAAGCTGGCCAAGGACCACGGCGCGGCCATGACCTTCTTCCTCTCCGGCCTCTACCTCCTGCCCGAGTCGAAGAAGGACCTCTACAAGCCGCCGAACAACCCCGTCGGGGCCTCCGACATCGGCTACCTCAAGGACGAGAACGTCCGCAACACGCTCGACTGCGTGCGCCGGGCCTGGCTCGACGGCCACGAGGTGGGCACCCACTTCAACGGCCACTTCTGCGGCGGCTCCGGTTCCGTGGCCCACTGGACCGCGGACGACTGGCAGAGCGAGATCGACCAGGCCGTGTCGTTCGTCACGGGCTGGCGGACCAACACCGGCTTCACCGACATCGAACCGCTGCCCTTCGACTACGGCAAGGAGCTGGTCGGCGGCCGCACCCCGTGCCTGCTGGGCCAGGACAACCTGCTGCCCGTCGCCCAGAAGCTGGGCTGGCGCTACGACGCCTCCTCGCCCGGCGGCGTCCAGGTGTGGCCGGTGAAGAAGTCGGGCGTCTGGGACCTGCCGCTGCAGTCCATGCCCTTCCCCGGGCACTCCTTCGAAGTGCTGTCGATGGACTACAACATCCTCGCCAACCAGTCGAAGAACACCACCCGCGGCATGCCCTCCAACTACCCTGCCTGGCGCACCCAGGCCACCGCCTCCTACCTCGGCGGCTTCCGGCGGGCGTACGAGACGAACCGCGCGCCGATGTTCATCGGCAACCACTTCGAGGAGTGGAACGGGGGCATCTACATGGATGCCGTCGAGGAAGCCCTCAAGGGCATGTCGGACAAAAAGGACGTACGACTCGTCTCCTTCCGGCAGTTCGCCGACTGGATCGACGTACAGGACCCCAAGCTGCTCGCCAGGCTCCAGGAGCTGGCACCGGGTCAGTCGCCGGCCGGCGGCTGGAACGCGTACCTCTCCGCCGTCTGACCAGCGGCTCCGCGCACCCTCGGGGGGCGGGAAAGATCCGCAAATCGCTCATGCGAAACTTTTCACATGAGAATTGGCCGTGCTCTCCTGCTCACCGCGGTGACCCTCGCGGGCGCTCTGACCCTGTCGGCGTGCGATGACGACGGCAAGCCGAACGGCTCCGCCGGCGGCAACTACGTGACCGGCACCAGTGGCATCTCCACCGTCGCCCAGGGCTCGCGCACCGAGGCCCCCAAGCTGGACGGCGAGACCGTCGACGGCAAGACGCTCGACACCACGTCCCTCAAGGGCAAGGTCGTCGTCCTCAACGTGTGGGGCTCCTGGTGCCCGCCGTGCCGCGCCGAGGCCCCGAACTTCGCGAAGGTGTCGAAGGAGCTCGCGGACGCCGGCAAGGACGTGCAGTTCGTCGGCATCAACACCCGCGACACGAGCAAGCAGAACGCCGCCTCGTTCGAGGAGAACTTCGGGATCACCTACCCGAGCCTCTACGACCCGGACGGCAAGCTGCTGCTCCGCTTCCCCGCCGGCACGCTCAACCCGCAGGCCATCCCCTCCACGATCGTGCTCGACAAGCAGGGCAGGGTCGCCGCCCGCACGCTCGTCGCGATCAGCGATCAGCAGCTGCGCGCCATGATCGACCCCGTGCTCGCGGAGCAGTGACCGAGTGCTCCCCCAGCTCCTCACCCTGGCCGCCGAGCCGACCGGCGTGAACGCGACGGTCCTCGACGGGGCCCTGATGCTGGCACTGCCCATCTCGGTCCTCGCCGGACTCGTCTCCTTCTTCTCGCCCTGCGTGCTCCCGCTGGTCCCCGGCTACCTCTCCTACGTCACCGGCATCAGCGGGGCCGACCTCGCCGAGGCCCGGCGCGGCCGGATGCTGGCCGGAGCGGGCCTGTTCATCCTCGGCTTCACGGCCGTGTTCGTCTCGACCGGCGCGCTCTTCGGGTACTTCGGCGGCACGCTCCAGGCGAACCGGGACATGATCTCCCGCATCCTCGGCGGTCTCGTGATCGTCCTCGGCCTCTTCTTCATGGGCCTGATCCCGGGGCTGACGATGCGGGAGTTCCGCTTCCACAAGAAGCCGGCCGCCGGCCTGATCGGCGCACCGCTGCTCGGCGTGCTGTTCGGTGTCGGCTGGACCCCCTGCATGGGCCCGACCCTCGCCGCCGTCAGCACCCTCTCCCTGGACCAGGCCAGCGCCGGCCGGGGCGCACTGCTGACCGTCGCCTACTGTCTGGGCCTGGGCCTGCCCTTCGTCCTCGCCGCGATCGCCTTCCGCAAGGCGCTCGGTGCATTCGGCTGGGTGAAGCAGCACTATGCGTGGGTGATGCGGATCGGGGGCGGCATGCTGGTCCTGACCGGTCTGCTGCTCGTCACAGGTTTGTGGGCCAGCATCGTCGACGACATGAGGATCTGGACCCAAGGCTTCACGGTGGGGATCTGAGGACTACACGGACATGAGTACGACAGACAAGGCGTCCACCGAGGCGCCGAACCCGTCCGAGGACGCCCCGGACGCAGCAGACAGGGCGGACGCGGCGGCCGGCGCACAGCTGTCCACCGCCCCTGCGGAGGACACCGGCGGCCCCGTCGGCATCGGCGTGATCGGCTGGGTCCGCTGGTTCTGGCGCCAGCTCACCTCCATGCGAGTGGCGCTGATCCTCCTCTTCCTGCTCTCCCTGGGCTCCATCCCCGGCTCGCTCGTCCCGCAGAACCAGGTCGACGCGATGAAGGTGGCCAAGTGGAAGGGCGACCACTCCTTCTGGGTCCCGCTCGCCGAGAAGCTCCAGCTCTTCGACGTCTACAGCTCGGTGTGGTTCTCCGCGATCTACCTGCTGCTGTTCATCTCGCTGATCGGCTGCATCGTCCCGCGCAGCTGGCAGTTCGTCGGCCAGCTCACCGGCCGCCCGCCCGGCGCCCCCCGGCGCCTTGACCGGCTGCCCGCGTACGCGACGTGGCGTACGGAGAAGTCCCCCGAGGAGGTCCTCGCGCAGGCGAAGACCATCCTGGGCGGCCGGCGGTTCCGTACCGAGGCGGGCACGTCCGCCGTCGCCGCCGAGAAGGGCTACCTGCGCGAGGCCGGCAACCTGCTCTTCCACGTCGCCCTGATCGTGATGCTGATCGCGTTCGCCTGGGGCCAGCTGTTCAAGTCCGAGGGCGGCAAGCTCGTCCTGCGCGGCAAGGGCTTCGCGAACACGCTCACCCAGTACGACGACTTCAAGTACGGCAGCTGGTTCGACCCCGACGACCTGTCGCCCTTCTCCTTCACGCTCGACAAGTTCGACGCCACGTACGAGGAGAACGGCCCGCAGAAGGGCACCGCGCGCGACTTCAAGGCGTACGTGACCTTCAGCGACGGCGCGGACGGCACCCCGCAGAAGCGCGAGATCCAGGTCAACAAGCCGATGGAGGTCGACGGCTCCAAGGTCTACCTGCTCGGCCACGGCTACGCGCCGGTCATCTCGGTGACCGACCCGACCGGCAAGGTGATCTACAAGGACGCCGTGCCGATGCTGCCCTTCGACTCGAACCTGAGCTCCTCCGGCGCGGTCAAGGTGCCGGACGGCTACCGGAACACGGACGGCAAGAAGGAGCAGCTCGGCTTCAACGCCATGTTCGTGCCGACCTTCGCCGGCGAGGGCAAGGGCACGATGCTCTCCCAGTTCCCGGACCTGAAGTTCCCGGTCCTCGCGCTCAGCGCCTACCACGGCAGCCTCGGCGTGGACTCGGGCCTGCCGCAGAACGTGTACCAGCTGAACACCTCCAAGATGCAGGAGTACAAGGACCCCGACGGGCAGCTGTTCAAGAAGCGGCTGCTGCCCGGCGAGACCATGGAACTCCCGAACGGCGCGGGCACCGTGAAGTTCGAGGGCATCGAGCGCTGGGCCACCTTCTCGATCACCCGCCAGCCCGGCAGCGGGCTCGCCCTCGGAGGCGCGATCGCCGCGATCGGCGGCCTGGCCGCCTCGCTGTTCATCCAGCGCCGCCGGGTCTGGGTGCGCGCGGTGACCGGCAAGGACGGCGTGACCGTCGTCGAGATGGCGGGCCTCGGCCGCAGTGAGTCGGCCAAGCTCCCCGAGGAGCTGGGGCAGCTCGCCGCCGCCCTCCACCAGCAGGCGCCCACGGCGCCCGACCAACCTGTCAAGGAACCTGTCGAAGGGGAGCGCGGATGACGCCGCTCGCAGCCGAAGTCAACGAGAATTTGGCGCAGATCAGCAATTACCTGGTCTATTCGTCGATGGCGGTCTACATGCTCGCCTTCTTCGCGCACATCGCCGAGTGGACCTTCGGCAGCCGCAGCAAGGTGGGCCGTACGGCCGCGGCGCTGACCGGCGCCAGGGCCGCGGTGGCCGACGCCCCCGCCGTGCAGGTGCGCGGCAAGGGAGGCACGGCGGTCCTCGACAAGCCGAAGGTCGTCACCCGCTCCGCCGCCGGCACCCGCGACGTCCCGGACGGCCCCGGCGCGGCCGGCGGCACCGAGAACGGCGACCTGTACGGCCGGATCGCGGTCTCGCTGACCACCCTGGCCTTCGTCATCGAGGCGGGCGGCGTCGTGACCCGCGCGATGTCCGTGCAGCGGGCCCCCTGGGGCAACATGTACGAGTTCTCGGTGACCTTCTCCACCGTCGCGGTCGGCGCCTACCTGGCGCTCCTGGCGCTGAAGAAGAACGTCCGCTGGCTCGGCCTGATCCTCGTCACCACGGTCCTGCTGGACCTCGGCATCGCCACCACCTGGCTCTACACCGCCAGCGACCAGCTGGTCCCGGCCCTGCACTCGTACTGGCTGTGGATCCACGTCTCCACCGCGATCTTCTGCGGAGCGGTCTTCTACATCGGAGCGGCCGGCGCGGTCCTCTACCTCTTCCGCGACTCCTACGAGAGCCACCTGGAGCAGGGCCGCACGGTGGGGCGCTTCCGCTCCTCGGTGCTGGAGCGCCTGCCCTCGGCGGCCTCGCTCGACAAGTTCTCGTACCGGATCAACGCGGCCGTGTTCCCGCTGTGGACCTTCACCATCGTCGCGGGCGCGATCTGGGCGGGCGACGCCTGGGGCCGCTACTGGGGCTGGGACCCCAAGGAGGTCTGGTCCTTCGTGACCTGGGTGGCGTACGCCTGCTACCTGCACGCCCGCGCCACCGCCGGCTGGAAGGGCCGCAAGGCCGCGTACCTCGCGCTCTTCGCCTTCGCCTGCTGGATCTGGAACTACTACGGCGTGAACATCCTGCTCAGCGGCAAGCACTCGTACGCGGGCGTCTGACGGGCGGGAAGGCGCACCCGCGGGCGCGGTGCCCGCGGGAGTGGGACGCTGGTGGCATGAGGCCGGCACCGGTGAGTCATGCCACCAGTGAGAGCCGCGGCGAGGGCCGCTGGCTGCTGCGCTTCGAGGTCCACGTCCCGAGCGCGTACGAGGCCGTGTGGCCCGCCCTGACCACGGCGGACGGGCTGCGCGGCTGGCTGGCGGCGGCGGACGTACTGGAGCGCAGGCTGGGCGGGGCCGTCACCCTGCACTGGCTGAACGGCGGGTCCATGGTCTCCGGCCACGTCACGGCGTGGGACGTCGAGCGGGTCGTCGAGTACACGGTGGACGGGCACGGCCGGATGCGCTTCCACCTGGAGGCGGTGGGCACGGACTCGACCGTGATCCGCTTCCTCGACGAGCGGGCGGGGACGGACGAGGAGCGCCTCGACTGCCTGGCCGCCTGGCACCACCACTTCGAGCTGCTGGAATCCGCCCTGCAAGGCCATCCGACGGACTGGTCCCGGTGGACCGACGCCCGCTGGGCGCAGCTGCGCGCGTCCTACGGGTCCTTCTCCAGGACGTAGGCGCTGCGGGCGTCCGGATCGCCGTAGAAGAAGTACAGCTCCAGCGTCTGCCGGTGGTCGCGGCGCAGCTCGAAGGTCCACTTGTAGAGGTCGGGCAGGCGCAGGCGCACGTGCTGGCCGTAGTTCCAGCCGGCGCGTTCGCGGCTGATGAGCTTCCAGGTGCCGGTGCCGGAGAGGCGCCAACCGTGGTCGTAGTCCCGCTCCTGCCCGTTGAGGAGGGTGACGGCGGCGCTCCCGTCGGCCCGGAAGACGACCTCGGTGCCGTCGACGCAGCGCCAGGTGCCGACGATCTCGTCGGTACGGGCGTCGTAGACGGCGGGGGTGGAGTGGGCGGCGTGCGGATCGCCGCCGGCCATGGCGAGCAGGGCGGCGACGGCGACCCCGTACGCGAGGAGATTGCGCAGGATCGTGTCGACGACCCGCGGTCCCCCGCTGTTCCTCGGCATCCGCCCATTCTTACAGCCGCCTTGAACGTGTTCAATGCCAGACGGGCCGCAGGGGCGGGAGCTCCCCGTCACCGTTCAGCGTGCCGAGAAGGCCGGTGAGTTCCCGGCGCAGGGCGGCGAGGACGACGCGGGTGCCGAGCTCGGCCTCCAGCTCGTGCAGGACCCGCCCGGCGACGGCGAGGTGCTCCTCCGCGGCCCGGAGCACTCCGTCGACCGCGAACAGGTGTGGACGGTCACCGCGGGCACCGTGCGGGTCACGTCGGCCGGCCGCACGGAGGAGATCGCGGCGGGCCGGACCCTGGTCCTCCCGCCGCACGTACTGCGGCGCGTCCACGCCGTGGAGGCGGCCGAGGCCCACGTGGCGATGCGCTCGGACGCCCTGGTCACGGTCCCGGGAGAAGAGGAGCCCCGCGTCCTGCCCTGGGCCCGGTGACGGGGAACGTCAGTCCTTGTCCTTGTCCTTGTCGCGGTCCTCGTTCAGGGAGCGCAGGAACTCGGGGTTGTCGTCGGGGGCGACCCACTGGGTGCGCCGCGCACGTCCGCCGCCCACCGCGGAGCGCTGCCGGCCCGCGAACAGCCAGACCACCGGTCCGACGATCGAGAACAGCAGGATGATGATCACCCACACCACCTTGGGGAGGTGCTTGACCTCTTCCTCCGGCGTGTTCAGACAGTCGATGAAGGCGTAGATGGTCAGCGCGATGATCAGCAGGAACGGCAGATAGCGCAGCACGGTGTGGGACCGACTCCCCAGCAGTGACGGGGGACCCGCCTCGGGCCCCGGTGACACCCCCAGGCTAGCCGGTGACGGATACTGGCCCCTATGGCTTACGACGATCTCCGCTCGCTGCTCCGGGCTCTGGAGCGAGAGGGCGACCTCAAGCGCATCAAGGCCGAAGTCGACCCGTACCTGGAGATCGGGGAGATCGTCGACAGAGTGAACAAGGCGGGAGGTCCCGCCCTCCTCTTCGAGAACGTCAAGGGCTCGGCGATGCCGCTCGCCATGAACGTCTTCGGGACCGACCGCCGCCTCCTGAAGGCCCTCGGCCTCAAGTCGTACGGCGAGATCAGCGAGAAGATCGGCGGCCTGCTCAAGCCGGAGCTCCCGCAGGGGTTCATCGGCGTGCGCGAGGCCTTCGGCAAGCTGGGCTCGATGGTGCACGTGCCGCCGAAGAAGGTGAAGGGCGAGTCCGCGCCCGTCCAGGAGGTCGTCCTCACCGGCGACGACGTGGACCTGGACCGGCTCCCGGCTCTCTTCACCTGGCCCAAGGACGGCGGGTCCTTCTTCAACCTCGGCCTCACGCACACCAAGCACCCCGAGACCGGCGTGCGCAACCTCGGCCTCTACCGCCTCCAGCGCCACGACAAGCGCACCATCGGCATGCACTGGCAGATCCACAAGGACAGCCGCAACCACTACGCGGTCGCCGCCAAGCGCGGCGAGCGCCTCCCGGTCGCGATCGCCTTCGGCTGCCCGCCGGCCGTGACGTACGCGTCGACCGCGCCGCTGCCCGGCGACATCGACGAGTACCTCTTCGCCGGGTTCGTCGCGGGCAAGCGCATCGAGATGGTCGACTGCAAGACCGTCCCGCTCCAGGTCCCGGCCAACGCCGAGGTCGTCATCGAAGGCTGGCTGGAGCCGGGCGAGATGCTCCCGGAGGGCCCCTTCGGCGACCACACCGGCTTCTACACCCCGCAGGAGCCGTTCCCGGCCCTGAAGATCGACTGCGTGACGATGCGCAAGCGCCCGCTCCTCCAGTCGATCGTCGTCGGCCGCCCGCCCACCGAGGACGGCCCGCTCGGCCGCGCGACGGAGCGTTTCTTCCTCCCCCTCCTCAAGATCATCGTGCCGGACATCGTGGACTACCACCTGCCCGAGTCGGGCGGCTTCCACAACTGCGCGATCGTCTCGATCGACAAGAAGTACCCCAAGCACGCCCAGAAGGTCATGCACGCCATCTGGGGCGCCCACATGATGTCGCTCACCAAGCTGATCATCGTCGTGGACTCCGACTGCGACGTCCACGACCTGCACGAGGTGTCCTGGCGGGCCCTCGGCAACACGGACTACTCCCGCGACCTCACCGTCGTGGAAGGCCCGGTCGACCACCTCGACCACGCCTCGTACCAGCAGTTCTGGGGCGGCAAGGCGGGCATCGACGCGACGAAGAAGCTCCCCGAGGAGGGCTACACCCGCGACGGCGGCTGGCCCGACATGGTGGAGTCCGACCCCGCGACGGCGGCCCTGGTGGACCGCCGCTGGAAGGAGTACGGCCTGTGAGCCCGATTGTCGTGGGGGGTCCCCAGCTCTTCCTGGGCGCCGGCGAGGTCTACGTGGCCCTGCTGCGCCCGGAGATCGACCCGGCGGACCCGGGCGTCCGGCTGGCCGCCGAACAGACGGGCGTCACGCCCGAGGAGTTCGCCGGACCCGGCGACGTCTGGGCGCTGATGTACGAGGACGGCCCGGGCCACGGCGAGTTCGAGCTGCCCGGCGCACGGGACGTCGAGGCGGACGGCTTCGCGGAGCAGCTCCAGGCCGCCCTGGCCTCGGGCGAGCCGTTCACCATCGAGGCCGGGGACTTCCTGCGCATCGACGCCCGCCCGGCGGCCGACGCCTGGCGGCTGACCGCCCGGGTCACCCCGCCCGAGGAAGAGGAGGACGGCGCCGCCGCCCCCCGGACCCTGGAACTGGGCGCGCTCCCGGCGGCGCAACTGCTCGCCGACCTCGAAGACTTCCGGAGAGCACTCGCATGATGACGACCGCCGACGGGGTGATCGGGTCCGGCCCGGCGCCGCAGCCGACCGGCAAGGTGAAGGCGTTCCTGCGGCTCGTCATGATCGAGCACTCGGTCTTCGCGCTGCCCTTCGCCTACATCGCGGCGCTGACGGCCATGTTCCGGCTCGACCGCACCATGCACTGGGCCGAGCTGCTGCTCGTCACCGTCTGCATGGTGGGGCTGCGGACCTTCGCGATGGCCGCGAACCGCATCATCGACCGCGAGATCGACGCCCGGAACCCGCGCACCGCCGGGCGCGAGCTCGTCACGGGCGCCGTATCCGTACGGTCGGCCTGGACGGGGGCCGGCATCGCGCTGGCCGTCTTCCTCGGGTCGGCGGCGCTGCTGAACCCGCTGTGCCTGGCGCTGGCGCCGGTCGCGGTGGTCCCGATGGTCGTGTACCCGTACGGCAAGCGGTTCACGAACTTCCCGCACGCGATCCTGGGCCTCGCCCAGGCGATGGGGCCGGTGGGCGCCTGGCTGGCGGTCACGGGGGAGTGGTCCTGGGACGCGGTGATCCTGGGCCTGGCGGTGGGCGTCTGGATCGGCGGCTTCGACCTGATCTTCGCCTGCCAGGACGTGGCGGCGGACCGCGCGGACGGAGTGAGGTCGGTGCCGGCCCGCTTCGGCGTCCCGGCGGCCCTGTGGGGGGCGCGCGGCGCGCACGTCGTGACCACGGCCCTGCTGGCCTGGTACGCGGTGGCGACGGACGCCGGCCCGTTCTTCTGGGCGGGCCTGGTGATCGTCGTGGCGGCCTTCCTGTACGAGCACACGATCGTGAAGCCGCACGACCTGTCGCGCCTGAACCGCGCCTTCTTCACGGTGAACGGCTTCATCGGCATGGCCCTGTTCGTCTGCGCCCTGGCGGACCTGGTGGCCCGCGGCCTGTCCCTCTAGGACGCTAGGACACGTCGCGGACCGGGGCGGGCGCGGCCGGGCGGCGGTGGAGCACTGCCGTGGCCACGCCGGCCACCAGGCCGATGAGGTGGGCGTACCAGCCGACCCCGGAGTCCGTCGGCAGGACGCCGAGGAGGAAGGTGCCGCCCCAGACCGCGGCGACGGCCAGACCCACCACCGCGTTCAGCGGCTTCCGCTCGACGAAGCCGCGGACCACCACGTAGCCGAACAGGCCGAAGACCAGCCCCGAAGCGCCCGCGCCGAGGGTGTTCGGCGGTGCGACGAGCCAGCAGCCGATGCCGACGGCGAGGGTGATCAGGGCGCTGACGGCGAGGAAGCGCCGTATGCCGCCCAGCGCGGCGATGAAGCCGAGGACCAGCAGCGGGACGCTGTTCGACGCCACATGGCCGAAGCCGAAGTGCAGGAACGGGTGGGCCACGATGCCGATCAGCCGGTCGGGGTCCCGTGGGGATATGCCGTACGCGTCGAGGGCGTGCCCGGTGACCAGGTCGACCAGCTCGATCAGCCACAACAGGGCCACCCAGCCCGCCATCAGTTTCCCGGCCGCCTTGGCACGGTCCGTCCCGCTCCACTCCTGGAGCTGTGCCTCGGTCACGTCCTGATCCCCCCGCCGTCGGTGCTCGGGTCACCTTACTCAGCGTCGTCCGCCGGTGGCCGGATAGTCTCGGAGCTATGACTGACGGCAAACGCACCCCGTGGGTGGTCGGGGTTTCCGGGGCGTCCGGGACGCCGTACGCGGCGGCGGTGATCCGGGGACTGCTGGCGGCGGGGGAGAGCGTGGACCTCGTGGTCAGCCGCGCCTCGCGGCTGACGCTCCTCGACGAGACGGGCATCGCGTTCCGCGACGCGCACTGGCGGGACGATCTCGCCGCCTGGCTGGAACGCGGGGCGGACGGCAAGCCCGCGACCTTCGCACGGCCGGAACTGGACGACGTCCGCCACTGGGGCGCCGGGGACCTGGCCGCCGGGCCGAGCTCGGGCTCGTATCCCGTGAAGGGGATGCTGATCGTGCCGGCGTCCACGGCCTGTGTGGCGGGAGTGGCGCTCGGGCTGTCGAAGGACCTGCTCCAGCGCGTCGCGAGCGTGACGCTCAAGGAGCGGCGCCGGCTGGTGGTCGCGGTGCGGGAGACCCCGCTGAACGGACAGACGCTCAAGCATCTGGTGGCGCTGGACGAGGCGGGCGCAGTGGTGCTGCCCGCCTCTCCGGCGTTCTACGCGGGTGCGACGCACATCCAGGACCTGGTGGATTTCGTCGCGGGGCGGGTGCTCGACGCGGCAGGGGTGCCGCACCGGCTGTACCGCAGGTGGGAGGGGGAGCTCGGTGCGGCTTCCCGCCCCCCGGGAGGCAAGCGGTGACTAGCGCTTCTTGTCGGTGCGCAGCTTGCGGGTCCGGTCGACGCGGCGGGCCGCGGCGGGCTGGTCGGTGCGGGATCGGTTGGCCAGCTCCTGGAGCTGTCGCATGTGCGCGTAGGCCATCTCGATCGTGTGCAAGGTGAACCACTCCTGATGTCGTCAGATCAGCGAGATCATCGCCGATCTGTTGAAAGATTCACAGGGTGTTGACCCTGTGTGCCTTTGATTCTATACGTAAACTTGCGGGATCGCCGAATAATGGAAGGCTCCAGGTATATGGACGCGGTGGATAGGCAGCTCATCCAGGCACTTCGTGAGAACGGACGTGCCTCGTACGCGGAGCTCGGCCGGCTCGTCGGCCTCTCCGGCCCCAGCGTCACCGACCGGATCAACCGGCTCGAATCGGCCGGCGTGATCACCGGCTACCGGGCGACCGTCAACGCGGCCTCGCTCGGCCTCGGCGTCACGGCCCTCATCGGCATCTCCCTCTCCGACGCCGCGGACCACGAGGACGTGGCCCGCCGCCTGCGAGACCTGGCGGAGATCGAGGACTGCTGGTTCATCGCCGGGGACGACTCGTACATGCTCAAGGTCCGCGCGGGCGACGTGGACGGGCTGGAGCGGATCATCCGCAAGCTCTCCAGCACCAAGGGCGTCTCCCGCACCCGTACCACCATCGTGCTCTCCACGAAGTGGGAGAACCGGGTCGGGGACCTGCCCGAAGAGGGCTAAGAGTACGGTTGCGGGGTCGGGCAAGGCAGGCGGCAGGACAGACAGATGGACAACCGAGGAGGCGACCGGCCGATGGACGCTGGGCTCAAGCGTGAGCTGGAGGAGAAGGTCCGTTCCGGCGAGCGGCTGACCCGTGAGGACGGCATCGCCCTCTACGAGTCCGACGACCTGGCCTGGCTGGGCGGCCTCGCCCACGAGGTGCGTACGCGCAAGAACGGTGACGTCGTCCACTTCAACGTCAACCGCCACCTCAACATGACGAACGTGTGCACCGCCTCGTGCGCCTACTGCTCGTTCCAGCGCAAGCCGGGCGAGAAGGACGCGTACACGATGCGCATCGAGGAGGCCGTGCGCCTGGCCAAGGCCATGGAGAACGACAACCTCACCGAGCTGCACATCGTCAACGGCCTGCACCCGAGCCTGCCGTGGCGGTACTACCCGCGCTCGCTCTCCGCGCTGAAGGAGGCGCTGCCGAACGTCTCGCTGAAGGCGTTCACGGCGACCGAGATCCACCACTTCGAGACGATCTCCGGCATGTCGGCCTCCGACATCCTGGACGAGCTGATCGAGGCCGGTCTGGAGTCGCTCACCGGTGGCGGCGCGGAGATCTTCGACTGGGAGGTCCGCCAGCACATCGTGGACCACAAGACCCACTGGGAGGACTGGTCGCGCATCCACCGGCTGGCGCACTCCAAGGGCCTCAAGACCCCGTCGACCATGCTCTACGGGCACATCGAGGAGCCGCGCCACCGCGTGGACCACGTACTGCGGCTGCGCGAGCTCCAGGACGAGACCGGCGGCTTCCAGGTCTTCATCCCGCTGCGCTACCAGCACGACTTCGTGGACATGCAGGACGGCAAGGTCCGCAACAAGCTCCAGGCGCGCACGACGATGGCGACGGGCGCGGAGGCCCTCAAGACCTTCGCCGTCTCCCGGCTGCTGTTCGACAACGTGCCGCACGTGAAGGTCTTCTGGGTCATGCACGGCGTGCAGACCGCCCAGCTGGCCCTCCAGCACGGCGCGGACGACATGGACGGCTCGGTCGTCGAGTACAAGATCACGCACGATGCGGACAACTACGGCACGCCGAACAAGCTCGGCCGTGACGATCTGCTGGAGCTCATCCGCGAGGCCGGCTTCCGCCCGGTCGAGCGCAACACGCGCTACGAGATCATCCGCGAGTACCCCGGCCCGGACGCGGACCTGCGCGAGACCCCGCAGGCGATGCGCGTCTGACGCCGCAGACCTCCCGAAGGCCCTGGTCCCACAAGGACCGGGGCCTTCCGCGTAGCTGCTTGCCGGTGTCGAAAGTAATAGATAATCTCCGTTCATGACCCTTACTTTTACCTTCGATCCGGTTGCCGACCCCGCCTTGGCCGAAGGCGTCGCCGCCCTGTGGGTCGATGCCTCCAACGCGGGCGGCGCGGTCGGCTTCGCGTCCGAGATCACCCTGGACGACGTCCGCCCCGAGGTGGCCAAGCACTTCGCGGCGGTGGCCGAGGGGCGCAACAGCCTGCTCGTCGGGCGCGACGGCGCGGGTCGGGTCGTCGCCTTCGCGTCCATCGCCCGCAACGCGCACGACCTCCAGGCCCACTGGGTCTGGGTCTACACCGTCATGGTCCACCCCGAGCTGCAGGGCCGCGGCGCGGGCCGCGCGCTGATGGCCGCCGTGGAGGAAGCCGCCCGTTCGCTCGACGGCATCGAGGCGGTGCGGCTCGGCTGCCGCGGCGGCCTGGGCCTGGAGCACTTCTACGCGGCCTGCGGCTACAAGGAGGTCGGCCGCGTCCCGGGCGCCATCCGAGTGGCCCCGGGCGACGACCGGGACGACATCACGATGCTGCTGCCGCTGTACTGACCCCCGGCGGATGACGCCGGCGGGTGACCCCGGCGGGTTTGTCCGAACCTGCGCCGTGCTTCACTGGACGGGCACGCAGTCGACCGAGTGCGAGTACCGACGAGAGAGAAGGGGTCACCGTGTCCCTCAAGCCGAGCGCGACGATCCGCTACACCGCGATGCGGCTGGGCATCTTCGTCGGATGCCTCGTCCTGGTCGCCGTCCTGGTCAACGTAGGCTGGGTGCCCGCCGGCCTCGGCGACGCCAACCCCGTCTGGGTCGTGCTGCTCGCCCTCGTGATCTCCGCGCCGCTCTCCTTCGTGCTGCTGCGCAAGCAGCGCGACGAGATGTCCGCGCAGATCTCCGGACGCGTCGCGGGCGCGAAGGAGAAGCTCGCCGCGAACCGCTCCCAGGAGGACGCGGCCGACGACGCCGCCCGCGCGTAAGTTCCCGCGCCCGCGCGAGTTCCCGCGCACGCGTTAGCTGCGTCACACTCCGAATCGCCACGCACCACCCCGAACCGCCCCCGCGCCTGGACTCCCCTGCGCGCCGGGGCGGTTCGGCGTTTTCGCGGTGCGTCCCTGACTCAAAGTGCACCTTTGAGATCCTCAAAGGGAAAGTGTTAGCGTGTTAAACATGTTGACCACAGTTGCGCACGAAATGACCGCGAGCGTCCCGCTCGTGGCGCGCCTGCACGTCGACCTCTGCCGCCGCGTGTCCGCGGCCTGTTGTGGCTGTCGCTGAGCCCACGCCGTTCTTCTTCCCCCCTTCTTTGCGCATCACCACCGGAGTGTGTCCGTGTCCGCGACCCCTCAGGCCCCCGCCAAGGCCTCCTTCAAATTCCCGTTCTGGGCCCAGATCGTCACCGGTCTCGTGCTCGGCGTCCTGTTCGGCTGGCTCGCCCGCAGCCAGGACGTCAGCTGGCTCGCCAAGACCCTTGAGCAGGTCGGCGACATCTTCGTCCAGCTGCTGAAGCTGGCCGTTGCCCCGCTCGTCTTCTTCGCGATCCTGGTGTCGATCACCAACCTGCGGAAGGTGAACAACGCCGCCCGCCTCGCCTCGCGCACGCTGCTCTGGTTCATGATCACCTCGCTGATCGCGGTCGGCATCGGCCTCGCGATCGGCCTGCTGACCAACCCGGGCGCCGGAACCGGCCTCACCCCGCAGGACGGCAAGCTGCCCAAGCGCACCGGCTCCTGGCTCGACTTCCTGACCGGCATCGTGCCTACCGACGTCATCACGCCGTTCACCGAGCTGAACGTGCTCCAGATCGTCTTCATGGCCGCCGTCGCCGGTATCGCCGCCCTCCAGCTCGGCGACAAGGCCCAGCCGATCCTCACCGTCGCCGAGTCGGTCCTGGAGCTCCTCCAGAAGGCCCTGTGGTGGGTCATCCGCCTCGCCCCCATCGGCACCGTCGGCCTGATCGGCACCGCGATCGCCTCGTACGGCTGGGAGCTCATCGGCAAGTACGCGACCTTCACCGCGGACGTGTACATCGGCTCCGCGCTCGTGATGTTCGGCGTCTACCCGCTGCTGCTGGCCACGGTCGCCAAGGTCAACCCCATCCAGTTCTTCAAGGGCGCCTGGCCCGCGATCCAGCTGGCCTTCGTCTCCCGCTCCTCGGTCGGCACGATGCCGGTCACCCAGAAGGTCACCGAGCGCCTCGGCGTCCCGAAGGAGTACGCCTCCTTTGCCGTCCCGTTCGGTGCGACGACGAAGATGGACGGCTGCGCCGCGATCTACCCGGCGCTCGCCGCGATCTTCATCGCGCAGATCTTCGACGTCCAGCTCACGATCACCGACTACCTGCTGATCGCCTTCGTCTCGGTGGTCGGCTCGGCCGCCACGGCCGGCCTGACGGGCGCCACGGTCATGCTGACCCTGACCCTCTCCACCCTGGGCCTGCCCCTGGAGGGCGTCGGCCTGCTGATGGCGATCGACCCGATCCTCGACATGATGCGCACCGCCACCAACGTCGCCGGCCAGGCCCTGGTCCCGGTCGTGGTCGCGGCCCGCGAGGGGATCCTGGACAAGAAGGCCTACGAAACGGCCTCCTCCTCCCCCCTGGACGAGCCGGCCGCCGACCGCACCCCGGTCCCGGTGGCGGCCTGACCGTCCCACCCGCTCGCGGCCCCCGCCCCCACCAGGGCGGGGGCCGCGGTGCGTTCAGCCCAGGGAGGCCCCGCTGAAGTAGGCGATCGCGCCGAGCGCGAGCGGTACGGCGTACCACCAGGGGTTCATCGTCCGGCGGTACACGGGCAGGAGGGAGAGGAGCAGCCCGGCGAAGCTGATGCACAGCGCGAGGCCGGCCATGGTCGCGGCCTCATCGCGCATGTGCCGGTTCCCGGGCGCGATCGGTTCCCCGGCGAGCAGGAGGAAGCAGATGTACGCCGCGGGCAGGTAGACGAGGACCAGCGGGACGCCCAGGACCCACTGGAGGCAGCCCCGGTCCTCGGGCAGGTCGATCGATTCGCGCCCGTAGGTCATCGCACTGCCTTCTTCACGTCGCCGAGCCTGTGCTGGGCCCAGTGTGAGCCGAACGGCATGTGTCTCCCGATGAGCTGCACTTCGGACATGGCTAGAATCTGCTGGTCATGTCCATGCTAATACGGGGATTTCCGCATATGAAGCTTCGCAACACGTGGCAGGCGCTCGCCGGAATCGGGGCCTCGCTGGCCCTGGTCACCGCCTTCTCCGGAACCGCTGAAGCCCGCCCGGGGGCTCCGTGGATCGGCTACGGCTACTCGACCTCTGGACCGGGCGTCAAGTGCGCGCAGATGTTCGCCGGCCTGTACGGGAACGTCGGCCACCCGGTCGCCAAGGACGGCCGATATGGACCGGAGACGCAGGACGCGATCAAGCGGTTCCAGGTCCAGGCCGGTAAGTGGCCGTACTACATCCAGCTGACGGCGGACGGCATCGTCGGTCCGGCCACCGGAAAGGCCATGCTGAAGTTCGCCAAGGAGGACTACAGCCTGGAGCCCGCCGACTACGTGTCCTGCTCCATCGAACTGCCCAGCTGATCCGTCAGCTGCCGCTGGCGTGGGCCACGAACCCGGCCCACGCACCCGGCCCGAAGGTGAGGTGGTCGCGCTGGACGTCCTTGGAATCCCGGACCAGGACCGCGCCGGGGGTGTTGGCCACCTCGACGCAATCGTTGCCGTCACTGCTGTCGCTGTAGCTGCTCTTGGCCCAGGCGACCTCGATGCAGTCCTCCCCGTTGCTGCTGCTGCTGTAGCTGCTCTTGAACCAGTCCAACTCGGCGTGGTGGATCATGTTTCTCCCAGCAGTTCCTCGATGAAGGCTCGCGATTCTCGGGGCGTGAGCGCCTGAGCTCGGATGATGCCATAGCGCAGTTCGAGGATTCGGAGCTGTCGGGGATCAGAGACAGGGCGACCGTAGAACACCCCGTCTGCTCGCCCCACCGCAGAACCATCGGCGAACTTCAGCAGCTCGATCAGCCCTTCCATCCCGGCATGGTCGTCCCGGTCGGTTGGCATCACTTGGAACTCGATGTTCGGCAACTGGACTACCTCCAAGAGGTGTTCGAGTTGTCGGCGCAGCACCATTGTGCCTCCGATCGGACGGCGGAGCGTGACCTCTTCCTGGACAAAGCTGAGTGCCGGGCCGGGGCTACGCTGGAAGATCGACTGACGCGCCATGCGGCCGGAGACCATCCGCTCCATCTCGTCCGGGGTGTAAGCGGGGCGCATCGTGCGGAACAGCGCCCGCGCGTACTCCTCGGTCTGCAACAGGCCGTAGATGTTGTGGTTGTTGTAGGTGCCGATCTCCACGGCCTTGGCCTCCTTCCGCTTCAGGTCGCGGATCCTCTTCGGGTAGCGGACCTGCTCCAGGTCGGCCTTCATGGCTGTGATCTTGCCTCCAGCCCCCAGCACCTCATCCGCGCGATCCAGGTACTCGGGGCGCGGGATCCGCTTCCCCGCCTCGACCTTGCGGACCTGGTCCTCCCCGTACTGGATGGCGGCCCCGAACTCGGCGGCCCGCATGCCGGCCGACTCGCGCCACGCCTTGAGCTGCCGGCCCAGCGCGGCCACCACCGCCACGCCCTGCTCGTCCTCCGGGTCGACGTCCCAGCCGGGTTCTTCCGTACCGTCACTGCTGTCCACGCTCATGCGCGCCCACCTCCGACGAACCGATGTCCTCAGCGCCCCGTACCCGTCGCTTCGGTCCGGACAGCGGTGACAGCCCTGGACAAGCACCGGACAAACAAGGGACGTACAGGCGATGTCCCTTTCCACGGTACGCACGCACGGCCACGCTGAGTGACGTGATTCCTCAACTCGTCGACTTCCACGTCCAGCTGTCCGCGACCCCGCGCGGAGCTCGGCTCGGCCGCATGCTCGCCATCGAACAACTCCGCGCCTGGGGACTCCCCTTCGAGGCGCCGGGGCAGATCATCGCCGAGCTCTCCGCCAACGCGATCACCCACGGGCGCGTGCCGGGGCGGGACTTCAAACTCGCCCTCACCGTAACCCCCGAGACCCTGTTGATCGAGGTGACGGACACCCGGAGCGACCGCATCCCGGAGATCGGCGATGCGGGCCGCGGGCTGCTCCTGGTCGAGGCGCTGGCGGACCGCTGGGGCGTCAGGGAAGGGCCCGCACCCTGGAAGGCGGTGTGGGCCGAGCTGTCGCTCACCCGCGGTCTCCTGAGGCGGTCCGATAATCCGTTGGGCGAGCCGGCGAGCGCTGCTAAGAACGCGGAGTGACTGTGATTGTTTGTGCTGCCTGTGGGTTCGCCCTCACCGGCCCACTGACCGAGCTGCCGGTGTTGCCCGCCCGTCCCGGGGACCGGTGCCTGCCCAAGGCCGACGGATCGCGCCGTGCCACGGCGACCGTGCCGCTCGGCTTCTACGCTCTGGACCCCGAGCCCTGGGGTGCACCTCTCGTGCCCTGTGACGAGCCCCGCCCCGTCTTCGGCGGCGGCCCCTGCGTCGGGGACCCGGACGACGTCGAGGGCTTCTTGGTGTCCGCCGGCACGCGGAACACGGTGGTCCTGCACCCCGACGATGCCCGCGGTCTCCAGGAGGACACCGACTACGCGAGACATGCCAGCGGATGCTGCGGTCTCCACGGCCACGGGGGCATGAACCGCAAGTGCCGCTGCGGCACGCACGTCGGCACCCTCGCCAACGACTGCATCACCGCGTACGAACTGCACCTGGAACCCTCCCGGGTGCGCTTGACCACGGACTGACCCTTCGCCTCGCCCCCGTTCGGCCCGCGCGCCGCTCGGAGGGCGGGCGGTCCACCGAGGTCACGGACGCCAGGGGCGGCCGCATCCCGGAGGTCCGCGATCCGGCGGCTTCCGACGCAAAAGACCAAAGAACCGGGGGAAAGAACCCACCTACCCACCCCACCGGCCCCGCGTTCGCTCGGTCGGGTGAACGAGGCCAACTGGACTGGATTTCGGGTCGGTTGGCGGGCATATGCTCGCCCCGACAACCCCAGAAATGAGACGGCCCCCGACGGGACTGGCATCCCGGCCGAGGGCCTAACCAACCAGGAAGTCGTACCTTCCCCATGGCTCTTGAGCACCCTACCGCGCCCGCATGCACCCCGCCGGGACTTCACCCGCGGACCCCCCGATCCGGCGTAATCCACGTCAACTCGCCGCACGCGAGTCACTTCACGGTGGTCGGTAACCACCTCCTCCAGCACCGCGAACTGTCGGCGACGGCGATCGGGGTCGCGGCGTACATCCAGTCGCTCCCCGAAGGCGCCCCGGTCGGCATCAGGGCCCTCACGGACCACTTCCCGGAGGGCGAGATGCGGATCAGCGCCGCCCTCCGCGAACTGGAGCGCCACGGCTACCTGGAACGCCGGACCGAACGGCTCCCCACGGGCCGCGTCGCAACCCGCACGTACTCGTACAACCGGCCGCTGACCGGCCCGGACGGCCCACCCCCACCGGACCGGGAGCCCGCACCGGACCGGGACCCGGAGCCCACACCGGAGGCGGACCCCTCACCGGCTCCGGAGCCGGATCCCGCACCCGCATCCGAACCACAGACGCAGCCACGGCTGCACGCAGGGGCGGCCGATCTGCTCGCCGGTCTGCGTCAACGCGAGCCCCGCCTCCTGCTGGCCGAGCGGGACGTACAGCGCCTCGCACCCGGCGTAACGGCCTGGCTGGACCGGGGTGCGGATCCGGAAGCCATCGTGCTGGCCCTGACCACGAACCTCCCGGAGTCGATGCGCAGCCCCGCCTCCGTACTGGCCTACCGCCTGAGAGAGCTCCTCCCGCCCCACCTGCCACAAGCCCCGGCCCCGAGGCCGATCAAACGCCCGGACCCCTTCCAGACCTGCGACGGCTGCGACCGAGCCTTCCGCGCCCCCGCCCCCGGCCGCTGCCGCGACTGCCCACCCCCGCCCGCCGTGGGCGTGGCGGCCTAGGTGCACGCTTCCGTACTCGTGATCGGTTACGACCCGCAGGCGATAACCGGTGTGGACGCCTAGGCGGGTGGGCGGGAGTGTTCCGGAGACCTAGCCCTGCCCCTTCTCCTCTCCGTCTTCGAGGCGGGCCGTGAGGAGGTTGGGGTCCCGCACGGCGGTGAAGTAGGCGGCGCTCGTCACGTAGACGGTCTTCTCCTGCTTCTCCTGCTTGTCCGTCCCCTCCTGCTTGTCCGTCTCCTCCTTGGCTTCCTGCTTTTCGAACACCGCCACGGCGGTCGGGCTGGCCAGGCCGTCCGGGGCGGTGAGGACGATGGCGTGGGTGCCGTTCGGGCGCACGAGCGCGAGTTCGTCGTCCCGGCTCAGCGCGGCGAGGACCGTGTCGTCCTTCCCGGTGAAGGCGAAGTCTTCGATGCCGGCGAGTCCGGTCGCCTTGGTCTCGATCGTGCCGGCGATGCCGTCGCGGCGTACGGGAATGCGCAGCAGGGTCTGGCGGTCGGTGTTGGACACCCAGACGGCGCCGTTGTGGACCTTGATGCCGTTGGCGCCGGCCGGGAAGCGGCCGATCTCGGGGAGCGGCTGGAGCGCGGCCCCCGCGGCCCAGATCGTGGCCGTTCCGCCCTTCAGCGGGACGCGCCAGACGAGTCCGCGTGCCGTGTCGGCCACGTAGAACACGCCGAGCTTCTCGTCGAGGGCGAGGCCGTTGGGAAGCGAGTCCTTCGGAAGCTGCGCGATCTGGACGGGCGTGCCGCCGTGCGGCCCGATGCGCCAGATGCCGGTCTCGCTCGTTCCGGTCGCGTAGTTGACGTACAGGGTGCCGTCCTTGGCGCGCACGATCCCCGTCACGACGGCCGAGTGGAAGACGGGGGTGAGCGGGTTCGAGACGGCGGGCAGGACCGAGAGGAGCCGGGAGGACCCGTGTCTGTCGACGCGGACGATCTGCCGGGCGAAGGCCAGGGTCACGTTCGCCGAGCCGTCGGGTTCGAGGGCGATGTTCTCCGGGGTCTCACCGGCGGAGTAGCGGTATGGCGCGACGGCGCGCGGATCGGACAGCTGCGGCTCGCCGGCCGTTGCGGCGGTGGGGACGAGCAGGGTGAAGGCGGCGGCCACGATCGCGGCGGTGGTGGCCAGGCGGGGGAGTCGGGACACGGGGCTCTCCTTGGGCGGCGCGAGGTGCCGGGGAACGCGGCACAAGGAAGAGGTGATGTCGCGTCAGAGCGATCCCCCGGCAGCCACGGCCGGAGGGTCGCCTGCTCGGTTGACGACTTGGGGCCGGTTGGCAGTGAGGCCCGGGGGCCGGGGCCCGGGGCCTGACGGCCTGGGGTTCGCGGCCGCCGGCCGGCTCAGCCGGTGCCCAGGGTGAGCGGGTGGCCGGGTGCGAGTTCCTTCGCGATCCGCTCGGCCACCGTGGAGGCCGAGTTGCCCTCGGGGGAGGAGGGGCCCTTGGTCACGGAGACCGCGATGGACAGGTCCTGTGCCGGGAGGTAGGCCGAGACGGCCGCGTAGCCGGAGAAGGAAGGATTCGTCGCGATCCAGTCGTGGAGCACGAGGACGCCGAAGCCGAAGTGGAGGGCCTCGGTGTTCTTCCGGCAGTACGGGGCCGGGCACTGCTTGGTCGGGGTGCCCAGACCGACCGTGCCGGGGTTCAGCTGGGTGCGGAAGGCCTCCTTCGAGAGGAGGGCTCCGGTGCCGATGCCGCGGGCGGAGGTGGCCAGATCACATATGTCCCCGGTCAGGACCGCGCCCGGGGCGGTGGTCCAGGAGGGGTTCCAGTAGCTCGACTCCTCGTACGTGCCGCGTTCCGAGGTGAAGGCGTGCAGGGCCGGGGCCGGTATCTCGGGGGTCGCGGAGTTCATCGTCTCGCGCAGGCCGAGCGGGTCCAGTACGAGTTCCTGGAGCACCTGGTCGAGCGGCTGGCCGGTGATCTTCTCCAGGGCGGCGCCGAGCAGCTGGAAGTTCTCGTGGGAGTAGCTGAAGCTCGTCCCCGGCTCGTACCAGAGCGGGTGCCTGCTGGTGATGGCCAGGGTTTGTGCCGGGGTCCACTGGCGGAAGGGCTTGGCCTCGATCTCCTTGAGGAACACGGGGTCGGTGACGTAGTCGTGGATGCCGGAGGTGGAACTGCCCAGCATGCGCAGGGTGATCTCGTCGGCGTGGGGGACGTCGGGCAGCCACTTCGAAATGGGGTCGTCGAGGCCGACCTGCCCCTCGTCCACGAGGGCGAGCAGTGCGGTGGCCATGTAGACGATGCCGACCGAGCCGGTACGGAAGTGCATGGCGGGATCGGCGGGGACTCCGGTCATGGAGCTGCCGAGCGCTCCGGTGACGAGGTTCGTCTTGCCCGAGGTGACGCGGAAGACGACCGAGTTGAGCCCGAACTCCCGTTGTGCCGCCCGGGCGATGTCGAGCACGCGGGCCGCCTGGCCCGAGGCCTTCGCCGGATCCGGGGAGCTGACACACCTGCGCGCGGGTTCCGTGACCGCCCCGGCCGGGGCGGTCCCCGCCCCGAGCGGCAGGACCGCGGCGACCAGAGCGGCAGCGCAGACGACCGCCGTCCGAGTACGCGTCACGCCACTCAGTATGAGTCCGTCACCGCCGTCCGGCGCGCCGGAGAGCCGGTGAGCCGGACAGCCGGACGGCCGGTCGGCCGGACGGTCGGCGGGTCGGCGGGTCCGCCCGGCCGTGCGCCCTCAGCGGGCCCGCTGGACCCGGCGTTCGTCCCAGACGGGCTCCGGGGTCTCCCTGACCACACCGTCCGAGCCGAAGACCAGGTAGCGGTCGAAGGAGCGGGCGAACCAGCGGTCGTGCGTCACCGCCAGCACCGTTCCCTCGTACGCCGTCAGCCCTTCCTGGAGCGCTTCGGCCGACTCCAGGTCGAGGTTGTCCGTCGGCTCGTCGAGGAGCAGCGCGGTGGTGCCCGCCAGCTCCAGCAGCAGGATCTGGAAACGGGCCTGCTGGCCGCCCGACAGCTTGTCGAAGGGCTGGTCCCCCTGGCGTTCCAGCTCGTACCGGCGCAGCGCCGACATGGCCCCGCCCCGGTCCTTGGCGTGCTCCGTCCACAGGATGTCGACGAGGGCGCGCCCCGCCAGCTCGGGGTGCGCGTGCGTCTGCGCGAAGTGGCCGGGGACGACCCGCGCGCCCAGCTTCCACGTTCCGGTGTGGGCGACGGCATCGCCCGCCAGCAGCCGCAGGAAGTGGGACTTGCCCGAGCCGTTCGAGCCGAGGACCGCCACCCGCTCCCCGTAGAAGACCTCCAGGGAGAACGGCTTCATCAGGCCCGTGAGCTCCAGGTCCTCGCAGACCACCGCCCGCACGCCCGTCCTGCCGCCCTGCAGTCGCATCCGGATGTCCTGCTTGCGCGGCGGCTCCGGCGGCGGGCCGATCTCCTCGAACTTGCGCAGCCGGGTCTTGGCCGCCTGGTAGCGCGAGGCCATCTCGTCACTGCGCGCCGCGTACTGCTGCATGTCCTGTACGAGCCGCTTCAGCTGCGCGCGCTTCTCGTCCCAGCGCCGGCGCAGCTCGTCGAAGCGCGCGAACCGCTCCTCCCGCGCCTCGGGGAAGCTCGCGAAGCCGCCGCCGTGCACCCACACGTCGGATCCGGCCGGGCCGGGCTCCACCGCGACGATCCGCTGCGCGGCCCGCGCCAGCAGCTCCCGGTCGTGCGAGATGAACAGGACCGTCTTGCGGGTCTCGCGCAGCCGCTCCTCCAGCCACCGCTTGCCCGGGACGTCGAGGTAGTTGTCCGGCTCGTCCAGCAGGAGGACCTCGTCCGGCCCGCGCAGCAGCGCCTCCAGCACGAGCCGCTTCTGCTCGCCGCCCGACAGCGTGCGCACCTCACGGAACTGCGCCCGGTCGTACGGCACACCGAGGGCCGCCGTCGTGCACATGTCCCAGACGGTCTCGGCCTCGTACCCGCGGGCCTCGGCCCAATCGCTGAGCGCCTGCGCGTACTTCAGCTGCGCGGCCTCGTCGTCCACCGTCATGATCAGGTGCTCGGCGGCGTCCACGGCGGCCGCGGCCGCCCGGATCCGCGGCTGCGACACCGACACCAGCAGGTCGCGGACCGTGCGCTCGTCCCGTACGGAGCCGACGAACTGGTGCATGACGCCGACCCCGCCGCTGGAGGTGATCGTTCCGCTGTGCGGCCGGAGTTCCCCCGAGATCAGCCGCAGCAGCGTCGTCTTGCCCGCGCCGTTGGCGCCGACGAGGGCGGCCACCGAACCTTCACCGACTCTGAACGAGACGTCACCGAGCAGCACACGCCCGTCGGGCAGGTAGTACTCCAGGTGCGAGGTTTCGAGGTGTCCCATGGTCCTCAACCCTGCCCCGGGGCGCGGCGGCGGCACAACGCGTTTTCTGCGCACGCGGTGCCCGCGGTGCACGCGGTGCGGGGGGTGTGGAGGAGTGGGGTGGGTTCGTCCAAGGGGTGCGCAGGGGCTGGTCAGAGGGGTTACCCGTGCGTAGATTACCGGCGGTAACTCCGGAGTCGAGCCGAGTCGAGGAGACCGCTTTGGAAGCCGTGCCGCCCCAGCAGGTGCCGCCCGCACTGGTACCGCCCGTGTTGACCGTCGTCGACGGGGTGGTGCGGGAGGCGGCGGTGCCCGCGCTGGCCGGCGTACCGGTGAGCGGATCGCTCGGGGATATCCCGTACCAGAACGCCCGCGAGGCCCCCGGCGAGGTGGTGCTCGCCCGCAAGGAGCGCGACGGCAGCTGGCGCGACGTCACCGCCGCCCAGTTCGCGGCCGAGGTGACGGCCGTGGCCAAGGGTCTGATCGCGGAGGGGCTGCGCGAGGGGGACCGGCTCGCGATCATGGCCCGGACCACGTACGAATGGACCCTGCTGGACTTCGCGGCGTGGGCCGCCGGGCTGGTCACCGTACCGATCTACCCGACCTCCTCCGCGCTCCAGGCCCGCTGGATCATCCAGGACTCCGGGGCGGTGGCCTGCGCCGTCGAGGACACCACGCAGGCCCGCATCATCAGCGCCGAGCGGGCCAACCTGCCCTGGCTGGCGCACCTGTGGGAGTTCGACACGGGCGCGATCGCGCGGCTGGTCAAGGCCGGGGAGGACCTGCCCGACGCCGTCGTGCACGCGCGCCGGTCCGTCCGTACGCCGGACGCCGTGGCCACGCTCATCTACACCTCCGGTACGACGGGACGGCCCAAGGGCTGCGTGATCACGCACGCCAACTTCTTCGCCGAGGCCGACAACGCGGTCGAGCTCCTGCACCCCGTCTTCAAGTCCGCGACCACGGAGGCGGCCTCGACGCTGCTCTTCCTGCCGCTCTCGCACGTGTTCGGGCGGATGGTGGCGGTGGGGTGCATGCGCGCGCGGGTCAGGCTCGGGCACGCGCCGAGCATCCAGACCGAGGAGCTCCTCGCCGACCTCGCCGGGTTCCGGCCGACGTTCCTGCTGGCCATCCCCTACGTACTGGAGAAGGTCTACAACACCGCCCGGGCGACGGCCGAACGGATGGGCCGTGCCTCGTCGTTCGACCGCGCGGCGCGGATCGCCCAGCGGTACGGGGAGATCGTCGAGGGCCGGAGCCCGGGGCTCGGCCTGCGGGCGGCGCGGGCGCTGTACGACCCGCTCGTGTACCGGCGGATCCGGGCGGCGCTGGGCGGGCGCGTGCGCTACGTCCTGAGCGGCGGCTCCCCGCTGGGGCGCCGGCTCGCGGCCTTCTACACGGGCGCCGGGATCGACGTCTTCGAGGGGTACGGACTCACGGAGACGACCGGGGCCAGCACCGTGACCCCGCCGCTGAAACCGCGGCTCGGGACGGTGGGGTGGCCGCTGCCGGGCACCGCGGTGCGGATCGCGGACGACGGGGAGGTGCTGCTGTGGGGGCGGCACGTGTTCGCGGGGTACTGGAACTCGGGGGAGGCGGCGGGCGGCTGGTTCCCGACCGGGGACATAGGGGAGCTGGACGACGAGGGCTACCTGACGATCACCGGCCGCAAGAAGGACCTGATCATCACCTCCGGCGGCAAGAACGTGGCCCCGGCCCCCCTGGAGGACTGGCTGCGCGCCCACCCGCTGGTCGGCCAGTGCATGGTGATCGGCGACAACCGCCCGTACATCACGGCGCTGATCACCCTGGAACCCGAGGGGCTGGCGCATTGGCGGCAGATGCACAAGAAGACGGGCGTGCCGATGCGGGAGCTCGTACGGGACGAGGAGCTGCGGGCGGACTTGCAGCGCGCGGTCGACGAGGCGAACCGCCTGGTCTCGCGCGCGGAGTCGATACGCCGCTTCGCGGTGCTGCCGGTGGAGTTCACGGAGGCGGCCGGACACCTGACGCCGTCCCTGAAACTGAAGCGCGCCAGGATCGCCCGCGAATTCGACCGCGAGATCGACGGCCTGTACCGCAAGCCGTGACCGCGGGGGGCGGGGCGCTGCCCCGGCCCCCGCGGACTCCCCGGCCCGGCGGCTAGCCGGCGGCTAACCGGCGGCGATGACGGCCAGACCCGCTTCGGCGATCTTGACGTCGTCCGACCAGTGGCCGCCCGAGACGCCGATGCCGCCGACCAGCTGGCCGTCCACGACGATCGGGAGGCCGCCGCCGAAGGTGACCAGGCGGTCGATGCCGGTCCGGGCGCCCTGCGCCAGCTGGGCGTCCTTCTCGACGAACTCGTGCCAGTCGGTGGTGCTCAGGCCGAAGGCGGCGGCGGTGTAGGCCTTGTCCTGGGCGATCTGGATCGTCATCAGGCCCGAGCCGTCCATCCGCGCGAAGGCGCTGAGGTGGCCGGACTCGTCGACCACCGCCACGGCGAACCGCAGCTCCGTCTCCCCGGCCGCGGCGAGGGCGGCGTCGACGATGGCGCGGGCGAGGTCGTTGCCGAGGGCGGGGCGGGTGCGGACAGCAGTCATGGCGAGCTCCTTGGGAAAGAAGGGCAGCTTGTTCGTATGCATGCAGCTAACAGCATGCTGATGGCTCTATGCAAGCTGCCTGTTGTCTCGGCGGGAACTGGCGACCGTCTCCTACACTCGGCCCATGCATCACTCCGAGCGACTGCTGATCTCCATCAAGCGGGCCGAGCGCGTGACCCAGGCCGCCAAGGAGGCCGCCGTCCGCGAGGTGGGGATCACCGCCGCCCAGCAGGGCGCGCTCGCCGTGCTCAGCGACAATCCCGGGATCAACGCCGCCGAGCTCGCGCGCAAGCTCTCGGTGACCCCGCAGACGATGAACAGCCTGCTCGGCCGGCTGGAGGCGCGCGGCCTGGTGGCCCGCACCCCGCACCCGATACACGGCACGCTGATCGAGATCCGGATGACCGAGCGCGGCGCCGAGGTATTCGCCCAGGCCGACGCGCTGGTGGCCCGGCTCGACGCCCGCCTCGCCGAGGGCCTCTCCGAGGCCGAGGCGGCCGCCGTCCGCGAGCTCCTCGCACGCATCGTCCGCAACGCCGAGGCCCCGGGTATCTGACCCCCGGGGCCCGGCGCGGGGCTTCTCAGCAGTCGGCGTGCGTCGGGCGGCCCGCGAAGCGGTCGGCGAGCCAGTCGCCGGCCGCGAGGGAGTGGGTGATCACGCCGCTGACGTGCTCACCGACCCAGATGGTCCGCCACTCGACGTTCGCGCCCCTCGCGCACCACTCCGCGCGCAGCTGCCGCCCCACCGCGTACGGGATCAGCTCGTCGCCGAGCGCGTGGTACAGGTGCACGGGCGCGGCCGGAGCCGTCCGGCCCAGCCGGCTCTGGTCCAGCCGGGCCTGCCAGTCCGGCTGTTCCAGCGGATTGCGGGTCGTGAGGTCGGAGATCCGCTTGAAGGATCCCGCGATGGCGTCGATGGCCACGCAGTTCTCCCTCATCCCGGCGACGAGCGCCTTGCCCGCCGGGTTGAGGTACGAGTCGAGCCGCAGCTCCGGGAAGGCCGCGTCCTGCCCGGCCGCCGCCATGAAGACGAGCCCCGAGCCGTACGAACCGTTGTTGAACTCGGCCACCTTCATCAGGTCGGCCGGGACCCCGCCCGTCGCCGTGCCCTTCACGTTCAGCTCGGGGGCGTACGAACCCTGCAGCTCCGCCGCCCAGCTGCCGGCCTGGCCGCCCTGGGAGTAGCCCATGATGCCGACCGGCGTGTCCGCCGGCAGCCCCGCTTCGGGCAGCCGGGTGGCCGCGCGGGCGGCATCGAGCACGGCCCGCCCGGCCGAGGGGCCCACCGTGTACGTGTGCACCCCCGGAGTGCCGAGCCCCTCGTAGTCGGTGACGACCACGGCCCACCCGCGCAGGGTGAGCTGCTGGATGAGGTTGGCCTCCATGGCGGTGCCGTACGGGAGGTTGTTGCTCGGCGCGCAGGAATCGCCCATGCCGACGGTGCCGACGGCGTACGTGACGAGCGGCCGCGGGCCGGTCCGGCCGTCCTGCGGGACGATCACCGTGCCGGAGACGGTGTTCGGGGCGCCGTCGGCGGTGGTGGACCGGTAGTGGATCCTCCAGGCCCTGGTGCCGGTCGGCTGACCGGGCAGCGGATGGAAGGCGGAGGGGGCGACATCGACGACGTCCCCGGCCCGGCCGGCCGCGGCTTCGGCTTCGGCGTCGGTGGCGGACGCCGTGAGGGGGGTCAGCAGTGACAGGGCCAGTGCGGCCACGGCCACGGGGATTCGGAAACGCATGGGCGGCTCTCCCAACGAAACGTTTCGTGCGGGGGGTGGGTGAGGAGAACGTAGTGACCGACCGGTCGGAACGTCGCTGACCGCACAGCTCACCTTTCCTGACCCGCCCTCGCACCCCCGCCCCACGGACTGGCCCGTCGAGGTGAACTTGAGTCGCCTCCGCCGCGCTGCCTGGAGGAACGCGGAGCCGCCGGAGAAGATCCTGGAGCGGTGATCCACCTCAGGCGTCACATGCTGCTCCTGTTGCCCATGCTGATTCTGTACGCGGCAATGGCCGTCTCGACCACCGCCCGGGCCGCTCCCCCTTCTGCGGCGACCTGCACTGCGGACCGGCTCAAGGAAGCACAGATCACCACCACGGCGGAGTTCGTACACCGCGGCAGCAACGTCAGCAAGGTCACCAGCGTCACCGAAATCACCGTCCCCGCAGGATGGGAGCAGGCCCCCCACCTGTTTCTGGACACCCATGCGGCCGACTACCGCAGCGCGCTCCGCTGCCTCCTGGGGAAGGGGGCAGATGCAAAGGAAACGGAAATCAGTAAGGATGACTCCAAATTCTATGACTATGAATGGCGGTTCCAGCCGGTTTCGGTGAGCCGTCAAAAAGAAGGCGTGGTCGTCAGCTATGAGGCGATCGCCTGGGTCCAGGCCCTCGCCGATTTCAAGGTGGGACTTTGGGAGATTTTCCCCAATCGGGACGAGTGGACGATCGAACTGAAACGTCCGCCGAGCCTTGAGAAGGCCAAGTGGGCGAGCGTTCATGTGAAACTGGGTGGGCCGGTCGCCGCATCAGTGGAGCCCCCGACAGCTGATAGTGAAGCGCGCGGGGAACTTCTCTGGAAGAACGCTCGCGAATCTCCCAGAATTGCATTCCGGCCGCCTGCGGCCCAGCTGTGGACTGCCATTGTGCAGACGCGCGGGCAGGATTGGGAGGCGTTGGGTGCCGCCAGCGCGTCCAGTGCGTTCCCGTACATCGCGACAGGGGCTCTTTCCCTCATTGCGGGCCGCCGACTCCGGCGAGGCTTGGGGCGGAATCCGCTACCGCTGGAGAAAAGAGCATTTGCCGGATTGCGTTTTTGGGTGCTGATCCTGGTATTTCTCGGGTTCATCACCTTCATGGGTGATGATCTTTATCGCTTCCTGAGTTCAAAATTCGGTTGGGGGCATGACTATGCGCCGACGGTATCGGTGTTCTCGATCCTGTTCGTCGGCGTGGTTCTGTGTCTCTTCGGCACACTGAGCACACATGTCCGTGTTGCGGTGTGTGTGTTCGCCGGCTGCCTGGTCACCCTCTACGTGTTCGCCGAGCTGTTCGAGTCCGCACTGCTTTCCACGAGCGAGGGCCGGCTTTCTTCTCCGGGTGCACGGCTGGTGGTGATCGCATCGGTGGCACCGATCTTCGTGTGGTTCCTGGGCGTCTTCGCCTGTGGGCAGCGCCTCCTGCTCCTGGACTGGAGGCGGCGGTGGCAGTGGGTGATGATCTGCGTCGCGGCGGTGGTGTCGGGTTTGACGGGGCTCTGGGCGTTCCTCGCGTTCGGCCGTAGTTGGGAGCGCAGGACCTGGCTCACCGACCTCGCGCCGACTGTGCACGACTGGTACAAGCTCGCAACGTACGGCCGGTGGTGGCAGTGGTTCGCGAGCGACTCGTTCCGCGTGCTCGGGGACATCGCCCTCCAGCTGGCGCCACTGGCCCTGGTGGGAGTGTTGCGTGTCTGCAGGGCCGAACAGCGTGAGACCGACTCCTTCACGCCCAATGAGTCCGAAAGGGCCTTCCTGGTCATCTTCTTCGCCGTTATGGTGGTGCCCAATTATGCGACCTACTTCGGATTCTCCGGATATGTCACGACGCTGGTTCTCGGGATTCTCGCTGCGGCGTTCCTGCTGGCTGCCGGTCGGTCCAGGTCTGTCCTGGAGAAACCCGCAGGGAGGGGTGGGCTAGTGGGACAGGTCGTTTTGCGGACCGATCGATCGGAGTTGCTGCGAACAGCGCGCCGGTATAGGGACCTCCAGTCTCGTCTGCACCACCTGAAAGCGGGTCCGTCGGCCGAACAGTCGGGGTCGCGAGAAGCCATCGAGCAAGAAATTGACCAATTGGATCGAGGTTTTCCGGAGGGGGTAAGGGCCGTTGACCTGCCCTTCGCCTTCGGTCCGATGGGATCGTGGTGGGGAAATGCCTGTAGATGTGCGCTAATTAGCAGTCTGATCGGCCTCCCCGCCACAGGGGTGATGTACTGGCTCGACATGGTGAGCGGCCCCTCGTGGAGCCTTGCATCGGAAAACTCCACAGGATTCCTGGCGGTGATGTACGAGATCCTCTACTGGCAGGTGATCTGGGCGAGCGGAGGGTTCTTCCTGGGCGCGTTGTGGCGAGACCTCCTCGGTCGGAACGGCCCGGCGAAGGCCCTCTCCGTCACCGCCGCTTTCGCTGTACCGGTCGGAGTTCACGATGTCATCGCGCAGATGGTCGGCCTGGGCCTCCAGAACACGGTTCCCGCCATTGCCGCGTTCGCGTCGGTGATGACCTTTTCCGGCCTTTCCATGGACGTCCAGACGTTCCGGACCGAACGACGTTATCGCTCTTCCACCTCCAGCCTGTTGATGTACATCTATCGCATGCCCGTCGCCTCGGGGGCATTCCTCCTCGCGCAATTGGTCGCCTTGGTGACGATCTTGAAGTATTTCCAGGAGGGAGGGTCGGTGTGGCTGTTCGACGTGCATGACGTAACCAACAAGTCCACACCTGAAAAATGAGAAATGCTCGCCTGACGCCGATCCCGGCTCAGCTGGTCGATGCGATGCGGTACGCGCCCGGGGTCGTGCCCGTCCAGCGGCGGAACGCGCGGTGGAAGGCCGTGTCCTCCGAGAAGCCGAGACGGGCCGCCAGCTCCGCTATCGGCTCGGTGCCCTCCGCCAGCCCCGCGATCGCGGCGTCCCGCCGGACGTGGTCCTTCAGCTGCTGGAACGAGGTGCCCTCCTGCCGGAGCCGGCGCCGCAGCGTCGCCGGGGACACCGCGAGGCGCGCCGCCACCTCGCCCAGCGCCGGCAGCCGCGGAGAGGCCCGCAACTGCCCTGCCAGAGCCCGGCGTACCTGCTCCGCGACCGTGGTCCCGTACTCCGGCCGCGACAGCAGGTCGAAGGGGGCCCGCCGCAGCATCGCGTCCAGCGCCGCCTCGTCCCGTACGAGCGGTGCGGTCAGCCAGTGCGCGTCGAAGGCGGCCCCCGTGCGGTCCGACCCGAAGCGGACCGGGCAGTCGAACAGGACCTCGTACTCGGCCTCGTGCGGCGGCGCCGGGTAGGCGAACGCCGCGTACCCCAGCGGGATCCGCCGCCCGATCAGCCAGCTGCTCAGCCGGTGCCAGATCGCGAGCACGCACTCGGTCAGGAACCGCTCCTCGTCCCGCGCGAAATCGTTGCGCACCGTGAAACGCGCCTCGCCGCCCGCCACTTCCAGCAGCAGCTCCGGGCCGCCCGGGAACAGGCCGTAGAAGGTGGCCGCGCGCTCCACCGCCGCGCCGAGATCCCGGCAGCCCAGCGAGGCGTGACACATCATCGCGAACGTACCCGGGCGGCTCGGCACCGCCGACAGGCCGAGGAACTCGTCCTGGGTGGTGCGGTACAGCGCCCGGAACAGCCGGGCGAACTGCGCCGGAGTGATCCGCGCCCGGTCGTCCCCGAGCAGCAGCGGCGGGATCTGCGCCTCCTGGAGCAGCGGCACGGTGTCGATGCCGCCGCGCGCCGCCCCCGCGAGCACGGCACGCACGTGGTGCACGGTGATCGTCCGCCTCCCCATGGGACCGACGGTAGCCCGGATGAGCGCTCGGGTCAGGGGTCGTGACGCTTCCGGTCATGTCGCACGGGGGCTTTGGCTGCCTAGCGTCGGTCGGACGTACGCGCGCCGTGCGCCGTACGCCGTACGGACCCCAGGGAGGCGAACGCGATGGACGCTGTGCGACCGGAGACGCTGGCGGTGTTCACGGAGTGGACGGCGGAGCGGTACGGCGGCGAGACCGCCCTGCGCCACCGGGACCCGGACGGGGACGAGGGCGGGGACGGGGACGGGGGCGGGGGCTGGGCCACCGTCACGTACGCCGGACTGCACGAGCGCGTACGGCGCACCGGGCGGGCGCTGATCGGGCTGGGGGTGGGTCCCGGGGAGCGGGTGGCGGTCCTGGCCGAAACCCGCCCGGCATGGACGTACACCCACTTCGGGATCATGGCGGCGGGCGCCGTCCTCGTACCGGTCTACCCCTCGGCCGGGGAGGAGGAGCTGGCCTGGGTCCTCTCGGACGCCTAGGCGGTGGCCGTCGTCTGCGACGACGCGGCGCAGGCGGACCGGGTGGAGGCGCTGCGGGCGAAACTGCCGGCCCTGCGGGCGGTCGTGCGGATGGACGCGCTGGCCGACATGGAAGCGGCCCCGGAGGCGGAACTCCTGGAGCGGGCCCGGCAGGTGACCCCGGAGTCCGACGCGTCGATCATCTACACCTCGGGGACGACGGGCCTGCCGAAGGGGTGCCGTCTCACGCACGGCAACATGGGCGCCATCCAGGACGCGACGCGCCCGCTGATCCACGGCGGACCGGGCGACTCCACGTACCTGTACCTGCCGCTGGCGCACGTGCTGGCCCAGCTGATCCAGTTCACGACCCTGCTGGCGGGCGGGGAGCTGTGCTACTTCGGCGGCCGGATCGAGGACGTGCTCTCCGAGCTGGCCGAGGCGAAGCCCACCCATCTGCCCTCCGTTCCCCGGCTGTTCGAGAAGGTGCACTCGGTGGTGCTCTCGATGGCCGAGTCCCGGGAGGGCGGCGCCGAGAGCTTCCGGGAAGCGGTGCGGATCGGGGTGCTCGCGGCGGAAGGACGGCTCCCGGAGGCCGACCGGCCGGCCTGGGAGGAGGCCGAGAAGAACCTCTATTCGCTGGTCAGGAGTGCCTTCGGGGGCCGGCTGAACCAGGCGGTGACCGGCGCGGCGCCGATCGCCCCGGCGACCATGGACTTCCTGCGGGCCTGCGGGATCACCATCTACGAGGGCTACGGGATGACCGAGACCGCCGGGCTGATCAGCATGAACCACGCGGAAGCCACCCGCCACGGCACGGTCGGCAGGCCCATCGCGGGCTGCGAGGTCCGCATCGCGCAGGACGGAGAGATCCTGGTCCGCGGGCCGATGGTCTTCCCCGGCTACCACGCGAACCCGGACGCGACGGCACGGGCACTGGACGCGGAGGGCTGGCTGCACACCGGGGACCTGGGGGAACTGGACGCCGACGGGTACCTGTCGATCGTCGGCCGCAAGAAGGAGCTGATCATCACCTCGGCGGGGAAGAACATCACCCCGACGGAGGTCGAGTTCGCCGTCCAGCGTTCCCGGTACGTCTCGCGGGCGGTCCTCATCGGCGACCGCCGCCCCCACCCGGTCGCCCTGGTCACCCTGGACGCGGAGGAGATCGGGGCGTGGGCGCGCCGGGAGGGCCTGGAGGCCTTCGACCTGGCCGCGGCAGCGGCCCACCCCGGGGTCCGGGCCCTGGTCGAGGAGGCGGTCGAGGCGGCCAACGCCACGGTCTCCCGCCCGGCCCGCATCCGCGCCTTCCGGATCCTGCCGGAGGACTTCACCATCGAGGCGGGCACCCTGACCCCGACCCTGAAGCTGCGCCGCACGGCGGTGGCGCAGCGCTACGCGGCGGAGATCGACGCGCTGTACGCGTAGCGGTACGGGGCCCGAGGGCGCGGACCGGGGGCGCGGCCCTAGTATGTGCCGCGGTTTCGCTGCCTGAGCAGCGAGGGAGCGGGGGGGGCTCATGACAGGGACCGTTGTGGTGCGCGCGGACGAGCCGGGGCTGGGCCGGTCGGGAACGTGGACCGTGGTCGTGGACGGCGTGGTGGTCGGGCAGGTCGACCAGGGCACCAGCGCACGGTTCCCCGTGGCCGCGGGCACCCACACCGTCCGGGTCGCAGCGAAGGACGGCACCCGCTCCAACACCGTGACGGTGGAGCTGACCGAGGGCCGGGACTCCCGGGTCGTGGCCCAGGGAACCGGAGCGAAGGCCGCCGTCCTGCTTCCGCTCCTCGCGGCCATCACGGTCCCGCCGGTCTACGTGGTCGCCTCCATCGTGCTGATCGGCGTCGTGTTGCGGGTCTGCCCCGGCCTGCTGTTCCGGGTACGGGCCGACGGCGGCACCGCCCACCGGGCGGTGGCCGCAGAGGAGGAGCACACCGGGACCGCCTTGTGGTGGGAGTCGGACCCGGTGCTGGCCAAGCGGTTCCGCAAGGCGGAATGACAAGGGGGCGACCTCGGCCGGCCTCGCTGTCAGCCGAACTGGCCCGGCTGATAGCCGCCCGCCGGCTGGCGGACGAGGACGTTCATCCGGTTGTAGGCGTTGATCAGGGCGATGATGGAGACCAGGGCCACCATCTGGTCCTCGTCGTAGTACTTGGAGGCGTTCGCCCACGCCTCGTCCGTGACCCCGCCCGCCGCGTCGGCGATGCGCGTGCCCTGCTCCGCCAGCTCCAGGGCCGCCCGCTCGGCATCGGTGAAGACCGTGGCCTCACGCCAGGCGGCGACCATGTTGAGGCGCAGGGCGTCCTCTCCGGCGTGCACGGCGTCCTTGTAGTGCATGTCCGTGCAGAAGCCGCAGCCGTTGATCTGGCTGGCCCGCAGCTTCACCAGCTCCTGGGTGGCGTGCGGCAGGGCCGAGTCCGAGATGACCTTGCCCGCCGAGTTGATGTAGCGCGAGAACTTGGCAGCCAGGGCGTTGCCGAAGAAGTCGAGGCGGGCGTCCATCGTGGTCTCCTTGTGTGCCGTGCGGATCGCGGACCGTTCCACAGCAATGACGGAACAACCCCGCCGAATGTGACGGCCGGCCGACACGGCCGGGGGAGGCGCGGCTCACCTGTTCGGCGGGGCGCAGGTTTCGCGGTGCGCGGTCACCGCGGGCCGGTCCCGGGGGGCGCGGCACCCGACTTCATCGGGCACGGAATGTCGGGTCCGGCACGGTGGGCGCCGCCTAGCGTGGTGAGCGCGAAGAGGAAGGACACCGGGCATGCTGGAGCGGCTGAACCAGGCCATGGAGCACATCGAGCGCCACCTCGGCCAGACGATCGAGGTGGACGAGCTGGCGCGCATCGCGGCCACTTCGGAGTACCACCTGCGCCGGATGTTCTCCGCACTGGCGGGCATGCCGCTGTCGGAGTACGTCCGCCGCCGCCGGCTCACCCTCGCGGGTGCCGAAGTGCTGGCGGGGCGCGACACGTTGCTGGACATCGCCGTGCGCCACGGCTACGGCTCGGGCGAGGCGTTCGCCCGTGCGTTCCGCGCCATGCACGGCGTCGGGCCGGGTGAGGCCCGGCGCACGGGCGCCACGCTCAGCTCCCAGTCCCGGATGGCCTTCCGCCTCACCATCGAAGGGAGCAGCAGCATGCGTTATCGCGTCGTGGACAAGCCGGCCTTCACCGTCGCCGGACCCAAGGCCCGTGTGCCCCTGGTTCACGCGGGTCCGAACCAGGCGATCATCGACTTCGTCCGCGGCATCGACCCGCGGACGCTGGAGCGCCTGGAGAAGCTCTCGGACCAGGAGCCGCACGGCATCGTCGCGGTCTGCGACGACCTCGACCCCGGCCGGGCCGAGGGCACCGAGCTCGACTACTACCACGGCGTGATCACGTCCACCGAGGGCTCCCTGGCCGTCCCGGCCGGGACCTGGGCCGTCTTCACCACCTCCGGACCCGCACCGCGGGCCATCCAGGAGCTGTGGCGTGACGTGTTCACCGAATGGTTCCCGTCGAACCCGTACCGCAGCCGTACCGGCCCCGAGATCCTGCGCCTGCGCATGTCACCGGACCACACCGAGGCCGACGCCGAGCTCTGGCTCCCCGTGGAGCCCGAGCGCGTCGCCTGAGGGTCCGGCCCGGCCTCGCCGCGCGGGCCCCGGTCACCGGCCGCCTACTCATCCCCGGTCAGCGCCTCGTCCTGCTGGATCAGCACCTGCTCCCAGGCCGCCGCGTGCCGGTCGCGGGCCGCCTCGTCGTGGAAGCCCGCGTGCGTCAGCCGGACGTGGGTGCCGATCGGGTGGGGGAGGAGTTCGACCGTGACGACGGTCTCGGCGCCCTCCGTGCCGCCCCGGCCCGTCACCCAGGTCAGCTCCACCAGCCGGTTCGGGACCAGGCGCAGGAAGCGCCCGTAGTGCGGGTGCCTGGTGCGGGGGCCCTCCGGTTCGGGTGCGGACTCGGTCTCGAAGAAGAACGGCGCGTTCACCTCGGCCCGCATCAGCACCGAGCCGGGGGCCGCGAACCAGCGGTCGAACTCCTCGGTCCACCCCGCGTACAGGGTGTGCTCGGTGGCGATCATCGACCGCTCGACGGTCAGCTCGTGGGGGCGGTCCGACAGGTCGGGGACGCGGACCGGCTCGATGGTGGTCATGGCATCCCACCGTAGGACCGGCGGAGCCGGATCCGTCCGTGGCGCACCGCCCTTACCCCTCAGGCCTTCCGGTTCTCCGCGACCAGCTTCCGGAACGCCTCCGGCGTGACGGACTCGATCCCCTTGCCGGAGTTGAGCACGAGCTGCTTCCCGTCGATGGACACGTCCGGCGTGCCCTTCTTGCCCTGGTCGTAGAACGCCTGCCCGACCTTCTCCACCCACGGCATGTACGTGAGCTCCTTGACCGCCCGGTCGAAGGCGGGCGTACGCAGCCCCGGTACCCGGTCCGCGAGTTCCAGCAGGGTCGCCGTCGAGCCGAACGTGTCGTCCGATTCCTTCTCGGGATGGTTCGCGAACAGCACCTGGAGGTACTCCATGAACTTCTCGGGGCTTTCGTTCACCGCCGCCCCGAGCGCGTTCAGGGCCCGCTTCGAGCCCTTGCCGCCCAGCGCGCCGTCCAGGAAGGTGGCGAAGTGGTACTCGACCCGGAAGGCGCCCGCGTCCGCGTCCTCCCGGAAGGTCGTGCCGAGGCCGGTCTCCACGCCCGCGCAGTAAGGGCAGCGCGGGTCGAGCCAGACCGACAGGACGTTCTTCGCGTCCGCCTTTCCGTACGGGACGGTGATGCCGTCCCTGCCCGTGGTGTGCGCGGGCTGGACGAACGGCCCGTCGGCGCCGGAGGGCTGGGAGCCGGTGGCGAACACCGCACCCCCCGCCGCGATGGCCAGCACCGCCGCGACCGCTCCGCCGACCAGCAGCCGGCCGCGCAGCCTCGTGCGCCGGGCCGTCTGTTCCCGCTGTGCGCGCAGTCGTTCGCGGGCTTCGCGCCGCCGGTCGTTCCTGGTACTGGTCGCCATGAAACCACCCTAAGGACCCAAGGCGTACCAAACAGTAGGTCTTTGGTGCCTTTCCACCATGGACCAACGTCCTTTGTCCGGACGGCCGTGAGGACCCGGTGAAGCCGAGACGAATGGTGTGTCACATCTGCCCGGGTGGCGGTGAGTCGCGTCCGAATACCTGATAGACAGTGGATATCCACGGCTCGACCCGCCGTCGTATACCTTGTCGGCCGCCTTGGGGGGATCGCCGCACTGTGAAGCCGCTTCACCGTCACCTCGTCAACACCTCGCGCAAGGTCCTGTGCACGGCCGCGCTCGCGGCCAGCCTGACGACCGCCGCGGTGGTGACCAACACGTCCACCGCCGATGCGGGCGAGTCCGAGCCCACCCCGGACAGCCCCCAGGCCACCGACCGAGGCGACGCCCGCCTCGATCTGCCCGACCCGCTCGCCGATCCCGCCGTACCGCCCACCGCGGGCGCGGGTGCCGGTGAGGGGGCCAGCGGCATACCCGCGACCGCCCTCGACGCGTACAAGCGGGCCGAGATCTCCGTGGCCGCCGCGCTCCCCGGCTGCAAGCTGCCCTGGCAGCTGCTCGCCGGCATCGGCCGCGTCGAGTCCGTCCACGCCTCCGGCTACGGGCTCAAGAACGACGGCTACACCGAGAAGCCGATCCGCGGGCCGCGCCTCGACGGCAACGGGTTCGCCGAGATCAAGGACACCGACAAGGGCGAGTTCGACGGGGACGCCGTCTACGACCGCGCCGTCGGCCCGCTCCAGTTCATCCCCTCCACGTGGGCCACCTGGGGCGCCGACGGCAACGGCGACTCCAAGCGCGACCCGAACAACATCTACGACGCGGCGCTGGGCGCGGGCCTCTACCTGTGCGCGGGCGACCGCAACCTCTCGGACCAGGCGCAGCTCGACCGGGCGATCCTCAGCTACAACAACTCCCGCGAGTACGTGAACACGGTGCTCGGGTACATGCACCAGTACCAGAACGGCGCCGCCGGGGTGCCGAACCCGCCGGTCGGCAACTACCCGACGCCGCCCACCTCGACGCTGCCCACGCCGACTCCCACCCCGACGCCGAAGCCCACGCCGACCCCCACCCCGACGCCGAAGCCCACCCCGACCCCCACGCCGAAGCCGGAGGAGCCGAAGCCCACGCCGACGCCGACCCTGGCCAAGCTGGAACTGCTCGGCAGCGCGGAGCTCAAGGCCGAGGCCGGTTCGGCGTTCACGGCGGTCCCGCGGATCAAGGCGGTGCTCAGCGACGGCAAGCCGGCCGCGGCGAAGCCCATCCTGTTCGAGCTCAAGGACGACACCACGGGCTCCACCATCGGCGCCGAGGGCAAGACGTTCCTCGTGGTCGAGACCGACTCCGAGGGCGTCGCGGCGCTGCCCGGCCTGAAGGCCGGTGCCAAGGCGGGCGGGTTCACCCTGCGGGTGGCGGCGTACAACACCGAGGCGCAGCTGACGGTGAGCTTCACCGGTACGGTCACGGCGAAGCCGGCCCCGGTCGCGGACAAGCTGGCCCGGACCGACGACGGCGCGGACAAGCCGCTGGAGGTCGAGGCGGGCAAGGGCCTGAAGGGCCTGGAGTTCACGGCCACGGCCCAGGGCAAGGCCGCCGAGGGTACGCAGGTCACCGCCGGACTCGTCGAGCAGAAGGAGAAGGACGGGCCGTGGGTCCCCGTGGACCCGGCGAAGTCCAAGGGCCCCTGGTTCAAGGACAAGGACGGCAACAAGGTCACGAGCCTGCTCCTGGCCCCGGCCGGTGCCGACGGCAAGATCGCGCTGCCGGAGCTGTTCACCACGGAAGTCGCCCCGGGCACGTACCACCTGCGCCTGATCACGAAGGACAACGTGGTCCTGGTCCTGGACCTGAAGATCACGGCGGCTCCGGCGACGACGCCGCCGACGACGCCGCCGGCTCGGTAAGCCGTCCGGCCCGACCCGCACACGGACCGCCCCCGGTCACCGTCTCGACGGTGACCGGGGGCGGTCGGCGTTTCGGCCCCGACCTCCACCCGGGAGGGAAAAGGCAGGAGCCCCGCCACCTCCGCTCGCACGGAGGAGGCAGGGCTCCTTGGGTACTGCTTATCCAACCGCGATTAGGTTGGCCCAGGCGATTAGGCCGGGGTGACGTTCTCCGCCTGCGGGCCCTTCGGACCCTGCGTGACGTCGAAGTTCACCATCTGGTTCTCCTCAAGGGAGCGGAAGCCAGAGGCGTTGATCGCGGAGTAGTGGACGAAGACATCCGGGCCGCCGCCGTCCTGGGCGATGAAGCCGAAGCCCTTTTCAGCGTTGAACCACTTCACGGTTCCGGTAGCCATGAGCCCTCCTATGGGCCAAAGGGTCGCCCTGCTCCAGAACCTGCTAAGAAGTCTGAAAACTACAAAAGCCTGCGGGTCACATTCTCCGCAGGCCTCGTACTGCAAGGGAAACCAAACTGCAACTTGCGACGAGCCTAGCACGCACCCTGTGGCGGAGACCAGAGGGAAAGATCACGTCACCCGGACGTTTGAGGGCCGCCTGAAGGCTGACGGAGACACGGGGGCTAGTCTCGCGATGTGGACGTCTATCGCAGCCGGCCCCGCGTCGGCCACATTCAGTTCCTGAACTGCCTTCCGCTCTACTGGGGACTGGCCAGAACCGGCACGCTGCTGGACCTGGAGCTGACCAAGGACACCCCCGAGAAGCTCAGTGAGCGCCTCGTCCAGGGGGAGCTCGACATGGGTCCGATCACCCTCGTGGAGTTCCTCCGCAACGCCGACCAGCTCGTCGCGTTCCCCGATCTCGCGGTCGGCTGCGACGGTCCCGTGATGTCCTGCGTGATCGTTTCGCAGGTACCGCTGGAGCAGCTGGACGGAGCGCGCGTCGCCCTCGGTTCGACCTCCCGCACGTCCGTACGCCTCGCCCAGCTGCTGCTTTCCGAGCGGTACGGGGTCGAGCCGGACTACTACACCTGCCCGCCCGACCTGGGGCTGATGATGCAGGAGGCCGACGCCGCCGTACTGATCGGGGACGCCGCGCTCCGCGCCTCGCTGCACGACGCGCCCCGGCTCGGCCTCCACGTGCACGACTTGGGGCTGATGTGGAAGGAGTGGACCGGGCTGCCGTTCGTCTTCGCCGTCTGGGCCGCCCGCAAGGACTACCTCGCCCGCGAACCGGCCGTCGTGCAGAAGGTGCACGAGGCCTTCCTCGACTCCCGCGACCTCTCCCTGGAAGAGGTCGCCAAGGTCGCCGAGCAGGCGGCCCGCTGGGAAGCCTTCGACGCCGATCTCCTGGAGCGGTACTTCACCACGCTCGACTTCCGCTTCGGGCCCGAACAGTTGGCCGGTGTAAGGGAATTCGCCCGTCGCACGGGACCGAGTACCGGCTATGACGCGGATGTCGCGGTGGAGCTGCTGAACGGGGACGGCGTGCGCGTCTGATCATTTCCGATCGGGGCCGCCGGTTCCGGTTCCGGTTCCGGTTCTGGTTCCGGTTCGCTTCGGCGGAAATGCCGTTTCCCGGGAATTCCCCCTCTTTTCGCTTTCCCGTCCACGAGTGGGAATACCTCGCCGCGGCGGGCCGCCCACCCCCTAAGGTGCTCTTGGCCGGTCCGGGACCGGCCGTCAGCGCTCAGTGCTCAGTGCTCAGGCACCGACGGGGGAGGGGGGACGCGATGCAGCCGCTCGAAGCCGGCGAACCGCGGACCATCGGCGCGTACAGGCTGCTCGGCCGGCTCGGCTCGGGCGGCATGGGGCGGGTCTACCTCGGCCGCAGCGCCGGCGGCAGGACCGTCGCCGTCAAGATCGTGCACCCGCACTTCGCCTCCGACGAGGAGTTCCGCGCCCGCTTCCGCCGCGAGGTGGAGGCCGCCCGCCGCGTCGGCGGCGAGTGGACCGCGCCCGTCCTGGACGCCGACCCGGAAGCGGCCGTGCCCTGGGTGGCCACCGGGTACGTGGCGGGCCCCTCGCTCGGCGGCGCCGTGGCCGCGCACGGCCCTCTTCCCGAGGGCTCCGTACGGGCCGTCGGCGAAGGCCTGGCACGCGCCCTGACGGCCGTGCACGGGCTGGGACTGGTCCACCGGGACGTGAAGCCCTCGAACGTGATGCTGACCCTCGACGGCCCCCGGCTGATCGACTTCGGCATCGCCCGGGCCACCGACGGGACGGCCTCGCTGACCTCCACCGGCGTCTCCATCGGCTCCCCCGGCTACATGTCCCCCGAGCAGATCCTCGGCAAGGGGATCACCGGGGCGGCCGACGTCTTCTCCCTCGGCGCCGTGCTCGCGTTCGCGGCCACCGGGCAGCCGCCGTTCACCGGGGACAACTCGGCGACCCTCCTCTACAAGGTGGTCCACGAGCCGCCGGACCTCGACGCCGTCCCGGCCGGCGCGCTGCGCGAGCTGATCGCGGCCTGCCTGGCCAAGGCCGCCGCCGACCGGCCCGCCCCGGCCGGGATCGCGCAGGCGCTCGCCGGCGCCCTGCGCGCCCCCGGCTGGCTTCCCGCGCCGGTGGTGGAGGACGCCAGCCGCGCGGCGATGGCCCTGCTGGACCTGGAGGCCGCTCCGCCGGGCCCCGCGCAGGGATCCGGGCCGGTGCCCTTCGCCGAATCGGCTTCGGGGCCGGTGCCGTTCACGGCCTCCTCGTACGGGGGACCCGCGGTCGGTTTCGGCGCGCCGGACCCCTCGTACGGGAGCGCCGCCGGCTCCGGCGGCTCCGTCCCTTCGTACGGGCCCTACGGGCCGCCGCCCCCGCCGGACGCGGCGCACAGCCCCACCGAGACCGGCGGGGGCGGGGTGCCGCAGCCGCGGACCTCCCCCGACCAGGCGCGCCAGGTCAGCTTCAGTGCGGCCGGGCGGCGCTTCAGCTGCTCGCTGGTGCTCGCGGCGACGGCCGTCCTGGCCGTGCTGTCCGGCGGCGGCCTGTACGGGCTGGGGCTGCTCCCCGGCACCGGCGGCGACGCCGGCGAGCACGCCTCGGGCGACACCGCCGCCCGGCCCCCGGCGACGGCGGCGACCCCGGCTCCGAAGGGCTCCCCGAGCGCCACTCCCTCGGGCACCCCTTCGACCGCCAAACCCTCGACGGCGCCGTCCGGCACCCGGGGCGACGTCCCCAAGGAGCTCACCGGCACCTGGAAGGGCACGGTCACCACCGCCCGCGCGGGGGTCCCCAGCGAGTTCGAGATCACGATCAAGGCCGGCAAGGTCGGCGAGATCGTCGGCCGGGACAAGTCGGTCCTGCCGCTCTTCGGCACCGATTGCAGCGGCGACTGGAAGCTGGCCTCCGCCACCGACCGCTCCCTCGTCCTGGACACGGCGGGCGGCACCAACCCGGCGCCGGGCATCTGCTCCAACGGCTCCGCCGACGAGCGCTTCACCCTGAACGCCGACGGGACGCTCCACTACAAGTCGGGCGACGGACCGGCCGGAAACCCCGAGGGCGACCTGACCCGCATCCCCTGAAAGCCGCCGACGGGCCCTGGCGTAGGCTGGATCGGTCCGTACCTCTTGACACCGCCGAAAGGTGACGCACCGGTGACCGACCAGGCCGCTCTCCAGTCTGTCCTCGACCGTGCCGCCGCAGGGGGCCGGATCACCAAGGAAGAGGCGCTCGACCTCTACCGGCACGCCCCGCTGCACGCGCTCGGCCAGGCCGCCGACGCGGCGCGCCGCCGCCGCTACGCCGGCACCGAGCACATCGCGACGTACATCATCGAGCGCAACATCAACTACACGAACGTGTGCGTCACGGCGTGCAAGTTCTGCGCCTTCTACGCGGCCCCGAAGGACACCAAGAAGGGCTGGTCCCGCGACCTCGACGACATCCTGCGCCGCTGCGCGGAGACCGTCGAGCTCGGCGGCACGCAGATCATGTTCCAGGGCGGACACCACCCGGACTACGGCGTGGAGTACTACGAGGAGCACTTCTCCGCGATCAAGAAGGCGTTCCCGCAGCTGGTCATCCACTCCCTCGGCGCCTCCGAGGTCGACCACATGGCCCGCATCTCGGGCGTCTCCGCGGAGGAGGCCATCAAGCGGATCCACGCGGCGGGCCTCGACTCCTTCGCGGGCGCCGGCGCCGAACTCCTGCCGGAGCGGCCGCGCAAGGCGATCGCCCCGCTGAAGGAGTCCGGCGAGCGCTGGCTGGAGATCATGGAGATCGCCCACGAGCTGGGCGTGGAGTCCACCTCCACCATGCTGATGGGCACCGGAGAGACGAACGCCGAGCGCATCGAGCACATCGCGATGATCCGGGACACGCAGGACCGGACGGGTGGCTTCCGCGCCTTCATCCCGTACACGTACCAGCCCGAGAACAACCACCTCAAGGGCCGCACCCAGGCGACGGTCTTCGAGTACCTGCGCATGATCGCGATCGCGCGGCTCTTCCTCGACAACATCGCCCACATCCAGGGCTCCTGGCTGACCGTGGGCAAGGAAGCGGGCCAGCTCTCGCTGCACTACGGTGCGGACGACCTCGGCTCGATCATGCTGGAGGAGAACGTCGTCTCCTCGGCGGGCGCCAAGCACCGCTCGAACCGCCAGGAGATCATCGACCTGATCCGCAAGGCGGGCCGGGTCCCGGCGCAGCGCGCGACGACGTACGAGCACCTCCTCGTGCACGACGACCCGGCGAACGACCCGGTCGACGACCGCGTGGTCTCGCACATCTCGTCGACGGCGATCGAGGGTGGCACGGCCCACCCCGAGCTGAAGCTCATCTCGACGAACTGACCCACCCGTGCTGACGCTTCACACCGCCGACCTCCTGCTCCCGGGGGCGGGCCGCGCGCCGCTGTCCGGCGGGGCGGTCCTGGTCGAGGGCGACCGGATCGCCCGGGTGGGCCCGTACGAGGAGCTCGCGGCGGGCTGCCCGCACGCGCGGGTCCGGCGCTGGCCCGGGGTGCTGACCCCGGGGCTGCTGGTGCGCGGGGCGGACGAGCTGCTGGAGCGGACGTACTACCCGGACGACCCGTACGAGACCGCCGAACTCGGGGCCGGCCCGATCAGCGGCGCCGAGGCGCTGGCCGCCCTGTCGCCGACGGAGTCCCGCTGGGGCAACAGCGCCCGGCGGGCCACGCAGAAGCTGCTGGCCCGCGGGGTGGTGGCGGTGGCCGGGAGGCTCACGGTCCCGGCGGTCCGCACGGCGGTGGTCCGCTCGGGCCTGACCCTGCTCCCGCCGGCCCCGGCCGCCGGGGAGCCCTCGCTGGACCCCTTCGCGGGCCGCGACGCCGCCGAGGAGGCCTTCCACGGGGCACTCGAAGCGGGCGCCCCGGCCCGCTTCGCGGCCTTCGCCGCGGCCGACGCGGCGCAGCTCCTCGCCCAGGGCTCCACCACCTGCGTGGCCACGGTCATATCCGGCCGCCTCCTCCACCGCCGCCGCTGACGGCCCCGCGCTAGGCGCTGTTAATCTCCGACGGTCATCACACGACCTGGGGGGTCTTCATGAGTCCGGCCGTCTTCCTGCTGGGCCTCGGTACCGTCGCGTTCCTCGGGGGCGGGGCGGTCGCCCTGAACGTCCGGGGATGCGTGGGCAGCCTGGAACGCTGGGCCGCGGGCAACGCGGAGCGGGCGATGCAGGCCCGGGGCGACCTCGGGCAGCCTCAGCTGGTCATGTCCGCCCAGGTCTTCCGCGTCATGGCCACGGTCGTGGCCCTCGGCGGGCTCGTCCTCAGCCTCGGCGGGCTGCTGGCACTCGCCTGAGGGGATCGGCGCCGGGGCGGCCGGGTTCCTGCGAGCCGGCGGATTCGCGGGCCAGTGCGGCCAGGAGGCAGGCCTGGAGGCGGCTGATGCCGCCCAGCTTCGCTCTTATGTTGTGCACGTGGAACTTGACCGTGCTGACGGACAGCTGGAGCTCGACCGCGAGCTCCGCGTTCGAGGCGCCGGTCGCCAGGGACCGGAACACGGCCGACTCCTGCTCGGTGAGCTGGGCCCGCGGCCGTACGTCCTCCCCCGTGCGGGGCGGGAACCAGACGGGGACGCTGTAGCTGACGACGCGCATGGTTTCCACTCCTCGCCCCCGGCCGGTTGTCGAGCGGTCAACTCGCGCGGCCCGTCGGATCTCTCTGCCCTATGGGACGGGTGGTCCCGACAGGTAGGTTCCATTTCCGTCGAACGGCCAGGCATTGGCCTTGCAGCCGAGCAGCCCCTTTATCTGCTGCATCATCGCCGGAGCGGGCTTTCCGGGTCCCGGGCAGGTCTCGTGGTCGTGGCCCAGTTCGTGGCCCACCTCGTGGTTGACGATCAGCGCCCGGTACTCCTCCACGGCCCCCTTGAACTGCGGAGATCCCTCCAGCCAGCGCTTGAGGTTCACCACGACGGTGTGGCCGGCCCGGCAGTTCGTCTCGCCGATCAGCTCCGGGGTGACCACCTCGCACAGCCGGTCGGTGGTCGTGGGTGTGGCGATCTTCACGGTGAAGTCCACCGGCTGGCCGGCCCCGACGAGCTGGAAGCCGTACGCCGGGTCCTTGATCCAGCCGCGGGGGTCCCCGAGGATCTTCTCCACGGACTGGGCGGCGGCGTTCGCGTCGACTCCGCTCCCGTCCTCGACCTCGACGCGCCACTTGCGGGCGGCCCCCTTGCCCTGCGGCTGCCCCGCACGGGAGGAGGCGGCGAAGGTGCCCGGGCCGGACTGGGGCGTCTTGCCCGCGGTCGGTCCGCCCCCCTCGCCGCCCGGCTTCGAGGCATCGTCGGAGGGCTTCCCGGACCCTGCGGATCCCGCGGACCCGGCGGAGGCCGAGGGGGAGGCGGCCGCGGGGTCCTGTCCGGGCGTACCGGAGGCGGTACCGGGCGCACCGGACGCCGGAGCGGCCACGGAGTCCGAGGCGGAGGAGGCGTCGTCCAGCGGCACGACCGCGTAGGCGGTCGCCGCCACGGCGGCCACCGCGGCCGCTGCGAGGAGCGTGCGGTGGAGCCGCTTGCGCCGCTCGGCCCGCTGCTGGGCGCGCCGTCCGCGACGGGAACTTCGACCGTGACCGGTGGTATGGCCTGCCGGCATCGTGGAGCCCTTTGTTCGTGAATATCGTGTTTCGGTGGGCCTTGTTCAGGCCATACCTGTCAGTCAACGCGGACGCGAGTGCTCCGCGTAACTGTCCATCGGGCCAGTTGTGCCCCCGGCGGTGGGGCCCGGGGCCGCCTGCGAGAATGGCCCGGTATCAGCCCACCCGTACCGCACCGCACCTGAGGGGCCAACGCCAGTGACCCGCGCTTCCCTGGACAAGCAGCCGCACGAAGTCGCCTCCATGTTCGACGGTGTGGCGGCGAACTACGATCTCACCAACGACGTCCTCTCCCTCGGGCAGGCCCGTCTGTGGCGCAAGGAGGTCGCCAGGGCGGTCGGTGCGCGCCCCGGGCACAAGGTGCTGGACCTGGCCGCCGGTACCGCGACCTCCTCGCTGCCGTTCGCCGCGACGGGCGCGTACGTCGTCCCCTGCGACTTCTCGCTCGGCATGCTCCGCGAGGGCAAGAAGCGGCACGCCTGGCTGCCGCTGACCGCGGGCGACGCGACGAAGCTGCCGTTCAAGGACGACGTCTTCGACACCGTGACGATCTCCTTCGGACTGCGCAACGTCCAGGACACGGACGCGGCCCTGCGCGAGCTGTACCGGGTGACCAAGCCGGGCGGGCAGGTCGTGATCTGCGAGTTCTCGCAGCCCACGTGGGGCCCCTTCCGGACGGTGTACACGGAGTACCTGATGCGCGCCCTGCCGCCGGTGGCCCGCGCGGTCTCCTCCAACCCCGACGCGTACGTGTACCTCGCCGAGTCGATCCGCGAGTGGCCGGACCAGCCCGCGCTGGCCGGCCTGCTCCAGAAGGCCGGCTGGTCGAAGGTGGCCTGGCGCAACCTGAGCGGCGGCATCGTGGCGCTGCACCGCGGCTCCAAGGCGGAGTAGGGCGTAGCGAGCGGTGGACTACCAGCCCCTCCTGGAGCAGATAGCGGCCGATGTCGCCCCCCTGGTGGGCGGGGGCACGCCGGCCGAATACATCCCCGCGCTCGCCTCCGTGGACCCGGGGCAGTTCGGGATGGCCGTCGCCGATCTCGACGGGAACGTGTACGGGGTGGGGGACTGGCAGGTTCCCTTCTCCGCCCAGTCGATCACGAAGGTCTTCGCGCTGGCGCTGGCGCTGGCCGAGGGCGGCGACAGCCTGTGGGAGCGGGTCGGGCGGGAGCCCTCGGGCAACCCGTTCAACTCCCTGGTGCAGCTGGAGTACGAGAACGGCATTCCGCGCAATCCGTTCATCAACGCGGGCGCGCTGGTGGTCACGGACCGGCTCCAGACGCTGACGGGCGACGCGAGCAGCGAACTGCTCCAGTTCCTCCGGGAGGAGAGCGGGAACCCGGAGCTCGGCTTCGACGCGGAGGTGGCGGCCTCGGAGCACGAGCACGGCGACCGCAACGCCGCGCTGGCGCACTTCATGGCCTCGTACGGGAACATCGACAACCCCGTGCCGGCGCTGCTGGACCACTACTTCTGGCAGTGCTCGATCGAGATGAGCTGCGCCGACCTGGCACGGGCGGCGCGGTTCCTGGCCCGGCACGGGCTGCGGGCCGACGGGTCGCGGCTGCTGACGCGGAGCGAGGCCAAGCAGGTCAACGCGGTGATGCTGACCTGTGGGACGTACGACGCGGCAGGCGAGTTCGCGTACCGCGTCGGCCTCCCCGGAAAGAGCGGCGTGGGCGGCGGGATCGTGGCGGTGGTGCCCGGTGTGTGCACGCTGGCGGTGTGGTCACCGGGCCTGGACCCGCACGGCAACTCGGTCGCGGGTGTGGCCGCCCTGGACCGGTTCACGACGCTGACCGGCCTGTCCGTCTTCTGATCCGGCTCGTGGGAGACGGGCGACCCCTGGATCCACTGCCTCATCGGGCGCACAAAGGGGGTGAATCGCCGGAACGGTCACGTGCATGGTCTCCTCTCGCACCACGTCTCGCCGTGCCTTTGAGTGGTGGTTCGGAACGGCAGGCCGTCCGGGCCCCGGCGAGACGATGGAGCGGAACGTGGAAGAAAAGCCGATGACCCTCATGGACCTCCTGTTCATGTTGAATGGTCAGGCCGACCAGCGGGAATTGTTCGACGCGCTCATCCGGGCGACCCGTTTCCTCCCGGACGGCAGGCACGCGCAGCCGGACGGCAGCGACCCCGGCTCGGTGTACCAGGTGCTGTACCAGGCGCTGCTCACCGAACCCGACGGTGACGCCGCCGCCGAACTCTGCTCCGTCTTCGGCGTCAGCACTCTGGACGCCTGCGCCAACCCCTTCAACTTCTTCGACATCCACGACGACGGCAAGTACCCCTTCCCCATCCAGGGGCTCCCGTACCTGACCCAACTGGTGGGCGATCTGGTGGGCGAAGTCCCCCAGGGCCATGCGTTCCAGCACCTGGACCAGCACGACATCAACGCGACGTTCGTCGCGCCGCGCAAGGGGATCTGGCACCAAGGCGAGTTCCTGCCGGAGGAGACACCCCCGCAGGGGAGCGGCCCCAAGCAGAGGTCCGGGGACAAGCCGACCCGCACGCTCACGCGGGGGAACAACGTGAAGGGCACTTCGAGGCCGTTGATCGTTGGTGCGGGCGCCAACAAGGGCCAGCAGGCACCCGAGCGGACGCGGGACGGGCTCGACGCGGTGGCCGATGACACCATGTGCGCCTTGGCCGCCCCAGGCGTCATCATCAGGGACTTGTGCACCTTCAAGCAATTGAAGGAATCCACCCGAGTGCGGTCGTCCGAGCAGCTGCTGGAGAAGTTCGCCGCCGCGGGGCTGCGGATCCAGACGGACGGCAAACTTCGCCCGGTGATCGCTGTGGAGGGCGCCATCCTCGCCCACAGCACGGACCACAAGAATGCGGTGAAGAAGGCGTACCAACATGAGAGGGACCACAAATCCGACCCGGTCATGGGGCACACGTGCGTGTACATGATCTTCGGTAGCACGCAGGCGGGCGCGGCCGACCAGCTCATCGTCTATCTGGAGCAGAACCACTCCGCGTTTCAGCTGCTGAACGGAGTGGCGACCGAGATAGGTGTGGTGGCGGTGGCCTCGGGCAAGCGGACCGAGCGTCTGACCGAGACCAAGGTGAAGAACGCTGAAGGGTCCATCGCGGTGTGCCGTGACCTCGAAATCAATCTGCCGCGCGTGTAGGCGCGCGCAGAGGCGGTGCGGCGGGCAGGCATCGCCGCACCGCCTCGGCCGCACACCCCCTAGCCCGCGGTCAGCACGAGTTCGTAGCGGAGGCCGTGGCGGACTCCGCCGGGGAGCGGGATGCGGTCCGCCAGGGTCATGCCGAGGCGTTCCGCGACCGCGATCGAGCGCCGGTTCCCGTCGTTGATCATCGCCACCACCCGGTCCAGCCCCGCCGCGCGCACGCGTTCCAGCGTCGCCAGGGCCGCCGCGTACGCGTAGCCCTTGCCCCACGCCGAGCGGCCCAGGCGCCAGCCGATCTCGATCTCGCCGACCGGCCCCCACGCCTTCTCCTGCGGCCACGGCTGGGCGCCCGTGAAGCCGATGACCGCTCCGTCCGCGTCCAGCAGCGTCCACAGGCAGAAGCCGAGCTGTGCGTCGTGCATCCGCTGGCGCGCCGTGAACTCCTCGTACAGGGACAGCTCGGCCGGGCCGCCGAGGAACTCCATCACGTCGGGGTCGTCGAAGACCTCGTGCCAGGCCCGGGCGTCCTCGTCGGTCGGCACGCGCAGCCGGACGGTGGGGAGCGAGGCGGGCGAGGTGGGCGAAGCGGTCATCGGGGCAGCCCTTCGGGTTCGTGATCTCTCTCGCTGCATAGACTGCACATGTCCCGTGCCGTTGGGCACCCCTTATCGAGCCTTCGGGAGACCCCGCAGTGACCGAGCCCCTCTCCGAACACTCCGCGGATGTGATCGTCGTCGGGGCCGGGCCCGCCGGCTCGACCACCGCCTACTACCTCGCCAAGGCCGGGCTCGACGTCCTGCTCCTGGAGAAGACGGCGTTCCCGCGCGAGAAGGTCTGCGGTGACGGACTGACCCCGCGCGCCACCAAGCAGCTGGTGGCGATGGGCATCGACGTCTCCGAAGAGGCCGGCTGGCTCCGCAACAAGGGCCTGCGGATCATCGGCGGCGGCCAGCGCCTCCAGCTGGACTGGCCGGAACTCGCCTCCTTCCCGGACTACGGACTCGTCCGCAAGCGCGACGACTTCGACGAGACGCTGGCCCGCCAGGCCCAGAAGGCCGGCGCCCGCCTGTACGAGCGCTGCAACGTGGGCGAGCCCGTCCGCGACCCGCGCACCGGGCACATCACCGGCGTGCAGGCGAAGCTGGGCGAGGAGAAGATCCCGGTCACCTTCAGCGCCCCGCTCGTCGTGGCCGCCGACGGCAACTCCTCGCGCCTGTCGCTCGCCATGGGGCTGCACCGGCGCGAGGACCGCCCGATGGGCGTGGCCGTCCGTACGTACTTCACCTCGCCCCGGCACGACGACGACTACCTGGAGTCCTGGCTGGAGCTGTGGGACCGGCGCGGTGCGCAGGACCGGCTGCTGCCCGGCTACGGCTGGATCTTCGGCATGGGCGACGGCACGTCCAACGTCGGCCTCGGCATCCTCAACTCCTCCTCCGCCTTCCGGGAGCTGGACTGGCGCGAGGTCCTCAAGGCCTGGTGCGCGTCGATGCCGGAGGACTGGGGCTACACGCCCGAGAACATGACCCAGCCGATCCGCGGCGCGGCCCTGCCGATGGCCTTCAACCGGCAGCCGCACTACACCAAGGGCCTGCTGCTGGTCGGCGACGCGGGCGGGCTCGTCAACCCGTTCAACGGCGAGGGCATCGCGTATGCGATGGAATCGGGCCAGATCGCGGCCGACGTCATCGTGCAGGCGCACGCCCGGGCCACCCCGGCCCAGCGCGAGCTGGCGCTGCACAGCTACCCGAAGGTGCTCAAGGAGACGTACGGCGGCTACTACACGCTGGGCCGCGCCTTCGTGAAGCTGATCGGCAACCCGAAGGTCATGAAGGTCGCAGCGCAGCGCGGCCTGACGCACCCGGTGCTGATGCGCTTCACGCTGAAGATGCTGGCGAACCTGACCGACCCGTCGGGCGGCGACGCCATGGACCGCGTCATCAACGGCCTCTCGAAGGTCGCCCCCAAGGCCTGAGGCCGGGGCGGGTGCCGCGCTAGGGAGCGGGTCGGGCCGGGTTTTCGCCGGTTCAGCCCGCTTCGCCGGTTCGGCCCGCTTCGCCGGTTCGGCCCGCTTCGCCGGCTCCGGGCTCGTACGGTCGCCGGTGCCCCGGGCCGTGGACCGTCCGTACGCACCGGGCCACCAGCACCACGCCCCAGAGCAGCAGGGCGAAGGCAACGGCCCAGCCGAGTCCCAGGATGACGGGATGTCCGGGTTTGTGCCAGGGGCGGGTGGTGTTCAGCAGCCAGCCGCCGACCGCGAGCAGGAAGAGCCCGGCCGCGGCGGGTACGGAGGTGGGGTCGGCGGCGCCGTCCTGCTCCTCGTACGCGTCGGTCATCACGGTCCGCCACCTCCTGGCCTGAATCGGGCGCTTCGCACCGCCATCCTCTCAGGGCGCCGGCGGACGCGGAAAGGGCCGGCACTCCGCCCCCGAGCGGGGGAGTGCCGGCCCTCGGGCCGTACTGAGACGTGCGGAAGCGTGCCGGGACGCGCTGAGAGGGGCTCAGGAGCCCCTGGGGAACCCCAGGCGGACCTCGGGGGCCTCGGCGGGCTCAGAGGACGCGGCGGGCGCCCGTCGGCGGGTCGTAGCTCAGGGAGCGCTCGACGACGCCAGTGCCGGAGTTCTGGGCGCCCACGAACTTGCCGCCGCCGACGTAGATGGCGACGTGGTAGGCGCTGCCGCTGGGGCCCCAGTACAGGATGTCGCCGGGCTGCAGGGCGCTCAGGGAGACCGAACGGCCCCTCGTGGACTGGTCCTGCGACACGCGCGGCAGGGAGATGCCGGCCTGGCGGTAGGCGGCCTGGACGAGGCCGGAGCAGTCGAACGAGCCGTTGGAGCCGGTGCCGCCGGTGACGTACGCCTTGCCGACCTGCGCGCGGGCGTAGTTGACGATCGCGGCGGCGGAGCCGGTCGCCGGGGCGGTGACGGTGCCCGAGCCCAGCTCGGAGTCCGAGTCCGAAGCGGAGGCGTTCTGGAGGCTGTTCCGGGAGGAGCTGCGGTTGGCGCGCTCGGCGTCGGCCTTGCGGTCCGCCTCCTCCTTCGCCTTCTTCTCGGCGTCGGCCTTCTGGGCGTCTTCCTTGGCCTTCTTCGCCTCGGCGGCAGCGCCCGTACGGGCCTGCTCCTCCTGGGTGCGCAGCTCACCGGTGACGGCGGCGGCGGCCGTGTTCTCGGCGGCGGTGGTGACGGCGGAGGAGACGTCGGCGGCCAGGTCCAGGTTCAGGACCGGCATTTCGAGCGTCGTCTCGGTCACGGGCTCGGACGGGGACGCGCTCGCCGTGCCGGCCATCGCCAGGGTGCTGAGGACGCCACCGGCAACTCCGGCGCGGACCGCGAGCTTCGAGGCGCTGCGACGGGGCTTCCGGTGGCTGGGTATGTGAGCGGTGTGGGACATGAGGACAAGCGCTATCAGGGGGTCCGGGTTCCCTTCAAGAAACGTGGTCTGCGCCACAGTTGTTCGCGAACCGGGCTAACCGGGCGCGCCGCGCGTCCTATTGACGCCGTAACGGACGTATCGGACACGCCGTCACAAGGCTGTGATCAAGGGGTTTCCGCAATAAGTCCGAATTGATCCGCGACCTACCATCACTGCGGACAGATGGCCAAGCCCTGTTTCGGAGCCGAGAATTCGGTGTGGCACAGGTCACAGATTCGTCTCACTGTGAGGGCACCGTGGTCCGTCCGTGATCCGACCGTGAACTTCCCGTGGGCGCGGTCGCCCGCGCTCGTGAACGCGCGCACGCACCGGAGGCCGTCCACTCCCGTCCCCGGAGCCTCCCCCGGCCGGGCGACGGCGATTTCCTTTACCGTGCAAGGCTTGATCCTGCAAATTTGCCTGCACCCGCCATCCTTTGATAGGGGCATCGGTCTTCCACCTGCGGTAACGCGGCCGGATGTCACCTTTGGTGATCATGTGGATGCTTCGCGTATGAAGATCACCACCTATCGGACTTGATGATCGTTCGTCAGGTGGTGGAGATCACAAACTCGGTGTTGTTACCCGTGTCGCAGATCACAGAGGAGCGGGCATAAGATGCGCACCAGTCCGGCTTGTGAACTGCCTCACATGAGATCCCGTCGAGTTGGACGATCTTCGCGAGGCGGCCGGCACGGCGGTCCAACGGTCAAGGACGACTGGAAGGAGCGAGGAGCGTGAATGCGTACGCGCCCATCCTCGTGCTCGGCGCCCTCGGCGCAGGGTTTGCGATCTTCTCCGTGGTCATGGCCACGCTGATCGGCCCGAGACGGTACAACCGGGCGAAGCTCGAGGCGTACGAGTGCGGCATCGAGCCGACACCGACGCCGGCCGGCGGCGGTCGCTTCCCCATCAAGTACTACCTGACGGCGATGCTCTTCATCGTCTTCGACATCGAAGTTGTCTTCCTCTACCCCTGGGCCGTCACCTTCGACTCCCTGGGGATCTTCGGGCTCGTCGAGATGCTGCTCTTCGTGCTCACCGTCTTCGTCGCCTACGCCTACGTGTGGCGCCGCGGCGGTCTGGAATGGGACTGAGGGGCTGAATTTCCCATGGGACTGGAAGAGAAGCTGCCGAGCGGCTTTCTGCTGACCACCGTCGAACAGGCCGCGGGCTGGGTGCGCAAGTCATCCGTGTTCCCCGCGACCTTCGGCCTGGCTTGCTGCGCCATCGAGATGATGACCACCGGAGCGGGCCGGTACGACCTGGCCCGCTTCGGCATGGAGGTCTTCCGCGGATCCCCGCGCCAGGCCGATCTGATGATCGTGGCCGGGCGGGTCAGCCAGAAGATGGCGCCGGTGCTGCGGCAGGTGTACGACCAGATGCCCGCTCCCAAATGGGTCATCTCCATGGGGGTTTGCGCATCTTCGGGCGGAATGTTCAATAACTACGCGATTGTCCAGGGCGTCGACCACATCGTCCCGGTGGACATCTACCTCCCCGGCTGCCCGCCGCGCCCCGAGATGCTGATGGACGCGATCCTCAAGCTCCATCAGAAGATCCAGGGCGGAAAGCTCGGCGTGAACCGGGAAGAGGCCGCGCGCGAGGCGGAGGCGGCGGCCCTCAAGGCCCTCCCCACGATCGAGATGAAGGGGCTGCTCCGGTGAGCGAGACCCAAGAGCCGGAGAACGGCAGCAACGTCCCTGCGCCGCGCGGCCAGGGCCCCGAGGTGATCGGCGTCCGCAAGGGCATGTTCGGCGCCCGGAACGGCGGCGACACCAGCGGCTACGGCGGGCTCGTCCGCACCGTGGCCATGCCGGGCGAGAGCCACCGCCCCTACGGCTCCTACTTCGACGAGGTCGTCGACGAGCTCGAAGGGGCGCTGGAGGAGCAGGACCTGCTCCCGCAGAACGCGATCGAGAAGGTCGTCGTCGACCGGGGCGAGCTGACCCTCCACATCGCCCGCGAGCACCTGGTCCGCGTCGCCAAGACCCTCCGCGACGACCCGGCCCTGCGCTTCGAGCTCTGCACCGGCGTCAGCGGGGTGCACTTCCCCGACGACAAGAACCGCGAGCTGCACGCCGTCTACCACCTGCGCTCGATCACCCACGGCCGGGTGGTGCGCCTGGAGGTCACGGCCCCGGACGCGGACCCGCACGTCCCGTCGGTCGTCTCCGTCTACCCGACGAACGACTGGCACGAGCGCGAGGCGTACGACTTCTTCGGCCTGGTCTTCGACGGGCACCCGGCGCTCACGCGGATCATGATGCCGGACGACTGGCAGGGCTTCCCGCAGCGCAAGGACTACCCGCTCGGCGGCATCCCCATCGAGTACAAGGGCGCCCAGATCCCGGCTCCCGACCAGCGGAGGTCGTACAGCTGATGAACGCCCAGAACGCATCGAACAGCGCCTCCTCGGACAACGCCTCCTCGAACGCCGCGGCCTCCCGGGAGACCACCGAAGGCACCGTCTACACCGTCACCGGCGGGGACTGGGACGAGATCGTCCAGTCCGCGGCGAAGGCCGACGACGAGCGGATCGTCGTCAACATGGGCCCGCAGCACCCCTCCACCCACGGTGTGCTCCGGCTGATCCTGGAGATCGACGGCGAGACCGTCACCGAAGCCCGCTGCGGCATCGGCTACCTGCACACCGGCATCGAGAAGAACCTCGAATTCCGGAACTGGACGCAGGGCACCACCTTCGTGACGCGCATGGACTACCTGACGCCGTTCTTCAACGAGACGGCGTACTGCCTCGGCGTCGAGAAGCTCCTCGGCATCACCGACCAGATCCCGGACCGGGCCACCGTCATCCGCGTCCTGCTGATGGAGCTCAACCGGCTCTCCTCGCACCTGGTGTGCATCGCCACCGGCGGCATGGAGCTGGGCGCGACCACGATCATGATCTACGGGTTCCGGGACCGCGAGCTGATCCTCGACATCTTCGAGCTGATCACCGGCCTGCGCATGAACCACGCGTTCGTCCGCCCCGGCGGCCTCGCCCAGGACCTGCCCCCCGGCGCCGTGGACCAGCTGCGCGACTTCCTGGGGACCATGAAGAAGAACCTGCCGGAGTACGACAAGCTCGCCACCGGCAACCCCATCTTCAAGGCCCGCATGCAGGACGTCGGCTACCTCGACCTCACCGGCTGCATGGCGCTCGGCGCCACCGGCCCGATCCTGCGCTCGGCCGGACTGCCGCACGACCTGCGCAAGTCGGACCCGTACTGCGGTTACGAGACCTACGAGTTCGACGTGCCGACCACCGAGAGCTGCGACTCGTACGGGCGGTTCCTGATCCGCCTGGAGGAGATGCGCCAGTCGCTGCGGATCGTCGAGCAGTGCCTGGAACGGCTGGAGCCGGGCCCGGTCATGGTCGCCGACAAGAAGATCGCCTGGCCGGCGCAGCTGGCGATGGGCCCGGACGGCCTCGGCAACTCGCTCGACCACATCAAGAACATCATGGGCACCTCCATGGAGGCCCTCATCCACCACTTCAAGCTGGTGACCGAGGGCTTCCGGGTACCGGCCGGACAGGCCTACGCGGCCGTCGAGTCGCCCAAGGGCGAGCTCGGCGTACACGTCGTCTCCGACGGCGGCACCCGCCCCTACCGGGTCCACTTCCGCGACCCGTCCTTCACCAACCTTCAGGCCATGGCAGCGATGTGCGAGGGCGGCCAGGTCGCCGACGTCATCGTCGCCGTCGCCTCCATCGACCCCGTGATGGGAGGCGTCGACCGATGACAGCCAATCCGACCGGTCAAGGGGTGAGTCTGGGCATGCCCGGGCTTCCGGCCCCCGATTTCCCGGCCGACGTGCGCGCCCGGCTCGAAGCGGACGCGAAGGAGGTCATCGCCCGCTACCCCGACAGCCGGTCCGCGCTGCTGCCGCTGCTGCACCTGACCCAGGCGGAGGAGGGCTTCGTCTCGCGCACCGGCATCCGGTTCTGCGCCGAGGTGCTGGGCCTGACCACCGCCGAGGTCACCGCCGTGGCCACCTTCTACACGATGTACCGGCGCAAGGACTCCGGCGACTACCAGGTCGGGGTCTGCACGAACACCCTGTGCGCGGTCATGGGCGGCGACGCGATCTTCGACGAGCTCAAGGAGCACCTCGGGGTCGGCAACAACGAGACCACCCCCGACGGCAAGGTCACGCTGGAGCACATCGAGTGCAACGCGGCCTGCGACTACGCCCCCGTGGTGATGGTCAACTGGGAGTTCTTCGACAACCAGACCCCCGAGTCCGCCAAGGCCATGGTCGACGACCTGATCGCCGGCCGGCCCGTCGTGCCGACCCGGGGCGCGCCGCTGTGCACGTACAAGGAGACGGCCCGGATCCTGGCCGGCTTCCCCGACGAGCGCGAGGGCGCGGTCGAGGCGAGCGGCGGCGCCGGCCCCGCCTCCCTGATCGGACTGCGCATCGCGCGCGGCGAGACCCCGCAGCTCGGCAAGGTCGTGCACCCGCGTGGTGAGGCTTCTGCTGCCACCGAGGAGGGGGAGTGATGACGGTGACTGCCGAAATGCATGAGAACGGCGCCCCGGAGAAGCTGCTGGCGCCCGTGCTGTCGGCCTTCTGGGACGAGCCGCAGTCGTGGACGCTGGAGACCTACCGGCGGCACGAGGGGTACGAGGGACTTCGCAAGGCGCTCGCGATGACCCCGGACGACCTCATCGCGTACGTGAAGGACTCCGGTCTGCGCGGCCGCGGCGGCGCGGGCTTCCCCACCGGAATGAAGTGGCAGTTCATCCCGCAGGGCGACGGAAAGCCGCACTACCTCGTCGTGAACGCGGACGAGTCGGAGCCGGGAACCTGCAAGGACATCCCCCTCCTCTTCGCCAACCCGCACTCCCTCATCGAGGGAATGATCATCGCCTGCTACGCGATCCGGTCGGAGCACGCCTTCATCTACCTGCGCGGCGAGGTCGTGCCGGTACTGCGGCGCCTGCACGAGGCGGTGCGCGAGGCGTACGAGGCCGGCTACCTCGGCGAGGACGTCCTCGGGAGCGGACTGAAGCTCGACATCACGGTGCACGCGGGAGCGGGCGCGTACATCTGCGGCGAGGAGACGGCACTCCTCGACTCCCTCGAAGGCCGGCGCGGTCAGCCCCGGCTGCGTCCCCCCTTCCCCGCCGTCGAGGGGCTCTACGCGTGCCCCACTGTCGTCAACAACGTCGAATCCATCGCCTCGGTTCCCGCGATCCTGAACCGGGGCAAGGACTGGTTCAAGTCGATGGGCACCGAGAAGTCCCCCGGCTTCACGCTCTACTCGCTCTCCGGGCACGTCGCCGGCCCCGGCCAGTACGAGGCCCCGCTCGGCATCACCCTGCGCCAGCTCCTCGACATGAGCGGCGGGATGCGCCCCGGGCACCGGCTGAAGTTCTGGACCCCGGGCGGCTCCTCCACCCCCATGTTCACGGCCGAGCACCTGGACGTGCCGCTGGACTACGAGGGCGTCGGCGCGGCCGGCTCCATGCTCGGCACCAAGGCGCTCCAGTGCTTCGACGAGACGACCTGCGTGGTGCGGGCCGTCACCCGCTGGACCGAGTTCTACGCCCACGAGTCCTGCGGCAAGTGCACCCCCTGCCGCGAAGGCACCTACTGGCTGGTCCAGTTGCTGCGCGACATCGAGGCCGGCAAGGGCGTCATGTCGGACCTCGACAAGCTGAACGACATCGCCGACAACATCAACGGCAAGTCGTTCTGCGCGCTCGGCGACGGCGCCGCCAGCCCGATCTTCTCCTCGCTCAAGTACTTCCGCGAGGAGTACGAGCAGCACATCACGGGCAAGGGCTGCCCCTTCGACCCCAGGAAGTCGACCCTCTGGGCTGACACGGAGGTGAACGCATGACCGTCACCACTAATGCTCCGACCGGTGGCGGAGAGGCCGCCGTCCCGCCCGAGGACCTGATCTCCCTGACCATCGACGGCATCGAACTGTCGGTGCCCAAGGGGACCCTGGTCATCCGCGCCGCCGAGCAGATCGGCGTCGAGATCCCCCGGTTCTGCGACCACCCCCTCCTCGACCCGGTCGGCGCCTGCCGCCAGTGCATCGTCGAGGTCGAGGGCCAGCGCAAGCCGATGGCCTCCTGCACCATCACCTGCACCGACGGCATGGTCGTCAAGACGCAGCTGACCTCCCCGGTCGCCGAGAAGTCCCAGCGCGGGGTGATGGAGCTGCTGCTCATCAACCACCCGCTGGACTGCCCGGTCTGCGACAAGGGCGGCGAATGCCCGCTGCAGAACCAGGCGATGTCCCACGGACAGAGCGACTCGCGTTTCGAGGGCAAGAAGCGCACCTACGAGAAGCCGGTCCCGATCTCCACGCAGGTGCTGCTGGACCGCGAGCGGTGCGTGCTGTGCGCGCGCTGCACCCGCTTCTCCACGCAGGTCGCGGGCGACCCGATGATCGAGCTCCTGGAGCGCGGCGCGCTCCAGCAGGTCGGCATCGGCGAGGGCGACCCCTTCGAGTCGTACTTCTCCGGCAACACCATCCAGATCTGCCCCGTCGGCGCCCTCACCTCGGCCGCCTACCGGTTCCGCTCCCGCCCGTTCGACCTCGTCTCCTCCCCGAGCGTGTGCGAGCACTGCGCGGGCGGCTGCGCGACCCGGACCGACCACCGCCGCGGCAAGGTGCTGCGCCGGATGGCCGCCGAGGACCCCGAGGTCAACGAGGAGTGGATCTGCGACAAGGGCCGCTTCGGGTTCCGCTACGCGCAGCGCCCCGACCGGCTCACCACCCCGCTGGTGCGCGGCTCGGACGGGGTCCTCGCCCCGGCGAGCTGGCCCGAGGCCCTGGAGGCCGCGGCCGCCGGGCTCGCCGCCGCGCGCGGCCGGGCCGGAGTCCTGACCGGCGGCCGGCTCACCGTCGAGGACGCGTACGCGTACGCCAAGTTCGCCCGCGTCGTCCTCGACACCAACGACATCGACTTCCGGGCCCGGATCCACAGCGCGGAGGAGGCCGAGTTCCTGGCCGCCACCGTCGCCGGCACCGGCAAGGACCTCGACGGGCGGGGCGTGACGTACGCGAAGCTGGAGGCGGCCCCCGCCGTCCTGCTCGCCGGCATCGAGTCCGAGGAGGAGGCCCCCGGGGTCTTCCTGCGGCTGCGCAAGGCCCACCGCAAGCACAAGCAGCGGACCTTCGCCCTCGCCCCGTTCGCCACCCGCGGCCTGGACAAGGCGGGCGGCGCCCTGCTGGCCGCCGCCCCCGGCACCGAGCCCGAGTGGCTCGACGCGCTCGCCTCCCGCACCGGCCTGGAGGCCGGCGGGGCCGAGGCCGCCGAGGCGCTGCGCCAGGCCGGTGCGGTCATCGTCGTCGGCGAGCGCCTCGCCGGCGTGCCGGGCGCGCTGACCGCCGCCGTACGGGCCGCCGCCGCGACCGGCGCGCAGCTCGTGTGGATCCCGCGCCGGGCCGGGGAGCGGGCCGCCGTCGAGGCGGGCGCGCTGCCCTCGCTGCTGCCGGGGGCCCGTCCGGCCACCGATCCGCGGGCCCGCGACGAGGTCGCCACCGCCTGGGGGCTGGACGAACTCCCGCACCGCTACGGCCGCGACACCGGCCAGATCGTCGAGGCCGCAGCGGGCCGCGAGCTCTCCGCCCTGCTGGTCGCGGGCGTCGAGATCGCCGACCTGCCGGACCCGGCCCGGGCGCTGGTCGCCCTCCAGGAGGCCTTCGTGGTCTCGCTGGAACTGCGGCCCGGACAGGTCACCGACCACGCGGACGTGGTCTTCCCGGTCGCGGCCGTCGCCGAGAAGGCCGGTGCGTTCATCAACTGGGAGGGCAGGGTCAGGCCGTTCGAGGCCGCGCTCAAGCCCGACCAGATGACCCGCCGGCTCGCCCCGGCCGACGCCCGCGTCCTGCACATGCTGGCCGACGCGGCCGACCGGCCGATCGCGCTGCCCGACGTACACGCCGTACGCCGGGAGCTCGACGCGCTCGGCCCGTGGGCCGGGGAGCGTGCCGCCGGGCAGTCGGCGGACACCGCGCCACTGCCCCGGCCGGGCGCCGGCGAGGCCGTCCTCGCGGGCCACCGGCTCCTGCTCGACCAGGGCCTGCTCCAGGAGGGCGACGAGGCCCTGGCCGGCACCCGGCACGAGGCCAGCGCCCGGCTGTCGGCCGCCACGGCCGCCGAGACCGGCGTCAAGGACGGCGACGTCCTCGCGGTGACCGGCCCGGTCGGCTCCGCGGAACTCCCGCTGCGGATCACCGAGATGCCCGACCGGGTGGTCTGGCTCCCGCTGAACTCCGCCGGGCACGGCGTCCTCGCCGACACCGGGGCCCACCCGGGCACCCTCGTACGGATCGGCCCGGCGACCCCGGCCGACGGCAGCGGCACCCCCGCGGAGGTGGGCGCGTGAACGCGGTACAGCTCGCGGCCGAGGACCTCTCCCTGTTCGGCAGGGACGTCTGGTGGCTGGTCGTGATCAAGGCGGTGTTCTGCTTCGCCTTCCTGATGGTGACCGTGCTCTTCTCCATCGTGTGGGAGCGCAAGGTCGTCGCCTGGATGCAGCTGCGCATCGGCCCCAACCGGCACGGCCCCTGGGGCATGCTCCAGTCGCTCGCCGACGGCGTGAAGCTGATGCTCAAGGAAGACATCATCGTCAAGCGGGCCGACAAGGTGGTGTACGTCCTGGCCCCGATCATCGCGGCGATCCCGGCCTTCATGGCCATCGCGGTGATCCCGTTCGGCCCGGCGGACGACGAGGTCTCGATCTTCGGCCAGCGCACGACGATGCAGCTCACCGACCTGCCGATCGCGATGCTCTACATCCTCGCGGTCGCCTCGGTCGGCATCTACGGCATCGTCCTGGCCGGCTGGTCCTCGGGCTCGACGTACCCGCTCCTCGGCGGCCTGCGCTCCTGCGCGCAGATGATCTCGTACGAGATCGCGATGGGCGCGGCCTTCGCCTCCGTCTTCCTCTACTCCGGATCGATGTCGACCTCGGCGATCGTGGAGGCGCAGGCGGACCGCTGGTACATCGTGCTGCTGCCGGTCTCCTTCATCATCTACGTCATCACGATGGTCGGCGAGACGAACCGCGCGCCGTTCGACATGCCGGAGTCCGAGGGCGACCTCGTCGGCGGCTTCAACACCGAGTACTCCTCCATCAAGTTCGCGCTGTTCATGCTGGCCGAGTACGTCAACATGGTCACCGTCTCGGCGGTCTCGGTCACCCTCTTCCTGGGCGGCTGGCGGGCCCCGTACCCGATCAGCCACTTCTGGGAGGGCGCGAACCACGGCTGGTGGCCGATGCTCTGGTTCGTCATCAAGGTCCAGCTGCTGCTGTTCTTCTTCATCTGGCTGCGCGGCACGCTGCCCCGCGTCCGCTACGACCAGCTGATGAAGCTCGGCTGGAAGGTCCTGATCCCGGTCTCCGTGGTCTGGCTGATGCTGGTCGCGACCGTCCGTGCGCTGCGCAACGAGAACTACGACTTCTCGGAGATCGTGCTGTACGTCGGCGGCGGGGTCGTCGCGATCCTGCTGCTGTCCTTCGTCGCGGACCTCTTCCGCGACCGGAAGGAGAAGGCCGTCGCCGGGAAGGCCGGCGGGGCCTCGGGGGCCGAGCCCTTCGACCCGCTGGCGGGCGGGTTCCCCGTACCGCCCAAGCCCGGCCAGCACCTGGCACCCGTACCGCGCAGGCGGCCTCGCAGTGAGCGGGAGCTGATTGTCAGTGGCGGGACGAATACTGACAGTGACCGAGAGGAGGGTGCTGAGAATGTCTGACAAGTCTGATGCCGAGCAGGGCGAGAAGTGGCAGAACCCGGTGGCCGGCTTCGGCGTGACCTTCAAGGCCATGTTCAAGAAGCGCCTCACCGAGCAGTACCCCGAGCAGCAGAAGACCACCGCTCCGCGCTTCCACGGACGTCACCAGCTGAACCGGCACCCGGACGGCCTGGAGAAGTGCATCGGCTGCGAGCTGTGCGCCTGGGCCTGCCCCGCCGACGCCATCTACGTGGAGGGCGCGGACAACACCGAGGAGGAGCGCTACTCCCCGGGTGAGCGGTACGGGCGGGTCTACCAGATCAACTACGCCCGCTGCATCCTGTGCGGGCTGTGCATCGAGGCCTGTCCGACGCGGGCGCTGACGATGACGAACGAGTTCGAACTGGCCGACGCCAGCCGCGAATCGCTCATCTACACCAAGGAGCAGCTGCTCGCCGGTCTGACCGAGGGCATGGTGGAGTCCCCGCACTCGATCTTCCCCGGTACCGACGAGCAGGACTACTACCGCGGACTGGTGACCGGGGCGGCCCCCGGGACGGTCCGCCAGGTGGCCGTCTCCAAGGGCGAGACCGCGGCCGGTGCCGAGGAGGTGCAGGCATGAGCGCGCTCGCGGCAGCCACCTCGACCTCCACGGGCGAGGCGGTCCAGTTCTGGGTCCTCGGCACCGTCGCCGTCATCGGCGCGCTGTCGACGATCCTCATGAAGAAGGCCGTGCACAGCGCGCTGAGCCTGGCCGGGACGATGATCATCCTGGCGGTCTTCTACCTCGCCAACGGGGCGTACTTCCTGGGCGTGGTCCAGGTCATCGTCTACACCGGCGCGATCATGATGCTCTTCCTCTTCGTGGTCATGCTCGTCGGCGTCACCGCCGCCGACTCGTTGAAGGAGACCCTCAAGGGGCAGCGCTGGCTGGCCGCCCTGTGCGGGCTCGGCTTCGGCGTCCTGCTGATCGCCGGCATCGCCAACGCCAAGCTCACCCACTTCAACGGGCTCGGCCGGGTCAACTCCGCCGGGCACGTGGAGGGGCTGGCCACGCTGATCTTCACCAAGTACGTGTTCGCCTTCGAGATCACCGGCGCGCTGCTGATCACGGCCGCCGTCGGTGCGATGGTCCTCACCCACCGCGAGCGCACCGAGCGGGCCGCCACCCAGCGCGAGCTCGCCGAGCGGCGCGTGCGCGAGGGCGTCCAGCTCCCGCCGCTGCCCGCGCCCGGCGTCTACGCCCGGCACAACGCGGTGGACGTAGCCGGCCTGCTGCCGGACGGCACCCCGTCCGAGCTGACCGTCAACAAGACGCTGCGCGCCCGCGGCCAGATCCGGGACGTGTCGAGCCAGGCGCTGAACGATCTGAAGGCGCTGGAGCAGGCGTCGGCGGAGCGCCTCGGCCGCGAGGAGGCCTCGAAGTGAATCCGGTCAACTACCTGTACCTGGCCGCCCTGCTGTTCACCATCGGCGCGGCCGGCGTGCTCATCCGCAAGAACGCGATCGTGCTGTTCATGTGCGTCGAGCTGATGCTCAACGCCTGCAACCTCGCCTTCGTCGCCTTCTCCCGGATGCACGGCAACCTCGACGGCCAGATCATCGCCTTCTTCACGATGGTCGTCGCCGCCGCGGAGGTCGTGGTGGGCCTCGCGATCATCGTGTCGATGTTCCGTACCCGCCACTCGGCCTCGGTCGACGACGCCAGCCTGATGAAGCTGTAAGGGGCGCTCACAGTGGAGAATCTGATCGGGCTGCTGATCGCGGCGCCCCTGCTCGGAGCGGCGGTGCTGCTCCTGGGCGGCCGGCGCCTCGACAAGGCCGGGCACTGGCTCGGCACCCTCTTCGCCGCCGCCTCCTTCGGCATCGGCGTTGCCCTGTTCACCGACATGCTGGGCCGCGGGGCAGAGGACCGCACCCTGCACGAGAAGCTGTACACGTGGATCCCCGTCGAGGGCTTCCAGGCGGACGTCGCCTTCCAGCTCGACCAGCTGTCGATGACGTTCGTCCTGCTGATCACCGGGGTCGGCACGCTCATCCACATCTACTCGATCGGGTACATGGAGCACGACGAGCGCCGCCGCCGCTTCTTCGGCTACCTGAACCTGTTCCTCGCGGCGATGCTGCTCCTGGTCCTCGCCGACAACTACCTGCTGCTGTACGTCGGGTGGGAGGGCGTCGGCCTCGCCTCGTACCTGCTCATCGGCTTCTGGCAGCACAAGCCCAGCGCGGCCACCGCCGCGAAGAAGGCCTTCCTGGTCAACCGGGTCGGCGACATGGGCCTGTCGATCGCGATCATGCTGCTGTTCACCACCTTCGGGACCTTCGCCTTCGGCCCGGTGTTCGCCTCCGTGGGGAACGCGACCGAGGGCAAGCTGACGGCGATCGCCCTGATGCTGCTGCTCGCCGCGTGCGGCAAGTCGGCCCAGGTACCGCTCCAGTCCTGGCTCGGGGACGCGATGGAGGGCCCGACCCCGGTCTCGGCCCTGATCCACGCGGCGACGATGGTGACGGCCGGCGTGTACCTGATCGTCCGCTCGGCCGCCGTCTTCAACGGGGCGCCGGACGCCCAGCTGGTGGTCACCGTCGTGGGCGCGGTCACGCTGATCTTCGGTGCGATCGTCGGTTGCGCGAAGGACGACATCAAGAAGGCCCTCGCCGGCTCGACGATGTCGCAGATCGGGTACATGATCCTGGCCGCCGGCCTCGGTCCGATCGGATACGTCTTCGCGATCATGCACCTGGTGACGCACGGCTTCTTCAAGGCCGGCCTCTTCCTCGGCGCGGGTTCCGTGATGCACGGGATGAACGACGAGGTGGACATGCGCAAGTACGGAGGCCTGCGGAAGTTCATGCCGGTCACCTTCGTCACCTTCGGCCTCGGCTACCTGGCGATCATCGGCTTCCCCGGTCTGTCCGGCTTCTTCTCCAAGGACATGATCATCGAGGCGGCCTTCGCCAAGGGCGGCACCCAGGGCTGGATCCTCGGCGGGGTCGCCCTGCTGGGCGCCGGCATCACCGCCTTCTACATGACCCGCGTCATGCTCCTCACCTTCTTCGGAGAGAAGCGCTGGCAGCCGGACGCCAGTGGCCACGAGCCGCACCCGCACGAGTCCCCGAAGTCCATGACGATCCCGATGATCGTCCTGGCGTTCGGGTCGGTGTTCGCCGGAGCGTTCTTCGAGATCGGCGAGCGGTTCCTCAAGTGGCTTGAGCCCGTCACCGGTTACGAGCACGGCGACTCGCCGGTCAGCGCCATGACGGTGACCGCGTCCACCATGGTCGTCCTGGTCGTCGGTGTCGCCATCGCCTGGTCGATGTACGGACGGCGGCCCGTCCCGGTCGTCGCCCCGCGCGGCTCGCTCCTCACGCGGGCGGCCCGGCGGGACCTGTACCAGGACGACTTCAACCACGTCGTGCTGGTGCGCGGCGGGGAGCACCTGACCCGCTCGCTCGTCTACGTCGACCACAGCCTGGTCGACGGGGTGGTCAACGGGACGGCGGCCGCGGTCGGCGGGGCCTCGGGCCGGCTGCGCAAGCTGCAGAACGGCTACGCCCGCAGCTACGCGGTCTCGATGTTCGGGGGCACGGCGATCCTCATCGCCGCGACCCTGCTGATGAGGGCGGTGTGAGATGAGTTTCCCGCTTCTGACGGTGACGGCCGCGGTCCCCGCGGTCGGCGCCGTCCTGACGGCGGCCGTCCCGGCCGCCCGCAGGACCGCCGCCAAGTGGCTGGCGCTGCTCTTCTCGCTGGCGACGCTGGCGCTGGCGGTGCTCGTCGCGGTCCGCTTCGAGCCCGGTGGCGCCCGCTACCAGCTCACCGAATCGCACGCCTGGATCGCCGACTTCGGCGTGCGCTACGAACTGGGCGTCGACGGCATCGGGGTGGCGCTCATCGCGCTCACCGCGCTGCTGATCCCGTTCGTGATCGGGGCCGGCTGGAACGACGCCGATCCCCTGGAGACCCAGTCCACGCGCTGGCGGCCGACACAGGGCTTCTTCGCCCTGATCCTGATGGTCGAGGCGATGGTGATCATCTCCTTCGAGGCCACCGACGTCTTCCTCTTCTACATCTTCTTCGAAGCCATGCTCATCCCGATGTACTTCCTCATCGGCGGCTTCGGGGACCGGGCGCACGCCGGGTCCGATGAGAACGCGGCCGCGCAGCGCTCGTACGCGGCGGTCAAGTTCCTCCTCTACAACCTGGCCGGCGGCCTGATCATGCTGGCCGCCGTCATCGGCCTCTACGTGGTCGCCGGGAACTTCTCGCTCCAGGAGATCACCGCCGCCCGCGCCGCGGGCACGCTCGACATGGCGACCAACACCGAGCGGCTGCTGTTCCTCGGGTTCTTCTTCGCCTTCGCGGTGAAGGCCCCGCTGTGGCCGCTGCACACCTGGCTGCCGAACGCGATGGGCGAGGCCACCGCCCCGGTCGCGGTCCTGATCACCGCGGTCGTCGACAAGGTCGGCACCTTCGCGATGCTCCGCTTCTGCCTCGGGCTGTTCCCCGACGCCAGCAAGTGGGCCACACCGGCGATCCTCGTCCTGGCCCTGATCAGCATCGTCTACGGGGCGCTGGTCGCGGTCGGGCAGCGGGACATCAAGCGCCTGGTCGCGTACGCCTCGATCTCCCACTTCGGGTTCATCATCATGGGCATCTTCGCGATGACCTCCCAGGGGCAGTCGGGCGCGACGCTCTACATGGTCAACCACGGGATCTCGACGGCGGCGCTGATGCTGGTCGCCGGCTTCCTGATCTCGCGCCGCGGCTCCCGGCTCATCGCCGACTACGGCGGCGTGCAGAAGGTGGCCCCGGTGCTGGCCGGCACCTTCCTGATCGGCGGCCTCGCCACCCTGTCGCTGCCGGGCCTCGCGCCCTTCGTCAGCGAATTCCTGGTCCTGGTCGGCACGTTCGTCCGGTACCCGGTCATCGGCATCATCGCCACCATCGGCATCGTGCTGGCCGCGCTCTACACGCTGGTGCTCTACCAGCGCACGATGACCGGCCCCGTGAAGGCCGAGGTCTCCGGGATGCACGACCTGCGCCTGCGCGAGGTGCTGGTGGTCGCCCCGCTGATCGTGCTGCTGATCGGGCTCGGCGTGTACCCGAAGCCGCTCACCCAGATCGTCAACCCGGCGGTGGAGCACACCTTGTCCGACGTCCACGAGAAGGATCCGAAGCCACAGGTGGCCGTCGAGGCCAAGAACGGGGAGGCGGCGAAGTGAGCACCATGGCTGCGGCCCACGGGCTGCTGACCCTGGCGGCCGGGGAACCGGTCGACCGGATCCCGGCCCCGCACATCGAGTACGCGCAGCTCGCGCCCACGCTGATCGTGGTGGGCGCGGCGGTCCTCGGAGTCCTCGTAGAGGCCTTCGTACCGCGCAAGTCCCGCTACTACGTCCAGGTGTTCCTCGCCGTCGCCGCGCTGGCCTCGGCCTTCGCCGCGGTCGTCGGCCTCGCCGCCGGCGGGTACGGCGGCGACAAGGCGCACATCGCGGCGATGGGCGCGGTGGCCGTGGACGGCCCGGCGCTGTTCCTCCAGGGGATCATCCTGCTGTCCGCGATCGTCGCGGTCTTCACCTTCGCCGAGCGGCGCCTGGACCCGGCCGCCCACGGCAACCGGGTGGACTCGTTCGCCGCCCAGGCGGCGTCCGTGCCGGGCAGCGAGAGCGAGAAGGCCGCCGTCAAGGCGGGCTTCACCACCACCGAGGTCTTCCCGCTGGCCCTGTTCGCGGTGTCCGGCATGCTGATCTTCCCGGCGGCCAACGACCTGCTGACGCTGTTCGTGGCCCTGGAGGTCTTCTCCCTCCCGCTGTACCTGCTCTGCGCCGTCGCCCGCCGCCAGCGGCTGATGTCGCAGGAGGCGGCGGTCAAGTACTTCCTGCTCGGCGCCTTCTCCTCGGCCTTCCTGCTCTTCGGCATCGCGCTGGTCTACGGGTACGCCGGCTCCGTCTCGTACGCGGCGATCGCCGACGTGGTCGACGGTACGGTCACCAAGATCGACCCGGCGCTCGCCGACACCATGGGCAACGACGCGCTGCTGCTGATCGGCGGGGCGCTGATCCTGATGGGTCTGCTCTTCAAGGTCGGCGCGGTCCCGTTCCACATGTGGACCCCGGACGTCTACCAGGGCGCCCCGACCCCGGTCACGGGCTTCATGGCGGCGGCGACGAAGGTGGCCGCGTTCGGTGCGCTGCTGCGACTGCTGTACGTGGTCCTGCCGGGCCTGCGGTGGGACTGGCGGCCGGTGATGTGGGGCGTGGCGATCCTGACGATGCTGGCCGGTGCGGTGATCGCGGTGACGCAGACCGACGTGAAGCGGCTGCTGGCGTACTCCTCGATCGCGCACGCGGGCTTCATCCTGGCCGGCGTGATCGCGACCTCGGCGGTGGGCGTCCAGTCCGTCCTCTTCTACCTGGGCGCGTACTCCTTCGTGACGATCGGCGCGTTCGCGGTGGTCACGCTGGTGCGCGACGCGGGAGGCGAGGCGACGCACCTGTCCAAGTGGGCCGGCCTGGGGCGCCGTTCTCCGCTGACGGCGGCGGTGTTCGCCGTGTTCCTGCTGGCCTTCGCCGGCATCCCGCTGACCTCCGGCTTCGCCGGCAAGTTCGCGGTGTTCCGGGCGGCGGCGGAGGGTGGCGCCGGGGTGCTGGTCGTGGTCGGTGTGATCTCGTCCGCGATCGCCGCCTTCTTCTACATCCGGGTGATCGTCCTGATGTTCTTCAGCGAGCCGAAGGCCGACGGCCCGACGGTGGCCGTCCCCTCGCCGCTGACGATGACGACGATCGCGGTGGGCGTGGCGGTGACCCTCGTCCTGGGTGTGGCCCCGCAGTACTTCCTGGACCTGGCGGGCCAGGCGAGCACGTTCGTCCGGTAGCCGCAGGGCGGTTGCGTGCCGATGCAGGGCCCGGTACCCCTCGGGGGTGCCGGGCCCTGCGTCATGTTCCGCTTGTGTGATCATCGGAGTGCGACGGATCGGCAACACGCCAAGCATGACGGGGGTCATGACATGCAGGACGGCGATCTCACGGTCTCTGAGGACGGCCTCACACGGCTCGCCGGCGACCTCGACGAGATGCAACGCCATCTGGACCGCCAGGTCCGGGCCATGGACGCGGTGGTCGACAGGATCGCGGGCGGCTGGCAGGGGCCCACGGCCACGGCGTACCGCTCCCTGCACCGCGGGGTCGCCGAGGACGCCGTCCGGATCCGGCAGGTGCTCGCCCTCCTGGAAGAGGCCACGCGCGCCTCCCGCGACGGCTTCACGGCCCAGGAGCTGGAGGTGCTGGCCGCGTTCAAACGCGTACAGAGCGGGGAGGACGTGTCCGCCGCCGCCGAGGCGCTGACCGTGCCTGACCCGGCGCCGCCCCGCCCGCAGAGCCGCCTCCAGGACATCTGAGAGCACCGAGGATCAGCATCGCCATGTCGGATGAAGACCGGATCACCGTCGATTTCGCCACGCTCCAGCGCCTCTCCGGCGACTTGGAGGACCTCCTGCGCGACCTCAACGAGAAGCTGGACGTGCTGTACGAGCGCGCCAAGAAGGCCGTACTGAGCTGGGACGGCGAGGCCCGTGAGGCCTTCATCGACGAGCTGGACAAGTGGGACCGCTCGGCGCAGGACATCAAGGCCGCGCAGGCCTGGCTCCACGAGGTCGTGGTCAAGGGACACCTCAACTACGCCGCCGCCAACCGTTCGGTGCTCCAGGGCTGGGGAGGCGGCGCCTGATGGCCGGACCGACACCGGGCCCCGCCCCGGCTCCGTCCCCCGGTGGCGGCGGCGTCATCGACGTCAAACCCAAGGACCTCTGGGGAGTCTCCGGCCGGGTCGCCGGGCAGCAGGACCTCCTCATGCGCGGGGCCAACACGCTGCTGGAGGGACTGAAGAAGTACCCGGACGCCGGCGGCGCCGGCAGCCACGCCGAGAAGTTCGCCCAGGCGTACAAGAAGATCGGGAACCTGTGGCTGGAGGTGTGGGGCAAGAGCGTCCTCAGCGTCGGCGGCGTCGCCGTCGGCTTCACCGAGACCGCCAACGCCTACACCAAGGCGGACGCGGCCGCCCACCCCAAGCCCGGACAGACCCCGGAGCAGCGGCCCCGGCCCACGGTCATCGACAAGGCGCCCGTCTTCGCCTCCGTTCCCGACATCAAGTGGGGTGACGACGACGGCGGCGACGACTTCCTGCGCGGGGCGATGGAGGGCATACCGGAGTTCGTCCGGGACATCCTGCAGCCCGTCGCCAAGCACGTCTTCCGGCTCGGCAAGGTGGCCGACGTCCACCCGTTCCCGCAGCAGCACTACCTCAACTCGCACTGCCACAGCTGGATGAACGCAGGGACCTGCGTGACCATGGTGGCGGACAACCTGACGATGACCCTCGGCGCCATCACCAACCACCAGCAGGCCGACTGGGAAGCGGCCATGCGCACGTTCTGCAGCGCGTTGTGGGGCGGCACGGCCTGGGGCCAGTCCCGGCACGGCTACCAGTGGGCGCACACCACCGGCCCGCACGGGGCCAAGGTGGCCACGGGCAGCGAGCCGGTGCTGAGCGTGCTCAACGACACGGCGGCCAAGATCAGCGATCTGCTGCGCGAGTACGCGGAAGCGGCCGTCGAGCTCAACCACGACGTCTCCGAGGAGTACAAGAGGGCTCTCAAGAAGGCCGCCAAGGAGATCCTCGACGATCTGGAGAAGCCCAAGAAGGACCTGAGCGTCAAGAGCGTCATCGGAGCGGTGACCCACGTGGTCGGCAAGGGCGTCGAGCTCATGCTGAGCTTCGACGTCAAGACGGTCCTGAACATGGACACCGCCAAGCTGAACCGCATCGTGGACAAGTACACCGGCATCCTGGACGGCCTCACCACACGGATGGGGGCGCTGGAGGAGCCGCTGCGGGAAGCAGACCTGAGCGCCCCGAAGTTCGAGGCCGGGGTCGCCCGCGCCCACGGGTTCGGGGCCCGCGCGCTGGAGGAGTTCAAGACCACCTCGCAGACCTGGCTGAAGGTCGACTCGGCGACCGGCAAGTACACGCTGGACCTGGCCGCCAACGAGTACATGGCGGACGGCCACACGCTGGACAAGCACGTGGGCAAGACGGACGAGCAACTGGCCCAGCGCCTTCGCGACCAGCAGGCCAACGGTCCGACGGACGCCTGGCCCCACGGCAAACCGAAGCCGAGCGCCTCCTCCGCCTTCCCGGACTACGAGCGCGCGCAGCAGCTCACCCAGCACAACCTCAACCAGAACGCGGCGGCCATCGACGCCTGGATCAAGGGTCCGCCGCCGCCGGCCGAAGGCGATGTCAAGGACTTCAAGGGGACGGCGCCCAATGGCGAGGTCAGCGGCCGCAGCGTCAGCAAGCAGCCGACCGACCCGAACGATCCGCTGTCCGGATACAAGCAGGGCGGACTCAAGGCCCAGGCGCAGGACGTGAAGGGCATCGACACGAGGATCAGGTACGACAGCAGCCGCAATCCTCCGTTCACCGTCATGACGTCCATGCCCAGCAAATGAGAAGGGGTCCTTCGAAGATGTCCACCGACCAGGCGTCCTGGGAAGCGGCGGTACGCCACCTCTACGAGGACGCGTACGCCTTCATCGCCACGGGGCCGCGCACCCAGGAGGACTGGAGGGCCGACGCGCTCGCCGTCATGGAGCGCGCCGTCCCCGACCCGCGCGGCTGGGCCGGGCTGGACGACACCGCGGACGATCCCGAACGGGCGGCCCGGCCGGCCTTCCCCTTCGGCCCGCCCCGGTCGGCCGACCCCTTCCGCCCCCTCACGCCCGCCGATGTCGGGGAACGGCTGCGGGAGATCGACCGTGCGAGCGCCGAGGACCTGCTGCTCGCGCTCACCGACGAAGGCTGCACCCTGCGGAGCCTCGAACGGTTCGCCGAGAGCTCCGACGAGCTGCGGGACCTGGCCCGCACCATCCTGGCCCGCTACGGAGACGCGGTCACCTGCCACACCAACGTCACCGTCGGCGCACCCGGGACCGGCACGCTGGACTTCACGTCCTCCCACTGGAGCTACAGCCCGATGACCTTCTACTGGGAGGACTCCGGGCTGGTCGTCGTCTCCGACACCGAGGTGGGGCTGTTCTGGAACCTCGCCGACCAGTGAGCGCGGCAGGGGCGCTTTGAGAGGATGAAGCCATGCTGACCCGATCCGCCACCTACCCCGACCGGGAGACCGCCCAGTGGGCCACCCAGCAGGTGGTCACCGCCAACGAGCAGGTCATCCACCGCTGGCTCGCCCAGGGGACGCGGGCACGCCTCACCATCGAGGCCTCCTGGCCCTCCCGGGAGGAGCCCGTCGGCCGGGTGCTGCTGGAGGCGATGATGCTCGCCGGCCAGGAGCCCGTCGAGGTCCGGGCGGCCCGCGTCGTCCTGCGGCGCGAGCCCGCGAGCCCGCACGGTTTCGCCGTCCAGACCACCGTCCCGTTCTACCTGTAGAGGCAGCCGAGCGTGTCCATGAAGCCCCTCGAACACGATCGGCGCTACGGCGAGCTCGATCAGGTGATGCGCGCCTATCTCGGGCAGCCCGCAGACGATACGAGCGAACGGCGCAGCCGCGCGCTGGACGCCTATCTGCGCCACACCTGGCACACCCGGCCCTGGTCCGTCGCCGAGGCCGAGCGCCAACTGCGCGAGTACAGCCGCAATCCTCCGGGCCGCCTGCGGATCGGTCTCGGCGAGTTCTACGCCGTCCCCGACACCGGGATGCCGCAGTCCGAGATCGGCGACTGGCTGCTCGTGCTCGCGGACCACCTCAAGCGGAGCATCGAGGAAGGCGAAGTGCCGCCGCCGTCGACCCCGCAGACCCATTGGGAGTGGCACGCCCGGTTCCCGGAGACCGCGCAGCTGCTGGGCGGCTGGTTCTCCCAGGACATCGTCGACGAGTTCCCCGGCCACGAGGCCGCCGTCGCGGACTACGCCGCCACCACGGACCCCCAGCTGACCGCCCGCCTCGTCGGCGAGCTCCACGAACTCCTCGCCCTCCCCCTGGACGAAGCCGACTACGCCCTGGCCGCCGCGGAACTCGGCATGGAGGTCGGCCCGCCCGAGCCCTTCTCGTACGGCGCGTGGTTCCAGTCGGTGGCGATGAGCCTGGCGCACGGCTGATCGAGCGTCTCGGCCCGGCCGCGCCATTCGGCGCGGCGGCGCTTCGGCATGATCCCGGTGAGGTCCAGGTCGATGGGGAACGGGACCGACACCTTGAGGCGGTCGTGGAAGATGCCAGTGGCCACGTACACCTTCGTGGCCGGGTCGAGCTCGTACACGTAAACCACCGCCCGGCCCCCGTTGTTCTCCACCCGCCAGAAGTGCGGGATCCTGGCACGGGCGTACTTGATCGGTTTGGTTTCGCGGTCACGTCCCACCGACTCCGGGGAGACGATTTCGATGGCCAGCCGGACGATCGATGCCGGGAGCCGGATCTGGTCCGGGTCCTCGCTGTCCTCCTCGGCGACGATCACGTCCGGTTCGGGCCTGTTGCGCCTGTCGATGTCGATCGTGAACTCTCTGAGCAACTCAAGTCCCATGGGTACCAAGGGTTCGAGCTGTTGCTCGAAGAACCTCAGGGCGCGCATGTGAAAACGAGTCTGCGGACTCACGAAGACCAGGCTCCCGTCGATCAGCTCCGTGTGCGGAGGCAGGTTGGGAAGCCGGTCAAGGTCGTCACCGGTCCATCCGCCTGCCGGCGGGACCGGCCAGTGGTATCCGGGGCCGGTCCTTTCGGGATCGACGCTCATCGGTAGTGCTCCCATACGGAGAGTCTCGGGAGTGCGTCCAGCCTATCGCCGGAGCTCTTTCCGAGACCGTCCGCACGTGTGAACGGTGCGCTGATGTTGACCCCGTCAGTGGCGAGAGGCATATGCGCGGACATCCGCGTCCGGGTCCGAGGTGGCCGTGGCCAGGGCCGTGCGGGCCTGCGGGTGGGGGCGGTGGGTGCGCAGGGAGAGGACCGCGGCCTTGCGGACGTCGGCGTTGTCGTCCTTCAGGGCCGAGGCCAGGGCGTCCACGGCCGTGGCGGGGTCGGCCGCCGCGAGGGCCGTGGCCGCGCCCGCGCGGACCTGCCACGCCGGGTCGGCCAGGGCCGCGACGGCCGTGGCGGCGTACGGCTCCGGGCAGCCCGTCGCCGCCAGCGCCGCCAGGGCCGCGGCGCGGACCAGCGGGTCCGGGTCCCTGAGGAGCGGGTCCAGCGGGGCCGGCGCCGGGGAGTGGACCGCCGCGAGCCCCTTGGCCACCGCCACCCGGACCTCACGGGCCGGATCGGCGGCGGCCCGCGCGAGTTCCGCGACCGCGTCCACCGAGACCAGCGCCCGTACGGCGTGGATTCGGACCTCCGGGTCGGGGTCCGCGAGCGATCGTGCGTACAGGCCGGCGTCGCCGAGCCGCAGCGCACGCAGGGCTTCGAGCGCTGCCGCCCGCACCGCCGCGTCGGGGACCGGCAGGGCCTCGCGCAGGGCGGCCCCGAGCTCCGGCTCGCCCGGCAGCACCTCCAGCAGCTCCCGCAGCGCGGCCGCGGCGGCGGCCCGTACGGCCGGATCGCCGTCGGCGAGCCGCCCCGCCAGCTCGGGCCCGGTTCCGGCCGGGACGGTCTCCCCGAGCACGGCGACGGCCGCGGCCCGCACGGCGGGATCGGGGTCGCCGAGGTACGGGCGCAGGGCGGCCAGATCCGGCGACTCCTCGGCGAGGCGCAGCAGTTCGAGGATCCGGGGCGAGGGGCCGCCGGCTCCGACCGGGACCGGGACCGCGGCCGCCGGCCCCGCGGCACCGGCCGCCGGGGGCGCCGTGCGCGGGCCCGCCGTGGCCACGCCGACCAGTTCGACCTCGCCCAGGTGGCGGGAGGGGCCGCCCTGCGGGGTGAACTCGGGGACGGGGACCACGTACGGCTCCACCGGCCGGGCCGTGAACTCCATCGCCCCCGAGGCCGACTTGCGCAGGTCCAGGTGGTGCAGCCAGGCCGGGTCGTCGCGCTCCGGGTGGTCGAGCCGCTCGTGGTAGAGGCCCCAGCGGGACTCCGTCCGCGCCAGCGAGGCCCGCGCCGCCATCTCCGCGCAGTCCCGGATGAACGACACCTCCGCGCACCGCATCAGCTCGTGCGCCGTCCGCGCCCCCATCTCCTCGATCTCGCCGCTCATCCGGGCGAAGGCCTCCACGGCCAGGGACAGCTTCGCGCCCGTCTTCGGCGGAGCCACGTAGTCGTTCACGAACCGCCGCAGCTTGTACTCCACCTGCGGCTGCGGGGGCCCGTCCGGCCGGCGCAGCGGCCGATAGACCAACTCGTGCGCCGCCGCCACCTGGTCCGCCGGCAGGGGCCCCTCGTACGCCGTGTACCGCGCCGCGTCCTCGCCCGCCAGGTCGCCGAAGACGAACGCCCCGATCATGTAGTTGTGCGGTACGGAGGCCAGGTCCCCGGCCGCGTACAGCCGCGGCACGGTGGTGCGCGCGTGGTCGTCGACGCGCACGCCCGACGCCGAGTGGCCGCCGCACAGTCCGATCTCCGAGATGTGCATCTCGATGTCGTGCGTGCGGTAGTCGTGGCCGCGACCCTCGTGGAAGGTGCCGCGGGTCGGCCGCTCGGTGGTGTGCAGGATCGATTCGAGCGCCGAGACGGTCTCCTCCGGGAGGTGGCTGAGCTTCAGGTACACCGGCCCCCGGTCCGAGGCGAGTTCGGCCGCGAACTCCGACATCATCTGCCCCGACCAGTAGTCGGAGTCGACGAACCGCTCCCCGTGCCGGTTGACCTGGTAGCCGCCGAAGGGGTTCGCGACGTACGCGCACGCCGGGCCGTTGTAGTCCTTGATCAGCGGGTTGATCTGGAAGCATTCGATCCCGGTGAGGGCCGCGCCCGCGTGGTAGGCCATGGCGTAGCCGTCACCGGCGTTGGTGGGGTTCTCGTACGTCCCGTACAGGTATCCGGAGGCGGGGAGTCCGAGTCGGCCGCAGGGGCCGGTCGCCAGGATCACGGCGCCCGCGCGGACGGTCACGAAGGCACCGGTACGGGTGTTGAAGGCGGCGGCGCCGATGGCCCGGCCGTCCTCGGGCGAGGTGAGGATCCGCACCGGCATCACGCGGTTCTCGATGCGGATCCGCTCGCGCATCTCGCGGCGGCGCAGCTGCCGGTAGAGGACCTTCTTGACGTCCTTGCCCTCGGGCATGGGCAGCACGTACGAACCGGAGCGGTGGACGCGGCGGACGGCGTACTCGCCGTGCTCGTCCTTCTCGAACTTCACCCCGTACGACTCCAGGCGCTGGACCATCGCGAAGCCGCGGGTGGCGGTCTGGCGGACGGTCGACTGGTCGACGACGCCGTCGTTGGCCCGGGTGATCTCGGCGACGTAGTCGTCGGGCTCGGCGCGGCCGGGGACGACCGCGTTGTTGACCCCGTCCATGCCCATGGCGAGGGCGCCGGAGTGGCGCACGTGCGCCTTCTCCAGCAGCAGCACCCGCGCGCCGCGGCCGGCGGCGGTCAGGGCCGCCATGGTGCCGGCGGTGCCGCCGCCGATGACGAGGACGTCGCAGGAGAGTTCCTCGGCGTCGGCGAGTGCGGGGATGTCCATGGTCGGGGTCGTCCTTCGGGGGTCAGAGGGTGGAGAGGATGCGGGTGCGCAGGGCGGAGTGATCGGCGGTCCGCTCGCGCGGGGCCGGTACGTCGAGCACCGTGCCGGTGCCGAGGAGCGCGACGCGGTCGGCGACGAACAGGGCCTCGTCCACGTCGTGGGTGACGAAGACGACGGTCGCGCCGGTACCGGCGAGGACGTCGACCAGGAGGTCCTGCATCCCGGCGCGGGTCTGGGCGTCGAGCGCGCCGAAGGGCTCGTCCATGAGGACGGCGCGGGGGCGCGCGGCGAGGGCGCGGGCCAGCTGGACGCGCTGGCGCTGGCCGCCGGAGAGCTGGTGCGGCAGTTTGAGGGCGTGGTCGGCCAGACCGACGCGGGCCAGCCAGTCGGTGGCGGTGCGGCGCCGCTCGGCGCGGGGTGCGCGGCGGATGAGCAGGGGCAGTTCGACGTTGGCCCGCACGGTGCGCCAGGGGAGGAGGGCGTCCTCCTGGAACACGAGCGCGCGGTCGGCGCCGGGGCGGGTGATCGGGGATCCGTCCTGCGTGACGGTGCCGGCGAGCGGGGGCAGCAGCCCGGCGAGGGTGCGCAGCAGGGTGGACTTCCCGCAGCCGGAGGGCCCGACGACGGCGAGCACCTCGCCGGGCCGGACGGCGAGGTCGAGCCGGTCGAGGACGGCGGGCCCGCCGGCCCGGCCGAGCCGCACGCCGTCCAGGCGGAGGGCGGCGCCGGCGCCGGGGGTTTCGGGGACGGTGGTGGTGGCGGGCGCCGCCGCCGCGGATGCGGACATCGGGGGACCTCCTGTACGTAGTCGAATGCCGGTGCCCGCCGGCTCCGGTCCCGCCGCGCGGGCTTCCTTCCCGCCGCGCCGGGTCAGGGGAGGGCTGGTTCAGCGGAGGCGCGGCCGGGGACCGGTTTCGGGGCGGCGGCCGGTGCGGGCCGCTCGGTGCGGGTCGGGAGCCAGTGCGTGAGGCGGCGGCCCAGGCGTTCCACCGCCGTCGAGGTCAGCCAGCCCAGCGCGCCGATCGTCGCCATGCCGACGAAGACACCCGGGTAGTCCACGACCGTGTAGTCCTGCCAGGTGCGGTAGCCCACCCCGTACTCGCCCGAGATCATCTCCGCCGAGATCACACAGATCCACGACACCCCGATCCCGACCGACAAGCCCCCGAAGATGCCGGGGAGGGAGCCGGGGAGCACCACCGACAGCAGGACGCGCCCCCGCCCCGCGCCCATCGTGAGGGCCGCCTCCTCCCAGACCGGTGACAGCGCGGCCACCGCGTGCCGCGTCGAGACCAGCACCGGGAAGAACGCCGCCGCGCACGTGATGAACACGATCCCCTGCTCGTTCGAGGGGAACAGCAGGATGGCGACGGGGACCAGCGCGATCGCCGGAATCGGGCGCAGGACCTCCAGCACCGGCCCCAGCACGTCCGCCGCCACCCGCGAGCGGGCGATCGCCGTGCCCACCGCCACCCCCAGCACAGCCGCCAGGGCGAAGCCCGACACGATCCGGCGCAGGCTGGAGGACAGGTCCTCCCAGTACGGGGCCGTCGACGCCCGCTCCGCCAGCTTCGACGCCACCTCCGTCACCGTCGGGAACTGCCCGAAGCGGAGCCAGAGTTCCACGTCCAGGGAGGTCAGCAGCTGCCAGGCCAGCAGAGCCGCTCCGAGCGAAGCCAGCCTCAGCAGCCTGCGGCCCGGCGTCACGACGCCAGGCCTTCGGCTTCGGCGAAGCCCACGATCCGCGCCCCGGATCCCGCGTGCTGGTCGACGTACGACTTCGCGCCCGCCGGCGTGACGAAGGCCCGCAGCTCGGCGCCCTGCGCCACCCACACCGCCTTGTCCGCGAACCACGGGGTCCCGGTCACCGCGTCCGGCACGTACGCCGCCCGGACCGCGCCCGCCCCCGCCCCCTTCAGGGCCTTCAGCAGGGCCGCCGGGGTGTCGAACGTCCGCGTGGCCGGCTCGTTCCTCAGCCACAGCTCGGGGCGGGCGGAACCGGCCACCGGGTAAGCCGGGTGGTCCGCCTCCGGTACCGCCCGCTTCAGCGGCGCCGGATCCACGAACGCGTCCACGTCCACGTCCCCGACCAGCTTCGCGTCCTTCAGGACCGGTACGTCCTCCTTCAGAGCCGCCACCAGCTCCGGCCGCAGCGCCGGGTCGAAGGTCGCGATCCCGTTCGCGCCGTTGTACAGGTACACGACCTCCGCCGGCAGCCCCGTCTCCTTCGCCACCGACTCGGCCGCCGCGACCGGTTGCGTCCGCAGGTACTCCGTCGCCTTGCGCTGCGCCCGCAGGAAGTCGTCCAGCACGCCGGCCCGCTGCGCCGCGAACTTCTGCCGCACCGTGACCCCGTGGAACGTCGGCAGGTTCAGCTCGGCCCCGTCGTACAGGGCCTTCGCCTTCCCCTCGTACGCGAGCTGCCCCGGCCAGGCCACGAACTGCGACAGCGCGTCCGCACTGCCCGCCTGGAGGGCCGATGCCCCCACGCTGGGCTGCTGGTTGAGCTTCTGGACGCCGTTCGACGGATCGATCCCGGCGCGCTGGAGGGCCCGTACGAGGGTCCCGTCCGCGGCCGAGCCGACCGAGGTGGACACCTTCTTGCCGCGCAGGTCGGCCAGGGAGGCGTACGGCGCGCCCGGCGCGGTGACGATCGTGTTGAGGCCGCCGCGCAGGTTGTAGCCGGTCACCGAGACGAGCCGGGTCGGCTGCCCCAGCTCCTTGCCGCGCGCCGCGTTGAGCAGGAGCGGGAAATCGCCCATCGAGCCGATGTCCACCTTCCCCGCGGTCATCTGGGCGGTGATGGGCGCGCCCGTGGCGTAGTCCTGCCAGTCGACCTTGTAGGTGACGCCGTCCTGCCGGCCGCGCGCCGCGAGCTCCTGCTCGAAGTAGCCGAGGGAGCGCAGCAGGGTCCCGGCGGTGACGGTGTTGATGGTCTTGGACTGGTAGCCGACGGTCACCGTCACGGTCTTGGGGCCGTCCGCCCCGGACGCGCTCGCGCCGCACCCGCCGGCCAGCGGGGCGAGGAGCAGCAGAGCGGGTGCGAGGGCTCTCGTACGGAGCATCGGAACAGGGCCTTTCACCGGAGCAGGTAGGGCATGTTGACGGTCACCGCGCCCGTGGGGCAGCGGGCGGCGCAGGGGCCGCAGTACCAGCACTCGTCCACGTGCATGTACGCCTTGCCGTCGTCCTCGCGGATGGCGAGCGAGTCGAGCGGGCACATGTCGACGCACAGGGTGCAGCCGTCGATGCACAGGGACTCGTCGATGGTCACGGGCACGTCGCCGCGCTGGGGGACCACAGGCATGGCTGTCTCCAGGAAGGTGGGTACGGCAGGGGGGGGCTGGTCAGAGGGAGCGGTGGAGCAGGCCGCTCATGGTGATCCGGTCGCCGCGGAAGCGGATGAACTCCAGGTCCACGGGCCGGCCGTCGCGCAGATGGGTGAGCCGCTCCAGCATCAGCACGGCGGCCCCGCGCGGTGCCTGCAGCACGGCGGCGGAGTGCGCGTCGGCGTTGACGGCCTCCAGGGTGATCTCGGCGTGGCCGAGCGCCTGCCCGGTCAGGGACTCCAGCAGCCGGAAGACGTCGGTGTTCTCCAGGTCGCAGCCGAGCAGTCCGGCGCCGATGTCGAGGGGGACGTACGTGAGGTCGAGGGAGAGCGGCAGCCCGTTCAGGCGCCGCAGCCGCTCGATGTAGAGCACGTCGGCGTGCTCGGGAAGGCCCAGCCGCCCGGCGACCGGGGCCGGGGCGCGCACCGGGCCGACCGTGCGGACCTCGTTGGTCACCCGGCCGTGCTCGTGGAGGGTCTCGGCCAGGCCCTGGAGGCGGTCGAGGCCGTGCGGGTACTTCTCGCAGACGACGACGGTGCCGACGCCCGGGCGGCGTTCGACGAGCCGCTCGCCGCGCAGCAGGTCGAGGGCCTGGCGGACGGTGTTGCGGCCGGCTCCGTACTCGGCGGCGAGGACGTCCTCCAGCGGGAGGACCCCGCCGGGGTAGCCGCCGGCCAGGATCTGGTGGCGCAGCAGGTCGGCGAGCTGCCGCGCCTGGTCCGCGCGCAGCCGCCGCCGGCGCGCGGCGGCGACCGGGACGGTGTGCTCACGGGTGCGTTCGGCTGGCATGGCACGGAACATACCGACGGCTTCCGGCCAGTGGTGTTGCCGCAGTATTGCGCCACCGCGGGCACTCAGCGGCAGGGCTGTGACCTGGCAAGACGCCGGGGTGGCGGAGAGATCCGCCACCCCGGTGCCATGGTCCGTCCCAAGGGCCGGACTAGCGGGATCCCACAATGCGGCCGGTGACCTCGCCGAGGCCGACGCGGGTGCCCTCCGGGCCCGGCGCCCAGGCGGTGAGGGTGACGGTGTCCCCGTCCTCCAGGAAGGTGCGCTTGCCGTCGGCGAGCTCGATGGCGTCGCGGCCGTTCCACGTCAGCTCGAGCAGAGAGCCGCGCTGGCCGACCTGGGGGCCGCTGACCGTGCCAGAGCCGTAGACGTCGCCGGTGCGCAGGGAGGCGCCGTTGACCGTCATGTGCGCGAGCTGCTGGGCGGCGGTCCAGTACATCGTCGCGAACGGCGGCTGAGCGACCTCCTGCCCGTTGATGGAGACGGTGATGCGCAGGTCGAAGCCGCCGGGCCGGTCGGCCTCCGCGTCGTCGAGGTAGGGCAGGAGGGGGAAGTCGCGGGCGGGCGGGGCGACCCGGGCCGCCTCCAGGGCCTCCAGGGGGGTGACCCAGGCGGAGACGGAGGTGGCGAAGGACTTGCCGAGGAAGGGGCCGAGCGGCACGTACTCCCAGGCCTGGATGTCGCGGGCCGACCAGTCGTTGAGCAGGAACAGCCCGAAGACGTGGTCCTCGAAGTCGGCCAGCGGCACGGGGCGGCCCTGCTCGGACGGGGTGCCGACGACGAAGCCGACCTCCGCCTCGATGTCGAGCTTGACGGACGGCCCGAAGACCGGCGCCGGGTCGGAGGGCGCCTTGCGCTGCCCGGAGGGCCGTACGACGTCCGTCCCCGAGACCACGATCGTCCCGGAGCGGCCGTGGTAACCGATCGGCAGGTGCTTCCAGTTGGGGGTCAGCGCCTCGCCGTCCGGGCGGAAGATGTGGCCCACGTTGGTGGCGTGGTGCTCGCTCGCGTAGAAGTCGACGTAGTCGGCGACCTCGTACGGCAGGTGCAGGGTGACGGCGTCCAGCGGGAAGAGGTGCGCCTCGACCGTCTCGCGGTGGCCCGGGTCGGTCACCCACGCGGTCAGCGCGCGGCGCACGTCGCGCCAGGCGGTGCGGCCGGCGGCGAGCAGCGGGTTGAGCGAGGACTGCCCGAGCAGCGCGGCGTACGGGGAACCGAGCGCGGCCGCGGCCGCCCCCGCGTCGATCACGTGTGCGCCGATGCGCACGCCGATACGACGGCGGGCCGGCCCGTCGCCGGTGGAACCGGCGGTCGAGAAGACGCCGTACGGGAGGTTGTGCGGCCCGAACGGGTCGCCCTCGGGGACATCGAGGGGGCTCTGCTGGGGCATGGGGTACTGCCTCGCTTTCGCTGCGGACCGGGGGTGTCCCGGGGGCTGGTTGATACGTTACGTGGCCAGTGGGGCCGGTGGGAGGCCGGATTGGGGCTCTATTTGTAGGACTTGTCCAAAGGGGTCCGTATCCTTGCGCCGTGACTTCCGCCCCGCCTTCGGCCCCCCCGTTCGCCTTGATCGCCACTGACCTGGACGGGACCCTGCTGCGCGCCGGAGACACCGTCTCCGCCCGCTCGTACGCGGCGCTCGCGACGGCGCGCGCCGCCGGCGCCCAGCACATCATCGTCACCGGACGCCCCGTTCCGCAGGTCCGTCACGTATTGGACGACCTCGGCTACACGGGGCTCGCGGTGTGCGGGCAGGGCGCGCAGGTGTACGACACGGCGGGCGCGCGCCTGCTGCACTCCATCGCGCTGGACCGGGAGCTGGCCGAGGTGGCGCTCGGGAAGATCGAGGCGGAGATCGGCGAGGTCTACGCGGCGGTCAACCAGGAGGGGGTGGACGCCGAGATGCTGATAGGGCCGGGCTACCGCATGTGGCACCCGCACCTGCCGACGGTCCGGGTGCGCGGGCGCGGCGACCTGTGGGCCGCGCCGATCAACAAGGTGCTGCTCCAGCACCCGGAGCTGGACGACGACGAGCTGACGCGGGTGGCGCGCGCGGTGGTCGGGGACCTGGTGAACGTGACGATGGCGGGGGAGCACACGGTGGAGCTCCAGCCGCCGGGCGTCAGCAAGGCGAGCGGGCTCGCGCTGGCGGCGGAGGCGCTGGGCGTCGGCCCGTCGTCGACGATCGCCTTCGGCGACATGCCGAACGACATCCCGATGTTCGCGTGGGCGGCCCACGGGGTGGCGATGGCGAACGCCCACCGCGAGTTGGTGGCGGTGGCCGACGAACTGACCCTCTCCAACGAACAGGACGGCATCGCCGTGGTCCTGGAACGCCTCTACCGCGGCTGAGCGCCGGCCCCACCCCGGTCGGTTCCGGCCGGGCAGGGCCCCCGGCCCTGCCCTCAGCCCGCCGCCCTCGGAAGGCGCCGCTCCCACGTCCGGTGGAACACCACCTCCTCCCCCTCCCGGCACACCACCTCGTTCGAGGTCAAGAACCCGCCCTCGTCGCACCGGACCTCCGACCGCGTCTCCACCCGCGCGTCCCACCCCGACTCCGGCCGGTGCAACCGGATCCGCCACCGCGAGCGCGCCCGCGCCGACAAGGCGTCCGCCGAGTCGATCTCGTACACCTCCTCCGCGTCCTCCCCGTACTCCAGCCCGTCCGGAAACACCCGCGTGCCCCCGTACCGCGGGTCCACCTCCAGCCGCCACCGCCCCCGCGCCACGTCCCGTACGACCAGCCGCTCCGGCCCCGGCTCGTCCAGCGTGGCCGGGTACGACACCCCCAGCGGCTCGGCCTGCTCCGGCGGCCCGAAGCCGACCTCCGCGTCCGCGGCGGCCGCGGCCGCGGAGGTCGCGCGCACCGGCAGCACCACCGAACTCCCCGCCGGATCCACGGTCCACCCCGCCTCCGACCCGGCCCGCGGCCAGATCCACGGCCAGTACGCCGATGACAGCGCGAGCCGGATCCGGTGCCCGGCGGCGAAGCGGTGCCCGATGCCGTTCAGCTCGAACACCACGTCCTCGTACGCGCCCACCGGCCACGGCACCGCCTTGTCCCGCCCCAGCCGCGCCGAGAGGTTCAGCGCTCCCCGCGTCACCAGCGTCGAGGACCCGTCGGGCGCCACGTCGCACAGCCGGGCCACCACCTGCCCGTACGGGACGTCCATCCGCAGCCGGGCCGTCACCTGCGCCCGGCCCAGGACCTCGACCGGCTCGCGCCCCACCGGGAACTCGAAGCAGGCCGACTTCGCGTCCTCCTCCCGCTGGTCCGGCGGGAGGTCCGCGTCGTTGCCGAACGGGAAGAACCGCCCCGCGTCCAGCCCCGTGTGCTGCGGCGAGGCCACGGCCACCGGCGCGCCCTGGAGCGCGTACGTGACCGGGGTGACGGAGGGGGAGGGCCACCCGGCGTCCGCGACCCACCTCCCCGGCAGCACCTCGTACGAGGTCGCCGGCGGATGGGACTCCGAGATCCAGGACCGCAGCAGCGGCTCGTCCATCACCCCGTTCTCCTCGCCCTTCAGCCAGTGGTCCCACCAGCGCAGGGTCTCCTGGAGGAAGCCGATCGCCGGGCCGGGCGGCAGACCCCGGTCCGGATACTGGTGCGACCACGGCCCGATCAGCCCCCGCACCCGGTCGTCCGGCAGGTGGGAGACCAGCCTCAGCACCGTGTCCCGGTACGGGTCGTGCCAGCCGCCCACCGCCAGCACGGCCGCGCCGATCGCCCCGTAGTCCTCGCAGACGCTGCCGTGGCGCCAGTAGTCGTCCCGCGTCTGGTGGGCGAGCCAGGTGTGGATCAGGGGTTCGACGGCTTCCAGCCGCGCCAGCCACTGCTCGCGCCAGCCGTCCCCGGCGAACAGCGGGTCCGGCGGCCGGGCCGCGAAGGCCAGCATGGTCGCCGCCCACGCGTGCATGTCCACGGCCAGCACCGAGCCGCCCATGTAGTGGACGTCGTTGTCGTACCGGTCGTCCGTCGAGCAGACCGTGACGACGGCCTTCAGGGCCTCGGGGGCCAGCGCCGCGATCTGGAGCGAGTTGAACCCGCCCCACGAGATCCCGAACATCCCCACCGACCCCGTGCACCACGGCTGCTCCGCCAGCCACTCCACCACCTTCACCCCGTCGGCCAGTTCCCGCGGGTCGTACTCGTCGCCCGGGTTCCCGCCGCTGCAGCCGTGGCCCCGTACGTCCACCCGGACCGAGGCGTAGCCGTGGCCCGCGTACCAGGGGTGGCGCTGCCAGTCGCGCGGCGCGGTCCAGTCGGTCAGCCGGTACGGCAGGTACTCCAGCAGGGCCGGGACCGGCTCGTCGGTCACGGGCCGCCAGATCCGGGCGTACAGCTCGACGCCGTCGGGCATCGGGATCCGGACATCCTCGTGGGTCGTCCCGTACGGGAACTCGGTACGGATGATCATGCGGAAACCACCACCTGGGCCTCAGTGGACGGGGTGCATCGTGCGGCGCAGCCACGGCGCCAGAGCCATCACGGCCAGCCCCGCCACCACCGCGACCGCTCCGTTGACGCCGAAGTACGCGGGGGCGGACACCTGGCCGTAGACCTTGACCACCTGGGCCTGGATGCCGTTGGCCAGGGCGAGCGAGAGGAACCACAGCGCCATGGTCTGGCTGGCGAAGGCCTTCGGGGCGAGCTTGGTGGTGGCCGACATGCCGGAGGTCTCCAGCAGGACGTCACCGAGACCGAGCAGCAGGTACGAGCCGACGATCCACCAGGCGGCCATCTGGTACGCCTGGCCGCCGTGCCCCGAGGTCGGGATGACCATCAGCAGGAAGGACAGGCCGCCCAGGACCACCCCCATGGCGATCTTGTTGGAGGCGTGCGGCTGGCGGCGGCCCATCCTGGCCCACAGCGCGGCGACGACCGGGGCGAGCGCCACTTCGAACGCGCCGAGCGCGGAGGCGTACCAGCTCGCGGGGAAGTGGAAGCCGAGGATCTCGGTCCGGGCGTTCGTCGACGCGAGCAGCATCATCGTGGAGTAGGCCTGGAAGAGGATGAAGTTGAAGGCGACGGAGGCGAGGAAGAGGACCACGTACGGGCGCAGCCGTCCGCGTTCCTCGCGCGTCACGCGCGGGCTGCGGAACATCACCGCGAAGTAGACGACCGGAGCGATCACCGAGACGAGGGTGAGCAGGTCGACGAAACGGCCCATCGTCAGCCACCCGACGGCGGCCAGAAGAGTGGCGAGGGCGCCCGCGCCGAGGAGTCCGGCGACGATCCACCGGACGGCGCGGCGCATCGCGCCGGGGGCGAGGGGGTACTCGGCCGAGTGCTTTCGCCCGGCCAGATGGCGGCGGCCGAGCACGTACTGGACCAAGCCCGCGGTCATGCCCACGGCGGCGGCGGAGAAGCCCCAGTGCCAGCCCTGGTGCTCGCCGAGCCAGCCGGTGATCAGGGGTCCGGCGAAGGCACCGATGTTGATGGCCATGTAGTACAGGGCGAAGCCGGCGTCGCGCCGGTCGTCGTCCGTCCGGTACAGCTTGCCGACCATGCTGGCCACGTTGGGCTTGAGCAGGCCGGTGCCGGCGCTGATCAGGCCGAGGCCCGTCCAGGTCATGGCGGCCGTCGGCACCGCCATGGCGTAGTGGCCGCAGGCGATCAGGATGCCGCCCCAGAGCACGGCCCGGTACGAACCGAGGATGCGGTCGGCGAGCCACCCGCCGGCGACGGAGACGAGGTAGACCATGGTGCCGTAGGCCGCCGAGACGGAGGCCGCGGTGCCCGGGTCCATCCCGAGGCCGCCGTTCGCCACCGTGTCCGCGAAGTAGAGGACGAGGATGGCCTGCATGCCGAGGAACGAGAAGCGCTCCCAGACCTCCAGTCCGGACAGCGTGGCGAGGCCCCGGGGATGCCCGAGGAAGGCGTGGCCGTCGGAGGGCGGCGGCTGGTCCGCCTCCGGGTCGACCGGCTCCGCCGGCTCCTCTATTGCGGTGTCAGTTCTGGACAAAACGCATTCTCCGGTTGTTTCGGCTCCTCAAGAACATACCGGTACGCATCGGGCAGTGCGCGGGTGGCGACATGACGGCCGCTCTCGGTGATCGAAAACAGACCGGATACGCTGGCTTGAGTGATGGCAGCGACACATCGACAATCCAGGTGATCGTCAGCGTGATCGTCAGCAGACAGGAGTACCCCTCGTGACCGTCGTCGGGCCGTTCGGACTGAGCGTGCGGGACCAGGCTCTTGAGACCGATGTCCAGGCCGGACTGGCCGCCGTCGAGGCGGGTCTGCTGGAGGCCACCAAGAGCGAAGTCCCCTTCATCACCGATGCCGCGCAGCACCTGCTGCGCGCCGGGGGCAAGCGGTTCCGGCCGCTGCTGGTGATGCTCGCCTCCCGATTCGGCGACCCCTACGCGCCCGGCATCGTGCCCGCCGCGGTGGTCGTCGAGCTCACCCACCTGGCGACGCTCTACCACGACGACATCATGGACGAGGCGGACGAGCGTCGGGGCGTGGCCAGCGCCAACGCCCGCTGGGGCAACTCGGTGGCCGTCCTGACGGGTGACTTCCTGTTCGCCCGCGCCTCGCACATCCTGGCCGACCTCGGGCCGGAGGCCGTGCGCATCCAGGCCGAGGCCTTCGAGCGGCTGGTCACCGGCCAGATCCTGGAGACGGCCGGCCCGCGCGACGGTCGCGACCCGGTCGCCCACTACCTCGACGTCATGGCCGGCAAGACCGGCTCGCTGATCGCGGTCTCCGGCCGGTTCGGCGCGCTGATGTCCGGCGCCGACGAATCGGTCGTCGACATCCTGACCCAGTACGGGGAGCGCCTCGGCATCGCCTTCCAGCTCGCCGACGACGTCCTGGACATCGCCTCCGACTCGCACGAGTCCGGCAAGACCCCGGGCACCGACCTGCGCGAGGGCATCCCCACGCTGCCCGTGCTGCGGCTGCGCGAGATGGCGGCGCGGGGCGGCGACCCGGCCGACCTGGAGCTCTTGGACCTCCTCGACGGGGACCTGAGCGACGACGCCCTGCACGCGCAGGTGCTGGCCCGGCTGCGGGTGCACCCCGCGCTGGAGCAGGCCCGTCGCGACACGATCCGCTACGCGCAGGACGCGCGGGCCACGCTGGCGCCGCTGCCGGAGTGCTTCGCGAAGTCGGCGCTCGAAGAGCTCTGCGACGCGGTGGTGCACCGGGCCGGCTAGCGCGTCCGCCTTCAGGCCCGCCCCCCGGGGCTCGGCCGGTACGCCCGGATACGTCCGGGCAGGAGTTTCGGCAGGGGCGAGGGCCCGGCATCCCCTACGGGTCGGGGACGCCGGGCCCTCGCCGTGTCATCCCTGGGGCGTACGCCGAGTTGGCCCCGGGGAGTGACGCCCCGGCCCCCTCCCCTTTGGTCAGATGGAGACACACCAGAACGGGTGACACGGAGGTAGGGGCAGACATGGCAACGAACGCAAAGACCCGCAAGGCCGCCCGGTACGCCGTACCGGTAGCGGTGGCGGGTGTGGCCGCCGCGACCGTGGCGATGGTCCCGGCCTTCGCGAACTCCGGCGGTCCGGACCTGCCGAAGGTGACCGCGCAGCAGCTGATCGAGAAGATCGCCGCCTCCGACGTGCAGCAGCTGTCCGGCAGCGCGAAGATCAGCACCGACCTGGGTCTGCCGAAGCTGGCGAGCGGCCTCCTCGGCGGCGGGGGCGTCTCGGGCGGCTCGGCCAACCCCGAGGACAAGATCGCGCAGCTGGCGAACGGCTCGCACACCGTGCGCGTCGCCGCCGACGGCCCGGACCGTCAGAAGCTCACGTTCGTGGACGGCAAGGACGAGTACAGCCTGATCCACAACGGCGCCGACGTGTGGGGCTACGACAGCAAGGCCAACGAGGTCTGGCACGAGAAGAACCCCGAGGCGGCGGCGGGCAAGGACGAGAAGAAGACGGCCGACCGGCTGGGCGGCGCCTCGCCCCAGCAGCTGGCCCAGGACGTGCTGAAGGCCGCCGGCCCGACCACGGACGTCAGCGTGGGCGAGACCGCGCAGGTGGCCGGCCGGGACGCGTACCAGCTCGTGCTGAAGCCGAAGCAGACCGGAACCACGGTCGGCTCGGTCAAGATCGCGGTGGACGCCAAGAACGGCGTGCCGCTGCGGGTCCAGCTGCTCGCGGCCGAGGGCGGCAAGCCGATCGTCGACGCCGGGTTCACCAAGGTGGACTTCGCCAAGCCCGCCGCCGACACCTTCGCCTTCACCGCGCCCAAGGGCGCCAAGGTGACCGAGGGTGCCGCCGAGGCGGGCAAGGACGGCCACGGCAAGGAGTTCAAGGGTCTGGACTCCTTCCCCGGCCTGGACGCCCTGACCGGCGGCATGGGCGGCAAGGGCGGCGAGACGAAGGTGCTCGGCGAGGGCTGGGCGACGATCGCCCGCATCGACACCGGTGCCGGCAAGAGCCTGAAGGAACTTGAGAACGACAAGGACGCTCCGAAGGAGGCCAAGCAGTTCCTCGACTCCCTCGGCGGCAAGGTCAACGGCACGTTCGGCGAGGGCCGGGTCTTCAAGACCCGCCTGGTCAACGCGTTGATCACGGACGACGGCAAGGTCTACGTCGGCGCGGTCACCAAGGACGCCCTGGTGCGGGCGGCCGACGCCAACAAGTAGTGCCGCAGGCCCGGTAGGGCTGTCCGAAGGGTGGGCGGGGACTGTGTCCCTGCCCACCCTTCGGCCGTTGTCGCCCCGTGTACAGCGCGCCCGCTGTACCGTGAAAAGCATGTCGAGACACGTCACCATCCGCCTGGACGAAGAGTTCCACGAGCGCCTCAAAGCGCGCGCGGCGGCACTGGGGACGACGGTCACCGCGCTGATCACCGAGGTGACGGAACGCGAGCTCGACGAGGACCGGAAGAACTTCCTCTCCGGCATCGAGGAGTTCGCCGACCACTGGGGCTACTTCCAGGAGCGGTTCGGCAATTGAAGATCACCATGGAGTGGGCCTGGACCGCTCTGGCCCACCATCTCCCGTCGGATCCCGCCGTGTGGGATCCCTCCGGGGTGGCCGCCGCGGTCGCCCGGCACCAGAACGACCTCGTCCTGGTGCCCGAACAGCCCGCCCCGGACACCGCGTGGCGGGCCGCCGCGTTTCTGCACACCCTCGCGGTGTGCCCGGCGCTGGAATCGCCGATGAACGAGTTCTACGCGGCCGCCGCCACGCGCTCGTACCTGCGCGTGGCGGGAGCCAGACAGCTGCCCTCGCCGGAGGAACTCGGCGACCTGGTGGAGGCGGCGAAGCTGGGCCGCGCCGACATCGGGACGGTCGCCGAGGAGCTCCGGGCCCTCATACAGGAGCCGCAGACGGCCTCCTCCTAGGGGATGTCGTCGACGTCCCTTCTGGTCGGCGGGGCCCCTTCCCGTCTCAGAAGGTGATCTTCCAGCTGTTGATGTAGCCGGTGTCCTGCGCCGCACCGTCCTTCACCCGGAGGTTCCAGACTCCGTTGGCCACCTCGCTCGACGCGTTGACCGTGTACGACTTGACGAGGTTGTCGGCGCTGCCGCCGCTGCGGTTGTGCAGGTTGTACACGGTGCCGTCGGGGGCGACCAGGTCGACCACCAGGTCACCGATGTACGTGTGCACGATGTTCACGTCCACCTTGGTGGTGGCCGGGGCGTTGCCCGTGACACCGGAGACGGTGATCGGCGAGTTCACCGCGGCACCGGGGGAGTCGGGGACGTTCACGTCCGCCGTGTTCTCGAAGGACTGGCCCGGCGGGACCGGGGTGGCCGCCCCCAGGTTCCAGATCGCGTACGCGATGGCGTCCGAGTTGCGGTCCAGGGCGGTGTCGTTGATGTTTGCCGAGGTGTCGCACGAGGCGTGGTAGCAGCGGTCGAAGGCCTGACCGGAGGTGCCGCCCCACTTCTGCGCCTGCGCCGCCGTCTTGGTGTAGTCGGCGCCGGAGAACAGGCCGCCGACCGGAATGCCCGCGCTCTTGAACGGGGCGTGGTCGGAACGGCCGTCGCCCTCGGTCTCGATCTCCGTCGGGATGCCGACGCCCGCGTAGTAGTTCTTGAAGGTCTGCTCGATGGTCGGGTCGTCGTCGTAGACGAAGTAGCCCGGGTTCGGCGAGCCGATCATGTCGAAGTTCAGGTAGCCGGAGATCTTCGACTTCTCGGCGGCCGGCAGGTTGTTCACGTAGTACTTCGAGCCGATCATGCCGAGCTCCTCGGCGCCCCACCAGCCGAACCGCAGGTGCTTGGTGGGCTGGAGCTGTGCGCGCGAGACGGCCAGCGCCGTCTCCAGGATGGCGGCCGAGCCGGAACCGTTGTCGTTGATGCCGGGGCCGGCGGTCACCGAGTCCAGGTGCGAGCCGGACATCAGCACCGAGTTCGGGTCGCCGCCGGGCCAGTCGGCGATCAGGTTGTAGCCGGTGGCACCGCTGCTGGTGAAGGTCTGCAGGGTGGTGGTGAACCCGGCCGCGTCCAGCTTGGCCTTCACGTAGTCGATCGAGGCCTTGTAGCCGGCGCGGCCGTGGGCCCGGTTGCCGCCGTTGGCGGTGGCTATGGACTGGAGCTGCGCCAGGTGCGCCTTGACGTTGGCGACCGGGATGTCGGGCGGGGTCGGCGCCGCGGTCGCCGCCGTGGGGGCGGCGAGTGCGGCGGGAGCGGTGGAGGCGAACAGGCCGGCGACCGCGATCGCGGTCACGGCGGCGAGACGCCGGGAGACGGACAGGCTCATGTGGGGGACTCCGGGATTCCGTTGGGGATTGAACGGAACGTGCGGGGTGGCGCAATTGAGCGATCGTGCGTCAGTGCGAGCCTGATGTTCAGTGGAAGGGTGACTGCCCGTCAAGACCGCGATTCGGTCAGGGTGGTTCGGTAAACGGACGATCCCCGCTACGGGGGTTCCGTAGCGGGGATCGTGGGGGTATCGGGGGCGCGCGGTGCGGGGTTACGTCGCGGGCTCGGCCGCCGGCTCGGCCGCCGGGGCGGGCACCGGGGCGGCGGCGGTGCGGGCCGCCTCCAGCCGGGCCCGGGTCTTGTGCGCCGTACGCAGCGCGTCCCAGGTCAGCAGCGCCAGCGCGGCCCAGACCAGGGAGAACCCGGCCCAGCGCTCCGGCGGCATCGCCTCGTGGAAGTACACGACGCCGAGCCCGAACTGGAACACCGGGGCCAGGTACTGGAGCAGTCCGAGCGTGGACAGCGGCACCCGGATCGCGGCCGCCCCGAAGAAGACCAGCGGGATCGCGGTGACCAGCCCGGTCGCGGCGAGCAGCGAGGCGTGCCCGAGGCCCTCCGTGGCGAAGGTGGACCTGCCCTGCGCGCCCAGCCACAGCAGGTAGCCGAGGGCGGGCAGGAACAGCAGCGCGGTCTCGGCGGCGAGCGACTCGACCCCGCCCATGTTGAGCTTCTTCTTGATCAGCCCGTACGTGGCGAAGGAGAACGCCAGCACCAGCGAGATCCACGGCGGCCGCCCGTACCCGATGGCGAGCACCAGCACGGCGGCCACGCCGATGCCGACCGCCGCCCACTGCGCCCGGCGCAGCCGCTCGCCGAGGAGGAGCACGCCGATCGCGATGGTGACGAGCGGGTTGATGAAGTACCCGAGGCTGGCCTCGACGACCGCGCCGTTGTTGACGGCCCAGATGTACAGGCCCCAGTTCACGGAGATCACCGACGCGGCCAGCGCGGTCAGGGCCAGCTTGCGGGGCGCGCGGAGCAGGTCCCGTATCCAGGACCAGCGGCGCATGACCAGCAGCAGGATCCCGACCACTCCCAGCGACCACACCATGCGGTTGGCGAGGATCTCGATGGCTCCGGACGGCTTGAGCAGCGGCCAGAACAGGGGGACCAGCCCCCACATCCCGTAGGCGCCGAATCCGTAGAGCAAACCCGTGCGCTGCTCGTTCTCCGCCTTCACGGGGCCCTCCAGTCGTGATTCGGCCAACCTGACGAAGGTAGCGCCGGGGGGACCGGATGTCATGCCCGTTCACAGGAGATACTCATGACACCTCCGGGGCCTTGCGTGGCCGCGGCGGCGCGGACTCGGGCCGCGGCCGGTCCCGCTCGGGCCGCGGCCGGTCCCGCTCGGGCTCAGGCCAGGGCGGAGGCGATCGCGTGGGCCACCGGGGTCGTCGGGCGGCCGATCAGGCGGGACAGGTCCCCGCCGGTGTGGGCCAGGCGGCCGCGCGAGATCGCCGCGTCCACGTCGACGAGGATCGCCGCGAAGCCCTCGGGCACCCCGGCGCCGGTCAGGATCGACAGGTGCGCGTCGGCCGGGACCTCGCTGTACGCGACCTCCTTGCCGGTCTGCGCCGCGACCTCGGCGGCGTACTCCGCCAGGCTCCACGCGGAGTCGCCGGACAGCTCGTACACCTGGTTCAGGTGGCCCTCGCCCGTCAGCACGGCCGCTGCCGCGGCGGCGTAGTCCGCCCGGGCCGCGGAGGCGATCCGGCCCTCGCCCGCGCTGCCCACGACCGCGCCGTGCTCCAGGACGGTGCCCAGCTGACCGGTGTAGTTCTCGTGGTACCAGCCGTTGCGCAGGAACGTGTACGGCAGGCCGGAGTCGAGGACGGCCTGCTCGGTGACCTTGTGCTCGGCGGCCAGGTCGAAGTCGGCCCCGGGGCCGCCGAGGATCCCGGTGTACGCGAGCTGGGCGACGCCGGCGGCCTGCGCGGCCGCGACCACGGCGAGGTGCTGCGGAACCCGGCGGCCGACCTCGTTGCCGGAGATCAGCAGGACGCGGTCGCCGGAGCGGAAGGCGCCGGCCAGGGTCTCGGGGGCGTCGTAGTCGGCGACGCGCACCTCGACCCCGCGGGCGGCCAGGTCGGCGGCCTTCTCCTCGCTGCGGACGACGACGGCGACGCGCTCGGCGGGGACCCGGTTCAGCAGCTCCTCGACGACGAGGCGGCCGAGGGCTCCGGTGGCTCCGGTGACGACGATGCTCATGGTGCGCTCCTTGCGTGGGGCCACGTCTGGGCGTGTGGCCATGTCCGGCTTCGGGGTGTGACACCACCCTAGGGAGAGCGCTAACCTTTCGTAAGTACCCACTTCAAAGTAAGGTACTGGTATGAAGGTGAGCGAGCAGCCGGCCGTGAACGTGAAGGCCCCGATGTGCCCCTCCCGCGGAGTCCTGGAGCACGTCACCAGCCGCTGGGGCGTCCTGGTGCTGGCCGCCCTCGTCGAGCGCTCGTACCGCTTCAGCGAGCTGCGCCGGGAGGTGGGCGGCGTCAGCGAGAAGATGCTGGCCCAGACCCTCCAGACGCTGGAGCGCGACGGGTTCCTGCTGCGCGACGCCAAGCCCGTGATCCCGCCGCGCGTGGACTATTCGCTGACCGCGCTCGGACGCGAGGCCGCCGAGCAGGTGTACGCCCTCGCCCGCTGGACCGAGCGGCGCACCGCCGACGTCCAGGCGGCCCGGGCCGCGTACGACGAGGCCCGGAGCTCCTGAGGAGCTCCGGGCCGTCCGGCCTGCGGGGATGCGGATCAGCCGACGACCGTCCAGGTGTCGCCGCCGGCGAGGAGGGTGCTGAGATCCCCCTTGCCCTTGGCGTCGACGGCGTGGTCGAGCTGCTCGGCCATCAGCGTGTCGTAGACCGGCCGCTCCACGCTGCGGAAGACCCCGATGGGCGTCTGGTGCAGGGTGTCCGGGTCGGCGAGGCGGGAAAGCGCGAAGGCCGTGGTCGGGCCGGCGCTGTGCGCGTCGTGGACCAGGATCCGGGACTCGTTCTCGGGGGTCACGTCCACGACCTCCAGCTCCCCGGTGCCGTGGTCGCGTACGACGCCCTTGTGGCCGTCGGTGCCGAAGCGGATCGGCTGCCCGTGCTCCAGCCGGATCACGGCCTCCTGGGCCTGCGCGTTGTCCTTCAGGACCTCGAAGGCGCCGTCGTTGAAGATGTTGCAGTTCTGGTAGATCTCCACGAGCGCCGTGCCCTGGTGGTCGGCGGCCGCGCGCAGCACCTCGGTCAGGTGCTTGCGGTCCGAGTCCACGGTGCGCGCCACGAACGAGGCCTCGGCGCCGAGGGCCAGCGACACGGGGTTGAAGGGCGCGTCGAGCGAGCCCATCGGGGTGGACTTGGTGATCTTGCCGACCTCGCTGGTCGGCGAGTACTGGCCCTTGGTCAGCCCGTAGATCCGGTTGTTGAACAGCAGGATCTTCAGGTTCACGTTGCGGCGCAGCGCGTGGATCAGGTGGTTCCCGCCGATGGAGAGGGCGTCGCCGTCGCCGGTGACCACCCACACCGACAGGTCCCGGCGGGACGTGGCCAGGCCCGTGGCGATGGCGGGGGCGCGGCCGTGGATCGAGTGCATCCCGTAGGTGTTCATGTAGTACGGGAAACGCGAGGAGCAGCCGATTCCGGAGACGAAGACGATGTTCTCCTTCGCCAGTCCGAGCTCCGGCATGAACCCCTGCACGGCTGCCAGTACCGCGTAGTCACCGCACCCGGGACACCAGCGGACCTCCTGGTCCGACTTGAAGTCCTTCATCGACTGCTTGCCCTCGGCCTTCGGCACGAGGGAGAGCAGATGGGGGGCGTCGGTCACCTCAGTCATTGATGGCCTCCTCGAGAACCTTCGCGAGCTGCTCGGCCTTGAACGGCATTCCGTTGACCTGGGTGTACGACTGGGCGTCGACCAGGTACTTCGCCCGGATCAGGGTGGCGAGCTGCCCGAGGTTCATCTCCGGCACCACTACCTTGTCGTAACGCTTCAGGACCTCCCCGAGATTCCTCGGGAACGGGTTGAGGTGGCGCAGGTGGGCCTGTGCCACGGGGGTGGCGGCGCCCCGCAGGCGGCGGACGGCGGCGGTGATGGGGCCGTACGTGGAGCCCCAGCCCAGGACGAGCGTCCGGGCGCCGTCCGGATCGTCGATCTCCAGGTCGGGGACCAGGATGCCGTCGATCTTGGCCTGGCGGGTGCGGACCATGAAGTCGTGGTTGGCCGGGTCGTACGAGATGTTGCCGGTGCCGTCCTGCTTCTCGATGCCGCCGATGCGGTGCTCAAGCCCCGGCGTGCCCGGGACCGCCCACGGGCGGGCCAGGGTCTGCGGGTCGCGCTTGAAGGGCCAGAAGACCTCGGTGCCGTCCGCGAGCCGCTGGTTCGGCCCGGAGGCGAACTGGACCTTCAGGTCGGGAAGGTCGGCGACGTCCGGGATCCGCCAGGGCTCGGAGCCGTTCGCGAGGTATCCGTCGGAGAGCAGGAACACCGGGGTCCGGTAGGTCAGCGCGATGCGCGCGGCGTCGATGGCGGCGTCGAAGCAGTCCGCCGGGGTCCGGGGCGCCACGATCGGCACCGGGGCCTCGCCGTTGCGCCCGTACATGGCCTGGAGCAGGTCCGCCTGCTCCGTCTTGGTCGGCAGGCCGGTGGACGGGCCGCCGCGCTGGATGTCCACGATCAGCAGCGGCAGCTCAAGGGAGACCGCGAGCCCGATCGTCTCCGACTTGAGCGCGACTCCGGGTCCGGAGGTGGTGGTCACGCCGAGCGCGCCGCCGAAGGCCGCGCCGAGCGCCGCGCCGATGCCCGCGATCTCGTCCTCGGCCTGGAAGGTCCGAACGCCGAAGTTCTTGTGCCGGCTCAGTTCGTGCAGGATGTCCGAGGCCGGGGTGATCGGGTAAGAGCCCAGGTAGAGGGGCAGATCGGCCTGCCGGCTCGCCGTGATCAGCCCGTACGACAGGGCCAGGTTCCCGGAGATGTTGCGGTAGGTGCCCGTCGGGAAGGCGCGGGTCGCCGGGGCCACCTCGTACGAGACCGCGAAGTCCTCGGTCGTCTCGCCGAAGTTCCAGCCGGCCCGGAAGGCCGCCACGTTCGCCTCGGCGATGTCGGGCTTCTTCGCGAACTTCTGCCGCAGGAAGCTCTCCGTGCCCTCGGTGGGCCGGTGGTACATCCAGCTCAGCAGCCCCAGCGCGAACATGTTCTTGCTGCGCTCGGCCTCCTTGCGGGAGAGCCCGAAGCCCTTCAGCGCCTCGACGGTCAGCGTGGTCAGCGGCACCTGGTGGATGTTGTAGGCGCCCAGCGAGCCGTCTTCCAGGGGCGAGGTCTCGTAGCCGACCTTCGCCATCGGGCGCTTGGTGAATTCATCGGTATTGATGATGATCTCGGCGCCGCGCGGGACGTCCGCGATGTTCGCCTTCAGTGCCGCCGGATTCATCGCGACCAGTACGTTCGGGGCGTCGCCCGGCGTCAGGATGTCGTGATCGGCGAAATGCAACTGGAATGACGACACTCCCGGCAGGGTGCCGGCGGGGGCGCGGATCTCGGCCGGGAAGTTCGGCAGAGTGGAGAGGTCGTTCCCGAAGGAGGCCGTCTCCGAGGTGAACCTGTCACCGGTGAGCTGCATGCCGTCACCCGAGTCACCCGCGAAGCGGATGATGACCCGGTCCAGACGGCGTACTTCCTTGCCCCCCGGAGCCGGGGGGGTCCGCTGTTCGCCGACTACGGCACCTTCGGCCCCGTCGGCCTGCTCGGCTGGACTACTGACCTGGCTGGTCACTGAACTGGACCTCCTTCGAGGCGTGGCGTTCCCGTTCCCAAGGTCAACCCTACGTCGGCAGGGATGACCTTCCCGGGGAACGCTCGTATTCCGGACCGTCGTCCGCGGCGGTCTGTCGAGAGAATCCCGTGGGATTGCGCAGGTCCACGGGATTCCGAGAGATTCCGAGATTTCGTGCCGTGCAGAAATAGTGCGAGCCCCGTGCGGCCGGGTGAGGTAACGCCTCACCTGACAGGGTGTCAGTTGATCAAGGTTTTGATCAATGCCCCGGGTCTTCCGGTCAAGACCGCAGGTAGGTGAGAACGGCCAGAACCCGCCGGTGGTCCCCGACGCTGGGCGACAGGCCGAGCTTCATGAAGATGTTGCTGACGTGCTTCTCCACCGCCCCGTCGCTGACCACGAGCTGCTTGGCCACGGCCGAATTGGTCCGCCCCTCGGCCATCAGGCCCAGCACCTCGCGCTCGCGCGGGGTCAGTCCCGCCAGCACGTCCTGCTTCCGGCTGCGGCCGAGCAGCTGCGCGACCACCTCCGGGTCCAGGGCGGTCCCGCCCCGGGCCACGCGCACGACGGCGTCCAGGAACTCGCGCACGTCGGCCACCCGGTCCTTGAGCAGATACCCCACCCCGGTACTGGAACCGGCCAGGAGTTCGGTGGCGTACTGCTCCTCCACGTACTGCGACAGCACGAGCACGCCTATGCCGGGATGCTCGCGCCGCAGCCGTACGGCGGCCCGTACTCCCTCGTCGGTGTGTGTCGGCGGCATCCGTACGTCGGCCACCACCACGTCCGGCAGCGCGTCCTCGGCGGCCAGCTCGGCCACCGTCTTGATCAGGGCTTCCGCGTCCCCGACGCCGGCCACGACGTCATGCCCCCGGTCGGTCAGCAGCCGGGTCAGGCCCTCACGCAGCAGCACTGAATCCTCGGCGATGACCACCCGCACCCTGTCTTCCACGTCCAGCAGCTCCCGAGTCCACGTCGTCCGATGTCCCTGACTCAGCCAAGCATCCCAGCCTGGGGGCCGGATGGAGGCGAGTGGGATCATCGGATGAGACGTACTCGGGAGCCGCCGGGGGGCCGGGGGAAACGGACTAGCGGGAACGCCAGGGGAGCTCGGCGGTCACGGTGGTGCCGTCACCGGCCGGGGAATCCACGACCAGCACCCCGTCCACGGCGTCCAGCCGCTCGGCGAGACCGGCCAGCCCGGTGCCGGAGCCGTCGCCGCGCGCACCGCCGCGGCCGTCGTCCACGACCTGGATCAGCAGCCGGTCCCCGGACTTCCACACGTCCACGCTCGCCGTACGGGCCCCGGAGTGCTTGCTGATGTTCTGGAGCAGCTCCGAGACGGTGAAGTACGCGATCCCCTCGATCGCGGCCGCGGGCCGGTCCGGCAGATCGGCGGACACCCGTACGGGCACCGCGCAGCGGGAGGCCACCGAGGACAGCGCCGCGTCCAGACCGCGGTCGGTCAGCACGGCCGGGTGGATCCCGCGGGCCAGGTCGCGCAGCTCCTGGAGGGCGACCTTCACCTCTCCGTGCGCCTCGTCCACCATGCGGGCGGCGGCCTGCGGGTCCTCGGCCAGCTTCTCCTTCGCCAGTCCGAGATCCATGGCCAGGGCCACCAGGCGGGCCTGCGCCCCGTCGTGCAGATCGCGCTCGATGCGCCGCAGGTCGGCGGCGGCGGTGTCGACGACGACCCCGCGGTCCGACTCCAGCTCGGTGACGCGGTCGTCGAGGCGCGAGGGGCCGAGCAGTCCGGCGATGAGGACGCGGTCGACGGTGGTCAGGGCCCGCACCACCCAGGGCGTGGCCAGGGTGAAGGCCAGTCCGACCAGGCAGGCGAGGGCGATCTCGGCGGGGGAGTCGAGGTAGAAGGTGTAGTCGTCGTTCTGGAAGAGCTGGAGCCCGGGCATGTCCGTGTAGGCCGGGAACACCCAGAACCAGACGGGGTACAGGAGGAACGCCCACCCGTACGCCCAGAACACCAGTGCCAGGGTGAAGGCGAAGACGGCCCAGGGCAGGTGGATCACGGAGTACAGCACGTGCCGCCAGGCACTGCCGCTCTTGAGCAGGGCCCCCATGGTGGCGAGCGCCCCCCGCTTCCGGGCCCGGACGGGCGCCGGCTCGCCGATGTCGACGCCGAGCATGGCCCGCGCCCGGCCCCGCTCGACCCGCCCGAACCCCCGGCACATGGCGAGCACCCCGGCGAGCACCGGGACCCCGAGGAAGGTGACGAGCAGCCCGGCGCCCAGGCTGACGCCGGTGACCGCGAGCGAGAAGTAGAGCACGCTCAGCGGCAGCCCGAGCACGAGATAACCGAACTCCCGCCAGGTCCGCCCCTCCACGGGAGCCCGCAACGCTCGCCCGAAACCCATGACCCGGCCCGCCCTTCCCGTATCTCCCATGACAACCCCCACCCTCGCGCCCGGTCCCCCGGGAAACCATCGGGCGGGTAGGCGTCCCCATGGTGGGGATAACCCCACCACCCCCCGATCCAGCCCGCCTCGACCGCGGCCCCGCCCCGGACGGGGGTCCCGATCAAGGGCCGAGCCGCCGGCTCAGCCGCGCCCGCGCCACGGCAGCTCCGCCGTCACCACCGTCCCCCGGCCCTCGGGGGAGTCGACCACGAACACTCCGTCCACGGCCCGCAGCCGCTCCGCCAGCCCCGCGAGCCCCGATCCGCCGCCCACACCGGCACCGCCCCGCCCGTCGTCCGAGACCCGGATCAGCAGCCGGGCCGGAGCGGGAGAGGCCGCGGCGCTCCGCCAGACCTCCACGCTCGCCCCCCGGGCCCCGGCGTGCTTGCTCACGTTCTGCAGCAGCTCCGACACCGTGAAGTACGCGATCCCCTCGATCGCGGCCGCGGGCCGCTCCTCCAGATCCACCGCCACCTTCACCGGCACCACGCACCGGGAAGCCACCGCCGACAGCGCCGCGTCCAGCCCCCGGTCCGTCAGCACCGCCGGATGGATCCCCCGCGCCAGATCCCGCAGTTCCTGGAGCGCCAGCTTCACTTCCCCGTGCGCCTCGTCGACCATCACCGCCGCCGCGTCCGGATCCTCCAGCAGCTTCTCCTTCGCCAGGCCCAGCCCCATCGCCAGCGCCACCAGCCGCGCCTGCGCCCCGTCGTGCAGGTCCCGCTCGATGCGCCGCAGGTCGGCGGCCGCGGTGTCCACCACCACCCCCCGGTCGGACTCCAGCTCCGCGATGCGCCGCTCCAGCTCGTCCGAGGGCGACAGCAGCCCCCGCACCATCAGCCGGTCCACGTTCGACAGCCAGCGCACCACGTACGGCAGTACGGGCCACAGCACCAGCAGCCCCACCAGCGCCACCGTGAACGTCAGCACCCCCCACGGCAGTCGGACCAGCCCGTACAGCACGGACCGCCAGCCCACCGGGTCCTTCACCCCCGCCCACAGCCAGGGGAAGAACCCGCCGGCCCGCCGCGGTCCGGGCAGCGGGGTCGGCTCCTCCACCCGCACCCCCAGCAGAACGCGCGCCCTCGCCCGCTCCAGCCGTCCCAGCTGGCGGGACCCGAACAGGCCGACCGCGAGCAGCGGAAGCCCGATCGCGGTCACGGAGAGGCCGCCCGCGGTCGCCACCATGGTCACGGTGTAGACGAAACCGACGAGCGCGAGCGGCAGATTGCCCAGCAGATGGACGGTCTCTTTCCACGCCACGGCCCCCAGCGCGGGGCGTACGGGCGGCGGCCGGTCATTGTCGGGACCGGGGTGGGAGGCTTGAATGGGCGCGGTCATGCGGCCCAGCCTGCCAAATCCCGGTCCGCCGCTGCCATGGGGCAGCCGGGCCGCTGTAAACGGGGGATAACCCCACCCTGTGTGGACCAGGCCCTAGACTCCCGTCCGTACCAGATCATCGACAGTGGCCAAGGAGCGAGGAACGGACGTGCCCGACCCAACGGTATCGACCGTAACCGTGCTCGCGGCGGACTATTTCCGGAGTTATTCGGTCGTCGGCCTGCTGGCCGTCCTCGGTGTGCTCTTCGTGGCCGTCGCGTTCGGCGCGGGCCGCCTGCTGAGACCGGTCGTCCCGACCCCCGAGAAGCTGCTGACGTACGAGTGCGGCGTGGACCCCGTCGGCGAGGGCTGGGCGCACACCCAGGTCCGCTACTACGTCTACGCGTTCCTCTACGTCATCTTCGCCGTCGACTCGATCTTCCTCTTCCCGTGGGCGACGGTGTTCGCCGACACCGGCTACGGCGCCACCACGCTCGTGGAGATGTTCATCTTCCTGGGCTTCCTGGCCGTCGGCCTGCTCTACGCGTACAAGAAGGGCGTCCTCGAATGGACGTGACACCGGCCGCGACGCCGGCCGAGCCCCAGCTGCTCCCGGAGCCCAAGCGCCTGGGAGTCCTCTCCCGCCTGGCGCCCGAGCCCATGAAGGTGGTCCTGAACTGGGGCCGCCGCTACAGCCTGTGGGTCTTCAACTTCGGCCTCGCCTGCTGCGCGATCGAGTTCATCGCCGCGTCGATGGCCCGGCACGACTTCATCCGCCTCGGCGTCATCCCCTTCGCGCCGGGCCCGCGCCAGGCGGACCTGATGATCGTCTCCGGCACGGTGACGGACAAGATGGCCCCCGCCGTGAAGCGGCTGTACGAGCAGATGCCGGAGCCGAAGTACGTCATCTCCTTCGGTGCCTGCTCCAACTGCGGCGGCCCGTACTGGGACTCGTACTCGGTGACGAAGGGCGTCGACCAGATCATCCCGGTCGACGTCTACGTCCCCGGCTGCCCGCCGCGCCCGGAGGCGCTGCTCCAGGGCATCCTCAAGCTCCAGGAGAAGATCGCCAGGGAGTCGCTGGCGGACCGCTACGCGACGGGGCCGTCGACCGCCCAGCTCACGAGCGGTCTGATCACCCCGCCGCCCGCCCCGGGGGCCGACGCGTGAACCTCTACGACTCCCTCCCGGACGCGGTGGCGACGATCTTCGGCGCGGAGGCTCTGGCCGACCGCTCCTACGACGTGCTGACGGTGGACGTGCCGGCCGGGAGCTGGATCCCGTCGCTGGAGATCGCCCGGGACAAGCTCGGCTGCACCTACTTCGACTGGCTGAGCGCGGTGGACGAGCCGGGGACGGGCTTCCGCGTCTGCGCCCACGTCGTGTGCCTGGAGAACCACCGCGTACGCCGCCTGCTGCTCCGTACGACGGTCCCGCACTCGGCGCCCTCCCTGCCCTCCGCGGTCGCGGTCTACGCGGGCGCGGAATGGCACGAGCGCGAGACGCACGAGATGTTCGGCGTGGTCTTCACGGACCACCCGCACCTGGTCCCCCTCCTCCTCCCGGAGAACTTCGAAGGCCACCCGCTGCGGAAGGACTTCGTCCTGGCCGCGCGCGTCGCGAAGGCGTGGCCGGGAGCCAAGGAGCCGGGCGAGGCCCATGACCCCAATGCCCCGAAGCGCCGCCAGATGCTCCCGCCGGGCGTCCCGGACCCCAACGACTGGGGCCCCCTGAAGGGCCAGCTCCCGCCGGCCCCGGCCCGCCCGGTCCGGGGCGCCCGCGCGGCGGCCGCAGGCACCGCGGGAGCCGAAGCCCCCGCCCGCCCGGCCCGCCGCACCCGCTCGGTGACGGACGGCTCGACGAGCCAGGCGACCACCCCGGCGGAGCCCGGCGCCGAGGCCGCGCCCCCGCGCCCGGCCCGCCGCACCCGCTCGGTCTCGGAAGGCTCGGCGAGCCAGGCGGTCACCCCGGCCGAGCCGGAGGCCGAGGTCGGGCAGGCCGAGGCCGGGCAGGCCGAGGCCGGGCAGGGCGAGGCCGGGCAGGGCGAGACGGCTCCGAGCCAGGCGATCCGCGGCCGCACGGTGGCGCCGGGCAGGCGCCCCGCGCCCCGCAGCGCGGACGCCCCCTGGCACCACGCCCAGCCCGCCTTCGCCGAACCGGTTCCGGAACCGGAACCGGAGGCCACGCCCGCACCCGCGGCCGAGCCGGAGTCCACGCCCGCACCCGCACCCGCACCCGCGGCCGAGCCTGAGACCAGGCCCGGGGCCGCCCCCCGGCCCGACGCCGAACCGGACCCCGCCCCCGGCGCGGGCCCTGCCGCATCCGAACCCGACGAACCCGAAACCAAGGGAGGCGACGCGTGAACGACGTCCTCGACGTCGCGCTGCGACTCATCGTCGTCTTCGCCGTGTTCCTCGTGCTCCCGCTCGTCGTCGGGCAGACCGAGCACAAGGTCATGGCGCACATGCAGGGCCGCCTCGGCCCCATGTACGCCGGCGGCTTCCACGGCTGGGCCCAGCTCGTCGCCGACGGCGTGAAGTTCGCGCAGAAGGAAGACGTCGTCCCGGCGGGCGCCGACCGCCGCATCTTCCAGCTCGCCCCCGCCGTCGCCCTGCTCCCGTACCTCCTCGTCCTCGTCGCCATCCCCATCGGGCCGGGCGAGGGCGCCGTCGGCCAGGTCATCGACGCCGGGCTGTTCTTCGTCCTCGCCGTCATGGGCGTCGGCGTCCTCGGCTCCCTGATGGCCGGCTGGGCCTCCGCGAACAAGTTCTCCCTGCTCGGAGGCCTGCGCACCGCCGCCCAGCTCCTCGCCTACGAGCTCCCCATGCTGCTCGCCGCCGCCTCCGTCGCCATGGCCGCCGGGACCGTGTCCCTCCCCGGCATCGTCGACGCCTTCCAGTGGTGGTGGCTCCCCTGGCAGATCACCGGCGCGCTCGTCTTCTTCACCGCCGGCCTCGCCGAACTCCAGCGGCCGCCCTTCGACATGCCCGTCGCCGACTCCGAGATCATCTTCGGCGCGTACACCGAGTACACCGGCCTGCGCTTCGCGCTCTTCCTGCTCGCCGAGTACGCCGGCATCGTCGTCCTCTGCGCTCTCACCACCGTCCTCTTCCTCGGCGGCTGGCACGGCCCGGTCGCCGACGGCTGGGTCTGGACCCTGCTCAAGACCGCCGTCCTCGCCTTCGTCGTGATCTGGCTGCGCGTCAGCTACCCGCGCCTGCGCGAGGACCAGCTCCAGAAGCTCGCCTGGACCGCACTCATCCCGCTCGCGCTCGCCCAGATCGCGCTCACCGGCATCGTGAAGGTGGCGATCAGCTGATGCCCATCCCCGGATCCGGCCTCGCCAAGGGCCTCGCCGTCACCCTGCGCACGATGACGAAGCGCGCGCACACCGCCCAGTACCCCGAAGTGCAGCCCGAGCTCCCGCCCCGCACCCGCGGGGTCATCGGCCTGTTCGAGGAGAACTGCACGGTCTGCATGCTGTGCGCCCGCGAGTGCCCCGACTGGTGCATCTACATCGACTCGCACAAGGAGACGGTCCCGGCCGCCGCCCCCGGCGGCCGCGAGCGCAGCCGCAACGTCCTCGACCGCTTCGCCATCGACTTCTCCCTGTGCATGTACTGCGGCATCTGCATCGAGGTGTGCCCCTTCGACGCCCTCTTCTGGTCGCCGGAGTTCGAGTACGCGGAGACGGACATCCTCGAACTCACCCACGAGCGCGACAAGCTGCGCGAGTGGATGTGGACCGTCCCGGCCCCGCCCGCCCTGGACCCGGCCGCGGAGGAGCCCAAGGAGATCGCCGCGGCCCGCAAGGCGGCGGAGAAGGCCGAAGCCGCGGTCGCAGCGGCAGCGGCAGCTGCAGCGGCCGCCGAGGCTGCGGCGCCCTCGACGCCCCCCACGCCCGAGACCGACACCCCCACCACCCCGGAGGCAGACGCGTGAGCGACCTGACCCCCGCGGCCACCACCCTGGCCGCCGCGGCGACGGGCCACGGGTTCCTCTCCCCGACCGGCGTCGAGATCGCGTTCCTCCTCGTCGGCCTCGCCACGCTCGGCGCGGCCGTCGTCACCGTCACCACCAAGCAGCTCGTGCACGCGGCCCTCTGGCTGGTCGTCGCCCTCGGCGGCATCGCCGTCGAGTACCTGCTGCTGACCGCCGAGTTCATCGCCTGGGTCCAGGTCCTGATCTACCTCGGCTCCGTGGTCGTCCTCCTCCTCTTCGGGCTGATGCTCACCAAGGCCCCCATCGGCCGCTCCCCGGACGCCGACTCGAACAACCGCTGGGTGGCCCTCGGCGTCGCCCTCGTCGCGGCCGCCGCCCTCGTGTGGGTCGTCGTCGACGCCTTCCGCACCACGTGGATCGACCTCGACGGACCCGTCCAGGGCTCGACGAAGGTCACCGGCGAGATCCTCTTCCAGCACTGGGTGCTGCCCTTCGAAGCGCTCTCCGTCCTCCTCCTCGCGGCCCTGATCGGCGCCATCGTGCTCTCCCGCAGGGACGCCGCCGCCGGGTCCGAAGACACCACGAAGGGGCAGCAGCGCTGATGCACCTCGCCTACCCCGCCGTGCTCGCGGCGCTCCTCTTCTGCACGGGCCTGTACGGAGTGCTCGCCCGCCGCAACGCCATCCTGGTCCTGATGTCCGTCGAGCTGATGCTCAACGCCGTCAACCTCAACCTGGTGGCCTTCGACGTCTGGCTGCGCGACGCCCTGCACGCCGGCCAGGCCCTCACCCTCTTCACGATCGCCATCGCCGCCGCCGAGATCGGCATCGGCCTCGCGATCGTGCTGATGGTGTACCGCAACCGCGGCACCTCGGACGTAGACCGGCTGCGCGACACCGCAGAAGGCCACGAGCCCGATCCGAACGCCCCGAACGCCCCGAACAACCAGAGCGAGGTCACCGCGTGAGCACCACGACCCTCGCCGTCCTCGTCCCGCTCCTGCCCTTCCTGGGCGCGGTCGCGGGACTGCTGCTCGGCCGCACCGCCCCCGGATTCGTCCGGCCCCTCGCCGTGCTGCCGGCCCTGGCCTCGGCCGTACTGGCCGTGGTCGTCGCCGTCCGCCAGGGCGGCGGCAAGCCGATCGTCGCCTCGACGGAGCTGACCCCGACCGGCTCGGTGCCGATCGACCTCGCGCTCTACCTGAACGGGTTCGCCGTCCTGGTCGCCGTGCTGGTCGGCGTCGTCGCCACCTGCGTACAGCTCTACTCCACCGCGTACCTCCGCGAGGACCCGCGCTACCCCTCGTACGCCGCCCTGGTCTCGCTCTTCACCTCCGCCATGCTGCTCGTCGTCTACTCCGGCGACCTGATGGTGCTGCTGGTCGGCTGGGAGGTCATGGGCATCTGCTCGTACTTCCTCGTCGGCCACTACTGGGAGACCGAGGCGGCCCGCTCCGCCTCCCTCAAGGCCTTCCTCGTCACCAAGCTGGGCGACGTCCCCTTCCTGATCGGCCTGTTCGCGCTCGCCACCGACGCCGGCTCCTTCGAGATCCCCAAGATCCTGGGCACCGTCGCCGCGGGCGGGCTCGACCACCCGACGCTGATCGCGCTGCTGCTGCTCGCCGGAGTCGCGGGCAAGTCCGCGCAGTTCCCGCTGCACACCTGGCTCCCCGACGCCATGGCGGGCCCCACCCCGGTGTCCGCGCTGATCCACGCCGCGACGATGGTCGCCGCCGGTGTCTACTTCGTCGCCCGCCTCCTCCCGGTCTTCGAGGCCTCGCAGGCCGCGATGGTGGTCATGGCCGTCATGGCGGCCGTCACGATGATCGGCTCCGGCCTCGCCGCCCTGGCCCAGGACGACATCAAGCGCGTGCTCGCCTACTCCACGATCGGCCAGCTCGGCTACATGACCGGGGCCCTGGCCGTCGGCGACCGCGGCGCCGCCGTCTTCCACCTCCTGTCCCACGGCGCCTTCAAGGCGCTCCTGTTCCTCGGCGCGGGCGTGATCATCCACGCCGCCGGGACGAACTCCCTGGCCGCCATGTCCCGCATGGACGGCCTGGCCAAGCGCATCCCCGACGCCTTCTGGACCATGACGATCGCGCTGCTCGCGCTCGCCGCGATCCCGCCCTTCGCCGGCTTCTTCTCCAAGGAAGCCGTCCTCGTCGCCGCCGAGCACGCCGCCGGCGGGCACACGGAGGCCGCTCCCAGCGCAGCCGGCTGGCTCGTCCTCGTCGCGGGCGTACTGACCGCCCTGCTCACCGCCGCCTACGCCACCCGGCTGTGGCTGATGGCCTTCCGCGGCCGGGGCACGGCCGCCCCCGACCACGGCAAGGAGCCCGTCGCCATGACCGGCGTGCTGTGGCTGCTCGCGGTCCCGTCCATCGGACTCGGCCTCGCCGCCGGCCCGATCGCCGACTGGTTCGACGGCAACGGGCTCACCCCCACGCCCGTCACCTCCGTCCTCGGCACCGGAGCCGCCGCCGTCGGCGCGGTCCTGACGTACGCCCTGTGGCAGCGGGCCGCCGCCAAGGCCGCCGCGGCTCCCGCCACGGCCGCACCCGCCCCCGGCGCCACCATCGCCGCGGCCGAGCAGCCCGCCGCCGTCGCCGCCACGGTGTCCGCGGCCACCGCCGCGGCCGAATCCGCCGCCGAGACGCCCGAGGTCGCGGAGGTCACCCACGAGCACCCCGCCGTCCCGGCCGGCCCCGCCGCCGACCCCGGCCGGGCGCTGCTCGGGCCCCTGCACCGCCACGCGGCCGACGGCTTCCACCTCGACGCCGTCTACGACCGGCTGTTCGTCCGACCCGTCCGCGCCGCCGCGAGCCTCGTCCGCTTCCTCGACCGCGAGGTCGTGGACACCTACGTCAGCGGCGCGGGCGCCGGCCCCCGGCTGCTCGGCAGCCTCGTACGCCGGGCCCAGACCGGCAACGTGCAGAGCTACCTGAGCGCCCTGCTCGCCGGCGCCGTGGTCCTGGCGATCGCCACCGCCGTCCTCGCCAACGTCAACGCCGGATCGTGAGCCGTGAGTCAGCCGTGATTGATATCAGCCCGTCCGTGATGCAGTTCCTCCTGGCGTTCGTCGTGGCCGCACCGCTCCTCGGCGCCCTCGCGGCCCTCCTGCCCGCCCCGCCCGGACTCAAGGGCAAGAGCCCCGAACAGGCCGTGCTGCGCCACGGAGTGACCGTGACCGGCGTGATCCTCGCCGCGGCCATCGCCCTCGCCCTGGGCTTCGACCACGACGCCCCGGCCCGCTTCCAGGCGACCACGGACATCAGCTGGATCCAGGCGCTGAACGTGCGGATCCACCTCGGCATCGACGGCATCTCGCTCCCCCTCCTCCTGATGACCGCGCTGCTGTTCTTCCTCTGCGCGCTCTACAGCTACTTCAAGCTCCCCGAAGGCCCCTCCCCGAAGGCCTTCGTCGCCCTGCTGCTCGTCCTCGAATCCGGCACCCTCGCGACCTTCGCCGTCCTCGACCTGCTGCTGTTCTTCCTCGCCTTCGAGATGGTCCTCATCCCGATGTACTTCCTCATCGCCCGCTGGGGCGGCGCTCAGAGGCAGGCCGCCGCCTGGAAGTTCATCCTCTACACCCTCCTCGGCTCCGTGGTCATGCTCCTCGGACTGCTGCTCATCGGACTGAACAGCGGCACCTTCGACATGGTGGCACTCGCCTCCGACAACGGCCGCGAACTGACCCACACCACCCAGCTCCTGGCCGTCCTCGCCATCGGGATCGGCCTGGCCGTGAAGACCCCGATGTGGCCGCTGCACAGCTGGCTGCCCGACGCCCACACGGCCGCGCCCACCGTCGGCTCCGTCCTGCTGGCCGGCGTCCTGCTCAAGATGGGCACCTACGGGTTCGTCCGCATCCTGCTGCCCGTCACCCCCGACGGCATGGCCACCTTCGCCCCCTACCTGGGCGCCTTCGCCGCCGTCGGCATCGTCTACGGGTCGCTCGCCTGCCTCTGGCTCGCCCGCAAGGGCAACAAGGGCGACCTCAAGCGCCTCATCGCGTACTCGTCCGTCGGCCACATGGGCTTCGTGCTCCTCGGCATCGCCTCCATGACCCCCACCGGAGTCAACGGCGCGCTGTTCGCGAACATCGCCCACGGCCTGATCACCGGCCTCCTCTTCTTCCTGGTCGGCGCCCTCAAGGACCGTTACGGCACCGCCGACCTCGACACCCTCGCCGGAGCCACCGGCGCCGCCCTCTACGGCCGCGCCCCCCGCCTCGGCGCCTTCCTCGCCTTCGCCGCCGTCGCCTCGCTCGGCCTGCCCGGCCTGGCCGGCTTCTGGGGCGAGATGCTGGCTCTGTTCGGCGCGTTCGAGCCGGCGCAGGGGCTCTCCCGGCCCGCCTTCCTCACGTACACGGCCTTCGGCGCGTTCGGCACCCTGCTCACCGCCGCCTACCTGCTGACCGTCGTACGGCGCGTCTGCATGGGCGACCCCGCGGCCCGGCCGGAGCCCGCACCGGGACCGGCGTCCGGGCCGGCGCTCGAACTCGCCGACATCCAGCGCTACGAGTTCGCCGCCTGGACCCCGCTCGTGGCCCTCACCGTCCTCGCCGGCCTGTGGCCCGCCGTCCTCCTCGGCCTCACCGACCCGGCCGTCCAGAAGCTCCTCGCAGGAGGCAACGCATGACGGCCATGACGGCCATGACGGCCCTGCCCACCACGGCCGCGGCCGCGGCACCGGCCGCCGGGGCCGCGAGCCTCGTCCAGAGCGTCGACTGGCTCGCGATCACCCCGGTGGTCCTGCCCGCCGCCGTCGCCCTGGTCGTCCTGGTCGCCGACCTCTTCGTACCGGAGCGCCGCAAGCCGCTGCTCGGCTGGCTCTCCGTCGTCGGCCTCGCCGCCGCGACCGCCGCCCTGATCCCGCTGCGCGCCGGCGACCGCGCCACCTTCTGCCTCGCCACCGACCCCGGCGCGTGCAGCTACACCGCCGACCACTTCGCGCTCGTCATCCAGTTCCTCGTGCTGGCCGGAGCCCTGGTCACGGCCCTGCTGTCGGTCACCGCGGTCCGCGACGCGCGCATGCCGGCCGGCGAGTACTGGTTCCTGCTGCTGTCCTCCGCGGCGGGAGCCGCCCTGCTGCCCGCCTCCCGCGACCTCGCCACCCTGATCGTCGCCCTCGAAGTCGCCTCGCTGCCGGCCTTCGCGCTCGTCGGCATGCGCCGCGGCGACCGCCTCTCCTCCGAGGCCGCCCTCAAGTTCTTCCTGTCCTCCGTCACCGCCACCGCCGTGTCGCTGATGGGCGTCAGCTTCGTCTACGCCGCCACCGGATCCCTGCACCTCACCCAGGTCGCCGACCGGCTCGAAGACGTCCCCGGGCAGCTCGACACCCTCGCCATGGCCGGCGTCGCGCTCACCCTCGTCGGCTTCGCCTTCAAGACCGCCGCCGTCCCCTTCCACTTCTGGGTCCCGGACACCTACGTCGGCGCGCCGCTGCCCATCGCGGGCTACCTCTCCGTGATCGGCAAGGCCGTCGGCTTCACCGGGCTCATCCTCGTCACGGTGATCGCCTTCCCGGCGTACTCCGAGATCTGGGGCCCGGCCCTCGCCGTCCTCGCCGCGCTCACCATGACGCTCGGCAACGCCGCCGCCGTGCGCCAGCGCGCCGACCGGCAGAACAGCGCGGTCCGGCTCCTCGCCTGGTCCTCCGTCGGCCAGGCCGGCTACCTGCTCGTCCCGATCGCCGCCGCCGCGTACTCCGGCCGCGACCAGATCGGCTCCACCGTCGCGTACGCCCTGATGTACGGCGCCGTGAACCTCGGCGCCTTCGCCGTGGCGGCCCTGGTCGCCCGCACGAAGCCGCAGAACCGCATCAGCGACTACCGCGGCCTGTACGCGCAGCGCCCGGCCGCCGCCCTCGCGCTGGCGTTCTTCCTGCTCTGCCTGGCCGGCCTGCCGCCGGGCCTCATCGGCCTCTTCGCCAAGGTCACCGTCTTCCGCTCGGCCGTCGACGCGGGCCTGGGCTGGCTGGCCGTGGTCATGGCGGTCAACGTCGTCATCGCCCTGTACTACTACCTGCGCTGGACGGCGCTGCTCTTCCGCGCACCCGAGGCCCCCGCCGAAGGCGTCCGTACGAAGGCCCCGTGGCCGGTCTCCGCCGCGATCGCGGTCACGGCCGTCGTCGCCGTGGTGCTCTCGGTCGCCCCGCAGCTGGTCCTGCGCTTCGCGTCGGGCAGCCTGTTCCCGCTGTAGCCCGCCGTGCCCGCCGTACCGCGCGGCCCGCGCGCGGGCACCGCACCGGCAGACCCGTACGCCATGACCCGTACGGCCCAACGGCCGCCGCGGGCCCTCCGTACGCCCGCCGTCCCGGCCTCCCGGGCGGCGGCACCGCCGCGCCCTGGGAACCAGACGCCCTCACCTCGCGTTGAGCGGTGAGGGAGGGTCCACTGGACCGTAGACCCTCAGAACCAGGACGGGGCTCCCCTGCCGCACCATTTGGAGGGCGTACCGTGCACCGCCGGCACAACGGGCTGAAGACCGCCGTACTCCTCGGCGGGCTGTCCGCACTCATCATCGTCATCGGGAGTTTCTTCGGGCGGGGCGGCCTGATCATCGCCGTCCTCGTCGCCCTCGGGACGAACGCGTACGCGTACTGGAACAGCGACAAGCTGGCTCTACGCGCGATGCGCGCCCGTCCCGTCAGCGAGTTCGAGGCCCCGCAGCTCTACCGCATGGTGCGCGAGCTCTCCACGTCCGCGCGCCAGCCCATGCCCCGGCTCTACATCTCGCCGACCGAGGCGCCGAACGCGTTCGCCACCGGCCGCAATCCGCGCAACGCGGCCGTCTGCTGCACCGAGGGGATCCTGCGCATCCTCGACGAGCGCGAGCTGCGCGGGGTCATCGGCCACGAGCTGAGCCACGTCTACAACCGCGACATCCTGATCTCGTCCGTCGCCGGAGCCCTGGCCTCCGTCATCATGTTCCTCGTGAACTTCGCCTGGCTGATCCCCATCGGCCGGTCCAACGACGACGAGGGGCCCGGCATCCTCGGCATGCTGCTGATCATGATCCTGGGCCCGCTGGCGGCCTCCGTGATCCAGCTGGCGATCAGCCGCTCGCGCGAGTACGAGGCGGACGCGTCCGGCGCCCAGCTCACCGGCGACCCGCTCGCCCTGGCCAGTGCCCTGCGCAAGCTGGACGCGGGCGTCAAGCAGCTCCCGCTGCCCCCCGAACCCAGGCTGGAGACCGCGAGCCACATGATGATCGCCAACCCTTTCCGCCCGGGCCAGGGCCTTTCTAAGATGTTCTCGACGCACCCTCCGATGGCCGAGCGCATCGCCCGGCTCGAACAGATGGCAGGACACGGCCGATGAAGACCATCCTCAACGTCATTTGGCTCGTCCTCAGCGGCATCTGGCTGTTCCTGGGCTACTGCCTGGCGGGCGTCCTCCTGTGCATCACGATCATCGGGATCCCGTTCGGCATCGCGGCCTTCCGCATCGCCGTGTACGCCCTGTGGCCCTTCGGCTACACCACGGTGGAGCGTCATGACGCGGGCGCCGGATCCTGCGTCGGCAACGTCCTGTGGCTGGTCCTCGCGGGCTGGTGGCTGGCCCTCGGCCACATCGTCACCGGCATCGCCCTGTGCGTGACGATCATCGGCATCCCGTTCGGCATCGCCAACTTCAAGATGGTCCCGCTGTCCCTGCTCCCGCTGGGCCGTGAGATCGTCCCGACCGACGCGCCGTTCGCGTCCCGGTAGGCGGCAGAGTCAGTGTCGTCCGCGCGTACGGCCACGACCCTCTCGGTCATCGTGCCGATGTACAACGAGGAAGAGGCCCTTCCCGCCCTGGTGGGCCGTCTGCGCCCGGTGCTCGACGACACCGGCGTCCCGTACGAGGTGCTGGCCGTCGACGACGGGAGCACCGACCGGACCGCCGAACTCCTGGAGAAGTTCCGTACGGACTGGCCCGAGCTGCGCATCGTCCGGCTGCGCGGCAACTCCGGCCACCAGGCCGCCCTGCGCGCCGGACTGCACAGCTCCGTCGGGGCGTACGTGGCCAGCATCGACGCCGACCTCCAGGACCCGCCGGAGAAGATCCCGGAGATGCTGGACCTGGCCCGGTCCGAGAGCCTCGACATCGTCTACGGCGTCCGCTCCGACCGCAGCACCGACACCGGCTTCAAGCGCCGCACCGCCGGTGCCTACTACTGGCTGATGCGGCGCATGGTCGGCAAGCAGGTGCCCGCGCAGGCCGGGGACTTCCGGCTGCTCAGCCGCGAGGCGGTGGAGGCCCTCAAGTCCCTGCCGGACCAGCACCAGGTCTACCGGCTGCTGGTGCCGTGGCTCGGTTTCCCGAGCGGGCAGGTGACGTACCGCCGGGGCGAGCGGGTGGCGGGCGAGACCAAGTACCCGCTGAGCAAGATGATCCGCCTCGCCGTGGACGGCATCACCAACTTCTCGGCCGCGCCGCTGCGGCTGGCGACCTGGCTCGGCGTCATCAGCTTCGTCACCTGCTTCGTGATGATCGCCTGGACGCTGGTGGTCTTCCTGCTCGGCAAGACCGTGCCCGGCTGGAGCTCGCTGTTCGTCGCCATGCTGTTCCTGGGCGGTGTGCAGCTGATCTGCGTGGGGCTGCTCGGCGAGTACATCGGCCGGATCTACACCGCGGTGCAGCGCCGTCCCACGTACTTCATCGGATACGACTCGGCGCGCGAGCAGGACATCGGCAAAGGGCCGGGACCCGGCGGGAACTGACGGCGGCTCCGGGGGCGTCGGCGCGGGTCGCCGCAGGTCGGGGCGATTGTCAGTGGCGTGGGTCACGATGGACGCATGACCGGGAACGGGAACGGGAACGAGCAGTTGCTGGAGCAAGTCGCCCGACGTGTACGCGGCTTCGGGCCCGCGGATCCGGAGACGGCCCCCTGGGCGGAGTTCAGATCGCGCGTCTGAGCCGGCCGCGCACCCCGTAGGCGGCCGCGCCCAGTGCCAGTACCGCTGCCCCCGCGAGTGCCGACGCGGCCGGCAGCGCGCAGGCCAGTACGACACAGCCGGACAGCCCGACCGCTGCCACGGCCCGGCCCTTGACACCTGAACCGAGCGTCCACGCGGAAGCGTTCGCGATCGCGTAGTAGGCCAGCACCCCGAAGGACGAGAAGCCGATCGCGCCCCGCAGGTCGGTGGTCGCCGCGAGCACCGCGACCACCGCCCCCACGGCGAGCTCCGCACGGTGGGGCACCCGGTGCCGGGGATGTACGGCGGCCAGCGCGCGGGGCAGGTGGCCGTCCCGGGCCATCGCCAGGGTGGTCCGCGACACCCCGAGCACCAGGGCCAGCAGGGAGCCCAGCGCCGCCAGGGCCGCCCCGACCCGGACCACGGGGGTCAGTCCCGGCACCCCTGCCGCCCGTACCGCGTCGGCCAGCGGGGCCGGCGAAGCCGCCAGGGCCCCGGCGCCCAGCACCGACAGAGCGGCCACCGCCACCGCCGCGTACACGAGCAGCGCGATCCCCAGGGCCACGGGCACCGCCCGCGGGATCGTCCGCTGCGGATCACGCACCTCCTCGCCCAGGGTGGTGATCCGGGCGTACCCCGCGAAGGCGAAGAACAGCAGCCCGGCCGCCTGCAACAGACCGCCGGCACCGGCCCCGCCCAGGCCGCCGAGCCGTCCCGGGTCCGCCGCGCCGGACGTCAGGCACACCACCACGACCCCGGCCAGCACGGCCAGTACCGCCGCCACGATCACCCGGGCGATCCGGGCGGACTTCTGCACGCCGCCGTAGCTCGCGGCGGTCAGCGCCACCACCGCCGCGACGGCCACGGCATGCCGGCGGCCGGGCCACACGTACGCCCCCACCGTGAGCGCCATCGCCGCGCACGAGGCGGTCTTGCCGATGACGAAGCCCCACCCCGCCAGGTACCCCCAGAACGGGCCGAGCCGCTCCCGCCCGTACACGTAGGTCCCCCCGGAAGCCGGATACCGGGCGGCCAGCCGCGCCGAGGAGTGCGCGTTGCAGTAGGCGATCAGGGCCGCCACCGCCAGGGCCGCGAGCAGCGCGCCGCCCGCGGGCCCCGCCGCGCCCGCCGCCGGGGCGAGGGCGGCGAAGATGCCCGCCCCGACCATGGCGCCCAGCCCGACGACGACGGCGTCGGCCACCCCCAGCGTGCGCTTCAGCTCGTTGTCCACGCCGCGGAGGGTAACTCCCCTAGATGACGCCTTCCCGGCCGGTCAGTGGCGTCCGCTTCTGCTCCCAGCCGTGGAGGGCCGTCAGGCAGGCGTGGTCGAGGTGGCGCAGCCCGCTCAGGTCGAGCCGTACGGGGTGGCCGGCGGGCAGGGCGTCCAGCTCGTCCAGCAGCTTCGGCAGCCTCAGGAAGCTGGCGCTCCCCAGGACCTGGACGTGGAGCTCCCCGCCTTCCCAGACCTCCTCGATGTGCACGTGGGAGGTCTCCCAGGCCGCCTTGACCACGGCGAGCCCCAGTCCGACCAGCACGCCTTCGAAGAGGTTGGTGGCCACGACCGCGGCGGCCGTGGCCACCAGCACCACCGCCTCGCCCCGGTGCGTCCGCCACAGGCCGGCGACGGCCCGGGCCGGCAGCAGCTTCCACCCTGCGTGCAGCAGCACCCCGGCCAGGGCGGCGAGGGGCACGATCCGGAGCAGTTGGGGGAGTGCGACGGCGAACAGCAGCAGCCAGCCGCCGTGCATGACCCGGGAGGCCCGGGTGCGGGCCCCGGCCTCGACGTTGGCGGCGCTGCGCACGATCACGGCGGTCATCGGCAGCGCCCCGAGCAGCCCGCAGACGGTGTTGCCGACTCCCTGGGCCATGAGCTCCTGGTCGTATTGGGTCCGCGGCCCGTCGTGCATCCGGTCCACGGCGGCCGCGCTGAACAGGGTCTCGGCGGAGGCGATCAGCGCCAGGGCGATCACGGTGCCGAGGGCCCCGGCGGAGGCCAGCAGCCCGAAGTCCGCCCAGCCGGGCGGGGCGACGGCCCCCAGCACTCCCGTCACGGTCACCTTGTCGACGGGCAGCCCCAGCACCACCGACGCGGCGGTGGCGGCCGCCACCCCGACCAGCGCGCCCGGTACGAGCCGCAGCCGGGCCGGCATCCGGCGCCAGGCCACGAGGATCGCGATGGTCCCGGCCCCGAGCGCCACGGCCGCCCAGTTCGCCTCCGCGGCGAGCGCCGGGACCGCGGCCAGCTTCTCCAGGGTCGCGCCGGGAGCCGGCACGCCGCCCAGGGCGTACAGCTGCCCCGCGATCAGCACGAGCCCGATCCCGGCGAGCATCCCGTGCACGACGGCGACGGAGATCGCCCGGAACCACCGCCCGAGCCGCAGCGCGCCCATGCACAGCTGGAGTACCCCGGCGGCCAGCACCAGGATCCCCAGTGCCCGGGCCCCGTGCGTGTGCACCGCTTCGTAGACGAGCACGGTGAGCCCGGCGGCGGGCCCGCTCACCTGGAGCGAGCTCCCCCGGAACCAGCCGGTGACCAGCCCGCCCACCACCCCGGTCACGATCCCCAGCTCCGCGGGTACACCGGAGGCGACGGCGACCCCCACGCACAGCGGCAGCGCGACGAGCGCGACCACGACGGACGCCCCGAAGTCCTCGCGAAACGTTCCGACTCCGGGCATCCGTGAACCTCCCCTGTCACGCGGCGATGAACACCGCCAGGTTGGCGGGCGCGTGCACGGTTGCCCAAGTGCTCATTGGGGGCTGGTGAGGCGCATGCGCCGCGCACTCCGGGCACATGATCCGCACGCCCCCGAAGCCGGGAGCAGCCCCCGCGAACAGCCGCGGCCCGCCGGTCCGCGAAGGACCGCCGGGCCGCCGGACGGCAGGTGGGAGACCGCGATCAGCGGTAGTTCACGAACTGGATCGCGAAGTCGAGGTCCTTGCCCTTGAGGAGCGCCTGGATGGCCTGCAGGTCGTCACGGCTCTTGGAGCTGACGCGCAGCTCCTCGCCCTGCACCTGGGCCTTGACGCCCTTGGGGCCCTCGTCCCGGATGATCTTGGCGACCTTCTTGGCGTTCTCCTGGGAGATGCCCTCCTCGATCGAGGCGAAGATCTTGTACTCCTTGCCGGACAGCTGCGGCTCGCCGGCGTCGAGCGCCTTCAGCGAGATACCGCGCTTGACCAGCTTGGTCTCGAACACGTCGAGGACGGCCTTGACGCGCTCCTCGGAGTTCGCCTCCATCAGGATCTTCTCGCCGGACCAGGCGATGGTGGCGCCGGTGCCCTTGAAGTCGTAGCGCTGCGAGAGTTCCTTGGCGGCCTGGTTGAGGGCGTTGTCGACCTCCTGCCGCTCGACCTTCGAGACGATGTCGAAACTGGAGTCGGCCATGTGCTGTGGCTCCTTGAAGTCGGCTGTCATTGCCCCGGAGGGCGCGGCCGGACATGCCCGGACCGCTCGGCAAAGCCTAGCCACCGCGCCCGCCCCCGGTGCTGATCAATCCGGTGGCGAAGCACCCCCGAGCATCGGGTATCGTTTACGTCGTTGCCAGGGAGCGCCGCCGAGAGGCGGAAAAATGGCAGCGATCATGGCGGTGTGCCCGAGTGGCCAAAGGGAGCAGACTGTAAATCTGCCGGCTCAGCCTACCCAGGTTCGAACCCTGGCGCCGCCACGCGAGTGAGACCCCCGTTACTGCGGAAACGCAGTGGCGGGGGTTTTCTCGTACGAGCGCCGCCTCGTCCGTATCGTCCGCGTCGCGTGTTCGTTCTCCGGACGTGAACTTCATTTCTGACACGCGCGGGAGGGTCGGCGGCGGCGTGCTGCTCGCCCTCCTCGGAGCCGGGATCCCGGCCCTCGTCGGCGCCGCACTGCACAGCCACGTGGGCCAGCCCTACCAGGAAACCACCCTGTACTTCGGCACCGAGCGCCCCGGCGGCGGGGCTCCCGTCGCGGAGCAGGAGTTCATGGGCTTCCTGGACCGGGAGATCACCCCCGCCTTCCCCGAGGGGCTCACCCTCCTGGACGGGCGCGGCCAGTGGCAGCGGGCCGGCAAGGTCATCCGCGAGACCTCGTACGAGGTGGTGCTGCTCTACCCGGAGAAGGAGGCCGAGGAGCGCAGCGCACGCATCGAGCGGATCCGGCAGGCCTACGAGGACCAGTACCAGCAGGACTCCGTCGGGCGCTCCGACGACAAGGTGACCGCCGAGTTCTGAGCGCCCGTCGACGCGGGGGAGCCCCCGGTGGCCTCAGTTTCCCGCGACGGCCTTGACGGCCACCGCGACGGGGGTCGACCCCTCGACCAGCTCAAGCGTCAGGCCGGCCGTCGCCGAGGTTTCGACCAGCTCCGCCAGCACGGCGGCCACGTCGTCGCGCGGCACCGCCCCGCGGCCCGTCCTCGCCTCCAGCCGCACCTGCCCGCTCCCGGGGTCGTCGGTCAGCGAGCCGGGCCGCAGCACCGTCCACTCCAGGCCCAGCCGGGTCCGTAGGTGGTCGTCCGCCTCGCCCTTCGCCCGCAGGTAGAAGTCGAAGACGTCGTCGCCCCCGTGCTGCGCGTCCGCGCCCATCGAAGAGACCATCAGGAAGCGCCGTACCCCCGCCCGTTCGGCCGCGTCGGCGAACAGCACCGCCGCACCCCGGTCCACGGAGTCCTTGCGCGCCACACCGCTGCCCGGGCCCGCTCCGGCCGCGAACACCGCGACGTGCGCGCCCCGCAGAATGCCCGCCACATGGTCGACCGAAGCCGACTCCAGGTCGCAGAGCACCGGTTCGGCGCCCGCGGCCCGCAGGTCGTCGCCCTGCCCCGGATCGCGGATGATGCCCGCGACCTCGTATCCGCGCGCGGCGAGCAGTTGCTCCAGCCGCAGCGCGATCTGACCGTGTCCACCCGCGATGACGATGCGCATGCCCCGACCGTACGACGAGCCGGGCGCCGCCGCCCGCGAAACCGCCCGCCGCCGGGCCGCCGGACGATCAGGGGCCGGGCTCCGCACGGCCCTGCCGGGGCAGGTCCATGGCCACCGCGACCGCCGAGTCGCAGTACTCCCGTACGGCACTCGTCCGGGCTACCACCCGGCCGCGGTGGATCACGATCCGGCTGTACGCCAGGGACAGCACCCCCGCGATCCGGTCCCCCCGCACGGCCAGCAGCTCCGCCGGGAAGCCGGCCTCCACCCGGACCTCCGGGAGGCCCATCGCCTCCCGGGCGGCGCCGCTGACCGACGCGTAGGCCTCCGGCGCCCGCAGCCCGCCCTGGGAGGCCAGCAGGAAAGCGGCCTCCAGCGGGTCGCCGCGGCCGACCGGGTTGCCGGCGTCCCGCAGCGCCCCGCTGCCGGCCGCGACCCGGACCCCGGCGGCGCGCAGCAGCCGTACGGGCGCCGTGCGCAGGCCGCGGCGCTCCAGGGCCGCGCAGTCGCCCTGGGGCAGGCAGGTGACCCGTACGCCGGCGGCGGCCAGCTGGTCGGCCGCCCGGTGCGCCACGTCCAGCGGGAGCCGTGACAGGCCGCCGCAGGGACCGATCGTCACCCCCGGGCGCAGCCCGCCGGCCATCGCGGCGAGCCGGGCCAGACGGCCGGGATCGTCACCGTCCGTGTGCAGGTCCACCGGGCAGCCGTGCTCGGCGGCGAGTTCCAGGACGGCTTCGAGGAAGCCCGTCGGGTCGGGGTCCAGGTCCGGGCAGCCGCCGATGACGGAGGCGCCCATCTTGACGGCGTCCCGCAGCATGGCGAGTCCGTCGGCGCCGGCCACGCCGGTGAGGAGGCGGGGCACGGCCACGGTGGTCAGGTCGGTGAGCCCGCGCAGCGAGCGGCGGGCCTGGAGCACGGCCTCCATGGGGCCGAGGCCGTGCACGTCGCCGATCCGGACGTGGGAGCGCACGGCCGTGGCGCCGTGCCCCAGCTGGAGGAGTGCGGCCTCGGTGGCCCGGCGCTGCACCTCGTCGGTGCCGTACGTGACGGGCCCCTCGCCGTCGGCGGTCAGGGCGGTGTCCCCGTGGGCGTGCGGCTCGGCGGGGGCGGGCAGCAGCAGGTAGCCGCCGAGGTCCACGCGGGCGAGTGCGGGGGAGGGCAGGCTGCCCGCGGTGCCGACGGCCTGGATCCGGCCGCCGCCGAGCCGGACGTCGACCGTGCGGCCGTCCGTGAGGCGGGCTCCGGAGAGCAGGAGGGTGGTGGACTCGGCGGCGGCCGCGTTCGCGTTGCCGGGCGGGCGCCGGGGCCCTTGGCCGCCGCCCTCACCACGGCCGCCCGGCGGGAAGGGGGACGGCTGCTGCGGCTGGCTGTCGGACATCGCGCTCCTGCGGTGGCTCGGGCGGTTCCTGGGCCGAGTGGCCGCGGCCCGCGGCCCAAGATCACGCAGCGTGCTCAGAGCCTAGGGCGCGGGGCTCCCCGCTTCGGGGAAGAGCGCAATAGTCGTACCGGTGTGTGCCCGCGAGCCGCGGCGCGCGGCCGCGCCCCCGGCCGGCCCCGGGTGCCTCTTCGCCGCGGACGCCGGCTCGCGCGGGCCGCTTCGTACGGAGCGGGGAGCGGGGAGCGGGGAGCGCGGGAGCGGGGAGCGCGGGAGCGGGGGCTCGGGGTGGCGTGCGGGGCCGCCGGGAATGTGAGCCCGGCCACAATCTGCCCCGAAAAGGGCCTCGCGGGCAGCCGGACCTTGATCGGGAAAGCCTTCGCCGCCCCCTCGGAGGCCAGTCGCCGCAAAGGATTTGGGCGATGGGCGGGCAACCGTGTAATGTCTTCATCGCTCGCCCCAATAGCTCAGTCGGTAGAGCGTCTCCATGGTAAGGAGAAGGTCTGCGGTTCGATTCCGCATTGGGGCTCTGGTGAGAGAGGTTCCCCACCCTCGGGTGGGGAGCTGATCACATCAAAGCGGCGTAGCTCAGTCGGTAGAGCAAGCGGCTCATAATCGCTGTGTCACCGGTTCAAGTCCGGTCGCCGCTACCCAAAAGTAGCCGATTGCGGGGTCGGTCTCCCGATCGGCTACTCTTTTATGCGTTCATCCGTCCCATAGTCCGTCAAGGAGCACTCACGTGGCTGCCACCGACGTCCGCCCGAAGATCACGCTGGCCTGCGTGGAGTGCAAGGAGCGGAACTACATCACCAAGAAGAACCGGCGTAACAACCCGGACCGCATGGAGATGAAGAAGCACTGCCCGCGCTGCAACTCGCACACCGCGCACCGCGAGACCCGCTGACCCCAGCGAAGTCTCGAATACAGGCACCGTCATGAGGTCGTCCCCTTTCCCGGGGGGCGGCCTCGTGTCGTTTCCGTGATCGCCGGTCCGTGATCGTTTTCCTCATGTGACCGACTTTTTCCAACAGGAGGTAGGGAGCCATGGCGCTCGACCAGTCCTTCGTGGGGCGGAGCTACCCGCCCACCGATCCGTACGAGGTCGGCCGGGAGAAGATCCGCGAATTCGCGGTGGCGGTGGGGGACGCGAATCCCGTCTACACCGACCCCGAGGCCGCCAAGGCGTTCGGCCACCTGGACGTGATCGCCCCGCCGACTTTTGTGTTCGCGATCACGTTCGCGGCCGCCGGGCAGGTCGTCGAGGACCCCCAGCTGGGTCTGGACTACAGCCGCGTCGTGCACGGCGACCAGAAGTTCGCGTACTCGCGGCCCGTGCGTGCCGGTGACCGGCTGTCGGTGACCTCCACGATCGAGGCCGTGAAGTCGATGGCGGGCAACGACATCATCGACATCCGCGGCGAGGTCCACGACGAGACCGGCGAGCACGTGGTGACGGCGTGGACGAAGCTCGTCTCCCGCGCCCCCGAGGAGGCCTGAGATGACCGCGCAGATCAAGTACGCCGACGTCGAGGTCGGCACCGAGCTGCCGGCGGGCTCCTTCCCGGTGACGCGCGCCTCGCTGGTGCGCTACGCGGGGGCCTCGGGCGACTTCAACCCGATCCACTGGAACGAGAAGTTCGCGCTGGAGGTCGGACTGCCGGACGTGATCGCGCACGGCATGTTCACCATGGCCGAGGCGGTCCGCGTGGTCACCGACTGGGTCGGCGACCCGGGTGCGGTCGTCGAGTACGGGGTCCGCTTCACCAAGCCGGTCGTCGTACCGAACGACGAGACGGGCGCGCTGATCGAGGTCACGGCCAAGGTCGCGGCGAAGCTGGACGACAACCGCGTACGCGTGGACCTGACGGCGATGAGCGCGGGCCAGAAGGTCCTGGGCATGTCCCGGGCCCTGGTGACCCTGGCCTGAGCCGGGCCGGGCATTGGGCCGGGCCGGGCATTGAGCCGGGCGCCGGGCGGGGAGGATCCCGCTCGGCACCCGGCTCAGCGCGTTCCGATGCCGTGGGCGGTTCCCCCGGTGACGGCCCGGAGCTTGTCCGGGTTGGCGACGTTGTGGATCGTGGTGATCCGCCCGTCGGCGTCGAAGTCGAAGGTGACCGTGGAGATCACGCGGTCCGGTGCGCTGAACAGCAGTCCGGGTCCTCCGTTGATCTCGACGAGTTCGGCCCTCATGTCGGCGGGGGCGACGCCCTGGTAGGTGACGCTGCCCATGGCGGCGAACCAGGCGGCCACCGTCTGCGCGCCCAGGACCGGGCGCATGGCCTGGCGGACCTTGCCGCCGCCGTCGGTCCACAGGGTCACGTCCGGGGACAGGACCTCCATCAGCGCGTTGACGTCGCCGCCGGTCGTGGCGGCGAAGAACCGCTCCGTGACCTCCCGCCGGCGCGACCGGTCGGCGGTGAAGCGCGGCCGCCGCGCCCGTACGTGCTCGCGGGCCCGGTGAGCGGCCTGGCGCACCGCCGCCTCGGAGCGTTCCAGCGCCTCCGCGATCTCTGCGTGGCTGAAGTCGAAGACCTCCTTCAGCACGAACACGGCGCGCTCCAGCGGACTGAGCGTCTCCAGTACGACGAGCACGGCCATGGAGACCGATTCGGCGTCCACGACGGTCTCGGCGGTGTCGCCCGTGGTGAGGATGGGCTCGGGGAGCCACGGTCCGACGTAGGTCTCGCGCTGGTGGCGGGCGGACCGCAGCCGGGCCAGCGCCTCGTTCGACACGATCCGCGCCAGGTACGCCTTGGGGTCGGCCACCTGTGAGCGGTCGGTCGCCGACCACTTGATCCAGGTGTCCTGGACCGCGTCCTCCGCGTCGGCCGCCGTGCCCAGGATGCGGTAGGCCACCGTGAACAGCAGGTTCCGGTGCCGGTGGAACACCTGCTGGTCGAGCTCCGTGGACGGGCCGGTCACCGGGGCACCCCGTTCCGGGTGAAGCGGCCGCCGCGCGGCCAGACGGCCCCCGAGGCGGGCATCTTCTTCATGCGGCCGTACGTCGGCCAGGGCGCGGCGCTCACCACCTCTTTGTACCGGGCCGCCGTGCGGCCGGTCAGATGAATGCGCCGCGGACTGTCGTCGGGCCGGGTGAACTGCACCACCGCGTCGTTCCGCCCCAGGCTCACCGGCGTGTGGTAGTAGCCGAAGCGGAACGGCCGGGGCTCCTTGCCCTTCAGCGTGCGGACGATCGACACCGCGGCGTGCACGCCCGTCGGCATGCCGCCCTGACAGGTGCCGTGCATGACGCCGTAGCCCTGCCGGATCGCCGCCGCGTCGCCCACGGCGTACACCTCCGGGTGCGACACCGACCGCAGCGCGGCGTCGGTGAGGACGCGGCCGCGCTCGTCGACGGCCAGTCCGGCGGCGGCCGCCAGCGGCGACACCCGCGTACCGCTGGTCCACAGGACCGCGTCGGCGGGGACGCGCTCGCCCCCGGCCAGCTCGACCGCGCCGGGCAGCACCTTCACCACCTCGACCCCGCCGCGCACGGCCACGCCCAGGCGGCCGAGCGCGGCCCGCAGGTACGCCCCGGCCTTCGGGGTCATCGCGGCGCCGGGTTCCCGCCGCCCCAGCAGGACGACGTTCAGCCCGGGGTGGCGCTCGGCGATCTCCGCGGCGGACTCGACGCCGGTCAGCCCGCTCCCGACGACGACCACCGTCCCGCTGCCGCTGCCGCTGCCGCTGCCGCTGCCGCTGCCGCTGCCGCTGCCGCTGCCGTTGGCGTTGCCGAGCTGCTCCAGCCGGTCGGCCAGGACCGCCGCGTCCTCGGCGCTGTTCAGGGTGTACGCGTGCTCCTCCACGCCCGGCACCGTCGCGAGGTCGGCCACGCTGCCCAGCCCGTAGACCAGCGTGTCGTAGTGCAGGACCCGGTCGTCGTCGATGCGGACCGTCCTCGCGTCCGCGTCCACCGCCGTCACCCAGCCGCGGACGAACCGCGCGCCCGTCCCCTCCAGCAGCTCCGGAACGCTCAGCTCGGCGAGCTGCTGCCCGGTCGCCGTCATGTGGAGCCGCAGCCGCTCGGTGAACCGTTCCTGCGCGTTCACCAGGGTCACTCTCACGTCCTGGCGCCGCCCGACCCGGGCGCCGAGCTGGACGGCCGCGGACATCCCCGCGTACCCCGCCCCCAGGATCAGGACGTGGTGGGTGCCGGTCCCGGCGGCTCCGTCCGCGTCCGCCGGCCGTGTGCTCTTCGGCTGTGCGCTCATCGCTCTCGCCCTTCTCCACTCGCTGTTGACGACCACCAGATGCGAGCGGGCACCCCGTTCGTGACACGGGTCCGATGTGACGCGCGACACGGTGATCCGCGACGTGACGCGATGCGACGTGACGCGATGCGATGTGAGCGATGCGATGCGGCGCGCGTGAGCGAGGGCTTGCCAAGTTAGTGATTGAGTACTAACTTCGTATGCATGGCAAGGATGAGTGCGGACGAGCGGCGCGAGAGCGTCATCCGCGCGGCGATGCACGAGTTCGCCCGCGGTGGTTTTCACGGGACCTCCACCGAGGCGATCGCCAAGCGGGTCGGGGTCTCGCAGCCGTACCTGTTCCGGCTCTTCCCCAACAAGCCGGCCATCTTCCTCGCCGCCGCCGACCGCTGCCTGCGGGAGACCCGCGAGGTGCTCGCCGCGGCCGGTGAGGGGCTGGAGGGCGAGGCGGCCACGCACGCCATGGCGAGCGCGTACGCCCGGCTCATCACCGAGGACCCCGACAAGCTCCAGATGCAGCTCCAGATGTACGTCACCATCGGCGCCGCCGAAGCGGCAGGCGACCACGAGCTCGGCGAACTCGTGCGCAAGGGCTGGATGGAGCTCTGGGACACCGTTCACGTCCCCCTCGGCGCGGACGTGAACGAGACCACGACCTTCATGGCCTACGGAATGCTGATCAACAACCTGGCCGCCATGGGCTTCCCGCCCGGGCACCGGGTCTGGGGGGCCCTGTTTCCCGCCGCCCGCGTCCAGGGCCGGGACGGTCAGCCGGGGGAGTGAGCCCCGGCGGGCCCGGTCCGTCACCCTGTGCGGCGCATTTTCATGGCCGCAAAAGTTAGTCAGTGATAACTAACAACGCACTTCATCACCTTCAGGGGAAAATCGTGAACTCCACGCACGAAGCCGAAGGCGCCAAAGGCGCCCGGGACACCGCGCTCCGCGGCCCCGCCGTCTGGGCGCTCGTCCTCACCTCCGTCGCCGGCTTCATGGCCGCCCTCGACAACCTCGTCGTCACCACCGCCCTCCCCGCCATCCGCACGGATCTCGGCGGCGCGCTGGAGGACCTGGAGTGGACGGTGAACGCGTACACGCTCACCTTCGCCGTGCTCCTCATGTTCGGCGCGGCCCTCGGTGACCGCTTCGGGCGGCGCCGGCTCTTCATGGCCGGCCTCGCGGTGTTCACCGGTGCCTCGGCCGTCGCCGCCCTCTCGCCCGGCATCAACGAGCTCATCGCCGCCCGCGCCGTCCAGGGCGTCGGCGCGGCGGTGATGATGCCGCTCACCCTCACCCTGCTCACCGCCGCCGTCCCGCCCGCCCGCCGCGGCATGGCCCTCGGAATCTTCAGCGCCGTCAGCGGCCTCGCCGTCGCCAGCGGTCCGCTCGTCGGCGGCACCCTCACCGAGCACATCTCCTGGCAGTGGATCTTCTGGCTGAACGTCCCGATCGGGCTGGCCCTGATCCCGCTCGCCCGCCTGAAGCTGGCCGAGTCCACCGCCCCGAACGCCCGGCTCGACATCCCGGGAACCCTCCTCATCAGCGGCGGCCTCTTCGGCATCGTCTACGGCCTCGTCAACGCCAACGCCCACGGCTGGACCAGCGGCCCCGTGCTCACCGGCCTGATTGCCGGAGCCGTGCTCGTCGGCGCTTTCATCGTCCACGGCTTCCGCAACGCCAACCCCATGCTGCCCATGCGCCTCTTCATGAACCGGGGCTTCCTGGGGATCAACATGGCCAGCCTCCTGATGTACCTGGGCATGTTCGGCTCGATCTTCCTGCTCAGCCAGTTCTTCCAGGGCGTCGCCGGCTACTCGCCCACCCAGGCCGGTGTGCGCATGCTCCCCTGGACCGCCATGCCGCTGGTCGTCGCCCCGATCGCGGGCATCCTCTCCGACCGGATCGGCGGCCGCCCCGTCGTCGCCGCCGGGCTCGCGCTGCAGGCCCTCGGCCTCGGCTGGTTCGCGATGATCCTGAGCACCGACGTCTCGTACGCGGCCCAGCTCCCGGCGCTGATCATCAGCGGCATCGGCATGGGCCTGTACTTCGCCCCCGCCTCCAACATCCTGATGTCCACGGTGTCCCCCGCCGACACGGGCAAGGCCTCCGGCGCCAACAACGCGCTGCGCGAGGTCGGCGGCGCCCTCGGCGTCGCGGTCCTGGCCTCGGTCTTCTCCTCCCAGGGCGGCTACGAGTCCCCGCAGGCCTTCACCGACGGGACCGTGCCCGCGCTGTGGATCGGTGCGGCCGGGGTGGCCGTGGCAGCCGCCTTCGCCCTGCTGGTACCGGCCAAGCGCAGCCTCGCGGCCACGGCGCCCGCCGCCGCTGGGAACGCGGCGAAGAACGCCGCCGGCAACCCCGCCGGGAACCCCGTCGGGAACGCCTCCGGCACCGGATACGCGGCCTCCGCCAAGGTCTCCGCGACGGGCTGACCGCCCGCCCCGCCCCTCCCCGCCCGCCCCGCCCCTCCCCGGAACCGCTCGACCGAAGGAGCGCACCCCGTGCCCGACATCCCCTGGCTCACGCCCACCCCGCCCGCCCCCGACGCCGAGGTCCACGTCATGGCCTCCCGCTTCGAGACCAAGACCCTGCTCGGCGCGATCAGGTTCTTCCTCAAGGCGCCCGGCATCATCGGCCAGATCCGCAAGGCCCCCGGCGCCCACGGCGTCGCCCTCCGCGCCCGGATCCCGAGCCGGACCTTCCTCACCCTCTCCGCCTGGGAGGACCCCGGCGCGCTCCACCGCTTCGCCCGCAGCGAGCCGCACCGCTCCAGCTCCCGGGCCGCCGCCGCGTTCATGCGGGAGTCGACCTTCACCTTCTGGACCGTCCCGGCGTCCGCCCTCCCCATCACCTGGGCCGAAGCCGAGCACCGGCTCGCCGAGGAGGCCGCCCGCTCGGGACACGCGGCGTGACACGCGGCGAGACGTACGGTCCGTGGCCCCGCAGGGATGCGAGGGGCACGGACCGTACTCTTGTCCACGTGCAGGAACTCCACGACGCCCCCCTCGCCCCCCTGACCACCTTCCGCCTCGGTGGCCCCGCCACTCGTCTGGTCACCGCGACCACCGACGCCGAGGTGGTCGCAGCCGTCCGCGCCGCGGACGAGAGCGGCACCCCGCTCCTCGTCATCGGCGGCGGCAGCAACCTGGTCATCGGCGACCGCGGCTTCGAGGGCACCGCCCTGCGCATCGCGACCACCGGCTTCCACCTGGACGGGACGCGGCTGGAGCTCGCCGCCGGCGAGAACTGGAGCGACGCCGTCGCCCGCAGCGTCGAGGCGGGCCTGGCCGGCATCGAATGCCTCGCCGGAATCCCCGGCTCCGCCGGTGCCACCCCGATCCAGAACGTCGGGGCGTACGGCCAGGAGGTCTGCGACACGATCACCGAGGTGCTCGCGTACGACCGCATCACCGGCGAGACGGTGACCCTTCCCGCCGCCGAGTGCGCGTTCCGCTACCGCAACAGCACCTTCAAGGACCAGCCCGACCGCTACGTGGTCCTGCGGGTCCGCTTCGCCCTGGAGGACGCGGGCGGCATGTCCGCGCCGATCAAGTACCCCGAGACCGCCCGCGCCCTCGGCGTCGAGGCAGGCGACCGGGTCCCGGCGGCCCGGGCCCGCGAGACCGTACTGCGGCTGCGCGCCGGCAAGGGCATGGTCCTCGACCCCGCCGACCACGACACCTGGTCGGCCGGCTCCTTCTTCCACAACCCGATCCTGAGCGACGAGGCGTACGCCGCCTTCCTCGCCCGCGTCCGGGACCGGCTCGGCGCCGAGACCGCCCCGCCCGCGTACCCCGCCGGCGAAGGCCGTACGAAGACCAGCGCGGCCTGGCTGATCGACAAGGCCGGCTTCACCAAGGGCTACGGCACGGGCCCCGCCCGCATCTCCACCAAGCACACCCTCGCGCTGACCAACCGCGGCCAGGCCACCACCGAGGACCTCCTCACCCTGGCCCGCGAGGTCGTCGCGGGCGTCCACGCGGCCTTCGGCGTCACCCTGGTCAACGAGCCGGTGACGGTCGGCGTCAGCATCTGAGGAGTCCCGGCCGCCATGCTCTGTCCACTGCACGGGGCCGGTACGGACCCCACCCGCCTGGTGGGACGCACGATCAGCAGGATCGTCGCGTCCTGGCACGTCTGCGAGGGCGAACGCTCCGAGGCACCGCTCGACGTCTGGCTGATCGACAGCGAGGGCGAGTCCACCAGGATCAGCACCGGGTCCGACGGGTGCCTCATCGTCGAATGCGCCGCGCCGCACGAGCCGTACGACATGGGGGAGTGGGGCCGCATCGAGGTCGGCGAGGACCTCGGCGACCACCCCTTCCTGCGGCACCTCGGCGACGAGGTGGCGACCGTGGCCGAGTTCGCGGCCCCGCGGACCGGCCGCACGCAGCTGGAGATCGGCTTCCCCGACGGGGACCGGGTCCGGGCCGACTGCTGGGAGGGCGACCTGCGGCTCACGCGGTGAGTCCGGGTCCCGCTGGCCGCCTCAGGTGGCCAGCCAGTGGTCGATCCCGGCCAGCAGCTTGTCCTGCACCTCGCCCGGCGCGGCGCTTGCGCGCACCGACTGGCGGGCCAGCTCGGCGAGCTCCGCGTCCGTGAACGCGTGGTGGCGGCGGGCGATCTCGTACTGCGCCGCCAGCCGGGAGCCGAACAGCAGCGGGTCGTCGGCGCCCAGCGCCATCGGCACCCCGGCCTCGAAGAGCGTGCGCAGCGGGACGTCCTCGGGCCGCTCGTAGACCCCGAGGGCGACGTTCGACGCCGGGCAGACCTCGCAGGTGATCTGCCGGTCCGCGAGCCGCTTCAGCAGCCGCGGGTCCTCGGCGGCCCGTACTCCGTGGCCGATGCGGGAGGCGTGCAGATCGTCCAGGCAGTCGCGTACGGAGGCGGGACCGGTGAGCTCGCCTCCGTGCGGGGCCGCGAGCAGGCCGCCCTCGCGGGCGATGGCGAAGGCCCGGTCGAAATCGCGGGCCATGCCGCGGCGCTCGTCGTTGGAGAGCCCGAAGCCGACGATGCCGCGGTCGGCGTAGCGGACGGCGAGACGGGCCAGGGTGCGGGCGTCGAGCGGGTGCTTCATGCGGTTGGCGGCGATCAGCACCCGCATGCCGAGTCCGGTCTCGCGCGAGGCGGCCTCGACGGCGTCCAGGATGATCTCGACGGCCGGGATCATGCCGCCGAGCAGGGGGGCGTAGGAGGTGGGATCCACCTGGATCTCCAGCCAGCCGCTGCCGTCCCGTACGTCCTCCTCGGCGGCCTCGCGGACCAGCCGGCGGATGTCCTCGGGCTCGCGCAGGCAGGACCGGGCGGCGTCGTACAGCCGCTGGAAGCGGAACCAGCCGCGCTCGTCGGTGGCGCGGAGCCTGGGCGGCTCACCGGCGGTCAGGGCGTCCGGGAGGCGCACGCCGTACTTGTCGGCGAGCTCCAGGAGGGTCGAGGGGCGCATCGACCCGGTGAAGTGCAGGTGGAGGTGGGCTTTCGGCAGAAGCGTGAGATCGCGTACGTGCTCCATCCGGTGATCCTGCCGCACTTGTCACCCGTTCGGCAGCCCGATTCCCTGAACGGGACCTTGCTCGAACGCAAAAACGCCGGTGGGGCGGTACCCGTACGGGTACCGCCCCACCGGCGTTCGCGGAGCCGGACCTCAGGCCTTGGCCTCGGCGAGCAGCTTCTGGATGCGGGACACGCCCTCGACCAGGTCCGCGTCGCCCAGGGCGTACGACAGGCGCAGGTAGCCGGGGGTGCCGAAGGCCTCGCCCGGGACGACCGCGACCTCGGCCTCGTCCAGGATCAGCGCGGCCAGCTCGACGGAGGTCTGCGGGCGCTTGCCGCGGATCTCCTTGCCGAGGAGCTCCTTGACCGACGGGTACGCGTAGAAGGCGCCCTCGGGGGTCGGGCAGAACACGCCGTCGATCTCGTTCAGCATCCGCACGATCAGCTGGCGGCGGCGGTCGAAGGCCGTGCGCATCTCGTGGACGGCGTCCAGGTTGCCGGAGACGGCGGCGAGCGCCGCGACCTGGGCCACGTTGGAGACGTTGGAGGTGGCGTGCGACTGCAGGTTGGTCGCGGCCTTGACCACGTCCTTGGGGCCGATGATCCAGCCCACGCGCCAGCCGGTCATCGCGTACGTCTTGGCCACGCCGTTGACGATGATGCACTTGTCGGCGAGCTCGGGGACGATCGCCGGCAGGGAGACGAACTTGGCCTCGCCGTAGACGAGGTGCTCGTAGATCTCGTCGGTCAGGACCCACAGGCCCTTGTCGGCGGCCCAGCGGCCGATGGCCTCCGCGTCGGCCTCGGAGTACACGGCGCCGGTCGGGTTCGACGGGGAGACGAACAGGACGACCTTGGTGCGCTCGGTGCGGGCGGCTTCGAGCTGCTCGACGGAGACGCGGTAGCCGGTGGTCTCGTCGGCGACGACCTCGACCGGGACACCGCCGGCGAGACGGATCGACTCCGGGTAGGTGGTCCAGTACGGGGCAGGGACGATGACCTCGTCACCCGGGTCCAGGATCGCCGCGAACGCCTCGTAGATCGCCTGCTTGCCGCCGTTGGTCACCAGGACCTGCGACGCGTCCACCTCGTAGCCCGAGTCGCGCAGCGTCTTCGCGGCGATCGCGGTCTTGAGCTCGGGCAGGCCGCCGGCCGGCGTGTAGCGGTGGTACTTGGGGTTGCGGCAGGCCTCGACCGCGGCCTCGACGATGTAGTCGGGGGTCGGGAAGTCGGGCTCGCCGGCGCCGAAGCCGATCACCGGGCGCCCGGCGGCCTTGAGGGCCTTGGCCTTGGCGTCCACGGCGAGGGTGGCGGACTCGGAAATGGCGCCGATACGGGCGGAGACGCGGCGCTCGGCGGAAGGCGTTTCAGAGGTCATGAGGCCAATCGTCCCAGACGCCTCAGAAGCCCGGCACGCTGTTTCAGCGATCGGACGGACCACTCGCGAATGTGCTCGTTCGGATGTCAGGTCCAGGGCTACGTTCGACGTCAGGTCCAGGAACACGTACACTCACCTGTCGTTGGCCCCTGCCGGTCACTCCAGAGCGCGAGCACTCCGTGCACCCGTCTGGATGCGGTAGGTTGGGGGACGCAACAAAGGGTCGTAGCTCAATTGGTAGAGCACTGGTCTCCAAAACCAGCGGTTGGGGGTTCGAGTCCCTCCGGCCCTGCTCCACACTCCTTCTCGGACGTGTGCGCAGGTACGTACTTCGATGCAACGCCGTGCGGCGCAACCGGGCGCGGCTACGGCCACGACCCGGATTCAGGTGAGAGACGTGACGGACGCCCTGGGCTCCATCGACATGCCTGACGCCGAGGACGACACCCGCGAGAAGAAGGCCCGCAAGGGCGGCAAGCGCGGGAAGAAGGGTCCTCTGGGTCGTCTCGCGCTGTTCTACCGCCAGATCATCGCGGAACTCCGCAAGGTCGTCTGGCCGACGCGCAACCAGCTCACGACGTACACCACCGTGGTGATTGTCTTCGTCGTCATCATGATCGGTCTGGTGACCGTGATTGACTATGGGTTCCAGGAAGCCATCAAGTTCGTCTTCGGCTGATCCCCGCGGAGGGCGGCGCCTTGATGGGTGCCGCCCGTTTTCGCATGTTCGACCACCTTTTGTATCCAGGAAGAAGCAGCCACCGTGTCTGACCCGAACCTGAACGCGAGCCACGACTCCGTCGAGTCCGTCGAGGACGAGCTCGACATCGTCGAGGCGGCAGACGCTGTGGACCCGGACGAGGTCGAGCTTGCCGACGCCGAGGCGGGTGTCGCCGCCGAAGAGGCCGCGCTCCACGTCGAGGACGAGGCCGACGAGACCGCGGACGACGCGCAGGCCGGCGAGGACGCCCCCGAGGCCGTCGAGGCCGTCGAGGCCGAGGCCGCGGAGGACGCCGCCGAGGACGCGGACGACGCCGCCGAGACCGAGGACGCGGAGGAGGCCGAGGAGGCCGCCGACGCCGAGCCCGTCGACCCCATCCAGGCCCTGCGCGACGAACTGCGCCTGCTGCCCGGCGAGTGGTACGTGATCCACACCTACGCGGGCTACGAGAAGCGCGTGAAGGCCAACCTGGAGCAGCGCGCCGTCTCGCTGAACGTCGAGGAGTTCATCTACCAGGCCGAGGTGCCCGAGGAAGAGATCGTCCAGATCAAGAACGGCGAGCGCAAGAACGTCCGGCAGAACAAGCTGCCCGGTTACGTTCTCGTCCGCATGGATCTGACGAACGAGTCCTGGGGCGTCGTCCGCAACACCCCCGGTGTCACCGGCTTCGTCGGCAACGCGTACGACCCGTACCCGCTGACGCTGGACGAGATCGTCAAGATGCTCGCCCCGGAGGCGCAGGAGAAGGCCGCCAAGCAGGCCGCCGAGGACGCCGGTCTGCCGGCCCCCGCGGTCAAGCGCACCATCGAGGTCCTGGACTTCGAGGTCGGCGACTCGGTCACCGTCACCGACGGTCCGTTCGCGACGCTGCAGGCGACCATCAACGAGATCAACCCGGACTCGAAGAAGGTCAAGGGCCTCGTCGAGATCTTCGGTCGCGAGACCCCGGTCGAGCTCAGCTTCGACCAGATCCAGAAGAACTGACGATCTTCTGAGCCAACGCTTCCGGACAGGTCAGATCGCCCCGTGAAGGGCGGTCTGACCTGCTCGGTTTTTAGCCCCGCTCCGATACCCGTTATCGTGGTGCGGTATGCCTCCATCCGGATGACCGGATTGGCGGCGAAAAACTCTCACTAGGACCCGGAGAGAGCAATGCCTCCCAAGAAGAAGAAGGTCACGGGGCTTATCAAGCTCCAGATCAAGGCCGGTGCGGCCAACCCGGCTCCGCCGGTCGGCCCCGCGCTCGGTCAGCACGGCGTCAACATCATGGAGTTCTGCAAGGCCTACAACGCCGCGACCGAGTCGCAGCGTGGCATGGTCGTGCCGGTGGAGATCACGGTCTACGAAGACCGCACCTTCACCTTCATCACCAAGACTCCGCCGGCCGCGCGCCTGATCCTCAAGGCCGCGGGCATCGAGAAGGGCTCCGGCGAGCCCCACAAGACCAAGGTCGCCAAGCTCACCGGCGCCCAGGTCCGCGAGATCGCCGAGCTGAAGATGCCCGACCTCAACGCCAACGACGTCGACGCCGCGATGAAGATCATCGCCGGCACCGCGCGCTCGATGGGCGTCACGGTCGAAGGCTGATCCAGCCACCCCCCAGCACCACCAGTGGTAGGACCAAGCGCTGGTCCGCACCACGACTCCATGCCTGAAGCCGAAATACAGGAGCAGAAGTGAAGCGCAGCAAGACTCTCCGCGCTGCGGACGCCAAGGTCGACCGGGAGAAGCTGTACGCCCCGCTCGAGGCCGTCCGTCTCGCCAAGGAGACCTCCACGACCAAGTTCGACGCCACCGTCGAGGTCGCCTTCCGCCTGGGTGTCGACCCGCGCAAGGCCGACCAGATGGTCCGTGGCACCGTGAACCTCCCGCACGGCACCGGTAAGACCGCCCGGGTCCTGGTCTTCGCGACCGGTGACCGTGCTGCGGCCGCGGAAGCCGCCGGCGCCGACATCGTCGGCGACGACGAGCTGATCAACGAGATCGCCAAGGGCAACCGCCTGAACGAGTTCGACGCGGTTGTCGCCACTCCGGACCTCATGGGCAAGGTCGGCCGCCTCGGCCGCGTGCTCGGTCCGCGTGGCCTGATGCCGAACCCGAAGACCGGCACCGTCACCATGGACGTCGCCAAGGCTGTCACCGAGATCAAGGGTGGCAAGATCGAGTTCCGTGTCGACAAGCACTCGAACCTGCACTTCATCATCGGCAAGGTCTCCTTCACCGATGAGCAGCTGGTCGAGAACTACGGTGCGGCCCTGGACGAGATCCTTCGTCTGAAGCCGTCCGCCGCGAAGGGCCGCTACGTCAAGAAGGCCGCCCTGAGCACCACGATGGGCCCCGGCATCCAGCTGGACTCGAACCGCACCCGGAACCTCCTCGTCGAGGAAGACCCGGCCGCTGTCTGAGCTCCGCTGAGCCCCCGGCTCACCTGAGTGGCTGAAACGGGCCCCTCGCCCCCTTCACAGGGCGGCGGGGGGCCCGTTTTCCGTGTTCCGGACCACATGTCCCGAACCGGGCGGTAACCGGCGCGCGAGGACGGGGCGGGGGAACGTAGGGTCGGCGTCGAAGCGAACGATCACACAGGGGTGGGGATCTCTATGTCTGCATACCGCGCTGCGCACCGGAGGAAGGCCGCCGGCGCGACGCTGGCCGCCGTACTGCTCGTGGGCGGGGCCACCGCGTGCGACGACGGCAAGAAGGACGACTCGGGCAAGGCCGCGTCCGCGCCCTCCGCGCGGCCCTCCGCTCCCGCGGCGGGCGGTTCGGCCACCGAGGCCCTCACCGCGGCGTACCAAAAGACCTCGGCCGCCAAGTCGGCCAAGGTCCGCATGACCATGAAGATGTCCGGCGGACTCGGCGGCGAGAGCGTCGAGATGACGGGCGTGCAGGGGTGGGACCCGCAGGTCATGGACATCACCGTGAAGGGCGGCCTCGGCGCCTCCGGCATCGACTCCATGCGCACGATCATGTCGAACGACGTCATGTACATGGAGGTGCCGGCCGGCTCGCCGCTGTCCTCGGCGGCCATGGAGGGCAAGCGCTGGATGAAGATCGACGTGAAGGCCGCCGCGGAGGCCGCCGGGGACGCCGCGGCGCTGAAGCAGCTCGGCGGCATGGGCGGCATGGGCAGCCTGGGCGGGGCGGAGCAGAACCAGGACCCCGCCAAGCAGCTCGGCCTGCTGCTGGCCTCCCCGAACGTGAAGCTCGTCGGCTCCGAGAACGTCGACGGCGCCGACACGCGGCACTACAAGGGCACCCTGAGCCTGGAGGAGATGCTCGCCGCGAACGGGGGCTCCACGGCGCTGCCCGAGGCCGACCGCGGGAAGCTCGCCGAAGCCATGAAGAAGGCCGGCATCAAGGGCTACGACATGGACGTCTGGGTGAACGCGGACGGCTACCCGGCCCGTATGAAGGCCGCCATCGGCACGCCCGAAGGAAACCTCGACCTGGACGCCCACTACTCCGACTACGCCACGACGGCGAACGTCCACACCCCGCCCGAGAACGAGACGCTCGACGTCTTCGCGAAGCTCAAGGAGCTGGGCGCCACCGGCGCCGGGGCCGGGGCCTGAGACCGACCGGCCGCGAGGCCGTACGCACCACCGGCACAACCAGCACAACCAGCACAACCAGCACAACCATGGGGGAGAACCGATGAACACGGCTGTACTGACCCGGGCCGCGGCCGCCGCGGCGGGGGCCGCGCTGCTCGTGGGCGGCCTGACCGCCTGCGGGACCGACAAGGCCGAGGGGAAGACCGACGGCAAGGCCGGGGCCGAGACCAAGGCCCAGACGCCGGCGGACGCGCTGAAGGCGTCCTACACGAAGACGGCGGCCGCCAAGTTCGCCAAGTACGAGATGACCGTCACCTCGGGCAGCGGCAAGGCCGATCAGCTCTCGGGCACGAAGGGCTGGTATCCGTCGGCCACCGGCATCGACGCCAAGGGCGACGGCGCCGACCAGGTCATGATCGGCGACGTGATCTACACCCACTCGGACAAGCCCCTGGAGGGCAAGTCCTGGATGAAGATGAACCTGAACAAGGACGGCAAGTCCCGCGCCCGGTTCAACGACGACCCGGCCGACTACCTGGCCGTGCTCCTCGGCCAGCAGAAGGTGGCGCTGGTCGGCACCGAGCAGATCGACGGCGGGGAGGCCAAGCACTTCAAGGCCTCCCTCACCAACGCCGACCTGCTCGCCGCGGACGAGTCCACCCAGGTGATGGAAGCGGCGAACCGGCAGTACCTCCACGAGGCGCTGAAGGAGTACACGAGCCTGGACGTGGACCTGTGGATCGGCAAGGACGGCCACCCCGTCCGCGTCGACTCGGCGCAGGGCACCAAGGACGGCACCACGAAGGTCTCGGCGAAGTTCTCGGGCTTCGGCACGACCGCTCCGGTCACGGCGCCGCCCGCGGACCAGGTGGCCGACTTCGACGAGGTGATGAAGGGCGTCGACGACAAGCTCAAGGGCGTCGACGAAACGCTGAAGGGGGCCGACCAGACCCTGAAGGACGCGGGGCTGGGCGGTCTCGGCGGCTCCTGATTCCGGGGGAGCGCCCGGGGGTCCCGGGCGCTCCCGAGGCGATTTGCCTCGGGTCGGACGGTTCACGTACTCTTCCGGAGAAGCCAAAGACCGCTGGTCGTTGTCGTGCCCGTCAGGGTACGGCGGCCGAAGGATCCGCCAATTGCGGACGTCCTGCGCAGGTGACCTTGGATTGTTCCCGGAATTTCATTCCGGTTGAGCTACGCCCTGGCGCCTGCGCCGGGGCGTTTCGTATGTCAGCCCCTTCTGAGCGGTCCTCATCACCCGGAAGGAGGCGAACGCATATGCCGACGCCCAACAAGGCTGCATCGGTAGCCGAGCTCAAGGACGCGTTCCAGAGCTCGAACGCCGCCGTGCTGACCGAGTACCGGGGTCTCACCGTCGCGCAGCTCAAGACGCTGCGTCGTTCTCTCGGTGAGAACGCCCAGTACGCCGTGGTGAAGAACACGCTGACCAAGATTGCGGCCAACCAGGCCGGGATCACCGCGCTGGACGAGCACTTCGCTGGTCCGACCGCGGTCGCCTTCATCACCGGTGACCCGGTGGAGTCGGCGAAGAGCCTGCGTGACTTCGCCAAGGAGAACCCGAACCTCATCATCAAGGCGGGTGTCCTTGATGGTAAGGCGCTCACCGCCGATGAGATCAAGAAGCTTGCGGACCTCGAGTCCCGCGAGGTTCTGCTCAGCAAGCTGGCCGGCGCGTTCAAGGGCAAGCAGTCTCAGGCTGCCTCGCTCTTCCAGGCGCTGCCGTCGAAGTTCGTCCGCACTGCGGAAGCGCTTCGCGTCAAGCTCGCCGAGCAGGGCGGTGCCGAGTAATTCGGCTCGCGCACTGATCCACGCCGCCTAGTGCGTGGGTCGTAGCGGGCCGTTACGCCCGCCTCTATAGACATATCGGCACCTGCCGAATTAGTGGAAGGATCGCCCATCATGGCGAAGCTCTCTCAGGACGACCTCCTCGCCCAGTTCGAGGAGATGACCCTCATCGAGCTCTCCGAGTTCGTGAAGGCCTTCGAGGAGAAGTTCGACGTCACCGCCGCCGCGGCCGTCGCCGTTGCCGGTCCGGCCGGTGTCGGCCCCGCCGCCGAGGCCGAGGAGGAGAAGGACGAGTTCGACGTCATCCTCACCGGTGCCGGCGACAAGAAGATCCAGGTCATCAAGGTCGTGCGCGAGCTGACCTCCCTGGGTCTGAAGGAGGCCAAGGACCTCGTCGACGGTGCGCCGAAGCCCGTCCTCGAGAAGGTCGCCAAGGACGCCGCCGAGAAGGCCGCCGAGGCCCTCAAGGGCGCCGGTGCGGCCGTCGAGGTCAAGTAACACCTCTGAGGCCCTCCTGAGGCCTCAACCAAGGGCGATCACCCGTAAGGGTGGTCGCCCTTTGGCGTACCCGCAGTGCCTGACTTGCCCTGGTCTCGTTGGGGAGTAGGGTGATCATCGTTGCCCCGCGGCCGGGTCCTGAGCTGATCCGCACGGAGCAGGGGGCCTTGACGAACGGGACGCGGCGCGCAATTCTCAGTCCCGATGTGGGATCGATCGGATCGGTCCGAGATCCGGTGCACGGATCGAGGATCCGAGGCATGGATCGACTACGAAGAGGGCAGTACTGATACGCGCTCTGTGTGCGAGAGCCACGAGAGCCGCGTGTTGGACGCAGGGTCGCAGGGTTGGTTTCAACGACATGGGGAAGGCCTGTTGCCGGTTTCCGGAAACCTGGTCTGGACATCAGTGAGCCAAGTGGCTACACTGACCCTTTGCGCTGCCTGTTAGCTGCCCCCTGCCCGTCGCCAGGGGCATGCCCACGCTTGAGCACACTTGATCGATACGCCCTGACCAGGTCTTTTCGACCGAATCGGGCGGGCCGTCTTCTGTGTCAGCTGGGACCGGTACGCGCGTAGTGAGTCCGAGCCCTCGGAAGGACCCCCTCTTGGCCGCCTCGCGCAACGCCTCGACCAATACGAACACCGGTGCCAGCACCGCCCCGCTGCGCATCTCCTTTGCAAAGATCAAGGAGCCTCTCGAGGTTCCGAACCTCCTGGCGCTGCAAACCGAGAGCTTTGACTGGCTGCTCGGCAACGCAGCCTGGAAGTCTCGCGTCGAGTCGGCGCTCGAGAGTGGACAGGACGTTCCCACCAAGTCCGGTCTGGAAGAGATCTTCGAGGAGATCTCGCCGATCGAGGACTTCTCCGGTTCCATGTCGCTGACGTTCCGCGACCACCGGTTTGAGCCGGCGAAGAACTCCGTCGACGAGTGCAAGGAGCGCGACTTCACGTACGCGGCGCCGCTCTTCGTCACGGCCGAGTTCACGAACAACGAGACCGGTGAGATCAAGTCTCAGACGGTCTTCATGGGCGACTTCCCGCTCATGACCAACAAGGGCACCTTCGTCATCAACGGCACCGAGCGTGTCGTGGTGTCGCAGCTCGTCCGTTCCCCCGGTGTCTACTTCGACTCCTCCATCGACAAGACGTCCGACAAGGACATCTTCTCCGCCAAGATCATCCCGTCCCGGGGTGCCTGGCTGGAGATGGAGGTCGACAAGCGCGACATGGTCGGTGTCCGCATCGACCGCAAGCGCAAGCAGTCCGTCACCGTCCTCCTGAAGGCTCTCGGCTGGACCACCGAGCAGATCCTCGAAGAGTTCGGCGAGTACGAGTCCATGCGCGCCACCCTGGAGAAGGACCACACCCAGGGCCAGGACGACGCGCTGCTCGACATCTACCGCAAGCTGCGCCCGGGCGAGCCGCCGACCCGCGAGGCCGCTCAGACGCTGCTCGAGAACCTCTACTTCAACCCGAAGCGCTACGACCTCGCCAAGGTCGGCCGCTACAAGGTGAACAAGAAGCTCGGCGCCGACGAGCCGCTGGACGCCGGTGTGCTCACCACCGACGACATCATCGCGACGATCAAGTACCTCGTGAAGCTCCACGCGGGCGAGACCGAGACCACCGGTGAGTCGGGCCGTTCGATCGTCGTCGAGACCGACGACATCGACCACTTCGGCAACCGTCGTCTGCGCAACGTCGGCGAGCTCATCCAGAACCAGGTCCGCACGGGTCTGGCTCGTATGGAGCGCGTCGTCCGCGAGCGCATGACCACGCAGGACGTCGAGGCGATCACGCCGCAGACCCTGATCAACATCCGGCCGGTCGTCGCCTCCATCAAGGAGTTCTTCGGCACCAGCCAGCTGTCGCAGTTCATGGACCAGAACAACCCGCTGTCGGGTCTGACGCACAAGCGTCGTCTCTCGGCTCTGGGTCCCGGTGGTCTGTCCCGTGAGCGGGCCGGCTTCGAGGTCCGTGACGTCCACCCGTCGCACTACGGCCGCATGTGCCCGATCGAGACCCCTGAAGGCCCGAACATCGGTCTGATCGGCTCGCTCGCGTCCTACGGTCGCGTCAACGCGTTCGGTTTCGTCGAGACCCCGTACCGCAAGGTCGTCGACGGTGTCGTCACCGACGAGGTCGACTACCTGACGGCCGACGAGGAAGACCGCTTCGTCATCGCCCAGGCCAACGCCGGCCTGAACGACGAGATGCGCTTCACCGAGAACCGCGTACTGGTCCGCCGTCGTGGCGGCGAGATCGACTACATCGCCGGCGACGACGTCGACTACATGGACGTCTCCCCGCGCCAGATGGTGTCCGTCGCGACCGCGATGATCCCCTTCCTTGAGCACGACGACGCCAACCGCGCCCTCATGGGCGCGAACATGATGCGCCAGGCCGTTCCGCTCATCAAGGCGGAGGCCCCGCTCGTCGGCACCGGCATGGAGTACCGCTGTGCGGTCGACGCCGGCGACTCGATCAAGGCGGAGAAGGACGGTGTCGTCCAGGAGGTCTCGGCCGACTACGTCACCGTCGCCAACGACGACGGCACGTACACCACGTACCGCGTCGCCAAGTTCTCCCGCTCGAACCAGGGCACCTCGGTCAACCAGAAGGTCATCGTCAACGAGGGCGACCGGATCGTCGAGGCCCAGGTCCTCGCCGACGGCCCGGCCACCGAAGAGGGCGAAATGGCCCTCGGCAAGAACCTGCTCGTCGCGTTCATGCCGTGGGAAGGCCACAACTACGAGGACGCGATCATCCTGTCGCAGCGCCTCGTGCAGGACGACGTCCTCTCCTCGATCCACATCGAGGAGCACGAGGTCGACGCCCGTGACACCAAGCTGGGCCCCGAGGAGATCACCCGGGACATCCCGAACGTCTCCGAGGAGGTCCTCGCCGACCTCGACGAGCGCGGCATCATCCGCATCGGTGCGGACGTCGTCGCCGGCGACATCCTCGTCGGCAAGGTCACGCCCAAGGGCGAGACCGAGCTGACCCCCGAGGAGCGCCTGCTCCGCGCGATCTTCGGTGAGAAGGCCCGCGAGGTGCGTGACACCTCGCTCAAGGTCCCTCACGGTGAGATCGGCAAGGTCATCGGTGTCCGCGTCTTCGACCGCGAGGAGGGCGACGAGCTTCCTCCGGGCGTGAACCAGCTGGTCCGCGTCTACGTCGCCCAGAAGCGCAAGATCACCGACGGTGACAAGCTCGCCGGCCGCCACGGCAACAAGGGTGTCATCTCCAAGATCCTTCCGATCGAGGACATGCCCTTCCTTGAGGACGGCACGCCGGTCGACATCATCCTGAACCCGCTGGGTGTCCCGTCCCGAATGAACCCGGGACAGGTCCTGGAGATCCACCTCGGCTGGCTCGCCAGCCGCGGCTGGGACGTCTCCGGCCTCGGCGAGGAGTGGGCCGAGCGACTGAAGGCCATCGGCGCCGACCGCGTCGAGCCCGGCACCAACGTCGCCACCCCGGTGTTCGACGGTGCCCGCGAGGACGAGCTCGCCGGCCTGTTCGAGCACACCATCCCGAACCGCGACGGCGACCGCCTGGTCCTCCCGTCCGGCAAGGCGCGTCTGTTCGACGGCCGCTCCGGCGAGCCGTTCCCGGACCCGATCTCGATCGGGTACATGTACATCCTCAAGCTCCACCACCTGGTCGACGACAAGCTCCACGCGCGGTCGACCGGTCCGTACTCGATGATCACGCAGCAGCCGCTGGGTGGTAAGGCGCAGTTCGGTGGCCAGCGCTTCGGTGAGATGGAGGTGTGGGCGCTTGAGGCTTATGGCGCCGCTTACGCCCTCCAGGAGCTGCTGACCATCAAGTCCGACGACGTCACCGGCCGCGTGAAGGTCTACGAGGCCATCGTCAAGGGCGAGAACATCCCCGAGCCGGGCATTCCCGAGTCCTTCAAGGTGCTCATCAAGGAAATGCAGTCGCTCTGCCTCAACGTGGAGGTGCTGTCCTCGGACGGCATGTCCATCGAGATGCGCGACACCGACGAGGACGTCTTCCGCGCGGCGGAGGAGCTCGGTATCGACCTGTCCCGGCGTGAGCCGAGCAGCGTCGAAGAGGTCTGACGGGCCTGACGGGGGGCTCGCTCAAGAGCCCCCCGTCATCCCCGGGACCGTTCAGACCATGATTGAGACTCGACCCCGAAAGAGGGATTGACGCACAGTGCTCGACGTCAACTTCTTCGACGAGCTGCGGATCGGCCTTGCCACCGCGGACGACATCCGAACCTGGTCGCACGGCGAGGTCAAGAAGCCGGAGACCATCAACTACCGCACCCTCAAGCCCGAGAAGGACGGACTCTTCTGCGAGAAGATCTTCGGTCCGACCCGGGACTGGGAGTGCTACTGCGGCAAGTACAAGCGTGTCCGCTTCAAGGGCATCATCTGTGAGCGCTGTGGCGTCGAGGTCACGCGCGCCAAGGTGCGCCGTGAGCGGATGGGCCACATCGAGCTCGCCGCTCCCGTCACCCACATCTGGTACTTCAAGGGCGTCCCGTCGCGCCTGGGCTACCTGCTGGACCTCGCGCCGAAGGACCTCGAGAAGGTCATCTACTTCGCCGCGTACATGATCACGTTCGTGGACGACGAGCGCCGCACCCGCGACCTCCCGTCGCTGGAGGCCCACGTCTCCGTCGAGCGCCAGCAGATCGAGAACCGCCGTGACGCGGACCTCGAAGGCCGGGCCAAGAAGCTCGAGACCGACCTGGCCGAGCTTGAGGCCGAGGGCGCCAAGGCCGACGTGCGCCGCAAGGTGCGCGAAGGCGCCGAGCGCGAGATGAAGCAGCTCCGTGACCGCGCCCAGCGCGAGATCGACCGTCTGGACGAGGTCTGGAACCGCTTCAAGAACCTCAAGGTCCAGGACCTGGAGGGCGACGAGCTGCTCTACCGCGAGCTGCGCGACCGCTTCGGTACCTACTTCGACGGTTCGATGGGTGCCGCGGCGCTGCAGAAGCGCCTGGAGTCCTTCGACCTGGAGGAGGAGGCCGAGCGCCTCCGCGAGATCATCCGTACCGGCAAGGGCCAGAAGAAGACCCGTGCGCTCAAGCGCCTCAAGGTCGTCTCCGCGTTCCTGCAGACCAGCAACAGCCCCAAGGGCATGGTTCTGGACTGCGTGCCGGTCATCCCGCCGGACCTGCGTCCGATGGTGCAGCTGGACGGTGGCCGCTTCGCGACCTCCGACCTGAACGACCTGTACCGCCGCGTGATCAACCGCAACAACCGTCTGAAGCGCCTTCTCGACCTCGGTGCCCCCGAGATCATCGTGAACAACGAGAAGCGCATGCTCCAGGAGGCCGTGGACGCCCTCTTCGACAACGGTCGTCGCGGTCGCCCGGTGACCGGTCCCGGTAACCGTCCGCTGAAGTCCCTGAGCGACATGCTCAAGGGCAAGCAGGGTCGATTCCGTCAGAACCTCCTCGGCAAGCGCGTGGACTACTCCGCGCGTTCCGTGATCGTCGTCGGCCCGCAGCTGAAGCTGCACCAGTGCGGTCTGCCCAAGGCCATGGCGCTGGAGCTCTTCAAGCCGTTCGTGATGAAGCGCCTGGTCGACCTGAACCACGCGCAGAACATCAAGTCGGCGAAGCGCATGGTCGAGCGCGGCCGCACGGTCGTGTACGACGTGCTCGAAGAGGTCATCGCCGAGCACCCGGTTCTGCTGAACCGTGCGCCCACGCTGCACCGCCTCGGCATCCAGGCCTTCGAGCCCCAGCTGGTCGAAGGCAAGGCCATCCAGATCCACCCGCTCGTCTGCACCGCGTTCAACGCGGACTTCGACGGTGACCAGATGGCCGTGCACCTGCCGCTCTCCGCGGAGGCGCAGGCCGAGGCCCGCATCCTGATGCTGTCCTCGAACAACATCCTCAAGCCGGCCGACGGCCGTCCGGTCACGATGCCGACCCAGGACATGGTCCTCGGTCTGTTCTTCCTGACCACCGACGGTGAGCTCCGTGACACCAAGGGCGAGGGCCGCGCGTTCGGCTCCACGGCCGAGGCGATCATGGCGTTCGACGCCGGCGAGCTCGCGCTGCAGTCGTCCGTCGACATCCGCTTCCCGGTGGGCACCATCCCGCCGCGCGGCTGGGTGCCGCCGGTCGCCGAAGAGGGCGAGCAGGAGTTCCAGCCGGGCGACAGCTTCCGTCTGAAGACCTCGCTGGGCCGCGCGCTCTTCAACGAGCTGCTGCCCGAGGACTACCCGTTCGTCGACTACTCGGTGGGCAAGAAGCAGCTCTCCGAGATCGTCAACGACCTGGCGGAGCGCTACCCCAAGGTCATCGTGGCGGCGACGCTCGACAACCTGAAGGCGGCCGGCTTCCACTGGGCGACCCGTTCGGGCGTCACCGTGGCCATCTCCGACGTCGTCGTGCCCGAGGCCAAGAAGGCCATCGTCGCGGGCTACGAGGCGATGGACGAGAAGGTCCAGAAGCAGTACGAGCGCGGTCTGATCACCAAGGACGAGCGCACGCAGGAGCTCATCGCGATCTGGACCAAGGCGACCAACGAGGTTGCCGAGGCGATGAACGCGAACTTCCCCAAGACGAACCCCATCTTCATGATGGTTGACTCGGGTGCCCGAGGAAACATGATGCAGATGCGACAGATCGCCGGTATGCGTGGTCTGGTGTCGAACGCGAAGAACGAGACCATCCCGCGTCCGATCAAGGCGTCCTTCCGTGAGGGCCTCACCGTTCTGGAGTACTTCATCTCCACGCACGGTGCCCGTAAGGGTCTGGCGGACACCGCCCTGCGTACCGCCGACTCGGGTTACCTGACCCGTCGTCTGGTGGACGTCTCGCAGGACGTGATCATCCGCGAGGAGGACTGCGGCACCGAGCGCGGCCTGAAGCTGAAGATCGCCGTCCGCGGCGAGGACGGCGTGCTGCGCAAGGCCGACGACGTCGAGACGTCCGTCTACGCCCGCATGCTGGCCGAGGACGTCGTCATCGACGGCAAGGTCATCGCGCCTGCCAACGTCGACCTCGGTGACGTCCTGATCGACGCCCTGGTCGCCAACGGCGTCGAGGAGGTCAAGACCCGCTCGGTCCTGACCTGTGAGTCCGCGGTCGGCACCTGTGCCTTCTGCTACGGACGCTCGCTCGCCACCGGCAAGCTGGTCGACATCGGTGAGGCGGTCGGCATCATCGCCGCCCAGTCCATCGGTGAGCCCGGTACCCAGCTGACGATGCGTACCTTCCACACCGGTGGTGTGGCCGGTGACGACATCACGCAGGGTCTGCCGCGTGTCGTCGAGCTCTTCGAGGCCCGTACCCCGAAGGGTGTCGCCCCGATCTCCGAGGCCGCCGGCCGCGTGCGGATCGAGGAGACCGAGAAGACGAAGAAGATCGTCATCACGCCCGACGACGGCAGCGACGAGACGGCGTTCCCGATCTCGAAGCGCGCCAAGGTCATCGTGCACGAGGGCGACCACGTCGAGGTGGGCCAGAAGCTCACCGCGGGTGCCACCAACCCGCACGACGTGCTGCGCATCCTCGGCCAGCGTGCCGTCCAGGTCCACCTGGTCGGCGAAGTCCAGAAGGTCTACAACTCGCAGGGCGTGTCGATCCACGACAAGCACATCGAGATCATCATCCGGCAGATGCTCCGCCGCGTGACGATCATCGAGTCCGGCGACGCGGAGCTCCTGCCGGGCGAGCTCGTCGAGCGCTCGAAGTTCGAGACCGAGAACCGTCGTGTGGTCACCGAGGGCGGTCACCCCGCCTCCGGCCGTCCGCAGCTGATGGGTATCACCAAGGCCTCGCTGGCGACGGAATCCTGGCTGTCGGCCGCCTCCTTCCAGGAGACGACCCGAGTCCTGACGGATGCGGCGATCAACGCCAAGTCCGACAGCCTCATCGGCCTCAAGGAGAACGTCATCATCGGTAAGCTCATCCCGGCCGGTACGGGCCTCGCCCGCTACCGCAACATCCGGGTCGAGCCCACCGAGGAAGCGAAGGCCGCGATGTACTCGGCCGTCGGCTACGACGACATCGACTACTCGCCCTTCGGCACGGGCTCCGGCCAGGCCGTCCCGCTGGAGGACTACGACTACGGCCCGTACAACGGCTGACAGCTCGTATGAAGGAAGCCCCCCGCCGCTCCGAGAGGAGCGGCGGGGGGCTTCTTCGTGTTCCGGGCCCGGGGGCTCCGCCGGGGGACCCGGGTCCCCCGGCGGACGCGGTCAGGCCCGCCGGCGGCGGCGGAGGGCGGTGAGGGTTACCGAGGTGAGGGTCAGGAGGGCCAGGGCGGCCGCGGCGAGGCCGGGGGCGAGGCCCTTCGGGGTGAAGGTGCAGGAGACCTTGTCGGTGCCCGCGGGGACGTCCGTGGCCACCAGGCCGTGGAAGTCCTTCACCGGCGCCGTGCACTGCCAGCCCGGGACGTCGGTCATCGCGAAGACCGCGGTGCCCGTGGCGCCCTTCGGGAGGGTGGCCTCGATGGAGTGGCCGCCCGTGGTGACCTTCGTGGCACCGGTGGACCTCAGGGAGGCGATCGCCCCGTCCAGGGCGGCGCGGTCCAGGCAGCCGACGGGGTGCTCGCCGGCCGTCGCGTCCTTGGTGCGGGTCGACACCGCGACCTCGACCGTGCCGGTCGCGGGGACCTCGCCGAGCTTCACCACGCCCGTCATCCGGTCTTCCAGCGGGCGCGGAGCACCGGCGAAGTCGAGGGTGCCGTAGAGCTCGGGGGAGAACCAGTACGCCTCGGAGCCCGGGGCGCACCGGGCCGTGTACGTCTGCCGCGTCGCCGTGCCGCCGCGCGTCGTCGTCGGGACCTGGTAGACCGTGGCGCCGAGGACGTTCTCCTGGCGGGCGTAGACGCTGTCCGCCGGGTTGGGGGAGGCGTAGGGCCCGGTGCGGACGGTCACCAGGGGAGGGGCCGCGAAGCGGGTGGACGTCCAGCTGTCCGGAGCGGCCCCCGGACGGACCCGGGCCCCGATCGAGAAGATCGCGTCGAGCACCGGGCTGTCGGCGCCGAAGAAGGTGCGGCCGTCGTTCTTGAAGCCGTAGCCGAGGGGCTCCAGGGCGCGGTACGTGGCCTCCGGCAGGTAGCTGCTGTAGTACTGCGGGCCCTCCGCGCGCAGCGCCAGGGCGTCGTTGTAGGCGCTCTGCGGCGCGCCGGAGTCGGTCCGGTACTCGGGCCAGCCGTCCACCTGCCGGACGGCGTCGAAGTGCGCGCCGATCGACTTGTTCGAGGTGGCGACCGGCTTCGCCCAGCGTTCGCGGGCGCGGCGGGAGTCCGCGCTCGCGGCCGCCACCGCGGACTCCGCGAAGACGACGCCGACCATGAGGACCGCGGCCACCGGGATCAGGTACCGCCGCTTCTCGCCCAGGGAGAGGAGGACGAGGGCCAGCAGCGAGACGCCCCCGCCCACCAGCACCGCGGGCCAGGTCCAGCCGCCGAAGTCGTTGGCCTTGCGCAGGACGAAGGTGGCCGCCACCAGCAGGGCGGCCGCCGATGCCACGTGCGGCGGGCGCGGGCGGTGGGCCAGGGCCAGCCAGGCCAGGACCACCACCATGCCGCTGAAGACGAAGGTCTCGCGGTACGGGTTGCCGTTCGGCACCGCCAGACCGTGCCACACGTACTGGGTCGGCGGGAACTGGAACGAGGCCGCGACGAGCAGCGTCGCCGCCGCCCACACGAGGCGGGTGCGGCGCGCGATGGCGGCGTTGAACAGGAACGATCCGGCGAGGATCAGGCCCAGGGAGGCCACGTACAGCCGCGGCCGGCCGCCCCACAGGTGCGTGGCCGGGAGCATCCCGGCCAGGAACAGCTCGATCCGTACGGGCTCGAAGGCCCCGGCCTGGGTGGGCTGGGCGGAGCCGCTGGAGAGGAAGGACGGCAGCAGCAGCGGCAGGGTCAGCAGGATGCCGGTTCCGGCGGCCGTCGCCGCCCGCCACACGGCGCGCAGCCTCTGCCGGCCGGTCATGTCCCGGGTGGCCAGGCGGATGGCGAGCAGCACGCAGGCGGCCATCGTGGCCATCATCGCGGTGTAGAAGTTGCCGAACCACGCGAGCGCGACGAACAGGGCCACGCCCGGCCAGCGGCGCTCCTCCAGGCACCACTCGACGGCGATGCCGAGCAGGGGGAGCGCGACCAGGCCCCACAGCCACATCGGGATGTACGAGGCGTCGCTGAGCGCCCAGCCGCACAGCCCGTAGCAGGCTCCGAGGACCCCGCGCTGCCACCAGGGGCCGGGGTGCAGCTTGCCGAGGTAGACCGTCATGACGGCGGCGGCCGCGCCCATCGTCACGGGGGTGATCGCGAAAACGGCGAGGTCGACGTGGTCGCGCGGGACCAGGACGGCCAGCCAGGAGAACGGGTTGCCGAGGTACGTGTGGTAGTCGGACAGGAACTGCTGGCCGAAGCCGCCGCGCCAGGTGAACAGCACGTCCCCGGCGGCCTGCCCGTGGACGAGGTCCCACAGCGCGCGGTGGAAGGGCACGTACTGGTTGGCCTGGTCGTTGATGGCCCGGCCGGTGTTGCCGAAGGGGAAGGTGCCCCGGGCGGCCCAGGCCGAGCAGAACGCGGCCGAGGTGATCAGGAACGCCAGCAGGGGCCCGTACAGGCGGTCGCGCAGGCGGGCGGGTACGAGGCCGAGCCACGGGGGCCGGTGGCGGGGTGCCGGAACGAGCGGACGGTCCGTCGCCGTCGTCTCCGAGGTGACCGTCCGCAATGTCCCGCTCCCTGAGTGCTCGTGGATGCCCGTGGATGCCCGTGGATGTCCGTGGGCGGCCGGTGGGTGCCTGTGGATGCCCGTACCGTTTCGGGACGAATCCAGTGGATCGGCTGGGGCAGTTTAGTTCGCCGGGGCGGCCGCCTCGTCCCGAGCCACTTAGCACGCCTTTACCACATGCGCGAGTCGGGAGGGCCACACGGGGGTCTCGCCCAAGCGGCGCATGACCGGCGGTGATGTCGGGCCGGTCCCGCGCGGGCCTTTGTTTTGACCGGATGGGATGCGGTGGGTACGCTCAGACCTTGTGCCTGGGGTGTGCCTGGGCTCCCGTGCGTGTCCATCAACCGCATGAGAGCCGGATCGGCCGCCGCGATCCATGCGTTTCCGTGCTTGCGCGGAGTCCCGCCGGATCCGACACACCCGACCGCGTGGGTCGGCAAAGTTCCAGGTTAGCTTCACTACACGGCACACAGAAACCGGAGAAGTAGTGCCTACGATCCAGCAGCTGGTCCGGAAGGGCCGGCAGGACAAGGTCGAGAAGACGAAGACCCCCGCGCTTGAGGCTTCGCCCCAGCGTCGTGGTGTCTGCACGCGTGTGTTCACGACCACCCCGAAGAAGCCGAACTCGGCGCTCCGTAAGGTCGCGCGTGTGCGTCTGACCTCCGGCATCGAGGTCACCGCTTACATTCCGGGTGAGGGACACAACCTGCAGGAGCACTCGATCGTGCTCGTGCGTGGTGGCCGTGTGAAGGACCTGCCGGGTGTTCGTTACAAGATCATCCGCGGTGCGCTTGACACCCAGGCTGTCAAGAACCGCAAGCAGGCCCGCAGCCGCTACGGCGCCAAGAAGGAGAAGTAAGAATGCCTCGTAAGGGCCCCGCCCCGAAGCGCCCGGTCATCATCGACCCGGTCTACGCATCTCCTCTGGTGACGTCGCTCATCAACAAGATCCTCCTGAACGGCAAGCGCTCCACCGCCGAGCGCATCGTTTACGGCGCCATGGAAGGCCTCCGCGAGAAGACCGGCAACGACCCGGTCATCACGCTGAAGCGCGCGCTGGAGAACGTCAAGCCGTCGCTTGAGGTCAAGTCCCGCCGTGTCGGTGGCGCGACCTACCAGGTCCCCGTCGAGGTCAAGCCGGGTCGCCAGTCGACCCTGGCCCTCCGCTGGCTCGTGGGTTACTCCCGCGCCCGTCGTGAGAAGACCATGACCGAGCGCCTCATGAACGAGCTGCTCGACGCCTCCAACGGTCTTGGCGCTGCCGTCAAGAAGCGCGAGGACACGCACAAGATGGCCGAGTCCAACAAGGCCTTCGCGCACTACCGCTGGTAGTCCCACCCCACATCGAGACCGAGAGAAGACCGAAGCCTTATGGCTACCACTTCGCTTGACCTGGCCAAGGTGCGCAACATCGGCATCATGGCCCACATCGACGCGGGCAAGACGACCACCACCGAGCGCATCCTGTTCTACACCGGTGTGTCGTACAAGATCGGTGAGGTCCACGACGGCGCTGCCACGATGGACTGGATGGAGCAGGAGCAGGAGCGTGGTATCACCATCACGTCTGCCGCTACGACCTGCCACTGGCCGCTCGAAGATGTTGACCACACCATCAACATCATCGACACCCCGGGTCACGTCGACTTCACCGTCGAGGTGGAGCGTTCGCTCCGCGTCCTCGACGGCGCCGTCACCGTCTTCGACGGTGTGGCCGGCGTGGAGCCGCAGTCCGAGACCGTTTGGCGTCAGGCGGACCGCTACGGCGTGCCGCGCATCTGCTTCGTCAACAAGCTCGACCGCACCGGCGCCGAGTTCCACCGCTGCGTCGACATGATCAAGGACCGCCTCGGTGCGGTTCCGATCGTCATGCAGCTCCCCATCGGTGCCGAGATGGACTTCCAGGGCGTTGTCGACCTGGTCACCATGAAGGCGTTCGTCTGGTCCGCCGAGGCGACCAAGGGCGAGATGTACGACATCGTCGACATCCCGGCCACGCACACCGAGGCCGCTGAAGAGTGGCGCGGCAAGCTGGTCGAGACCGTCGCCGAGAACGACGACGAGATCATGGAGCTCTTCCTGAACGGCGACGAGCCGTCCGTGGAGCAGCTGCACGCCGCCGTCCGTCGCATCATCCTCGGCTCCGGCAAGGGCAAGGGCGAGCCCACGATCACCGCGGTGTTCTGTGGCACGGCGTTCAAGAACAAGGGCGTTCAGCCCCTGCTCGACGCCGTCGTCCGCTACCTCCCGTCGCCGCTGGACATCGAGGCCATCGAGGGCCACGACGTCCGCGACGCCGAGGTGGTCGTGAAGCGCAAGCCGTCCGACGAGGAGCCCCTCGCGGCGCTGGCGTTCAAGATCATGAGCGACCCGCACCTCGGCAAGCTCACCTTCGTCCGGGTTTACTCGGGCCGCCTGGAGGCCGGCACCTCGGTGCTGAACTCCGTCAAGGGCAAGAAGGAGCGCATCGGCAAGATCTACCGCATGCACGCCAACAAGCGTGAAGAGATCGCCGCGGTGGGCGCCGGTGACATCGTCGCCGTCATGGGCCTGAAGCAGACCACCACCGGTGAGACGCTGTGTGACGACAAGCAGCCCGTGATCCTGGAGTCCATGGACTTCCCGGCTCCGGTCATCCAGGTCGCCATCGAGCCCAAGTCCAAGGGTGACCAGGAGAAGCTGGGTGTCGCCATCCAGCGCCTGGCGGAGGAGGACCCCTCCTTCCACGTTCACTCGGACGAGGAGACGGGCCAGACCATCCTCGGCGGTATGGGCGAGCTGCACCTTGAGGTGCTGGTCGACCGTATGAAGCGCGAGTTCAAGGTCGAGGCCAACGTCGGCAAGCCGCAGGTCGCCTACCGCGAGACCATCCGCGGGACCGTGGAGCGTCACGACTACACCCACAAGAAGCAGACCGGTGGTACCGGTCAGTTCGCCAAGGTGCAGATCGCGATCGAGCCGATCACCGAGACCGACGGTCCGGCGTACGAGTTCGTGAACAAGGTCACCGGTGGCCGCGTGCCGAAGGAGTACATCCCTTCGGTCGACGCCGGTGCGCAGGAGGCCATGCAGTTCGGCATCCTGGCCGGCTACGAGATGACGGGCGTCCGCGTCACGCTTCTCGACGGTGGCTACCACGAGGTCGACTCCTCCGAGCTCGCGTTCAAGATCGCCGGTTCGCAGGCCTTCAAGGAGGCCGCGCGCAAGGCGTCCCCCGTGCTCATGGAGCCGATGATGGCCGTCGAGGTCACCACCCCTGAGGACTACATGGGTGACGTCATCGGTGACATCAACTCCCGCCGTGGCCAGATCCAGGCCATGGAGGAGCGTCACGGTGCTCGTGTCGTGAAGGGCCTCGTGCCCCTTTCGGAGATGTTCGGCTACGTCGGAGACCTCCGCAGCAAGACCTCGGGTCGCGCCAGCTACTCGATGCAGTTCGACTCCTACGCCGAGGTTCCCCGGAACGTCGCCGAGGAGATCATCGCGAAGGCCAAGGGCGAGTAACTCTTCCGAGTACACGCTTTAGGCTTGTCACCGGAGCCTCTGGGGCAACAGGAGTAATCCTCCGTTGCCCCGGAGGGACCGGCTTTCCAGCAAAGATCACCTGGCGCCGATGAGTAAGGCGTACAGAACCACTCTCCAGGAGGACCCCGTGGCGAAGGCGAAGTTCGAGCGGACTAAGCCGCACGTCAACATCGGCACCATCGGTCACATTGACCACGGTAAGACGACCCTCACGGCCGCCATTACCAAGGTGCTGCACGACGCGTACCCGGACCTGAACGAGGCCTCGGCCTTCGACCAGATCGACAAGGCTCCTGAGGAGCGCCAGCGCGGTATCACCATCTCCATCGCGCACGTCGAGTACCAGACCGAGGCGCGTCACTACGCCCACGTCGACTGCCCGGGTCACGCTGACTACATCAAGAACATGATCACCGGTGCCGCGCAGATGGACGGCGCCATCCTCGTGGTCGCCGCCACCGACGGCCCGATGCCGCAGACCAAGGAGCACGTGCTCCTGGCCCGCCAGGTCGGCGTTCCGTACATCGTCGTCGCCCTGAACAAGGCCGACATGGTGGACGACGAGGAGATCCTGGAGCTCGTCGAGCTCGAGGTCCGTGAGCTGCTCTCCGAGTACGAGTTCCCGGGCGACGACCTGCCGGTCGTCCGCGTCTCCGCGCTGAAGGCCCTTGAGGGCGACAAGGAGTGGGGCGAGAAGCTCCTCGGCCTCATGTCCGCCGTCGACGAGGCCATCCCGACCCCGCCGCGTGACACCGAGAAGCCGTTCCTCATGCCCGTCGAGGACGTCTTCACGATCACCGGTCGCGGTACGGTCGTCACCGGCCGTATCGAGCGTGGTGTCCTGAAGGTCAACGAGACCGTCGACATCATCGGCATCAAGGAAGCCAAGACCACCACCACGGTCACCGGCATCGAGATGTTCCGCAAGCTGCTCGACGAGGGCCAGGCCGGTGAGAACGTCGGTCTGCTCCTCCGTGGCATCAAGCGCGAGGACGTCGAGCGCGGCCAGGTCATCATCAAGCCCGGTTCGGTCACGCCGCACACCGAGTTCGAGGCCCAGGCCTACATCCTGTCGAAGGACGAGGGTGGCCGTCACACCCCGTTCTTCAACAACTACCGCCCGCAGTTCTACTTCCGTACCACGGACGTCACGGGTGTCGTCACCCTGCCGGCCGGCACGGAGATGGTCATGCCGGGCGACAACACCGAGATGACGGTCGCGCTGATCCAGCCGGTCGCCATGGAGGAGGGCCTGAAGTTCGCCATCCGTGAGGGTGGTCGTACGGTCGGCGCCGGCCAGGTCATCAAGATCACGAAGTAATTCGTGCTCTGACCTGGTAGCTCGTGCGAACGGGCACCATGTTTGACAGGAGGGCCCCTTCCCCACCGCCTCGGCGGCGGGGAAGGGGCCCTTCGTCGTACGGGCACGGGCGTGCGGGACGTACGGGCGCGGGCCTGCGGGCGCGGGCCTACCCGCGTACGGAAGAGGGCCGCACCCCGATCGCGGGGTGCGGCCCTCTCTCGTGTCCTGCGGGGAGGCGTCAGCCGGTCACGCGCAGGGACTCGGTGAACTCCTTGCAGACGGCGTAGTCCGGCAGCAGGCCCGACTCGATCGCCTCGGCCAGCGTCGGTGCGGCCTCGTCGCGGGCGGACAGCAGCGGGACCTCAGCCGGCCACTCGATGCCCAGGTCCGCGTCGAGCGGGTGGACGGAGTGCTCGCCGGTCGGGTTGTACGTCTCCGAGCAGAGGTACGACAGCGTGGCGTCGTCGCTCAGCGCGCAGAACCCGTGGCCCAGCCCCTCCGGGATGTAGACGGCGCGCCGGTCCACGTCGTCCAGGCGGACGCCCTCCCAGCGGCCGAAGGTCGGGGAGCCGACCCGCAGGTCCACGATGACGTCGAGGACGGCGCCGCGTACGCAGCTCACGTACTTGGCCTGGCCGCGCGGGACGTCGGCGAAGTGGATGCCGCGGACCACGCCGCGCGAGGACACCGAGAGGTTCGCCTGCGCCAGGTTCAGCGGGTGCCCGACGACCTCGGACAGCTTGTCGAAGCGGTACCACTCGGTGAACAGGCCGCGCGGGTCGCCGTGCAGCTGCGGGGTGATCTCGTACGCGCCCTCTATCGAGAGCTGGCGGAACTTCACCGGGAGGACTCCTCGTCGAGCAGGGCGATCAGGTAGTCGCCGTAGCCGCTCTTGAGCAGCGGCCGGGCCAGTTCGCGCAGCTGCGCGGAGTCGATCAGGCCGGCCCGCCAGGCCGCCTCCTCGATGCAACCGATCTTGAAGCCCTGGCGCTCCTCGATCACGCGGACGAACTCCGAGGCCTGGACCATGGAGACGAAGGTCCCGGTGTCCAGCCAGGCGGTGCCGCGGTCGAGAATGGTGACATTCAGCTCACCGGCCTGGAGGTACGCGTCGTTGACCGCGGTGATCTCCAGTTCGCCGCGCGCGCTGGGCTTCAGGTTCCGGGCTATCTCGACGACGCGGTTGTCGTAGAAGTACAGACCGGGCACCGCGTAACGGGACTTGGGCTTGACCGGCTTCTCCTCGATGGAGATGGCCTGGCCGTTCTCGTCGAACTCGACCACGCCGTACGCGGTCGGGTCGGCCACCGGGTACGCGAACACCCGGCCGCCCTTGGAGTCGGTGTGCTCCGCCAGGCGCGTGCCGAGGCCGCTGCCGTGGAAGATGTTGTCGCCGAGGATCAGGGCGACGGACTCGTCGCCGATGAAGTCGGCGCCGAGCACGAACGCCTGGGCGATGCCCTCGGGGCGCTCCTGGACCGCGTACTCCAGCCGGATGCCGAACTGGGAGCCGTCGCCGAGCAGTCGCTCGAACTGCGCACGGTCCTCCGGCGTGGTGATGACGAGAATCTCGCTGATTCCGGCCATGACCAGGGTGGAGAGCGGGTAGTAGATCATCGGCTTGTCGAAGACGGGGAGCAGCTGCTTCGAGACTGCCCGGGTCAGCGGCCAGAGTCGGGATCCGGTGCCACCGGCCAAGAGAATTCCACGCATGGGCACAACCCTATGCGAGAGCGCGGGGGGCGCCGCGGCCCGGGCCCGGCGGGTGGTGTACTAGCGGCTAGACTCTTCGTATTATGCGCATCCTTGTGACCGGCGGCGCCGGCTTCATCGGTTCAGAATTCGTTCGCCAGCAGCTCGGTGCAGACGCATCGGCCCAGATCACGGTCTTCGACAAGCTGACCTACTCGGGCGTCGAGGCCAACCTCGCCCCGGTCGCCGACCACTCCGGTTACAAGTTCGTCAAGGGCGACATCTGCGACGCCGAGGCCGTCGACCAGGTGATGCCCGGGCACGACGTGGTGGTGCACTTCGCCGCCGAGTCCCACGTGGACCGCTCGATCGCCGGTGCCGGCCCGTTCGTGATGACCAACGTCGTGGGCACGCAGGTGCTGCTCGACGCCGCCCGCAAGCACGGCGTCGGCCGCTTCGTCCACATCTCCACCGACGAGGTGTACGGCTCGATCACCGAGGGCTCCTGGACCGAGGAGTGGCCGCTGGTGCCGAACTCCCCGTACTCCGCCTCCAAGGCCTCGTCCGACCTGCTGGCCCTGGCCTACGCGCGGACGCACGGCATGGACGTCGTCGTCACGCGCTGCTCCAACAACTACGGGCACTACCAGTTCCCGGAGAAGGTCATCCCGCTGTTCGTCTCGAACCTGATGGACGGCAAGAAGGTCCCGCTGTACGGCAACGGCGGCAACGTCCGCGACTGGCTGCACGTCTCCGACCACTGCCGCGGCATCGACCTGGCGATGCGCAAGGGCCGCGCCGGCGAGGTCTACAACATCGGCGGCGGCACCGAGCTCACCAACAAGGAGCTCACCGGCGTCCTGCTGGAGGCCGCGGGCCTGGGCTGGGACATGGTCGAGCACGTCGAGGACCGCAAGGGCCACGACCTGCGCTACTCCATCGACATCAGCAAGATCGGCGCCGAGCTCGGCTACGCCCCGCAGGTCACCTTCGAGGACGGCATCAAGGCCACCATCGAGTGGTACCGCGAGAACCGTGCCTGGTGGGAGCCGCTCAAGGTGAAGGCGGCCCTGCAGAAGTGAGCACCAACTCGCTCGCCGGGCGCTGGCTCGTCACCGGTGCCGCCGGAATGCTCGGCCAGGACGTCCTGGCCGAGCTGAAGTCCGCCGGCATCGAGGCCGTGGGCCTGGGCCGCGCCGACCTCGACATCACCGACCCCGCCGCGGTCCGCGCGGCGGTCGAGGGCGTCACCGTGGTCGTGAACTGCGCCGCCTGGACCGACGTGGACGGCGCCGAGACCGCCGAGGACGCCGCGACCGCCGTCAACGGCACCGGTGTGCGGGTCCTCGCCGAGGCCTGCGCCGAGGCGCACGTACGCCTGCTGCACGTCTCCACCGACTACGTGCTCCCCGGCGACGCCGCGGAGCCGTACCGCGAGGACGCCGCGACCGGCCCGCTCAACGCGTACGGGCGCTCCAAGCTGGTCGGCGAGCGGGCCGTGGCCGAACTGCTGCCGCAGGACGGCTACATCGTCCGCACCGCCTGGCTGTACGGCGAGCACGGCCCGAACTTCGTCGCCACCATGCTCAAGCTGGCCGCCCAGCGCGAGACCCTCGACGTCGTCGACGACCAGCACGGCCAGCCCACCTGGTCCCGCGCGCTGGCCCGCCGGCTCGTCGAGCTCGGCCTGGCCGCGCTCAAGGGCCGGGCGATGGGCGGGATCTACCACGGCACCGCGAGCGGCCGCACCACCTGGATGGGGCTCGCCCGCGAGACGTACCGGCTGAGCGGACTCGACCCCGAGCGGATCAGGCCGACCACCTCCGAGGCGTTCGTCCGCCCGGCCGCCCGCCCCGCGTTCAGCGTGCTCGGGCACGACGCCTGGGAGGAGGCGGCGGGCCTGGCCCCGCTCGCCGACTGGCGCGAGCAGCTCGCCCAGGCCCTGGCCACCCCCGCGTTCGGCGCTCTGGCCGCGGCCGCCAGGAAGCACGCCGAGGACAGCGCGGCGAACGGCAGTACGGGATGAAGTCCCTGCTGAGCAGGCTCACCGCGGCGCTGCCGCCGGGCACCGTCGCGGTGGCCGGCGGCACTGTCGTGCTCGGTGCGGCCTCGTACGTCCACCTGGGCGTGGCCGGCCACAGCCTGTCCACCGACGCCATGGCCAACGTCTCGGTGCTGTGGACGATCGTCATGGCGCTGGGCCTCGGCATCTTCTTCCCCATCGAGCAGGAGCTCACCCGGATCGTCGCCGCCCGCGTGGTGCACGGCCAGGGCGCGGCCCCCGTGCTGCGCCGGGCCACGCTGCTGACCTCCGGCATCCTCGGCGCGACCCTGCTCGTCCTCGCGCTGGGCGCGGGCCCGATCGCGGACCTGCTGTTCCGCGGCGACCGCGGTCTGGTCGCGGCTCTCGGCGGCGCGTTCACCGGCATGGCCGTCTGCTACCTGACCCGCGGGGTGCTGGCCGGCCTCGGCCGGTTCGGCGCGTACGGTACGCAGCTCGCCGTCGACGGCGGGCTGCGCATCGCCCTCGCCTTCGGCTGCGCGCTCGCCGGACTGCACTCGGCGCTCGCCTTCAGCCTGGTCCTGGCCGTCGCGCCGATCGCCGCGACGCTGGTCACCCTGCCGGCGCTGCTGCGCGCCGTGGAGCCCGGCGAGGAGATCGCCTGGCGGGAACTGACCGCCGGACTCGGCCTGCTGATCTGCTCGACCCTGCTGTCCCAGGTCGTCGTCAACGCCGCGGTGATGAGCACGAAGCTGCTCGCCCCCACCGACAGCGTGCTGATCGCGGCGCTGCTCAACGCGCTGGTCCTGGCCCGGGTGCCGCTGTTCGTCTTCGGCTCCCTCCAGGCCTCCCTGCTCGGCGGGCTGACCGCCGCCTTCACCGCCGGAGACCGGGCGGCGTTCTCCGCGATGCTGCGCCGGATCGGCGTGGTCGTCGGAGCGCTCGGCCTGCTCGGGGGAGTGCCCGCGACCGTGCTCGGCCCCTGGCTGATCAAGGTCCTGTTCGACGCCGGACCCGTACTGGGCTGTCTCGACTTCTTCCTTTTGTCCGCCGGCACCGTGGCGTACATGTTCGCGATGGTCCTCGGTCAGGCGCTGATGGTATTCAAGCGGCACAACCTGCAACTGCTCTGCTGGGCCGCCGGCACCGTCGTCCTGATCGGTGTCACCTTCGCACCGGGCGAAGTGGCCCTGCGCGTCATCCTGGCCTACGCTCTCGGATCCCTCGCCACCGTGCTCGGTATGCTGGCGGTGCTGAGGCTGAGGTTCCCCGGAGCGGCTCCGGGCGCGACCGAAGGACCCGGGCACAAGGTCGCCGCAAGCCCACTGGGCGCCGGAGCGGTCGGAGAGTGACCATGCCGGCTTCCCGTTCCGACGTCCCACCGATCACCGCGCACGCGCACGTGCCACATTCCGCTGGAGCTACCGTGTCCCAATACGACGACGTCTGGCTGGTCATCCCGGCCTACAACGAGGGCCAGGTGATCGCCGATGTGGTCGAGGGAGCGCGCAAGACCTTCCCGAACATAGTCGTCGTCGACGACGGCAGCTCCGACAACTCGGCCGAGCACATCGCGACGACCGGCGCCCACCTGGTGCGCCACCCCGTCAACCTCGGCCAGGGCGCAGCCCTCCAGACCGGCCTCAAGTACGCCCTCTCGCAGCCCGGCGCCCGGTACTTCGCGACCTTCGACGCGGACGGCCAGCACCAGACGCCCGACGTCGAGAAGATGGTCCGGGTACTGCGCGACGACGAGGCCGACGTGGTCCTCGGCTCGCGCTTCATCGAGCAGAACGGCCAAGTGCCGTGGATCAAGCGCGTGGTGCTGCGTACGGCCGCGTCGGTCAGCCCGACCGCCCGCAAGCTGAAGCTCACCGACTCGCACAACGGTCTGCGCGTGCTCAGCCGCAAGGCCGCCGAGCAGCTGAACATCACCATGAACGGCATGGCGCACGCGTCGGAGATCGTCGGCTTCCTGGCCGGGTCCGGCCTGCGCGTCACCGAGGTCCCGGTGGACATCCTCTACACCGAGTACTCGCGCGCCAAGGGTCAGTCCCTGATCAACGGCGTCAACATCATCTTTGACATCACGATGCGGGAGCGAAGCCGCTGATGAAGTACTTCTGGATCCAGCTGCTGCTCATCGCGGGCTCGGTGTCGATGGCCCTCATGTTCATACGGACGTGGGGCCAGGCGAAGAACCGCGCCTGGAAGCGCATCGCGTTCTCCGTGTTCGTCATCGTCAACGTGTACGCGGTGCTCCGCCCCACGGACGTGACGTGGGTGGCGCACCAGCTCGGCGTCGGCCGCGGCACCGACCTCGTGCTGTACGTCATGGTGCTGGCGATGGGCTTCCTGACCCTCAACACCTTCCTGCGCTTCCGCTCGTTGGAGAAGAAGCTCACGGACCTGGCCCGTACGGTGGCCCTGGCCGAGGGCGCCCGCCACAACGACTCGCGTCTGGGCGGCGCCCCCGCCGTCGTCGCGGCCGAGGCCGTGGCCGAGCCGAAGCCCGAGCCCGCCGACTCCGACTCCGTGAAGGCCTGACGTCCCGTGGTGACCTTCGACTTCATGCTCCCCTACTACGGGGACGTGCGGCTGATGCAGGACGCCGTCCGCAGCGTCCTGGCCCAGACGGACCCGGACTTCCGCCTCGTCGTCGTCGACGACGGCAAGGAGCCGGACGTCCCGGGCTGGTTCGAGGCCCTCGGCGACGAGCGGGTGCACTACACCCGCAACGAGCGGAACCTCGGCATCACGAAGAACTTCCAGAAGTGCGTGCGGCTCTCGGAGGCCGACCACGTCGTCATCATGGGCTGCGACGACCTGCTCCACCCGCACTACCTGGAGACCGTCCGCGCCCTCATAGCCGACAACCCGGGCATCGGCATGGTCCAGCCCGGCGTCGAGGTCATCGACGGTTCCGGGCAGATCGCCTACGGGCTCGCCGACCAGACCAAGCGGCGGCTGTACGCACCGCAGGTCAAGGGGCGGCGCCTGATGGGCGGCGAGGAGCTGGCCACCAGCGTGCTGCGCGGGAACTGGCTCTACTTCCCGTCGATCGCGTGGCGCGGCGAGGCCCTGCGCGGGGTCAACTTCCGCGACGAGTACTCCGTGATCCAGGACCTGGCCCTGGTGGTCGACCTCCTCGAACGCGGCGAGCAGATGGTGATCGACGAGTCCACCACGGTCTTCCAGTACCGCCGCCACGCGGTCAGCGAGTCCTCGGTACAGGCCTTCTCCGGCACCCGTTTCACCGAGGCCGAGCGGTACTTCTCCGCCGTGGCCGACCGGATGGACGCCCGGGGCTGGCCCAAGGCCGCGCGGGCGGCCCGCTTCCACAGCGCCTCCCGCTTCCACGCCATCACGATGCTCCCGGGCGCGCTGCTCCGCGGCCACCGCGAGGGCGTCCGTACGCTCGCCAAGCACGCGTTCACCGCAGGCCAGCGCGCGGACTGACCCGGAGCACCCCAGACAGCGGCCGGCGGGCCCCGCCCCGCGGTGACACCCGCGACGGAATTGGACTGAGATGACACACCTGGCCCCCGAGGTCGTCGGAACGTCCGGCACGGCGCACAGCCGGACCGGTACCGGGACCCCGGACGCCGGACCGGTCTCCTCCCCTTCGGCGGCCCGCCGCCCCTGGACGTCACGGCGCCGGGTGCTCGCGGTCGCCGAGGGGGTCGTCAGCCTCACGGCGGCCCTCGGCTACATGCTGCTGAGCCGGCGCATCGACGTGAACCCGGTCGTGCGCCTCGGCCAGGTCAGCGGCCTCGCCACCCTCCAGACGTACGCCGCGCTCATCGGCCTGCCGCTGCTCGGTCTGCTCCTCTACACCGCCCACCGGGGTGCGGCCCGGCGCCACCAGCTGGTCAAGCGCATGGTCTGCGCCGCCCTGGCGGGCCTGGCCACCGGGGTGATCGCGGGCGGCATCGTCGTCGCGCTGCACGGCACGCCCCATCCGCTCGGCGGCCAGGAGGGCGACCCGGGCGTCCTGATCGACATGGCCAACTCGTTCCTGCACCACGAGGGGATGTCGGGCATCTACCCGCCCGCCTTCCCGGCCCTGATGGCCCTCTGGGCGAAGATCCGCTACAACGGCCGCGGCGAGACCGGCTTCGCCCTGCACGACCTCCAGATCTTCTTCACCGCCGTGGCCGGCCCGATGGCCTACCTGGCCTGGCGGATACTGCTGCGGCCCTTCTGGGCGCTGCTGATCGCGGTCCCGGCCGCCGTGCTGTTCCTGGACCCGATCCGCCCGTACAGCCACATCGTCATGATCGTGCTGCTGCCGCTGCTCGGCTACTGGCTGCGCGAGATGCGCCTGGCGGGCCGGCGGGGGACGCGGCACCTCCTGGTGCGCGGGCTCGTCCTCGGCGTGACCTTCGGCGCGCTGTTCCTCTGGTACTCCGGCTGGTACATCTGGGCCGCGCCGGGCGCACTGGTGGCCGCGCTGTTCTTCTTCCCGTGGCGCCAGGGCGCGGCGACGGTCAAGAAGGCGGGCCTCTACATAGGGGTCACGCTGCTGGCGGCCGGAGTCGTCGGCGCCCCGCTGCTCTACCAGATGGCCCGGCTGGGTGCGGACAACCCCGACCGCTACGCCTTCCTGGCCGTGTACGCGGACCCCGGGTACGTCCTCGGCTGGGTCTCGGACCGGTCCGGGACCCTCACGTACCAGACCTGGCCGGTGGCCGGGGAGATGGCGGGGCAGAGCGGGTTCGCCCTGCTGCTGCTGTTCGGGGTGGGGCTCGGCCTCGGCCTCGGGATGCGCAACATCATGGTGCGCACGGCGGCGGCCGTGCTGGCCGGCGCCTGGCTCGCCCGGTTCTGGTTCGCCGGGCACATGGCCCAGGACAAGGCCGTCCAGCTCTACCCCCGCACCACGTGGATCATCATGTACTGCCTGATGATCCTGGCCGTGCTCGGCATGATGGCCGTGGTCAACCGGGGCTCCGGGTGGATCGAGCGCACGCTCCGCCCGAGGGGCGCCGCCCCGGCTTCCGCTTCCGACTCCGCTTCCGGTTCCGTTTCCGGTTCCGCTTCCCCGGCCGCGTCCGGGGCCGGGCTCGCCCGGGTCGTTCCGCCGCGGGTGGTCCGCCAGCTCGCCGCGGGCATGGTGTGCGTGGTCGCCCTGTTCGCGGCCATGGGCGCCTCCTGGTCGGTCAACCGGTACATGCCCTCGTCCGACGTGGACACGATGGGCATCGACGCGTACCGCGCGCACGAGATCAAGCAGCGGGACGGCAGCTGCCCGCGCTTCTCGCCCCGCGCGAACTGCTGGGACATCGAGAAGGACGACTGGAAGCCCGGTCCCATCCAGAACTTCATCTGGTGCGCCGGCATCGTGGCCGACGACTGGCCCGCCGTCTGCGGGATGGAGGCGCCCAAGCGCGTGCGCTCGCGGGCGGACATCGAGCGGGACGCCGAGGCCGACCGCCTGGCCCGCAAGGAAGCGGCCCAGAAGGAGAAGGACGCCCCCAAGAGGTGACGGCGCGGCGGACCGGTCGCCCCGGGCCGCCGTTCCGGCGTTCCTTGACGCACCCGACGGTACGGACTGTCAGAACCGACCAGTAGCATCCGCCCCAACAGTCGTGTCACATGCGCACGAGCCACAGGGGTGGGGAACACAAGTGAAACTGAGTCGTGTGCGCGGTACCGCTCTGGCGGCCGCGCTCGGCGCCGCAGCAGTGCTGGGCGTTCAGGGAATGGCCGGGGGAGCCGAACTGACGGCCGCCCCGGGGGGTGAGGGAGCGGCGAAGGCGTACAGCGCCGACGCCAAGGAGATCGGACCGGTCGAGGGCGAGCTGCACAAGCTGGCCCTCCAGCCCAAGGGCGCCGGCGAGGCCGTGCTCTCCCGGCAGGAAACGCAGCCCTTCGGCCTGCTGGGCGTGTCCTGGACGGACCCCGCGGCCGAGATGAAGGGCACCATCGAGGCCCGCTCCCGCGACGCCAAGACCGGCGCGTGGTCGAAGTGGATCGCCCTCGACCCGGTGAAGCCCGGGATGGACGGCGTACGGCCCGGCGCGCACGGCTCGACCGAGCCCGTCTGGGTCGGCGCGTCGAACGGCGCCGAGGTGCGCGTCAGCGGCGGCGGCGCACTGCCCGCCGGGCTGGAGCTGAACCTGGTGGACCCGGGCGGCTCGGCCGCCTCGGCGAAGCAGGGCGGCCAGAAGAAGAACGCCGCCCAGAAGAGCGGCGCCGCACGGACCGGCACCCTGAACGCGGCCCCGGCCGCCTCCGCCGCCACCACGGTCGACCCGGGACCGGCCTCCACCGCGCCCCAGCCGGCCGTGGTCTCGCGCGCCGCGTGGGGAGCCGACGAATCGCTGAACGACGAGGGCCCGCTCTACCAGACCAGCGGCAAGATCAAGGCGGTCTTCGTCCACCACACCGCCGACACCCAGCCGTACGACTGCTCGCAGTCCGCGGCGATCGTCCGCGGCATCCACGTCTACCACGTGAAGACCAACGGCTGGCGCGACCTCGGCTACAACTTCCTCGTCGACAAGTGCGGCACGATCTTCGAGGGCCGCCAGGGCGGCATCGACCAGGCGATCATCGGCGCGCACACGTACGGCTGGAACACCGACACGGAGGGCATCGCCGTCCTCGGTGACTACAACGCCGGCGGCGCTTCGGCGGCCGCCCAGGACGCCATCTCCCGTATCGCGGCCTACAAGCTGGGCCAGTACGACGGCGACATGAACGGCACGACCACGCTGACCGCGGGCGCCGCGCAGACCAACTTCTTCGGCACCGCGTTCGAGGTCGGCAAGCAGTACCAGTTCAAGACGGTGTCGGGCCACCGGGACGGCTTCAACACCGAGTGCCCGGGCAACCAGCTCTACGCCCAGCTCGGGTCCCTGCGCACCTCCGGCCCCGCCGCGCAGCTGAAGGTGGGCACCGTCAACGGCGTGCCCGTCCAGCCGGGCGTCGACGCCGCGTCCGACGGCGTCCTGACCGTCGGCTGGTCGACCAGCACGGCCAGCGACCGCATCGGTTCGTTCGAGGTCCTCGTCGACGGCGTCCCGGCGGCCACGGTCTCCGGCACGGCCCGTACGGCGACCTCGATCGTCACCAGCGGCACCCACCAGGTCCAGGTCAAGGCGAACGCGGTCAACGGCAAGACCTCCACCACCCTGCCCGTCAAGGTCGTCTCGGAGGTGAAGCCGGCGAAGTTCACCCCGGTCACCCCGAAGCGCCTGATGGACACGCGCTCGGGCCTCGGCGGCGTGCCGCAGGCGAAGGTCGGCGCGGGCGGCACCGTGACGCTGCCCGTGGCCGGTACGAACGGGGTCCCGGCCGCCGGTGTGACCGCCGTGGTCCTGAACGTGACCGCGACCAACCCCACCGAGCCGAGCTTCGTGTCCGTGTTCCCCAGCGGTACGACGCGGACGAGCGCCTCGAACCTGAACTTCACCCCCGGGCAGACGATCCCGAACCTGGTGGTCGTCCCGGTGGTGGACGGGAAGGTCAGTTTCTTCAACAACCAGGGCACCGTGGACCTGATCGCGGACATCACGGGCTACTTCACCTCGGCCGGTGACGGCGCGACGCACACCAACATCGGTCCGAAGCGGCTGATGGACACGCGCTCGGGCCTGGGCGTCCCGCAGGGCAAGATCGGTGCGGGCGGGGTCGTGACCCTGCCGGTGGCCGGTACGAACGGGATCCCGGCGACGGGCGTGACCGCGGTGGTCCTGAACGTGACGGCGACCAACCCGACGGAGCCGAGCTTCGTGTCGGTCTACCCGAGCGGTACGACGCGGACGAGCGCCTCGAACCTGAACTTCACCCCCGGCCTGACCATCCCGAACCTGGTCGTGGTCCCGGTGGTGGACGGGAAGGTCAGCTTCTTCAACAACCAGGGCACCGTGGACCTGATCGCGGACATCACGGGCTACTTCACCTCGGCCGGTGACGGCGCCTCGCACACGAACATCGGCCCGAAGCGGCTGATGGACACCCGTGCCGGCCTGGGCGTGCCGCAGGCGAAGATCGGTGCGGGCGGCACCGTGACGCTCCAGGTGGCCGGTACCAACGGGATCCCGGCGACGGGCGTGACCGCCGTGGTCCTGAACGTGACGGCGACCAACCCGACGGAGCCGAGCTTCGTGTCGGTGTACCCGAGCGGTACGACGCGGACGAGCGCCTCGAACCTGAACTTCACCCCCGGGCAGACGATCCCGAACCTGGTGGTCGTCCCGGTGGTGGACGGGAAGGTCAGTTTCTTCAACAACCAGGGCACCGTGGACCTGATCGCGGACATCACGGGTTACTTCAGCAAGTAGCAGCAACGTTTCGGCGGGCCCCCAGGACGCGGTCCTGGGGGCCCGTGGACTTTTCAGGGGCGGGACATGGCGAACAACAACAACAACGACGACAGACCGGCGGTCTCCGACGAGGAGTGGGCCCGGTTCATGGAGCAGGCGCGGACGGGCGCGGGCGAGGCCCCGCAGGAGCCCTCCGCCCGGGCGCGCATGGTCACCGCCCGGCTGCGCGCCGAGTCCGCCGAGCCGCCCGGCTGGCGCACCGGTCCTGCCTGGCAGGAGATGCAGGGGCGGGGGAGGGGCAAGCGGCGGCTCAAGGCCGCTGCGGCGGTGGTCTTCATCGCCGCCCTCGCGCTGATCGCCGTACGCCCGGAGCTGGTCATCGACCGGGTCACCGGCAAGGCCGGGCGCGAGGAGAAGGCCCGTGAGCCGCTGCCGGCCGAGACCGCGAGGCCCAGTGCCCCGCCCTCGGCCGTCGACCCGGACCGGCCGACCCTCAAGGAGCCCTTCAAGGGCTCCCCGGCCCTCCAGTGGGCCGACGGGGCGGCCGGGATCGAGCTCCCGGAGGCGCAGGCCGTCGGCGGCATGAGCAGGGAACAGGTCACGGAGGCGCTGGAGAAGGCCAAGCAGTTCCTGGTCTCGGCCAACCTGGACCCGGCGACCCTGCGCGGGGAGCGGCCCGCGGCGGCGCTGGAACTGCTCGACCCGAAGCTCAAGGACGAGCTCGACCGCATCGAGGGCACGCTGACGGCTCCGACGAAGGAGAACGACCCGCTGCACCTGTTCACCCGGGTCAAGCCGGCCGAGCTGAAGCCCGTGGGCGACGTGGTCAAGGTCCGCGGCCGCATGTGGGTGGAGCCCGGCAAGGAGGCCGGCCAGGCCAACGTGCTGGCCGACGTCACCTTCGTCCACCCGTTCGTGAAGGCGAAGCCCGGCTCCGACGAGGTGGCGCGCTCCATCGTGCGGCGCGAGGTCACCTTCTCGATCGCCGACCCGCGCAAGTGGCAGGCCACCGCCGGAAAGCTCTGGCTGGAGCGGTACGACGTCGACCTCGCCAACAGCGCGTGCGACGTGTACGACGGGTACCTGCACCCCACGTTCTCCGACGACGCGCGGACCGGCCCCGCGCCCTCCGGCACGCCCGTGGACCCGTACGACCGGAGCAAGAGCATCGACTCCGGGGTGCCGGAGGGCTGCGGGACCCTGTCGCGCACCTGAGGCCCGTGGGACGGCCCGGGCGGACCCCAAGCGGGGCCCGGGCCGTTCCGCCGCGTGGCGCGGTTTGACCACTCACCGGGGAGGGGTATTCTCTTCGGCCCGATTGGCGCAGTACGTGTCTTGTATGGCAGACTACTCAAGTTGCTCGGCTGAGTGCCGATGCTGCGCGCCTCCCGCCGGGAGGACCGGAAGCGAGTCCCACAGTACTCGTCGCCTTTATCTGCCTTTCGGGGCAGCAATGGGGCGGACGTACGGGAATCTTCTGGGAAGCGTCAGCACGGTGCCTGCCAGGCGCTCGGTGGGTGTTTCTCCCCCGAACCGCGGTCCTGGGACCGCACCCCCTTGGACGAGGGAATTTCCGTATGGGAATTTTCTGTAGAGGGAGTGCGACACGCCCGACCGCGTGGGTCGGAGAGAAGCGGCGGAGAGATCCACAGCCGACCGAGGGCCAGAGCGTTTCCACAACAGACAGGACTACGGAGTAGCCATGGCGGGACAGAAGATCCGCATCCGGCTCAAGGCCTACGACCACGAGGTCATCGACTCCTCGGCGAAGAAGATCGTCGAGACGGTGACCCGCACTGGTGCGTCGGTCGCAGGCCCGGTGCCGCTGCCCACTGAGAAGAACGTGTACTGCGTCATCAAGTCGCCGCACAAGTACAAGGACTCGCGCGAGCACTTCGAGATGCGCACGCACAAGCGCCTGATCGACATCCTCGACCCGACGCCCAAGACCGTTGACTCGCTGATGCGCCTGGACCTTCCGGCCGGCGTTGACATCGAGATCAAGCTCTGAGAGGCGTCGAGAAGATGGCAAAGCAGATCAAGGGCGTCCTGGGCGAGAAGCTCGGCATGACCCAGGTCTGGGACGAGAACAACCGTGTCGTCCCGGTGACCGTCGTCAAGGCCGGGCCCTGCGTCGTTACCCAGGTCCGTACGAACGACATCGACGGCTACGAGTCGGTCCAGATCGCCTTCGGCGAGATCGACCCGCGCAAGGTGAACAAGCCCCTCAAGGGCCACTTCGCCAAGGCCGACGTGACCCCCCGCCGCCACCTGGTGGAGCTCCGCACCTCCGACGCCAGCGAGTACACGCTCGGCCAGGAGATCACCGCCCAGGTGTTCGAGTCCGGCGTCAAGGTTGACGTCACGGGCAACAGCAAGGGCAAGGGCTTCGCCGGTGTCATGAAGCGGCACAACTTCCGGGGCCTCGGCGCCGGTCACGGTGTGCAGCGCAAGCACCGCTCCCCCGGTTCGATCGGTGGCTGCGCCACCCCTGGGCGTGTCTTCAAGGGCATGCGCATGGCTGGTCGTATGGGCAACGAGCGCGTCACCACCCAGAACCTGACCATCCACGCGGTAGACGCGGAGAAGGGTCTGCTCCTCATCAAGGGCGCAGTCCCCGGTCCGAACGGCGGCCTCGTCCTGGTCCGTACCGCGGCCAAGGGGGCTTGAGGTTAATGAGCACCATTGACATCCTTTCGCCGGCAGGCGACAAGGCCGGTACCGTCGAGCTCCCCGCGGAGATCTTCGACGCGAAGACCAGCGTTCCGCTGATCCACCAGGTCGTCGTCGCTCAGCTGGCTGCTGCCCGTCAGGGCACGCACAAGACGAAGACCCGTGGCGAAGTCCGTGGTGGTGGCAAGAAGCCTTACCGCCAGAAGGGCACCGGCCGCGCCCGTCAGGGTTCGACCCGCGCTCCGCAGTTCGCCGGCGGTGGCGTCGTCCACGGCCCGCAGCCGCGTGACTACTCGCAGCGGACCCCCAAGAAGATGAAGGTCGCCGCCCTCCGCGGTGCCCTGTCGGACCGTGCGCGTCACTCCCGCATCCACGTCGTCACCGGCGTGGTCGAGGGTGCTGCCTCCACGAAGGCCGCCAAGACGCTGTTCGGCAAGATCTCGGAGCGCAAGAACCTGCTCCTGGTCGTCGAGCGTGCCGACGAGGCCGCGTGGCTGTCCGCCCGCAACCTGCCCCAGGTTCACATCCTGGAGCCGGGCCAGCTGAACACGTACGACGTGATCGTCTCTGACGACGTGGTCTTCACCCAGGCCGCGCTTGAGTCCTTCGTGTCTGGCCCCAAGGCCGACGAGACCGAAGGGAGCGACGCCTGATGTCCGAGGCGACCGTTACCAGCAAGACCTTCACTGACCCGCGCGACCTGCTGATCAAGCCGGTTGTCTCGGAGAAGAGCTACGCGCTGCTGGACGAGAACAAGTACACGTTCATCGTCGCGCCCGGCTCCAACAAGACCCAGATCAAGCAGGCCGTCGAGGCGGTCTTCGGGGTCAAGGTCACCGGGGTCAACACGATCAACCGTCAGGGTAAGCGCAAGCGCACCAAGACCGGTTTCGGCAAGCGCGCTGACACCAAGCGCGCCATCGTGACCCTCGCTGAGGGCGACCGAATCGACATCTTCGGCGGCCAGGCCTCCTAACGGAGGTCTAGTCGTCCGGAATCGGACGAGGACTGAGAAATGGGTATCCGCAAGTACAAGCCGACGACCCCGGGCCGTCGTGGCTCCAGCGTCGCCGACTTTGTCGAGATCACGCGGTCCACGCCGGAGAAGTCGCTGGTTCGCCCGCTGCACAGCAAGGGCGGCCGTAACAACACCGGTCGGATCACCGTTCGCCACCAGGGTGGCGGACACAAGCGCGCCTACCGCGTGATCGACTTCCGTCGTCACGACAAGGACGGCGTGCCGGCCAAGGTCGCGCACATCGAGTACGACCCCAACCGCACCGCGCGCATCGCGCTCCTGCACTACGCGGACGGCGAGAAGCGCTACATCATCGCTCCCCGCGGTCTGTCCCAGGGCGACCGGATTGAGAACGGCCCCACGGCCGACATCAAGCCCGGCAACAACCTGGCCCTCCGCAACATCCCGGTCGGTACCACGATCCACGCGATCGAGCTCCGTCCCGGTGGTGGCGCCAAGTTCGCCCGTTCCGCGGGTGCCTCCGTGCAGCTGCTGGCGAAGGAGGGCACGATGGCCCACCTTCGTATGCCGTCCGGTGAGATCCGCCTGGTCGACGCGCGCTGCCGCGCGACGGTCGGCGAGGTCGGCAACGCCGAGCAGTCGAACATCAACTGGGGCAAGGCCGGCCGCATGCGCTGGAAGGGCGTTCGCCCCTCCGTCCGCGGTGTCGCGATGAACCCGGTTGACCACCCGCACGGTGGTGGTGAGGGCAAGACCAGCGGTGGTCGCCACCCGGTCTCCCCGTGGGGTCAGAAGGAGGGTCGTACTCGCTCGCCGAAGAAGGCTTCGAGCAAGTACATCGTCCGCCGCCGCAAGACGAACAAGAAGCGCTAGGAGCGGGTTTAGATGCCGCGCAGTCTCAAGAAGGGACCCTTCGTCGACGGACACCTCGTTAAGAAGGTGGACGCTCAGAACGAAGCTGGTACCAAGAACGTCATCAAGACCTGGTCCCGTCGCTCGATGATCATCCCGGCCATGCTGGGTCACACCATCGCGGTGCACAACGGCAAGACCCACGTCCCGGTGTTCGTCACCGAGTCGATGGTCGGCCACAAGCTCGGCGAGTTCTCGCCGACTCGCACCTTCCGCGGCCACGTCAAGGACGACCGGAAGTCGAAGCGCCGCTAAAGGCGGGGTGGTAACGACTATGACTTACACCGAAGGGACAACCATGGAAGCCAGGGCCCAGGCGCGGTACATCCGCGTCACGCCCATGAAGGCCCGCCGCGTGGTGGACCTTATCCGTGGCATGGATGCCACGGAGGCTCAGGCGGTCCTGCGTTTCGCCCCGCAGGCCGCGAGCGTGCCGGTCGGCAAGGTGCTGGACAGCGCCATTGCCAACGCCGCACACAACTACAACCACCCGGACGCCTCCACGCTGGTCATCAGCGAGGCGTACGTGGACGAGGGCCCGACCCTGAAGCGGTTCCGTCCGCGTGCCCAGGGCCGTGCCTACCGGATCCGCAAGCGGACCAGCCACATCACCGTGGTCGTCAGCAGCAAGGAAGGTTCCCGGTAATGGGCCAGAAGGTAAACCCGCACGGGTTCCGGCTCGGCATCACCACCGACTTCAAGTCGCGTTGGTACGCCGACAAGCTGTACAAGGACTACGTCAAGGAAGACGTCGCCATCCGTCGGATGATGACGTCCGGCATGGAGCGCGCCGGCATCTCGAAGGTTGAGATCGAGCGCACCCGTGACCGCGTGCGTGTGGACATCCACACCGCTCGTCCGGGCATCGTCATCGGCCGCCGTGGCGCCGAGGCCGACCGCATCCGCGGTGACCTCGAGAAGCTCACGGGCAAGCAGGTCCAGCTGAACATCCTCGAGGTCAAGAACCCCGAGCTCGACGCTCAGCTGGTTGCCCAGGCCGTTGCCGAGCAGCTCTCCTCCCGCGTCTCCTTCCGTCGTGCCATGCGCAAGAGCATGCAGGGCACGATGAAGGCCGGCGCCAAGGGCATCAAGATCCAGTGTGGCGGTCGCCTCGGCGGCGCCGAGATGTCCCGCTCCGAGTTCTACCGCGAGGGTCGTGTGCCGCTGCACACGCTGCGCGCGAACGTGGACTACGGCTTCTTCGAGGCCAAGACCACCTTCGGCCGTATCGGTGTGAAGGTCTGGATCTACAAGGGCGACGTCAAGAACATCGCCGAGGTTCGCGCCGAGAACGCTGCGGCCCGTGCGGGTAACCGCCCGGCCCGTGGTGCCGGCGCTGGCGACCGTCCCGCCGGCCGTGGTGGCCGTGGTGGCGAGCGCGGCGGCCGTGGTGGCCGCAAGCCGCAGCAGGCTGCTGGTGCCGAGGCCCCCAAGGCCGACGCTCCCGCCGCCGCTCCGGCTGAGAGCACCGGAACGGAGGCCTGACCGACATGCTGATCCCTCGTAGGGTCAAGCACCGCAAGCAGCACCACCCGAAGCGCCGCGGTATGGCCAAGGGCGGTACTGAGGTCTCGTTCGGCGAGTACGGCATCCAGGCGCTTACCCCCGCCTACGTGACGAACCGCCAGATCGAGGCGGCTCGTATCGCGATGACCCGTCACATCAAGCGTGGCGGCAAGGTCTGGATCAACATCTACCCGGACCGTCCGCTGACGAAGAAGCCGGCCGAAACCCGCATGGGTTCCGGTAAGGGTTCTCCCGAGTGGTGGATCGCGAACGTGCACCCGGGCCGGGTCATGTTCGAGCTGTCCTACCCGAACGAGAAGATTGCTCGTGAGGCGCTCACCCGCGCTGCTCACAAGCTTCCGATGAAGTGCCGGATTGTTCGGCGCGAGGCAGGTGAGTCGTGATGGCGACGGGAACCAAGGCGTCCGAGCTGCGTGAGCTCGGCAACGAGGAGCTCGTTGGCAAGCTGCGCGAGGCCAAGGAGGAGCTGTTCAAGCTCCGCTTCCAGGCGGCCACGGGTCAGCTGGAGAACAACGGCCGGCTCAAGTCCGTCCGTAAGGACATCGCTCGCATCTACACCCTGATGCACGAGCGTGAGCTCGGTATCGAGACGGTGGAGAGCGCCTGATGAGCGAGAAGAACGTGACTGAGACGAACGAGCGCGGCTTCCGCAAGACCCGTGAGGGTCTCGTCGTCAGCGACAAGATGGACAAGACCGTCGTCGTCGCCGTCGAGGACCGCGTCAAGCACGCGCTGTACGGCAAGGTCATCCGCCGTACGAACAAGCTCAAGGCTCACGACGAGCAGAACGCTGCTGGCGTCGGCGACCGCGTCCTCATCATGGAGACGCGTCCGCTGTCGGCGAGCAAGCGCTGGCGCATCGTCGAGATCCTCGAGAAGGCCAAGTAAGCATCTGAGGGGTTTCCCTCGGATTCGTTCCGCCAGGCTCGGTGGGGGCCTCGCTCCTCGGAGTGAAGCCCCCGCCGGGAACCGGCAGACAAACAGGAGATAGACGTGATCCAGCAGGAGTCGCGACTGCGTGTCGCCGACAACACTGGTGCCAAGGAGATCCTTTGCATCCGTGTTCTCGGTGGCTCCGGTCGCCGCTACGCGGGCATCGGTGACGTCATCGTCGCCACCGTCAAGGACGCGATCCCCGGTGGCAACGTGAAGAAGGGTGACGTCGTCAAGGCGGTCATCGTTCGCACCGTCAAGGAGCGCCGCCGCCAGGACGGCTCGTACATCCGCTTCGACGAGAACGCCGCTGTCATTCTCAAGAACGACGGCGACCCTCGTGGCACCCGTATCTTCGGCCCCGTGGGCCGTGAGCTGCGCGAGAAGAAGTTCATGAAGATCATCTCGCTCGCGCCGGAGGTGCTGTAAGCATGAAGATCAAGAAGGGCGACCTGGTCCAGGTCATCACCGGTAAGGACAAGGGCAAGCAGGGCAAGGTCATCGCGGCCATGCCCAGCGAGAACCGCGTCCTCGTCGAGGGTGTCAACCGGGTCAAGAAGCACACCAAGGCCGGTCAGACCGCTGGTGGTTCGCAGGCCGGTGGCATCGTGATCACCGAAGCGCCGATCCACGTCAGCAACGTTCAGCTGGTTGTGGAGAAGGACGGCCAGAAGGTCGTCACCCGCGTCGGTTTCCGCTTCGACGACGAGGGCAACAAGATCCGCGTTGCCAAGCGGACGGGTGAGGACATCTGATGGCTACCACTCCGCGTCTCAAGACGAAGTACCGCGAGGACATCGCGGGCAAGCTGCGTGAGGAGTTCTCGTACGAGAACGTCATGCAGATCCCCGGCCTCGTGAAGATCGTGGTCAACATGGGTGTGGGCGACGCCGCCCGCGACTCCAAGCTGATCGACGGCGCCATCCGCGACCTGACGACGATCACCGGTCAGAAGCCGGCCGTCACGAAGGCCCGCAAGTCCATCGCGCAGTTCAAGCTGCGTGAGGGTCAGCCGATCGGCTGCCACGTCACCCTCCGTGGTGACCGCATGTGGGAGTTCCTGGACCGTACGCTGTCGCTCGCGCTGCCGCGTATCCGTGACTTCCGTGGTCTGTCGCCGAAGCAGTTCGACGGCCGTGGCAACTACACCTTCGGTCTCACGGAGCAGGTCATGTTCCACGAGATCGACCAGGACAAGATCGACCGTACCCGGGGTATGGACATCACCGTGGTCACCACGGCGACCAACGACGCTGAGGGCCGCGCGCTCCTTCGTCACCTCGGCTTCCCCTTCAAGGAGGCGTAAGCGAGATGGCGAAGAAGGCTCTCATCGCGAAGGCTGCCCGCAAGCCCAAGTTCGGTGTGCGTGCGTACACCCGCTGCCAGCGCTGCGGTCGTCCCCACTCCGTGTACCGCAAGTTCGGCCTGTGCCGCGTCTGCCTTCGTGAGATGGCTCACCGTGGCGAGCTGCCGGGCGTGACCAAGAGCTCCTGGTAATTCGCCCTCGTCCGAAAGGACTTGGGGAGTACCAGGCACTCTCGGTAAGCATCTGGTCGGTGGGTGCCCTGCTCCGCATGCCGTAGGCTTGTGGGGTTGGGCGTCCGCCGTCCATAACGACTTACTACGCCGTAGGTCCCCGCACCGCACCCGTCCCGCCACTGAGCGGGGAGAGGGATGGCGCATACAGGAAACCCCGGCGAGAGAGGCCGAAGGCCACTTCATGACCATGACTGACCCGATCGCAGACATGCTGACCCGTCTGCGTAACGCTAACTCGGCGTACCACGACACTGTCGTGATGCCGCACAGCAAGATCAAGTCGCACATCGCGGAGATCCTCAAGCAGGAGGGTTTCATCACCGGCTGGAAGGTCGAGGACGCCGAGGTCGGCAAGAACCTCGTCCTCGAGCTGAAGTTCGGGCCGAACCGTGAGCGCTCCATCGCGGGCATCAAGCGGATCTCGAAGCCCGGTCTGCGCGTGTACGCAAAGTCCACCAACCTGCCGAAGGTGCTCGGCGGCCTGGGCGTGGCGATCATCTCCACGTCCCACGGTCTGCTCACCGGCCAGCAGGCAGGCAAGAAGGGCGTAGGTGGGGAAGTCCTCGCCTACGTCTGGTAGTCGGGAACGGAGGAAAAGCAATGTCGCGAATCGGCAAGCTCCCCATCCAGGTTCCCGCCGGTGTGGACGTCACCATCGATGGCCGCACGGTCGCGGTGAAGGGCCCCAAGGGTCTCCTCTCGCACACCGTCGCCGCGCCGATCGAGATCGTCAAGGGTGAGGACGGCGTTCTGAACGTCACCCGCCCGAACGACGAGCGTCAGAACAAGGCCCTGCACGGCCTGTCCCGCACGCTGGTGGCGAACATGATCACCGGTGTGACCACGGGATACGTCAAGGCTCTCGAGATCAGCGGTGTCGGTTACCGCGTCGCCGCGAAGGGCTCCGCTCTGGAGTTCCAGCTTGGTTACAGCCACCCGATCCTGATCGAGGCGCCCGAGGGCATCTCCTTCAAGGTCGAGTCGCCCACCAAGTTCTCGGTCGAGGGCATCGACAAGCAGAAGGTCGGCGAGGTCGCCGCCAACATCCGCAAGCTGCGGAAGCCCGACCCGTACAAGGCCAAGGGTGTCAAGTACGCCGGCGAGGTCATCCGCCGCAAGGTCGGAAAGGCTGGTAAGTAGCCATGGCATACGGTGTGAAGATCGCCAAGGGCGACGCGTACAAGCGCGCTGCCAAGGCTCGCCGCCACATCCGCATCCGCAAGAACGTCTCGGGTACGGCGGAGCGTCCGCGCCTCGTCGTGACGCGTTCCAACCGCAACATCGTTGCTCAGGTCATCGACGACCTCCAGGGTCACACCCTGGCGTCCGCGTCGACCCTGGACGCTTCGATCCGCGGTGGCGAAGGCGACAAGAGCTCGCAGGCCCAGGCTGTCGGCGCGCTCGTCGCCGAGCGTGCCAAGGCCGCGGGTGTCGAGACCGTCGTGTTCGACCGCGGTGGCAACCGATACGCCGGGCGCATTGCCGCTCTGGCTGACGCCGCCCGCGAAGCCGGGCTGAAGTTCTAAGCCCCGGTTCCGGGACTCACGGACGTAACAGAGAGAGGTAATCCAATGGCTGGACCCCAGCGCCGCGGAAGCGGTGCCGGTGGCGGCGAGCGGCGGGACCGGAAGGGTCGCGACGGTGGCCCTGCCGCCGAGAAGACCGCTTACGTTGAGCGCGTTGTCGCGATCAACCGCGTCGCCAAGGTTGTCAAGGGTGGTCGCCGCTTCAGCTTCACCGCGCTGGTCGTGGTGGGCGACGGTGACGGCACTGTAGGTGTCGGTTACGGCAAGGCCAAGGAAGTTCCCGCGGCCATCGCCAAGGGTGTCGAGGAAGCCAAGAAGAACTTCTTCAAGGTTCCGCGCATCCAGGGCACCATCCCGCACCCGATCCAGGGCGAGAAGGCGGCCGGCGTTGTCCTGCTGAAGCCTGCTTCCCCCGGTACCGGTGTTATCGCCGGTGGCCCGGTGCGCGCCGTTCTGGAGTGCGCCGGCGTTCACGACATCCTGTCGAAGTCGCTCGGCTCCGACAACGCGATCAACATCGTGCACGCGACCGTGGCGGCCCTCAAGGGCCTGCAGCGTCCCGAGGAGATCGCGGCTCGCCGCGGTCTGCCCCTTGAGGACGTCGCCCCCGCGGCTCTCCTTCGTGCGCGTGCTGGGGCGGGTGTCTAATGGCCCGCCTCAAGATCACGCAGACGAAGTCGTACATCGGCAGCAAGCAGAACCACCGCGACACGCTGCGTTCGCTCGGGCTCAAGCGCCTGAACGACGTGGTCGTCAAGGAGGACCGCCCCGAGTTCCGCGGAATGGTTCACACCGTCCGCCACCTCGTGACGGTTGAGGAGGTTGACTAATCATGGCTGAGAACAGCCCGCTGAAGGCCCACAACCTCCGTCCCGCCCCCGGCGCCAAGACCGCGAAGACCCGTGTCGGTCGTGGTGAGGCGTCGAAGGGTAAGACGGCCGGTCGTGGTACGAAGGGCCAGAAGGCCCGTTACCAGATCCCGCAGCGCTTCGAGGGTGGGCAGATGCCCCTCCACATGCGTCTGCCGAAGCTCAAGGGCTTCAAGAACCCGTTCCGCACCGAGTTCCAGGTTGTCAACCTGGACAAGCTCGGCGCTCTCTACCCCGAGGGTGGAGAGGTCACGGTGGCCGACCTGGTCGCCAAGGGCGCGGTGCGCAAGAACAGCCTCGTCAAGGTCCTGGGCCAGGGCGAGATCTCCGTGGCGCTGACGGTTTCGGTTGACGCCGTTTCCGCCTCCGCCAAGGAGAAGATCGCCGCTGCCGGCGGCACCGTCACCGAGCTCGTCTAAGACGAACTTTGTGACAAATAGCGAGTAAAACCCGACCGGGGATGCCTCACATATGGGGCATCCCCGGTTGGTCGTTCCACGGGGGGCGCAGTCGCCGGTAAGGTGGCCTGCACCTTTGCTTGTACGTATTCGTCGATCCCTCAGACCGTCACCTCTGACGCAGTAGCGCGGGGGTCGCAGGAGGCACCGTGCTCACCGCGTTCGCCCGGGCGTTCAAGACGCCCGACCTGCGCAAGAAGCTGCTCTTCACGCTCGGCATCATCGTGCTGTTCCGGCTCGGGTCCCACATCCCGGTACCCGGCGTGAGCTACAAGAACGTTCAGATCTGTGTCGACCAGGCCGGGAGCAGCAACAGCCTCTTCGGTCTCGTCAACATGTTCAGCGGCGGTGCGCTGCTGCAGATCACGATCTTCGCGCTCGGCATCATGCCGTACATCACGGCGAGCATCATCCTGCAGCTGCTGACCGTGGTCATCCCGAAGCTGGAGAACCTCAAAAAAGAGGGTCAGTCCGGCACGGCGAAGATCACTCAGTACACGCGCTATCTGACGGTCGCACTCGCGATCCTGCAGGGCACCGGCCTCGTGGCCACCGCCCGCACTGGTGCCCTGTTCCAGGGTTGCCAGGTCGCCAGCCAGATCGTCCCGAACCGGTCGATCTTCACCACCATCGTCATGGTCATCACCATGACCGCGGGTACCTGTGTCGTCATGTGGCTCGGTGAGCTCGTGACCGACCGCGGCATCGGCAACGGCATGTCGATCCTGATGTTCATCTCCATCGCCGCCGGCTTCATCGGCGCCCTGTGGCAGATCAAGCTCCAGGGCAAGATCGCCGACGGCTGGGTCGAGTTCGGCGTGGTCATCCTCGTCGGCCTGGCCATGGTCGCGCTCGTGGTCTTCGTCGAGCAGGCGCAGCGTCGGATTCCGGTCCAGTACGCGAAGCGCATGATCGGCCGCCGCGCGTACGGGGGCACCTCGACCTACATCCCGCTCAAGGTGAACCAGGCCGGTGTCATCCCGGTCATCTTCGCCTCGTCGCTCCTGTACATCCCGGCGCTGATCGTGCAGTTCAGCGGCTCGACCGCCGGCTGGGCCACCTGGATCCAGAAGCACTTCGTCAAGGGCGACCACCCGTACTACATCGCGGCCTACTTCCTCCTGATCGTCTTCTTCGCGTTCTTCTACGTGGCGATTTCTTTCAACCCCGAGGAAGTTGCAGACAACATGAAGAAGTATGGTGGGTTCATCCCGGGTATCCGTGCCGGCCGACCCACCGCCGAGTACCTGAGCTACGTGCTCAACCGGATCACCTGGCCGGGGTCGCTGTACCTGGGTCTCATCGCTCTTGTGCCGACGATGGCGTTGGCCGGCTTCGGAGCGAACCAGAACTTCCCGTTCGGCGGGACGAGCATCCTCATCATCGTGGGTGTGGGTCTGGAAACCGTGAAGCAGATCGAGAGCCAGCTCCAGCAGCGCAATTACGAAGGGTTCCTCCGCTGATGCGAATCGTCCTCGTCGGACCGCCCGGTGCGGGCAAGGGAACGCAGGCCGCGTTCCTTGCGAAGAACCTGTCGATCCCGCACATCTCCACGGGCGACCTCTTCCGGGCCAACATCAGCCAGAACACCGAGCTGGGCCAGCGCGCGAAGGCGTTCATGGACGCCGGTGACCTCGTCCCCGACGAGATCACCATCGGCATGGCCAAGGACCGGATGGAACAGCCGGACGCCGTGAACGGCTTCCTGCTGGACGGCTTCCCGCGCAACGTCTCCCAGGCGGAGGCGCTGGACGAGATGCTGCAGGCCGCGAGCATGAAGCTGGACGCCGTCCTCGACCTGGAGGTCGAGGAGGACGAGGTCGTCAAGCGCATCGCCGGCCGCCGGATCTGCCGCAACGACTCCGCGCACGTCTTCCACGTCGTGTACGCGGCGCCGAAGGCCGAGGGAGTCTGCGACACCTGCGGCGGCGAGCTCTATCAGCGCGACGACGACTCCGAGGCGACCGTGCGCAACCGGCTTGAGGTCTACCACACGCAGACCGAGCCGATCATCGACTACTACAAGGCCCAGGGCCTGCTGGTGACCATCCCCGCCCTCGGTGAGGTCGCGGACGTCACGCAGCGTGCGATGGACGCCCTCAAGAAGTAGTTTCCCCCGCTGTGCAGGTACGGCCGCGATGTCCCCAGGGCATCGCGGCCGTACTGTTGAGAAGACCCGAACCGAAGGTGGAAGGCCCCGTCCATGGTGCAGATCAAGACCCCCGAGCAGATCGCGAAGATGCGCGAGGCAGGGCTGGTCGTCGCCGCGATCCACGCGGCGACCCGTGAGGCGGCCGTGCCGGGCGCCACGACGCGGGATCTGGACATGGTGGCCCGCAAGGTCATCGCGGATGCCGGGGCCAAGTCGAACTTCCTCGGCTACGGCGGCTTCCCCGCGACGATCTGCACGTCCGTGAACGAGGTCGTCGTCCACGGCATCCCCGACGACAAGACGGTCCTCAAGGACGGCGACGTCATCTCCATCGACGCCGGCGCGATCGTCGACGGCTGGCACGGCGACGCGGCGTACACGGCCTTCGTGGGCACGGGGCACGCTCCGGAGCTGATCGAGCTCTCCCGGGTGACCGAGGAGTCGATGTGGGCCGGCATCGCCGCGATGAAGCTCGGCAACCGCCTCGTGGACATCTCCAAGGCGATCGAGGGCTACATCCGCCGCCAGCCGCGGCCGGCCACGGGCAAGTACGGGATCATCGAGGACTACGGCGGCCACGGCATCGGGTCCGAGATGCACATGGACCCGCACCTGCTGAACTACGTCTCCCGCAAGCGGGGCAAGGGCATCAAGCTGGTCCCGGGCGTGTGCCTGGCGATCGAGCCCATGGTCTCCCTGGGCACCCCCCAGACGGAGGTCCTGGCGGACGACTGGACGGTCATCACCACCGACGGCACCTGGTCCTCGCACTGGGAGCACTCCATCGCCCTGACCGAGGCGGGCCCCATCGTCCTGACGAGCCCGGACTGCGGCAAGGCCAAGCTGGCGGAGTACGGCGTGACCACTGCGCCGGATCCCCTTGGTTAATGATCTACGCTGTAGGGCAAACTTTCCGGATTCGTCTTTCTGGGTGCCCTGACGTAGACTGACTCGTCGGCTCCTTTGCACCCGCATGTCCTCATGCGAAGGCGGGGAGCTGATCAAGGTAGCCGATTCGAAGGGCGAAGCGTGGCCAAGAAGCAAGGTGCCATCGAAATCGAGGGCACCGTGATCGAGTCCCTCCCGAACGCGATGTTCAAGGTGGAACTGCAGAACGGTCACAAGGTCCTCGCGCACATCAGCGGCAAGATGCGTATGCACTACATCCGCATCCTCCCGGATGACCGGGTCGTTGTGGAGCTGTCTCCGTACGACCTGACGCGTGGCCGGATCGTCTACCGATACAAGTAGATCTTGTCTTCACTCCTGCCTGGGCGCACGTCCCGGCACGGGTGGTGGCACTGACCCGGAGAACCTCACCAACATGAAGGTCAAGCCGAGCGTCAAGAAGATCTGCGACAAGTGCAAGGTGATCCGCCGTCACGGTCGGGTCATGGTCATCTGCGACAACCTGCGCCACAAGCAGCGCCAGGGCTGACGCACGCCGACCGACCTGCACTACGCAGTTCTTCGCGCGACGTAAGAAAACGTACATACGCAGAGCCCGCCCAGCCCTGAGAGGGGCCGGCGGCACCTCCGGCGGGGGCCGGGGACCCGGACGTACCACCACCCATCAGGTGTGGTCGGCGGTCGGGAGTGGTTCTGCGGAAGACCCCCGAACACACAGGAGCCATTGAATGGCACGCGTTTCCGGTGTTGACATCCCGCGCGAAAAGCGCGTGGAGATCGCACTCACCTACGTCTTCGGTATCGGGCGCACCCGGTCCAAGGAGATCCTCGCCTCCACCGGCGTGAACCCGAACACCCGCGTTCGTGACCTGGCCGAAGAGGACCTCGTCAAGATCCGCGAGTACGTGGACGCCAACCTCCGTACCGAGGGTGACCTCCGCCGCGAGATCCAGGGCGACATCCGCCGCAAGATCGAGATCCAGTGCTACCAGGGTATCCGCCACCGTCGCGGCCTCCCGGTGCACGGCCAGCGCACCAGCACGAACGCGCGTACCCGCAAGGGCCCGCGTCGCGCGATCGCCGGTAAGAAGAAGCCGGGCAAGAAGTAGTCCTGTTCAGCGGTCTTGCGCTGTAGGACCGACCACCTCCCGTAGGAGATTTAGATGCCCCCCAAGGGTCGTCAGGGCGCTGCCAAGAAGGTGCGCCGCAAGGAAAAGAAGAACGTCGCTCACGGGCACGCCCACATCAAGAGCACGTTCAACAACACGATCGTCTCGATCACGGACCCCTCGGGCAACGTGATCTCCTGGGCCTCCGCCGGCCACGTCGGCTTCAAGGGCTCGCGCAAGTCCACCCCCTTCGCCGCGCAGATGGCCGCCGAGTCGGCCGCCCGCCGCGCGCAGGAGCACGGCATGCGCAAGGTCGACGTCTTCGTCAAGGGTCCGGGCTCCGGCCGCGAGACCGCGATCCGCTCCCTCCAGGCCACCGGCCTTGAGGTCGGCTCGATCCAGGACGTCACCCCCACCCCGCACAACGGCTGCCGTCCGCCGAAGCGCCGCCGCGTCTGACGCAGCGGGCGCACCTGTGCGTCTTTGAGTGTCCGGGCGGTCCGTTCTCCTGCGGGAGGACGTACCGCCCGTACCCTTGCTGTACCTGGCTTTACCCGTCGGGCGTCAAATAGTGGGCGTCCACGACTGAAGGAACACAGACATGCTTATCGCTCAGCGTCCTTCGCTGACCGAAGAGGTCGTCGACGAGTACCGCTCGCGGTTCGTGATCGAGCCGCTGGAGCCGGGCTTCGGCTACACCCTCGGCAACTCGCTGCGCCGCACGCTCCTGTCCTCGATCCCGGGTGCCGCTGTCACCAGCATCCGCGTGGACGGCGTCCTGCACGAGTTCACCACCGTGCCCGGTGTCAAGGAAGACGTCACCGACATCATCCTCAACATCAAGCAGCTGGTCGTCTCCTCGGAGCACGACGAGCCGGTCGTGATGTACCTGCGCAAGCAGGGTCCCGGCCTGGTCACCGCTGCCGACATCGCGCCCCCGGCCGGTGTCGAGGTGCACAACCCGGACCTCGTCCTCGCCACGCTCAACGGCAAGGGCAAGCTGGAGATGGAGCTGACCGTCGAGCGCGGTCGCGGCTACGTCTCCGCCGTCCAGAACAAGCAGCTGGGCCAGGAGATCGGCCGCATCCCGGTCGACTCCATCTACAGCCCGGTCCTCAAGGTCACCTACAAGGTCGAGGCGACCCGAGTCGAGCAGCGCACCGACTTCGACAAGCTCATCGTCGACGTCGAGACCAAGCAGGCCATGCGCCCGCGCGACGCCATGGCGTCCGCCGGCAAGACCCTGGTCGAGCTGTTCGGTCTGGCGCGCGAGCTCAACATCGACGCCGAGGGCATCGACATGGGCCCGTCCCCGACGGACGCCGCCCTGGCCGCCGACCTGGCGCTGCCGATCGAGGAGCTGGAGCTCACCGTTCGGTCGTACAACTGCCTCAAGCGCGAGGGCATCCACTCCGTGGGTGAGCTCGTCGCCCGCTCCGAGGCCGACCTGCTCGACATCCGCAACTTCGGTGCGAAGTCGATCGACGAGGTCAAGGCGAAGCTGGCCGGCATGGGCCTGGCCCTCAAGGACAGCCCGCCCGGATTCGACCCGACCGCCGCCGCCGACGCCTTCGGTGCCGACGACGACGCGGACGCCGGTTTCGTCGAGACCGAGCAGTACTAAGAAAAGACTTTCCCGGGGCGGCCGCCCCGGGGGAACTGACACCGGTACCTGACACGGCCGGTGCAGATATGAAGGAGTAACACCATGCCGCGTCCCGCAAAGGGTGCCCGTCTGGGCGGCTCCGCCGCACACGAGAAGCACCTCCTCGCGAACCTCGCGAAGGCGCTCTTCGAGCACGGCCGCATCACCACCACCGAGGCCAAGGCCCGCCGCCTGCGTCCCTACGCCGAGCGTCTGGTCACCAAGGCCAAGAAGGGCGACATCCACAACCGTCGCCTGGTGCTGCAGACGATCACGGACAAGAGCATCGTGCACACGCTGTTCACCGAGATCGCCCCGCGCTACGAGAACCGCCCCGGTGGTTACACGCGCATCACCAAGATCGGCAACCGTCGTGGCGACAACGCCCCGATGGCCGTGATCGAGCTGGTCGAGGCCCTCACGGTCGCCCAGCAGGCCACTGGTGAGGCCGAGGCCGCCACCAAGCGCGCCGCGAAGGACGCCGAGGCCGTGGCCGAGGCTCCCGCCGCCGAGGAGACCAAGGAGGCCTGATCCCGCTCCGGGATCGAGCTTGCTTGATCGGCTCTGAACGGGCCCGCCCCTTCCCGGGGCGGGCCCGTTCTGCGTTTTCCGACGTTCTTGAGCTTCTGAGAGGATCGGTCACGTGAGTGACGAGGTGGAGCCCGGGCACGTCCGGGTACGGCTGGACCTGTCGTACGACGGCAAGGACTTCTCCGGCTGGGCGAAGCAGCGCGTGCTGCGGACCGTCCAGGGCGAGCTGGAGTCGGCCCTGCAGACCGTGATGCGGCTGCCGGACCCGGTCGAGCTGACCGTGGCCGGGCGGACCGACGCCGGGGTGCACGCGCGCGGGCAGGTCGCGCAGTTCGACGTGCGCGACGAGGTGTGGGCCGAGCACCACGACAAGCTGCTGCGCCGCCTCGCCGGCCGGCTGCCGCACGACGTACGGGTGTGGAGGGCGGCCGAGGCCCCCGAGGGCTTCAACGCGCGGTTCTCCGCCATCTGGCGCCGCTACGCCTACCGCGTCGGCGACCACCAGGGCGGCGTCGACCCGCTGCGCCGCGGGCACGTGCTGTGGCACCAGTGGCCGCTCGACGTGGACGCCATGAACGAGGCCGCCGCCGCGCTGCTCGGCGAGCACGATTTCGCCGCGTACTGCAAGAAGCGCGAGGGCGCCACGACCATCCGCACCCTCCAGCAGCTCGGCTGGGAGCGGGGCGAGGACGGGATCGTCACCGCGACCGTGCGCGCCGACGCCTTCTGCCACAACATGGTCCGTTCGCTGGTCGGCGCCCTGCTGCACGTCGGGGACGGACACCGGCCGACCGACTGGCCGGGGAAGGTCCTGCGGGCCGCCGTACGGGACTCCTCGGTGCACGTCGTGAAGCCGCACGGGCTCACGCTGGAGGAGGTCGGCTACCCGGCGGACGAGCTGCTGGCCGCCCGCAGCAAGGAGGCCCGCAACCTGCGCACCCTCCCGGGCGTCGGCTGCTGCTGATCCGCCGCGGGGCGGGGAACCCGTTTGGGCGGATCGGCGCCGGGCCTGGACAATGCCCGGCATGGGACATCTCGAAGCCAGCCACCTGGAGTACTACCTTCCCGACGGGCGGGTCCTGCTCCCCGACGTCTCCTTCCGCGTGGGGGAGGGGTCGGTCGTCGCCCTCGTCGGGGCGAACGGCGCCGGCAAGTCCACCCTGCTGAAGCTGATCTCCGGCGACCTCCAGCCGCACGGCGGCGGGACCACCGTCAGCGGCGGCCTCGGAGTGATGTCGCAGTTCGTGGGCTCCGTACGGGACGAGACGACCGTACGGGACCTGCTGGTCTCGGTGGCCCAGCCCCGGCTCCGCGAGGCCGCGAAGGCCGTGGACCACGCCGAGCACCTGATCATGACGGTGGACGACGAGTCCGCGCAGATGGCGTACGCGCAGGCGCTGAGCGACTGGGCCGACGTCCAGGGCTACGAGGCGGAGACCCTGTGGGACGTCTGCACCATGGCCGCGCTGGCGGTCCCGTACGACCAGGCGCAGTTCCGCGAGGTGCGCACGCTGTCGGGCGGTGAGCAGAAGCGGCTCGTGCTGGAGGCGCTGCTGCGCGGGCCGGACGAGGTGCTGCTGCTCGACGAGCCGGACAACTACCTGGACGTTCCCGGCAAGCGGTGGCTGGAGGAGCAGCTCAAGGCGACCCGAAAGACCGTGCTCTTCGTCTCCCACGACCGGGAGCTGCTGTCCCGGGCCGCCGAGAAGATCATCAGCCTGGAGCCGAGCCCCACGGGCACGGACGTGTGGGTGCACGGCTCGGGCTTCGACACCTACCACGACGCCCGCAAGGAGCGCTTCGCGCGCTTCGAGGAGCTCAAGCGGCGCTGGGACGAGGAGCACGCCCGGCTGAAGGCGCTGGTCCTGCGGCTGCGCAACCAGGCGGCGAGCAGCCCCGACATGGCCTCGCGCTACCGGGCGATGCAGACGCGCTTCCAGAAGTTCGAGGAGGCCGGCCCGCCGCCGGAACCGCCGCGCGAGCAGGACATCAAGATGCGCCTGAAGGGCGGCCGGACCGGCGTGCGCGCGCTGACCGTGGAGAACCTCGAACTCACCGGCCTGATGAAGCCGTTCTCGCTGGAGGTCTTCTACGGGGAGCGCGTCGCGGTGCTCGGCTCGAACGGCTCCGGGAAGTCGCACTTCCTGCGGCTGCTGGCCGGCGAGGACGTCAGGCACACGGGTGATTTCAAGCTGGGTGCCCGGGTGGTCGCCGGTCACTTCGCGCAGACGCACGCCCACCCCGAGCTGTTCGGCCGCACGCTCGTCGACATCCTGTGGACGGAGGCCGCGAAGCCGCTCGGCCCCGCCATGGCCGTCCTGCGCCGGTACGAGCTGGAGCGCCAGGGGGAGCAGCCGTTCGAGCGGCTGTCGGGCGGCCAGCAGGCGCGTTTCCAGATCCTGCTGCTGGAGCTGGCGGGCACCACGGCGCTGCTGCTGGACGAGCCGACGGACAACCTGGACCTGGAATCCGCGGAGGCCCTCCAGGACGGCCTGGAGTCGTACGAGGGCACTGTGCTCTGCGTCACGCACGACCGGTGGTTCGCGCGGACATTTGACCGTTTCCTGGTCTTCGGTTCCGACGGTGTTGTGCGAGAGACTCAGGAACCCGTTTGGGACGAACGTAGGGTCGAGCGCAAGCGCTAGGGGGAGACCGCCCCCTCGGTCGGAGTGAGGGGGAGGCGTCGTGGGCCTGTGGCCTGGCATCTGGCTCATGAGGCGGGAGAAGCAGGGCTTCGGCGACCGGTTGCTCGACTGGCTGCTGCGGCCCGCGTCCCGGCCCTGGCGGCTGCTCTCGCTCGCGGTGGTCCTGGGGGTCTGCGTCTCCACGAGCCTGCGGGAGAACTGGGGCTCCGACAACGCCTTCGTGGTCAAGGCGGCGCGAACGCTGCTGGCCGGCGGGTCGCCGTACGAGGACAAGCGCTTCCTCTACCTGCCCAGCGCGGTCCTGATGGCCGTCCCCGAGGCGCTGCTGCCGACGGCGGTGCTGCGCTGGATCCTGCCGGTGGCGATGTCCGGGCTGCTGGGCATCGGGTGGCTGGCCGCGCTGCGGATGTTCTCGGTACCGCTGCGCTCGCGCTTCGCGGTCGTCGGGTTCCCGGCGCTGGCCCTGGCCTACAAGCCGTACGTGAACCTCGTGCTGATCGGCAACTGGACGGCGATCTCGGCCGCCGCGCTGCCGGTGGCGCTGCTGCTCGCGCACCGGCGGTCCTGGGCGGCCGCCGGGCTGGTGGTGGGGCTGGCCATCGCCTGCAAGCCCATGCTGGTGCCGATCGGGCTGGTCTTCGTACTGGCCCGGCAGTGGCGGGGGCTGGCCGCCGCCGTGCTGGTGCCGCTCGGGATGTCGGTGCTCGGGGCGCTGATGATGCCCAGTCCGACGCTGTTCTTCACCAAGACCCTGCCGTTCCTGCTCCAGGGGCAGGACGCGTACGCGCTGCCGTGGGACGCCTCTCCCATAGCGGTGCTGCCGCGGCTGGGGGTGCCGGAGCCGGTGGCGGTGCTGGTGGCCTTCGCGGGGGCCGGGGCGGGTCTGTGGGCCGCCTGGACGCGGTGGCGGCGCACGGCGCAGGAGACGGACGGGGGAGAGCTGCGGCTCGTGGAGACGGCCTGCATGGTGATGCTCACCGCATTCCTGGTCTCGCGGCCGTCCTTCGACCACTACCTGCTGGTGGTGCTCCCGCTGCTGCTGGCCTCGGCGGTGCGGCCGGGGTCGATGCCGCGCTCGCCCTGGTTCTGGCTGGCCCTGACGCCCCAGGTGGCGCTCCTCCCGTGGCCCTCCGAGCTGGCCCACAAGAGGCGCGCCTTCAAGGACTGCGCCACCTTGTGCGGGCTGGCGATCCTGCTGGTGCGTCGTGCGCTGCGCTCCGGTCGGGTTACTCTTGGGCAAGTAACAACTGCGGGGTCCCCATCCAGGACCGAACCGGAGTGCGCCGCGACGCCAGCAGAATCGGCATCGCGGACCGCGTTTTGACCCGTATGGGTCTGCTTGGGTATCCTGCTGGTTTGTTATGCGTATTGGCTTTCTCATTCTCACGTGAAAGGGCCTTGCGCCGGTCCACCGGACCGATGACCAGCGGTTCACACGGGTTGCGTCCCTGATGTGAACGAGGGCTGTCGTGATCGTCCGTGGTGACCCTGTCAGGACCTTCCCGCGGGGGCTTGCGCCCTTGGGATACCACCACTGAAGAAGCGAAGGCATACGCGTGCGTACGTTCAGCCCCAAGCCCGGCGACATCTCGCGCCAGTGGCTCGTCATCGACGCCCAGGACGTTGTCCTCGGCCGTCTGGCGACCCAGGCCGCCGCCCTCCTGCGCGGCAAGCACAAGCCGACCTATGCGCCTCACATGGACATGGGCGACTTCGTCGTCATCATCAACGCCGACAAGGTTCACCTGTCCGGCAACAAGGCGTCCCAGAAGATGGCGTACCGCCACTCCGGCTTCCCGGGCGGTCTCCGCTCCGTGCGCTACGACGACCTCCTGGCGAACAACCCGGAGAAGGCCGTCGAGAAGGCCGTCAAGGGCATGCTCCCCAAGAACACCCTGGGCCGTCAGATGCTCTCGAAGCTGAAGGTCTACTCGGGCGACCAGCACCCGCACGCTGCCCAGCAGCCGGTGCCGTTCGAGATCACCCAGGTCGCGCAGTAGTTCCGGCCACCCCCTAAGACGTAGAAAATTCTGAGGAGCATCGTGGCCGAGACCACCGCCGAGACCCCCGTCGAAGAGTTCGAGGGCGTCGAGGAGTACACCACCGAGTCTGAGGTCGTCGTCGAGGGCGACTACACCTCCGAGTCCCTTGCCGGCCGCTTCGGCGACCCGCAGCCGGCCGCCGGCCTGGGCCGTCGCAAGAACGCCATCGCCCGCGTCCGGATCGTTCCGGGCACCGGCAAGTGGAAGATCAACGGTCGCACCCTTGAGGACTACTTCCCCAACAAGGTGCACCAGCAGGAAGTCAACGAGCCGTTCAAGCTCCTTGAGCTCGACGGTCGCTACGACATCATCGCCCGCATCGCGGGTGGCGGCGTCTCCGGCCAGGCCGGCGCCCTGCGCCTCGGCGTGGCCCGTGCCCTGAACGAGGCCGACGTCGACAACAACCGCCCGGCGCTGAAGAAGGCCGGCTTCCTTTCCCGCGACGACCGTGCGGTCGAGCGCAAGAAGGCCGGTCTTAAGAAGGCCCGTAAGGCTCCGCAGTACAGCAAGCGTTAATCTGCGCCTGCTGTTCAGCAACAAACCGCCCCGGCAGCACTCTCCGTGCTGCCGGGGCGGTTCGTTTACCGCCACAAGCGGCAAATACATGTCACAAGCGGTCACAAACGAAGCGTGAACTCGGGAGGACAACAGTGGGACAACTCTTCGGGACGGACGGTGTACGCGGCGTCGCCAACGCGGATCTGACGGCTGAGCTCGCGCTCGGTCTCTCCGTGGCAGCTGCCCACGTACTCGCCGAGGCGGGCACCTTCGCGGGCCACCGCGCGACCGCGGTCGTCGGCCGCGACCCGCGCGCGTCCGGCGAATTCCTGGAGGCGGCGGTCGTCGCGGGCCTCGCGAGCGCGGGCGTGGACGTCCTGCGCGTCGGTGTGCTGCCCACCCCGGCGGTGGCGTATCTCACCGGTGCGCTGGGTGCCGACCTCGGCGTGATGCTCTCCGCCAGCCACAACGCGATGCCCGACAACGGCATCAAGTTCTTCGCCCGCGGCGGCCACAAGCTCGCCGACGAGCTGGAGGACCGCATCGAGTCCGTCTACGAGGAGCACCGCACCGGCGCCCCGTGGGACCGGCCCACCGGCTCCGGCGTCGGCCGCGTCTCCGACTACGACGAGGGCTTCGACAAGTACGTCGCCCACCTCATCGGCGTCCTCCCGAACCGCATCGAGGGCCTCAAGATCGTCCTGGACGAGGCGCACGGCGCGGCCGCCCGCGTCTCGCCCGAGGCCTTCACCCGGGCGGGTGCCGAGGTGATCACCATCGGCGCCGAGCCCGACGGCCTCAACATCAACGACGGCTGCGGCTCCACCCACCTGGAACTCCTCAAGCAGGCCGTGGTCGAGCACGGCGCCGACTTCGGCATCGCGCACGACGGCGACGCGGACCGCTGCCTCGCGGTCGACGCCGCCGGCGCCGAGATCGACGGCGACCAGATCCTCGCGGTGCTGGCCCTGGCCATGCGCGAGGCCGGCCAGCTGCGCGGCAACACCGTCGTCGGCACCGTGATGTCCAACCTCGGCTTCAAGCTGGCCATGGAGGGCGAGGGCATCGAGGTCGTGCAGACCGGCGTCGGCGACCGGTACGTGCTGGAGTCGATGAAGGAGCACGGCTACGCGCTCGGCGGCGAGCAGTCGGGCCACGTGATCATCCTCGACCACGCCACGACCGGCGACGGCACGCTGACCGGCCTGATGCTGGCGGCGCGCGTCGCGGCCACGGGCCGCTCGCTCGCCGAGCTCGCGGGCGTCATGCGGCGGCTGCCGCAGGTGCTGATCAACGTTCCCGACGTGGACAAGTCCCGGGTGACGACCTCCGGCGAACTGGCCGCTGCCGTCGCCGACGCCGAGCGGGAGCTGGGCACCACCGGGCGGGTGCTGCTCCGTCCGTCGGGCACCGAGCCGCTGGTGCGGGTGATGGTCGAGGCCGCCGACATCGAGCAGGCCCGCGCGGTCGCCGGCCGGCTGGCGGACGCCGTGAAGTCGGCGCTCGGATAGTCCTGTCCCACCCGATCGGCCCCGCCCCCCATTGCTCCGGGGGCGGGGCCGACGGCGTTCCGGGGCCGTTCAGGTGGTCGTGGGGCGGCGGGACCAGCGGCCGCGCTGGGTCCGCCACAGCGCCTTCTGCCCGTACAGGGTCAGGACGCCGGCCAGCATGATCCCGCCCAGGTTGATCAGCAGCTGCTCGACCGATCCCCACATCTGGGCGAGGTACCCGTAGCTGAGGGCCACGGCGGCGTTCGCACCGGCCGGGACGGTGGTCACGGAGATGGCCACGCCGACCAGCGCCCCCGACTTGGCGGAGGTCAGGGACAGTACGCCCGCCATGCCGGCGAGCACCGACACCACGAAGGACAGCGGGTCCGGCTGCCAGATGAAGCCGGTGTTCGGGCGGGGCCGATCCAGCATCTCCGCGTGGAACTGCCCGATCGCGTCCATCCCCAGGCTGAACACGGTGGTGGCGATGATCGCCGAGGCGAAGCCGATCAGCAGTGCGCCCAGGGAGCGCAGGGCGTGCCGCGGCTCGCGCTGCACTACCGCGGTGCAGACGCCCGCGAGCGGACCGAACTCGGGGCCGACCGCCATCGCGCCCACGATCAGGACGGCGTTGTCCAGCACCACGCCGCAGGCCGCGATCATGGTCGCGAGGATCATGAACGCGGCGTACGTGATGCTGAGCGTGGACTCCTCGTGGGTGACCTCGGTCAGCTGCTCCCACAGCACCGCGTCGGCCGCCTCGCCCGGGGCCTCCTCCGCGGCCGCCTGGGCCCGCTGCGACAGGACGAGGTCGATGTTCTCGACGGCGATCGAGCCGTCCCGCTCGATGCCCAGCTCCCGCAGCTCGCGCAGCAGCTCGTCCCCCGCCTCCCGGGCGACGTCGCACAGCACCAGGTCGCCGCGGGGCTCGCGGGCGGCGCCCGGCAGTACGACCAGATGGGTGGTGCCGACCATCGACTCGATGGCCGAGACCACGGCGTCGGTCCGGTCGCCCGGCGTGATCAACCGCAGGTGCAGCATGGCCGCACCCTAGTGGCGAAAGGGTCAGAGCTTGCGGAGGCTGAGCTTCTGGACCTTGTGGTCCGGGCCCTTGCGGACGACGAGCGTGGCGCGGCCGCGGGTCGGGGCCACGTTCTCCAGGAGGTTCGGCTTGTTGATCGTGCGCCACATGGTCTGCGCGTACTCCAAGGCCTCCTCCTCGGAGACCTGGGTGTACTTGCGGAAGTAGGAGAACGGGTTCTGGAACGCGGTCTCGCGCAGCTTGCGGAACCGGTTGAGGTACCAGCGCTCGATGTCCTCGGGCCGGGCGTCCACGTACACGCTGAAGTCGAAGTAGTCGGCGAGCGCGACGCGCGTACGGCCGTCCGTGCCGGGCAGGGCGGGCTGGAGGACGTTGAGCCCCTCGACGATCAGGATGTCGGGGCGGCGCACGACGAGCTGCTCGCCGGGGACGATGTCGTAGATCAGGTGCGAGTAGACCGGGGCGCTGACCTCGTCCTTGCCCGCTTTGATGTCCGCGACGAAGCGGGTGAGCGCGCGGCGGTCGTACGACTCCGGGAAGCCCTTGCGGGCGGTCAGCCCGCGCCGCCGGAGCTCCTTCATGGGATAGAGGAAGCCGTCGGTGGTGACCAGCTCGACGCGGGGGTGCTCCGGCCAGCGGGCGAGCAGGGCCTGGAGCAGACGGGCCACGGTGGACTTGCCGACGGCTACGGAGCCGGCGACCCCTATGACGAAGGGGGTGCCCTGCTGGGCGCCGTGGCCGTTGCCGGCGTCGCCGAGGAAGGTGTTGAGGGTGCCGCGGAGGTTGCTCGTGGCGCCGACGTAGAGGTTGAGGAGGCGGGAGAGCGGGAGGTAGACGTCCCGGACCTCGTCGAGGTCGATGACGTCGCCCAGGCCGCGCAGCCGCTCGACCTCCTCGGCCGTGAGGGGGAGCGGGGTCCGCTCGCGCAGCGCGCTCCACTCGTCGCGGGTGAGGTCGACGTACGGGGAGACCTCGGCCCGGCGGTGGGGTCGCTCGGGGCGGTCGGGGCGCTCCATCGCGCTCTCCGGCGGCGTGCTTCGTGGCGGCGAAGTGATCACACCCCATTGTCGTGGCTCGGGGGCGGTTGTGGGTGGTGGGGTCGGTCACGTGGCGGGCGGCGCTGTCTCGGGGGGATATCACCTCGGTCACGATGGGTCCCGTGCCGGAAATGCCGGATCTTGTGTCGGTGGCGACCGGTAGTTTGCTGTGCGTAATCGTTTTCCATGGGGGGATTTTCCGTGCGCAACACCATCGTCCGCCGTTCCGTCGTGGCTGCGTCCGCGTTCTCGCTGGCGCTGCTGGCCACCGCATGCGGCTCGGACAAGTCGACCGACAAGAAGGACGAGCCGAAGGCGGGCTCGTCCTCCGCTCCGGCCGCGCCCGCGGTCAAGGGCAAGACGGATGCCGAGGTCAAGGCGCTCCTCGTCACCCAGGCGGACCTGCCTGACCAGATCGTCTCCGCTGACGAAGCCGCGCAGGCCGTCGACGAAGGGGCCGGAGCCACGGTCGACAAGGCCGAGTGCAAGGTGCTGATGCAGGCCCAGTTCGGCCAGAAAGTGGGCGCCCCGACCGGTGTGGGCCTCACGGTGGCCAAGGACAAGCTGAAGGAGCCCGCTGCCGACGCCTCGCCCGAGGAAAAGCTGAAGGCGGGACTGGAGGCGATCGGCTCCACCCAGACGCTGGTCAATCTCGGCTCCTACGACGGCAAGGGCGCCGAGGAGGCGTTCGCCGCTGTCAAGACGGCCGCCACGGCCTGCTCCGGCGGCTACACGGTCACCAATGGCGGTGAGAATACGAAGTTCCTCGACGTCAAGCCGGGTTCCGCCGTCACTGCCGGGGACGAGGCTGCGGCCTTCACCCTGACCATGGACCTGGACGACGGCGACAAGACCACCACTCACTTCGTGGTCGTACGCAAGGGCAACACGCTGTCCTCTTTCTCCGCCTTGGGCGTGGTGGCGAAGCAGCCCAAGACCGTGATCGACACCCAGGTCAAGAAGCTCGGCTGACGACCCGTCCGTACGGGCCTCGAACAACGTCAATCCCGCTCCGGCGCATTCGCCGGGGCGGGTTTTTCGTCTTGTTCAGGTACGGGGCAGGCGGCCGACCACGGCGTACGCTGCGCCGTATGTGCGGAATTGTGGGTTACGTGGGAGCGCAGTCGGCGCTCGATGTGGTCATCGCCGGACTCAAGCGGCTGGAGTACCGCGGCTACGACTCGGCGGGCGTCGCCGTGCTGGCCGACGGGGGGCTCGTCGCCGCCAAGAAGGCCGGAAAACTGGTCAATCTGGAGAAGGAGCTGGTCGGGCATCCACTGCCGGCCGGATCCACGGGACTCGGGCACACCCGCTGGGCCACCCATGGCGGGCCCACCGACGTCAACGCCCATCCGCACCTCGACAACGCGGGCAAGGTGGCCGTCGTCCACAACGGCATCATCGAGAACTTCGCCGCCCTGCGCGCCGAACTCGCCGAGCGCGGGCACCGGCTGGAGTCCGAGACGGACACCGAGGTCGTGGCCCACCTGCTGGCCGAGCGGTTCGAGGCCGGCGGGGACCTCGCGGAGGCCATGCGGCAGGTGTGCCGGCGGCTGGAGGGCGCGTTCACGCTGGTCGCGGTGCACGCCGACGCGCCGGACGTGGTGGTCGGGGCCCGCCGGAACTCCCCCCTCGTGGTGGGCGTGGGGGAGGGGGAGAACTTCCTCGCCTCGGACGTGGCCGCGTTCATCGCCCACACCCGGTCCGCGATCGAGCTGGGGCAGGACCAGGTCGTCGAGCTCCGCCGCGACGGGGTCACGGTGACCGACTTCGCGGGTGCGCCCGCGTCGGTGCGGGCCTACCACGTGGACTGGGACGCCTCCGCGGCCGAGAAGGGGGGATACGACTACTTCATGCTCAAGGAGATCGCCGAGCAGCCGAAGGCCGTCGCCGACACCCTCCTGGGCAGGATCGACGCGAGCGGTTCGCTGAGCCTGGACGAGGTGCGCATCCCCGTCTCGGTGCTCAGGGAGGTGGACAAGGTCGTGATCGTGGCGTGCGGTACGGCGTACCACGCGGGCATGATCGCGAAGCTGGCCATCGAGCACTGGACCCGCATCCCGTGCGAGACGGAGCTGGCCAGCGAGTTCCGCTACCGCGACCCGATCCTGGACCAGCGGACGCTCGTGGTCGCGATCTCGCAGAGCGGCGAGACCATGGACACCCTGATGGCGCTGCGGCACGCGCGCGAACAGGGGGCCAGGGTGCTGGCCATCTGCAATACGAACGGGTCGACGATCCCGCGCGAATCGGACGCCGTGCTGTACACGCACGCCGGTCCGGAGGTGGCCGTCGCCTCGACCAAGGCGTTCCTGACGCAGCTGGTGGCCTGCTACCTGGTCGCGCTGTACCTCGGGCAGGTGCGGGGTACCAAGTGGGGCGACGAGATCGAGTCGGTGATCCGCGAGCTGTCCGACATCGCCGGGGCCGTGGACACCGTACTGGAGACGATGGAGCCGGTCCGGGAGCTGGCGCGCTCGCTCGCGGACAAGGACACCGTGCTCTTCCTCGGCCGGCACGTCGGCTACCCGGTGGCGCTGGAGGGCGCGCTCAAGCTCAAGGAGCTGGCGTACATGCACGCCGAGGGCTTCGCGGCGGGCGAGCTCAAGCACGGCCCGATCGCGCTGATCGAGCAGGACCTGCCGGTGGTGGTGGTCGTGCCGTCGCCGCGCGGACGCTCCGTGCTGCACGACAAGATCGTGTCGAACATCCAGGAGATCCGGGCGCGCGGGGCGCGGACCATCGTGATCGCGGAGGAGGGGGACCACGCGGTCGTCCCCTACGCCGACCACCTGATCCGGATCCCGGCGACGCCCACGCTGCTCCAGCCCCTGGTGGCGACGGTGCCGCTGCAAGTCTTCGCGTGCGAGCTGGCCACGGCCCGCGGGAACGAGGTGGACCAGCCGCGCAACCTCGCGAAGTCCGTGACGGTGGAGTGAGCGGAGCGGACGGAGCCGGTCGCGGACAATGGGGCTCAGTCGTAACCGTGGAGTGAGCGAAGCGAGTTGGCCTGGTGATTATCGGAGTGGGAATCGACGTGGCCGAGATCGAGCGGTTCGGTGAGTCGCTCCGGCGGACACCGCAACTGGCGCAGCGGCTCTTCGTCGACTCCGAGTTGACGCTGCCGAGCGGCGAGCGGCGCGGGACCGCCTCGCTCGCCGCCCGGTTCGCGGCCAAGGAGGCCCTCGCCAAGGCGCTCGGCGCGCCCGGCGGGATGCTGTGGACGGACGCCGAGGTGTATGTCGAGGAGACCGGGCAGCCGCGGGTGCGGGTCTCGGGGACGGTCGAGGCCAGGGCGGTGGCGCTGGGCGTGAAGTCCTGGCACATCTCCCTGAGCCACGACGCGGGCATCGCCTCGGCGGTGGTGATCGCCGAGGGCTGAGCCCCCTTTTCGGGCAGGCTGGTCCCATGCGTACTGCTTACAGCGTGGAGACCGTACGGGCCGCCGAGCGCGAGCTGATGGCCCGGCTGCCCGAAGGTGCCCTGATGCAGCGGGCGGCGGCCGGGCTGGCCGCCGTCTGCGCCGGACTGCTGGGCCGGGTGTACGGGGCGCGCGTCGTGCTGCTCGTCGGGCCCGGGGACAACGGCGGCGACGCCCTGTACGCGGGCGCCCGCCTCGCCCGGCGCGGCGCCGGGGTGACGGCCGTGCCGGCGGATCCGGAGCGGGTGCACGCGGGCGGGCTGCGGGCGCTGCTGGCCGCCGGGGGCCGCCTCGCGCGGGCCGTGCCCGGCCGGGCCGACCTCGTACTGGACGGGCTCGTCGGCATCGGCGGCCGCGGCGGGCTCCGGCCGGCGGCCGCGGCGCTGGTGGAGCGGATCCCGGCCGGCGCCCCCGTCGTGGCGGTGGACCTGCCGAGCGGGGTCGACGCGGACACCGGCGAGGTGGCCGGGGCGGCCGTCCGCGCCGATGTCACCGTGACCTTCGGGGCGTACAAGCCGGGACTGCTCATCGACCCGGGGGCCTCGCGCACCGGCGCGCTGCGCCTGGTGGACATCGGGCTGTCGCTGCCGGACCCGGACGCCGAGGCCCTCCAGCACGCCGACGTCGCGCGGTTGCTGCCGGCTCCGGCGGCGTCGAGCGACAAGTACCGGCGGGGCGTGGTGGGCGTCCTCGCCGGATCCGCGCAGTACCCGGGCGCGGCGGTGCTCGCCGTCGCGGGGGCGCTGCGCGGCGGGGCGGGCGCCGTGCGCTACGTCGGCCCGGCGGCGGACGCCGTGCTGGCGCGGTACCCGGAGACGCTGATCGGGCGGGGCCGGGTGCAGGCGTGGGTGGTCGGTCCGGGGCTCGGCGAGGGCCGGGCGGCTGAGGTGGCCGAGGCGCTGGCGGACCCGGTGCCGGTGCTGGTGGACGCGGACGGGCTGCGCGGGCTGGACCCGGAGGTGCTGCGGGCCCGCCCGGCCGAGACCCTGCTGACCCCGCACGCGGGGGAGGCCGCGGCGCTGCTCGGTACCTCCCGGGAGGCGGTGGAGGCGGCCCGGCTGTCGTCCGTACGGAGCCTGGCGGCCCGGTACGGGGCGACGGCCCTGCTGAAGGGGTCGACGACGCTGGTGGCGCGCCCCGGAGGCGGCCCGGTGCGGGTCAACCCGACGGGAACCGCGTGGCTGGCGACCGCGGGCAGCGGCGACGTGCTGTCCGGTCTGGCCGGATCCCTGCTCGCCTCGGGCCTGGCGGCGCCGGACGCCGCGTCGGTGGCGGCGTACGTGCACGGCCTCGCGGGGCGGCGGGCGGCCGCCGGAGCACCGCTCCTGGCCCAGCAGATCGCGGAGTTCCTCCCGGAGGCCTGGCGGGACGTCCGCGAGGAGGCCCACCACGGCACCGGCCACGCGGGCCACCGCCTTTGATACGTCATCAGGGGTGAATATCATCCAATATGTCGCCGTATGAACGGCGGTCGCACAGGCCACGGCCTCGCTCTGAGAGACTGGGGGCGATGAACGAGACACCGACGCGCGTGTACGCCGAGATCGATCTTGACGCCGTACGGGCGAACGTACGCGCCCTGCGCGCGCGGGCACCCCGGGCCGAGCTGATGGCCGTCGTCAAGGCGGACGCCTATGGCCACGGAGCGGTCCGGTGCGCCCGGGCGGCCCAGGACGCCGGTGCCACCTGGCTCGGAACCGCCACCCCCGAGGAGGCGCTCGCCCTGCGCGCCGCCGGGATCGCCGGGCCGATCCTGTGCTGGCTGTGGACCCCCGGCGGGCCCTGGCAGGCGGCCGTCGAGGCCGACCTGGACATCTCCGTCAGCGGCGTCTGGGCCCTCGATGAGGTGCGCAAGGCCGCGCTCGCCGCCGGCCGCACCGCCAGGGTCCAGCTCAAGGCCGACACCGGCCTCGGCCGGGGCGGCTGCCAGCCCGCCGACTGGACCGAGCTCGTCGGTGCGGCCGTCGCCGCCCAGGCCGAGGGCACCGTCAAGATCACCGGTGTCTGGTCCCACTTCGCCTGCGCCGACGAACCCGGTCACCCCTCCATCCCGCTCCAGCTGGCGGCCTTCCGCGACATGCTGGCGTACGCCGAGAAGGAGGGCGTGGAGCCCGAGGTCCGGCACATCGCCAACTCGCCCGCGACCCTGACCCTGCCCGAGAGCCACTTCGACCTCGTGCGCTGCGGCCTCGCCGTCTACGGGGTCTCCCCGGCCCCCGAGCTCGGTACCGCCCGGGAGCTGGGCCTGCGGCCCGCCATGACCCTGAAGGCCTCCGTCGCACTGGTCAAGACCGTGCCCGCCGGCCACGGGGTGAGCTACGGGCACCACTACGTCACCGAGGCCGAGACGAACCTCGCCCTCATCCCCGCCGGGTACGCGGACGGCATCCCCCGGCACGCCTCCGGGACCGGCCCCGTCTCGGTCGGCGGCAAGATCCGCCGCGTGGCCGGCCGCGTGGCCATGGACCAGTTCGTCGTCGACCTGGGCGCCGACCTGGTACGCGCCGGGGACGAGGCGGTCCTCTTCGGCCCGGGCGAGCACGGCGAGCCCACGGCCGAGGACTGGGCTCAAGCGGCGCACACGATCGCCTATGAGATCGTCACCCGTATCGGGGTGCGCGTTCCCCGGGTCTACCTGGGCGGCTGAGGGCTGAGTGAGGACGGCGTGGACGCGGTGAGCGAGAACTGGCGCAAGGCGGGGTGGGCCGGCGCCGCGATCGGCGTGATAGCCGCGGGCGCGGCCGCCGGCGTCGCGGTCGAGCGGATCACGGTCGGGCGCGGCATGCGGCGCAAGGCGCGCCTCGCGCTCGACGCCACCGGCAACTACGGCTCCCTGCGCGGGACCCCGGCCGCCTGCTACGCCGAGGACGGGACCGAGCTCTACTACGAGGTCGACGAGCCGCCCGAGGGCCCCAAGAAGCGGACCCGGCTGCGCCGCAAGGACGCGGCCGCGCCGACCGTCGTGTTCTGCCACGGCTACTGCCTCGCCCAGGACTCCTGGCACTTCCAGCGCTCCGCCCTGCGCGGACTGGTCCGCTCCGTGTACTGGGACCAGCGCAGCCACGGCCGCAGCGCGCGCGGGTTCGCCCAGGCCGACGGCGAGCGCGTGACCATCGACCAGCTCGGCCGCGACCTGCGGACCGTCATCGAGGCCGCCGCGCCCGAGGGGCCGCTGGTCCTGGTGGGCCACTCGATGGGCGGCATGACGATCATGGCGCTGGCGGAGCAGTTCCCCGAGCTGATCCGCGACCGGGTGATCGGCGTCGCCCTGGTCGGCACCTCCAGCGGCCACCTCGACCAGGTGACGTACGGACTTCCCGCGGTCGGCATGGGCGCCGTGCGCCGGATCCTGCCGCCGGTGCTCAAGGCGCTCGGCTCGCAGGTGGAGCTGGTCGAGAAGGGCCGCAGGGCCACCGCCGACCTCTTCGCCGGCATGATCAAGATGTACTCGTTCGGCGCCCCCCGCGAGGTGGACCCGGGTGTCGCGCGCTTCGCCGAGCGGCTCATCGAGGCCACCCCGATCGACGTGGTCGCCGAGTTCTACCCGGCCTTCCAGATCCACGACAAGAGCGCCGCCCTCCAGCGGTTCGCCGACATCCCCGTGACCGTCATCGCGGGCGATCGCGACATGGTCACCCCCGCCGCGCACAGCCAGGCCATCAAGGACGCGCTGCCGGCCGCCGAGCTCGTGGTCCTGGAGTCCGCCGGCCACCTGATGATGCTGGAGTACCCCGACACGGTGACCGGTCTGCTCACCGACCTGCTGGCGCGCACCGGCGCCGTGCCCGCAGCGACTAACGTTGGCGGGCATGGAAGAAGTACCGCTGGAAGCGCCGCGAGCACCGCTCAGTCAGACTCCGCAGCAGGGAGCTGAGGCGGCCGCCGCCGAGGCGCGCATCACCGTCGACTCGCCCGAGGCCATGCAGCAGCTGGGCCGCACCCTCGCCGGCCTGCTCCGCCCGGGCGACCTCGTCCTGCTGACCGGGGAGCTCGGCGCGGGCAAGACCACGCTGACCCGGGGCCTGGGCGAGGGGCTGGGCGTACGGGGAGCCGTGACCTCGCCGACCTTCGTGATCGCCCGGGTCCACCCCTCGCTGAGCGGCGGGCCGGCGCTGGTCCACGTGGACGCGTACCGCCTCGGCGGAGGGCTGGACGAGATGGAGGACCTGGACCTCGACGTCTCGCTGCCCGAGTCCGTGGTCGTCGTGGAGTGGGGCGACGGCAAGGTCGAGGAGCTCTCCGATGACCGGCTGCACGTGGTGATCGCGCGGGCGGTCGGCCACGAGGAGGTCATGGACGACGTACGGGAGGTCTCGGTGCGCGGGATCGGGGCGCGCTGGTCCGCGCCGGGCGCGCTGGCCGCGCTGTAGCCGGTTCTCGGGGCGGCGTCCCGGAAAACGTACCGACAACTCGTCGGCAAGATATTGCGCCGATCGAGTCCGGCGTGGTCACATGGTACAGAGGGCTGGTTAGGTTTGCCTAAGTACGGGCCGGCCCAGGCCAGGAGGAGCCATGTCCGCAGCAGGAGTGCAGCGCGACCCGCGCCCGTCCGTCGTGTCCATGGGGGCGCTGCTCGCCGCGGGCGCGGCCGCCACCGCCGTCTCGACGCCACCCGTGCGCGAGCCCGCGCCCGGGCCCGACGCGGTGGACGTACGCGAACAGGCCGCCCCGGAGTCCGAGGCGGCCTGAGGGCCTTTGCGTATTAGCCCGTGCGGGTGAATCCGCGGCGGGCCGTTCAGGGGAGGACGACGACCTTCGAGTTGATCGTCGCGAAGGCCCACATGGCGTCGCCGTCGGCCCGCGTCATCCGGATGCCGCCGGTCTTCTTGCCCTGGTCGGGCTCCGGCATCTCGCCGTCCACCCGGGAGCTGAACCCGACCACGACCCCGTCCGCCGTGGCGAACCGCACGACGTGCTCGATCGGCACCCCGTCCGAGCCGGTGACCGCGCCCGAGCGCGAGTTCACCAGGTACGTGCCCGGCTTCGGGTGCGCCGTACTGGGCTTGACCGGGAACGACTTCGGTTCCTGGCCGTTCTCGCCGACCAGCCACACCCGCTTCTGGCCCACCGAGTACACGACGCGCGAGCCCGTGCCCGACCCGTCCGGCACGGCCACCGGCTTCGCCGGGTCGGCCGCGTGCGCGGAGGGCGCGGGGGAGGGGGCCGCGGGCTGCTGCGCCGAAGCCTTCGGGGGGTGCGCCGGCGCGGTCGCGGAGGCCTGGTAACCGAGGAAGCCGACGGCGGCGATCGCCACCACGGTGAGCCCGGCCACGATTCCCGAGCTGCTGCGTGCCACCTTGCTCCACCTCTCCCGTGCTTCCCCTGTGCCGGGATGCGCCTGCCGGGGGGCTTGCGCGCGCCCCGGCCCGTACCTCGGCCGATACCTGGGTCGAAGGTAGCAGCAGGGGTGCCCCGCGACCGGCCGCGAGGGCCCGGGCCCCCGGAGTCGTAGGCTGTTCGCGTGCTCTTGCTCGCTGTAGATACCGCCACGCCCGCCGTCACCGTCGCCCTGCACGACGGCGAGTCCGTCCTCGCCGAGTCGAACCAGGTCGACGCCCGCCGCCACGGGGAGCTCCTGCTGCCCTCCGTCGACAAGGTCCTCGCGGAGGCCGGGCTGAAGCTCGACGCCCTCACCGGCATCGTCGTCGGCGTCGGCCCCGGCCCCTACACCGGGCTGCGCGTCGGCCTGGTCACGGCCTCCACCTTCGCCACCGTGCTCGGCATCCCCGTGCACGGCCTGTGCACCCTCGACGGGCTCGCGTACGCCGCGGGCGCCGCCGGGATCGAGGGCCCCTTCACCGTCGCCACCGACGCGCGGCGCAAGGAGGTCTACTGGGCCCGGTACGAGGACCCGCGCACCCGCGTCGGCGAACCCGCCGTGGACCGCCCGGCCGACATCGCCGAGCGGGTCGCCGGGGTGCCCGCGGTGGGCCAGGGCGCGCTGCTGTACCCGGAGGTCTTCACCGACGCACGGGCCCCCGAGCACCAGAGCGCCGCCGCGCTCGCCTCCCTGGCCGTGGAACGGCTGGCGGCCGGGGAGGAGTTCCTTCCGCCGACGCCGCTCTACCTGCGCCGGCCGGACGCGCAGGTGCCCAAGAACTACAAGGTGGTCACCCCGCAGTGACGGCACCGACGGCAGCGACAGCGGTCCTGCGCGAGATGCGCTGGTGGGACATCGAGCCGGTGCTGGAGCTGGAGCACGAGCTGTTCCCCGAGGACGCCTGGTCCGCGGGCATGTTCTGGTCCGAGCTCGCCCACGCCCGCGGCCCGCACGCCACCCGCCGCTACGTGGTGGCCCAGGACCCCGGATCCGGCCGTCTCGTCGGCTACGCCGGGCTGGCCGCCGCCGGTGACCTCGCCGACGTACAGACCATCGCGGCCGCGCGCGACCAGTGGGGGACCGGGCTCGGAGCCCGCCTCCTCACCGACCTGCTGCGCGCCGCCACCGCGTTCGAGTGCGCCGAGGTGCTCCTGGAGGTACGGGTGGACAACACCCGGGCCCAGAAGCTCTACGAGCGCTTCGGCTTCGAGCCGATCGGCTTCCGGCGGGGCTACTACCAGCCCGGCAACGTGGACGCCCTCGTGATGCGCCTGACCGACCCCGCACAAGCGACGACTGAAAGCACTGAGAGCAATGGCTGACGAACCGCTCGTCCTCGGCATCGAGACCTCCTGCGACGAGACCGGCGTCGGCGTGGTCCGCGGCACGACCCTGCTGGCCGACGCGATCGCCTCCAGCGTGGACGAGCACGCCCGCTTCGGCGGCGTCGTGCCCGAGGTGGCCTCACGGGCCCACCTGGAGGCGATGGTCCCCACCATCGAGCGCGCCCTGAAGGAGGCCGGGGTCAGCGCCCGCGACCTCGACGGCATCGCCGTCACGGCGGGCCCCGGCCTGGCGGGGGCCCTGCTGGTGGGCGTCTCCGCCGCGAAGGCGTACGCGTACGCGCTCGGCAAGCCGCTGTACGGCGTGAACCACCTGGCCTCGCACATCTGCGTGGACCAGCTGGAGCACGGGCCGCTGCCGGAGCCGACCATGGCCCTGCTGGTGTCCGGCGGGCACTCCTCGCTGCTGCTGGCCCCGGACATCACCTCGGACGTACGGCCGCTGGGCGCGACCATCGACGACGCGGCGGGCGAGGCCTTCGACAAGATCGCGCGCGTGCTGCAGCTGGGCTTCCCCGGCGGCCCGGTCATCGACCGGCTCGCCCGGGAGGGAGACCCGAAGGCCATCAACTTCCCGCGCGGGCTGACGGGGCCGCGCGACGCGGCGTACGACTTCTCCTTCTCCGGGCTCAAGACGGCCGTCGCCCGCTGGATCGAGGCGAAGCGGAACGCGGGCGAGGAGGTGCCGGTGCGCGACGTGGCGGCGTCCTTCCAGGAGGCCGTGGTGGACGTGCTGACCCGCAAGGCGATCCGCGCCTGCAAGGACGAGGGCGTGGATCACCTGATGATCGGCGGCGGTGTGGCGGCCAATTCCCGGCTGCGCTCGCTGGCGCAGGAGCGCTGCGACGACGCGGGGATCATCCTGCGGGTGCCGCGGCCGAAGCTGTGCACGGACAACGGCGCGATGGTGGCGGCGCTGGGCGCGGAGATGGTCAAGCGGAACCGGCCGGCCTCGGACTGGGACCTCTCGGCGGACTCCTCGCTGCCGGTGACGGACCCGCACGTGCCGGGTACCGCCGATGCCCACGCCCACACCCACGCCCACACCCACTCGCACTCGCACGGTCACGACCACGACCACGTGCACGAGTTGAGCAAGGACAACCTCTACTGATGAGCACCGTCGCGCTGATGTGGGAGGCCCGGGCCGCCGCCGGCCGGGGCAACGAGCTGCTGGAGTGGGCCCGTTCGCAGGTGCTGGAGCGCGAGCCCGTGCGCCGTGAGCTGCTGCGGGCCCCGCAGGAGCGGGTGTTGGTCGTCACCTGGTGGGAGGCGGCCGAGGGAGTCTCGGCGCAGCTGCCCGAACTCCCGGAGCCCGCAGCGGACTTGATCACCCGTCCGGTGCACCGCTGGCGGTTCGAGTCCGTGGAGACCAGCGGAACCTGACATACGGGGCGGTCTCCAGCGACTCGTGAGCGGGACTCGGCCCGCTGCCGTTATCGTCATGAGCATGCCTCGTCGTGACCTGCCGCCTCCCCCGCCTCCGGCCCACTTGCGCGACTGGCTGGACGAGAACGCCGTACGCGCCGACCGCGCCCGCTTCCTCAAGGACCTGGGCCGGCGCAGCCTGGGCCTGGGGCGGCTGCTGCTGCTCTGGGCCGTCGCCGCCGTCTTCGCGCTCGGCTGGTCCTTCGTCGCGATGGCCCTGATCTCCTTCGAGACGCCGGGGGACCCGCTCTCGTACCTCTTCGGCCTGATCTTCGGCCTGCTCGGCGCGGGCGTGCTGATCCCGGCGGCGTTCTGGTTCGCCCGGGGCGCCCGGCGCGACCGGCTGGTCCACCAGCTGCTGTGCGCCTGGGCCGAGTCGGACCGGGACCCGGCCGCCGACGCGCGGGTCCGCGCCCCCGGGCTGAGCCTGACCTGGCTGCTGGCCTCCTTCGCGATGGGCGCGCTGGGGCTGTACGTGACCTTCGGGTCGGCGGCGTCGGCCCGCCCGGGCGTCACCACGTACGGGGAGGTCACGTACTACATGGGCCTCGGCATGATCCTGTGGATCACCGGCCTGCTGGGCCTCGGCAAGGCGGGCGCGCACTACCGGTGGGCGGTGCGCGCCTTCCGCGGCGGTGCTACGGCGCGCTGACGGGAGCGCCGATCAGCATCGACGGGGCGCCCGCGACCCGGGTCAGGAAGACGGTCGCGGAGTGCGGCCCCTGCGGCTTGACCTTCTTGCGCAGCTCCTCGGGCTCGATGGCCGACCCGCGCTTCTTCACGGTCAGGATGCCGACACCGCGCTCGCGCAGCAGGGCCTTCAGCTTCTTGAGGCCGAAGGGCAGCACGTCGGTGATCTCGTACGCGGTGGCGTACGGGGTCGCGTGCAGCGCGTCGGCGGTGACGTACGCGATGGTCGGGTCGATGAGCCGGCCGCCCAGCTGCTCGGCGACCTCGGCCACGAGGTGGGCGCGGATCACGGCGCCGTCGGGTTCGTAGAGGTAGCGGCCGACCGCCCCGGCCCCGGGATCGGGCAGCGGATCGGTGGTGTGCAGGCTGCGCGGGCCGGGCAGCAGGGTGGCGCGTACGGTGCCGGGCGCGGTCCCGAACCACAGCACGGCCTCCTTCACGTCCCCCTGGTCCGAGATCCACTCGGCCTCGGCCTCCGGCGGCACGGCCTCGTGCGGGATCCCGGGGGCGACCTTGACGGCCGCGTACTTGGCCGTACGGGCGGCCTCGACGGCCCACGACAGCGGCGGCGAGTAGCTCTCGGGGTCGAAGATCCGGCCCCGGCCCCCGCGCCGGGCCGGGTCGAGGAAGACGGCGTCGTACCCGGAGGTGTCCACCTCCGTCACGTCCGCCTCGACGACCTCGATGAGCTCGGCCAGCCCCAGGGCCTCGGCGTTGGCGCGGGCGACGGCGACGGTCAGCGGGTCGCGGTCGACGGCCAGGACGCGGATGCCGGCCCGGGCCAGGGCGAGGGCGTCGCCGCCGATGCCGCAGCACAGGTCGGCGACGCTGCGCACGCCGAGCTCCGCGAGCCGTTCGGCGCGGTACGAGGCCACCGGGGCGCGGGTGGCCATCTCGCCGCCGCCGGGCGTGAAGTACATCCGGAACGCGTCCTCGGCACCGAACTTCGCCACCGCGCGCTGCCGCAGCCGGGCCTGCCCGAGCGCTGCGGAGACCAGCGCGGCCGGGTGCTCGCGGCGCAGCCGGGTGGCGACGGCGAGCTCCTGCGCCGGGTCGTGGTCGCGGAGGGAGTCGAGGAGGGCGCGGCCCTCGGGGGCGAGGAGCGCGGCGAAGTCTTCGGGGGTCACGCCTCCATTGTCGGCTCCCCGGCGGGCGGGGGTGCGTGTGGGCCGGTCGGAGGAACGTGGCGGCCCGGCGCGAGGTGTCGTCCGGGAAGCGCGCGTGTCGGATGCCAGGATGCGCTGCTATGCAGCTAGTCGGACAAAAGGAACATAAGATGCTTCATGGTCACCGGTCCGCGGCGGGTCCGCGCGGCCGCGTCGGGGTGGCACTGGCCGCACTGCTGGTCGCCGCCCTCGGAACGGGATGCGGCTCGGCCGCCGACACCGCGCCCGCCCGCAAGGGCGGCAAGGCCGCGGACGCACCCGCGGGCGCGGCGGGCGCGGTCGCGAACCCGGCCGAGCAGCAGAAGGCCGCCCAGCAGGCCGTGATCGCCGCGGCGAAGCGGTGGAAACTGGCCAAGCCGCCGCTGGCCGCCCCGCCCGCCCCGAAGACGAAGCCGGAGATCACCACCCGCGAGGGCTTCGAGGTCGAGGGCCAGGACGAGCTCCCGCCCGTCTTCACCACCGTCCCCACGGAGGACAAGGTCGTCTTCCTGACGATCGACGACGGCGCGGAGAAGGACCCCGAGTTCCTGAAGATGATGCAGGAGCTGAAGATCCCGTACACGGCGTTCCTCAGCGACTACCTCGTCCGCGACAACTACCCCTACTTCAAGCAGATGCAGGCCGCCGGCGTCTCGCTGAACAACCACACGCTGAACCACCGCTACATGCCGGCGCTCTCGTACGAGGAGCAGCACGAGGAGATCTGCGGGCAGCAGGACACCATCCAGAAGCAGTTCGGCAAGCGGCCGACACTCTTCCGGCCGCCGTACGGCAACTACAACCAGGACACCCTGCGCGCGGCGAAGTCCTGCGGCATCAAGGCGGTCCCGCTGTGGAACGCGGAGGCCTTCGTGAACCGCATGGACTGGCGGGAATGGGACCGCGACCTCCACCCTGGAGACATCATCCTGACCCATTTCCGGGGGCGGGAAGACTGGAAGGGCACCATGCCTGACATGATCCGTCATGTCATGAAGACCGTCACGGACAAGGGGTACGCCGTGGCCCGCCTGGAGGACTACTTGTGAGGTACGCGCGCCGGTTGACAGTCGCAACGCTGGCGGCCGGCGCGCTCGCGCTGTCCCTGACGGGGTGCGGGGACAGCGCTGCCCCGGTCGAGAGACTGGGTACCGGAACACCGAAGGCGGCGCAGCCGACGACGACCGCGCCGCCGTCCCCGTCGGGCGTGCCGGGGGACGAGGCCTACAAGAAGTGGGGCCTGAAGTCCCCCCTGGAGTTCGCCCCGAAGCCGGCGCAGAAGCCCGCGCTGGCCCCGGCGGACCCGGGCCGGGCCAAGGTGGTGGACCGAATACCCGTCCCGCCCACCGACAAGGTCGTCTTCCTGACCTTCGACGACGGCGCGGAGAAGGACCCCGAGTTCCTGAAGATGGCGGCCGACCTCAAGCTGCCGATCAGCATGTTCCTGACGGACAACATCGCCTCGTCGGACTACGGGCACTTCGAGAAGCTCCGCGACAACGGCTCCGGCAGCACGATCAACAACCACACGCTGACGCACCCGAACCTCCGGACCCTGCCCTTCGCGGCGCAGAAGAAGGAGATATGCGGCCAGCAGGAGCACCTGGAGAAGCGCTTCGGCGCCAAGCCGGTCCGCTTCCGCCCGCCGTACGGCAACTACAACGACGACACCCTCAAGGCTGCCTCCGAATGCGGCATCTCGCAGGTGGTCCTGTGGCGCGTGTCGATGCAGATCAACAACTTCCAGTACGCCGAGGGCTCCGCCCTCAAGCCGGGCGACATCATCCTGGCCCACTTCCGCGGCCCCTCCGAACTCAAGGGCTCGACGGAAATCCAGATGACGACCCGCATGCTCCAGCGCATACAGGAGCAGGGCTACCGCATAGGCCGCCTGGAGGACTACCTCTGACCCGCTGACCCTCTGACCCGCTGACCCGTCAGCCGACGCGCCTACCGCTGGTCCCCGCCCGGCAGCGCGTTCTCGGGGTGCGGAGATACGGCCATCGGAGTGATCGTCGTTTCCACCGGGCCCCGGGCGTCCGCCTCGCGTTGGCGTTCCGCGCTGTCGCTGATGCGCAGGAGGAGGGCGATCATGATCCAGTTGGCCAGGAGGGACGAGCCGCCCTTCGCGAGGAACGGCAGCGCCTTGCCCGTCAGCGGGATCAGGCCCGTCACACCGCCCGCCACCACGAAGACCTGGAGCGCCAGCGCCGCCGACAGGCCCACCGCCAGGAGCTTCCCGAACGGGTCCCGGGCGCCCAGCGCCATCCGCAGCCCCCGCTGGACCAGCACCGCGTACAGGAGCAGCACCGCCATGACCCCGGCCAGGCCGAGCTCCTCGCCCACCGTGGTCAGGATGAAGTCGCTGCGCCCCGCGAAGCCGATCAGCTCCGGGTGCCCCATCCCCAGCCCCGTGCCGGACATGCCGCCGGTGCCGAAGCTGAACAGCGCCTGCGCGGACTGGTCGGAGATGACGCCCGGCGGCCGCTCCTTCCAGTAGTACGAGAGCGGCTCCAGCCACGCCGCCACGCGCCCCTTGACGTGCGGCTCGGTCGAACCCACCACGAAGGCCCCGACCCCCGCCATGAGCAGGCCCGTCACGATCCAGCTCGTGCGCTCGGTGGCGACGTAGAGCATCACCACGAACACACCGAAGAAGATCAGCGACGTGCCCAGGTCCCGCTCGAAGACCAGCACCAGCAGCGACACGATCCACACCGTGATGATCGGCCCGAGCTGCCGCATCGGCGGCAGCCGCATCCCCAGGAACTTCCGTCCCGTCAGGGCCAGCGAATCGCGGTGGATGACCAGATAGCCCGCGAAGAAGATCGCGATCATGATCTTCACGAACTCGCCCGGCTGGAGCGAGAACCCGAACAGGATGATCCAGCGCTTCGCGCCGTACGTGTCCGCACCGAAGAACGCCGGTGCGATCAGCAGCACCAGCGCGACCACCATCGTGATGTAGATGAACCGCTGGAGCAGCCGGTGGTCGCGCAGCAGCGCCACCACCGCGAGGCAGGCCGCCACGCCGATCACCGTCCACAGCAGCTGCCCCGGCGCGTTCGCGTCGCCGCCGTACCGCGCGATGTACGACTGGTCCAGCCGGTGCAGCAGCACCAGCCCCAGCCCCGACAGCAGCATGGCGACCGGGAAGATGAGCGGATCCGCGTACGCCGCGAACCGGCGCACGCCCAGGTGCCCCACCAGCGCCAGCAGCGTCATGCTGATCGTGAAGCCGGTCAGGTTGGCGGGCAGCTTGCCGTTCATCGCCAGACCGGCGCTCGCGTGCCCGAAGACGGTGAGGGCGACGACGAAGACGAGGAGCAGCGCCTCGGTACGGCGGCGCGCGCCGGCCGTCGTCAGCGGTCTCAGTCCACGCACGGGATGCCGCCACCGTCGAGGGCGGGGGCGGGGTCGCCCGCGCCCGTCGAGGGGGTGGAGGCCGGTCCCGGTGATGCCCCCGGAGACGCCTGCGGTGCTTCGCTCGGGCCCGCGCCCGGGCTCGGAGCGGACGCGGAGGCGGAAGCCCCTGGTCCGATCTGCTCGGCAATGAGGCGCTTTATCTTCATATCGTCTACGACGTTTATGTCCTCCCCATGGTTCCTTCCGAACCGCTCCACGGGCAGTGTCGTGAAGGCCACTTTCCCGCCGGACAGGTTCTTCGCCTGCTTCACGAACGACAGCAGGTCCCAGCCCGCGTCCGTCACGACGTCCTGTTTCGCGGCGTCGATCAGCTTCATCAGCTTGACCGGATCGGTGAAGGTCCCGGCCGAGTCCAGCTTCTGCGTGGCCCCCGCCAGGAAGGCCTGCTGCCGTTTCGTCCGGTCCAGATCGCCCATGTCCAGGCCGTGCCGCTGCCGTACGAAGGCCAGGGACTGCTGCCCGTTCAGGGTCTGGCGGCCCGCCGGGAAGTCGGCGCCCGAGTACGTGTCCCGCACCGGCCGCTTCAGGCACACCGGTACGCCGCCCAGCGCGTCCGCCAGGTGGTAGAAACCGGCCAGGTTGAGTTCGGCGAAGTGATCGACCGGGACGCCCAGGAAGCCGCGCACCGTCTCGATCTGCGCCTTGCGGCCGGCTTCCCGCCCCTCGCGCTCCAGCTGCCGCCGGTCCTTGACCCCCCGGGCCGAGAGCCGCTCCTCCTCCTTGGCCTTCGCCAGCCCGTACGCCTTCTTGATCTTGTCCTTTCCCAGGCCGCCGGCCAGCTCGACGAAGTCGTCGCGCGGGACCGAGAAGGCCTTCGCCCGGCTGCCGTCACCGGGGACGTGGAGCAGGATCAGCGTGTTCGCGTTGTAGCCGCCGATGTCCGAGCTGCCGGCGTGCAGTTTGTCGAGGACCTCCGGCGGCAGCTCCTCGCCGTTCTGGTCGCGGCGGCTGTCCAGGCCCATCAGCAGGATGTTGGTGTCGCCGTACTTCGACTTCTCGGCGCCCTCCAGGGCCTTGGAGCTGTTGATGCTGCCGGCGAGGTCCCGGTACGCGTACCAGGCGCCGGCGGCGGCCGTGACCGCCAGCGCGCAGACGGCCACGAGCAGGGTGCGGGCGATGCGCCGGGGACGGCGCCCCCGGCGGGGCCGGCGGTCGGGGTGGCTGGTCTTCCTCCGGTGCGCGCTCATGCCAGTCGATGGTGGGGGAGGGGCGCTGAAGGAATCCTGAGAGACCTGAAGGGGCCTTCAGGCCTTCAGGCCTTCGGGCGTTCAGGACCCGGCGACCGGGCCGGCGCGCGCGGTCCGCCGACCGGTACGCGCAGGACGAAGCGGATGCCGCGCCCGCCGCCCGCCCGGGACGGCAGCGCACGCGCCTCGCCGCCGTGCGCCCGGGCCGTCTCGCGGACGATGGCCAGGCCGAGGCCCGTACCGCCGCCCGCGCGCCCGCGGTCCGGGTCCAGACGGACGAAGCGCTCGAAGACCCGGTCGCGGTCCGCCGCCGGGATGCCGGGGCCGTCGTCCTCGACCTCCAGCACCGCCCAGCCGCCGCCCGCCGGGTCCGGGTCCGCGGGCTCGGCGGCCGCCCGTACGACGACCCCCGTACGGGCGTGCCGCAGCGCGTTGTCCACCAGGTTGGCCAGCGCCCGCTCCAGCCGCGCCGGATCCCCGGCCGCCGGTACGGGAGCCCGCGCGTCCAGCCGCAGCGGAACCCGGGGGTCCGGGCGCCGGGCCAGGTCCTCCGCGGCCAGCAGCGCCAGGTCCACCGGCTCGGTCCGGGGTACGGGGCCGCCGTCGAGCCGGGCGAGCAGCAGCAGGTCCGAGGCGATGCGCTGCAGCCGTTCGGTATCGGCCAGCGCGGCCGCCACCGACTCCCGGTCCGGGCGCTCCTGGGCCAGCGCCACCTCCAGCCGGGACCGGACGGCGGCCAGCGGATTGCGCAGCTCGTGCGAGGCATCGGCGGTGAACTGCCGCTGCCGGGCGTCGGACCGCTCCAGCCGGTCGAGCGTGTCGTTGACGGTCCGGGCCAGCTCGGCGATCTCGTCCGCCCCGCCGGGGTCCGGAACCCGGCGGTCCAGCTCGCTGGCGGTGACCGCCGCGAGCCCGGTGCGGATCGCGGTGACCGGGCGCAGGGCGTGCCCCGTCACCCACCGGGCGAGGGCCGCCGCGAAGCCGATCAGCGGGGGCGCGCCGGCCAGCAGGCCGAGGGCGATGGCGCGGGTCGCGTCGTCCACGTCGCCGAGCACGGTGACGGCGTACACCTCGTGCCCGCCCGGTGCTTCGACCGCGACGACCGCGCGCCGTTCCGCACCGGGGTGCGCGGGCGGGAGGACGGCGGAGCGGGAGTCCTCGCCGGAGGCGTTGGGCGGCGGCGGGCGCAGGCCGCCGAGGTCGGGGGCGTCGGCGAGGTCCCCGGTGGAGGCGACGGTCCGCCCCTGCGCGTCCCGTACGAGGACCAGGTCGACCCCGCTCTCGGGCGCGGGCAGCCGCCCGCCGGGGAAGGCGTGGCCGTCGAGCTGGGCGGCGACCTTGCGGGCGGCCAGCTCGGTGCGGCCGGTGGTGTTGTCGAGGAGGTTGGCCCGCAGCAGGGTGTACAGCCACAGCCCGCCGGCGCCGAGCACGGCGGCCATGGCGAGGGCGGCGGCCAGCGCGGCGCGGCGCCGGAGCGGGCCCGGGCTCGTCCTGGCCTCAGCCACCGTCGGCGGCCATGCGGTAGCCGGTGCCGTGGACGGTGAGGATCGAGCGGCGGCCGAAGGGGGCGTCGATCTTCTTGCGCAGCGAGGAGACGTACACCTCGACGATGTTCGGGTCGATGGCGTGCGGGGCGTCCCAGACCTGGTCGAGGATGTCCTGCTTGGCGACGGCCCGGCCGGGCTGCTCCATGAGGCAGGCCAGGACGCCGAGCTCGCGGGCGGTGAGCTCGATGTCGTGCGGCCCGCGGCGGCAGCGGCGGCCGGCGGGGTCGAGGACGAGGTCGCCGGCCTGGAGGGTGGAGCGGGGGCCGGCGGTGCCGGCCGCCGCCCGCCGGGCGAGGGCGCGCAGGCGGGCGGACAGGACGACGAACGAGAACGGCTTGGTGAGGTAGTCGTCGGCCCCGCAGTCCAGGCCCTCGGCCTCGTCGTACTCGCCGTCCTTGGCGGTCAGCATGAGGACGGGCGTCGGGTCGCCGTCGGCCCGCAGACGGGCGCAGATCTCGTACCCGCTGAGGCCGGGGAGCATCAGGTCGAGCAGGACGGCGTCGTACGGGCCGGTGCGGGCGAGGTCCAGCCCGCGGTGGCCGTCGTGGGCGAGGTCGACCCAGTGTCCGTCGGCGGAGAGGCCGCGCCGCAGTGACTCGGCGAGGCCCTCTTCGTCTTCGACCACGAGAATGCGCACCCCCCAACCCTCACATACCGCCCACTCTGCCCGCGGGGCCGGGCCGTGAGGGGGCGCCGCGGGGCCCGGGGGAGCACCCCCGATCCGGACGACCCGGCGGAGCGTGTTGGCACTCCGCTTGACCGAGTGCTAATCGCCGGAATAGTCTCGCACCTGGCACTCACCCCCGGTGAGTGCCAACACAGCGACGGGCAGGTCCGGCACCCGCGACGACGGATCCACCTGGTCGCCACTCAGACAGTTAGCCCCGTGAGATCTCCGAAGGGGGAGGTCGGATCGTGACGACCACCAGCTCCAAGGTTGCCATCAAGCCGCTTGAGGACCGCATCGTGGTCCAGCCGCTCGACGCCGAGCAGACCACGGCTTCCGGCCTGGTCATCCCGGACACCGCGAAGGAGAAGCCCCAGGAGGGCGTCGTCCTCGCCGTGGGCCCGGGCCGCTTCGAGGACGGCCAGCGTCTCCCGCTGGACGTCAGCGTCGGCGACGTCGTGCTGTACAGCAAGTACGGCGGCACCGAAGTGAAGTACAGCGGCGAGGAGTACCTCGTCCTCTCGGCTCGCGACGTGCTCGCGATCGTCGAGAAGTAATTCACCGAAGTACCGAGCATTGCTTTGAGCTGCGCCCCTGGTCACCCCGCTGATTGCCGGGCGGCAAGGGGCGCAGTTCGTTAAACCCGAGTTTTCGAGAGGGCTGAACCGCTCCCATGGCGAAGATCCTGAAGTTCGACGAGGACGCCCGTCGCGCCCTCGAGCGCGGCGTCAACAAGCTGGCCGACACGGTGAAGGTGACGATCGGCCCCAAGGGCCGCAACGTCGTCATCGACAAGAAGTTCGGCGCCCCCACCATCACCAACGACGGTGTCACCATCGCTCGCGAGGTCGAGCTGGACGACCCGTACGAGAACCTGGGCGCGCAGCTCGTGAAGGAGGTGGCGACCAAGACCAACGACATCGCGGGCGACGGCACCACCACCGCCACCGTGCTGGCCCAGGCGCTGGTCCGCGAGGGTCTGCGCAACGTCGCCGCCGGCGCCTCCCCGGCCGCCCTGAAGAAGGGCATCGACGCCGCGGTCAAGGCCGTGTCCGAGGAGCTCCTCGCGACCGCCCGTCCGATCGAGGACAAGTCCGACATCGCCGCCGTGGCCGCGCTCTCCGCGCAGGACCAGCAGGTCGGCGAGCTCATCGCCGAGGCGATGGACAAGGTCGGCAAGGACGGTGTCATCACCGTCGAGGAGTCCAACGCCTTCGGCCTGGAGCTGGAGTTCACCGAGGGCATGGCCTTCGACAAGGGCTACCTCTCCCCGTACATGGTCACCGACCAGGAGCGTATGGAGGCCGTCCTCGACGACCCGTACATCCTGATCAACCAGGGCAAGATCTCCTCCATCCAGGACCTCCTGCCGCTGCTGGAGAAGGTCATCCAGGCCGGCGCCTCGAAGCCGCTGCTGATCATCGCCGAGGACGTCGAGGGCGAGGCGCTCTCCACCCTCGTCGTCAACAAGATCCGCGGCACCTTCAACGCGGTCGCCGTCAAGGCCCCCGGCTTCGGTGACCGCCGCAAGGCGATGCTCCAGGACATGGCCACCCTCACCGGTGCCACCGTCATCGCCGAGGAGGTCGGCCTCAAGCTCGACCAGGCCGGTCTGGACGTCCTCGGTTCCGCGCGCCGCGTGACCATCTCCAAGGACGACACGACCATCGTCGACGGTGGCGGCAGCCACGACGAGGTCCTCGGCCGCGTCAACCAGATCAAGGCCGAGATCGAGTCCACCGACTCGGACTGGGACCGCGAGAAGCTGCAGGAGCGCCTGGCGAAGCTCGCCGGCGGCGTCTGCGTCATCAAGGTCGGCGCCGCCACCGAGGTGGAGCTCAAGGAGAAGAAGCACCGCCTTGAGGACGCCATCTCGGCGACCCGCGCCGCGGTCGAGGAGGGCATCGTCTCCGGCGGTGGCTCCGCGCTCGTCCACGCCGTGAAGGTGCTGGAGGGCAACCTGGGCCTGTCCGGCGACGAGGCCACGGGTGTCGCGGTCGTCCGCCGCGCCGCCGTCGAGCCGCTGCGCTGGATCGCCGAGAACGCCGGTCTTGAGGGTTACGTCATCACCTCCAAGGTCGCCGAGCTCGACAAGGGCCAGGGCTTCAACGCCGCCACCGGCGAGTACGGCGACCTGGTCAAGGCCGGCGTCATCGACCCGGTCAAGGTCACCCGCTCCGCGCTGGAGAACGCCGCTTCCATCGCCTCCCTGCTGCTCACGACCGAGACCCTGGTCGTCGAGAAGCCGGCCGAGGAAGAGGCCGACGCCGGTCACGGCCACGGTCACGGCCACAGCCACTGATCGCGCCCCACACAGGGAAGGCCCCGTTCCGCATCTGCGGAACGGGGCCTTCCCCGTTGCCCGGGTGCCGTGGGCCCGGAGGGCGGGGCGGGCGGGCGGGGCGGGCGGGGCTACATCGCTCCCAGGTCCCTCATCAGGCGCATGGCGTCGTAGTGCCACCAGCCTTCCTTGATCATTCCGTCCTCGCACCGGAAGACCGTCGTGCCGGTCATGGTGCAGTTCTTGCCGGTCGGGGCGATCCCCATGAACTCGCCCTTGTGCGTGCCGCTGAAGGTCCACATCGTGGTGACGTAGTCCTCCTGCGCCATCTGCGCGTCCAGGGTGAAGGCGAAGTCGAAGGCGCCGCGCCACATCCGCACGTCCTCGCGGATGCCGTCGCGGCCGGACTTGGCCTCGGGCCGGCTGATGTCGTGGTCCAGGTAGTCCGGCGCGAAGATCTCGTCCACGACGGACATGTCGCCCTTCATCGCGACCTCTTCGAACATGCGGCTCGCGAGCAGGGTGTTGAGGTGCTCGTCGCGGACGACGTCCAGGTTGGTGAACCGGGGCATCCCGTCGCAGAGGGCCATCATCTCCTGGAACATCGTGTCCGTCTCGGGGAGGTGAGAGTTCTTCATGGCCGCTTCGTACGACGGGAATTCGACGACGTCGACGAAGTGGGTGTCGGATTCCCGGTCCCTGCCCACCACGGTGTGGGACACGGTGCGCCTGCCCTTCGTCTTCTCCAGGTACCGGTCGATGACCTCGTTGACCGCTTCGGGTCTGCTGGTCTCGTAATCGACTATCTGTACGAATGTCATGGCGTACTCCCGCGCTGGAAGGAACACGTCCAGTTTAGGGAGAATTCACCCGTTCAGCCGGTTTCGAGGCCGTCCTGCTCCGCAGCCGCCCGGACTACTGCGGGCCGTACTTGCGGCCCGTGCGCGAGGACACCCCGCCCAGCAGCCCGCGCGGCGTCAGCTTCACCAGGCCCATCAGCGCCTTGTACCGCGGATCCGGGATCGAGACCGTCTTGCCGCGTGCCAGATCGTCCAGGGCCGCCGCCACCAGCTTGTCCGCGTCCAGCCACATCCAGTTGGGGATGTTGTCCGTGCCCATGCCGGCGCGCTGGTGGAACTCGGTGCGCACGAAACCGGGGCACAGCGCCATCAGCCGTACGCCCGATCCGGACAGGTCCCGTGCCGCGCCCTGCGTGAACTGCACGACCCAGGCCTTGCTCGCCCCGTACGTACCGCGCGGTACGAACGCCGCCACCGAGGCCACGTTGACGACGCCGCCCCGGCCCCGCGAGCGCATCGACTCGGTGGCCGCCGAGGTCAGCCGCAGGACGGCCTCGACGTGCACCTTGAGCATGGTCAGCTCGTCGGCCATGGAGACTTCGAGGTAGCGGCCCTTGTTGCCGAAGCCCGCGTTGTTGACCAGCAGGTCCACCGGGTGCGTACGGTCGCCGAGGCGGCGCTCGACGGCGGCGATGCCCTCGTCGGTGGACAGGTCGGCCGTCAGCACCTCGGCCTCGATGCCGTGCCGGTCGTGCAGCTCGGTGGCCTGCTCGCCGAGCCGCGACGCATCGCGGGCCACCAGCACGAGGTTGTGGCCCTGGGCGGCGAGCCGCCGGGCGAATGCGGCGCCGATGCCCGCCGTGGATCCCGTAATCAACGCAGTCGTCATAGGCGCAACCTAGCCGTCCACGGCGACAGCTCAAGGGGAGCCCGCCGGGCGGTACCCCTTCGTGATCGTCGGCGCCGTCACCGTCGCTTCCCGCTGCGGAACCGCTACTTCCGGCTACGAAAACCCCTGCTCCCGCCCTACTGCCCGTACTTCTCCACGTGGGCCAGGGCCATCTCGTGCCACTGCGGAGCCATCGCCGCGCCCGCCGCCCGCGTGCGCGCGAGCAGCGACCGGTCGGTGGTGAAGGCGCGGAACCAGAGCTCCACCGTCACGTCGTGGTCCGGCCGGTGCACGATCTCGACGCGGTCGCCGGGGGAGACCGGACCCTCCCGGACCACGCGCAGGTACGCACCCGGCCGCGCGGCCTGCGTGAACCGCTTGACCCAGCCCCGCTCGCCGAGGGCGCCCTGGAAGGTGCGGCACGGGATGCGGGCCGAGGCCACTTCGAGGACGAGCCCGCCGGAGCCGACCCGCCAGCGCTCGCCGAGCCGTGCGCCCGTCAGGTCCATGCCGGTGGTGGTGAGGTTCTCGCCGAAGAGCCCGGCGGGCAGCTCGCGGCCCAGCTCGGCCTCCCACCAGTCGAGGTCCTCGCGCGCGTAGGCGTAGACCGCCTGGTGGTCCCCGCCGTGGTGGCGCAGGTCGCAGACGGCGTCCCCCGTGAGACCGCTGCCGCCGGTCCCCTTGGGCCCGGGGGCGAACACGTCGACCGGGCCGGGGACGGGCTTCTTGCCGATGCCGGTCAGCCCGCCCTCCGCGTCGGTGTGGTCGACGGCCGTCGCCCGGCCGAGGTTCACGGAGACGACGCGCAGGGGGGACGCGGGGGCGCCGGAAGCGCCGGGGGCATCGGAAGCGCTGGAGGCATCGGACGTGCCGCGGGCATCGGAGGCGTCGGAAGTGGAGGGTGGCATGGCGCCACGGTAGCCGAGCCCCTCAAAGAAGCGCGAGAGTATTCGTGCCCGGCCCAAAGCTGGGCTTATGCTCGAAGGATGATCGAGGCACGACATCTCCGGGTGCTGCGCGCCGTCGCCGGCACCGGGTCCTTCTCCGCCGCCGCCCGCGAGCTCGGCTGCACCCAGCCCGCCGTCTCCCAGCAGATGAAGGCGCTGGAGCAGTCGGCCGGCACCCCGCTGCTCGTCCGCGCCGGCCGCGAGATGCGGCTGACCCAGGCCGGAACGGCCCTGGTCCGGCACGCCGCCGGAATCCTCGCCGGGCTGACCGCCGCGGAGGAGGAGGTCGCGGCCATCGCCGGGCTGCGCGCGGGCCGGGTCCGGCTGGTGTCCTTCCCCAGCGGCAGCTCGACGCTGGTGCCCACCGCGCTGGCCGCGATGCGCGCAGAGCACCCCGGTACCCGGATCTCGCTGGTCGAGGCGGAGCCGCCGCGGTCGGTGGAGATGCTGCGCGAGGGGGACTGCGATCTCGCGCTGGCCTTCCGGTACGGCTCGGCCTCCCCCTCCGCCGGCGGCCCGGCCGCCGAGGGCGAATGGGAGGACCTCGTGGTGCGGCCGCTGCTCACGGACCGGCTCGTCGGCCTGGTTCCCGAAGGGCACCGGCTGGCGGGGGCCGAGCGGGTGGGCATGGCCGAACTGGCCGACGAGCCCTGGATCGCGGGCTGTCCGCGCTGCCGCCGCCATCTGGTGGAGGTGTGCGAGGAGGTGGGCTTCACCCCGCGCATCGACTTCGCGACCGACGACTACCCGGCCGTGGTCGGCCTGGTCGGCGCCGGGCTGGGCGTCGCCGTACTGCCGGAGCTGGCGGTGGAGTCGGTCCGGGCCAAGGGCGTGAGCACCGTGGCCGTGGAACCCGCGGTGGAGCGGGAGGTCGTGGCGCTGACCCTGCCCGACCTGGCGCGCGTACCGGCCGTGGCGGCGACCCTGGCCGAACTGGAGCGGGCCGCCACGCGTTGACCGTACGGCGGTACGGCCAATCGCGTGACGTTCCGGGCCGGTTCGGGTTCGTTCCGATCGGGGCGCAGGTTGGGGAAACGTTCCTTCGTACGTTTCGGCGAACCGCGGTCAGTGGGGCGGCAGGGGGCCGATCGTGCTCGACGCGGGGATCAGGCGATGGCGTGCGCGTCCCATCAGTTCTTCGCGCTCGTCCTCGGTGAGACCGCCCCACACCCCGTAGGGCTCGCGGACGGCCAGTGCGTGCGCGGCGCATTCGGAGCGCACCGGGCATCTCATGCAGACCTCTTTAGCCGAGGCCTCGCGCGCGCTCCTCGCCGCGCCCCGCTCGCCTTCCGGGTGGAAGAAGAGGGAGCTGTCGACTCCTCGGCAGGCTGCCAGCAGCTGCCAGTCCCAGAGGTCGGCGTTCGGTCCGGGGAGGCGGGAGAAATCTGCCATGGGTAGTCCTCTTGGTGCCGGTACTGAGACGGATACGGTCCAAGTCTCCACACCTACTGTCGTAGTAGATGTAAATATGACTCATTGGGAATCTAGCCTCAGACACGTGCCAAACGGAAGAAAAGCCGCCAAATAGGGCATAGCTCCAGATGGACGACACGCGGAGAGTGGCACCCGCGCCGTATTCGCTTCCTCACGTAGAGTGCCGAAGGTGTCCGTCCGACCCGTAACTCTTTCGAGTGACCATCGTTGAGAGTGCGAAGGCGGTTGAACGAACAAGTTCCCGGACAGGTGTCCGAGAGCATCGACCGCACAGGTGACGATACGTACCAGCCTGGAGGCTCAAGGTGACGCGCATCAGCAGCTGCGGAGGGCGGTCATGACTTCCGTCCTCGTCTGCGACGACTCCCCGCTTGCCCGAGAGGCGCTCCGTCGCGCGGTTGCCACCGTGCCCGGCGTCGAGCGTGTGACGACGGCTGCCAACGGCGAGGAAGTCCTCCGCCGCTGGGGTGCCGACCGCTCCGACCTGATTCTGATGGATGTACGGATGCCGGGGCTGGGCGGTGTGGAGACGGTGCGCCGGCTGCTCTCGGCCGATCCGGGCGCCCGCATCATCATGCTGACGGTCGCCGAGGACCTGGACGGGGTGGCCCTCGCGGTCGCCGCCGGCGCCCGGGGCTATCTGCACAAGGACGCCTCGCGCGCCGAACTGCGGGCCACGGTCACCCAGGCGCTCGCCGACCCGACCTGGCGACTGGCCCCGCGCCGGCTCCGCTCGGCCGAGATGGGCGCCGCGCCCACGCTCACCGCGCGCGAGATCCAGGTGCTGGAGGGCATGAGCCACGGCCGGTCCAACGCGGAGATCGGGCGCGAGCTCTTCCTCTCCGAGGACACGGTCAAGACGCACGCCCGCCGGCTGTTCAAGAAGCTGGGCGCCTCGGACCGGGCGCACGCCGTGGCGCTCGGGTTCCGCTGGGGCCTGGTCCGCTGACCGCGAGCCCGCAGGCCGGAGGCTGAGAGCGGTCCCGTCCGCCACCGGCGGGCGGGGCGGCCCGTCGCGCAGCCGGCCGCGTGCCGGTGCGCACGCCGCTCCCCGCACCCGTCGGAGGGCCGGCCGCAGGGCCGGCCGGCGTCGCTCCGGCACCGGTCGCCCCCGGCCGCCCCGGCGGTCTCCGGCCGTCCCCGCGCGACGCGTCGCGTGCCGGGCGCGCCGCCCGTCGTGTTCTCGTCCGTTCCGGTCCCGCCGTACCCGGTGCGCACCCGGGGATGGGCGGGGCACAATCGGGGAACGTGTCGCTTCGCGCGCGATGCCGCATGCTTGAGGTGTGGCGCATTTTCTGGGATGGGGCCTCGGGGAGTATCCGGTCGAGCGGGAGGGGAGGGCGCGGTGACGAGCTCAGGCGCACCCGCTCATAACGCTTCGACGCACAACACGGGCCGTGGCGGCGCGAACGCTCCGGCGCCAAGGCACCATGGAGTGATGCGCGACGACGAGGCCCAGGGGTCACCCACGGCCACAGGCTCCACCGGCGCCGCCAAAAGCGGCAGCGCCGGGGCCGTCAGCGCGCTCGTACGCCGAGCGGTCGAGGGTGACGAGCAGGCGACGCACGATCTGCTCGCCTTCGTGCACCCGCTGGCCATCCGCTACTGCAGGACCCGGCTCTCGCGGCTCCCGGGCGACGCCCGCCACTTCGTGGAGGACCTCGCGCAGGAGGTCTGCGTCGCCGTCCTGATGGCGCTGCCGCGCTACCGGGACACGGGCCGGCCCTTCGAGGCCTTCGTCTTCGCCATCGCCGCGCACAAGGTCGCCGACCTCCAGCGCGCGGCCATGCGGCATCCGGGCAGCACGGCCGTGCCCTCCGACGAGATGCCGGAGCGGCCGGACGACTCGCTGGGTCCGGAGGAGCGGGCGCTGCTGAGCAGCGACGCGGCCTGGGCCAAGAAGCTGCTGGCCAACCTCCCGGAGAACCAGCGCGAGCTCCTCGTACTGCGGGTGGCGGTCGGCCTGACGGCCGAGGAGACCGGGCAGATGCTCGGGATGTCCCCCGGCGCGGTGCGGGTGGCACAGCACCGCGCGCTCAGCCGGCTGCGCGCGCTCGCGGAGCAGTGACGGCCCGAATCGCCGCAAGGCTCGTAGGAACAGACGAAACTTCTCCTTGACCTTGGTCGTGGAATGAGACGCGTCGGGATCCCGTTAGCATGGACATCCGCGCTGAGCAAGACCATTTGGGAAGGTGTCATGACCGCCGACGGAGTGCCCGACAAATTCGCCACGCTCGGACTGACCTACGACGACGTGCTGCTGCTGCCGGGCGCGTCGGACATGTCGCCTGACGCGATCGACACCTCCTCCCTCATCTCCCGCAACGTCCGCGTGAACGTGCCGCTGCTGTCCGCCGCCATGGACAAGGTCACCGAGGCCCGCATGGCCATCGCGATGGCCCGCCAGGGCGGCGTCGGCGTACTGCACCGCAACCTCTCGATCGCCGACCAGGCCAACCAGGTCGACCTGGTCAAGCGCTCCGAGTCCGGCATGGTCACCGACCCGATCACGGTCCACCCGGACGCGACGCTGGGCGAGGCCGACCAGCTGTGCGCGAAGTTCCGCATCTCCGGCGTCCCCGTCACCGACGCGGCCGGCAAGCTGCTCGGCATCGTCACCAACCGCGACATGGCCTTCGAGTCGGACCGCAGCCGCCAGGTGCGCGAGGTCATGACCCCGATGCCGCTGGTCACGGGCAAGGTCGGCATCTCCGGCGTGGACGCCATGGAGCTGCTGCGCCGCCACAAGATCGAGAAGCTGCCGCTGGTCGACGACGCGGGCATCCTCAAGGGCCTCATCACGGTCAAGGACTTCGTCAAGGCCGAGAAGTACCCGAACGCCGCCAAGGACAAGGACGGCCGCCTCCTGGTCGGCGCCGCGGTCGGCGTCGCCGGCGACGCGTACGACCGCGCCCAGGCGCTGATCGAGGCGGGCGCCGACTTCATCGTCGTCGACACCGCCCACGGCCACTCGCGCCTGGTCGGCGACATGGTCGCCAAGATCAAGTCGAACTCCACCGTCGACGTCATCGGCGGCAACGTCGCCACCCGCGACGGCGCCCAGGCGCTGATCGACGCCGGCTGCGACGGCATCAAGGTCGGCGTCGGCCCGGGCTCCATCTGCACCACCCGCGTCGTCGCCGGCATCGGCGTCCCGCAGGTCACCGCCATCTACGAGGCCTCCCTCGCGGCGAAGGCGGCCGGCGTCCCGGTCATCGGCGACGGCGGCCTCCAGTACTCCGGCGACATCGCCAAGGCGCTCGTCGCGGGCGCCGACACGGTGATGCTCGGCTCGCTCCTCGCGGGCTGCGAGGAGTCCCCGGGCGAGCTGCTCTTCATCAACGGCAAGCAGTTCAAGTCGTACCGCGGCATGGGCTCGCTCGGCGCGATGCAGTCCCGCGGCGACCAGCGCTCCTTCTCCAAGGACCGCTACTTCCAGGAGGGCGTGGGCGGCGACGACAAGCTCATCCCCGAGGGCATCGAGGGCCAGGTCCCCTACCGCGGCCCGCTCTCCGCGGTCGTGCACCAGCTCGTGGGCGGCCTGCGCCAGTCGATGTTCTACGTCGGCGGCCGCACGGTGCCCGAGCTCCAGGACCGCGGCCGCTTCGTCCGCATCACCTCGGCGGGCCTCAAGGAGAGCCACCCGCACGACATCCAGATGACGGTCGAGGCGCCGAACTACAGCCGCAAGGGCTGAACCGGCAGCGCCCGAAGGGGGCGGGTCCATCCGGACCCGCCCCCTTCGCCGTGCCCGGGCCGTGCGTCCGTACAGCGGTCACCGGAACGCGGGGCGCCGGGGTTCGGGGATACTGGACGGGCAGACCCAGAGGAAAGGCCACCACACGTGACTGAGATCGAGATCGGGCGCGGCAAGCGCGGCCGCAGGGCGTACGCGTTCGACGACATCGCCATCGTCCCGAGCCGGCGTACGCGGGACCCGAAGGAGGTCTCGATCGCCTGGCAGATCGACGCCTACCGCTTCGAGCTCCCGTTCCTGGCCGCCCCCATGGACTCGGTCGTCTCCCCGCAGACCGCCATCCGCATCGGCGAGCTCGGCGGCCTCGGCGTGCTGAACCTCGAAGGCCTGTGGACCCGGTACGAGGACCCGCAGCCGCTGCTCGACGAGATCACGGAGCTGGACGAGGAGTCCGCCACCCGCCGTCTCCAGGAGATCTACTCCGCCCCGATCCAGGCGGACCTGATCCGGCAGCGCATCAAGGAGGTCCGCGACTCCGGTGTCGTCACCGCCGCCGCGCTCTCCCCGCAGCGCACCGCCGAGTTCTCCAAGGCCGTCGTCGACGCCGGCGTGGACATCTTCGTGATCCGCGGCACCACCGTGTCGGCGGAGCACGTCTCCGGCGCCGCCGAACCGCTGAACCTGAAGCAGTTCATCTACGAGCTCGACGTCCCGGTCATCGTCGGCGGCTGCGCCACGTACACCGCGGCCCTGCACCTGATGCGCACCGGCGCGGCGGGCGTCCTGGTCGGCTTCGGCGGCGGCGCCGCGCACACCACGCGCAACGTGCTCGGCATCCAGGTCCCGATGGCCACCGCCGTCGCGGACGTGGCCGCGGCCCGCCGCGACTACATGGACGAGTCCGGCGGCCGCTACGTGCACGTCATCGCCGACGGCGGCGTGGGCTGGTCCGGCGACCTCCCCAAGGCCGTCGCCTGCGGCGCCGACGCCGTGATGATGGGCTCCCCGCTGGCCCGTGCCACCGACGCGCCCGGCAAGGGCCACCACTGGGGCATGGAGGCCGTCCACGAGGACGTGCCGCGCGGCAAGAAGGTCGACCTGGGTACGGTCGGCACCACCGAGGAGATCCTCACCGGCCCGTCGCACACCCCGGACGGCTCGATGAACCTCTTCGGCGCCCTGCGCCGCTCGATGGCCACCACGGGCTACAGCGAGCTCAAGGAGTTCCAGCGGGTCGAGGTCACGATCGCGGACTCGCAGCACAGCCGCTGACCCGTACGCCGTACGTACGCCGAAGGGCCGGCTCCCCGGAGGGGGAGCCGGCCCTTCGGCGTCGTCCGCCGGGCGGAGCGTCAGTCGCTGGCCTTCTTCGCGGCGCCGAAGGCCACGAAGCCGCCGATGGCGAGGAAGACGTAGTCCATCGCGTCCGCGCTCTCCTGCCAGATGTCGTTCAGACCGCCGACACCCGCCTTGTCGAGGACCTCGCCGAGGCCGACGTTGCCGTAGTCGGCCAGGGCCAGCGCGATGAAGAACAGCTGGCCGAGGTAGACGGCGCCGAGGGAGAGGACCGCGCCGACCACGGGGAGCAGCGGGTTCTTGCCGCCGGCCTTGCCGGCGGCGAAGCCGATCAGCAGACCGACGCCGACCGCGGCGTAGCCGACCTGGCGGTCGATCGCGTTCATGATCCCGCCGTACGCGGCGGCCGCGATCAGGGCGGCGACCACGGCCGCGGCGATGCCCAGGCCGATGTTGCCGGTGCGGGCGGGCTCGGCGGGGTACGGGACGGCGGCGGCCGGGATCGCGGAGCCGGCGGCGGCGTCGGACTCGGGCGCGGGCGGCTGGATGTGCTGGCTCATGGTGGAAATCCCCCCCAGGGATTCGGGCATACGGGTGTCCCCGGAGGTCGGCCGAGGGCGTATGGATGAGATAAGTCGCCGCAGGCTAGCAGGCGGCTCCGACATCCGCTGACGCCTTTTCCGGATGCGGTCCGCCCCGGTCAGAGCCGGTGTGCCGCCCCCGCCGGGCTGGCCCCTCGGGTGTCCAGCAGCAACTGCGCCTTCACCGCGAGGCCTTGGAGGTCGTACGTGCGGTGGTGCTGGAGCAGGATCGTCAGGTCGGCGTTCGCGGCGGCCTCGTACAACGATTCGGCACGGGGTACCGGCCGGTCCCTGACGCGCCATCCGGCGACGAACGGGTCGTGGTAGCTGACCAGCGCCCCGAGGTCGATCAGGCGGCTGGCGATCTCGCGGGCCGGCGAGCCCTCCTGGTCGGCGAGGTCGGGCTTGTACGTGACGCCGAGCAGCAGGACGCGGGCGCCGCGGGCCGATTTCCCGTGCTCGTTCAGCAGGGTGGCGGAGCGCTGGATGACGTACTGGGGCATCCGGCCGTTGATCTCCTGCGCCAGGCCGACCATGCGCAGGGGGTGGCCCGGGGTGCGGGTGGTGTGGGGGAGGTAGTTGGGGTCGAGGGGGACGCTGCGGCCGCCGACCCCCGGGCCGGGCCGGAAGGCCTGGAACCCGTACGGCTTGGTCTCGGCGCAGCGGATGACGTCCCAGAGGTCGACGCCGAGGTCGTGGCAGAGCACCGCCATCTCGTTCATGAGGGCGATGTTGACGTGGCGGTAGTTCGTCTCGAGGAGCTGGACCGTCTCCGCCTCGCGCAGACCGCGGGCCCGGACCACCTTCTCGGTGAGGCGGGCGTAGAAGGCGTGCGCGGACTCGGTGCAGGCGGGGGTGAGGCCGCCGATCACCTTGGGGGTGTTGGCGATCCCGTGCGTCCGGTTGCCGGGGTCGAGCCGGCTGGGGGAGTAGGCGAGGTGGAAGTCCCGGCCGGCGCGCAGTCCGGAGCCGGATTCCAGGATGGGGCGCAGGTAGTCCTCGGTGACGCCCGGGTGGGCCGCGGATTCGAGGATGACGGTGGTGTGCGGGCGCAGCCGGGCGGCGAGCGTGCGCCCCGCCTCGCCGACGGCGGAGAGGTCGAGCGCGCGGTCGGCGCCGAGTTGGGTGGGGGCGCAGATGACGGCGGTGCGGACCCGGCCGAGTTCGGCGGGGTTGTTGGTGATCCGGAAGCCGGCGGCCGACATGCGGCGGATCTCGGCGGCGGTGAGGGTGGAGTCGGTGGCGCCGGCGGTGGCCGCGGTCCCGGCGGGGCCCGTGACTCCGGCGGGTCCTGCGGCTGCGGATGTCGCCGGACCGCTGTCGTAGCCGACCGTCTCGATTCCGGCGGCGACGGCCGCCTGGGCCAGCGGGAGGCCGAGGTGGCCGAGTCCGATGACGGCGAGATCTGCGGGCATGGGGTGCCGTCCCTTCCCTGGCATGCATGAGGGGGCTGGGTGCGCAAGCCCTGTGGACCGTGCAGGTGGAGTGTGGAGCTGGCGCGATGTCAGACTAGGCGTATATATGACCGATGTGTCGTATTACGGGGTGATGGTCACTGTTGTGTTGTCCACAGGCGGTGGCTGATGTCGGTGCGGCGGGTCAGAATCGTGAGCGGGGGATGTGAGCGGGGTCACCCGCACCGAGCCGGGGCGACCCGCACCAACGGGAGGCAGCCGTGAGGACAGCGACACTGGGGCCGGTCCAGCGCGAAGAGGCACTCGCCCGGATGGCCGAGCGGGAACTGGACGTGCTGGTCGTGGGCGCGGGCGTGGTCGGCGCGGGCACCGCGCTCGACGCGGCGACCAGAGGCCTCTCGACGGGGCTGGTGGAGGCCAGGGACTGGGCGTCCGGCACCTCCAGCCGGTCCAGCAAGCTCATCCACGGCGGCCTGCGCTATCTGGAGATGCTCGACTTCGCTCTCGTACGGGAGGCCCTCAAGGAACGCGGCCTGCTGCTGGAGCGGCTGGCTCCGCACCTGGTGAAGCCCGTGCCGTTCCTGTACCCGCTCCAGCACAAGGGCTGGGAGCGGTTCTACGCCGGATCGGGCGTCGCGCTGTACGACGCGATGTCCGTCTCCAGCGGGCACGGGCGGGGGCTCCCGGTGCACCGCCACCTGTCGCGCAAGCGCGCCCTGCGGGTGGCTCCGGCGCTGCGCAAGGACGCGCTGGTGGGGGCGCTGCAGTACTACGACGCCCAGATGGACGACGCGCGGTACGTGGCGACGCTGGTGCGCACGGCGGCCGTGTACGGGGCGCAGTGCGCCAACCGGGCGCGGGTGGTCGGATTCCTGCGGGAGGGCGAGCGGGTCGTCGGGGCACGCGTGCAGGACGTGGAGGGCGGCGGGGAGTACGAGATCCGCGCGCGCCAGATCGTGAACGCGACCGGAGTGTGGACGGACGACACGCAGGCGCTGATCGGGGAGCGCGGGCAGTTCCACGTCCGGGCGTCGAAGGGCATCCATCTGGTCGTACCGAAGGACCGGATCCACTCCTCGACGGGGCTGATCCTGCGGACGGAGAAGTCCGTACTGTTCGTCATCCCGTGGGGCCGCAGCTGGATCGTGGGCACGACCGACACGGACTGGGACCTGGACAAGGCGCATCCGGCGGCGTCGAGCGCGGACATCGACTACCTGCTGGAGCACGTGAACTCGGTGCTGGCGGTGCCGCTGACGCGGGACGACGTGCAGGGCGTGTACGCGGGCCTGCGGCCGCTGCTGGCCGGGGAGTCGGACGCGACGAGCAAGCTCTCGCGCGAGCACACGGTGGCGCATCCCGTGCCCGGGCTGGTGGTGGTGGCGGGCGGCAAGTACACGACGTACCGGGTGATGGCGAAGGACGCGGTCGACGAGGCGGTGCACGGGCTGGACCAGCGGGTCGCGGAGTGCGTGACGGAGGACGTGCCGCTGGTGGGGGCGGAGGGGTACCGGGCGCTGTGGAACGGGCGGGTCGGGATCGCGGCCCGGACGGGTCTTCACGTGGTGCGGGTGGAGCACCTGTTGAACCGGTACGGCTCGATGACGGACGAACTGCTGGACCTGATCGCGGCGGACCCCGGTCTGGGGCAGCCGCTGGGCGGCGCGGACGACTACCTGCGGGCGGAGGTGGTGTACGCGGCTTCGCACGAGGGGGCGCGGCATCTGGACGACGTGCTGACGCGGCGGACGCGGATCTCGATCGAGACGTTCGACCGGGGCACGCGGTCGGCGCGGGAGTGCGCGGAGCTGATGGCTCCGGTTCTGGGGTGGGACAAGCAGCAGATCGAGAAGGAAGTGGAACACTACGAGAAGCGGGTACAGGCGGAACGGGAATCGCAGCGGCAGCCGGACGATCAGACGGCGGACGCGGCGCGGCTGGGGGCGCCCGACATCGTTCCGTTGTAACTCCGGGATGCGCAGGGGGGAACCGCAGACCCGGGGCGCCCGTCCGTTGCGGAGTGAGGAACAATGAGGGTTCTGCCGGGGCGGGTTACCGGGGATCCCCGGGGCAGCAGGCGGCACGATCGCAGAGGGGACGCATGTCGAAGCCGGAGCACACCGAGTCGCCTGCGGCGAAGCAGGAAGCTACGCGTGCCGAGTCGCCTGCGGCGAAGCGGGACCTGAGCGTGGCCGGGGCGGAGCCGGAGGCTGCGAACACCGACGCGTCGCCCGCGGCCGGCGCCGCCGAGGGAGGCGGGTCCGCACGGGAAGCGGCGAGGGCCGCCGCGCCCGAGGACGCGAAGCCGGACCTGGCCAAGCCCGCGGCCGGCAGAGCCGGTGGTGCCTCCCGAGGCGCCGACTCCGCCGACCGGGCCGCGGCGGAGCCGGAGCCCGCGGCGAACGCCGAGGAGAAGCCGGCCGACGAGAAGCCTGTGGAAGGCAAGAAGGCCGACGAGAAGAAGGCCGACGAGAAGCCTGTCGAAGACAAGAAGGCCGACGAGAAGCCGGTTGAAGACAAGAAGGCCGGCACGGTGAATCCCGTCGTCGAGAAGGCCGATGCGGTTGCCGCCGCCGTCAAGGCGGCCGCCGCCAAGGCCGCCGAGGGCGGGCACGACGAGGGCCGGCTGCTCGCGCGTCGCTACCGGCTGCGCGAAGTGCTCGGCAAGGGCGGCATGGGTACCGTCTGGCGCGCCGAGGACGAGACCCTCGGCCGCACGGTCGCCGTCAAGGAACTCCGCTTCAGCACAGGCGTCGACGAAGACGAGAAGCGCCGCCTCATCACCCGTACGCTCCGCGAGGCCAAGGCCATTGCGCGGATCCGCAGCGGCGGCGCCGTCACCGTCTTCGACGTCGTCGACGAGGACGGCCGCCCGTGGATCGTCATGGAGCTCATCGAGGGCCCCTCGCTCGCCGAGTTCATCCGTGAGAACGGCCCGCTGACCCCCCATCGCGCGGCCGAGGTCGGCCTTGCCATCCTCGACGTGCTCCGCGCCGCGCACGGCCAGGGCATCCTGCACCGGGACGTGAAGCCCTCCAACGTCCTCATCGCGCGCACCGGCCGCGTCGTCCTCACCGACTTCGGCATCGCCCAGGTCGAGGGCGACCCCTCCGTCACCTCCACCGGCATGCTCGTCGGCGCCCCCTCGTACATCTCCCCCGAGCGCGCCCGCGGCCAGAAGCCCGGCCCGCCGGCCGACATGTGGTCCCTCGGCGGACTGCTGTACGCCGCCGTCGAAGGCGTGCCCCCGTACGACAAGGGCTCCGCGCTCGCCACCCTCACCGCCGTCATGACCGAGCCGGTGGAACCGCCCAAGAACGCGGGCCCGCTGACCGAGGTCATCTACGGCCTGCTGGCCAAGGACCCGGCCCGCCGCCTCGACGACGAGCGCGCGCGGGCGATGCTTACCGCCGTCGTCAACGCGCCGGAGCCGGTGGCCGCCCCCGTCCTCGCCCCCGCCGTCGAGGAGACCCGCCAGATCTCGCTCGCCGACGCCAAGGAGGCCGCGGCCAAGGCCACTGCCGAGAAGGCCGCGGAGAAGGCGGCCGAGAAGGCGGAGAAGGCGGAGAAGAAGGAGCGCGAACGGCTGGAGCGCGAGCAGCGCGACCGGGCCCGCGCGGCGCTGAAGGCGACCCGCAAGGCCGCGGCCGCCGCGGCCGCCGCGGCGGCGACCACGGCGGCCTCGGCGGCCGAGTCCCCGGCCCCCGCGCCGGCGCCGAGCAGGCCCTCGCCGGTCGCGGCCCCGCTCACCGACGTCATGTCCCGCCGCACCATCGCCCTCGCGATAGCCGGTGTGGTCGTCGCGCTCGCCGTGATCGGTTCGCTCATCGCGTACGCGTTCAGCGGTGACGACCCGAAGGACAAGAAGGAAGAGGGCAAGGGCGGTCCGGGTACGGCGGTGTCCGGCAGCCCCAGCCCCGGCTCTTCGGCGAAGACCGGCGAGACCAGCGCCACCTCGGGCAAGGGCGGCACCGGGACCGGGAGCGCCAACGGCGGTGCCGGCAGCCAGCCGAGCCAGGGGCAGTCCCCGGGCGGTCAGCAGGGCCAGAGCCAGGGCCAGGGTCAGGGGCAGGGCTCCACTACGGGCGGTCCCGGAGCCGGACTCCCCGACGGCTACGCGAAGGTGACGGACCCCGGGTTCCACTTCTCGATGGCCATGCCGTCGGGCTTCAAGGTGACGGGCATAGCCGGCGAGAACTCCGGCGCGATATACAGCCGCGACGGCGGCTTCCCGCGCATCCAGGTCGACTACACCGCCAGCCCCGGCAGCGACGCCCGCGCCGCGTGGGCCGAGGCGGTCGCCGGAACGGCGAGCTCCAGCACCAACTACCGCACGATCCGCATCGACGCGACGGAGTACAACGGCTATCCGACCGTCGCGGACTGGGAGTTCGAGCGGGAACAGAAGGGCATGAAGGTCCGCGTGCTCAACCGCGGTTTCAGGGTGGACGCCAAGCACGGCTACGCCATCATGATCAGCTGCCCGGCGGACCAGTGGGACGCCCCTGAGTGCACGACGATGCGCAACACGGCCTTCCAGACGTTCCAGCCGCTGGGCTGAACCCCTCCTCCGCCCTGCCCGAACTCCGCCCCGGCACGGTCGGGTGACGAGCCTTCGCAGCCTCGGGACGCGGGCGCCCTGCGCGACGTATCGTGGCAGTGGGGCCATGGGGGACGTGCGCCCCGGCACTCGGGGGAGGCGAAGTGGAGGACTACGCGGGCCGGATCCTGGCCGGCCGCTACCGTCTGCCGCTTCCGCCGTCGGACGAGTACGAGCTCGTCGAGACCCGGGCCTTCGACACGCGCAGTGGGCAGGAAGTCCTGGTCCGGCAGGTGCCGTTGCCGGAGATCGTGGACGCCGAACTGCTGGACGGGGACGCGCCGGCCGCCGGCGGGCCACGGCCCGCAGCTGCGGCCGGGCGCCGGGCGGTGGGGGATCTGCCGGCCGTGCGCCGGGCGATCGCGGCGGCGCAGGCGGCCGCGTCCGTGCCGGACCATCCCCGGCTGGACCAGGTCTTCGACGTGTTCGCCGAGGGCGGGTCGCTGTGGATAGTGAGCGAGCTGGTGCCGGCGCGCCCGCTGGCGGCGCTGATCGCCGATGAACCGCTGAGCCCGTACCGGGCGGCGGAGGTCGCGGCGGACGTGCTGACCGCGTTGCGGGTGCTCCACGCGCACGGCTGGACACACCGGAACATCACGGTCCGGACCGTGTTGATATGCGATGACGGCCGGGTCGTCCTGACGGGCCTGGCGGCGGGCGCCGCGGAGGACGCCCTGTGCGGCTACGACCCGATCCCCGCGGAGTCCGAGCCTCCCGCTGCCGGGGCCTGGGACACCCCGCCTCCACCGGCCAAGGGCTGGGCCGCGGGACCGAGTTCCGGTGGTGGTCCGGGCCGGAGCGCGGAGCCCGCCGCTCCGCCCGGCGCGGGCCCGGTCGTACGGGGCGGGCCGGCGGGCGACGGCGCGGACGGCGACTCGGGCGCGGGCGGTTATGCGCCGCTCGTGGCGCCGGGGTACGACACCGGGCCGCGGTACTCCGACCACATCACCCCCCTGGCGGCGGGGGAGCGGCCCGACCTCAAGGCCGCCGCCCGCGCCGGGGCCATCGCCGCGTACCGGGCGGGGGCGCAGGCGGCCGCCGCGCGGGTCACCGAGCAGCGCAAGGGGGGCTCCGAGCCCGCGCCGGAGCCCAGGCCGCAGGGGTCGAAGCTCCCGCAGGGCTACTCGTACCCGTACGGGGGCCCGGACGGCGACGGCCGTACGAACGCGCCGTGGCACGGAGCCACCCCGCGCCGGCAGGCAGCGCTTCCGCCCGCCGGGCCGGCGCAGCCCGGGCAGGAGCAGGAGCCGAAGCCGGAGCAGGAGCCGGAGCCGGAGCCGGTGCGGGAGCCGGCGGCGGAGCCCGGATCGCGGCCCGACCCCGCGCCGGCGCGTACCGCGCTGCCCGCCCAACTCGCCCTGCCCGAGGGCTACCGCCAGGCCGAAGCCCCCGATCCGGCCGCCCACCTCCGCCCGGGCCTGCCCGGGCAGCCGGCGCCCCGGCCGTACGGCGGGGAGGGCCCGAGCATGGCTTCGTACCTGCCCTCCGCCGAGCCCGGCCGGCCCGAGCCGAACGGCCCCTACGGCTCGGACACGGGCGCGTACCCGCTTCCGGGGCAGCCGGAGGCCCGGCCCCTGCCGGGGCGGACCCTCCCCGCCCAGGCCGCTCAGCCCACCCCGCCGGCTCAGCCCACCCCGCCCGCTCAGGGCGCCGACGCGAGTTGGGGCGGCCTCCGGGGGCTGGGGGCCGAGCGGGCCCGGCTGACCCGGATGGCCGTCGTCGGGGCCGTCACCGAGCGGTGGGCCCCCGAGCAGGCCGGGTCCGTCACCGGGCCCTGGCAGCTGGCCGCGCCCATCGGGCCCGCCACCGACCTGTGGGGGCTCGGCGCACTGCTCTACCGCGCCGTCCAGGGGCACGCCCCGTACCCCGAGGACAACGTCACCGAACTGGTCGACATGGTCTGCGCCGAGTCCCCGGCCTTCGCCGAGGAGTGCGGCCCGCTGCGCCCCATCGTGGAGTCGCTGCTGCGCCAGGACCCCACCGAGCGCCCCGACTTCGAGGAACTCCGCGGCTGGCTGCGCTCGCTCGTCCGCTCCGCCCCCGAGCCGGACGGAGGCCTCGCCGCGCTCCCGCTGCCGGACCCGGCGCGGCTGCCCGTGGTGCGCCGTCGCGGCGACCTGCACGGCCGCCACCGCAACCCCGCCGCCTCCCGCAAGCCCCGGTCCCTCGGCCGGAGCCTGCTCCTCGGCGTCCTGGTCCTGCTCGCCGGGGCCGTCGCCTACGCCCTCTTCTTCCTGCCCGGGGAGTCCGGACAGCAGCCCGCCGCCGCCTCCAGGCCCCCCGCACGGGGCCCGTCCACCTCGCCCCCGGCATCCGCGAAGGAATCGCCGAAGGAGACGCCGAAGCCCTCGGCCGCCCAGACCCCCGCCGCCTCCGCCCCGCCCGGCTACACCACCCAACAGGACCCCGAGCACTTCGAGATCGCCGTACCGGGCGGGTGGGAGCGGCGCGGGATGAACGAGGCGGGGCAGGTGAGGTACACCGACGGGGAGTACGTCCTGACCGTCGTCCCCGGCCGGGACAAGGTCGAGGGCAATCCCGACCCGGCGACGTACCAGAAGGACAAGGAGCCGGAGCTGGCCCCGTACCGGTCCTCCACGTGGGCCAGCGGCGGCGACGTCAAGACCACCAAGGTCGGCAACCAGCTCCGCGTCACCGGCCGGTACACCTGGATCGACGGCAACGGCCGCAGCGTCGTCGCCCGCAATTTCGTCGTCGCGCTCGGCGGCAGCTACCACGTCGTCATGGTGACCGGGCCACAGGACGGTGAAGGCAAGGTCACCGAGGTCTTCGAAAAGGCCACGGGGAGTTACAAATCGGGTGGCTGAGGCGGACTGACGGTGACTCAGTACGGCGATTGCGTCACAGTGCAGCCGGAACCGAGGCTTCACGGTTCCAGGAGCCCCGAGCGCTCCGTAATCTGGCCCGAAGTGCACAGAGTGGCGGGGTTTCGTGGAACAGCAGACAGGTGCGGGTGCGGTGCTCGCAGGCCGGTACCGGCTCGTGGAGCCCATCGGCAGCGGCGGCATGGGCAAGGTGTGGCGCGCACATGACGAGCTGCTGCACAGGACCGTCGCCGTCAAGGAACTGACGGCGGGTCTGTACGTGGCCCAGGCCGATCGGGAGGTGCTGCACGCCCGCACCCAGAAGGAAGCCCGGGCCGCGGCCCGGATCCAGCACCCGGCGGTCGTGGTGGTCCACGACGTACTGGAGCACGACGACCGGCCGTGGATCGTCATGGAGTACATCGACGGGCCCTCCCTCGCGGACGCGGCCAAGGCGGCCGGCCGGATCGAGCCCGCCGAGGCGGCCCGGATCGGCCTCCACGTCCTGGGCGCGCTGCGCGCGGCGCACGCGGTCGGCGTCCTGCACCGGGACGTCAAGCCCGGCAACGTGCTGCTCGCGAAGGACGGGCGGGTCCTGCTCACGGACTTCGGGATCGCCGCGATCGAGGGCGACTCCTCCATCACGCGGACCGGCGAGATCGTCGGCTCCATCGACTACCTGGCGCCGGAGCGGGTCACCGGCGGCACCCCCGGCACCTCCTCCGACCTGTGGTCGCTGGGCGCGACCCTGTACACGGCGGTCGAGGCGCGCTCGCCCTTCCGCCGCACCTCGCCCATCTCCAGCCTCCAGGCCGTCGTCAACGACGAGCCGCCGGCGCTGCGCCAGGCGGGCGCGCTGGGCCCGGTCATCACGGCCCTGCTGCGCAAGGACCCCGGGGAGCGGCCCTCGGCGCAGGAGACCGAGCGGATGCTGATCGAGGCCATGGAGGGCCGCCAGCCCAAGGCCGCGCAGGCCTACGTGCCCACGCGCGCGGTGACTCCGGAGGAGCTGGCAGACGCCGCCGAGGAGGCGGCGCCGCAGGCACCCGCCCAGGCCCCCGCCCCGGCCCCCGACCAGGTCCGTACCGCCGCCCTGCCGGAACAGCCCGGCCCCGCCCCCGCGGCCCCGGGCGGCGGGTGGATCAAGCGGGCCGCCGCCATCGCCCTCGTGGCGGCGCTGGTCGGCGGCGGCGCGGTCTTCGGCGTACTGAAGTTCACCGGGGACGACGCGGGAGGCGGCGGCTCCGACAAGAACGCGAGCGCCCCCGACCGGCAGGACGGGGCCGCCGAGGCCGCCCCGCCCGCGGGCTACACCAAGGTCGTCGACCCCCTGGCCGGCTTCACGCTGTTCGTCCCGGACGGCTGGACGCGCAAGGCGAACGGCGACCAGATCGACTACACCCCGGACGACGGGAAGCACTTCATCCGCATCGCCTCCGACCCCACCCCGGACTACCGGGACCCGTACGCGCACCTGCTCGACCTGGAGACGCAGGTGGCGAAGCGGATGGACTACAAGAAGGTGCGGCTGAACCAGAACACCTTCCGGGACAGCACCCGGGCCGCGCTCTGGGAGTTCACCTACACGGAGAGGCAGACCCACCCGGGTCCGCGCCGTGCCAAGGAGCAGATGTACATCGCCCCGGACGGCACCGAGTACGCGGTCTACATCTCCGGCCCGACCTCCGACTGGGCCACGACCGAGCAGCAGTTCGACGTGGCGCTCAGCGGCTGGAAGCCGCCCGCGAAGCCCTGATCCCGTCATCCTGCCAGCGATCGCTGGCAGAAAAGGCAAAATCCGGTTACCGACGGGTACCCAAAGGCCTCCGGGCGGAATACGCTCACCGCCATGACGGACTCGCAGGCCCCGGCCCCCCTCCGCAGCGCACCGCAGCCCACCAATCCGGTCGCCCCCGCCCCGGCCGGTGCCCGTACCGCCGCCGACGTGGTGACCCCCGACCTGGTCACCCGGCTCACCCGCGGAGTGATCGGCTCCGGCCGGACCGCCAACCACACCCCCTTCACCGGGGCGAAGCTGGCGGACCTGCCCGAGGCCACCCCCGAGGACGTGGCCGAGGCCTTCGACCGGGCCCGCGCCGCCCAGGGCGCCTGGGCCGCCGTGCCCGTGCGCAAGCGGGCCGCCGTACTGCTCCGCTTCCACGACCTGGTCCTGGCCCGCCAGGCCGAGGTGCTCGACCTCATCCAGCTGGAGACCGGCAAGGCCCGCCTGCACGCGCACGAGGAGGTGCAGGCGGTCGCCGTCGCCGCCCGCCACTACGGCAGGAAGGCGCCCTCGTACCTGCGCCCCAAGGGCCACACGGGCGCCATCCCCACCCTCACCAAGGTCACCGAGCTGCGCCAGCCGCGCGGGGTCGTCGGTCAGATCGCCCCCTGGAACTACCCGCTCGAACTCTCCGTCGGCGACGCGCTGCCCGCCTTCGTGGCGGGCAACGCCCTCGTCATGAAGCCCGACACCGAGACCGCGCTGACCGCCCTGTGGGCCCGCGACCTGCTGATCGAGGCCGGACTGCCCGCCGAGGTCTTCCAGATCGTCCTCGGCGAGGGGCCCGTCGTCGGCCCCGAGGTGGTCCGGCACGCCGACTACGTCTCCTTCACCGGCTCCACCCGCACCGGCCGCGAGGTCGCCCGGGGCGCGGCCGCCCGCCTGGTCGGGGTCACCCTCGAACTCGGCGGCAAGAACGCCATGCTCGTCCTCGCCGACGCCGACGTCGAGAAGGCGGCCGCGGGCGCCGTCCGCGCCTGCTTCTCCTCCGCGGGCCAGCTCTGCATCTCCATCGAGCGGCTGTACGTCCACGCCTCGGTCGCCGACGCCTTCGTCGAGCGCTTCGCCGCCCGTACGAAGGCCATGCGGCTCGGCGCCTCCCTCGCGTACGGCGCCGACATGGGCTCGCTGGTCGGCGAGCGGCAGTTGGAGACCGTGCAGCGGCACGTCGACGAGGCCGTCGCCAAGGGCGCCACCCTGGTCGCGGGCGGCGCCGCCCGCCCCGACATCGGCCCGCTCTTCTACGAGCCCACCATCCTCGACGGGGTCGAGGCGCCGATGGCGGTCTGCGGCGAGGAGACCTTCGGGCCGGTCGTCTCGATCTACCGGTTCACCGACGAGGACGAGGCGATCGCGCAGGCCAACTCCACCGCGTACGGGCTCAACTCCAGCGTCTGGACCAAGGACGCCCGCCGCGGCCACGCCGTGGCCGCCCGCCTGCGCACCGGCACCGTCAACATCAACGAGGGCTACGCCCCCGCCTACGGCAGCGCGCAGGCGCCCATGGGCGGCATGAAGGACTCCGGCCTCGGCCGCCGGCACGGCTCCGAGGGCATCCTCAAGTACACCGAGGCCCAGACCGTCGCCCACCAGCGGCTGCTGCCGATGGCGCCCTCGCTGGGCATGGACGACGAGAAGTACGCGGCGTTCATGACCCGCAGCCTCAAGGTCATGAAGACGCTCCGATTCCGTTAGGCACCACTGCTCGGGGAGGCACCGCAGTGTCGGACAACACCGGCGAGAACGCGTACGAGAACGGCAGCGAGCACGCGTACGACTACGACGTGATCGTCATCGGATCGGGCTTCGGAGGGTCGGTCTCGGCACTGCGGCTCACCGAGAAGGGCTACCGGGTCGGCGTCCTGGAGGCGGGGCGCCGCTTCACCCGCGAGACCCTGCCGAAGAACAGCTGGGACCTGCGGAACTACCTGTGGGCCCCGGCCCTCGGGCTGTACGGGATCCAGCGGATCCACCTGCTCGGCAACGTGATGGTGCTCGCGGGCGCCGGGGTGGGCGGCGGCTCGCTCAACTACGCCAACACCCTGTACGTGCCGCCCACCGCCTTCTTCGAGGACCGGCAGTGGGCGTCGATCACCGACTGGCGCGAGGAACTCGCCCCGTACTACGACCAGGCCAAGCGGATGCTCGGCGTACGCCTGAACCCCACGATGACCCCCTCCGACGTCCACCTGAAGGCCGCCGCCGAGAAGATGGGCGTCGGGGACTCCTTCCACATGGCCCCGGTCGGCGTCTTCTTCGGCGACGGCGCGGACGCCGAGACCGGGGGAGGCCGCACGGCCCGTCCCGGCGAGGAGGTCCCCGATCCCTACTTCGGCGGCGCCGGCCCCTCCCGCAAGGCCTGCACCGAGTGCGGCGAGTGCATGACCGGCTGCCGGCACGGCGCGAAGAACACCCTGAACGAGAACTACCTCCACCTCGCCGAGCGCGCCGGAGCCGTCATCCACCCGATGACCACCGTCACCGCGCTCGCCGAGCACCCCGAGGGCGGATACCGCATCCGCACCGTCCCCACCGACGCCCGCCGCCGGGGCGCCGCCAAGGAGCTGCGGGCCCGGTACGTGGTCGTCGCGGCGGGCACGTACGGCACCCAGACCCTGCTGCACACCATGAAGGACAACGGGCTGCTCCCGCGCGTCTCGGACCGGCTCGGCGAGCTGACCCGGACCAACTCCGAGGGCATCGTGGGCGCGCAGACCGACGACCGGCGCTACCGCAGGCGGCACGGGCCGGGCCCCGGCGAGGAGCAGCGGGCCGACTTCACCCGGGGCGTCGCGATCACCTCGTCCGTGCACCCCGACGCCGACACCCACATCGAGCCCGTCCGCTACGGCAAGGGCTCCAACGCCATGGGGTTCATGACCGTCCTCCAGGTGCCGTACGGCAGGCACCGGGTACGGGCCTGGTTCGCCCGGACGGCCAGGCACCCGGTGCAGCTGGCGCGCTCGCTCTCCAACCGGCGCTGGTCGGAGCGGACGATCATCGGGCTCGTCATGCAGTCGCTGGACAACTCGCTGACGACGTACCGCAGGCCCGGCGGCCTCGGCAAGGGGCTGCTCACCGCCCGCCAGGGGCACGGCGCCCCGAACCCGGTGCAGATCAAGGAGGCCACCGAGGCGGCGACCCTGCTGGCCGAGGAGATCAACGGCTTCCCCGGCAGCAACATCGGAGAGCTGATGGGCACCCCGCTGACCGCGCACTTCCTCGGCGGCTGCCCGATCGGCGCCTCCGCGCAGGAGGGCGTGGTGGACCCGTACCACCGGCTGTACGGGCACCCGGGCATCTCCGTGGTGGACGGCTCGGCGGTCTCCGCGAACCTCGGGGTCAACCCGTCGCTGACGATCACGGCGCAGGCGGAGCGGGCGATGTCGTACTGGCCGAACAAGGGCGAGCAGGACCCGCGGCCGGAGCAGGGGGCGGCGTACGCCCGCCTGGCCGCGGTGGAACCGGCCCGTCCGGCGGTCCCGAAGGAGGCCTTCGGCGCGCTGCGGCTGCCGCTGCTGCTGCCGGTGCCGGAGGTCCCGAAGAAGGTCTGACACGTGGTCCGGCACGTGGTCCGGCACGTGGTCCGGCACGTGTCGCGGCGTCGGGTTCTGCGCTCCCCCTCCGAGCGCAGAACCCGACGCCGTGTACATAAGTGACAGGTGATCAGTCCGGATGGTTGCATGTGATGCCCGTCACCCGCCGAACGGGGCAACCGGGGCCCCTGCTCGACGGTCTCGATCTTCATGGACAAGCGCATCTCCCTTTTGGCCGCTACGGGTTTGGCGGCGCTGAGCCTCGGCGCGGCCGCCCCCGCGCTCGCCGCGGAACGGGCCTTCCCGCTCGTCGGCCCCTCCGCCCTCGTGCTCCAGCCGCATCCGGACACGGGCGGCTCGAAGGAGCGCGGCCTGCACTACGAGCTGGACTACGTGGGCCCCGGGAACAGCTTCCCGGGCGAGTTCACGGTCACCGTCGACCTGACCAAGGCCGCCGGCGTGGCCTCGGTCCGGCCGGACCCGGCCAAGCCCAGGCCGAACTGCACGGTGAGCGCCACCGCCATCGTCTGCAAGCAGCAGGGCCTGTCGGTCGGGGGCGCCGCCAACGCCAATGGCGTCGACCTGCTGGTCTCCGCCGCCAAGGACGCCAAGAACGGTGCGAGCGGCGAGATCGCGGTCACCGGCCGGGCGGAGGGCGCGAGCGTCACGCCGGTCACCACCAAGCTGACCGTCGGCGGCCCCGACCTGTACATGGGGGAGCTGCGGCTGGAGTCCGAGGTGACGGCCGGCGAGCAGCAGGACCTCCCGCTGGCCTTCGCCAACCGGGGGACGCTGCCCGCCAGGTCGGTCGCACTGGAGCTGGACGCCTCGGCGGGCCTGGAGCCGGCGGAGACGTACGACAACTGCCGGCCGCAGGGCCGCGGCGGCAGGGGCGCCACCACGGTCTGCCTCGTCGAGGGCGAGTTCCTGCCGGGCGAGTCCTACCGGCTCGCCCCCGAGACCCCGCTCCACCTCAAGACCACCGAGCGGGCCTACCAGGACGGGCTGCGGTACGCGGTCGTCCCCGACCCGGCGCCGGACAAGGGCGCGAACCAGAGCCGCCCTGCCACCGGCAAGCAGCTGAAGCTGGTCAAGGCCCCCGCCGCGGTGCCGCTCACCGGTTCCGCCGCGGCCGCGGGCCACGCCGAGAACACCGACCTCAACCCCGGTGACAACGAGCGAAGCCTCGAATTCACGGCCAAGGGCGCCCGGGCCGACTTCGAGGCGGTCACCGCCTCGCCCTCCGGCAAGGTGGGCGACACGGTCGCGGCCGAGCTCGGCTTCCGCAACAAGGGCCCGGCGGTGATCAGCCACCTGCGCTCGGGCCAGAGCGTGGCCCGTACCGACATCGTCGTGCCGGCCGGGGTGCAGGTCACGGACGCGCCCCTGAACTGCCGCGCGGTCAACGCCGACGGCAGCGACCGTACGGACCGGCTGGGCGCCCCGCGCTACTTCTGCGACGGCGGGCTGTTCGCGGACGCCCCCGGTACGTACACCGGCCGGTTCACGATGAAGATCGAGAAGGCCGTGGCGGACGCCAAGGGCTCGGTCACCGTCGGCGAGCCGGTGGCGGGCGGCACCAAGCCGCTCTCCTTCGACCCGGTCGCGGGCAACGCCAAGGCCGCGTTCACGGTCGAGGTCAAGGGCGGTGCGGGCCCGAGCCCGTCCGGCTCGGCCTCCGCGTCGCCGTCCCCGTCGGCCTCCGCCTCCGCCTCGGCTTCGGCCTCGGCCTCGCCGGGCACGTCCGCGACCGCCACCGGCGCCGCGGGTGGCAACCTGGCCTCGACCGGCAGCTCCGTCGGCCCGATCGCGCTGGGCGCGCTGGGTGCGGTGGCCGTCGGCGGCGCGCTGTTCGCGGGGGTGCGCCGCCGCTCGGGCGGGCACGCGTAGCCGGCGGGAACACCGCAAACGGCGCGAAAGCACAGAACGGCCGGCCAGGGGCGTCCCCCGGGCCGGCCGTCCTTTTCGGGGTGACCGGGCTGCTGTCCCCTGCCGTCCGGTCACGCGAAGGAGCGAGGTCCCACGACGCACCTCCCGACGGGCCGTACGTCTCATCGCTCCCGAAGAGCCACGCGTGGTGCTGCGGTCCCGCGCCTGGCTGACGCGGCCATCCACACCAACGAAGCCCCTCGGGGCCGGTCACGGTCCGGACGGGTGACGAACACGCGTAAGGCGGTCCGGACGCGGAACGGACCTCAGACCCGGCCGCGGCACAGCTCCAGCAGGGTCATCGCGAGAGTGGTCCCCGGCTTGCCGAGCGCGTCGCTCCAGTGCGCGAGCACCTCCATCTCGCGCGAGAGGTGCACCCGCCGGCCGCCCGAGGTGATCCGGGCCTCCTGGATGACGGTCGAGACGGCCATCCGCTCCTGGATCAGCCCGATGATCCGGTCGTCGATGGCGTCGATCCGCTCGCGGGACTCGGCGATCAGCTGCGCGGGGGTGGTGGTCACGGTCATCTTCTTACTCCTGTGGATTGCGGCGACAGGAGCGGAAACGCCAGAGCGCCCCGGTCCTGTCGGACCGGGGCGCTCTGGGAAGTCAGCGGCTCAAGCGAGCATCACGCGGACCCATGGCGACCGGACCGGCCGGTGCCATAGGTAAAGAGGAAGCTCAGCTGCTTGCGCACGGACAGGATTATGGCCCTCCGCCCCCTCCCGGGCCAACCCGGCCCGGATCGTGAGACGTGTGCCTCGGATGGTGCGACAAATCGGCGGCCTGCGCCACCGGTAGAATCGACAAAACAGCCACCCTCTTCCGCCGGAAGGCCGCCCCGTGCCAGAAGCACCCTCCGCCGCCCACGACAGCGCCCCGGACACGGTTCTCGTCGTCGACTTCGGCGCCCAGTACGCCCAGCTCATCGCCCGCCGCGTCCGCGAGGCACGGGTCTACAGCGAGATCGTCCCCAGCACGATGCCGGTGGCCGAGATGCTCGCCAAGGACCCGAAGGCGATCATCCTCTCCGGCGGCCCGTCCTCCGTGTACGAGGAGGGTGCTCCGCGCCTGGACGACGCCGACGCCCTCTTCGGCTCCGGCGTCCCCGTCTTCGGCATGTGCTACGGCTTCCAGCTGATGGCGACCACCCTCGGCGGCACCGTCGACAACACCGGCGCCCGCGAGTACGGCCGTACGCCGCTCGCCGTCTCCAAGGCCGGCTCCACCCTCTTCGAGGGCACCCCCGAGAACCAGTCGGTGTGGATGTCCCACGGCGACGCCTGCTCCGCCGCCCCCGAGGGCTTCACCGTCACCGCGTCGACGAACGTCGTCCCGGTCGCGGCCTTCGAGAACGACGAGAAGAAGCTGTACGGCGTGCAGTACCACCCCGAGGTGATGCACTCCACGCACGGCCAGCAGGTGCTGGAGCACTTCCTCTACCGCGGCGCCGGCCTGGAACCCACCTGGACCACCGGCAACATCGTCGAGGAGCAGATCGCGGCCATCCGCGAGCAGGTCGGCGACAAGCGCGCCATCTGCGGCCTGTCCGGCGGCGTGGACTCCGCGGTCGCCGCGGCCCTCGTCCAGAAGGCCATCGGCTCCCAGCTGACCTGCGTCTACGTCGACCACGGCCTGATGCGCAAGGGTGAGACCGAGCAGGTCGAGAAGGACTTCGTCGCCGCCACCGGCGTGCAGCTGAAGGTCGTCGACGCCCAGGAGCGCTTCCTGACCGCGCTGGCCGGGGTCTCCGACCCGGAGACCAAGCGGAAGATCATCGGCCGCGAGTTCATCCGCGTCTTCGAGCAGGCCCAGCTGGAGATCCTCCAGGAGGACGGCCCCGCGGTCGCCTTCCTGGTCCAGGGCACCCTGTACCCGGACGTGGTGGAGTCCGGCGGCGGCACCGGCACCGCCAACATCAAGTCCCACCACAACGTGGGCGGCCTGCCCGACGACATCGAGTTCGAGCTCGTCGAGCCGCTGCGCCAGCTGTTCAAGGACGAGGTCCGGATGGTCGGCCAGGAGCTCGGCCTGCCCGACGAGATCGTCCAGCGCCAGCCCTTCCCGGGTCCCGGCCTCGGCATCCGCATCGTCGGCGAGGTCACCAAGGAGCGCCTGGACCTGCTCCGCGAGGCCGACGCCATCGCCCGCCACGAGCTGACCGCGGCCGGCCTGGACCGCGAGATCTGGCAGTGCCCGGTCGTCCTGCTCGCGGACGTCCGCAGCGTCGGCGTCCAGGGCGACGGCCGCACCTACGGCCACCCGATCGTGCTGCGCCCCGTCTCCTCCGAGGACGCGATGACCGCGGACTGGACGCGCATGCCGTACGAGGTGCTCGCGCGGATCTCCACCCGCATCACCAACGAGGTGCCGGACGTGAACCGCGTCGTCCTCGACTGCACGAGCAAGCCCCCGGGCACCATCGAGTGGGAGTAGTCCCCACCCTTTGCGCGCACGTGGCCGAAGCCGCCGTTCTCCCCGGGGAGCGGCGGCTTCGCCGCGTGTATGGCCACTTGGCGCGGCCGCCGGTACCTTGCGCGGCGAGCCGAAGGAGGGGTCATGCCGGATCAGCCCGTACCCGGACCGGTGCCCGCGCGCACCCCGGCGCCCGCGCCCGTACCGGTGGACCGGCTGCGGTTCGCACTGCCGCCCGTCCACACCGACCCGGCCGGGGAGCGCGCGTACCGCAAGGAGCGGCTTGCCGGGGCGCTGCGGCTGTTCGGCCGCCTCGGGTACGAGGACGGGGTCGCCGGGCACATCACGGTGCGGGACCCGGAGTTCGCGGACTGCCACTGGGTGAACCCGTTCGGGCGGGCCCTGTCCGCACTCGGCGCCGACGACCTGCTGCTCGTCGACGGGGACGGGCGCGTGCGCCGGGGCGAGCGCCGGGTCAACGAGCTGGCCTTCGCCGTGCACGCCGCCGTGCACCGGGCCCGGCCCGACGCGGTGGCGGTGGTGCACGCGCACGCCCCGTACGGCAGGGCGCTGGCCGCGCTCGGCGAACTGCTCGCCCCCCTCAGCGAGGAAGCCTGCGCCTTCTACGAGGACCACGCGCTCCTGGACGGGTTCGCCGGGCCCGAGGACAGCGGGCGCATCGCCCGCGCCCTGGGCCCGTACAAGGCGCTGGTCCTTCGCAACCGCGGGATGCTGACGGTCGGCGACTCCGTGGACGCCGCGGCCTGGTGGTTCATCGCGGCGGAGCGCGCGGCGCAGGTGCAGCTGATCGCGCGGGCCGCCGGCAAGCCGGTGCCCGTCGACCACCGCACCGCGCTCGCCGCGCGGGCGCGTTTCGGCACGGATCTCGCCGCCTGGGTCAGCTACCAGCCGCTCTGGCAGGGCGTCGAGCCCTGAAACCACGGGGCGGGGCGGCTGGCGTCAACATCATGAACGGTTAATCACCTGCTCTGACATCGTGCGCAATCCGGAGCACTGCCGCAGTGGTGCACAATTCGCTGGCATTGCACCGTAGTTCAGAGAGGCGGCACGCACGTGGCTGTCCAAGAGATGTCCCGAAGCACCCACGGCGGCGCCTGCACCTGCGACGACTGCCCACACGGCGCGCAGGAGGGGCACCGGCGCGCCGTCGCCGCGTTCACCGAGAAGCGGGACGAGTTCGCCGCCGGCCAGGGGCTGCCGGCCGCGGTGGCACGATCCGCAGGAGCCTCCCGGCAGTGGGTCTCCGACGAGCTGACGCTGTCGGCCCGCACGGTCGCCGACCGGGGGCGGGAGGCCGGCAACTCCTGGCTGTACCTGTTCTCGCGGCGGGCCGTCCTCGCCGTGTGGATCGCCGCCGGTGTGCTGCTGCTGGTACAGGTCGGCACCGCGCTCGGCACCGGCTGGTCCACCGCCCGCACGGCAGGACTGCTCGCGGCGGTGGCCCTGGCCGGGCTGCTCACGGTCGCCGCCCGCCCCCAGTCGCTGCGCGGCGGGCTCCTCGCCCCGCTGGTCGGCGAGGACAACCGGCTGTCCACCTCGAAGGCCGTGCCGAGCGCCTGGGTGGTGCTGACGGCGTTCGCCGCGCTGCTGCCCGCGCTGCGGCTGGCCGCCTCGCCGCCGGGACCGCAGCGCCAGGCCCTGTACGCGGGGCTGGCGCTCGGGCGGGCGCTGCCGCTGCTGTCGGTGGTCGCGCTGACCTCGGCCGTGGCGGTGCTGGTGCGCCGGGTGGTCGCCGTAAGGATCCTGGGCCAGCGGATGCAGAAGCTGCCGGCGGACCGGCCGCGCGGGGTGGACCTGCTGACGGACGACGCGGGCCGAGGCAGCTTCCCGGACGCGCAGTACGTGCTGGTCTCCACGGTGGTGCTGGCCTTCGCGGCGGTGTCGATGGCCCGGTTCCCGGACCGGCTGCCGCGGCTGCCGTGGGCGCTGGCCATGCTGGTGGCCCTGTCGGCGGCGGTCTACCTCGCGGCGAAGTACGCGGAGGTGACCCGCCCGCTGATCCTGTCGGTGGTCCGCAGACGGGAGCCGGGCGACCTCGACGCGGCCATCCGGCCGGGCGACGACATCGAGATCCGCGGGGTGGGCTTCGTGCCACCCGGGGCGCAGACCCCGGAGATGCTGGCCCGGCTGGTCGTACGCGTCGGGGCGGTGCACGTCCACGTGCCCCTGGTGCCGGTCGCGGGCGGGTTCACGAACCCCTCGGACTCGGCGCTGACGGTGCCGGTCCCGGCGGAAGTGGAACCCGGGCGCATCGAGGTCCAGGTGGTGACGGCCGCCGGGGTGGAATCCAACCGCTGCACCATCGACGTGGCCGAGTGAGACGGGGTACACATGGGACGTGACCCGAACTGACGTCCCTTCCGCCGACCCGTCCGGCCCTTCCGGTCCCGCCGGTCCTTCCGGCAGATCCGGCCCTTCCGGAGTGCGGGAACGGGCCGCCCGGTACGCCCTGCTGCCGCTGCGGATCTTCCTCGGCGTGACCTTCGTCTACGCGGGCCTGGACAAGCTGACCGACCCCGCGTTCCTGTCCGCCTCCGGCACCGGCTCCATCGGCGAGCTGATGCACGGCGTGCGCGACACCGCCGCGATCCCCGCCCTGGTGGACTGGGCGCTGCACTCGCCCGCCGGGTTCGGGACGGCGCTGGCCGTCGGCGAGCTCCTGGTGGGCCTGGGGACCCTCGCCGGACTGCTGACCCGGATCGCGGCCACCGGCGGAGCGCTGATCTCGCTCAGCCTGTGGCTCACGGTGTCCTGGCAGGTCACCCCGTACTACTACGGCAACGACCTGGTCTACCTGATGGCCTGGATCCCGATGATCCTGGCCGGAGCGCCCTATCTCTCGCTGGACTCGCTGCTCCGGTCGCGCCGGTCCCGCCGGATCGCGTAGGCCACGATCCCCACCAGCGCGGCCAGACACAGCCCGCCCATGGTCATCGGGATGACCAGGAACCAGGGCAGGTCCGCCTCCCCGGTCGCGTCGAGCAGGTACAGCACGCCCGCCGTCACCAGGATCAGGCCGGCCAGCAGCCGTCCGGGCTGGAACTCATGACGCGGCACGGGCCACCTCCACCTGTCCGAAACCTGCGCTCAGGTCCAGCTCGATCGTTCCCCCGGCCTCGGTGCCGGCGGAGGGCTTCAAGGTCGCCCGCTGGGTTTCCCCACCGCTCTTGACCCGTACGTCCTGGCTGGTCTCCCCGGGCATGTGGATGTCGCCCAGCTTCACCGACACGTCGGCCTGCGCGGTGACCTCGCGGGGCACGATCACCTTGAGCCGGCCGGCCTCCAGGGAGGCGCGGACGGACAGCGTGGTGCCCTTCGGCACGTCCAGCCGGCTCAGGTCCAGCGTGGCCAGCCCGGTGCCCGCCGCGTAGACCGGTCTGACGTCGGCCACGGCGGCCGGCCGCCATTCCACGGACTTCCAGTCGGTGCCGATCTCGCGCGGCAGCGCCGAGGCTCCGGCCAGCAGCCCGGCCGTGATCACCGCCAGCAGGATCGTGCCGAAACCGGTGCGGCCCCTGAGCGAGCTGACCGCCAGACCCAGCCCGAACACGGCGAGCGCCGAGGCCAGACCGATCTGCAGTGCGTGCGAGAGGGTGCTGCCCTGCCAGACCGCGGCGGTGGCGCCGCCCCCGGCCAGCAGGGCCAGGACGAACACCCGGCCGCCGATGCCGCCGCGCGGGACCTTCGGGGCCGCGGCCCGGCCGGGGTCCTCGGCCCGGCCGATGTTCCGTGCGGCGTTGGCGTCGGCCGAGTCGTCCGGCCCCCACAGGTATCCGGTGGATCCCACCGGGCCGGTGGTGCCGTCCTTGACCAGCGGGTCCCGCCACCAGGACGGGCTGCCGGGCACGGGCGGCGCCTGGGTCTCCGGCGGGGCGGGGGCCGGACGGTGCGCCGCCTGCGGCTCGGCCTCGGGGGCGGCGGTCTTGCGGCGGCGCTGAGACCAGTACCCGGCCCCGCCGAGGGCCAGGATCACCAGGACGGAGAACACCGCCAGCCCGCCGTTGTCCAGCATCGACAGGAACAGCGCGCAGCCGACCAGGGCCGCGAACACCGCCGCCAGGGTGGCCCCCTCGACCCGGCCGGTCAGCAGCTTCTTCGCCTCGCTGTCCTCCTCGCCCTCGACCGGCAGCAGCAGCCAGGCGAAGCCGTAGAAGATGAGGCCGACCCCGCCGGTGACCGCGAGGACGCCGAGCACGATCCGGAAGATCACCGGGTCCAGGTCGAAGTACCGGCCGAGGCCGCCGCACACGCCCGCGAGGACCTTGTCACGCTTGGCGCGGCGCAGCGGCGGCCGCTCGGCGGCGCGGTCTGCGGGCCGGTCTGCGGGCCGGTCGCCGGGCGGCGGCGCCGCGGTGGCACCGGCCGGCGAAGGCGGGGAGTCGTGCTTGGTCATGGCTCCATGGTGACAACCCGCCGCACCCCGCGGCACCGGGACCGACCCTGGCACAACCCTGATATCCCCCCGACGGAACTGGGGGGCCGCCCTGATGTCCCGTACGCCGCCCGCGTGTGACCATCAATGGCATGCCCGTCTCCACCGCCCCCCGTCCCCCGCACACGACCGAAGCCGACGAACCGCCGCAGCGCAAGCTCTACCGCAGCGCCGACGGCCGGATGCTCGGCGGTGTCGCGCGCGGTCTCGCCGGGCACCTCGGGCTGCCGGTCGTCTGGGTCCGGCTCGCCTTCCTCGGCCTGTTCATGTGGGGCGACGGGCTGGGCGTGCTGCTCTACGCCGCGTTCTGGGTGTTCGTACCCCTGGGGGTCGGCGGCCGCACCGGCCACCGCTCCTTCTTCGAGACCCTCCCCGACGGCACCCGCCGCCTGCGCAAACCCGACCGAGGGCAGCTCACCGCCCTCATCGCCCTGTGCATCGGCGCCGGCATCTTCATCTCCAAGGTCCAGCTCGGCGGCACCTCCGGCCGGTACGTGTGGCCGACGCTGCTGGTCGGCGCCGGCGTGGTCCTCGTCTGGCGCCAGGCCGACAACGCCCGGCGCGCCCACTGGGGCGCCGCCGCCGGGCGCAACGCGCGCCTGCTCCAGATCGCCCGCGGGTTCGCGGGGGTCGCCCTGGTCGGCGTCGGCCTGACCGTCTTCATCGTCGTACGCGGCTCGGCGGCCCAGCTCGGCAACGTGCTGACCGCCGCCCTCGCCGTCCTCGTCGGCATAGCCCTGCTCGCCGGACCCTGGCTGATCCGGATGACCCAGGACCTCTCCGAGGAGCGCCTGATGCGCATCCGCGCCCAGGAGCGCGCCGAGGTCGCCGCCCACGTGCACGATTCGGTGCTGCACACCCTGACCCTGATCCAGCGCAACGCGGAGGACGTCGGCGAGGTCCGCCGACTGGCCCGCGCGCAGGAGCGGGAGCTGCGGAACTGGCTGTACAAACCGGAGGGCACCGGCAAGGAGGAGGCCGAGGAGCCCACCACCCTCGCGGAGGCCGTCAAGAAGACGGCCGCCGAGGTGGAGGACCACCACGGAGTCCCGATCGAGGTCGTCGTCGTCGGTGACTGCCCGCTCGACGAGAGGCTCGGCGCACAGGTCCAGGCCGCGCGCGAGGCGATGGTCAACGCCGCCAAGTACGGTGGCGACGGCGGGCCGGTGCAGGTGTACGCCGAGGTGGAGGGGCAGACCGTGTTCGTGTCCGTACGGGACCGGGGGCCGGGCTTCGACATCGACGCGGTACCGGACGACCGCATGGGCGTACGAGAATCGATCATCGGCCGGATGCAGCGCAACGGCGGGACCGCACGGCTGCGGTCCGCGCCCGACGGCGGCACGGAAGTCGAGCTGGAAATGGAGAGGGCGGCGAACGCAGCATGACCGAAGAGACGACCGGCAGCACGACCGGCGCGCCGGTGGGCAGGCACGTCCGGGTGGTGCTCGTCGACGACCACCGGATGTTCCGCACGGGAGTGCAGGCCGAGATCGGCGAGACCGGCCGGACCGGGGTCGAGGTCGTCGGCGAGGCGGCCGATGTCGACCAGGCCGTCACCGTCATCACCGCCACCCGGCCCGAGGTGGTCCTGCTCGACGTGCACCTGCCCGGCGGCGGCGGGGTCGAGGTGCTGCGGCGCTGCGCCCCGCTGATGGCGGCCGCCGAGAACCCGGTGCGGTTCCTGGCCCTGTCGGTGTCGGATGCCGCGGAGGACGTCATCGGGGTCATCCGGGGCGGCGCCCGCGGGTACGTCACCAAGACCATCACCGGAACCGACCTGGTGAACTCGGTCTTCCGGGTGCAGGAGGGCGACGCGGTGTTCTCGCCGCGGCTGGCGGGCTTCGTGCTCGACGCCTTCGCCTCGACGGACGCGCCGCCGGTCGACGAGGACCTGGACCGCCTCACCCAGCGCGAGCGCGAGGTGCTCCGGCTGATCGCGCGCGGGTACGCGTACAAGGAGATCGCCAAGCAGCTCTTCATCTCCGTGAAGACCGTGGAATCGCACGTCTCGGCGGTACTCAGGAAGCTCCAGCTCTCCAACCGGCACGAGCTGACCCGCTGGGCGACGGCCCGCCGCCTGGTGTGACCGACGCCGCAGGGGGCGGGGGCAACCGCGCGGCGGCGCGGCGCCCTCTTGGGTGGCGTGATGAGCTTGACGGGGTTTCCCCTGTTCGCGACGGCGATCGCCCTCACGGCGATCGCCGTTCTCCTGCCGCTGGCCGTGTGGAGCAAGGTGCGCGGCCCCGCCGTCGTACGCGTGTCGACCCGGGCCCTGATGGTGGTGTTCGCCCAGGTGACCGCCGTCGCGCTGGTGTTCATCTCGGTGAACCGCGAGGAGAACTTCTACGCGTCCTGGGGTGACCTGCTGGGCACCGGCAAGTACGTCACGGCCGCCCCCGACCTCGGCGCGGACGGTCTCGGCGGCAAGAAGGCCGCGGAGGTCAAGGCCGAGCCGAAGGTGCTCCAGGACTTCCAGCCGGTCGAGGGCCTCGGCGGCCGGGTCAAGAAGACCGAGCTCAACGGCAAGATCTCCGGGGTCAAGGGCGACGTCATGGTGTGGCTCCCGCCGCAGTACGACGACCCGGCGTTCAAGAACAAGAAGTTCCCGGTGGTCGAGCTGATCCCGGGCATACCGGGGACGGGCAAGTCCTGGTTCCAGGGGCTCAAGGCGGCCGAGGTGCTGGAGCCGCTGATGAAGAGCGGCAAGGTGCAGCCGTTCATCCTGGTCTCGCCGCGCGCCATGCTGCTGGGCAACGGCGACACCGGATGCGCGAACATCCCGGGCAAGGTGAACGCGGACAGCTGGTTCAGCGTCGACGTCCGCAAGATGGTCACCGACAACTTCCGTGCCTCCGACGAGGCCCGCACCTGGGGCGTGGCCGGCTATTCGGCGGGCGCGTACTGCGCCGCCAAGCTGGCGATCCTGCACCCCGACCGCTACAGCGCGGCCGTATCCCTCTCCGGCTACAACGACCCGGGCCAGGAGCCCACCTCGCTGGTCGCCCAGGACCCCGAGATGCGGCGGACCCACAACCTGAAGGCCCTGCTCAAGGCCGCGCCCGCGCCGCCGGCGGTCTCGCTGTGGATGTCGGGCGCCGAGCAGGACGGCTACCTGTCCGGCACGGACCTCAAGGCCATCGCGCAGAACCCGACCACCGTGCACGCGGAGAAGGTCACCGGCGGACACAACCTCGACTCGTGGTCGAAGCAGCTCCCCGCGGTGTTCGCCTGGCTGACCACGCAGGTCAAGGCGCCGTAGGGCGCTCGCGCCGCCCTCTCACGCAGGGCGGGCGGCCCCCGCCCACGGCATCGAGTCGATCGGGGCCAGGCGGACCGTCGACCCGGGGCGCGGGGCGTGGATCATCTGGCCGTTGCCGACGTACAGGCCGACGTGGGTGACCCCGGAGTAGAAGAACACCAGGTCACCGGGGGCCAGCTGATCGCGGGAGACCCGCTGTCCGGCGTTGATCTGGGTGTAGGTGGTCCGGGGGAGGGAGACCCCGGCCGAGCGCCAGGCCGCCTGGGTCAGGCCCGAGCAGTCGAACGAGCCCGGCCCCGTCGCGCCCCACACGTACGGCTTGCCGATCGCCCCGTACGCGAACGCCACCGCGCGGGCTGCCCGCGAACCGTCCGCGGGCGCCGGCGGGGCCGTGGCCGTGGCTGTGGCCGTGGCCGGCGCACCGGCCGGGGCCGCACCGCCCGACTGGGCCTCGTACGCGGCCCGCTCCTCGGCCGTGAGCTTGGCCAGCAGCCGCTTCGCGGTGTCGAGCTTGCCCTCGACGGCGGCCTTGTACTCGGCGAGTTCGCCCTCGCGGGCGCGCAGGTCGGCGAGCCGGCCGCCGGCCCGGTCCCTGAGCTGCGCGACCTCGTCGAGCTGCCGTCGTACGGACGCCACCTCGGCGGCGCTGCGGTCGCCGGTCCGGGTGAGGAACGAGGCCTGGTCCAGGTAGTCCTGGGGATCGGCGGCCAGCGCCAGCCGCATGGCCGGCCCCAGTCCGCCGGTGCGGTACTGGCCGGCGGCGAGGGACCCGAGCGCCCGGCGGGCGGTGTTCAGCCGGTCGGTCTTGCGAGCGGTCTCGTCGCGCAGTGCGTCCAGCGCGCGCTGGGCCTCGTCTGCCTGCTCCTTCGCCCCGTTGTACCGCTCGGCGCTCTCCTCGGCCTCCTCGTAGAGCCGGTCCACCTCCGCCTTCACCTGGGAGGGCGTCTGCTGGGGATCGGCCTGCGAGGTGCCTTCGAAGGCGGTGGCGGTGGCAGCGCCCGCGAGGGCGAGCGTCGCTGCGGTCCGCACGGTTCCGCGGGAGAGCGGATGGAGCGGGCGCTGCCTGGGCTTTCGGTGACTGGCCACGAGGGCCTCACGTCCTTCCTCGCTCGGGAGCTCGGTGCTTGGAGGAGGACGCTAGACCGGAAGGTAACGGTCGGGTGACGAGATGATCGCAAGTGCCCCGACGTGAACTGATGTGGCCGGATGTGGCTGTTGTGGTTCGCTGTCGGGATCAGTGCCAGAGGACGGCGATGAAGATATTGACCACGGTCAGCCCGCCGACCGCGCCGAACAGCGCCTTGTCCACGTGCTCCTCGTCCCGCTTCACGTAGACGAGCGCCAGGATCACGAAGAGGACGGCGAGCTTCACGCCGATCTTGATGTTGTTGACGTGGCCGCCGTCCATCTCGCGGAAGCCGACCAGCAGGACGCCGGTGACGAGCATCGTCAGCGCGCCGTGCAGCATCGCGGGCACGAAGCGGGCGGTGCCGGCGCTCATCGCCTTCATCTGCGTGAGGAAACCGCCCAGCAGGGAGGCGATGCCGATGATGTGCAGGCCCACGAAGACACTGATGAGTACGTCCATGGCGCCGAGCCTACGGGGGCTCCCGATCGGCCCGGGATGCGGGTCACGAGGTCTTCGCAGGACCCGGCCGGGTCCGTACGAGATCTGCGTACAGTGAGGGCATGCCTGCCGCTGCCGAGCCGACCCGTCCTTGCGCCGAGGACCTCGACCTGGCCGAGGTGCTCGCCGCCCTGGGGCACCCCGTCCGCCTCGACATCGTCCGCAAGCTGGCCTCCGGCGAGCGGACGTTCTGCGGCGAAGTAGTGCCTGACCTGCCCCGATCCAGCGTCACGCACCACCTCAAGACGCTCCGCGAGAGCGGGCTGATCAGCCGGCGCCCGCAAGGCCGCAAGCTCTACCTCGTGCTGCGCCGCGACGATCTGGAGCGGTGCTTCCCCGGTCTCCTGGAACTCGTGCTGGCGTGTCGGTCCCGCCCCCTAGACTCGGAATGCGATGAGCAGCCTCTTTGACGACAGTTTCCTGGCGGACCTCACCCCCTCCGACGAGGTCCCCCCGCCGCCCGAGGATCACCCCGCGCCGGAGGAAGGCGCGGACGATCTCTTCGGGGGTCACTTCGACGTGCCCATGAGCGGTGACGCGTACTACCGGGACGGCGCCCCCAAGCCCGTCATCGATCCGGCGACCCTCCTGGACGGGCTGAACGAGCAGCAGGCCGCGGCCGTCGTGCACGCCGGCTCCCCGCTGCTCATCGTGGCCGGCGCCGGCTCCGGCAAGACCCGGGTGCTGACCCACCGCATCGGCCACCTGCTGGCCGCGCGGAACGTCCACCCCGGCCAGATCCTGGCGATCACCTTCACCAACAAGGCCGCCGGCGAGATGAAGGAGCGCGTGGAGGGCCTGGTCGGCCCGCGCGCCAATGCCATGTGGGTGTCCACCTTCCACAGTGCCTGCGTGCGCATCCTGCGCCGCGAGTCCAAGCGCCTCGGTTTCACCTCGTCCTTCTCGATCTACGACGCGGCCGACTCGAAGCGACTGATGGCGCTCGTCTGCCGTGACCTGGACCTGGACCCGAAGAAGTTCCCGCCCAAGGCCTTCAACGCCAAGATCTCGAACCTGAAGAACGAGCTGATCGACGAGGACGCCTTCGCCGGGCAGGCCGCCGACGGGTTCGAGAAGACGCTCGCCCAGGCGTACGCGATGTACCAGGGGCGGCTGCGCGAGGCCAACGCGCTCGACTTCGACGACATCATCATGACGACCGTCCACCTGCTCCAGGCGTTCCCGGACGTCGCCGAGCACTACCGGCGGCGCTTCCGGCACGTGCTGGTGGACGAGTACCAGGACACCAACCACGCCCAGTACACGCTGGTGCGCGAGCTCGTCGGCACCGGCTACCCGGACCTGCCGCCGGCCGAGCTCTGCGTGGTGGGTGACGCCGACCAGTCGATCTACGCCTTCCGCGGCGCGACCATCCGCAACATCCTCCAGTTCGAGGAGGACTACAAGGACGCGACGACGATCCTGCTGGAGCAGAACTACCGCTCCACGCAGACGATCCTGTCCGCCGCCAACGCGGTCATCGAGCGCAACGAGAACCGCCGCGCCAAGAACCTGTGGACCCAGGCCGGCACCGGTGCGGTCATCACCGGCTACGTCGCGGACACCGAGCACGACGAGGCGCAGTTCGTCGCCGACGAGATCGACCGGCTGACGGACGCCGGGGACGCCAAGGCCGGGGACGTCGCGATCTTCTACCGGACGAACGCGCAGTCGCGCGTGTTCGAGGAGATCTTCATCCGCGTCGGACTCCCGTACAAGGTCGTCGGCGGCGTCCGCTTCTACGAGCGCAAGGAGGTCCGCGACGTCCTCGCGTACCTGCGCGTGCTCGCGAACCCCGAGGACAACGTCCCGCTCCGCCGCATCCTGAACGTGCCCAAGCGCGGTATCGGCGAGCGCGCCGAGGCGATGATCGACGCCCTCGCGATGCGCGAGAAGATCACCTTCCCGCAGGCGCTGCGGCGCGTGGACGAGGCGTTCGGCATGGCGGCGCGCTCCACCAACGCGGTGAAGCGGTTCAACGTGCTGATGGAGGAGCTCCGCACGATCGTCGACTCGGGCGCGGGCCCGGCGGTCGTGCTGGAGGCGGTGCTGGAGCGTACGGGCTACCTCGCCGAGCTCCAGGCCTCGACCGACCCGCAGGACGAGACGCGCATCGAGAACCTCCAGGAGCTCGCGGCCGTGGCCCTGGAGTTCGAGCAGGCCCGCGGCGAGGAGAACCCGGGAACGCTCGCGGAGTTCCTGGAGCAGGTCGCGCTCGTCGCGGACTCCGACCAGATCCCCGACGAGGACGAGGACGGTTCGGGCGTCATCACGCTGATGACCCTGCACACCGCCAAGGGCCTCGAATTCCCGGTGGTCTTCCTGACCGGCATGGAGGACGGGGTCTTCCCGCACATGCGGGCCCTGGGCCAGACCAAGGAGCTGGAGGAGGAGCGCCGCCTCGCGTACGTCGGCATCACGCGTGCGCGCGAGCGGCTGTACCTGACCCGTTCGTCGATGCGCAGCGCGTGGGGCACCCCCTCGTACAACCCGCCTTCGCGGTTCCTGGAGGAGATCCCGGGCGAGTACCTGCAGTGGAAGCGGACGGGAGCGGCGCAGAAGCCCGCGGGCCCGATGCGCGGCTCCTCGTACGGGTCCTCCGGTTCGGGCGGCTCCAAGGCCACGTTCGGGACCTCGCCGGAGGCGTTCCTTTCCTCGTCGCGCACGAAGTCGGGCCCGTCCGGGTTCGCGACGCGCCGGGCCGCCGACAAGCCGGTCATCGCGCTGGCGGTCGGGGACCGGGTCACGCACGACCAGTTCGGGCTGGGCACGGTCATGGAGGTCAGGGGCGCCGGCGCGGACGCGCAGGCCACCGTCGACTTCGGGGACGACAAGCCGAAGCGCCTGCTGCTGCGCTACGCGCCGGTGCAGAAGCTCTGACGGGAGCCTTGAGGGGGAACGCGCGGGGCCCGGGAATCGCTTCCCGGGCCCCGCGCGTCGTGTACGTACTGATCTAGGTCGGGTCCAGACCGTGGCTGCGCAGCCACGGCAGGGGGTCGATCGCCGCGCCGCCGCCGGGCCGGACCTCGAAGTGGAGGTGCGGGCCGGTGGAGTTGCCGGAGTTGCCGGAGTAGGCGATGACGTCGCCCGCCTTGACCTTGCCGGACCGGATCTTGGTGCTGCTGAGGTGGCAGTACCAGGTCTCGGTGCCGTCGGGCGAGGTGACTATGGCCATGTTTCCGTACGCGCTGTTCCACTGCGTGCGCACGGTGCCGTCGGTGGCGGACATGACCGGAGTGCCGTACGAGACCGGGAAGTCGATGCCGGTGTGCACGGACATCCACATGCCGCCCGCCTGGCCGAAGCTGGCGCTGAGGCCGTGCTGTTCGACCGGGATCGCGAACTTGGGGCGGGCCGCTTCCTTCGCCGCCTCCTCCTCCGCCTTCCGCTTCTTCTCGTCTTCCTGGCGCTGGCGCAGGTCGATGCGCTCCTGCGTGCGGCTCGCGCGGTCCGCGAAGTCGCCCGCGTCGGCGCTGAGCGCCGTGAGCTGGGTGTCGAGCTTGTTGTTCGCCGCGACGGGCTTCACCGAGGCCGGGTCGGGCGCGGCCATGGTGGTGGTGTCCGCGGTGGGCTTGTCCGTGCCGGTGAGTCCGCCGACGGAGGCGGCCGCGACCCCGGCGACTCCCATCACGCAGGCGGAGGGAACGGCCACGGTCAGCAGGGCGGAACGCTTCGCCGGGCTGCGGCGGCGGGAGGCGGCGGCCGCCGAGGGCGCCGCCTTCGGCTTGGCGCCGGCGCGGCGCGAGGCGCGGGGCTCCGACGCGGTGTCCGGGGTGTCCGGGGTGACCGGCATGGACTGGGTGGGCAGGTCGTGCACGGGTTCGGCCGCGAGGTCGAGTTGGACTTCGAGGTCGAGGTCGAGGCCGAGGTCGTGCGCGTAGTCCGGCGGGGTGCTTTCGGCGCTCTCCGTGTCGAGGACTTCGAAGACCGCGGTCTCGCTGTAGACGGCGGCGGCCGGCGCCTCGTACGCGTAGTCCGACTGCTGCTGGTACTCGTACTGCTGGTGGTCGTACGAGAAGGTCTGGGTCTGCTGCTCGTGCTGCGGGACCGTGTTCCAGGCGGTGGCGTCGTACGCGCCGGTCTCGGTGCCCGTGGTGCCGTAACCCGGCATGGCCCACTGCCCGGTCTGCTCGTAGCCGAGGGCCGTGGCCTGGTAGTCGGCGGCGGCGCCGCCCTGCTGGTTCCAGGCACTCGCGTCCCACTGCCCGGTTCCGGCGTCCTCAAGGACGCCGCCCTGGGCGGGGATCGTCGACAGGTAGCCGCCGTCCTGCGCGTAACCGTCCTGCGCGGACCAGGCGGTGGCGTCGTGGGTGCCGGTCTCGTACGAGGGGTAGGCAGAGGCGTAGTCATACCCCTGGCCCTGCGTTTCGTAGGAAACATAGGACGAGTCACCAGCGAAAGTGGTGTTGGAAAGGCCGTCGTACCCGGAATCGGAGTACAGGCCCGACGAGGGGCGGTCGTTCACCAACTTCTCTTTCGCCTCGGCAGTGGGGGGCCTGGGTGGCCAGGGAACCGGAGGTTCCTTGGGGAGAGCAGTGGCGTGACTGTACCCGCCGGTTACTGGCAACGACAATCTTCCAGGGGTTCTGAGCTTTGCGGAACCGGGCATTCGGCCGTCTTTCGGTCGCGGCAAGGCCGAGCCTTGGCCTTGAGTTCGAAATCCGTTCGAGTTCGGGTGGGTTGGTGTTCACGCGACGGAAGCGGTGTCCCCGAGGTTCGTGAGGGCGGCCGGACCGGGGCCGTCGAGCGCGCGCCGGACCGCCGACATGACGGCGGGATGCGCGGGCAGGGCGAGGTGCCCGATGCCGGTGACCTGCACGTTCTCCGCGTGGAGGTCCGGGTGGTCGATACGGGCCGTCTCGGTCGGGTCCATCAGCTCGTCGAACTCGCTCCAGAACGCGACGCATCGGGTCCGGCAGCCGGGCGCGGGCGCGCGCAGCTCGGCCATCACCTCGGAGTCCGGGCGCATCTGCCGGACCAGCGGGTGCGCGTCCATGAAGGGGGCGACCCGCGTACCGGAATGCGGAGTGCCGAGCGTGACGAGCGTGCGGACGCGGGCATCGCCACCGAGGCGCTGGACGTAGTACCGCCCGACCAGACCGCCCAGGCTGTGCCCGACCAGGTCCACCCGCTCCTGCCCGGTGCGCTCGCAGAGCTCCTCGACGCGCCGGGCGAGGTGGCGGGCGGTGACGCGCAGGTCGAGGGTGAAGGGGGAGTAGTTGTACGTCTCCACGTGCCGCAGGCCGTCCGCGGCGAGGGTGCGGCGCAGCAGGACGAAGACGGACCGGTTGTCGCTGAACCCGTGCAGCAGGAGCACGGGCGGCCGTCCGAGGCCTTTCCTGCGTGCCCCCGTGGGCTTCTCGGACCGGATCCCGGTCGGGTAGAGCAGCAGGTGGCCGCCGAGGACCACCGCCTCCAGCACCCCCGCCCGCAGTGCGGCCCCGGAAACGGGTACGGGTATGGACACCCCCATCGACGGCCCCCCTCAGCCTTCCGGGACGGCGTCTCCGGTGCGCCTCTGGAATGCGCCTCCGGGAAGGGCCTGTGGGCCGCGGCCGGCCGCGTCACCGTGCCGTGCGGCTGTCGGTACGGTGACGCGGCGCCCCCGGTGCGGCTCCCCTGGCGGTGAATCAACGCCGTCCCACGTGTGATTTCCCCCTCGTGGTTGACCGTGAAACGGGGGTGTGCGCGATGCTGTACTTAACGTTCGTTCACTCGGGAGGCAGTGCGATGGGTGTGACCGGTCCGATCCGTGTGGTGGTGGCCAAGCCGGGTCTCGACGGCCACGACCGCGGGGCCAAGGTGATCGCGCGTGCGCTGCGGGACGCGGGCATGGAGGTCATCTACACGGGCCTCCACCAGACCCCCGAGCAGATCGTGGACACCGCCATTCAGGAAGACGCCGACGCGATCGGCCTCTCGATCCTCTCGGGCGCCCACAACACGCTGTTCGCGCGCGTCCTGGAACTCCTCAAGGAGCGTGAGGCGGAGGACATCAAGGTCTTCGGCGGCGGCATCATCCCGGAGGACGACATCGCCCCCCTGAAGGCCAAGGGCGTGGCCGAGATCTTCACCCCGGGCGCCACGACCACCTCGATCGTCGACTGGGTCCGCGCCCACGTCCGCCAGTAGCTCCGACGTCTCCGACGTCTCCGACGGCGCCGGACGGTGGCGCCGGGGGCTGTCCGCACGGTCGTGCGGACAACCCTGCGGGCCACCGTCGAACCGGCTCCCGCGGGCCGGTCCCGCGGGCGCCTAGGACGCTCCGGCGGGGGCGAGTTCCGACAGCATCGCGGCGCGCAGGCGCAGGGTGGCGACCAGGCGCTGGAAGGCCTCGGCCCAGTACGCGGCCGCGCCGGAGGAGGCGTGCGCCGGATCGGCGAAACCGGCACCCCGCGCCACCACCGCCTCCAGCCGCTCCGCCTCCGCCGGATCCAGGCACCGCTCGGCCAGGCCCATCACCCCGCTGAAGCTCCACGGGTAGCTGCCCGCCTCCCGCGCGGCATCCAGCGCGTCCACGACCGCCCGCCCCAGCGTCCCGGCCCACGGGACCAGGCACACCCCGAGCAGCTGGAAGGCTTCCGAAAGGCCGTGGGCCCGTATGAACTCCGAGACCCACTGGGCCCGTTCCCCGTCCGGCAGGACGGACAGCAGCTTCGCCCGCTCCGCGAGCGAGGCCGTGCCGGGGGCCGTCGCGGGCGGCGCAGACGCCGCGCCGAGCAGCGCCTTCGCCCACCGCGGATCACGCTGGCGCACCGCCGCCCGGCACCACGCCGCGTGCAGTTCCTCCCGCCAGCTCTCGCCCCCGGCCACCGGCAGGGCCACGATCTCGGCCGGGCCGAGTCCCCCGAACCGCTCGCGCCAGCAGGACAGCGGCGCCGCCTCCACGAGCTGACCCAGCCACCATGCCCGTTCCCCGCGCCCGGCGGGCGGCCGTTCGACCACTCCGTCGCGGAGCATCCCCGCATCGCACGCGGCCGGCGGAACCACCCCGTCCGGCCCCACGCACGCCAGTGCCCGCTCGGCCATCCGCCCGGCCAGCGCCGAGTCCGGCAGCGCCGACAGCAGCTCGGCCGCCGTCGCCCGGACGTTGCGGCTCCGGTCGCCCAGGGCCGCCTCCAGGAAGGGCTCGTCCCCTCCCGTCAGACCCACCCGCAGCGAGTCGAGGAACATCAGCCGGTCCTCGGCCCGTTCGGTGGCCCAGGTCGTCGTCAGCAGCCGCGTCGCAGCCGCCGGCTCGTGGGCCCGTACGGCGCCGAGGAGGGCGACGCGCTCCGCGAACAGCCCCTCCTGCCACAGCCGTTCCACCCCGGCCCGGTCCTCCGGATCGGGCGGTTCACCGGCACCGCCCGCCCCGCCGCGCAGGGCGAACCGCCAGTCCGGATTCAGCCGGGCCAGCCACAGCCCCCGCGCTCCGGCCAGGGCCAGGGCGGGGGCGCGCAGGTCCGTACGGGCGCGGGCCGCGTCCAGCAGCGCGGGCACCAGCGCGTGCGGCGCCCGGTACCCGTGCCGGCCGGCTGCGGCCAGCCACTGCGGCAGCAGCTCCGTGAGGTCCGGGGCCGCCCCGCGCCGCCCGCCGCCGCTGCCCGCGCCGGTCCGGCCGGCCAGCAGCTGCGCGAGCCGCCGCCGGGCGGCCTCGGGCGGAGCCGGCCGCGGATCCCGCGGTGCGGGATCCGGCCGCGGCCCCGCCTCGGCGGGCCGCAGCCCGGCCCGCCGCCGTACGGTCCGCACCGCGGCCGCGTCGAGCAGCGCCCCCGGACTCGCCTTGCGCCGACCGGTCCCCAGCAGCGCGAGCCCGACCAGCTCCTCCCAGTCCCCGTCCCCGTCGCCGAGGCCCGCGCTCACGCCCCCGGCCGTCGTTCCCGTCGTGGTCACCGTGCCCCTCCCTCTCGTCGTGCAGTGCTCCGGTCCCGCCCCCTCCGCGGGACCGGAGCCGCTTTCGTGCCCCGTCGGCCGACCCTTCAGCTTGCGTGGTTGTCGTTCACAAAAGCCCCCCGGCTTCATCGTTCGTGCACGTCGGCGCCCCCGCGCCAACGCTCCCTCCCCCAAGGGGAGTCCGGCTGCCCAGAGCCGGGCCCCCGCGAGGCCCCCCGGCCCCGTCACCCCAGGGCGACCGGTTCGGGGCAGCCCGGATGCCACGCCGTCAACGGTGTGAATCCGCGGTGTCCGCATTCGCCGAACACCGTGACCGGGCCGCCGCCCGAGAGCGCGGCCAGCTGCCACAGCCCGGACCGCGACCCGCTGCCGGCGGCAGCGGGCGTGACCGGCAGCGCGGAGGTGCCCTCCGCGTCCGCCAGCTGCCAGCCCGGTTCCCCCGGTATCGGGATCACCGGGCCCAGCACCACCGGCCACGCGTCGAGCCACGGGTCCTCCCGCAGCGCCGCCCCGTAGGCCTCCAGTGCCGCCCCCGTACCGACCCCGGCCGGGACCCGGTCCGGTGCGGCCGCCGCGGACCTCTCCCCGAGATCCGCGCGCAGCCCCGCCGTACCGGGCCGGAAGCGGGCTTCCGCCTCCACCACCAGCCCCACGGGCAGTGACAGGGCCGGAGGCCGCCCCGGCGGTCCGAAGTCCAGTACCAGGGCCGGGCGCCCGCTCCCCAGCCCCCGCAGCCACGTCCGGCGGGTGGTGAGCCTGCCGTCCGGTGCCACCGAGTCGTACTGGGCCAGCACCAGCCAGCGGTCCCGTACGACCTCCCCCTCCGCGGCGGCACCCGGTAGCCCCACCCTGCTCCGGACCGTCGCGGCGAGCGGCTCCGGCAGACCCGCCAGACCGAGCCAACCCCGGTTCAGCAGGTGCAGCAGCGCGCCCTCCTCCAGCATCCGGGCGGGCCATCCGGGACCGCAACTGGGTATCGTCCCCAACTCCCGGACCCGCGCCGCCAGTCCCGGCGCCTGGGCGTCGACCATCCGCGCGGCGGTCTCCTCCCAGGGCCCGTACCCGGCCTGCTGCTGGCCGGCCAGGCCGCCGCGCAGCACGTCCTCCAGCCGCTGCTCCAGCTCGGTGACCCCCGCGCCGATCCGGGCCGCCCTCCGCTCGGCCCGGCGTCTCGCCCCCTCCTCGTCCGCCGGTCCGCCCGCCGCGGCCGCCGGGCGCGCGGCCCTCGCCGCCCGCTCCGCCGACCACCCGGCCGCCCAGTCCGGCACCTCGCCGTCCTCGCCGAACCCCTGCGCCGACCAGAGCAGCAGCAGCCCGAGCGCGTGCTTGCACGGGAACTTCCGGCTCGGACAAGAGCACTTGTACGCCGGGCCCCCCACGTCCACGACGGTCCGGTACGGCGTGCCGCCGCTGCCCTTGCACAATCCCCACACCAAACCGGAAGCGGAACCTCCGGTCTGCGACCACGGACCCGCCTCGCCCAGCTTGGCCCCCGCCTTGCGTGACGCATCGTCAGAAGCCAGAGCCAGTACCTGTTCCGCCGTCCGGCGGACCCCCTGCCCAGTCATGTGTCCCACCGTAGAGACCCCCACTGACAATTGCTCTGACCTGCAACGACGCTACGGGGGAGGGGTGTTGTCAGTGGCGTGGTGCACGGTTGTTCCAGCAGTCGGGAACGGCTGCCGAGCATTGGAGGGGGACCATGACCATGCCCGAGAACGACAGGGGCGCGGACGCGCTGCGACCGCATGCCGAGGACGCCTTCGCGGAGGAACTGAAAGCCCTCGCGGCCGCCGACGACAGGCCCCGCCCCACGCGCTGGAAGCTCTCCCCGTGGGCCGTCGCGACCTACCTCCTCGGCGGCACGCTCGCCGACGGCACGGTCATCACGCCCAAGTACGTCGGCCCGCGCCGCATCGTCGAGGTCGCCGTCACCACCCTCGCCACCGATCGCGCCCTGCTCCTGCTCGGCGTCCCCGGCACCGCCAAGACCTGGGTGTCCGAGCACCTGGCCGCCGCCGTAAGCGGCGACTCCACCCTCCTCGTCCAGGGCACCGCCGGCACCCCCGAGGAGGCCATCCGGTACGGCTGGAACTACGCCCGCCTCCTCGCCCACGGGCCCGGCCGCGAAGCCCTCGTGCCGAGCCCCGTCATGCGCGCCATGGCCGACGGCCGGGTCGTCCGCGTCGAGGAGCTCACGCGCATCCCGGCCGACGTCCAGGACGGCCTCATCACCGTCCTGTCCGAGAAGACCCTCCCGATACCGGAGCTCGGCCAGGAGGTGCAGGCCGTACGCGGCTTCAACCTCATCGCCACCGCCAACGACCGCGACCGCGGGGTCAACGAGCTCTCCAGCGCGCTGCGCCGCCGCTTCAACACCGTCGTGCTGCCGCTGCCCGCCACCGCCGACGCCGAGGTCGACATCGTCGCCCGCCGCGTCGACCAGATGGGCCGCGCCCTCGCCCTGCCGGCCGTGCCCGAGGGCCTGGAGGAGATCCGCCGCGTCGTCACGGTCTTCCGCGAGCTGCGCGACGGGATCACCGCCGACGGCCGTACGAAGGTGAAGTCGCCCAGCGGCACGCTGTCCACGGCCGAGGCCATATCGGTCGTCACCGGAGGTCTCGCGCTCGCGGCCCACTTCGGGGACGGCGTCCTGCGCCCCTCCGACGTGGCCGCCGGGATCCTCGGCGCCGTGGTCCGCGATCCGGCGGCCGACCAGCTGGTCTGGCAGGAGTACCTGGAGGCCGTGGTGCGCGAGCGGGACGGCTGGAAGGACTTCTACCGCGCCTGCCGGGAGGTGACGGCATGAGCGGGCCGCCCGCCGCGCGGCGGGGGCCCCTGCTGCTGGGAGTACGGCACCACGGTCCGGGCTCGGCCCGCGCCGTGCGGGCCGCCCTCGACGCGGCCCGGCCGGCGGCCGTGCTGATCGAGGGACCGCCGGAGGGCGACGCGCTGCTGCCGCTGGCCGCCGATCCCGGGATGCGGCCGCCCGTCGCCCTGCTCGCGCACGCCGCCGGCGATCCGGGCAGGGCCGCGTTCTGGCCGCTGGCCGCGTTCTCGCCGGAGTGGGCCGCCATCCGCTGGGCCCAGGAGCAGGAGGTGCCGGTCCCGGTCCGCTTCATCGACCTCCCCGCCGCGCACACGCTGGCGGCGCAGAGCGGCGGCGGCCCGGACGAGGCCGGGTCCGTACGGCCGGATCCCCTGGCGGTGCTGGCCGAGACCGCCGGGTACGACGACCCCGAGCGCTGGTGGGAGGACGTGGTCGAACACCGCGGCGACGGAGCGGCGGACCCGCTCGGCGCGTTCGCGGCGCTCGGGGAGGCCATGGGAGCGCTGCGCGAGGCGTACGGGGACGGCGGCCAGGCGCGGGACCGGGTGCGCGAGGCGTACATGAGGCAGCGGATGCGGGCCGCCCGCCGGGAGTTCGGCGACGGGTACGCGGTGGTGTGCGGGGCCTGGCACGTGCCGGCGCTGAGCGAGCGGACCACGGCCGCCGCGGACAGGGCGCTGTTGACCGGGCTGCCCAAGGTCAAGGTGGAGACGGCCTGGGTCCCCTGGACCCACCGGCGGCTCGCCCGGGCCGGCGGGTACGGCGCGGGCATCACCTCGCCCGGCTGGTACGCGCACCTGTTCGCGGCGCGGGACCGGCCGGTGGAGCGGTGGCTGACGAAGGTGGCCGGACTCCTCCGGGAGGAGGACCGGCAGGTCTCCTCGGCGCACGTCATCGAGGCGGTCCGGCTGGCCGGGACGCTGGCCGCGATGCGGGGCAGACCGCTGGCCGGGCTGACGGAGACCCTGGAGGCGGTCAGGGCGGTGATGTGCGACGGCTCCGACGTGCCGCTCGCCCTGATCGAGGACCGCCTGGTCATCGGCGACGTGCTCGGCGAAGTCCCCGACGGGGCGCCCGCGGTCCCTCTGCAACGGGACCTGACCCGGCAGCAGCGCTCGCTGCGGCTGAGGGCCGAGGCCCGGGAGCGCGAGCTGGAGCTCGACCTGCGCAAGGACACGGACGCGGCGAAGTCGCTGCTGCTGCACCGGCTGCGGCTGCTCGGCATCGGCTGGGGCACCCCGGCCGCCTCGCGGGGGAGTACGGGGACCTTTCGCGAGACGTGGCGGCTGCGCTGGGAGCCGGAGCTGTCGGTGCGCGTCGCCGAGGCCGGGATCTGGGGCACGACGGTCGTGGCGGCCGCCACGGCGAAGGCCGAGTCGGACGCGGCGGGGGCGGGGGAGCTCGGCGAGGTGACGGCGCTGGCCGAGCGGTGCCTGCTGGCCGGGCTGTCGCAGGCACTGCCCGCCGTACTGCGGGCCCTCGCGGACCGGGCGGCTCTGGACACCGACGTGGCCCGGCTGGCCAAGGCCCTCCCGGCGCTGGCCCATTCCCTGCGGTACGGGGACGTACGGGGAACGGACGCGTCGGCGCTGACCGCCGTCGCGGGCGGGCTCGCGGAGCGGATCTGCGTGGCGCTGCCGCCGGCGTGCGCGGCGGGTCTGGACGCGGAGGCGGCGGCGGAGCTGCGGGGGCACGTGGACGCCGTACACGGCGCGATCGGCCTCCTGGCCGAGGAGGGGCCGGGGGAACGCTGGTCGGCGGTGCTGCGGGTGCTGGCGGGCCGGGACAGGGTGCCGGGGCTCATCCGCGGCCGGGCGGCCCGGCTGCTGCTGGACGAGGGACGGCTGTCGGCGGAGGAGACGGCACGGCTGATGGGCCTGGCCCTGTCCCCGGCGGCGCCGCCGCCCGACGCGGCGGGCTGGATCGAGGGCTTCGCGGCGGACGGCACGCTGCTGGTCCACGACGAGCGGCTGCTGGCACTGATCGACACCTGGCTGGCCGGGGTCCCGGAGAGCGCCTTCACGGACGTGCTGCCGCTGCTGCGGCGGACGTTCGGGGCGTACGAGCCGGGGGTCAAGCGGAGTCTGGGCGAGCTGGTCCGCCGGGGCCGTTCGCGCGGGGCGGCCCCGGGCGGTGCCCCGGCGGGCTTCGCCCCCGTCCTGGACCCGGCCCGCGCGGACGCGGTCCTGCCGGTCCTCGGCCTCCTCCTCGCCGGCCCGCCGGCATGACCGCCGGCATGACCGCCGACCGGTCCGCCGCCGGGGGGCGGACCGGTCGGCGCCGGACACGACAAGCAGGGGAAGGAGACGGGGAGATGGCCGGTACGGGGAGCGCGGCGGCGGGAGACGCCTCCGCGCAGGAGCGGCTGCGGAGATGGCGGATGGTGCTCGGAGGGGAGGAGGACGGAACCGGGTGCGCCCTGGCCGGGCGGGACGCCGGGATGGACGCCGCGCTCTCGGCGCTCTACGGGAGGAACGGGAGGGATGGGCGCAATGGGCGGGGCGGAAGGGATGGGAGAGACGGCGAGCGCAGCGCGGGGCTCGGCGGCTCCGCGCCGCACGTGGCCCGCTGGCTCGGGGACATCCGTACGTACTTCCCCAGCCCGGTCGTCCAGGTCATGCAGCGGGACGCCATCGAGCGCCTCGGCCTCGCCTCCCTCCTCCTGGAGCCCGAGATGCTGGAGGCCGTCGAGCCCGACGTCCACCTCGTCGGGACCCTCCTCTCCCTCCACAAGGCCATGCCCGAGACCACCCGTGAAACGGCCCGGGCCGTCGTCCGCAAGGTGGTCGGGCAGCTGGAGGCGCGGCTCGCCTCCCGCACCCGGGCCACCCTCGCCGGGGCCCTCGACCGCTCGGCCCGCACCAGCCGCCCCCGCCACGCGGACATCGACTGGAACCGGACCATCCGGGCGAATCTGAAGAACTACCTGCCGGAGCACGGCACCGTCGTTCCCGAGCGGCTCATCGGATACGGACGCGCCGCCCGGTCGGTGAGGAAAGAGGTGGTCCTCTGCGTCGACCAGTCCGGCTCGATGGCGGCCTCCGTCGTCCACGCCTCCGTCTTCGGCGCGGTGCTCGCCTCGATGCGCGCGATCGCGACCCGGCTCGTCGTCTTCGACACCGCCGTCGTGGACCTGACGGATCAGCTGGAAGATCCGGTCGACGTCCTCTTCGGCACGCAGCTCGGCGGCGGCACCGACATCAACCGCGCCCTGGCCTACTGCCAGTCCAGGATCACCCGTCCCGCCGACACCGTCGTGGTCCTCATCAGTGATCTCTACGAGGGCGGCATACGCGACGGGATGCTGGCCCGCGTCGCGGCGATGAAGGCGTCCGGCACCGAGTTCGTGGCCCTGCTCGCCCTGTCCGACGAAGGGGCTCCCGCATACGACCGCGAGCACGCCGCAGCCCTTGCGGCGCTTGGGGTCCCGGCCTTCGCCTGCACCCCCGACCTGTTCCCGGAGGTGATGGCCGCGGCCCTGGAGAAGCGCCCCCTGCCCATCCCCTGACCGTCCCCCGGCCGACCTGCGGATCCCCTTCCGCCGGGTCCCGCACCCGGCCCCGCCGGGCGGTCGCGATCCCTCCCGCGGCGGGGCCGCGGGAGGCCCGCGCCGCCCGCCGCCGCACCTGGCGGATCGCACGAACATCCAGCTCAACCGTGAGGGGATCTGTGACAGGTATCACCGCTCAGGTGTGATCTGCGATTTAGGGACCCACGTCCCACGGGGATAACCTGCGGGACGGACATGCCGCGTCCACGGTCACCGTGTGCGCCTCCCTAGTGACAGCGCCGTCACGTTGCCCTCCGCGGCACGCCCACGCAGACAACCGCGAATCACTGCGAATCTTTGAAGACAAGGGACGGACGCGCGTGGACCTGTTCGAGTACCAGGCGAGGGACCTCTTCGCCAAGCACGGTGTACCGGTGCTGGCCGGTGAAGTCATCGACACGCCTGAGGCGGCTCGCGAGGCCACCGAGCGGCTGGGCGGCAAGTCGGTCGTCAAGGCGCAGGTGAAGGTCGGCGGCCGCGGCAAGGCCGGCGGCGTCAAGCTCGCCGCCACCCCGGACGAGGCCGTCGCCCGCGCGACGGACATCCTGGGCATGGACATCAAGGGCCACACGGTCCACAAGGTGATGATCGCCGAGACCGCTCCCGAGATCCTCGAGGAGTACTACGTCTCGTACCTGCTGGACCGTACCAACCGCACCTTCCTGGCCATGGCCTCGGTCGCGGGCGGCATGGACATCGAGCAGGTCGCCGAGGAGACCCCGGAGAAGCTCGCCAAGGTCCCGGTGAACGCCAACGAGGGCGTGACCATCGAGAAGGCCCGCGAGATCGTCGCCCTGGCGCAGTTCCCGGCCGAGGTCGCCGAGAAGGTCGCCGAGGTCCTCGTGACCCTGTGGGCCACCTTCATCGCCGAGGACGCGCTCCTCGTCGAGGTCAACCCGCTCGCGAAGGTCGCCTCCGGCGACGTCATCGCGCTCGACGGCAAGGTCTCGCTCGACGAGAACGCCGAGTTCCGCCAGCCGGGCCACGAGGAGTTCGTGGACCACGCCGCCGCGAACCCGCTTGAGGCCGCCGCCAAGGCGAAGAACCTCAACTACGTGAAGCTCGACGGCGAGGTCGGCATCATCGGCAACGGCGCGGGTCTCGTCATGAGCACCCTCGACGTCGTCGCCTACGCCGGTGAGAACCACGGCGGCGTCAAGCCCGCCAACTTCCTGGACATCGGCGGTGGCGCCTCCGCCGCCGTCATGGCCAACGGTCTCGAGATCATCCTCGGCGACCCGGACGTCAAGTCCGTCTTCGTCAACGTCTTCGGTGGCATCACCGCCTGCGACGAGGTCGCCAACGGCATCGTCCAGGCGCTGGCCCTGCTGGAGGAGAAGGGCGAGGCGGTCACCAAGCCGCTCGTCGTCCGCCTCGACGGCAACAACGCCGAGCTGGGTCGCAAGATCCTCTCGGACGCCAACCACCCGCTGGTCCAGCGCGTGGACACCATGGACGGCGCGGCCGACAAGGCCGCCGAGCTCGCGGCTGCGAAGTAAGGGCAGAGGTCACAGACTCACATGGCTATCTTCCTCAACAAGGACAGCAAGGTCATCGTCCAGGGCATGACCGGTGCCACGGGCATGAAGCACACCAAGCTGATGCTGGCTGACGGCACCAACATCGTCGGCGGCGTGAACCCGCGCAAGGCCGGCACCACCGTCGACTTCGACGGCACCGAGGTCCCGGTCTTCGGCTCCGTCGCCGAGGCGATGAAGGAGACGGGCGCCAACGTCTCCGTCCTCTTCGTCCCGCCGGCCTTCGCCAAGGCCGCCGTGGTCGAGGCGATCGACGCCGAGATCCCGCTGGCCGTCGTCATCACCGAGGGCATCGCGGTGCACGACTCCGCCGCCTTCTGGGCGTACGCGACCGCCAAGGGCAACAAGACCCGCATCATCGGCCCGAACTGCCCGGGTCTGATCACCCCCGGCCAGTCCAACGCCGGCATCATCCCGGGCGACATCACCAAGCCCGGCAAGATCGGTCTCGTGTCCAAGTCCGGCACGCTGACCTACCAGATGATGTACGAGCTCCGTGACATCGGCTTCACCTCCGCCGTCGGCATCGGTGGCGACCCGGTCATCGGCACCACGCACATCGACGCCCTGGAGGCCTTCGAGGCCGACCCGGAGACCGAGCTGATCGTCATGATCGGCGAGATCGGCGGCGACGCCGAGGAGCGTGCGGCGGACTTCATCGCGAAGAACGTCACCAAGCCGGTCGTCGGCTACGTCGCGGGCTTCACCGCCCCCGAGGGCAAGACCATGGGCCACGCCGGCGCCATCGTCTCCGGCTCCTCCGGCACCGCGCAGGCCAAGAAGGAGGCCCTTGAGGCCGCCGGCGTCAAGGTCGGCAAGACGCCGACCGAGACGGCCAAGCTCGCGCGCGAGATCCTGAACGCCGCGAAGTAACGCTTGCCGCTGCCGTACGTGTGATCGCGTACGGCCGTACGGGCGTGGCCCGCATCCCCGAGTGGGGTGCGGGCCACGCCCGTTTCCGTCGGCTATTCGAGGCTGGGCGCGATCCGCTCGGGCCGGTGCGCGGGATGCGCGCGGAGCCTTTCGCGCAGCTGCCGGGTCTCGTCGGTGAGCCGCTGGGGGCCGGCGAGCGGGGGGACCCCGGAGACGCTCGCCCCGGGCGCGATGGGCGGCTCGTACTGGCGGGGCGCGGTGGCGGTGGTGTACGCGGTCGCCACGGCGATCACGGCCGTCAGGCCGAGGAACACGCGGGTCCAGCGCGTGGCGCGGTACTCCGCGGCCATCCGTACGGTGGCCGCCGGGCGGGGCTCCAGCGGAACGGCCGGAACGACCGCGCCGAGCCGCTCGCGCAGCATGGCCGACTGCTTCTCGGGGGGCGCGGCGGCCAGCTCCGGGATGCGGTCGGCGAGGGTGGCGTGCGCGTGCAGGAGCCGGTTGCCGGTGGTGGGAGTGGTGGCCTCGGTCTCGGCGGCCGTGTCGGGGAGGTCGAGGCCGACGCCGTCGTAGAGCAGGACGGTACGGCGGTGGGCCGGCGGGAGCGCCAGCATCGCGTCCATCAGGATCCGGTCGGCGGGGGCGGCCGGGGCCTTGTCGGGGTGCTTGTGGGCGCGGCGGAACCCGTGCCAGGGGGAGAGGGCGTACTCGTACGCCGCCGCGCGCACCCAGCCGACGGGGTCGGGATCGGCGGCCACCTCGGGCCACCGCGCCCAGGCGAGCTGGAAGGCCCGCTCGACGGCCTCGTGCGCGAGCCCGCGGCGCCCGGTGAGCAGGTACGCCTGCCGCGCCAGTGCCGGGGCGGCGTACTGGTACAGCGCATCGAACACGGCCCCGGGCCCGGGCGGCCGAGGCGCCCGCGGAGCGGCGGTCGCGTCCGTGTCAGGGGCGGGCGCGGGCCCGTCGGGGAGGCCGCCGGTACCGGCGGTGGTGGCTCCGGCGGGGGCGGGCTCCGCCACGGGTACGGAGCTGCCGCGTCCGGGCGTGCCGATGGCCCGGGCGGTGGCCTGGACGGTGAACCCCGCCTCGTGGCGGGGCAGGGCGGTGGGCGGCTCCGCCGCACGCCCGGCCGCGACCGGCGGCCGGGTCCGCTCCTCGTGCCCGGTCATCCCGAAGGGCCGCATGACCCCCGGCACGCGCGGCGCGAGGCCGTCGGCCGCTCCGGCGGTGCCCGCCTCCGCCGAAGGGGGCACGGAGCCCCGGGCCGCGGGGGCGGCGGCGGGGGCGGCCACGGGGGCCGCAGGGGCTTCAGAGCCCGCAGGGGCCGCAGAGCCCGCAGAGGCCGCAGGGGCCATAGGGGCCGCAGGGGCCGCAGGGGCCGCAGGGGCCGCAGGGGCCGCAGGGGCCTCAGGGGCCTCAGGGGCCTCAGGCGCCGCCGGGGCGTCCGCCGGCGCCGTGGCGGGCGCGCCGGCGGCCGGCCCCGCAGGCGCGGGGCCCCCCGGGCTCGCGGCACCCGGTGCCTCCGCTGCCGGTGCCAGGGACCTCAGGAACGCGGCGTACGCCTCGCGCTTGCGCCCCCGGGGGCTGGTGCGGTCCGATTCCCAGGAGCGGACCGTGCTGGCCCTGACGCCCACCGCCGTCGCGACGGCCTCGTACGACAGGCCGGCCGCTTCGCGCAGTCTGCGGCGTTCCTTGGGCGAGGGGAGCCTCGGCTCCTCGACGCTCTCTGTCATGCCACACTCCCCGCGACCTGCCGGCAGCCCTGGGCGTAAAAGTACATAAAACGTATATTGAGCGACACCACGGACATTCGCCTGTTACCCGCCCATAGCGCGTGTCGTTGGCACCATGGCGGGGTGACCCAAGTGACCGAACGCGAGACCCCGTTGCAAGCGGCCCCCCGGGCCGCCGCCGGGCGGCGCCGTTCGCCGGCTGCCGCCGCCTGCGTGCTGGGCGGGGCCGTCGCCGCCGGGCTGGGGCTCGGCTTCCTCGCCGTGCTCGTCATCGTGCTCTGGATCAGCTCCCCCTACCCCGACAGCGGCCCCGGCGGCGCCCTGCACCTGGCCGCCGGGCTCTGGCTGCTCGCCCACGGGACCGAGCTCGTCCGCTACGAGACCCTCTCCGGGGTGCCCGCCCCCGTCGGCGTGACCCCGCTGCTGCTCGTCGCGCTGCCCGCCCTGCTCATGCGCCGCGCGGCGCGGCTCGGCAGTGCCTCCGGCGACGGCGGGGAGGCGGACGAGGTGCTGCCCGCCTCCGCCGTCTTCTCCGCCGTGACCTGCGGATACCTCTCCGTCGGATCCCTGGCGACCGTGTACGCGGCCGCCGGTCCGATCCCCGCCGACCCGCTCAGCGCCGCCTGGCACGTCCCGCTCGTCGCCGTACTCGCCGCCGCGGGCGGGGTCTGGTCGGCCAAGGGGCGCCCGGTCGGCCCGCTGCCGCACTGGGTTCCGGGGACCGTACGCCGGGCCGCCGCCCGCCCCCGCTACGCCCTCGCGCTGCGCGCCGGGGCCGCCGGGGCGCTTGTCCTGCTGGGCGGGGGCGCGCTGATCGTCGGGGCCTCCCTCGCCTGGCACGCCGCCGAGGTCCAGGCCTCCTTCCTGGCGCTGACCGGGGTCTGGTCCGGCCGCTTCGCGGTCCTGCTCCTCGCGGTCGCCCTGCTCCCGAACGCGGTGGTCTGGGGCGCCGCCTACGCCCTCGGCCCCGGCTTCGCCCTCGGCGCCGGAGCCACCGCGACCCCGCTCGGCTTCGCCGGATCGCCCGCGCTCCCGAGGTTCCCGCTGCTGGCGGCGCTGCCCCCGGAGGGACCCGGGACCCTGCTGACCTGTGCGACCACCGGTGTGCCGCTGCTGGCCGGGCTGACGGTCGGGTGGTTCGCCGTACGCCGGGCGCGTGAAGTCTCGTACAGGGAGACCGCCCTGACGGCGGCTCTGGGCGCCCTGGTCTGCGGGCTGCTGCTGGCCGGGCTCGCGGCCGCCGCCTCGGGGCCGCTCGGCTCGCGGGACCTGGCCGGCTTCGGCCCGGTGTGGTGGGCGGTCGGCGCGGCGGCCCTCGCCTGGACCCTGCTCCCGGCGGTGCCGGTGGCGGTGGCGGTGCACTCCTGGCGGACCCGGCCCGCCCGGCAGGCGGACGGCCTCGCCGCGGACTCCGACGACGAGTGGCACGACAGCGGCGTACGGGAACTGCGCTGGGAGGCCCTGCGCCGGGCGGCCGGCACCCTGGTCCCGGACCTGACCCCCCAGGACCTGCCCCAGGAACCGCCCCGGGCCACGCTGCCCGCCGCCGAGCCGGCGCCCGCGGCCGAGCCGGCGGCGGCCGCGCCCAAACCGGCCCGCCGGCTCACCGTCGTGACGGGCCTTCATCTGGACCTGACGCCGGTTCCGATCCCGGCGGAGCCGGCCGACGCGCCGCCCCGGCCCCTCGTACCGCCCGTGGCCGGCGCCCGCGTACTGCCCCGCCGCAAGCCCCCGGCCTGAGGCCCGGGCCTGAGGCCCGGGCCCCGAAGGCCGGCCGCCACGGCGACGGCTACTGCTGCACCTTCAGGATCTTGCCCAGCACGTTGTCCGGCAGCAGGTTGTTGCACTGGAGTTCCGCCGACTTGGTGAGGGCGTCCTCACGGCATACGTAGAAGTCCTTGTACGCCAGCTGCAGGCCGTACGAGCTCAGCGCCAGCAGGATCGCCAGCGAGGCCGTGACCAGCCCGCCGATCGCCGCCGTCCGCTGCGGGCGCGCCGCCGGACCGAGGGCCGCAAGGCCCCCCTGGGGAGCGGGGCCGCTCACTCCGTCCACGGCGGCGGCGCCCTCCACCGGCTTCCCGCGCAGCCCGCTGATCCCCCAGTACAGGGCGAGGGCGCCGAGCAGCAGCCCCATCGACGGGATCCCGAAGATCCCGAAGAAGAAGCCCCACATGCCGGCCAGCAGCGCGTACCGTGCGCGCCGCTGGACCGGGTCCGTCGGGTCCCAGCGCACCGGCCCGCCGGGACCGGAGCCGGGGTCCTCGTCCGGGCCGCCGCCGTTGCCGTCGCCGTTGCCGCGACGCGGCTGCCACGGCTGGTCGGGGCGGCCTTCCGGGGGAGCCGCGAAGGGGTTGTCGTCGGTGGAGGAGTCGGGCTGGCGGCGATCCGGCATCGAGTGCGTTACTTCCCCTGTGTCGTGGACGTCCGTGGACGTCGCGGGTCTCGCGAGCGGCGTGCGTCGAAGGGCTGTTGACGTGCGGCACGGTGCTGCGCGCCGCGCCGTTTGCGGCTTGTATGCCAGACGCTACCCCTCGCCCGTCCCCCCGTCCCTCGGGGGCCGTGCGGTGTGCCGGTATCGTTGCAGGCGGTCGGCGGCTTCGTAGGGTCACCCGTATTTGGGGGAGCCCCGCATTCGTCTGATCACACAAGTTGTTCCCCGCAGAAAGGGCCTCCCATGGCCGCCTCCCGCCTGGTCGTGCTGGTCTCCGGTTCCGGCACCAACCTCCAGGCCCTGCTCGACGCCATCGACGCCCATCCCGGCGGAGCCGAGGGCTTCGGTGCCGAAGTCGTCGCCGTGGGGGCCGACCGCGAGGGCATCGCCGGCCTGGAGCGGGCCGAGAAGGCCGGGATCCCCACCTTCGTGTGCCCGGTCAAGGCGTACGCGACCCGCGAGGAGTGGGACGCCGCCCTCACCGAGGCGACCGCCGCCCACGCGCCGGACCTCGTCGTGTCCGCCGGGTTCATGAAGATCGTCGGGGCCTCGTTCATCGGCCGCTTCGGCGGCCGCTTCGTCAACACGCACCCCGCCCTCCTCCCCGCCTTCCCGGGCGCCCACGGAGTAAGGGACGCGCTGGCCTACGGCGCGAAGGTCACCGGCTGCACGGTCCACTTCGTGGACGCCGGCGTGGACACCGGTCCGATCATCGCCCAGGGTGTGGTCGAGGTCCGGGACGGGGAAGACGAAGCCGCTCTGCACGAGCGCATCAAGGAAGTCGAGCGCCAGCTGCTCGTCGACGTCGTGGGGCGCCTGGCCCGGCACGGCTACCGCATTGAGGGACGAAAGGTAACAATCCAGTGACCGCCGTAGAGAGCAGCACCACCTCGTCGAGCTCGTCGAAGCGACCGATCCGGCGCGCGCTCGTCAGTGTCTACGACAAGACGGGACTGGAGGAGCTGGCCCGCGGCCTGCACGAGGCGGGCGTCGCGCTCGTCTCGACCGGCTCCACCGCCTCCAAGATCGCCGCGGCCGGCGTGCCCGTCACCAAGGTCGAGGAGCTCACCGGCTTCCCCGAGTGCCTGGACGGCCGGGTCAAGACCCTGCACCCGCGCGTGCACGCGGGCATCCTCGCCGACCTGCGTCTGGAGGACCACCGGAGCCAGCTCGCCGAGCTCGGCATCGAGCCCTTCGACCTGGTGATCGTCAACCTCTACCCGTTCCGGGAGACCGTCGCCTCCGGCGCCACCCCCGACGAGTGCGTCGAGCAGATCGACATCGGCGGCCCGTCCATGGTCCGCGCCGCCGCCAAGAACCACCCGTCGGTCGCCGTCGTCACCAGCCCCGCCCGCTACGCCGACGTCCTCGCCGCGGCCCAGGGCGGCGGCTTCGACCTCACCGCCCGCAAGCGGCTGGCCGCCGAGGCCTTCCAGCACACCGCCGCGTACGACGTCGCCGTGGCCTCCTGGTTCACGAACGCGTACGCCCCGGAGCCGGAGGCCGTGCTCCCCGAGTTCCTGGCCGGCGCGTGGGACCGCAAGTCCACCCTCCGCTACGGCGAGAACCCGCACCAGGCCGCCGCCCTCTACACGGACGGTCAGCCGGGCGGGCTCGCCAACGCCGAGCAGCTGCACGGCAAGGAGATGTCCTTCAACAACTACGTGGACACCGAGGCCGCCCGCCGCGCCGCGTACGACCACGACGAGCCCTGCGTCGCGATCATCAAGCACGCCAACCCGTGCGGCATCGCCGTCGGCGCGGACGTGGCCGCCGCGCACCGCAAGGCGCACGCCTGCGACCCGCTGTCGGCCTTCGGCGGCGTCATCGCCGTCAACCGCCCGGTGACCGTCGAGCTCGCCGAGCAGGTCGCGGAGATCTTCACCGAGGTCATCGCCGCGCCCTCGTACGAGGACGGCGCGGTCGAGATCCTGGCCAAGAAGAAGAACATCCGCGTCCTCAAGGTCGAGGGCACCCCGCACCAGCCGGGCGACCTGAAGCCGATCTCGGGCGGCGCGCTGCTCCAGCAGAGCGACCTCTTCCAGGCCGAGGGCGACGACCCGGCGAACTGGACCCTCGCCACCGGCGACGCCCTCTCCCCGGCGGAGCTCGCCGAGCTCGCCTTCGCGTGGAAGGCCTGCCGGGCCGTCAAGTCCAACGCGATCCTTCTCGCGAAGGACGGCGCCTCGGTCGGCGTGGGCATGGGCCAGGTCAACCGCGTCGACTCGGCGAAGCTGGCCGTCGAGCGGGCGGGCGCCGAGCGCGCGCAGGGCTCGTACGCCGCCTCCGACGCCTTCTTCCCGTTCCCGGACGGGCTGGAGATCCTGACCGAGGCCGGCATCAAGGCCGTGGTCCAGCCGGGCGGTTCGGTCCGTGACGAGCAGGTCGTCGAGGCCGCGAAGGCGGCCGGCGTGACCATGTACTTCACCGGGACCCGGCACTTCTTCCACTGAGCCGGACCGCCGCGGCGGACCCCGGGCACGGCGAAGGCCGCCACCCCTCGCGGGTGGCGGCCTTCGCCGTACGGCCGAACACGGTGTCCTAGTACTGGGGGCGGCGGAAGTACGCGCCGGCGGCCGAGTTGGCCAGGCCGACGAGGACCCACAGGGCCAGGCCGAGCTGGATCAGGGCCAGGATCAGCGAGAACGCGATGGCCCCCGCCGCCGCGTCGCTGCTGAGCGCCACGAGGTTGAGGATCAGGCTGGCCCCGGAGAAGAGGGTCATCAGCGAGCCGTAGATGACACCGGAGACCCGGACCCCGCCGCGGCCCTTGCCCAGCTTGGCGGCGGTCAGGATCGGCCACAGCGCGAGGGCCAGCGCCAGGATTCCGGCGCCGACGATCACCCCGCCCGCGAGCGCACCCGCGTCGCTGGCGGAGGAGCTGTAGTCCGAGGAGCCGGAGGAGAACGCCGAGGCGAACAGCGCCCCGCCGAGGAGGACGATGATGCCGCCCAGGGCCTGGAGGCCGCCGACGATGAACAGGATGACGCGGGCGGCCTTGACCCCGCCCGGCATGGGCATCTGGGCGCCCGCGTAGCCGCCGGGTCCCGCCGGGTACGCCTGGTTCGGGTAGCCGTAGCCGGGCTGGGCCTGCTGCTGCGGGTAGGCGTAGCCGCCCTGCGGCGGGACGCCCTGCGGGGCCTGCTGCGGGTAGCCGTAGCCGGGCTGGCCCTGGGGGGCCGGCGGCTGCTGCTGCCCGTACGGGTTGTTCGGGTCGCCGTAGCTCATCTTGGGGTGTTCCTCCGTGGAAGTGCGGGGACGCACGGCACGCACGGAGGAATCACTGCGTTTGCGGTCCGCCCCCCGGCACTGCCCGCGGCACTCATTGCCGTCATCGTGGTCCGATCGGGCCGGAGTTGTCCAGCCGCGGCGCAACCGGACGGTCACTTGTTGTGCAAGTGCAATGAACGGGTCAAGCCCGTGACAAAGCGCTCGGCGGAGTCCGGGCGCAGCGCCCGCCGAGGGCCCCACCGGGCCCCGCGACTGGAAGCGAAGCCGCTCCATCCGGGAGGATGGGTCCATGACCGCCCAGATTCTCGATGGCAAGGCCACCGCCGCCGCGATCAAGTCCGAACTGACCGCCCGCGTGGCGGCGCTCAAGGCCCGGGGCATCACGCCCGGCCTCGGCACCCTGCTGGTCGGCGACGACCCGGGCAGCCGCTGGTACGTCAACGGCAAGCACAAGGACTGCGCCGAGGTCGGCATCGCGTCCATCCAGCGCGAACTGCCCGCGACGGCCACCCAGGAGGACATCGAGGCGGTCGTACGGGAGCTCAACGAGAACCCCGAGTGCACCGGCTACATCGTCCAACTCCCGCTCCCCAAGGGCATCGACACCAACCGGGTCCTGGAGCTGATGGACCCGGCCAAGGACGCCGACGGCCTGCACCCGATGTCGCTCGGGCGGCTGGTGCTGAACGAGCCGGGCCCGCTGCCCTGCACCCCGTACGGGATCGTCCGGCTGCTGCGCCACCACGGCATCGAGATCAACGGCGCGCACGTGGTGCTCCTCGGCCGCGGGGTCACGGTCGGCCGCTCCATGGGGCTGCTGCTGACCCGCAAGTCGGAGAACGCGACCGTCACCCTGTGCCACACCGGTACGCGCGACCTGGCGGCCCAGCTGCGCCAGGCGGACATCGTCGTCGCGGCCGCGGGCGTCCCGCACCTGGTCAAGCCGGAGGACGTGAAGCCGGGCGCGGCCGTGCTGGACGTGGGCGTCAGCCGGGACGAGAACGGCAAGATCGTCGGTGACGTGCACCCGGGCGTCGCCGAGGTGGCCGGCTGGATCTCCCCGAACCCGGGCGGTGTCGGCCCGATGACGCGGGCGCAGCTGCTCGTGAACGTCGTCGAGGCGGCGGAACGGACGTCGACCAGTGCGGGCTGACCACGAAGCGGAGGCGACCGGCGCGGAGTCCGGCCCGGGGCCGACGGCCGGTCCCGGGGCCGGTGCCCCCGGCGCCGGCCGCGGTCCCGGAGCCGTCGGACCTGACGCCGTCGGACCTGACGCCGTCCGATCTGACGCGGTCGGACCTGACACGGTCGCCCAGGAGACGGTCGCCCGGGGCGCCGTCGTCCCCGACGCCGCCGCCTCCGACGGCGCGAGGTCGCGCCGCTTCCCCTCCGTCACCAAGGACACCGCCCGCCCCGAGGGCCACGGCCGGGCCGCGTCCGGCGACGCCCTCGCGGCGCGCCAGTGGCCGATGCTCAGCGTGCTCGGCGCGACGGCTGCCGGACTGCTCCTGACCGCTCTGGGCCACCCCCGGATCGGCTGCCTCGTCATCGGCGTGGCGCTGATCGCGGCCTCCGTGCTGCGGCGCGTACTGCCGCAGGTGGGGATGCTCGCGGTGCGCTCCCGCTTCACGGACATGGTCACGTACGGGCTGCTGGGCGTGGCGATCACGCTGCTCGCGCTGGTGATGGAGCCCGATCCGCTGCTGCGCATCCCGTTCCTGGAGAGCGCGGTCCGCTTCACCGTCCGCTGAGGCCGCCCGCCGGGGTACGGGTACCTGACGTACTCGGCCCCACTCGTACACCCGTCCGGCGGTGTCCGACGGTCGAAAAGCGGGGGGAACCGGGCCTCCGCGCCTTCGAACTCCCGGTCCGTGTGCCATGCACCACACGGACCGGGGGATTGGGCCGCCGGAAGGTCGGATAGCCTGACGCCGGATGTCTCTTCACGTCAAGATTCGCAGGGGAGCGGCGTCCGCCAGCACATGGGGCAGCGACGCCCCACCGCCAGCTGTCTAACGGAGAAGGCCATGACCCGCACTCCCGTGAATGTCACCGTCACCGGCGCCGCCGGCCAGATCGGTTACGCGCTGCTCTTCCGCATCGCGTCCGGCCACCTGCTCGGCGCGGACGTGCCGGTCAAGCTCCGCCTCCTGGAGATCCCCCAGGGCATGAAGGCCGCCGAGGGCACCGCCATGGAGCTCGACGACTGCGCCTTCCCGCTGCTGAAGGGCATCGACATCTTCGACGACCCGAACGCGGGCTTCGAGGGTGCGAACGTCGCCCTGCTCGTGGGCGCCCGCCCGCGCACCAAGGGCATGGAGCGCGGCGACCTGCTCTCCGCGAACGGCGGCATCTTCAAGCCGCAGGGCAAGGCCATCAACGACCACGCCGCGGACGACATCAAGGTCCTCGTCGTCGGCAACCCGGCCAACACCAACGCGCTCATCGCGCAGGCCGCGGCCCCGGACGTACCGGCCGAGCGCTTCACCGCGATGACCCGCCTCGACCACAACCGCGCGATCTCGCAGCTGGCCGCCAAGACCGGTGCCGCCGTCTCCGACATCAAGCGCCTCACCATCTGGGGCAACCACTCGGCGACCCAGTACCCGGACATCTTCCACGCGGAGATCGCCGGCAAGAACGCCGCCGAGGTCGTCAGCGACGAGCTGTGGCTCGCCGACACCTTCATCCCGACCGTCGCCAAGCGCGGCGCCGCGATCATCGAGGCCCGTGGCGCGTCCTCGGCCGCCTCCGCCGCGAACGCCGCCATCGACCACGTCCACACGTGGGTCAACGGCACCGCCGCGGGCGACTGGACCTCCATGGGCATCCCGTCGGACGGCTCCTACGGCGTCCCGGAGGGCATCATCTCCTCCTTCCCCGTCACCACCAAGGACGGCAAGTACGAGATCGTCCAGGGCCTGGACATCAACGAGTTCTCCCGTGCGCGCATCGACGCGTCCGTGGCGGAGCTCGTCGAGGAGCGCGACGCGGTCCGCGAGCTCGGCCTGATCTGATCCGGTCCGGTCCGCCGGTCCCGGCACCGGGACCGGCCGATCCGATCCCGCACCACCCGAAAGCCCCGGCTCGCACGCCGGGGCTTTTTGGCGTGAAGCGCCCTGTTCCGCGCATCCCGTGCGCCGTACGGTTGCCCTCCTCCCGAGCGAGGAGCACCCGTGAGCGGCACACCCGACGGCAGGGCCCCCGTGGACCCGACGGCGACAGAGGCGGGACGCCTGCTGTGCGCCGGCACCTACCTCGACCCCGCCTACCGCGACCGGGTGATCGAGGAGCTGTACGTCCACGAGGAACGGTTCCCCGCGCCCTCCTACGGGTTCGACGCCTCCCGCGTCCTGGCCCACGCCCTGCGCGCCCTGCGCACCGAAGTGGCCTGGTCGGCGGCGATCGTCGGGGTGTGGGCCCTCGGCCTCTTCCTCACCCGCTCGTTCTTCGTCTTCCTGCTCGTCCCGGCGCTGCTGCTCAGCGGGGCCGGCCGGATCAAGAAGCGCCGCGAGCGGACCGGTCGCGGCGGCCGGTTCTTCGAGTGGATCCTGCGCGGCTGCGCCGCCTTCCTCCTCGGCCGGATCCTGTGGGGCGTGCTCCGCGGCTTCACGAACGACGAGAGCGGCTTCACGGCCGAAATGGTCGGGCGGGGCAACCCCGACCTGAGCCATCTCGGCCAGTACCTGGGGCACGTCATGGAGACGAACCCGCTCGGCATCTTCATGGAGGTGCCCAGGATCGGCCAGTACTACGGGGAGGCCTACTCCTGGACGGTCGCGCTGATCGCCGTGCTGGTCACGGTGCTCGTCTACTTCCAGCGCGGGCACTTCGCGCAGACCATCGACTCCAAGCTCGGCCGCGCGCACTACGCGGACTGGGAGGCCGATCCGGTCGGGGGCCCGCGCTTCCACCGGGCCCAGGACCGGATCCTGCGCATGCAGCACGCGCAGGTGGTCCTGTACGACGTCGACAACCCGTTCTGCGGCGCCGGCCAGGCCCGTCTGCCGTGGCAGCTGACGGTGGAGCTGCGCCCGCGCGCCGGAGCGGGGGCCCGCCGCCTCGACAACGCGGGGATCATCGAGCGGATCCGGCCGAGGCTGGAGGCCCTGCGGATCCCCTCGCCGGGCGGCTCCGAGGCGGCGGAGGCGAGCGTGCTGGACCGGCTGCGCGAGCTGGTCATCGACGAGTGCGTGTTCCTGCCGGCGGCCGGACTGCCCGACGTGGACGCGGTCGACGTGTCCGCGGAGGCCTTCGCCGAGCACCGGGCCGCGGCGGTCGAGGAGGGCGGGGAGCGGCGCCGGCACTTCCTGCGCGTGCGGATCGGCGGCTGGGACGAGAACCTCGTCATCACCGTGTTCATCCGGGTCCACACGCAGGGCGGCATGCTGATGCTGGAGGTCGCCCCGCACGTGCTGCTGCCGGTGCGGCCCGATTTCCAGCGGGCCGACGACATCGCCCGGCGCCACCGCCGCAACACCCCCTTCGCCAAGGTGCTGCTGGCGCTCAGCAACGCCCCCGGCTCGCTCGGCGTGGCCGTCGCCACCCTGGCCGGGGCCTGCCGGGTCCCGTGGCGGCTGGCGACCGCCGGACACGGCGTCGCGTACGCGGCGGGACCGGCCGCGTCCGTACGCGAACTCGGCGCACAGCAGGATCTCTCGCTGTTCCAGCTGATGGACATGGACCGGTACGTGAAGACGATCCAGGAGCGCATCGTCGGCGGGGTGACCCAGGCACTGCACGACGCGGGCTGGCACACCGAGGAGTTCGCCGAGCGCGCGGTCACCGTCGCGGACGGCGGGGTGTTCATCCAGTCGGTGAACAACAGCGCGTTCGGCATCAACGGGGTCAGCCACAACAGCACGGTGAACCAGGGCAAGGACAAGGCGGACCGGAAGGACGGGCGCGTGCGCGCGGGCAAGGAGAGAAGAAGTGGCCAGTAGCGGCGGCGGAGGCGGCGGCGAAGGCGCCGGGCTGCCCCCGGTGCGGATCGGCGACGTCCGGGGCAGCGCCTTCAGCATCGGCGGCAAGGACGTCAGCAACAGCACGGTCAACCACGGGGGTACGGGGGCGGGGGCGGACGCGGGTGCCGCCGGGCCGGGCGCGCAGGAGCTGCTGGAGGCCGTACGAGACCTCCGCGCGGCCCTCGTACGCCTGCCCCGGAGTGACGGAAGGGCCGCCCTGGACGCCGAACTGGACGAGGCGGCGGGCGAGTTGGAGTCGGGGGGCGAGGAGGTCCGGCCGGGCCTGCCCGCCCGGCTGCGCGGGGCGCTGGAGCGGTGGGCCCCGCTGGTGGACTCGGTGAGCGCGGCCACCGCGCTGGCCGCCCTGCTGACCTCGTTCGGGGGGTGATCCGTGGCCCAGGGGAGCGGCCCCGCCCGCTGGAACCCGCAGTCGCAGCAGTGGGAGCGCCGGGGGGATCCGCAGCGGCAGGGCGGGCGGGGGAGACCGGAGTCCGGGCCCGGGCCCGGGCAGCCGGACCTTCCGCCGAAGCCCGCCTACCCGCCGGGCAGCGAGCCGCCGGCTACCGGGCTGCCGGCCGGCGAGCCGCCGGCTACCGACCCGCCGAACCCGTGGGCCGCTCCGGCCGACCCGGCGCCCCGCGAGGTCCCGCCCGAGCGGCGCGCCCCGCGCCGGTGGCGGCTCCGGCTGGGCATCGCGATCGGCGTCGCCGTGGCCGTGGGCGGGGCCGCCTGGGGCGCCTCGTACCTGACGGGGGACTCGGCGAAGGTGCCCCACGGGTACAAGGTGCTGCGCAGCGCCGGATCGGGGTTCCGGGTCGCGGTCCCGGACGACTGGCAGCTCAGCACGTCCGAGAGCGGGGGCGCGGTCGGCACGGTGTTCCGCCCCGAGCAGGGCCGGGGCAGCCTGCTCCAGGTCTTCCCGGTCACCGGCGGCTCCGACAACGCGTGCGAGGTCCTGGTCGAGGGCACCAAGGAGCTCAGCTCCCGGGACGGCTACCGGCGGCTCTCGCTCGGCGCGAAGGACACCACCGGCTGCGAGATCGTGTACGAGATTCCCGACGGGGAGACGAACGGGACCGCGCACGCCATCGGGCGGCTGACCGTCGCTTCCGACGGCAGCCGCTGGGTGCTCATGGGCTTCGCCCCGGTCGCCGAGGCCAAGGCCGTCCGCACGCGCATGGCGGCGGCCCTGGGCTCGTTCCGGCCGGACTGACACGTTCCGGCCGGACTGGCGCCAACAGGCGCTAACAAGCGCCAACAAGCGCCAACAGGCGCGAACGGGCGTCGGGCCTACTTGAACATGCCCGGCGTGTAATGGCCCGGGACCATGCGCGTGGTGACCGCGAAGCGGTTCCAGACGTTGATCGTCGCGATGATGGCGATCAGGTGGGAGAGCTCCTTCTCCCCGAAGTGCTTCGCGGCCTTCGCGTACACCTCGTCGGGAACGAATCCCTCGGTCAGGACGGTCACGGCCTCGGTCAGTTCGAGCGCGGCCACTTCCTTCTCGGTGTAGAAGTGGCGCGACTCCTCCAGCGCGGTGAGCTGGACGATCCGCTCGACGGTCTCGCCGCCGGCGATGGCGTCCTTGGTGTGCATGTCCAGGCAGAACGCGCAGTGGTTGAGCTGCGAGGCGCGGATCTTGACCAGCTCGACCAGGGCCGGGTCCAGGCCCTTCCTCGCGGCCATCTCCAGGCCGACGATCGCCTTGTAGACCTCGGGTGCGTGCTTGGCCCAGCCCATGCGGGGGGTGTGCTCGGATGCGTGTGCGGTGGTGTCTTCGTACGTGGTGGTCATGTGTCCAACTTTAAGAAGCAGGCGGCCCGCCCGTATGGTCCATATCCATGACGGATCCTTGGGCCATTTCCGATGACGAGGCGGCGGAAGCGGGCGGCGATCCGGGTTCCGGTTTCGGTGCTGACCTGCATCTGGACCTCTCCGCCGGGCGCGGTCTGCGCGCCGGGCTGGTCGAGGCGCTGCGCGAGGCGGCGCGCAGCGGGCGACTCGCGCCCGGGACCCGGCTGCCCTCCTCGCGCACGTTCGCCGCGGACCTCGGGATCGCGCGGAACACGGTCGCGGAGGCGTACGCCGAGCTCGTCGCCGAGGGCTGGCTGACGGCCCGCCAGGGCTCGGGCACCCGGGTCGCGCAGCGGGCCCGGCCGCTGCGGCCCGCGGGCTCCGCCCGGGTCCGCCACCCCGCGCCGCGGCGGCACTCGTACAGCCTGGTGCCCGGCACCCCGGACCTGGGCGCCTTCCCGCGCGCCGCCTGGCTGACCGCGGCCCGGCGGGCGCTGGCGCAGGCGCCGAACGAGGCCTTCGGGTACGCGGTCGACGCGCGCGGCCGGGTGGAGCTGAGGGAGGCGCTCGCCGGGTACCTGGCGCGGGCGCGCGGGGTGTACGCGGACCCGGAGCGGATCGTGCTGTGCGCGGGGTTCGCGCACGCGCTGATGCTGCTGGCGGGGGTGTTGCGGACGCGCCGGGTCCGGGACGTGGTGGTGGAGGGGTACGGCCTCCACCACCACCGGGAGTCGCTGGCGCAGGCGGGGCTGCGGACCCGGCCGCTGGCGGTGGACGACGCGGGCGCGCGGACACAGGACCTGGCGGGGGCGTTGGGCGCGGGCGCCGGAGCGGTGCTGCTGACGCCGGCGCACCAGTTCCCCACCGGGGCGGCGCTGACCCCCGCCCGCCGGGCGGCGGCGGTCGACTGGGCCCGCAGCACCGGCGCGCTGATCGTGGAAGACGACTACGACGGGGAGTTCCGCTACGACGGCCAGTCGGTGGGCGCGTTGCAGGGACTGGACCCGGACCGGGTCGTCTACCTCGGTACGGCGAGCAAGTCGCTGGCCCCGGGGCTGCGGATGGGGTGGATGGTGGTACCGCCGGGGCTGCTGGACGAGGTCGTCGCGGCGAAGGGGCGGACCGACTGGACGTCGAGCGCGGTGGACCAGCTGACGCTGGCGGAGTTCATCAAGTCCGGGGCGTACGACCGGCACGTGCGCGGTATGCGGCTGCGGTACCGGCGGCGCCGGGACGAGCTGGTCGCGGCCGTCTCCGGCCGGGTGGCGGTGTCGGGCATCGCGGCGGGGCTGCACGCGGTGCTGGACCTCCCGGCGGGGACCGAGGCCGCGGCCCTGCGGTCCGCGGCCTGGCAGGACCTCGCGGTGGTGCCGCTGTCCTTCTTCGCCCACCCGGACGCCCGGCTCCCCCGGCGGGAGGCCCTGGTGGTCGGCTACGGCACTCCGCCGACGAGCGCGTGGTCGGCGACGCTGACGGCCCTGCTCGCCGCACTGCCGTAGCGGTCCGGCGCCGCCCGCGCGGCCCTGCCCTGGCCGGCCCGCCCTCAGGCCGTCTCCGGCTCCGTCTCGGTCTCGGTCTCGGTCTCCGGGGGTTCTCCGAAGCGGGCCAGGGCCAGGGCTCCGGCCACCGCGACCGCGAAGCCGAGGACCGCGAGCCAGGTCAGGCCCTCGCGGGTGCGGTCGCCGAGCCAGACCACGCCCACCACCGCCGGGCCGATCGTCTCGCCGATCACCATGCCCGCCGTCGCCACCGTCACCGAGCCGCGCTGGAGCGCCGAGGTCAGCAGCAGGAACGCCGCGCCCCCGCCCAGCAGCAGGGCGTACAGCGCCGGGTTCGCGAACATCGCGAGCGAGACGTCGTCGATGAGGCGGACCGCCACCTCCACCACCCCGAACCCCGTCCCCGAGGCGAGGCCCAGGACCAGCGCCCGCGACCGGTCCGGGAGCCCGCCCGCCAACGCCCCCACCACCAGCACCAGCCCCGCCACCACCAGCAGCCCCCACTTCAGCGCGGACGAGCCCGTTCCCGAGCCCTCCTCGCCCGAGGCCAGCGCCAGCATGGCCAGCCCCGCGCACACCACCCCCACCGCGCCCCACTCGGCGCCGCTCAGCCGTACGTGCAGCAGCCGCGCCGAGACCACCGCCGTCACCGCGAGGCTCGCGGCCAGCGCCGCGCCCACCGTGTAGATCGGGATGTGCCGCAGCGCCACGATCTGCAGGACGAACCCGGCCGCGTCCAGCCCCAGGCCCGCCACGTACCGCCACTGCCGGGCCGCCCGCAGCAGGAGCGCCGCGTCCACCCCGGACCCCGTCCCCGGCTCCGCCGCCCGCGCGGCCATCGCCTGGAGCACCGAAGCCGTACCGAAACAGACCGCCGCACCGAGCGCGCAAACCATCCCAAGGAGCACGAATCGACTCTAGATGATGGAGGTCGTGCGGGGGTTTCGGCGGCCGGATTCCATCGGTTCGCCGCCCCGTTCTAGTCTGTCCGCCATGGACGACAGCAGTACGGGCAGCAGAACGACCACGACCCCCGCCGCCACCGGCGCCCCCACCGGCACCGCCCGCCGACGGATGCGCTCCGGCGGCGTCGCCCTCGGCGGCATGGGCCTGCTCGCCGCCGCCCTCGTGGCCTGCGGCAGCAGCAACGAGCCCGACAAGCGCTGCGCGGACCGCGTCACCCTGGAGAAGCTGAACACCAAGGAGTGCAAGAGCGGCGGCCGCGGCTCGTACTACTACGGCGGCTCCAGCGCGAGCAACAACCGTGTCAGCGGCGGCAGCTTCGACAAGTCCGCCGTCACCCGAGGCGGCATCGGCGGCAGCCACAAGAGCTCCTCGGGCGGCTGATCCAGCGTGCGGCGCCACACCATCGAGCCCCGCCCCGACTGGCAGAAGACCGTCGAGGAGCAGGGGCTGATCTATCCCCTCACCCGCTACCCCGACGACTCCCTGCGGCCCTACTGGGACGAGAGCGCGTACTACTCCTTCACCCTCCCCGAGGTGGAGGCGCTGGAGAACGTCGTCGAGGAGCTGCACGCCATGTGCCTGGCCGCGGCCGCGCACATCGTCGAGCACGACCGCTTCGCGGACCTCGGCATCACCGACCCGAAGCTGGCCGCGCTGATCGCCGAGTCCTGGCGCCGGCGCGCCGAACAGCCCTCCCTCTACGGCCGGTTCGACCTGCGCTACGACGGATCCGGCGAGCCGGCCAAGATGCTGGAGTACAACGCCGACACCCCCACCTCCCTCGTGGAGGCGGCCAGTCCGCAGTGGTTCTGGATGGAGGAGCGCTTCCCCGGCGCCGACCAGTGGAACTCCCTCCACGAGCGGCTCGTCGAGGCCTGGCGCCGCCAGGCGGAACTGCTGCCGCCCGGCCCGGTGCACTTCGCGCACTCCGAGACGGACGAGCTCGGCGAGGACCTGATGACGGTCGCCTACCTCCAGGAGACCGCCGAGCAGGCGGGCCTGGAGACCCGGGAGCTGTCCGTCGAACAGATCGGCTGGGACAGCCTGTCGGGCCGGTTCGTCGACCAGGGGCTCGGCTTCATCCGCAGCTGCTTCAAGCTCTACCCGTGGGAATGGCTGGCCACCGACCCCTTCGGCCCGCAGGTCCTCGGCACTTACGACCACGGCGGCGGCTCCGGGACCACCACCTGGATCGAGCCGTTGTGGAAGATGCTGCTGTCGAACAAGGCACTGCTGGCGATCCTGTGGGAGCTCTTCCCGGAGCACCCGAACCTGCTGCCCGCCTACCTGGACGGCCCGCGCGAGCTCGCCGGGACCACCGGGTACGCGGCGAAGCCGCTGCTGGGCCGCGAGGGCGCCGGGGTCACCCTGCACCCGGCGGGCGGCGGCGAGCCGTTCACTCCGGAGGAGGGGGAGTCGTACGTCTTCCAGGGCCTGGCCCCGCTCCCCGACTTCGACGGCAACCGCGTGGTGCTCGGCGCCTGGGTCGTCGAGGAGGAGGCCGCGGGCCTGGGCATCCGGGAATCGGCGGGCCCGGTCACGGACGAGTACGCCCGCTTCCTCCCGCACGTCATCCTGTAGCGCCGTCGCGGGCGCGGCCGGAGCGGCCGCACCCGCGACGGAGGGGTCAGCCCGCGGCCAGGACCTCGCGCAGCTGGTCCAGGCCCCAGTCCAGGTCCTCCTTGGAGATCACCAGCGGGGGCGCGATGCGGATCGTCGACCCGTGCGTGTCCTTGACCAGCACGCCCCGCTCCATCAGCGCCTCGGAGATCTGCCGGCCCGTGCCGTGCGCCGGGTCGATGTCCACGCCCGCCCACAGTCCCCGCCCGCGTACGGCGGTCACCGCGCCCCCGCCGACCAGCAGGTTCAGCTCCCGGTGCAGGTGGTCACCGAGCTCGGCGGCGTGCTGCTGGTGCTCGCCGGAGCGCAGCATCGCGATCACCTCCAGGGCGACCGCGCAGGCCAGCGGGTTGCCGCCGAAGGTGGAGCCGTGCTCGCCGGGCCGGAACACCCCGAGCACGTCCCGGTCGGCGACGACGGCCGAGACCGGGACCACGCCGCCGCCCAGCGCCTTGCCGAGGATGTACACGTCCGGCACGACGTCCTCGTGCTCGCACGCGAAGGTCCTGCCGGTCCGGCCCAGCCCCGACTGGATCTCGTCCGCCATGAACAGCACGTTCCGCTCGCGCGTGAGCTCCCGTACGCCCTGCAGGTAGCCGGGCGGCGGCACGAGCACCCCGGCCTCGCCCTGGATCGGCTCCAGCAGCACGGCCACGGTGTTCGCCGTGACGGCCGCCGCCAGCGCGGTCAGGTCCCCGTACGGGACGATCTCGAACCCCGGGGTGTAGGGCCCGTAGTGGTCGCGCGCCTCGTGGTCCGTCGAGAAGCTCACGATGGTCGTCGTACGGCCGTGGAAGTTGTTGGCCGCGACCACGATCTTGGCCTGGCCGTCCGGCACGCCCTTGACCTCGTATCCCCACTTGCGGGCGGTCTTCACCGCCGTCTCCACGGCCTCCGCGCCCGTGTTCATCGGCAGCACCGTCTCCTTGCCGCACAGGGCGGCGAGTTCGCGGCAGAAATCGGCGAACCGGTCGTGGTGGAAGGCCCGCGAGGTGAGCGTGACCCGTTCCAGCTGCGCCTTGGCCGCATCGATCAGACGGCGGTTGCCGTGGCCGAAGTTGAGCGCCGAGTAGCCCGCGAGCATGTCCAGGAACCGGCGGCCCTCCACGTCGGTCATCCACGCGCCTTCCGCGGACGCCACGACGACGGGCAGCGGGTGGTAGTTGTGCGCGCTGTGCGCCTCGGCGGAGCGCAGGGCTTCAGCAGTTGTCGACACGGGGTCTCCGATCGTCGGTGCGGGCGGGTTGGACGTGACGAGGGCGATGGAGGCGACGGGGGTGGCGTCACCTGCGTCACGTCACCTTGTATACGGCTATACGTCGCTCGTATACCGGACGGGGAAACCTTTCTTGTGGACCGCCCGCTAAGGTGGGCGGTACGCACGGCGACTGGCGTACGGAGAACCAACTCCGGGGGAGTCGTGCGCGCACGACCGCATACAGGGCCGCTCGCCTGGGCCTCGCGGGGACGAGATCTGACATCGACCCCGGAGGAGCCGCCATGAGCGCGAGCCGCCACCCCGCCCTGACCGCAGTCGACCCCGAGCTGGCGTCCTTCGTCGCCGCCGAGGAAACCCTGCAGGCGCAGACCCTGCGCCTGATCCCCAGCGAGAACTACGTGTCCGCCGCCGTGCTCGAAGCCTCGGGCACCGTGCTGCAGAACAAGTACAGCGAGGGCTACCCGGGCCGCCGCTACTACGAGGGCCAGCAGAACATCGACCGCGTCGAGGCGCTGGCCGTCGAGCGGGCCAAGGGCCTGTTCGGGGTGGACCACGCCAACGTCCAGCCGTACTCCGGCTCCCCGGCGAACCTCGCCGTGTACCTGGCCTTCGCGAAGCCGGGCGACACGGTGATGGGCATGGCCCTGCCGATGGGCGGCCACCTGACGCACGGCTGGGGGGTCTCGGCGACGGGGTCCTGGTTCCGGGGCGTGCAGTACGGGGTGTCCGCCGGGACCGGCCTGATCGACTACGACGCCGTGCGCGAGCTCGCGCTGGCGGAGCGGCCGAAGATCATCTTCTGTGGCGGTACGGCGCTGCCGCGCACGATCGACTTCGAGGCGTTCTCCTCGATCGCCCGGGAGGCGGGCTCGGTCCTCGTCGCCGACGTGGCGCACATCGCCGGCCTGATCGCGGGCGGGGCGCACCCCTCGCCGGTCGGGCACGTGGACGTGGTCTCCACGACCACGCACAAGACGCTGCGCGGGCCGCGGGGCGCGATGCTGATGTGCAGGGAGGAGCACGCGAAGGCCATCGACAAGGCGGTCTTCCCGGGCCTCCAGGGCGGCCCGCACAACCAGACGACGGCGGGCATCGCGGTGGCCCTGCACGAGGCGGCCCAGCCCTCGTTCGTGACGTACGCGCACGCGGTGGTCGCCAACGCCAAGGCGCTGGCGGCGGCGCTGCTGGACCGGGGCTTCGACCTGGTGTCGGGCGGTACGGACAACCACCTGATCCTCATGGACCTCACCTCGCGGGGGGTGCCGGGCAAGGTGGCGGCCAAGGCGCTGGACCGGGCGGGGATCGTCGTGAACTACAACACCGTCCCCTTCGACCCCCGCAAGCCGTTCGACCCGTCGGGCATCCGCATCGGCACGCCGTCGCTGACCTCGCGGGGCCTGGGAACGGAGCACATGCCGGTGGTGGCGGAGTGGATCTCCCGGGCGGTCGACGCCGCCGCGAAGTCGGACGAGCCGGCCCTCGCCGCGATCCGCGCGGAGGTCGCCGACCTCATGGCGGCCCACCCCGCCCCGGGCCTCCCGCTCGCCTGACCGGCCCCCTCCCCGGGGCTTGGGGGGTGTCCGGAGGATCATGGCCTGGCCCGGCCATGATCCGCCGGACACCCCCCTGGGCCCCGGAGGGTTTCCGGACGGGTGCGGACCGGTGGGGCCGCCGTACCTGAGAGAATGAAGCCATGGCTTCTGATCGTCCTCGCGCGCTCTCCGGCATCCAGCCCACCTCCGGCTCGTTCCACCTCGGGAACTACCTCGGAGCCATCCGCCAGTACGTCGCCCTCCAGGAGACGCACGACGCGTTCTACATGGTCGTCGACCTGCACGCGATCACCATGCCGCAGGATCCGAAGGATCTGCGCGCCAATACCCGCCTCTCCGCGGCCCAGCTGCTCGCCGCCGGCCTCGACCCGGACCGCTGCACGCTCTTCATCCAGAGCCACGTCCCCGAGCACGCGCAGCTCGGCTGGGTCATGAACTGCATCACCGGCTTCGGCGAGGCCAGCCGGATGACCCAGTTCAAGGACAAGTCCGCCAAGGGCGGCGTCAACAGCGCCAGCGTCGGCCTCTTCACGTACCCGATCCTCCAGGTCGCCGACATCCTGCTCTACCAGGCGAACGCCGTCCCGGTCGGCGAGGACCAGCGCCAGCACATCGAGCTGACGCGCGACCTGGCCGAGCGCTTCAACCAGCGCTACGGCCAGACCTTCACGGTCCCGGCCGCGCACATCGTCAAGGAGGTCGCGAAGATCTACGACCTCCAGGACCCCTCGATCAAGATGTCGAAGTCCGCGTCCTCCCCCAAGGGCCTGATCAACCTCCTCGACGAGCCCAAGGTCACCGAGAAGAAGATCAAGAGCGCGGTCACCGACACCGAGGCCGTGATCCGTTTCGACACCGAGAACAAGCCCGGCGTCAGCAACCTGCTCACGATCTACTCCACCCTCACGGGGGAGTCCGTCACGGACCTCGAAGCCCGCTACGAGGGCAAGGGCTACGGCGCGCTCAAGACGGACCTGGCCGGCGTGATGGTCGATTTCGTCACACCGTTCAAGCAGCGCACCCAGGAGTACCTGGACGACCCGGAGACCCTGGATTCCATCCTGGCCAAGGGCGCGGAGAAGGCCCGCGCGGTCGCCGCCGAGACCCTGGCGCAGGCCTACGACCGCCTCGGTCTGGTGCCCGCCAAGCACTGAGGCCCGGAGGCCCTGGCAATCCGGGGGGTGCTGGCCCCACACTGGGTCGGCAGGACCCGTACGCAACCCGTACACACCAGACGACGGAGGAGACATACGTGGGGACCGTAACGCTCGGCGTTTCGATCGCGGTCCCGGAGCCGTACGGCAGCCGGCTGCAGCAGCTGCGCGCCGGCTTCGGGGACGCTGCCGCGCACGGCATCCCCACGCATGTCACCCTCGTCCCGCCCACCGAGGTGGAGGCGGACCGGCTGCCGGAGATCAGGGCCCACCTGGCCGAGGTCGCGGCCGCCTTCGGCCCCTTCGGGATGCGGCTGGAGGGGACGGGAACCTTCCGCCCGGTCTCGCCGGTCGTCTTCGTCCAGGTCGTCGAAGGCGGTACGGGCTGCACCCGGCTCCAGGGCCTGGTCCGCGACCCGGACGGGCCGCTCAGCCGGGAGCTGGCGTTCCCGTACCACCCGCACGTCACGGTCGCCCACGGGATCTCCGAGGAGGCGATGGACCTGGCGTTCGCCACCCTCGCCGACTACGCGGCGCAGTGGACCTGCACCGGTTTCGCGCTCTACGAGCAGGGCTCGGACGGGGTCTGGCGCAAGCTGCGCGAATACCCTTTCGGCACGGGCCCGATCGCCGGGGTCCCGGCGCAGTCGGGCTCACCGGTCGATGAGGCGGCGCCGGCCGCCGGGGCCGCGGGCGACAGCGGCGCACGGCGTTCCTGACGCAGCGGCCTGAGGGTCTTGCGGACGTGGAAGCGGAGCGTACGTAGGACCAGAGTGGGGAATGAACAGCCCGTCGGAAGCACTTCGCGAAAAGTCACAATCGACGACCGTAGCGCCCAAACCCGGCAATCCCGGCTATTTCCGTCCCCTCATTTACCGTGACCCCATGGACTGGCTGACGAAACTCCCGGTGATCGGCCCGCTGGCGGTCCGCCTCATGCGGACCCATGCCTGGCGCGCCTACGAACGCCTCGACCGGGTCCACTGGAGCCGCCTCGCCTCCGCGATCACCTTCATCAGCTTCCTCGCGCTCTTCCCGCTGATCACCGTCGCCGCCGCCATCGGCGCGGCGCTGCTCAGCCAGGAGCAGCTGGACCGGCTCCAGAAGAACCTCGCCGAGCAGGTCCCCGGCATCTCCGACCAGCTCGACATCAACGGCCTCGTCGCCAACGCGGGCACGATCGGCCTCGTCGCCGGCGCCCTGCTGCTCGTCACCGGCATCGGGTGGGTCGGCTCGATGCGGGACTGCCTGCGCGCGGTGTGGGAGAAGGACGACGAGGACCTGGGGAACCCCGTCCTCCGCAAGTGCAAGGACGCGCTCGTCCTCGTCGGCCTCGGCGGCGTGGGCCTGGCCTCGGCGGCCGCCTCGATCCTCGGCTCCAGCGCGGTCGGCAAGTTCGGCGGCTGGCTGGGCGTACCGCAGCACGGCGCGGGCGGCGCGCTGCTGCGCGCCGGAGCCTTCCTCGTCGGCGTCCTCGCCGCCTTCCTGATCCTGCTGTACGTGCTGACCCTGCTGCCCGGCGTCGAACCGCCGCGCCGCAGCCTCGTCCAGGCCGCCCTCCTCGGCGCGGCCGGGTTCGAACTGCTGAAACTGCTGCTCAGCGGCTATATGCGCGGGGTCGCCGCGAAGAGCATGTACGGGGCCTTCGGCGTGCCGGTCGCCCTGCTGATCTGGATCAACCTGATGGCGAAGCTGCTGCTGTACTGCTCCGCCTGGACGGCCACCCGCGCCGGCGCGGACGGCGAGGGGGCGCAGACTCCCCCGACGCCGGACACCCGGCACGCCGGGCACACCCCCTAGGACACCGGGTCGCCGCCGCCCGCCCGGCGGCCGCGCGGGCCCCGCGGCCAGCGCCGGTTGACCGCGTACGCCCCGCCCGCGATCACGGCCAGCGCCCCGCCCGCGACCCCGAGCGCGGTGCCCACACCGCCGCCCGCGCCCTCACCGGCCGCCGACGGGTTGCGCTCGTGCGACTGGGCGGGGGAGCCGACCGAGGAGGTGTCCGCGCTCTTCGGCGGGACCAGCTCGCCCACCGGCTTGACCTTGCCGATGGCCGCGAAGCCCCAGTCGAAGAGGTCGGCGGTCTCTTCGTAGACCGAGTTCAGCCCGCCCGAGGCCGGGTTCATCACCGTCACCAGCAGCTTCTTGCCACCCTGCTGCGCCGCGCCGGTGAAGGTCGACCCGGCCATGGTCGTGTTGCCGTTCTTCACCCCCGCGATGCCCTTGTACGGGGAGAGCCCGCCGGAGCCCGTCATCAGCCGGTTGGTGTTCTGGATCTCGAAGTACTCCCGCGGCTTCCCGGGCTCCTGGCGCCCCGGAAACTTCGCCTCCGCCGTTCCGCAGTACTCCCGGAAGTCCTGCTTCTGCAGGCCGGAGCGGGCGATGAGGGTGAGGTCGTACGCGCTCGACACCTGCTCCGGTGCGTCGTACCCGTCCGGGGAGACCACGTGCGTGTCGAGGGCCTGGAGCTCCTCGGCGTGCGCCTGCATGTCCTTGACGGTCTTGTCGATGCCGCCGTTCATGGCGGCCAGCACGTGCACGGCGTCGTTCCCGGACCGCAGGAACACCCCGAGCCACAGATCGTGCACCGAGTACTCGTGGTCCTCCTTGACCCCGACCAGGCTGGAGCCGACGCCGACGCCCTCCATCTCCTGCTCGGTCACCTTGTGGACCTGGTCCTTGGGGAGGCCGGGCAGCACCGTGTCCGCGAAGAGCATCTTCAGGGTGGACGCCGGGGGCAGCCGCCAGTGCGCGTTGTTGGCGGCCAGCACCTCGCCCGTGTCGGCGTCGGCCACGATCCACGAACGCCCCGTCAGACTCGTCGGCAGGGCAGGGGCGCCCGAGAGTGGGTTCACCTGCACCCCCGGCTTGCCGAGAAGGGACCCGCCGACCGTGGACATCGACGCCGGCGGCGCGGCGGCGGCAGGCGCCTTGGGCGGCTGCGCCTTCCCGTCCGAGGGCGGGGCGGGCGCGGCGTGCGCGGGCACCACGAGCATCGCGGGGACCAGCAGGCCGGCGGAAAGGACCGTCAGTGCAGTCTTCTTTGCAGACACGCAGGTGAAAGTACATCCATATCGGCGCTCTGCCGTCAGGGACCGGCCAACGCGGCCGAACCACCGCCGGGACAGCCCACCCCGACGCGTCCGTCCTGGGGACCAAACCGATACTGGGGGCATGAAACTCAGCCGCGCCGTCTCCTGGTTCCTGCTCGCCTTCGGAGTGTGGAGCTGGTTCATCTGGGCAACTTTCGTCCGGAACCTGTGGAAGGACGCCAGTGGTCTGGCATTCGACGCGGCGGGCGAGCCGACGGCCTACTTCTGGGTACACCTTCTCCTGGCCATCGCCTCCTTTCTCCTGGGGACGGCCGTTGGTGTGATCGGGTTGCGCGGCGTCCTCGCGCTGCGGCGTGAATCACGCCGGGGTCCGGACGCATGAGGATCGTGCTCTTCGCGGGAATCGGGCTGGCGGTACTGGCCCTGCTGGTCCTGGTCCACCGCTGGCTGTGGGTCCGCCTGGTCCGCGACACGACGCGCCCGCGCGCCGCGGCGCGCCGCATCGGCACCGTCCTGGCCTTCGCACTGCCGCTCCTCTCCCTGGCCGCCCTCACCACGGGGCGCGCCGGCGCCCCCTTCTGGCTCCAACAGTCGGTGGCCTGGCCCGGTTACATGTGGCTGGCGGTGCTGCTGTACCTGAGCCTGGCGATGCTGGTCGCGGAACCGGTGCGCGCGCTCCTGCTGAGGCGCCGGCGGTCCCCCCGGGGCGGCGAGGGGGCGGGTCCGGGGGCGGAGCCCCCGCATCCCTCCGAGGTCCGGGGCGAACACCCGGGGGACGGCGGAAGGGCGGGCCGGGGGCCGGCCCCGCAGGGCACCGGCACCGGCACCGGCACCGACCTGGCCGCCCCGGCCCGCCCGGCGCGGGCCGCCGACGGAGCGGCCGCGGCGCCCGGGTCGGCGCCGGCCCCCGGCGGAGCCACCCGCCGCCAGTTCGTCGCACGGGCGGTCGGCGGCGCCGCCGCCCTCGCCGCGACCGCCACCGTCGCCCAGGGCACGTACGGAGTCCTCCGCGGCCCCCGCGTCAAGCGCGTCCAGGTCCCCCTGGCCAAACTCCCCCGCGCCGCCCACGGCTTCCGCATCGCCGTCGTCAGCGACATCCACCTCGGCCCCGTCCTCGGCCGGGCCCACACCACGCGCATCGTCGAGACGATCAACCGGACGCAGCCCGACCTCATCGCCGTGGTCGGCGACCTCGTGGACGGCAGCGTCCACGACCTCGGCCCCGCCGCGGAGCCGCTCCGCGGGCTCCGCGCCCGCCACGGCTCGTACTTCGTCACCGGCAACCACGAGTACTTCTCCGGTGCACAGCAGTGGGTCGACCACGTCCGCGAGCTCGGCCTCACGCCCCTGGAGAACGCGCGCCGCCCCCTCCCGTACTTCGACCTCGCCGGGGTCAACGACGTGGCGGGCGAGACGGAGGGCCACGGTCCGGACTTCACGGCCGCCCTTGGCGACCGCGACCCGGCCCGTGCCGCCGTGCTCATGGCGCACCAGCCGATCGTCATTCACGACGCCGTCCGCCACGGCGTCGACCTCCAGCTCTCGGGCCACACCCACGGCGGCCAGCTCTGGCCCGGCAACTACCTCGCCGAGCTCGCCAACCCCACCGTCGCCGGGCTGGAGCGCTACGGCGACACCCAGCTCTACGTCTCGCGCGGCGCGGGCGCCTGGGGGCCGCCGGTCCGGGTCGGTGCCCCGTCCGACATCACCGTCGTCGAACTCGCCTCATACCAGGCGTGACCGGGCGCAACCGGCAACGACCCGCCGTGAATCGGCCTTCCCGGGGCTGAATTTCCATGATGGGATGACCGTTAATCGGACATGGGGATCCGATCAGCGAGTCAAACCATGGCATTTTCATGGGTGGGGTGGGGTCAAGGGTGAAGTCTGTCCGCTCGAAGGTCATCGCGGCGGGGCTGGTGATCGGCGTCGCCGGTGTCGGCGCCTGGCAGCTGCTTCCGGAGGAGGGCCGGGGCAGCGGGACCGCCCTGCGGGTCGGGACGAGCGACGTGGTCTCGTCCCTCGACCCCGCCGGGGCGTACGACGCGGGCTCCTGGGCCCTCTTCAGCAACGTCTACCAGTCCCTGCTGACCATCAAGTCCGGCTCCGACACCCCGGTCCCGGACGCGGCCTCCGCCTGCAAGTTCACCGGCACGCAGCTCACCACGTACCAGTGCGAGCTCCGCCCCGACCTGAAGTTCTCGAACGGGCGCGCCGTCACCGCCGAGGACGTCAAGCACTCCTTCGACCGGATCAAGGCGATCAACTCCGACCAGGGGCCGGCGCCGCTCTTCAACACCCTCCAGTCGGTCAAGGCGGACGGCCGCACCGTCACCTTCACGCTCTCCGCGCCCGACGCCACCTTCCCCTTCAAGATCGCGACGGGCGCCGCCTCGATCGTCGACAAGGAGAAGTACCCGGCGAAGGCCCTCCGCGAGGACGGCAAGGTCGACGGCTCCGGCCCCTTCACCCTCGGCGCGTACCAGGCCGGCACCAGCGCCGAGCTCAAGCCGAACAAGACCTACCGCGGCCAGTCCAAGCAGCCCGCCAAGACGGCCGTCACCGTCCGGTACTACAAGGACTCGGCTCAGCTCAGCCAGGCCTGGGCCGGCCACCAGGTCGAGGTCGCCCACCGCGACATGCCGCCGGAGGTGCTCGCGGGCCTCAACCCGGGCATGGAGGACACCAAGTACCAGGCCTCCGGCGGCTCCGAGATCCGCAGCCTGGTCTTCAACGTCCGCCCCGGCTCCACGGCCGCGCCGCTCGCCGTGCGCCAGGCGATCGCCGCCGTCATCGACCGCTCCAAGCTGGCCGGCGAGGTCCACCGCTCCACGGTGACCCCGCTCTACTCCCTCGTCCCGGCCGGCATCTCCTCGCACATCAACCCGTTCTTCGACGCCTACCCGGCGCCCAGCGCCGCCACCGCGAAGAAGCTGCTCAAGGACGCCGGGATCACCGCCCCGGTCTCCCTCACCCTCGGTGTGAACACGCGCGGCCCGAACGCCGCCGAGGCCGACGAGATGGCGAAGCAGCTCACGGCCACCGGGCTCTTCCAGATCAAGATCAAGGCCGTCGAGCAGTGGGCCGATTTCCAGAAGGCCTACGCGGCCGGCGAGTTCGACGCCTACACCATCGGCTGGATCCCCGACTTCCCGGACGCGGACAACTTCCTCGCCCCGCTCGTCGGCGCCGACTCCAGCATGAACAACGGCTTCTCGGACAAGGCCATCGACGCCCTCGTCACCCGGACCCAGTCCTTCTCGGACCGGGGCCAGGCCGCCGCCGACTTCCGCGAGCTCCAGAAGCTGGTCGCCCAGCAGATCCCGATGCTGCCGATCTGGCAGAAGAAGGACTACGTGATGTCCCGCGAGTCCGTCTCCGGCACCCAGTACCTCTCCGACGGCACCGGGGTCTGGCGCCTGTGGGAGCTCAACTGGCTGTAGCCGCTCAGTCGGTGTCGGCGTCGGCGCCCGCGCCCGCGCCGGCCGTGGGGTCGAAGTCGGCATCCGGGTCGGATGCCCGCTTCTTCCTCGACACCGCCGTCTGCGCCATCCCCGGCAGGAAGTCGGCGAACAGCTCGTGGACCTCGCGCACCAGCGGGCGCAGCACCCGGAACCGGGCCAGGACGATGCCCCGCGTCGTCAGCTGCGCGCCGCGCTCCGCGAGCCGCCGCGTCTTCTCGCTGTTCGGGGACCGGTCGAAGACCCAGTACAGGACGAGCCCCATCTGCGAGAGCCACATCAGCTCCGGCAGTACGTCGGCCAGTTCGGCCGGCACCTTCGTCTTCGCGCCGGCCAGCACCTCGCGGTGCATGTCGATGGCCTGCTTGCGCGCCGGCTCCGACTCCGGGGAGAAGGGGCTGAGCGGGCTCTCCGGGTCCGCCGCGTTCTTGAAGAACTGGGAGGCGAACTCGTGGTAGGGCGCCGCGATGTCCAGCCAGCTCGTCAGCACGCCCGCGAGCCGCTTCTGCAGATCGGTCTCGCTGTCCAGGATGGGCCGGACCGCCGCCAGGTGCGCGGCGCCGATCCGGTCGTAGAACCCCTGGACCAGGTGTTCCTTCGAGGCGAAGTAGTAGTAGGCGTTGCCGACCGAGACCCCTGCCTCCTTGGCGATGGCCCGCATGGTCGTCTTGTCGAAGCCGCGCTCCTGGAAGAGACGGAGCGCGGTTTCGAGGATGAGCGTGCGGGTCTGCTCGCTCTTGGGAGCCTTCTGATCAGTCACGGTGTACGAGCCTATCGGGGTGCGGCGCAGTGGTCGTCACAGGCCGGTGCCTCCTGCTCCGCTTCGCCCTCCGCGCCGGGCCCGGTCCGTACGGCCTGGCGCCATGCGGAGGCCGTGTACATGGCCGCCCGGGCGAAGGGCCGGCCCGCCGCGGTGGCGAGCCAGTTCGCCTTCGGCCGGTGCTCCGCCAGTGCCCACAGGCACACGATGAAGGCGTCGGTCCCGGTCCACACCTGCCCCGCGTCCCCGATGACGGTGATCTCGCGGAGCGTGGAGGCGTGGTCGAGGCCGGGGAAGTTCCCCCGCGCCGCGAAGGACCCGGCCGGGATCAGCCGGAGCGGCACCAGCCAGCGCTGACCGAGGAGCCAGTGCCGGATGTGGACGCAGAGCGGGCAGTCGGCGTCGTACAGCACCGTCAGGTGCCGGGTCGGCTGCGCCGTCGTGGCGGTGGTCACCGTTCAGGCCCCGGCCGGAGCGGTCCAGCCCTGCGGGGCGACCGGCGGGGTCTGCTGGCGCTCCATGATCCCGCGGCGGCGCATCTTGTTGAGCACCCAGACGTTGCCGAGGTGCATGACGCCGAGGACGAGCAGGACGACGCCGAGCTTGACCGAGAGGGCTTCGAAGAGCTGGCGGGCCGAGTCGATTCCGGCGTCCGAGCGCAGGTAGAGGGTCACGAAGCCGATGTTGACGAGGTAGAACCCCACCACCAGGAGGTGGTTCACGGCCTCCGCGAGCTTCTCGTTCCCGTGCAGGACGTCGGCGATGAAGATGCGGCCGTTGCGGCTGAGCGTACGGGCGACCCAGACGGTCAGTCCGATGCTGATGAGCAGGTAGATGACGTATGCGACGACGGTGAGGTCCATTGCCTCTGCCCCCTTGAACGTGTTCAACTCGTTGGCAGGACTGACTGTAGACCTCTTTTTGAACAGGTTCAAGCTCTCTCTGTGCCGCTCCGGCCTCAGCAGGGCGGGCGGGGTTCCTCCCTCTGCGTGCGGAGGCGGTCCGCGGACAGGATCGCGGCCTCCGCGCGGGGCAGCGGGGTGCCGTCGGGGTACAGGAGCGGGCCGCGTTCCAGGGTGATGCCGGTGTCGGCGCCGCGGCGGGTGGTGTTCGCGGCCGTCACCCGGTTCAGCGGCGCCGGCGTGAGCGTCCCGGTCTCGCGGACGTACGCGACGAAGCTCTCGAAGTCGCGCTGGTGGCGGTACGGGGCCTGGAAGTCGCCCAGCGCGCCGTAGCCGTCGTTCGCCAGGAAGGTGTACGAGGGCGAGGCCAGGCGGTAGGAGCGGGTGACATCGAGCGCCACGCCGTCGATGAAGACGTCGGCCGGGTCCACGCGGTCGCCGATCCGGCCCAGGGCGTCGAAGCTGTAGCGGACGTTCCCGGACACGGCCAGCGGGGCGAAGAGCAGTTCACCGCCGGCCGCGGTCGTCCACTGCTGCTCCAGCGCGTCGTGGATCCGCTGCCCGCTCACCGTCGCGCTGACGATCGGGTCGCCGAAGCCGACCGCCCTCCAGGCGCGCCCGAAGGTGACGGCGCCGCCCGAGGCCGCGTCCCGTACGAGGTCACCCGCGACCACGGTCACGCCCACGCGGGGCGCCGTCGCGACCAGGGCCAGCTGGGCCGGGACGTCGGGGTGGACGTTGGCGTCGTTCTCGGGGTCGGCCGGCCGGCTGCCCGCCCACAGCGCCCAGTCGGCGGCGAGGTCGCCCATCGTGCTCTCGCCCGCGGCGTTGCGCGTACGCAGGAACGAGCCGGTCTGCGTCCCGATCCGCGCGGTGTCGCGCGCCGCGGCCTGGCCGGCCCAGTAGTCGACGACCTCCTTGAGCGCGGGGTCGGGGGTGACGTCGCGGGTGTTGGGGTGGTTCGTGGACACCGTCAGCTCGCGGACCACCTTGCCGGTGGCCGGGTCGAGGCGGAGGTTGATCTCGTTGATCAGCTGGCCGTAGCAGCCGGCCTCGACGAAGGGGCGGGGGACTCCGTCCGGGTCCGGCAGCATCATGTTGAACCGGGTGTGCCAGTGGCCGGTGACGATGGCGTCGATGTCGGGGGAGACGCGCAGCGCCAGGTCGAGGGCGGGGCCGGAGGGGTCGGTTCCGCTGTTGAAGTCGGCGCCGGCGACGGCTCCGTCGTGCATGCTCAGGATGATCGCGTTCACGCCCTGGGCCTTGAGCTCGGCCGCGTACCGGTCGGCGGTGGCGACCTCGGCGAGGGTGGCGAGGCCCGGCTGGTAGGAGCAGGGGAAGGACTCGGCGCCGAGGGCGGTGAGGTGGATGAACCCGATGCGCAGCTCCTGCCCGGCGGCCGTCCGTACCGTCTCGATGTTGTACGCGGGCAGGACGGTGCCGCCCTCGCCGCCCGCCCGGACCACGTTGGCGCTGTGGAAGCGGAAGCCGGCGCCGTGGAAGCGGGCGCCGGAGGAGTCGGTGAAGGTGGCGTCGCGCCCCTCGACGGGGAAGGCGATCCCCTGCTCCATGTGCCGTTGGAGGAAGGCCGGGGACTTGTCGAACTCGTGGTTCCCGGCGGTCGCGAAGTCGAGCCCCATGCGGTTGAGGGCCTCGATGGTGGGCTCGTCGGCGAAGGCCGCGGCGTCGAACTCCCAGCCGGAGAAGGCGTCGCCGGGGGTGAAGAAGAACGAGTTGGCGCGCCCGGAGCGGAGGCGGGCGAGGTGGGCGGCCATGTGGGCCACGCCCCCGACGGTGTAGGTCAGTCCTCCGTTCCCGCTGATGGTGGCGTTGGTGCCGGGGGCGGCCTGGAGGTAGCCGTGCAGGTCGGTGATGTTGAGGAGCTGGACGTCGACGTATTCGACGGCGGAGGCGGCGTCGCGCGCGTGGTCGGTGGCGTGGGCGGGGAGGCCGGTGGCGAAGGTGGCCGCGGCGGTCCCGAGGGCGGTGAGGAAACTCCGTCGCCCGAGATGAGGTGAACTCCGGTCAGGACGGTGGGTCGTGGAGTGCGAGTGCCTCGTCACGGGGGCATGTTCCCGCGCCCGGCACCCCCTGTCGACACAACCCGCCGTCCGCCGGGGGCGCTGTCAGAGGCGGGTCCTAGGCTTTCGGGCATGGGAATGGTGACGTTTGTCGACGAGACGGCCTCCGGCGGCCGGGCCGCCGGCTGGGAGTTCGAGCTGGCCGAGGAGCGGCTCGCGCTGCGCGAGTTGATCCGGCGGCGGGTGTTCCAGGAGGTGGCCGAGCGGCGCGCCGCCGGTCTGGTCAAGCTGCCCGAACAGCCCGACGCCGAGCAGCAGGCCGAGCGCGCGCTCACCGCCTTCCGGCGCAACGGGTTCCTGGTGCTCGTCGGGGACCGTCAGGTCACCGATCTCGACGAGGTCCTCGACCTGCCGCTCGGCACCGAGGTCACCTTCCTGAAGCTCGTCGCCCTGGTGGGCGGCTGACATGGCGACCCGCAACCACGTCCCGGCCGCGTACCGCGCCCTGGAGGAGGAGAACGCGCCGGAGCTCGCCACCGCACTGCTGAAGGCCGCCCTCCAGTTCAGCGGCCACTGGCAGAACAACAAGAACGCGGCGGCCCTCCTCGCCGCCGTGAAGGCCCGTCCCGCCGGGTTCCGGCAGCGGCTCGTGGACGCGCTCGCCGAGACCCTTTCCGCTCTCGCCGACGACTCCCCGGCCCGGGTGAACGTCCTGGCCGTCGCCTCCGCCGTCGGGCGGGGCCTGGCCTGGGCCGAACCGCTGACGGCCGCACGGCGCGAGATGCTGGACGAGATCGGCCGCAAGGGCGACGCCCACTACCACGGCTGGGTGCCGGAGCTGGTCGGCGCCGAGCTCGCCGAGGGCCGTACGGTCCCGCCGGCCGTGGTCGCCTGCGTGCGCCGCAGCGCCCTGTCCACCTACTCCTACCAGCCGGTCATCGCGCTCGCGGCCGCCTTGACCGAGCCCGTGCTCAACGTCGGCGAGGCCTGGGCGGACCGGGCCATGGCGGACGGGGAGCGCTGGCACGCCCTCCTCGCGCACGCGGTGACCGCCACGGCCGCCAAGCCCGGCGGCAAGTGGGAGAAGACCGGCCGGTCCCTGATCGCGGAGGCCGCGAAGGAGACCGGGGAGGACGAGGTGCGCGAGCGGCTGCTCGGCTGGTTCCGGCTCGTCGGCGCGCCCCGCACCCTCGCGCTCGACGAGGAGCGGTTCGGGCCGGACCCGAACGAGACGTACGACCCCTACAACGCCAACGCCCTGCGCGGCCTGGCCTGGGTGCTGTCCTTCCTGCCCCCGCACCCCGACACCGCGCGGGTGCTCGGCGCGCTCGCCGAGACCGCGCTGCGCAAGGTCCCGGGCCTCGGCCCGCGGGGCCCCAAGGTGGCCAACGCCTGCGTCACCGCCCTCTCCCGCATCGACGGCGAAGCCGCCCTCGCCGAGCTGGCCCGGCTGGCCACCCGTGTGACGTTCAAGGGCACCCTCAAGATGCTGGACTCGGCCCTGGAGGCGCGGGCCGCCGCGCTCGGGCTCGGCCGCGAGGAGATCGAGGAGCTCGCGGTGCCGGCGTACGGACTCACCGCCGTGGGCCGCGCCGAGCACGCCCTGGGCGAGACCGCCGCCCTCGTGGAGGTCCGCGGCACCAAGGCGCTGCTCTCCTGGCGCAGCGCCGCCGGCAAGGCGGTCAAGAGCGTCCCCGCCGCCGTGCGCCGCGACCACCCCGAGGAGCTCAAGGAGCTCAAGGCGGCCGTCAAGGACATCGACAAGATGCTCGGGGCGCAGGCCGAGCGGCTGGACCGGCAGTTCCTCGCCCGCCGCACCTGGCCCTACGGGAAGTGGCGCGAGCGGTACGTCGACCACCCCCTGGTCGGGACCCTGGCCCGGCGCCTGCTCTGGGTCGTGGACGACACCCCGGTCGGCTTCGCCGACGGCGAGCTGCGCACCCTCGCCGGCACCCCGGTCACCGAGGGCGCCCAGGTGACCCTGTGGCATCCCGTCGACCGCGAGCCGGCCGAGGTGGCGGCCTGGCGGGACTGGCTGGAGCGGCACGGCATCACCCAGCCGTTCAAGCAGGCCCACCGCGAGGTGTACCCGCTGACCGACGCCGAGGTCCGCACCGGCACGTACTCCAACCGCTTCGCCGCGCACTACCTGCGCCAGCACCAGTTCCACTCGCTGGCCGCCGTCCGCGGCTGGCGCAACCAGCTGCGCCTCGCCGTCGACGACACCGCCCCGCCCGCCGTGCGCGAGCTGCCGCAATGGGGGCTGCGCGCCGAGTACTGGATCGAGGGGGACAGCGGGGACGGGGCCTACGAGGACATCACCGACTCGGGCAGCTTCCTGCGGCTGCGCACCGACCAGGTCCGCTTCTATCCGATCGGCGCCCCCCAGAACACGGCGCACGCCTGCGGCGGCGAGTACACGATGTGGCTGCGGGGCGGCGAGGCGCCGGTCGACCCCGTGCCGCTCGCGGAGGTCCCCGCGCTGGTGCTCAGCGAAGTCCTGCGCGATGTCGACCTGTTCGTCGGGGTGGCCAGCGTCGGCAACGACCCGACGTGGCAGGACGGCGGCCCCGGGGGCCGCTTCCACGACTACTGGAACGCGTACGGGTTCGGCGAGCTGAGCCAGACCGCCGAGACCCGCCGGCTGCTGCTGGAGCGGCTGGTCCCGAGGCTCGCCATCGCCGACCGGTGCCGGATCGAGGGCCGGTTCCTGCACGTACGGGGCGAGCTGCGCGCGTACCGGATCCACCTCGGGTCGGGGAACATCCTCATGGACCCGGGCGACCAGTACCTGTGCATCGTCCCGGCGGGGCGCTCCGCCTCCGGGCCGGAGACCGGGTACCTGCCGTTCGAGGGGGACCGGACGCTCGCGCTGATCCTCAGCAAGGCGATGATGCTGGCGGCCGACACCGGCATCACCGACCCGACGATCACCCGTCAGATACTGAGGGAGCGGGCGTAGTTGATCTGGTTCATGACCCAGTGGTAGGTGCTCGCGTCGACGGCCGGGATCATCGTGGAGTGGTGTCGGCCGCCGCTCGTGACCGTGACCTGGATGTAGCCCGTGGTGGTCTTCTCCTTCATGAGGAGGAAGAGCAGACCGAGCAGGCAGAACAGGAAGAAGATGACGGCGAGCACGATGGCGTGCGCCGGGATCTTCGTCTCGGTGCGGGAGAGGTCCGAGGCGTTCCACATGGCGCCCCTGAGCGGCATCGGTCCCGAGGGGGTCATGATCTGGTCCCCGGCGATGGTGATGTCGCCGAGGGCGAACCCGGACCCGCCGCCGTACGTCTGGGGCTGCACGGGCGGCATCATCGGGGGCTGCCCGGGAGCCGGCATGCCGGCGCCGCCCATGGTCGGCTGGTATCCGGGCGCGGCCGGAGTGTCCTGCGGGTATCCGTAGCCCGGCGCGGGCGGCGTGGCCGGGTACCCGTACCCGGGGGTCCCCGGCGTCGCCGGATACCCCTGCGGATAGCCATAACCGGGGCCGCCCGGAGCCCCGTTGTCGCCTGAGTACGGATTCGGCTTCTGCTCGCTCATGCGCTCGATCTTTCCACAGCCACCCCCGCCCGAGTACCCCGGTCAGGACTTGCCGTCGTCCGCGCTCTCGGGCTTGTTCCCCGCCGCCGCGAGGACTGCGGCCACGTCCAGGGTCACCTTGGCGCCGATCGAGTCGGGCAGGGTGACGAGCTCGCCGGGGGCGTGGACGCGGTGGGTGGCGTACTCGTCCGGGGCGGGATCGGTGAGGACGTGCAGGCGGTTGTGGCGCCGGTCGACGATCACGTAAACGGGGACCTTGGCGTTGGCGTAGGCCCGGACTTTCGTCCGCAGGTCGGCCTGGTAGTTGCTGGAGGTGACCTCCAAGACCAGGTGGAAGGCGACGGGCTCGTAGCAGTTGTTCTCGACGTGATGTGCGGTGATGTCGGCGTCGACCACTGAAAGATCCGGAATGGCATAGCCCTCGCGGCCGTCGGGCAGCCAGAGACCGACCCCTTGAAGCACTGCTGTGCCGTCGCCGTGCAGGCCCGCTGTGATGAAGGGGAGCATAAGGCTGGTCAGAGCGCTCGCGTGGGCGGAGTCCGGGGGTGGCGTCACGAGAATGTGTCCTTCGATGATCTCGACGCGGTAGCCGGGGTTCCGCTCCATGAGCGCATTGGCCGCATCGAGCAGTGGCCATGTGCCGGTGGGGTGCTCGGCGGGTGCTGCGGACATCACGTGCCTCCCGTGGGCTGCTGTCGAGAGCATCATCGTAGGACGGGAACCGGGTCGGCCGCCGGATACGAACCGCTCACCCGAACGGGCGAGGGCCCCGCCCCCGGTCGGAAACCGGAGAGCGGGGCCCTCGTACGAGCGCGGACGCGCCGGGAATCAGAAGCGGCGCGTGATCAGCGCGCGCTTGACTTCCTGGATCGCCTTCGTGACCTCGATGCCGCGGGGGCACGCGTCGGTGCAGTTGAAGGTCGTGCGGCAGCGCCACACGCCGTCCTTGTCGTTCAGGATCTCCAGCCGCTGCTCTCCGGCCTCGTCGCGCGAGTCGAAGATGAAGCGGTGCGCGTTGACGATCGCCGCCGGGCCGAAGTACTGCCCGTCGTTCCAGAACACCGGGCACGACGAGGTGCACGCCGCGCACAGGATGCACTTGGTGGTGTCGTCGAACCGCTCGCGGTCCTCCGCCGACTGCAGGCGCTCACGCGTCGGCTCGTTCCCCTTGGTGACGAGGAACGGCATGACGTCGCGGTACGCCTGGAAGAAGGGCTCCATGTCGACGACGAGGTCCTTCATCACCGTGAGGCCCTTGATGGCCTCGACGGTGATCGGCTTCTCCGGGTTGATGTCCTTGATCAGCGTCTTGCAGGCGAGCCTGTTCTTGCCGTTGATCCGCATCGCGTCGGAGCCGCAGATGCCGTGCGCGCACGAGCGGCGGAAGGTCAGCGTGCCGTCGAGGTCCCACTTGATCTTGTGGAGACCGTCGAGCACGCGCTCCTTCGGGTCGATCTCGATCTGGAAGTCCTGCCACTGCGCCTCGTCCGAGATCTCGGGGTTGAAGCGGCGGATCCGGAAGGTGACCGTGATGTACGGGGAGGCCGCTGCCGCCTCTTCCATCTTGTCCGTCTTGGACAGGGTCGGGGTAGCCATCAGTACTTACGCTCCATCGGCTGGTAGCGGGTCGTCACGACCGGCTTGTAGTCGAGCCGGACCGAGTCCGAGCCGTCGGCTCCGACCTCGCGGTACGCCATGGTGTGGCGCATGAAGTTGACGTCGTCGCGGTTCGGGTAGTCCTCGCGGTAGTGACCGCCGCGGGACTCCTTGCGCGCGAGCGCGGACACGGCCATGACCTCGGCCAGGTCGAGCAGGTTGCCCAGCTCGATGGCCTCCAGCAGGTCCGTGTTGAAGCGCTTGCCCTTGTCCTGGACGGACACGTTCTTGTAGCGCTCGCGCAGCTCCGCGATCTTCTCGACCGCGGTCTTGATGGTCTGCTCCGTACGGAAGACCATCACGCACGCGTCCATCGTCTCCTGGAGCTCCAGGCGCAGGTCGGCGACCCGCTCCTTGCCCGTGGAGTTGCGCAGGTGCTCGACCTGGTCGATGACCTGCTGCGCCGGGTTCTCGGGGAGCTCGACGTAGTCGTTCTCCTGCGAGTACTTGGCCGCGGCGATGCCGGAGCGCTTGCCGAACACGTTGATGTCCAGCAGCGAGTTGGTGCCGAGGCGGTTGGCGCCGTGCACGGAGACGCAGGCGACCTCGCCGGCCGCGTACAGGCCCGGGACGACGGTGGTGTTGTCGCTGAGGACCTCACCCTCGACGTTCGTCGGGATGCCGCCCATCGCGTAGTGCGCGGTGGGCTGGATCGGGATCGGGTCCGTGTACGGCTCGATGCCCAGGTACGTGCGCGCGAACTCGGTGATGTCCGGGAGCTTCGCGTCGAGCTGCTCCGGCGGCAGGTGCGTCAGGTCCAGGTACACGTGGTCACCGGCCGGACCGCAGCCGCGGCCCTCGCGGATCTCGGTGTAGATGGAGCGCGAGACGACGTCACGGGACGCGAGGTCCTTCATGACCGGCGCGTACTTCTCCATGAAGCGCTCGCCGTCCTTGTTGCGGAGGATGCCGCCCTCACCGCGGGCGCCCTCCGTCAGCAGGATGCCCATGCGCCAGATGCCCGTCGGGTGGAACTGGAAGAACTCCATGTCCTCCAGCGGCAGGCCGCGGCGGTAGCAGGCCGCCTGGCCGTCACCCGTGAGGGTGTGCGCGTTGGAGGTCACCTTGAAGAACTTGCCGGTGCCGCCGGAGGCGTAGATGACGGCCTTCGCCTGGAACACGTGGATCTCGCCGGTGGCGAGCTCGTACGCGACCACACCGGCCGACTTCTTGACGCCGTCCTCCTCGACGAGGAGCTGGTCCAGGACGTAGAACTCGTTGAAGAACTCCACGCCCTCCTTGACGCAGTTCTGGTACAGCGTCTGGAGGATCATGTGACCGGTGCGGTCCGCGGCGTAGCAGGACCGGCGGACCGGCGCCTCGCCGTGGTTGCGCGAGTGGCCGCCGAAGCGGCGCTGGTCGATGGTGCCGTCCGGGGTGCGGTTGAACGGCAGGCCCATCTTCTCCAGGTCGAGGACGGCGTCGATGGCCTCCTTCGCCAGGATCTCGGCGGCGTCCTGGTCGACCAGGTAGTCACCGCCCTTGACCGTGTCGAAGGTGTGCCACTCCCAGTTGTCCTCCTCCACGTTCGCCAGCGCGGCGGCCATGCCGCCCTGCGCGGCGCCCGTGTGGGAGCGGGTGGGGTAGAGCTTCGTCAGCACGGCGGTGCGGCTGCGCTTCGTCGACTCGATGGCGGCGCGCATGCCGGCACCACCTGCGCCGACGATGACGGTGTCGTACTTGTGGATCTTCATCTTTTTCGCCTCAGCCCCGTTGCCTAGCGGATGTTCGGGTCGAAGGTGAAGATCACCAGCGTGCCCAGAAGGATGGTGAACACCGTGGCGGTGTAGAGCAGGCCCTTCAGCCACAGCCGCGTGTTGGCGCGCTCCGCGTAGTCGTTGATGACGGTACGCAGACCGTTGGCGCCGTGCAGCATGGCCAGCCACAGCATCAGCAGGTCCCAGACCTGCCAGAACGGGGACGCCCAGCGGCCGGCCACGAAGGCGAAGCCGATCTTGGAGACGCCGCCGTCCAGCACCAGCTGGATCAGGAGGTGGCCGATGACGAGGACGACGAGCACGATGCCCGAGAGGCGCATGAACAGCCAGGCGGCCATCTCGAAGTTGCCGCGGGTCGAGCGCGGCGTCTTGCCCGTGCGCTTGCGCGGGGCCTCGATGTACGGCGCCGGGTTGTCGACGTCGTAGAGGCTTACGCCCTCCACGTCGCCGATGGCCTTGGCGGAAGAAGTGTCAGAAGACATGAGTGTCACTTCCCGAACAGTTCGGCAGCTGCGTGGCCCAGGACGGGGTACAGGGCCCCGATCATCAGGATGATCCAGACGATCACGACGCCCCAGAGCATCTGCTTCTGGAGACGGGGGCCCTTGGACCAGAAGTCCACGGCGATCACACGGAGACCGTTCAGCGCGTGGAACAGGATGGCGGCGACGAGGCCGTACTCCAGCAGCGCGACGATCGGAGTCTTGTAGGTAGCCACGACATCGTCGTACGCCTCGGGGGAGACGCGGACGAGAGCGGTGTCGAGGACGTGTACGAACAGGAAGAAGAAGATGAGGACGCCGGTGACTCGATGAGCCACCCAGGACCACATTCCTTCCCGGCCGCGGTACAACGTTCCAGCCGGCACGGAAAACCCTCCGGAAGCGGGGCGGGGGCCAGCCGGCTTCTTTGTCGGTCGGGCCCGGCCGGGTACGGTCCTCCGGCCCCGGACATCGTAGCGACGCTTTGTCGGTTCCCTTGCGCCGGGTCCATCGGTGTGATCAAACAGGCACGGACGGACTATCCCACAGGGGCGAATAGCCCTGAATCCTCGGCGTTTACCCCGTCCTGGGAGGTCAGCCAATGTGTCAGGTCGGCGAGCCGCACCTGGGCGAGGCGGCGCAGCTCGTCCGCCGAGATCGACCGCTCCTCGTCGGTCTCCAGCTCCATCCGCCGCCGGATCGCCGCGAGCAGCTGGTCCGCCTGCTCCTCCGGCGGGTGTCCGTCCAGGCAGATGACGAAGACGTGGCCGAAGTTGCGCTCGTACTCGGCGTGCGCGGCGTCCAGCGCCAGGAGCGCGGCGTAGGAGGCTCCGTGGTCCAGCTCCACCGGGACCTCCGAGGCCAGCGCCTCGCTGAGGTCCGCCTGGGAGAGGTCGTACGAGGCCTCGTCGGCGGCGGCCAGCAGCGCGCCCGGATCCGGGTACGGTCGGTGGGCGGCCACCCGCTGCGCCCAGCGCCGGCTCCCGCAGCAGTGCAGCAGCGCGGCCACGGCGGCTTCGGGGGAGAGGGCGTTGAACCGCGCCAGTCCGGAGCCGGTGGAGGGATCGGAGCAGCCGCGGGCCTGTGCCGGAAGGTGGCTGGACAGCGGGGGGCTCCTCGGGGCGTGGCGCGGGTGTACCGCCACGCTAGCGACGCGGGGCCGGGTGTGTCGTACCGATCCGAGGTTTTCACCCGGAAGTGAGCCGAAAGGATGACGGGCGTGGCGCGTGAACGGCCCGATGGGGGAGGAGGAAGACGACCGAGGCCGCCACCCCCCACAGGAGAGGCCCCGGTCGCCGTCCGTACGGACTCGTGCGACAAGCCCGTACCCCTGTCAGCGCCGCGAGTGCGTTTTGTGTCACACCCCGCTTCGCGCACGATTGGTTGCTCCCCGTACAACTCGTGGACGAAGGTACTTGAAAGCCGTAACGTGCTGATTTGCGCCACAGGTACAGGACAGTGAAACGGTTGGGGACTTTGCTGGGGGACGACGCGGAGCTGACCGCCGCGGTGCTCGCGGCACAGGGCGGCGACGAGAGCGCGTTCCGGTCTGTGTACCGCGCCGTGCACCCGCGCCTGCTCGGTTACGTACGCACGCTCGTCGGAGACGGCGACGCGGAGGACGTGACCTCGGAAGCATGGCTGCAGATCGCCCGCGACCTCGACTCCTTCACCGGTGACGCCGACCGCTTCCGCGGCTGGGCCGCCCGCATCGGCCGCAACCGTGCGCTGGACCACATCCGCATGCGCGGACGCCGTCCCGCCATCGGCGGCGACGAGACCGAGCTGACCGCGCGCGCCGCCGACAGCGACACCGCCGGCGAGGCGATGGAGGCACTGTCGACCGGCCGGACCATGGCGCTGATCGCCCAGCTCCCGCAGGACCAGGCCGAGGCCGTGGTGCTCCGCGTCGTCGTCGGTCTCGACGCGAAGACCGCGGCCGAGACCCTGGGCAAGCGGCCCGGGGCCGTGCGCACGGCGGCCCATCGGGGCCTGAAGAAACTGGCCGAGCTGCTCTGCGCGGAGGGCGGGTTCGCGCCGGAGTCGGAAACCGGCTCGGATCCGGCGGGCCCGGTCGGCCATAATGCCGGTGGCCAGGCGAGGGACGGCGGGGGCGGGAGGGATCTCGACGCCGTGCCCGCTCAGCGCGGCAGGGGCGGTGGTCTCGTACAGCAAACCGGTGTGACGCATTCACGTTGGCGGACGCAGAAGGACATGTGATGGCCGACGAGCGCAACAGGTGGCTGGACAAGGCCGCGGCGGAACGAGTGCTGCGCGGCGACCCGGCCGCACCTGGCGGCGACCCGGGCGCCCGCGAAGCGGAAGCACGGCTTCGGACCGCCCTCGAACTGCTGGCCGCGCCGCGGCCGTGCACCGGGACGGAACTGCCCGGCGAGGCCGCCGCGGTGGCCGCCTTCCGCGCGGCGCGCGGCGGGGCCGAGGCCCCGGCGGCGTCCGGCACATCCGCACTCTCCGGAACTTCCGGGACTTCCGGGATGTTCGGGATGGCCGCACCGGCCGGCGGTGACACCTCTCCCCTCGTGGAGCTCGGACAGATCCGGCCCCTCGCCGTCCCCGCGTCCCCGGCCCGGCGCGGCCGCCCGGTGCGCTTCGGGCTCGTCGCCGCGCTGGCGAGCGTCGCCGTCGGCGGCCTGGCGGTCGCCGCGGGGGCCGGCCTGCTGGACCGGGGCACGCACGACTCGGCGGGTCCCGTACCGGCGGTTTCCCTCAGCGCGGACGAGAACCCGACGCCGCCCGGCGGCACCGGGGGCCCGACCCCCGGCCCGCAGCTGCGGCCCACCCCCTTCCGGGGCACCGACGGCGTGCCGCCCACCCCGGGCGGCGGGCCGACGACCGGCGGACCGGACTCCGGCGCGTTGCAGGGATTCGGTACCGGGACGGTGGCGGGCCCCGACGCCGCGTCCGGCGGCGGCGCCGACAGGAACGGCCGGGACGGCAAGACCGCGAAGGACGGCAAGGACGCGCTCGCGGGCGGGACCGCCCCGCTGAAGGACGCGGACCGGCAGACCCGCCTCAAGGCGGTCGACCTGTGCGAGGCCTACCGCTCGGGGGAGATGACCTCGGACCGCCGCGACAAGCTTTCGAAGCTGGCGAAGGGCCTCGCGCGCATCCCGCACTTCTGCGAGGAACTGCTCGACGGGCCGGACAGGAGCACCACCCCGACCGTGCCGCGCGGTTCGGACATCGGGGGCGACGTGCTCAAGGCCCCGACGCTCGTCCCGGCCAGCCCGGGGATCTCGGCGCCCGCCCGCCTGCCGTCGCGCTGAGGGCCCGAAGGCCCCGAGGGCGATTTCCGGCCACCTTTCGGGTGGTCCGTACGAGCGCACCGGGAAGGCTCCGGGCGACGTCACGAGCGGGCTGTAACACTTTTCGAACCTGCGGCGCAGTACATATCGAGCCGACTGGTCATCGGCCGCGCATGAGCCGGGGTTCCCCCCGTACCCCTGGGCTCTGCGCACCCGGCGCGGGCGGGGTTCGTTCCCCCGGCCCTGCCCGCGCCCTTTACTTCACAGACCGGATCACCGGGGACACCGGGATCACCGGCACCGCCCGGCCATCGGGGATCACCAGTAGACGACGACCTTGTCGCCGACCTGCACCTGCTCGAACAGCGATGCCAGCTTCCCCTTGTCCCGGACGTTCACGCAGCCGTGCGAGGCGCCGGCGTAACCGCGGGCCGCGAAGTCGGCGGAGTAGTGCACCGCCTGGCCCTGGCTGAAGAACATCGAGTACGGCATCGGCGTGTGGTAGATCGTCGACGTCCAGTCCTTGGCCTTCCACTCCACCTTGAACTGGCCCTCACGGGTCGGAGTGTTCTCGGAGCCGAAGCGGACGTCCATCGTGGAGACGATCTTGCCGTCGATCATCCAGGCGAGCGTGCGGCTCTCCTTGCTGATGCACATGACGCGGCCCGTCATGCAGCGCGGGTCCGGCGCGTCGACCTCGTTGACGGTCGGCGGGCGCAGCTCGTCGGCGGTGGGCTTCTTGCTGACGCTCTGGATCTTCTTCCAGGTGGCGTCGTCGACCGCGCCGGAGGCCGTCAGGCCGTTCTTCGTCTGGAAGGACTTGACCGCGGCGGTCGTCTTCGAGCCGTAGAAGCCGGTCGGCGCGACCGTCATGTACTTGAGCTGCTTCAGGCGGGCCTGGAGCTCGCGGATCTGCTCGCTCTCGTCGCCGTTCGCCATGATGGCCTTGACGGCCGGCGACGCGGAGGCGGACGCGGACGGCGAGGCCGACTGCGAGGCGGACGGCGAGGGCGAGGCGTCGGCGGGCTTGTTGTCGGTCGACGGTGAGGTTTCGGGGGTGGAACCCGCCGCGGACGCGGACGGAACCTTGGAAGCGGAGCCGGCGGGCTCCGTCTTCTGGGGCCCGCAGGCGGTCGCGGCGAGCGCGACGGCGGTGGCCACCCCGAGCGTGCGGATTATGACTCTCTGGCGAAGCATTGCAGTCCCCCGATTTCTACGTCGTGTATGTAGGTGATGCCTGGCGGGCGTGGACAGTTGCAGACGATCCAGGGATGTTGCGCCATTGTGACCAGCGGCCGTCAGACGACAGCCGGAGCCGCCGCGGGGAGTTGTATCAGCCCCGAGCCCATTTGCTCCATGGAGGGTTTGGTCACATGGCCAGTACCGAGAGCGGGAATCCCATCGAACCCGTCTATGGGCCGGGGGATCTGACGGGGTGGGATCCCGAGGTCAAACTGGGAGAACCAGGGGCGTATCCGTACACAAGAGGTGTTTACCCGACCATGTACACCGGCAAGCCGTGGACGATGCGGCAGTACGCCGGGTTCGGCACGGCGGCCGAGTCCAACGCCCGGTACCGGCAGCTCATCGCGGGCGGCGGCACCGGACTGTCGGTCGCCTTCGACCTGCCGACGCAGATGGGGCACGACTCCGACGCGCCCCTCGCGCACGGGGAGGTCGGCAAGGTCGGCGTAGCCGTCGACTCCGTCGACGACATGCGGGTGCTCTTCGACGGGATCCCGCTCGACCGGGTCTCCACGTCCATGACGATCAACGCCCCGGCGGCGCTCCTCCTCCTCATGTACCAGCTGGTCGCCGAGGAGCACGGGATCGAGGGCGCGCAGCTGACCGGGACCGTGCAGAACGACGTGCTCAAGGAGTACATCGCGCGCGGCACCTACATCTTCCCGCCCGGGCCCTCGCTGCGGCTGACCGCCGACACCTTCCGCTACTGCAAGGCGGAGATCCCCCGCTGGAACACCATTTCCATCTCCGGCTACCACATGGCCGAGGCCGGGGCCTCGCCCGCGCAGGAGATCGCCTTCACGCTGGCCGACGGCATCGCCTACGTACGGACCGCGCTGGCGGCCGGGATGGAGGTCGACGAGTTCGCCCCGCGGCTGTCCTTCTTCTTCGTCGCCCGGACCACCCTGCTGGAGGAGGTGGCGAAGTTCCGGGCCGCCCGCCGGATCTGGGCCCGCGTCATGCGCGAGGAGTTCGGGGCCCGGAACCCGAAGTCGCTCATGCTGCGCTTCCACACCCAGACGGCCGGGGTCCAGCTGACGGCGCAGCAGCCCGAACTCAATCTCGTGCGGGTGGCCGTGCAGGCACTGGGAGCGGTGCTGGGCGGCACCCAGTCGCTGCACACCAACTCCTTCGACGAGGCGATCGCCCTGCCGACGGAGAAATCGGCGCGCCTCGCCCTGCGCACCCAGCAGGTGCTCGCGTACGAGACGGACGTACCGCACACCGTCGACCCCTTCGCCGGCTCGTACGCCGTGGAGCGGATGACGGACGAGGTCGAGGAGGCCGCGCTCGCGCTGATGCGGCGGGTCGAGGACCTCGGCGGGGCGGTGGCCGCGATCGAGGCCGGCTTCCAGAAGGGGGAGATCGAGCGCAACGCGTACCGCATCGCGCGCGAGACGGACGGCGGCGAGCGCGTGGTGGTCGGGGTCAACCGCTTCGTGCTGGATCAGGAGGAGCGGTACGAGCCGCTGCGCGTCGACCCGGAGATCGAGGACCGGCAGCGTGCGGCGCTGGCGGCGCTGCGCGCGGAGCGCGACGGCGAGGCGGTGGCGGCGGCGCTGGCCGCCCTGCGCGAGGCGGCGGCCGGCACGGCGAACGTGCTCCATCCCATGAAGGAGGCCCTGCGCGCCCGGGCCACGGTGGGCGAGGTCTGCAACGCGCTGCGGGAGGTCTGGGGAACGTACGAACCGACGGATTCCACATGGTGAAATGACGGCGACGACAGGTGCGTCCTCATGGGACACTCCTGCTCATGCTGGGTGTCACCGATCTGCCGACCTATCTCGTCGGACTCATACTGATCATTTTGCTGCCGGGGCCGAACTCGCTGTACGTGCTCTCGGTCGCCGCGCGCCGCGGGGTGCGGACCGGGTACAAGGCCGCCGCCGGGGTGTTCACCGGCGACGCCGTGCTCATGGTGCTCGCCGCGGCCGGGGCCGGGGCGCTGCTCCAGGCCAGTCCGGTGGCCTTCGGCATCGTCAAGGTGCTCGGCGCCGGGTACCTGACCTGGCTCGCCGTCGGGATGATGCGCGGGGCGTGGGCGCTGTGGCGCTCTCGGGCCGAGCGCGAGGAGCGGGACGAGGCGCCGGCCGGGGCCGAGGGCGCCGAGGCGGAGCGGCCGTACCGGCGGGCGCTGCTGATCAGCCTGTTCAACCCCAAGGCGATCCTGTTCCTCGTCTCCTTCTTCGTGCAGTTCGTGGACCCCGCGTACGCCTACCCGGCGCTCTCGTTCCTGCTGCTCGGCACGCTGCTCCAGCTCGGCAGCTTCCTGTACCTGACGCTGCTGATCTTCGGCGGGACCCGGCTGTCCGCCGCCTTCCGCCGCCGCAGGCGGCTGTCGGCCGGGGCCACCTCGGCGGCGGGCGTGCTGTTCCTCGGCTTCGCGGCGAAGCTGGCCGTGGGCTAGAGCCTCCCGGTCCTGCCCCTCGGATCGGCTCGGGGCCCGCCGGGGCCCGCCGTCACCGCGTGCGGGCCGCGCGCAGCCGCTTCAGCCGGCGGACCACGCGGCGGACGGCCGGGCTGTTCGGCAGGAAGGACAGCTGGGCCGGGATGCCTCCGGGCAGCCCGAGCGTGGTCAGCCGGCGGCGCTTGAAGTAGCGCCAGGTCCGGTCGTCCAGGTGCGCGGCCAGGTACCGCTCGGCCTCGGCGCGGCGCGGGGCGAGGATCTGCGGCTGCATGGTGAACCCGACCGCGGTGAGCAGCCCGGTCAGCCGGTCCCGGTTCTCTTCGGGGCCGGGCGCGGTCCAGCCGGCGACGGCCCCGGCGTCCGCGAGGGCGGGCAGAGCCGCGTCCACGATCGTCAGCGGGATCCGGTTGCTGTTCTGGTACGGGGCGAGGCGGGCCAGTATGGCCTCGGTCCCGGTGCGCGCGACGGGCAGCCCGTACAGGGTGGCGGCGGTCAGCAGCCCGGTGGAGAAGCAGCCGACGACCAGCGCCGGGCGCAGCCGCTGGTAGAGGGTCTCGGCCAGGACCGGGGTGGCCATGACGGTGAGCCGGGCGCCGAGCCGTTCGGCCTCGGCCTCGGCGCGCCGCGAGTAGGCGGCGGGGGCGCTGGGGTGCGGTTTGAAGACCAGCTCGCGGTGGCCGAGGGCGCAGGCGCCCCGGACCATCTCCACGTGGAGCTCCTCCTCTTCCTGCGGGGAGAGCAGTTCGAGCGCGGAGAGGTACTGGCCCAGGAGCAGCGCCGGGGCCTCGCCGACCTCGTCCAGCTCGGGCCCGTACGAGGGCAGCTCGGCGAGCACCTTCAGGAACTCGGGGGCCGGGACCAGCTCCGGCGGCACGTCGAACTCGGTGAGCAGCAGCGGCTCCAGACCCGGCACCAGGTCCAGGTGCAGGACGCGGCGCACGCGCATGCCGAGCTGCGGGTCGAGGCGGAAGCGGGTGGGTCCGTAGCTCATCAGCCCGTCGGCGTAGACGTCGACGGCGGCGCCGGGGAACAGCGTGCACAGCGTCCGGGCGGGCGGGACCTGGATCGACTCCACGATGATCTCGACGCGGTCCTCGCCCAGTCCCCAGACCGCCCGGAGCTGGCGCTCCCAGAGCGGGACGTCCTCGGGGCGCGGGGCCCAGACGCTCGGGTGCTGGGGGGCGATGGCGGCGTTCCAGTCGAGGACGTCGTCGAAGCGGGTGCCGAGCGCGGAGAAGCCCGGCATGTCGGCGAGGCCGGGGGAGACCTCGGCGGTGAGGGCGTGATTGCTGGTCAGCAGGATGCGGCGGCGGGCCGGGGGGAAGCATCCCGCGTCGATGCCGGCGGCGAGCGTGGCCATCCCGTAGAGGGTGGAGGCGAGGAAGATCTGTGTGCAGGGGGTGTGGTGAGTCGCCATCAGAGCGCGGCTCCCGCTCGTGCGGGACGGCGGCGCAGGCGGCGCAGGACTCCGGCGCGGTCGGCGTCCATAGAGTTCAGAGCCCCGTCGAGCACGTCCTGGGGCATGCGTCCGAGCGCGGCCGTGCTCATCGAACGGAGTTTCTTGGCCACGGCCGGTTCGTACCTCTCGATGGTCCCGATATGGTGCGCGATAATTGCACAATATGTTCGGACGGCTTTCGGGAGCAGAAGATCACTTTCCCGGTCTTCCGCCGTATCGGCCAGAACCTGGTCGAAAGCCTTGATGAAATCGAGCTGGCGCTCGTCCTTGATCTGCGTGAGCGAAGTGGCGACCCCGCGCCGGTAGAAGATCCCCGGCAGCCCGATCGCCGCGAACGAATCGGCCCCCCGGTGCAGCCGCCAGATCCACGGCCGGTCCTCCGCCGTGCGCAGCCCGTCGGTGAAGTGCAGCAGTCCGCGGTCCAGCAGCCGCCGGTGGTACATCCCGGCCCAGGCGTACGGATAGTCGACCGAGGTGGCCCGCGAGGAGGGCAGGATCCCGGCGCGCGGATCGCCGACGACCAGCTGCGGACCGTAGGGGACGCGCTGCACGCTGCGGGTGCGGCCGGTCACCTGGACATGGTCGTTGCGGACGAAATCGCAGCTCAGAGCCTCTATGACGGCCAGGGTGCGAGCCAAGTGGCCGGGCGCCAGCCAGTCGTCGCCGTCCAGGAACGTGACGTACTCGCCGCGCGCCGCGTCCAGGCCGGTGTTCCGGGCGGTGGCCAGGCCGCCGTTCCGTTCGTGTCTGAGGAGCACCGCCCCCGGCAGCTCGCGCGCCGCCCGCTCCAGGAGTTCGGGCGTGCCGTCCGTCGAGCGGTCGTCGACGAGCAGGAACTCGAAATCGTCCCGGGCGTTCAGTTCGAGGCTTTTCAGGGCATCCGGTGCGTATGTCTGCACGTTGTAGAACGGCACGACAACAGAGAGCTTGAGCACCCGCGAGACATTAAGGCGTTGGCCGGCATTCACCATGGCCCGTACGCGGATTCCATGTGAACGAAGCGGGGCGGGCGCGTTAACCGGTGCGGTTTCGCATGACGTAGACGGGTTGTTAACCCGCTGTTGTGCGTTCGTTGGGCCGATCACCGAAATTGCGGAATAGCTTCTGCCGGGTGCCAGCCAGTAATCGCGCAGCATCTCGTAGTCATCCCCGGACTGCCCTCCGCGTCGCCGTACTCGCCGATTCCGATACGCGATGGAAATGGGGCGCACTCACCGCCCGCCGCCTGTCGGAAGAACCGCACCTCACCGGATTCCTGCTCCGCGGCCGGGCCACCCCGACCGCGCGCCAGCTCGGCGAGGTGGGCGTCCGGGCGGACCGGCTCACCGAGGTGACGTGCGCACAGTTCCTCGCGGAGGCCGGGCGCGAGAAGTACGACGTCGTCGTCCTCGCCCTCGTCGGCGGAGCCGTCCAGGCCGTCCTGCACGGGATCCGCGCGCTGTGGCCCGAGGAGGCCGAGCGCCCCGTGCTCGTCACCGGGTACGTGGGCGTCGTATACGAGAAGCTCGCCGACGGCCTGCTGCTGCGCCACGGCGCCGACCTCGTCCTCGCCAACTCCCGCTACGACGCGGGACGCTTCCGCGCGGTCTACGAGGGCGTCGGCGCGGACGCCGGCGCCGTCACGGAGACCGCACTGCCCTTCCTCGGCGGAGCGGCGTACGAGAAGGCCGGCAGCCGCGCCCACACCGTCGTCTTCGCCGTCCAGCCGTCCGTCCCCGAGAGCCGCGCCGACCGCGCCTACCTGCTGGAACGGGCCGCGGGGCACGCCCGGAAGCACCCCGGGCGCGAGGTGCTGATCAAGCTGCGCAGCCGTCCGGGGGAGCACACCACCCACCTGGAGGAGCAGCCGTACCAGCGGCTCGCCGAGCGGATCCCGGGCGGACTGCCCCCCAACTGCCGCCTGGTGTACGGGAACATGGGCGAGGTCCTGGACGGTACGGACCTGCTGGTCACCGTCTCCTCCACGGCCGCGCTGGAGTCGCTGCACCGCGGGATCCCGACGGCGGTCCTCACCGACCTCGGCATCCGCGAGGCGCTCGGCAACCACCACTTCCTCGGCTCGGGCTGCCTGGCCTCCTGGGACCAGCTCGACGCGGGCCTGCTGCCGCAGGGCGATCCGGACTGGCTGGCCGACCAGGGCGTGACGGGCGCCTCCGGCGCCGGTGACCCCTTCGCCGCCGCGCGCGAGCGGCTCGCACACCTGCTGGACCTCCCGGTGCTCCCCGCCGTCGCCCCCTACTACACGCAGGTCACCGCACCCCGGTACCTGCCCGGGATCCTCGCCCGCCACCACCTCGCCCCCGACGGCAGCCCGCTGCCCGGTGCCGTCCGCGAGAGCGAGGGGGAGTCCCGGCTGCGCCGCTGGCTCCGCTCGCACCTGCGCGACGCCGCCCGGGGGGCGTACCGGCACGGAGTCCAGCGCGTGGCCCCGATGATCCGCCGGATGGGGGAGCTGTGAGCGCCCCCGCCGGCCCCCGCGTCCTGGCCGTGATCCCGGCCCGCGGCGGCTCCAAGGGAGTCCCGGGCAAGAACCTCGCCGAAGTGGCCGGGGTCCCGCTCGTCGTACGGGCCGTCCGGGCCTGCCGGGGCGCGGCCACCGTCACCGACGTCGTGGTCTCCACCGACGCCGACCCCATCGCCGAAGCCGCCCGCGCCGCCGGGGCCGACGCGATCCGCCGCCCCGCGGCGATCTCCGGGGACACCGCGAGCAGCGAGGCCGCCGTCCTGCACGCGCTCGACGCCTTCGAGGAACTGCACTCCCTCACCGTGGACGTCGTCCTCCTCGTCCAGTGCACCAGCCCCTTCCTGACCTCCTCCGACGTCGAGTCGGTCGCCGCCGCCGTCGCCACCGGCGCGGCCGACTCGGCCCTGACCGTCGCCCCGTTCCACGGCTTCCTCTGGCGTGAGGCGGCCGACGGCGCCGGGGGGACCGGCGTCAACCACGACAAGGCCGTCCGCCCCCGCCGCCAGGACCGCCCCCAGGACCTGCTGGAGACCGGAGCCGCCTACGCCATGGACGCCGCCGGCTTCCGCGGCGCGCGGCACCGCTTCTTCGGGCGCACCCTCCCCGTCGCCACCGACCCCGCACGGGTCCTGGAGATCGACGACCCGCACGACCTGGCGCGCGCCCGCCTCCTCGCCCCCCTCTTCACCTCCCCTCAGCACCCCCACGCACCGAACGAAGGACCTCAGCTGCCATGACCGTCGACACCCCCAACTCCCGCCTGCGCACCTTCGGCTCGCGCACCGCCGGCCCCGGCCGCCCCGTGTACGTCGTCGGTGAGATCGGCATCAACCACAACGGCGACCTCGGCAACGCGTTCGCCCTCATCGACGCCGCCGCCGAAGCGGGGTGCGACGCCGTGAAGTTCCAGAAGCGCACCCCCGAGATCTGCACCCCGCGCGACCAGTGGGACATCGAGCGCGACACCCCCTGGGGCCGGATGACGTACATCGACTACCGCCACCGCGTCGAGTTCGGCGAGGCCGAGTACCGCTCCATCGACGAGTACTGCGCCAAGCGCGGCATCGACTGGTTCGCCTCCCCGTGGGACACCGAGGCCGTCGCCTTCCTGGAGAAGTTCGACGTCCCCGCCCACAAGGTGGCCTCCGCCTCCCTCACCGACGACGAGCTGCTGCGCGCCCTGCGCGCCACCGGCCGCACCGTCGTCCTCTCCACCGGCATGTCCACCCCGAAGCAGATCCGCCACGCGGTGGAGGTGCTCGGCAGCGACAACATCCTGCTCTGCCACGCCACGTCCACCTACCCGGCCAAGGCCGAGGAGCTCAACCTGCGGGTGATCAACACCCTGCAGGAGGAGTACCCGAACGTGCCGATCGGCTACTCGGGCCACGAGACGGGCCTGCAGACCACCCTGGCGGCCGTCGCCCTCGGCGCCACCTTCGTCGAGCGGCACATCACCCTCGACCGCGCCATGTGGGGCTCCGACCAGGCCGCCTCCGTGGAACCCGGCGGCCTGGCCCGTCTGGTCCGCGACATCCGCACCATCGAGACCGCCCTCGGCGACGGCGTCAAGCGCGTCTACGCATCCGAGCTCGGCCCCATGAAGAAGCTCCGCCGGGTCCAGGGCGAGCTCGCCTCGGTCTGACCCTCCCGCCGGTCCGGGCCGCGGTCCCGCCCCGCGGCCCGTCGCGCATCTCCGTCCGGTGTCCGTCCGGCCGGTGTCCGTCCGGTACGACGTCCCGCCCCCGCCCTGACGAGGAGTACGTGGTGACCCCCTCCGCCTCCACCCTGGCTTTCGTCGAGAGTCCGGTCCAGCTCCTGAACGTCCTGGAGTGGGCGCACGCCGAAGCAGCGTCCGCACCGGGCCGCGCCCCGCTGCTCGGCGGCGTCCCGGCCCAGCCCAGCCGAGCCGGCGCCCGCGGCCCGGCCGAGGCCGGCGAGGACGCGGCAGCCCCGGTCCACGCCCCCGTCCGCTCGGCGGGGGCGGGCTCCTGGCTGCGGATCGTCGTACTGCCGCCCACCGACCCCATGTCCCGCGGCCAGCTGCGCCGGATGGCGGGCCTGGCCCGGGACGAGGGGTACGAGGTCGCCTGGCAGGAGGCCCGCGGCGGCCGGCTCGCCCCGCTCAAGGCGCTGGCCGCGCTCGCCAAGGACGTCCGCGCGGCCCGCCGCGTCGTCGTCGGCGACCCCTTCTCCCGGTACGTGCAGCTCCTGCTCACCCTCGTCCGGGCCGAGGAGCTCGTGGTGGTCGACGACGGCACCGCGACCATGGAGTTCGTCGCCCAGACCGCCCGCGGCGAGCGCCTCGTCCGCTGGCACCGCGTCGGCGGGGGCGGTCTGCCCGGCCGGGTCCGCGAGCTCGCGTACGCGCCGGTCTCGGCCACCGCCCGGCGCCGCTTCACCCCGGCCGCGGGCGCCGGCCGCCGCGTCGAGGTGTTCAGCTCGATGCCCGTCACCGTCCACGGCGGGATGACCCTGCGGGTCAACGAGTTCGCCTGGACCCGCTCCCGGTTCGGCCCGCCGCGCCTGACGAAGGGGACCGACCTCGTCGGCACCTCCCTGGTGGAGACCGGGGTCGTCGACCCGGCCCGCTACCTGGACGCCGTGCGCGCCCTGACCCTGGAGCACGGCGCCACCCGCTACTTCGCGCACCGCCGCGAATCCGCGGAGAAGCTGCGCACGCTCAGCGAGGCGACCGGGCTGGAGATCGTCCGCCCGGACCTGCCGCTGGAGCTGATCGCCCGGCGCGGACCGGTCGGCCGTACGATCGTCAGCTTTCCGTCCACGGTCGTCCACACGCTGCCCTACGCACTGACCGGAACCGGTGTGACCGTCGCCGTATGCGACGTCGAGGCGGCCTGGCTCACCGGCTCCGCCTCGCCGCGCGCCCGCAGCTTCCTCGCCGGGGTCACCGAGACCGCCCGTGATGTGCACAGACTCCCCGCCCAGACCGCTTCTGCGGCCGGATGAGCGCGCGAGTTTACCCCCGGGTGCATCACGTCATGCGTCCAGAGGTCTGGTTTTTTTCCCCTAACGGCATGAACTTTTGGTGATCCACAGCCAGTTGGGCCATTCGTGCGCCTACCCTTCAACGGGTGAACCAGTTGATGTCCCGCGAGTCCCAGACCGCCCTGCCCGGCACGCCTGACCGGCCCGAGCTGCCCGGCAAGATTCCGGACCACCTGCGTGCCGAACTGATCGAGTTCCGCCGGGACTTGCACATGCACCCCGAGCTAGGACACCAGGAGTTCCGCACCACGGCGGCGATCAAGGCCCGGCTGGAGAAAGCGGGACTGCGGCCCCGCGTACTGAAGTCCGGAACCGGCCTGGTCTGTGACGTGGGCACCTGGGACGGGGGCCGGCCGATGCTGGCCCTGCGCGCGGACATCGACGCCCTGCCCATTCCGGACGCCAAGACGCACGCGGCGTACCGCTCGACCTTCCCCGACCGCGCCCACGCCTGCGGTCACGACGTGCACACCGCCGTCGTCCTCGGCGCCGGCCTGGTCCTCGCCGACCTCGACCGGCAGGGCCTGCTGCCCCGCCCGGTGCGGCTGCTGTTCCAGCCCGCCGAGGAGGTGCTCCCCGGCGGTGCCACCGACGCCATCGCCTCCGGGGTCCTGGACGGCGTGGGCCGGATCATCGCGGTGCACTGCGATCCGCGGGTCGACGCCGGGAAGATCGGGCTGCGCACCGGCCCCATCACCTCCGCCTGCGACCGGCTGGAGATCGCCCTCGCCGGCCCCGGCGGGCACACCGCCCGCCCGCACCTGACCACCGATCTGGTGACGGCCGCCGCCCGGGTCGCCGTCGACCTGCCGGCCGTGCTGTCGCGCCGGATGGACGCCCGCTCGGGCATGTCGATCACCTGGGGCCGGATCGAGGCCGGGCACGCCTGCAACGTCATCCCGATGCACGCCGAGCTGTCCGGGACGATCCGCTGCCTGGACATCAACGCCTGGCACGAGGCGCCCGACCAGATCCACGCGGCGATCGACGAGATCGCCGGGATGCACCGGGCCAAGTCGGAGATCACGTACGTGCGGGGCGTGCCGCCGGTCGTCAACGACCCGGTGGTGACCGAGCTGCTGCGCGAGGCGATGGCGGCCCGGCTCGGCAAGGAGTCGATCGAGGACACCGAGCAGAGCCTGGGCGGCGAGGACTTCTCCTGGTACCTGGAGCACGTGCCCGGGGCCATGGCCCGGCTCGGCGTGCACACCCCGGGCGCGAGCGCCAAGCGGGACCTGCACCGGGGCGATTTCGACGTGGACGAGTCCGCGATCGGGGTCGGCGTGGAGTTCTTCACGGCCGCGGCCCTGCTCGACGGGCGCCGCAGCAGGCCGGCCGGGTAGCGCGCGGGCAAAAATTTGTACAACATCTGAGCGCCTCCCGTCACAGGTGTCCAGCCCTTGGTACACAAGGGCTGGACACCCGTGCAGTTACCAATCGGTCACTGTCCGATTCGCGACGATCCGATAACGACTCATGAACGGCCCTTTAACTGACATCTACGCGCGTTACGATCGCCGCGAAACCAGCGCCGGTCGTGGCGCTTCGGTCAGGTTTTGAAGGAGCCTCCCCTTGCGCCGGATCACCAGGATCGCCACCGTGGGCATCGCGTCCGCGGCGCTGGCCCTCTCGGCCACCGCCTGTGGCGGAAAGAAGTCTTCCGACTCCACCGCGTCCTCTTCGGAGTCGGCCGGTTCGTCGGCGAAGTCCGCAGCCATCGCCTATGACATCGGCGGCCGCGGCGACCAGTCGTTCAACGACGCCGCCTTCGCGGGCCTGGAGAAGGCCGAGAAGGACCTGAAGGTCAAGGGCGCCGAGGCGGAGCCCACCGAGGGCGAGAGCGAGGCGGACAAGGTCCAGCGCCTCACCGAGCTCGCGCGCAAGGGCAACAACCCGGTCATCGGCGTCGGCTTCGCCTACGCCCCGGCCATCAAGAAGGTCGCCGAGAAGTTCCCGAAGACCACCTTCGGCCTCATCGACGACACCTCGGTGACCGCTCCGAACATCGCGAACCTGGTCTTCAACGAGGAGCAGGGCTCCTACCTGGCCGGCGTCGCCGCCGCCAAGGCCTCGAAGACCGGCACGGTCGGCTTCATCGGCGGTGTCGAGGTTCCGCTGATCAAGAAGTTCGAGGCGGGCTTCACCCAGGGCGTCAAGGACACCAACCCCAACGCCAAGGTGCTGTCGGCCTACCTGACGCAGCCGCCGGACTTCTCGGGCTTCGCCAAGCCCGACCTCGGCAAGGCCGCCGCCAAGGGCCAGCTCGACAACGGCGCCGACGTGATCTACTCCGCGGCCGGTCTCGCCGGTTCGGGTGCGATCGAGGCCACCGCCAACGCGGGCAAGTGGGCCATCGGCGTCGACTCCGACCAGTACAACCAGGCCGGTCTGTCGAAGTACAAGGACAAGATCCTGACCTCGGTCACCAAGGACGTCCCGGACGCGGTCTACAACCTGATCAAGTCGGTCGAGGACGGCAAGCCGCAGACCGGTGAGATCCGTTACGGCCTGGACAAGGACGGCGTCGGCCTGGCCGACTCCAACCCCGCGTACAAGCAGATGGCGGACGTCACCGCCGCGGTGGAGAAGGCCAAGGCCGACATCATCGCGAAGAAGATCACCGTCAAGACCGCCCCGTAAGGCCGTCTCTGACTTGCAGTAGTGGTCTCCGGGGTCCGGGAAGCGGTCTCTACCGCTCCCGGACCCCGAGCCGTGTTCTGTGATCTTGTGGCCACTTGGCCGCAAGTTTTCACTTTCGACAGTGCTACGCGCGTAGAGGCATCGTGGACGCGATACCTTCTCTCCCCCGCCCTGTCCCCCCTGCCAACTTGGCTTTCCAGCTCCTTCCGCGCCAAGGAGAGTGCGTCATCAACGCGTCCAGCCCCCCTCTCGCCGTAGAACTGAACGGCATTACCAAGCGTTTCCCCGGCGTCGTCGCCAACAAGGACATCGCGATCAGCGTCCGCAAGGGCACGGTCCACGCCCTCATCGGTGAGAACGGCGCCGGCAAGTCGACCCTGATGAAGATCCTCTACGGCATGCAGAAGCCGGACGAGGGCACCATCGCCGTCGACGGGGAGCAGGTCTCCTTCTCCAGCCCCGGCGACGCCATCGCCCGCGGCATCGGCATGGTGCACCAGCACTTCATGCTGGCCGACAACCTCACCGTCCTGGAGAACGTCGTCCTCGGCGGCGAGAAGCTCCACGGCATCGGCGCCAAGGCCCGCAAGAAGATCGTGGAGATCTCGGACGCCTACGGCCTGGGCGTGCGCCCCGACGCCCTCGTCGAGGACCTCGGTGTCGCCGACCGCCAGCGCGTGGAGATCCTCAAGGTCCTCTACCGCGGTGCCCGCACCCTCATCCTCGACGAGCCCACCGCGGTGCTCGTACCGCAGGAAGTGGACGCACTCTTCGACAACCTGCGCGAGCTCAAGGCCGAGGGCCTGACCGTCATCTTCATCTCGCACAAGCTGGGCGAGGTGCTGAAGGTCGCCGATGACATCACCGTCATCCGCCGCGGCACCACCGTCGGCACCGCCGACCCGAAGACCGCCACCACCAAGCAGCTCGCCGAGCTGATGGTCGGCAGCGAGCTGCCCACGCCCGAGACCCGCGAGTCGACGGTCACGGACGTCGCGATGCTCAAGGTGCAGGACCTGCGCCTGGCCGCCACCGACCCGGACGGCGTCGTCCGCGAGGTGCTCGCCGGCATCGACTTCACCATCCACAAGGGCGAGGTCCTCGGCATCGCCGGTGTGGAGGGCAACGGCCAGACGGAGCTCATCGAGGCCCTCATGGGCATGACGCTCCCGGACGGCGGCGTCATCACCCTGGACGGCAAGGACATCTCCACCACGCCGACGCGGGCGCGCCGCGAGGGCGGCATCGGCTACATCCCCGAGGACCGCCACCGCCACGCCCTGCTGCTGGAGTCCCCGCTCTGGGAGAACCGCATCCTCGGTCACGTCACCGAGGCGCCCAACTCCAAGCGCGGCATCCTCGACCCGAAGGCCGCCCGCAAGGACACCGAGCGGATCGTGCGCGAGTACGACGTCCGCACCCCCGGCATCGAGGTCACCGCGGCCTCCCTCTCCGGCGGCAACCAGCAGAAGCTGATCGTCGGCCGCGAGATGAGCCACAACCCGAAGTTCCTCATCGCCGCCCACCCCACCCGCGGTGTGGACGTCGGCGCGCAGGCGCAGATCTGGGACGCCATCCGCGAGGCCCGTCGCGAGGGCCTCGCCGTGCTCCTGATCTCCGCGGACCTGGACGAGCTGATCGGCCTGTCCGACACCCTGCGCGTGATCTACCGCGGCCGCCTGGTCGCGGACGCCGACCCGGCGACCATCACGCCCGAGGAGCTCGGCACCGCCATGACGGGCGCCGCCCGCGGGCACCTGGAAGCCAACGACAACCCTTCCGCCGCTGCCGACGGTGACACGACGGAGGACGAGGCCCGATGAAGAAATTCGACAAGGACCGGCTGCTCCTCGCGGCCGCCGGACCCGCGCTCGCCCTGGTCAGCGCCTTCGTGCTGACCATGATCGTGCTGGCCGCCTCGGGCGTGGACCCGATCGACCCGCTGCGGATCATGATCGACCAGGCCAGTTACGAGGACGTCCAGGTCCTGATCGTCAACCAGGCCGGCATCTACTACCTGGCAGCCCTGGCCGTGGCCATCGGCTTCCGGATGAACCTCTTCAACATCGGCGTCGACGGCCAGTACCGCCTCGCGGCGATGATCTCGGCCGTGGTCGGCGCGGCGGTCACGCTGCCCGGCCCGCTGCACATCCTGCTGATCGTGCTCGTCGCCATGGCGACCGGCGCCTTCTGGGCCGGCATCGCGGGCATCCTGAAGGCCCGCCGCGGCGTGAGCGAGGTCGTCTCCACGATCATGCTCAACGCCATCGCGACCTCCGTGATCGCGTGGCTGCTGCTGCCGAAGAACCTCGGCGTCCAGCCGGCCGGCTCGAACGACCTGACCACCGGCGACATCCCGGACTCCGGCTGGTTCCCGGCGCTGTCCCTGTCCGGCGGCGACATCTACGGGTTCACCTTCGTCGCCTTCGCGCTCGGCATCGTCTACTGGTTCGTGCTCAACCGCACCCGCTTCGGCTTCGACCTGCGCGCCTCCGGCGCCAGCGAGTCCGCCGCGCAGGCCTCCGGTGTGGAGCCCAAGAAGATGATCATGACCGCGATGCTCATCTCGGGCGCGGTCGCCGGTCTGACGGGCATGCCGCTGCTGCTCGGCGAGTCCCACACATACAACCTCTCCTTCCCCCTGGGCATCGGGTTCACCGGCATCACGGTCGCGCTGCTCGGCCGCAACAACCCGGTCGGCATCCTCTTCTCCGCCTTCCTGATCGCCTTCATCGACAAGTCCTCGGCCGGCCTCGACCAGAACGGCTACGCCAAGGAAATCGGCACGATCATGCAGGGCCTGATCGTCATCGCCGTCGTCGTCAGCTACGAGCTCGTCCGCCGCTACGGCATCCGCCGCCAGCAGCAGAAGGTCGGCGAAGAGCTGGCCGCCGGCCACGCCCTCAAGACCGACAACAAGGAGGTCGCGGCGTGAGCACCAGCACCGTTTCCGCGACGAGCGCCGCGCCCAAGAAGGGCGGAGGCCGCCGCAAGCTCACCCTCCCGTGGATCCTGCTGATGATCGCGGGCGGCCTCGCCCTGATCTCCCTGGCCCGGGTCATCTCCGGAGCCAACGACCTGACCTCCGTCGGCCAGGTCTCCGGCGCCCTCCAGCTCGCCGTGCCGATCGGCCTCGCGGGCCTCGGCGGCCTGTGGGCCGAGCGCGCGGGCGTGGTCAACATCGGCCTCGAAGGCATGATGATCCTGGGCACCTGGTTCGGTGCCTGGGCCGGCTACCAGTGGGGTCCGTGGACCGGTGTCCTCATGGGCATCGTCGGCGGCGCCCTCGGCGGCCTGCTGCACGCGATCATCACGGTCACCTTCAACGTGAACCACATCGTCTCCGGTGTGGCGGTCAACATCCTGGCCGTCGGCTTCACCCAGTACCTGTCGAACTTCACCTTCGACAAGGCCCCGGGCGGCTCCTCGAAGCAGTCCCCGCGCATCGACCCGATCACCGAGATCACGATCCCAGGGCTGTCCGACTGGATGGCGACGCTCCAGGCCAAGCACTGGTTCCTGATCTCGGACCTCGCCGGTGTGATCGGCGGCCTGGTCACCAACCTGTCGCTGCTGACGGTCGTGGCGGTGCTGCTGGTCCCCGCCACCTGGTGGGTGCTGTGGCGGACCTCCTTCGGTCTGCGCCTGCGCTCCTGCGGTGAGAACCCGGTCGCCGCCGAGTCCCTCGGCGTCAACGTCTACAAGTACAAGTACATCGCCGTGGTCGTCTCCGGCGCGATGGCCGGCCTCGGCGGCGCGTTCCTCGCGATCGTCTCCACCGGCATCTACCAGGAGGGCCAGACCGGCGGCCGCGGCTACATCGGTCTCGCCGCGATGATCTTCGGTAACTGGATGCCGGGCGGCATGGCCCTCGGCTCGGGCCTGTTCGGCTTCACGTACAGCCTCCGCCTGCGCGGCGGCGCCGAGAACGTCCACGCGATGCTGCTGCTCCTCGCGATCCTGCTCGTGATCGTCCTCGTGTGGCAGCTGTACAAGAAGAAGTACGTCCAGGGCGCGATCGCGGCGGCCTGCGCGGCCGGCCTGTTCCTCTGGTACGCGCTGACCGACGCAGTCCCGAGCCAGTTCGTGGACGCCGCCCCGTACGTCACCACGCTCCTGGTGCTCGCGCTCTCCGCGCAGCGGCTGCGGATGCCGAAGGCGGACGGGTTGCCGTACCGCAAGGGCCAGGGCAAGTGACGACGGCGATCCACCCCGACTGGGAGGCCCTGCGCGAGGCCGCCCGGGACGCCATGTCCCGGGCGTACGCCCCCTACTCGGACTTCCGGGTCGGGGTGGCGGCCCTCGTGGACGACGGCCGGATCGTCGTCGGCTGCAACGTGGAGAACGCCAGCTACGGGCTCAGCCTGTGTGCCGAGTGCGGGCTGGTCTCCTCCCTCCAGGCCACCGGCGGAGGCCGCCTGACGCACTTCACCTGCGTCGACGGCAAGGGCGACATCCTCGTCCCGTGCGGCCGCTGCCGTCAGCTGCTCTTCGAGTTCGGCGGACCGGAACTGCTGGTGGAGACCCCGAAGGGGGTCCTTCCGCTGGCCGAGATGCTGCCGCAGGCCTTCGGGCCGGACCACCTCGGATAGCCGTGCCGACGGCCCTTCGCCCCTGCCGGGCGAGGGGCCGTTCCCACTCCCTCTCTCTATGCGCGTAGAAGGAAGCACCACATGGACGTCATCTCCGTCATCCGTACGAAGCGGGACCGCGGCGAGCTGAGCCCCGAGCAGATCGACTGGGTCATCGACGCGTACACGCGCGGTGTCGTCGCCGACGAGCAGATGTCGGCGCTGGCGATGGCCATCCTGCTCAACGGCATGAACCGCGCCGAGATCAAGCGCTGGACCGCCGCGATGATCGCCTCGGGCGAGCGGATGAACTTCGACTCCCTGTCCCGCCCCACCGCCGACAAGCACTCCACCGGCGGCGTCGGCGACAAGATCACCCTGCCGCTCGCCCCGCTCGTCGCCGCCTGCGGCGCGGCCGTACCGCAGCTCTCGGGCCGCGGCCTCGGCCACACCGGCGGCACGCTGGACAAGCTGGAGTCCATCCCCGGCTGGCGTGCGCTGCTCTCCAACGAGGAGATGCTGCACGTCCTGGACACCACGGGCGCGGTCATCTGCGCGGCGGGCGACGGCCTGGCCCCCGCCGACAAGAAGCTCTACGCGCTGCGCGACGTGACCGGAACCGTCGAGGCCATTCCGCTCATCGCCTCCTCGATCATGTCGAAGAAGATCGCCGAGGGCACCGGCTCGCTCGTCCTCGACGTCAAGGTCGGCACCGGCGCCTTCATGAAGAACATCGAGGACGCGCGTGAGCTCGCCTCGACGATGGTCGCCCTCGGCACGGACAGCGGCGTCAAGACGATCGCCCTGCTCACCGACATGTCCACCCCGCTCGGCCTGACGGCCGGCAACGCGCTGGAGATCCGCGAGTCGGTCGAGGTCCTCGCCGGCGGCGGCCCCTCCGACGTCGTCGAGCTGACCATCGCCCTGGCCAAGGAGATGCTGGACGCGGCGGGCATCAAGGACGCCGACCCGGCCAAGGCCCTCGCGGACGGCTCCGCGATGGACGTCTGGCGCCGGATGATCTCCGCCCAGGGCGGCGACCCGGACGCGGCCCTGCCGGTCGCCCGCGAGCAGCACGTGGTCACCGCCCCGTCCTCGGGCGTCCTGACCCGCCTCGACGCGTACGGCGTCGGCGTCGGCGCCTGGCGCCTGGGCGCCGGCCGCGCGCGCAAGGAGGACCCGGTGCAGGCGGGCGCGGGCATCGAGCTCCACGCCAAGCCGGGCGACACGGTCGTCGCCGGCCAGCCGCTGATGACCCTGCACACGGACACCCCGGAGAAGTTCGAGTACGCCCTGGCCTCCCTGGAAGGCACGTACGACATCGCCCCGGCCGGCACGGCGTTCTCCGCCACGCCGATCGTCCTGGACCGCATCGCCTGACCTGCGGCCCCTCCCACGCGTCGGCGCGGCTCCCCGTCCGGAGCCGCGCCGGCGTTCTTCTGCGGCTCAGAGACGGGGCAGGGCCTCGCCGGGCGCCGGCTCCCGCCGCAGGTCCAGCCAGAACAGGTAGCCGCGCAGGTAGGACTCCAGCCCGTCGTCGATGTACGCCACGAAGTCCCGGTGGCCGTCGGCGGCGTCGTGGTAGTGCGGCACGTACATCGGGTTCTCCGTGTAGGAGGACCACTCCGCGGCCGCGGCCACCGCCCACTCCCGCACCCGCGCGCGCTCCCGCCACCACGCGCGGACGCCCTCGACGGTCCAGTGGTCGTCGCCGTCCCAGGCGTAGTTGTTGTACAGCTCCCAGCCGGCGGCGGTCACGAGGGCCTCGGTCTCCCGTTCGTTCACCGGCTGGCGGAAGACGAACTCGTGGACTTCGTCGAAGGCGACGTGGCCGGGTGCGTGGTCCCGTCCGAACTGCATGCAGTCGGTGTCGGCCCCGTAGAACGGTCCCGGGACGTTGCGCCAGTTCCGGTCGGCCCACTCGCCCTGGAAGACGGGAGTGCCGAAGGTGGCGTACGGCGAGCCTTCGAGCGAGAGGAGGCGGCGGGCCGTGGGCATGGGATCCCAGTAAGGCGTGATCACCGGGCCCATTCTGTGCGGTGACCGATGAGTTCGGTAAGGCCCGCAGGTCAACCCCTTGTGGAGATCACCAGACTCGCGCTGCCCGGACCCGGCCCGACCGCGCGGGACGCCGCCCTGCTGTGCGCCCGCCTGGCCCGGCTGTACGAAGACGGGGCCGCGGCCGTGGAGTGCGACGTCTCCGCCGTCACCGCGCCGGACCTCGCCACCGTCGAGGCCCTGGCCCGGCTGAGGCTCGCCGCGCGGGGGCGGCCGCTGCGGGTGACCGGGGCCTCGCCCGCGCTACGCGCCCTGCTGCACCTCGCCGGACTCCTCCAGCTGCTCGGGGAGGCCGAAGAGGGGGAACCAGCGTGCGGTGTCCAGGAAGGCGTTCAGCCCGGTGATCCGCCCCTCTGAGACCTCCAGGACCTGAAGGGCCCAGGGGGTCCAGCCCGGGGCCCCGTCCTCCCGGGGCCGGTACTGGCCGAAGGCCGGCAGGCCGTTCGCCGTGGTCGGGACGAGGCGGGAGCCCTTGCAGCCGATGCCCTGGTTCAGATGCCAGGCGGCGATGTCCTCGCGGCCCTGGAGCCACAGGTCGAACGGCGGCATCGACAGCACCGCGTCCTCGTGCAGCAGAGTGGTCAGCCGGGAGATGTCGTACGCCTCGAAGGCGGAGAGGTACTGCTCCAGCAGCTTCACCTGCTCCGCGTCCAGCGGGTCCGCCGTCTCGCTCTCGCGCATCCGGGTCGCCGAGAGGGTCGCGCGGGCCCGCTGGAGGGCGCTGTTCACCGAGGCCACCGTCGTGTCCAGCAGCGTCGCGACCTCGTCCGCCTTCCACGCCAGCACCTCGCGCAGGATCAGCACCGCCCGCTGCTTCGCCGGCAGGTGCTGGAGCGCCGCCACGAACGCCAGCCGTACGGACTCCCTGGCCAGCGCCATCTCGGCCGGATCGGCCGTCTGCGGCAGCACCCGCCCGTCCGGCACCGGCTCCAGCCACGTCACCTCCGGCCGCTCGTTGAGCACGGCCGAGGCCTGGTGCTGCGGGGCGCTGAGGTCCATCGGACGGGCCCGCTTCTTCCCCGCGCTCAGCAGGTCGAGGCAGACGTTCGTGGCGATCCGGTACAGCCACGAGCGCAGCGAGGACCGGCCCTGGAACTTGTCGAAGCCGCGCCAGGCGCGGACGTACGTGTCCTGCACCGCGTCCTCGGCGTCGAAGGAGGAGCCGAGCATGCGATAGCAGTAGCCGGTGAGCTCGACCCGGTAGCGGTCCATCGCCGCGTCCAGGTCGGATTCGATACTCGTGGCGACGTCACTCATGGCTGTCTTCCCCCAGTAGGTCCGATATCCCGAAGCTACCGGAGGGGTCCGACAACGGCAGCCGGGCGGCGCTGCCGGGCCCCGGCTACGTACCGGGCTTGCGCCCGTAGACGTACACGTCGTCCCCCTTGGCCAGCAGGTTCCAGTACGCCTTCGCGTCCGCGAGCCGCATGTTCACGCAGCCGCCCGAGCCCGGCGGGTTCCACATGCTCTTCTCCACCGAGTGGAAGGCGATCCCGCCGTCGAAGAACTGCGCGTACGGCATCGACACGTCGTAGATCGTCGACCAGTGGTCGATGCTGCGGTAGTAGATCCGCTTCAGGCCGGTCCGGGTCTCGGTGCCGTCCTTCCCGGTGCGCACCGGGACCGGTCCGTACTTCAGGGCGGCCCCGTCCTGGACCCAGCTGAGCTGGCGGGTCAGGTCGACGCAGGCGATCCGGCCCAGGTTCACCGGGCACTTCCCGTCCTTGTTCGGGTTCGTGCCCGCCGCCCGCTGCGCCAGCATCGTGCTCATCGTCTGCCAGGTGAGCGACCCGGCGTACCCCGCGGTCGGGGTGATCCCGTGCTTCGCCTGGAACGCCTTGATCGCCTGGCAGTCGGCCGCGGACTGCACCCCGTCGGCCGGCCGTCCCAGGAACTGCTCCACCTGCCGCTGGTACGGCCCCGTCGTCACGTTGCACGAGCCGGCGGCCCGCGCCGTTCCGCCACCGCCGGCCACCAGCGGGACCGCGAGCGCAACCGCCCCGCAGACCACCGCCGCCACTCGCCGTCCCGTACGCGTCCGCGTGGATTTCACGTCGTACTCCCTCCCACCCCCTCATGCCTTCCCGGCGGGGAGGGGCAACGCGCCGGAGCCCGGGGCGGCTTGCGCCTCCGGGCTCCGTAATTCCGCTCGTACCGATGCCGTATGCACCGATCCGGCCGCGGCCGTATCAGCGTGCGGCTGCCAGCGATCCGAGGCGCCGCTGCGCACGTGCCGCGTGCGATCCGTACAGGGTGATCGACACGACGCCGAGCACGGCCAGCAGCGCGATGCCCACCGTCGCCGCCCAGCCCGCCGAGTGGTAGGCGAGCGCGCCCAGCGTGCCGCCCGCGCTGGAGCCGAGGTAGTACGCCGACTGGTACAGCGCCGAAGCCTGCGCGCGGCCCGAGGTCGCCGTCCGGCTCACCGCGGCCGACGCCACCGCATGGCCCGCGAAGAAGCCGGCGGTGATCAGCACCAGCCCGACCAGGATCGCGGCCAGCGAGTCCGCCAGCGACAGCAGCAGGCCCAGCGCGGTCGTGGTCACCGCCAGGTACAGCGCCCCGCGCCGCCCCGTCCGGGCCACCAGCTGTCCGGCGGCCGCCGAGGAGACCGTACCGACCAGGTAGATCAGGAAGATCGACCCGATGACCCCCTGCCCGAGGGAGAACGGCTCGTCCACCAGCCGGTAGCCGATGACGGTGTACACGGCCCCGAAGACGGTCATGAACAGCGCGCCGATCCCGTACAGGCGCAGCAGCAGCGGATCCCGCAGGTGCCCGCCGACCGTACGGCCCACCGCGCGCGGGTTCAGCGAGGCCGGGCGGAAGAACCGGGCCCGGGGGAGCAGCACGAGGAAGGCCGCCGCGCAGGCCAGCGCCATGACGCCGACGGCCAGCAGCCCGCCGCGCCAGCCCCAGGCCTGGGCCGCCCAGCCGGTGACGAGGCGGCCGCTCATGCCGCCGATGGAGTTGCCCGCCACGAACAGGCCGATCGCACCCACCAGCGCCTTCGGCTTGACCTCCTCCGCCAGGTACGCCATCGCGGAGGCCGGGATGCCGGCGATCGCCGCGCCCTGGACGGCGCGCAGCACCACCAGCCACTCCAGGTTCGGCGCGAACGGCACGAGGAGGCCGACGCCGACGGCGACCAGCATGGAGACGGTCATCATCCGGGTCCGCCCGAAGCGCTCCGAGAGCGCGCTGAGCGGCAGGACGAAGAGGGCGAGGGCGCCGGTGGCCGCGGACACGGTCCAGCTGGCCTGACCGGCCGTCACCCCGAACCCGTCGGAGATCGCGGGCAGCAGCGCCTGGGTGGAGTAGAGGAGGGCGAACGTCGCGAGTCCGGCGGCGAAGAGCGCGAGGCTCATCCGGCGGTAGCCGGGGCGGCCGGGGGCGTGGGCTTCCGGTGCGGCGGGAGACGACGGGGTGGAGGCACCCGTGGTGACGGGTGCCCCGGTATGAACGGGAGGCATGCGAAAACCGTAGACCCGCCCCGTTTCATGCGTCCAATGCACAGAATCGCGATAATCGATCCACTGACGCATGAGTGCAGCTCAGAAGGGTGCCTGTCCATGAACCGTTACGAAGAAGACATGGCGGTGACAGGTTTGCTGGCCCCGCGGCTGGCGTACTTCGCCGCCGTCGCCCGCCACGAGCACGTCACCCGCGCCGCGCACGAGCTGGGCGTCCCGCAGTCCACCCTGTCCCGGGCCATGGTCCGGCTCGAACAGGACCTCGGCGTCACGCTGTTCGCCCGCACGGGCCGTACCGTCGCCCTCACCACGGCCGGCCGGACCTTCCTCGCCTCGGCCGAGCGGGCCCTCGCCGAGATCGCCCGCGCCGCCGAGTCGGTGCAGCTGGACGCCGATCCGGCCCTCGGCAAGGTGGCGTTCGGCTTCCTGCACACCCTGGGCCCCGAGACCGTACCCGGGCTGATCCGCGCCTTTCGCGCCGACCATCCGCGCGTGCGCTTCTCGCTGGTGCAGAACTACGGCGAGGCCATGCTGGAGAAGCTGCGGGCCGGCGAGCTCGACCTCTGCCTGACCTCACCCTTGCCGGACGCCCCCGACCTGGTCGCCCGCCGCCTCGACGAGCAGCGGCTGCGCCTGGTCGTCCCCGACGACCACCGCCTGGCCGCGCGCAAGCGCATCCGCCTCGCCGAGGCCGCCGAGGAAACCTTCGTCACCCTGGAAGCCGGCTACGGCCTGCGCCGCATCACCGACGACCTGTGCGCGGAGGCCGGGTTCACCCCCCGGGTCGCCTTCGAGGGCGAAGAGGCCGAGACCCTGCGCGGCCTGGTCGCGGCGGGCCTCGGCGTGGCCCTGCTGCCACCCCCGGCCGTGCCCCGCCCCGGCGTGGTCGAGCTGACGGTGACGGCCCCCCGCGCGGTCCGCGAGATCGGCGTGGCCTGGCTCGACGGCCACCCCGACACCCGGCCGGTGGCCGAGTTCAAGCGCTTCCTCCTCTCCCGCCGCGGCCGCCTCATCCCCGAGCTCCACGGCGGGCACCCCGGGCTCCCCGGTCAGGATCCGGCGCCGTCCGCGGGAGCGGGCGGGGCCGCGGGGGAGAGCAGATAACCGGCCTGGAAGCGGGACTTGGCGCCCACCGCCCGCATGATCTCCGCGATGTGGCGCTGGCAGGTGCGCTCCGACATGCCCAGCCGCCGGGCGATCACCTTGTCCTCCAGGCCCTCCGCCAGCAGTCGGACGATCAGCTGCCGCAGCTCGTCCGAGAGCGAGCGCGCCGCGTCGGGACCCACCGTCGTCGGGAACGGCTCGGCCGCCATCCACGCCCGCTCGAACGCCGACACCATGAAGTGCACCACCGTCGGCTCCCGCACCACCAGCGCCGCCCCGGCCCGGTCCGGCACGGACATCACCCCCGTGCGCCCGTCGAAGACCAGCATCCGCATCAGCCCGTCGCCCAGCGTCCGCACCTGGGCGCCCAGCGCCGTCACCCGCTCCACGTACGCCGCCGTCGGCCGCGAATAGCGCGCCGTGTGCTGGTAGAGCGTGCGCATCCGCACCCCGCGCGCCAGCAGCGACTCGTCCCGCCCGATCGCCTCCTCCAGCGTCTCCACCGCCCGGCCCCCGCCCGGCTGCGAGGTCAGCAGCTCCTGCCCGCACCCGGCGACCAGCTCCGCGATCAGCCCGCGCACCGCCCCCAGATCGGTGACCAGCTCCAGCACCGCGAGGCCCGATCCGTTGCGCTCCAGGTGCGCCGTCCCCGCCTCGTAGGCCGGCACCAGCGCCTCCAGCTGCCCGCGCAGCCGGTCCATCTCGTCGTGGGTCTCCCGTACGAGCAGGGCCAGCGGGGCCAGCGCCCGGGCCGCCGCCGCCCGCGGCGCGACCGCGCTCCACCGCTCCGGGCCGCTGCCGGGGGCCCGCTGGAGCAGGTGCGCGGCCGCCAGTTCGGTGATCGCCGCCCCCGCCCGCGCCCCGAGGTCCGCGGTCGCCTCCTCCTCGGCGAACGAGTGCCGCTCCACGGCGTACGCGTACAGCCGCCGGGCGGCGCGGCTCAGGCCGCCTCCGGACGGCGCGTCGGCTTCGTGGGCTGGCACAGCGGGCATATGCGTATTCGTCCCGGCTTGCGGATGTTTATAAACCCCTCGTGTTCCCGCAAGGCGGCAAGACGACGCTTCGATTCGGCGCACGGGCATATGCCCGACCGGCACAGTGGTCACACCGGGTGAAGGGGGAAGCGCGGTGACGGGGGAGCGGGAGCGGGTACGGAGGACCGGGCGGGGGCCCATGGCGGTCCTGCTGAACCCGTGCCCCGCCATGGTGGCCGCCGCCCGAAGGGCGGGTGCGCGCACCGTGGTGGTCGCGCCGGGTCCGCCGGTGCCATCCGACCGTGAGGGGGCGGAGCGGCGGGTACCGGCGGACTGGCGCGACCACGGCCACCTGGTGACCGCCCTCGGCCGGCTGGACGCCGTCCGCCGCGGCCGCGCCCGCGTCTTCGGCTTCGACCCCGCCGCAGCGCTCGCCGCCGCCCGCGCCAACGAGGCCCTGGGCCTGCCCGGCACCCCCGCCGCGGCCGTCGCCGCCCTCATGGACAAGGCCGTCCTGCGCGCCCGCTCCAACGCGTTACACGCCGTCAGGCCCGTCTCCTTCGTCCGCTGCGGGCGCGCCGCGCTGATCCCCTTCCTCGCCGCCCTCATCGGCTTCCCCTGCGTGGTCAAACCCCGCGCGGGCGTCCTCGGCGAGGGCGTACGGCTGCTGGCCGGCCCGGCCGAAGCGGAGGCCGCCGTCCGCGACTACCCCCGGATCACCGACCTCCTCGTCGAGGAGTACCTGGAGGGCCCCGAGCTCGCCGTCCAGGCCCTGTCCCGCGGGGGCCGCCACCGGGTCCTCGGCTGGGCCCGCCGGATTCCGGGGCCGGGGGCCGCCGCCACCACCGCCACCGGGCACGAGCTGCCCGTCGCGCTCCCCGCCGAGGCCGCAGCGGCCGTACGCGCCCTCGTGCGAGGGGTCCTCGACCTCGCGGGACACCGCGACGGGCCCTCCCACACCGAGCTCGTCCTCACCCCGTACGGCCCCCGCCTCATCGAGGCGCACGCCCACCCCGGCGCCGAGGAGCTCGTCGCGCTGCTGCGGCTCGCCCACGGCACCGACGTGCTCGCCCTCGCCGTCGCCGCCGGACTGGGACTGCCCGAACCGGTGCTCCACCCGCGCGCCGCGCACGCCGGACTGCGGTACGTGGACTTCCCGCCCGGCACCCGCGTCGAGCGGGCACGCCCCAACCTGGCCGCCGCCCGCGCCGTGCCCGGGGTGTTCCGGGTGGGGCTCCAGGTGCCGCCGGGGGCGACGGTGCACGGGCCCCCGACCGGCTCGCTGCACCACGCCCACGTCCTGGCCACCGCCCCGACGGCGGACTCCCTGGGCCGCGCCCTGGACCGGGCCGCGGCCCTGCTCGACGGCCGACCGGGACCCCTCACCCCGGATTCACACGGGATTCACGTACCACCCCCACCGTGGGGTCATGGCCCTCACCCGACGTGAAGTTCTGGCGACCGGAGTGTCCGGCGCCGCCGCGGTCACCACCCCGCACCCGTCCGCGCCCTCGCCGGACACCCGCGTCCTCACCGGCACGATCCCGCCGGGCGCCCCCGACTTCGTCGAGATACCCCTCGACGTACCGCGCGGCGTACGCGAGTTACGCGTGTCGTACACGTACGGCAGGCCGCCCGTACCGCCCGGCACCCCCGGCAACGCCCTCGACATCGGCATCTTCGACGAGCGCGGCACCGCCCTCGGCGGCCGCGGTTTCCGCGGCTGGTCCGGCGGCGCCCGCGGCGAGTTCTTCCTCCGCGCCGACGACGCTACCCCCGGCTACCTGCCCGGCCCGATAGGCCCCGGCCGCTGGCACGTCCTGCTCGGCCCCTACACCGTCGCCCCGCAGGGACTCCCGTACGAGATCACCGCACGCTTCACCTTCGGCGAGCCGGGCCGCACGCCCCGCCCCGTCTACCCGCCCCAGCGCGCCCGGGGCCGCGGCCGCGCCTGGTACCGCGGCGACTGCCACATCCACTCGGTCCACTCCGACGGGCGGCGCACCCCCGCCGAGATAGCCGCCCTCGCCCGCGAGGCCGGCCTGGACTTCATCAACTCCTCGGAGCACAACACCCACAGCGCGCACGCCGCCTGGGCCGGCGCTCTCTCACCCGAACTGCTGATCATGACCGGCGAGGAGATCACCACCCGCACCGGCCACGTCCTGGCCGTCGGCACCGACCCGGGCACCTTCGTCGACTGGCGCTACCGGGCGCGCGAGAACCGCTTCGGCCGGTTCGCCCGTACGATCCGGGGCGCGGGCGGCCTGGTCGTACCGGCCCATCCGCACGCCACCTGCATCGGCTGCGCCTGGAAGTTCGGCTTCGGCGAGGCCGACGCCGTGGAGGTGTGGAACGGGCCCTGGACCCCGGACGACGAGGTCTCCCTGGCCTCCTGGGACGCCACCCTGCGCGGCGCCGACGGCGAGCGGTGGCTGCCGGCCGTGGCGAACAGCGACCACCACCGCGACCCGGACCGGATCGGCGGCCCGCAGACCGTGGTCCTGGCCGAGGACCTGACGCGGGAGGCGGTCCTGGCGGGCATGCGGGCCGGGCGGTCCTACGGAGCGGAGTCCTCGCAGGTCTCGGTGGCCTTCGAGGCGGTGGGCCCGCGCGGGGAGCACGCGGGCATCGGGGAGCGGCTGCGGGTGGCCCCGGACGCGGACGTGGCCGTCCGGCTCACGGTCACGGGCGCCCCCGGCTGCGAGCTGAGACTGGTCACCGACCAGGGCCTGGCCCTGACCTCGGCGGACGCCGCCCTGGAATGGCGCACCACGCCGGCCCGCTCGGCCTACGTACGGGCCGAGGTCCGCCACCCCGCCACGCTCCCGGCGCTGCCGGGCGCCCTGGCGGCTTTCACGAACCCGGTCTGGCTGCCGGCGGGGTGAGGACGGCAGGGGGTCAGGAGGCCGGCTTCGCGTACTGGCCGAAGCCGGTCCAGTCGACCGCCACGCACTGCTCGTCGCCGACGACCCAGGCGTCGTGCCCGGGCTCGATCTGCATGAAATCGCCGGGACCGTACTCCTCGCTGGCCCCGTCGTCCATGACCACCTTCATCCGGCCGCTCACCACGTAGCCCGTGTGCGCGGCCTCGCAGCTGTCCGTGCCCGCCAGCGGCTTGATGTGCTCGGACCAGCGCCAGCCGGGCTCGAAGACCGCGCGGCCGACACCTCCGCGGTCCGTCTGGATGAGGTCGAGCCTGCCCTTGCCGTCCGCGAACGGACGGGTCTCGTCCGCCTGGTCGAAGTTCCTGCGCACGATCGCGGCCATGCCGAATCGCCTCCCGCGGAGAAGCGCCCCGAGTCCACTCCTCACTTTACGCTCGGCCCTTCACGCCCGGCCGGTCCGGCGTCTCATCCCCGCAGCGAACGTCCGAACCCCGTCGCGAGCGGCATCCGCAGCCCCAGCGGCGGCGGCGCCGCCAGCGCGTCCGTCACCGGCCGCGAGAACCGTCCCGAGAACATCGCCCCCAGGACGAAATCCACGGACAGCGCGACGACTTCCGCCTGGTGCTCGCGCAGCCGGTGCCCGTCCGAGTGCACCTCGAACCGGCAGGTGGAACGGTTCGCCTTCTTCGCCTGGGCCGCCAGCCGAAACGATGCCTCCGGGTCGCTGTGCGCGTCGTTCGTCCCGTGCACGATCAGCACCTGCCGTCCCGACAGCTGTTTCACCGGTTCCGGGGATTCCGGGGAGACCACCTCACCCAGGGAAGGGGCGAGGGCCAGCACCGAGTTGACGGCCTCGTGGCCCGCCGCCCGCAGCGCCGCCCGACCGCCCGCGTCGTACCCGGCGAGGCACACCGGCACGTCCCCGTACCTGCGGACCACCTCGTCGGCCGCCCACCGGGCGTCGTCCTCCCGGCAGGCACCCTTGCCGTGCAGCACGGTGTGCGTGACCAGCCCGTCCGCCCCGCCCGCCCGGACCAGCGCCCGCGCCAGCGGACGCACCGGACCGGGGGACAATCTGGACGTGCCGGGGAGTAAGAGGACGACCCCGTTGACCGTGTTGCCTTCTGAGACCGAGCCGTTCGCGCCGGCCGCCCGCCCCAGGCGGGCCCCGCGCGCCGGCGGCGCATGCTGTGCCATGGCGGAACAGTCTCAGACTGACAGGTGTACGCGACCCGTCCGTACGGTCTCTGTTACGTATCGACCCCTGTCGCCGACGCGTTGCTCTACGCGCGTAGGAGTAGAGTGCCCGGATGACGAGCGAGACCCCCAACCTGCCGACCCCGGACCAGATCCGCCGCTCCCCGAAGGTGCTGCTCCACGACCACCTCGACGGTGGCCTGCGCCCCGGGACCATCATCGAGCTGGCCCGGGAGGCCGGCTACGAGAACCTTCCCGAGACCGACGCCGACAAGCTCGGCATCTGGTTCCGCGAAGCCGCCGACTCCGGCTCCCTTCCGCGCTACCTGGAGACGTTCGCGCACACGTGCGCCGTCATGCAGACGAAGGCGGCCCTGTTCCGCGTCGCCGCCGAGTGCGCCGAGGACCTGGCCGAGGACGGCGTCGTGTACGCCGAGATCCGCTACGCCCCCGAGCAGCACCTGGAAGCCGGCCTGACCCTCGAAGAGGTCGTCGAGGCGGTGAATGACGGCTTCCGCGAGGGCGAGCGCCGCGCGAAGGCCAACGGCCACCGCATCCGCGTCGGCGCCCTGCTCACCGCGATGCGCCACGCTGCCCGCGCGCTGGAGATCGCGGAGCTGGCCAACCGCTACCGCGACAACGGGGTGGTCGGCTTCGACATCGCCGGCGCCGAGGCCGGGTTCCCTCCCACCCGCCACCTGGACGCGTTCGAGTATCTCAAGCGCGAGAACAACCACTTCACGATCCACGCGGGCGAGGCCTTCGGCCTGCCGTCGATCTGGCAGGCCCTGCAGTGGTGCGGCGCCGACCGCCTCGGTCACGGCGTGAAGATCATCGACGACATCGAGGTCGCCGCCGACGGCTCCGTGAAGCTGGGCCGGCTGGCCTCGTACGTCCGGGACAAGCGCATCCCCCTGGAGATGTGCCCCACCTCGAACCTGCAGACCGCCGCGGCCGCCTCGTACGCCGAGCACCCGATCGGGCTGCTGCGCAAGCTGCACTTCAGGCTGACGGTCAACACCGACAACCGCCTGATGAGCGGCACCAGCATGAGCCGCGAGTTCGAGCACCTCGTCGACACCTTCGGCTACACGCTCGACGACATGCAGTGGTTCACCGTCAATGCGATGAAGTCCGCGTTCATTCCTTTCGATGAACGACTGGCCATGATCAATGAGGTCATCAAGCCCGGTTACGCCGAGCTGAAGTCGGAATGGCTGTTCCAGCAGACCGCCTCGACCAGCGGTTCTGTCCTGGCCTAGGCCAGGGCGTGACAGACCGAAAGCGCCCGGGAGGAGCAATTCCCGGGCGCTTTCTCGTATTTACGTATGTTTGCGGGCCGGGGTTTGAAGTGACTAGTTTGCGGAGCCGCTCAATTCCCCGTCGCAAGGACTAAATCTTCATGAAGAAGTCAGCTGCCAAGACCCTCGGTGCCGCCGCCCTCGGCGCCGCCTTCGTCGCCGCCGCCGCGGGTTCCGCCTCGGCCGCCGTGCCCGCGATCGGCCTCTCCGACGCGCTGGGCACCGTGACCGGCGCCGCCCAGGGCCTCACGAGCCAGCAGCAGGTGAGCCCCGAGGGTGGCCAGCAGCAGAGCGACCCGGCCGCCCCGCTCAACGACCTCACCAACGCGGTCGCCCCGACCCTCGGCGGCCTGCCCATCGGCGCGCTCGGCGGAAGCTGATCCCCGTCTGATCGGTCCGCGGATCCGTCCGCGGATTTTCGTACGCGCTCGCACGTGGCGCACGCCGGTTCGATCGGGTGTGTGCCACGTCGTGGCGTGTGCCACGATCACCACCAACTGCCCGCCGACGCACGGGGTATGAGGTCATCGGTCATGCGCTTGAAGGCACGAGTCACGGTCGGAGCGGCCACCGCCGCCCTGCTTCCCGCCCTCCTCCTGGGGGCCGTGGGGTGCAGCAGCAACAAGGACGCCGCCCCCGCGGCGGGCAAGACGCCCGACCCCAAGGGCTCCGCCCCCTCGGGCTCCGCCGCCGCGTCCCCGGGCTCCGCCCCGAGCGGCGCTGCCGCGCCGAAGGCCGGGGCGACCAAGCTGGAGCGCTCCGCACTCGAACAGGGCGATCTGCCCGGCTACCAGGTCTCGGCACAGGGCAAGAATCCGAACGCCCCCGACGGGCAGCCGCAGGCCGACCGCAAGGCCTGCCAGCCCCTGGCCGACATCATGGGCGACAAGCCGGACCCGGCCGCCCGCGAGACCGTCAACCGCGGCATCGGATCCCAGAAGCAGGTCGGACTCGCCGTCTCCGCCTCCGTCAGCTCCTACGCCGAGAGCGACGCCAAGGCGCTCCTCGCCCGCCTCAAGAGCGCCGTCGGCGCCTGCGGTACGGGCTTCACCGCCACGGTCGACAAGCAGAGCGGCAGCTACCGCGAGGTACGGGCCGCCGAGTACAAGACGGCCGGCGACGAGACCGTCAGCTGGACCACCACCGCGGCCGCCCAGGGCGTCTCGGCCCAGGTCCACGTGGTCGTCGTCCGCCAGGGCGCCACCGTCGTACGCCTGATGGCCCTCAATGTCGCCGGAGGCCAGCAGAAGGTGCTGGTCCCGCAAGAGGTGGCGGACAAGCAACTGGAGAAGGTCCGCGGCGCGAGCTGACGACCCGGCCCGAAGGCAGGGCTGACGAACCGGGGTCTCCGCCTCCGCCTCGGCCGCTTTACCAGGCGTTGGCGGCGGACTTCTCGTTCGGCAGGAGCAGCCACAGCGCCAGGTAGATCAGGAACTGCGGACCGGGCAGCAGGCACGAGACGACGAATATCAGGCGCATCGTGTTCGCGGATATCCCGAAGCGACGCGCCAGTCCGGCGCAGACGCCGCCGATCCAGCGACCGTCACGGGGGCGGACAATGGCGCTCATGGGTTCTCCTCTGGGGCTTTCGGCGGGAGGTTTTCCCGCGATGCCTCAATACTCCCGCGGCACCGCTGACAAGACGTCGCTCCAGGGGCCGAGTCCGACCCTGGGAATTCTCGGGGTGGACCCCTGAGGGGACTGCTCGCAGCGCCGCGCGCGCCGCAGCCGCGCACGCAGCGCCGGTACGACGGCCGCGTGCGCGAGGACGACGCCCAGCCCGTTCAGCAGCACCGAGTCCACGTCGACCACCTGCCCGGGAACGCCGCTCTGGAGCATCTCGATGAGGAGCGAGGCCAGCACGCCCGCGGCGGCGGTCCGGGCCAGCGAGGACCACGCGGCCAGCGGCGACGGAGCCAGGTTCCCGTTGGCCAGGGGCAGCAGCACTCCGAGCGGGGCCAGCAGCGCCAGGCTCTCGCCGATCCGCCGGGCCGCTTCCAGCGGTCCGTACGAGAGGTCCGCCCGGATCCCCTCCAGCGGGGTCAGATTGGCCGCGGCGGCCCAGGGCACGTCCAGGGGCCGCAGAGTGAGCCAGCCGACGAGGAGGAGGTGGGCGACCAGCAGCCCTCCGCCCAGGAGTCGGAGCCGGAGGTGAATGGCGGTGGCGGCACTGCGGCCGACCTCGTTGCGCTGCACATGTGCGAGGACGCAGGCCCCGGTGGCCGCGGTTCCGGTCGGATCCTGTGAGCGGGCTCGCAACGGGTTCCGCAGCGCGTTGCGCAACGGGTTCCGCAGCGGGTTGCGCACCGGCCTCGCAGGGGCGGCGCGCCGGGTTCGCAGGGGCCGCGCACCGGGTTCGCGCCGGGTTCGCGCCGGGCCGTCCGGGGCCGGCGCGCTCCGCGTACGGGCCGGTGTCAGAGGACGGCGAAGAGCACGACCAGGAACACGGCGCCGAGGACCGCGGGAGCGAGGATCTCGTACGACCACCGCACGCGCACGACGCCCTGGGCACCGGCCCGCGAGGCACCGCGCTCGGCCAGCTCCCGCAGTTCGTCGATCGCCTGGTCGGCCTGGGCCCGCCGCGCCTCGCCGGAGCCGGCCGCCCCGGCCCCGCCCGCGTCCCTGGCGCTCTGCCGGTTCGCCTTCTTCCGGTCGCGCAGCGAGACGGGGATGGACCACAGCTGGTACTTCGACCCGTCGGCCAGCACCTCCGCCGAGTACCCGGCGCGCACCACGTCCACGGCGCCCCACGGCAGCTCGATGACCCGGAAGGGGTTGCGCACGCGCATCCGGTCGGCGTTGGCGAAGACGGCCGGACGGATGGTGAACGCCACGGTCAGCGGTACGGCGACCAAGGCGATCGCCGCCGCGAACCACGGGGCGTTCCCCGCCCCCCGCACGAGCGCGTCCCCGCACAGCCACGCGATGAGCGCGAGCAGCAGGACCCCGGTGACCACGGCCATGGGGGAGCGGTAGACCCGGTCGTCGTACGCCGGTTCCTCAGGGGGTTGCTGGCTGCTCATGAGGCCGATTCTGCCTCACGTCATCTCAGCCGACGAGATCGGCGTACACGATGATGTTGTCCGGGCGGTGCCCGTCGGTGATCTCGCCGCCGCAGGTGACCAGCCGCAGCTCGGGGCGCGCGGTGTTCCCGTACACCTTGGCGGTCGGGAAGCTCCTCTTGTCCACCTGCTCCAGCGCGCGCACCCGGAAGACGGCGGAGCGGCCGTCGGCCCGGGAGACGGTGATCTCGTCACCGGGGTGGATCTTCGCCACGTCGCGCAGGACGGCCGGGCCGCGCGCGGTGTCGAAGTGCCCGATGAGCACGGCCGGTCCGGTCTCGCCCGGGGTGACGCCCTTGGTGTACCAGCCGATCCGGTCCCCGTCCGCGACGGACGGCACCTCGACGGCGCCGTCCGCGGCCAGCCCCAGCTTCAGCAGCGGGCCCGTGTCCACCCCGGCCGCGGGGATCCGTACCCGTACGGGCTCGGAGGCGGGCATCGGGGCTGCGGGCGCGGCCGGGGCCGCCGGTTCGGGCGCGGCCGTCGCCGGGGCCGTGGCGATGCGGGGCGCGGGCGGGAGCGCCGGGGCATCCGCCGCGCCCGCGCAGCCGGCCAGGGCGGCGAGGGCGAGCGGAGCGAGCAGCGCGGCGGCGAGAGGGGTGCGCAGGCGGCGGGCCATGGGGATGCTCCGGGGAAACGGGCCCGGCGGGCCACCGTGGAGGCGGCCCGCCGGAAGGGGAACGGGAAGGGCTGGGGGCTGGAGGGCTGCGGGGTGCCGGGGAGGTGCTCAGACGCGGTTGCGGGAGGCGCGGCGACCGCGGGCCATCAGGGCAACACCGAGCCCGGCGAAGATCGCGACGAGACCCGCGCCGGCGGCCACGGTGGTGCTGTCGTCGGTGTCCTCGGCGGCGAGCTCGGCCCCGGCGGCCACGCCGCCCTGCGGCACGACCACGGTCTGCGCCCCGACCTGCGGCTTCACCTCGGAGACCGGCCGGGCGTTCACCGTGACGGTCGGCGTGGGCTTCGGCGCGGGCTTGTCGGTGGCCCGGTCCTCCTTGACCTCGTAGTTCGGCTTGCAGCCCTTGGGCAGCGCCGGGAAGGAGGTCCGGCCGAGCGGGGTGCCGCCGCCCTGGGTCTTCCACTCGAAGCCGGGCGCGGCACCGCTCGGGTTCACGATGCGGGCGATGATCCCGGCCGACTCGGGCAGTGCCGGGAAGCCGCGGTCCAGGAGCCGCCAGACGGTGTCCTCGCCGGCGCCCCACAGCTCGGCCCGCGGGCCGTCGGGCGACATGTACAGCTTGGCGCTCATGCCGGCGCCGATGTTCTGCGACTTCACGGCCGAGCAGACCTGGCCGGCCTTGCCCTCGGGCAGCGGGTAGGACTTGGCGACGCCCTTCGTGGTGACCACGAGCACCGGGGCGGCCGTCTCCGCCTTGGTGAGCTCGAAGGAGGCCCCGTACGCCTCGGCGGTGGTCTGTCCGCGGGTGAGCAGGCCCACCACGTGCAGCATGTAGTTGTCGCCCGGCTTCCACTGGTCGCCGACGTAGCGGATCCAGGCCTCCGGGCCCTCGGCCTCGTTGCGCAGCACCGCGACCATCCCGTTGCCCACGTAGACCGCCCGGCCCTCGTAGCGCCCGTTGCCGTCGGAGGACGCGACCGCCTGGGTCGACGGCACCGGCTGGGGGGCGGTCGCGGCGATCGCGGTCGCGGCCGGCGCGAGGAGGGCCCCGGCGAGGGCGGCGGTGACGATCGAGGTGCGGAGGGCGGAACGCATAACGACTCCTTGAAGCACGTGTCGCGGGAAGGTGGGAGAGTCGCATGCCGCGTTTTCTCTTTCGGGGCTTTCGTCCGGTGAGGTCTGGCGGGCTGCTGAAGAGAAATTTACGTTTCTTGTTCGACTGGACCATGAGGTTCCCGTCTTCGCCATGTAACAGGAAAAGTGGAGGTCAGCGGTCCGCAGGCCGGGCCGACCGGTGATCCCCGCCGCGCCCGGATGTGTCCGGGTCCGCACATATGTGCGCCGGCGGGGGGTGACAGGCCGCTACGCGCGTAGATATGCTCATCTGGTGACCATGCCCACCACCCTCTCCGCATTCGCTGACGTGACGACGTCCGACAGCGCGCTGCGCCGCTTCCTGCACGGGCTGCCCGGCGTAGACGCCGTCGGCCTGGAGGCCCGCGCGGCCGCGCTCGGTACCCGTTCGATCAAGACCACGGCCAAGGCGTACGCCATTGACCTGGCCATTTCCATGATCGACCTGACCACGCTTGAGGGTGCGGACACCCCGGGCAAGGTCCGAGCGCTCTCCGCCAAGGCCGTCAACCCCGACCCGACCGACCGCAGCACGCCCATGACCGCCGCGGTCTGCGTGTACCCCGACATGGTGGCCACCGCCAAGGCCGCCCTGAACGGCGCCGACGTCAAGGTGGCCTCCGTCGCGACGGCCTTCCCGGCCGGCCGCGCCGCGCTGCCCGTCAAGCTCGCCGACACCCGTGACGCCGTCGCCGCCGGCGCCGACGAGATCGACATGGTCATCGACCGTGGCGCCTTCCTCGCCGGCCGCTACCTGGACACGTACGAGCTGATCAAGGCCGTCAAGGAGGCGTGCGTACGCCCCGACGGCACCGCCGCCCGCCTCAAGGTCATCTTCGAGACCGGCGAGCTGTCGACGTACGACAACATCCGCCGGGCCTCCTGGATCGGCATGCTCGCGGGCGCCGACTTCATCAAGACCTCCACCGGCAAGGTCGGCGTCAACGCCACCCCCGCCAACACGCTGCTGATGCTCGAAGCCGTCCGCGACTTCAAGGAGCAGACTGGAATCCAGATCGGCGTGAAGCCGGCCGGCGGCATCCGGACCACCAAGGACGCCATCAAGTTCCTGGTCCTGGTCAACGAGACCGTGGGCGAGGACTGGCTGTCCAACCACTGGTTCCGCTTCGGCGCCTCCAGCCTGCTCAACGACCTGTTGATGCAGCGCCAGAAGCTGAGCACCGGCCGTTACTCCGGTCCCGACTACGTGACGGTGGACTGATCACCATGGCATCCCTTTTCGAGTACGCACCGGCCCCCGAGTCGCGTTCCGTCGTCGACATCGCCCCCTCGTACGGGCTCTTCATCGACGGCGAGTTCACCGACGCCGCCGACGGCAAGGTCTTCAAGACCGTCTCCCCGTCGTCCGAGGAGGTCCTCTCCGAGGTCGCCCAGGCCGGCGCCGCCGACGTGGACCGCGCCGTCAAGGCCGCCCGCAAGGCCTTCGTGACCTGGTCCGCGCTGCCCGGCTCCGAGCGCGCCAAGTACCTCTTCCGCATCGCCCGGATCATCCAGGAGCGCAGCCGCGAGCTGGCCGTCCTGGAGACCCTGGACAACGGCAAGCCGATCAAGGAGACCCGCGACGCGGACCTCCCGCTCGTCGCCGCGCACTTCTTCTACTACGCGGGCTGGGCCGACAAGCTCGACCACGCGGGCTACGGCGCGAACCCGCGCCCGCTCGGCGTGGCCGGCCAGGTCATCCCGTGGAACTTCCCGCTGCTGATGCTGGCGTGGAAGATCGCCCCGGCGCTCGCCACCGGCAACACCGTCGTCCTCAAGCCCGCCGAGACGACCCCGCTCACCGCGCTGTTCTTCGCGGACATCTGCCGCCAGGCGGGCCTGCCCAAGGGCGTCGTCAACATCCTCCCGGGTTACGGGGACGCGGGCGCGGCCCTCGTCGAGCACCCGGACGTCAACAAGGTCGCCTTCACCGGCTCGACCGCGGTCGGCAAGGCCATCGCCCGCCAGATCGCCGGTACGGACAAGAAGGTCACCCTGGAGCTGGGCGGCAAGGGCGCCAACATCGTCTTCGACGACGCCCCCATCGACCAGGCCGTCGAGGGCATCGTCAACGGGATCTTCTTCAACCAGGGCCAGGTCTGCTGCGCGGGCTCGCGCCTGCTGGTCCAGGAGTCGATCCACGACGAGCTGCTGGACTCCCTCAAGCGCCGCCTGTCCACCCTGCGCCTGGGCGACCCGCTCGACAAGAACACCGACATCGGCGCGATCAACTCCGCCGAGCAGCTGGCCCGGATCACCGCGCTCGCCGAGACCGGCGAGGCCGAGGGCGCCGAGCGCTGGTCCCCGGCGTGCGAGCTGCCGTCCTCCGGCTACTGGTTCGCCCCGACGCTCTTCACGAACGTCACCCAGGCGCACACCGTCGCCCGCGACGAGATCTTCGGCCCGGTGCTGTCCGTGCTGACGTTCCGTACGCCCGACGAGGCCGTCGCCAAGGCCAACAACAGCCAGTACGGCCTGTCCGCCGGCATCTGGACGGAGAAGGGCTCGCGCATCCTCGCGGTCGCGAACAAGCTCCGCGCCGGCGTCGTCTGGGCCAACACGTTCAACAAGTTCGACCCGACCTCGCCCTTCGGCGGCTACAAGGAGTCGGGCTTCGGCCGCGAGGGCGGCCGCCACGGCCTGGAGGGCTACCTCGATGTCTGATCAGTCAGCGGCGTCCCGCCTGCATGTCTTCAAGACCTACAAGCTGTACGTCGGGGGCAAGTTCCCCCGCTCCGAGAGCGGCCGGGTGTACGAGGTGAGCGACTCCAAGGGCAAGTGGCTGGCCAACGCCCCGCTGTCCTCCCGCAAGGACGCGCGTGACGCGGTCGTCGCCGCCCGCAAGGCCTTCGGCGGCTGGTCGGGCGCGACCGCGTACAACCGCGGGCAGATCCTCTACCGCATCGCCGAGATGCTGGAGGGCCGCCGCGAGCAGTTCGTCCGCGAGGTCGGCGAGGCCGAGGGCCTGTCGAAGTCGAAGGCGGCCGCGGTCGTCGACGCGGCCATCGACCGCTGGGTCTGGTACGCGGGCTGGACCGACAAGATCGGCCAGATCGTGGGCGGGGCCAACCCGGTCGCGGGCCCGTTCTTCAACCTCTCCACCCCGGAGCCGACGGGCGTCGTCACGGTCGTCGCCCCGCAGGACTCCTCGTTCCTGGGCCTGATCTCGGTGATCGCCCCCGTCATCGCGACGGGCAACACGGCCGTCGTGATCACCTCGGAGAAGTCCCCGCTCCCCGCCCTCTCCCTGGGCGAGGTGCTGGCCACCTCCGACCTGCCGGGCGGCGTCGTCAACATCCTTTCCGGCAAGGCCGCCGAGATGGGCCCGCACCTGGCGTCCCACCAGGACGTCAACGCGATCGACCTGGCGGGCGCGGACGCCGCGCTGGCCAAGGAGCTCGAGATCGCCGCGGCCGACAACCTCAAGCGCGTCCTGCGTCCACAGCCTGTGGACGACTGGAGCGCCGACCCGGGCACGTCGCGCATGACGGCGTTCCTGGAGACGAAGACGGTCTGGCACCCGACGGGTTCGCTGGGCTCGGGCGGATCCTCGTACTGAGCGGTCCCCCTCGAAAACCGGCCCCGGCAGCGTCCCCCGTGCTGCCGGGGCCTTTTCGCGCCCCGGCGACCCTGTGCCCCGGCGACCCTGTGCCCCGTCGACCCTGAGCCCCGGCGCCGCCGCGGTGCCCCGGTTACGGCTGCTTCGGCGCCAGCGGGCCGAGCAGCGAGGACGCGGCCGCCCCGGGCAGCTCGCCGACGGACGGACCCTGCGTCAGGATCCCCGTGACCGCGGTGGTGCCCACCGCCGGGAAGTCGGCGACCTTGGTGGCGACGCCGTTGTCGAGCGGGTCCACGCCGGTGTGGGCCAGCGGGTTCACCTTGAGGTTCGCGATGGGGTCGGTGACCCCCGCGAGGGCCGCCGGGACGGAGAGTTCGCCGGCCTGCGCACCGCCGGCGGCCATGGCCAGGGCCGCCCCGGCCATGGAGAGCGTGATGCCTGCGGAGCGCAGCGTGGAGCTGCCGGGAGCTGCGTGACGTGCCATGGGGATCCCGCCTGAGGTCGTAGTCGCGTGCGCACGCAGCGTAGTCGAGGTGTGATCCTGGATACCAACCGGGTACCGGAGGCATCCCCTGCGCGGGGGAATGGTTCACACTTGTGTTCCGTGAGCTCCTCCTCTCCTTTGCCTACGCGTGTCGTCCTGCTGACCGGCCCCTCGGGGTCCGGCAAGTCCAGGCTGGCCGCCCGTTCCGGGCTGCCGGTGCTGCGTCTCGACGACTTCTACAAGGAGGCGGACGACCCCAGCCTCCCGCTGGTCGAGGGCAGTTCCGACATCGACTGGGACTCCCCGCTCTCGTGGGACGCCGACGCGGCGGTCGCCGCGATCGTGGACCTCTGCGCGGGCGGCCGTACGGAGGTGCCGGTGTACTCCATCGCCACCTCCTCCCGTACGGGTACGGAGACGCTGGACATCTCCCGCACCCCGCTGTTCATCGCGGAGGGGATCTTCGCGGCCGACATCGTGGCCCGGTGCCAGGAGATGGGGCTGCTGGCGGACGCGATCTGTCTGCGCGGCCGTCCCTCGACGACGTTCCGGCGCAGGCTCGCGCGGGACCTGCGCGAGGGACGCAAGTCGCTGCCGTTCCTGCTGCGCAGGGGCTGGCGGCTGATGCGGGCGGAGCGGGGCATCGTGGCCCGGCACACCGCCCTCGGCGCCCACGCCTGCGCCCGGGACGAGGCGCTCGGCCGCCTGGCCGCCTGCGCGGCCGGCCGCCACCGAGCCGTTGACCGGATCGCGGAAGGACACGCCGGGCCGGAGCGCGTCCCCCGCCTGGCCTAGGGGGCCGGCCGACCGCGGCGCCTAGGTGTATTGATCACGAGCGTTGTTAACGCCGACGGGGTCTTGATCATGGCGAAGACCTCCGGTGTGGTGGAGGTGTCTAGGCTCCACACCACGCACGGAGGTCTTCGTGTCCCACCGTAATGCCCGGTTGACCGTTCACGGCAGGCGGATCCTGGTCGAACGCGTCCAGGCCGGCCGTCCCGTGGCCCACGTCGCGGCCGAGATAGGGATATCCAGGCCCACCGCCCACAAGTGGGTCCGCCGGTGGCGGGCCGAGGGCGAGGCCGGCCTGCACGACCGGCCGAGCAGGCCGCACACGACCCCGCACCGCACCCCGGCTGACATCGAGGCCCGGGTCTGTGGCCTGCGCAGAGCCCGCAAGCTCGGCCCCGCACGGATCGGACCGGTCCTGGGCGTGCCCGCCTCGACGGTCCACCGGATCCTGGCCCGGCACGGCCTGAACCGCCTGGCCTTCCTGGACCGGCCCACCGGCCAGGCCATCCGACGCTACGAACGCGCCCGGCCCGGTGAACTGGTCCATGTCGACATCAAGAAGCTCGGCAACATCCCCAACGGCGGCGGCCACAAGGTCATGGACCGCCGCACCGCGATGGACAACAAACTCGCCACCACCAGCCGGCGCAAGAGCTGCCATCCGGTGATCGGCTACTCCTTCGTCCACTCAGCCGTCGACGACCACTCCCGCCTTGCCTACAGCGAGGTCCTGCCCGACGAACGCCAGCACACCGCCATCGGCTTCTGGCAGCGGGCACAGGCGTTCTTCACCGCCCACGGCATCACCGTCGAACGCGTCCTGACCGACAACGGCGCCTGCTACAAATCCAAGCGGTTCACCCAGGCCCTGACCGCGGCCGGCATCACCCACAAGAAGATCCGGCCCTACCGGCCGCAAACAAACGGCAAGGTCGAACGCTTCAACCGCACCCTCCTGAACGAATGGGCCTACCTACGGCCCTACCACTCCAATCACGAGCGGACAGCGGCCCTGGCAGACTTCCTCCACACCTACAACCACCACCGCTGCCACACCGCACTCGGCGGACACCCACCCATCAGCCGAATCAACAACCCTGCGGGTCAATACACCTAGGCCGTCTCGGCCAGGCCTTCCGCCCGGGCCTGCCCGCGGAAGGCCGCGGGCGGCAGGCCGTAGGCCTCGCGGAACGCCCGGCTGAACGCGGACGCGTGCCGGAAGCCCCGCCGGGCGCCGATGACGTGCACGGGCACCTCCCGGTGCAGCGGGTCCGCCAGGTCCTGGCGCGCCCGCGCGAGCCGCTGGCTCTGAAGGAAGGCCGCGACCGTCGCCCCGTCCCCCTCCTGCCGGAACACCTGGTGGAGATAGCTGACGGAGATGTGGTGGGCGGCGGCGATCGCGGGGACGTCCAGCAGCGGATCGTCGGCGTTGTCCCGGATGAAGGCCATCACGCGGAGCGCCAGGGCGCGCCGGTGCGTCTCCGGGGTCAAGGACCGGTCCGCTTCGAGGACGCCGGCGAAGAGCGAGGCGACGAGATCGGCCAGTACGCCGCTCAGGCGCGGGCCCTCGGCCGGCCGGTAGGACCGGCTGTCCTTGGTCACCTGGTCGAGGAAGGTGGCCAGCAGGGCCCCCATTCCCTCCCGGGCCGAGATGCGCTTGCCGATGACCCGGCCGGCGGTGTGCGGGGGCAGCGGCAGCAGCGCCTTGGGCACCTCGACCCCGATGATCTCGACGGAATGCGGGCCGGTACTGATCTCGAACGGCCGTGACGTGTCACTGGTGTGGATGTCGTACACACCGTGCACCACGGTGTCCTTGCCCAGCGTCACCGCTCCCGCCCCGCGTTTGATCAGCGAGAGGTGGAACGCCTCGGGGTCCGACCTCGCTATCAGCTTCGGTGTGCGCAGCCAGGTCAGGGGATGGCATTCCATCGGATAGACCGTGATCCCGCCGAGCGAGATGACGCGCTGGTTCACCCAGAAGTCGGCAGAGTGCTCACTGAGCATCTCCATGGGCGCATGCGTCTCCGACATCAGGGCCCGCCAGCTCTCGAAACGGTCGGCGGGCGCTAGTTCCGCGCTGCGGAACGTTCTCTCGGGCAGCATGATCACGGGTTTACACCGGCCGTGGCGGCCGCGCAACAGGTTCCGGGGCCCCGGGGCGGGGGCGGCGGGGCGACTCTGCGTCAAGGCACTGTGCACGCCAGGTCAATGCGCGGTGCTCCGGCGATTGGCAGAGTGGGCGCCGAAGGGTCGGTGAGGCCGGGAAACCGGAGCCCCCGCCGACGACAGGGGGCCTCTCGCGGTCCCGGCACTGAGCTGACGCCGCCCGAGGACGGGGGTTTCGGGCGGCGTCAGCCCAGTGCCGGGCCCAGGCCGTCCAGGCTTTCTCGTCCCGACCGACGGCCACTGCCGCATCGGACGTACGAGAAGGCGGGACCATGCGGACCCCCGGCCGCGTGATCCCGCCTTCTCCCCCCGCAGGCCCCCGTCCCACCCCCGTAGGACGGCCCCCCTGGCCCATGGTCTGTGGTGTGCCGCGTTCCGCGGCCCCGCGCCGCTTACGCGACGAGCTCCTCGAAGGACTCCGCCTCGTCGCGGCCGAAGCTCAGCACCTCGTCGTCCCGCAGCCGCCGCAGCGAGCGCCAGATGCTCGACTTCACCGTGCCGACGCTGATGCCGAGGATCTCGGCGATCTCCGGGTCCGTGCGGCCCTCGTAGTACCGCAGCACCAGCATCGTGCGCTGGGGCTCCGGAATGCGGGCCAGCGCCTGCCACAGCACCGCGCGCAGCTCCGTGCCCCGCATCGCGTCCGTGTCGGAGGCCGTCTCCGGCAGCTCCTCCGTCGGGTACTCGTTGAGCTTGCGCCGGCGCCACGCGCTGATGTGCAGGTTGGTCATCGTGCGGCGCAGGTACCCGCCGACGGCGGCCTTGTCGCTGATCCGGTCCCAGGCGCGGTACGTGGAGAACAGCGCGCTCTGGAGCAGGTCCTCGGCTTCGTAACGGTCACCGGTCAGGTGGAAGGCCGTCGCGTAGAGGGCGGCGCGCCGCTCCTGCACGTACGCCGTGAACTCGGCCTCCGAGGTGGCGGAGAGTTCGGGCGCGGGCTGCACCGGGACGGCGGAGGCGGTCTGGTACGTGTTCGCGTCGATGGCCACCGTGTGCGCCGGCCGCGGACGGGCGACCGTCACCGAACGGACACCTGCCCGGCGGTTCACATCGTGCAGCCGCGTGACAACCGCGCTGGTGGTGGTGCTGTGCAGCGTGTTCATCTCGCGCCCCCCGTCGTGGAGTCTGCTTCGGATCCTGCTCGGTTTCGTTGGTAGAAGACTGCCCGGCCGACTTAACCGGGGTGTCCGCCGACTGTCACAGGCCTGTCACAGCGACTCCGGCGGGGCCGCCGTGCGATCGCTTGGACCCGACGGTCGAACTCCGAACGGTCGATGGGACAGAATGAGCCCGTGCCTTTCCTGTTGCTGATCGAGGACGACGACGCCATCCGCACGGCCCTCGAACTCTCCCTGTCTCGCCAGGGCCACCGTGTGGCCACTGCGGCGACGGGCGAGGACGGCCTGAAACTGCTGCGCGAGCAGCGGCCGGACCTGATCGTGCTGGACGTCATGCTGCCCGGGATCGACGGCTTCGAGGTGTGCCGGCGGATCCGCCGCACCGACCAGCTGCCGATCATCCTGCTGACCGCCCGAAGCGACGACATCGATGTCGTCGTGGGTCTGGAGTCCGGGGCCGACGACTACGTCGTCAAGCCCGTCCAGGGCCGGGTGCTCGACGCCCGGATCCGGGCCGTCCTGCGCCGCGGGGAACGGGAGGCCAGCGACTCCGCCACGTTCGGCTCGCTGGTCATCGACCGGGCCGCGATGACGGTCACCAAGAACGGCGAGGACCTCCAGCTCACGCCGACCGAGCTGCGGCTGCTCCTGGAGCTCAGCCGCCGGCCCGGCCAGGCGCTCTCGCGCCAGCAGCTGCTGCGCCTCGTCTGGGAGCACGACTACCTCGGCGACTCCCGGCTCGTGGACGCCTGCGTGCAGCGGCTGCGCGCCAAGGTCGAGGAAGTGCCCTCCTCGCCCACCCTCATCCGGACCGTGCGTGGTGTCGGCTACCGGCTGGACTCGCCGCAGTGATCAAAGCCCTGTTCGCGGGCCGGCGCTGGACCAGCCTGCGGCTGCGGCTCCTGATGGTGTTCTCCCTGGTCGCGCTGGTGGCCGCGGTCTCCGCGTCCGGCATCGCGTACTGGCTCAACCGCGAGGCCGTGCTCACCCGTACCCAGGACGCGGCCCTCGGCGACTTCCGCCAGGAGATGCAGAACCGGGCCGCGGCGCTGCCCGCCGACCCGACGCCCGAGGAGATGCAGCGCACCGCCGAGCTGATGGCGGGCAGCAGCCCCGGCTACAGCGTGCTGCTGGTCGACGAACGCAAGGACGGCCGCAAGGTGTTCGGCGCGGCCGGCCCCGACTCCTTCGGGCTGGACGACGTACCCGGCTCGCTCCAGCGCGCGGTGAACGACCGGCAGAAGGCGACGGCCGCGAACGACTCCGAGTACCACGTGTACTGGCAGCGGACGAAGCCGCGCGGCAATCCGTACCTGGTCGGCGGCACGCGGATCGTGGGCGGCGGGCCCACCGGCTACATGTACAAGTCCCTGGCGCAGGAGCGGGACGACCTGAACGCGCTCGGCTGGTCGCTGACCATCGCGACGGGCCTCGCGCTGCTCGGGTCCGCGCTGCTGGCCCAGGCGGCGGCCCGGACCGTGCTCAAGCCGGTGCAGCGGCTGGGCGACGCGGCGCGGCGGCTCGGCGAGGGCGAGCTGGACCACCGGCTCGACGTGTCGGGTACGGACGAACTGGCCGACCTCTCCCACACGTTCAACAAGACGGCGGAGGCGCTGGAGAAGAAGGTCGCCGACATGAGCGCCCGCGAGGAGGCCAGCCGGCGCTTCGTCGCGGACATGTCCCACGAGCTGCGCACTCCGCTGACGGCGCTGACGGCGGTCGCCGAGGTGCTGGAGGAGGAGGTCGAGTACCTCGATCCGATGATCGCCCCGGCGGTGGGCCTGGTGGTCAGCGAGACCCGGCGGCTGAACATCCTGGTGGAGAACCTGATGGAGGTCACCCGCTTCGACGCGGGGACGGCCAAGCTGGTCCTGGACGACGTGGACGTCGCCGACCAGGTCACGGCCTGCATCGACGCGCGGGCCTGGCTCGACGCGGTCGAACTGGACGCGGAGCGGGGCATCGTGGCGCGGCTCGACCCGCGCCGGCTCGACGTCATCCTGGCCAATCTGATCGGCAACGCGCTCAAGCACGGCGGCTCGCCGGTGCGGGTGTCGGTGGTCGTCGAGGGCGAGTGGCTGGTGATCGCGGTCCAGGACAACGGGCCGGGCATTCCGGAGGAGGTGCTGCCGCACGTCTTCGACCGGTTCTACAAGGCGAGCGCCTCGCGGCCGAAGTCGGACGGCAGCGGGCTGGGCCTGTCGATCGCCGTGGAGAACGCGCACATCCACGGGGGCGAGATCACCGCGGCCAACGGGCCGCAGGGCGGCGCGCTGTTCACGCTGCGGCTGCCGGTGGACGTGGGAAAGGTGATCGCCGGTGAAGCGGACGCGTAGGGCCGGGGCGGTGCTCCTCGTACTGCTGACCTCGGCGTGCGGGATCAGGGCGACGACGGTACCGGTGGACGTCGGCGCGGCGCCCTCGCGGGTGTCGTGCGATACGCCGCAGCCGCAGACCGAGGTGCAGGGCTTCCGCGCCACGGTGGAGCTGGTGTGCGGATCGCAGCTGGTCGGCGTGGAGCGGGTGGTGCCCGTACCGGAGAAGAAGCCGGTACGGGAGCCCGTGGCGCTGGCCGCCGAGGCGCTGCTGGAGGCGCTGGAGCGGGAGCCGTCGGCGCAGGAGCGGGACGCGGGGTTCACGACCGGGGTGCCGGGCGGGCTGACGGTCGCGCCGGCGCGTGCCGGGGACCCGGCGGGGACGATACGCATCAGCCGCAAGCCGGAGGACCTGCCGCCGGTGGCGCTGTCGCAGGTGGTGTGCACGCTGGCCGGCAGCGAGGCCGTCTCGGCGGGCCCGGGCCCGGTGGTCCTGGGCGGCCCGGACTCGGACCCGCCGCGCGCCTGGGAGTGCACGGAAGCGGTCCGCTCCCGCCCCGAGTCGGTCCCGACCCTGGGCGAACTGGTCCGCCCGACCCCGCAGCCTTCCTGAAGCGGGGCGGCGCGGCCGCCGCGGGCTAGCCCGGCAGTGCCGCGAGTTCGCCCAGGAGGCGGGCCGCCGGTGCCGGGTCGACCAGCCACTTCAGGTGGCTGCCTTCGAGGGTGCGGACGTCGTACGGGTTGTCCGGCGTCAGCGCGTTGCCCTCGCGGATCAGGCGGTCCTGCAGGGCGAGCGGCAGGCTCGTGTCGCCGGCCAGGCGGACGTAGGTCTTCGGGATGCCGCCCCAGGTCCCGGCCCGCGCCCGGTCGGCGGAGGTGCCGACGTCCAGGTTCTCGTCGGGCTGGAACGTATTGAGGAGGGCCAGGAACTCCTCGTCGGTGCCGTCGGCGAGGAAGGCGGCCTTGAAGGCCGCGAGGGCGTCCGGGTCCGCGGTGCGGAAGTTGAAGCGGAGCAGACCGAGTTCGCCCGGGTTCCCGGCCAGCGCCAGGGCCAGGGAAGCGGTGTCGACCGAGGCCATCTCCGGCTCGGCGTAGTAGTCGCCGGCGTCGAGATCGACGGGGCACCAGGCCGAGACGTACACGATGCGGTCGATCAGATCGGGCCGCGCGTTGGCCGCGGCCGTTGCCGTCATGCCGCCGCGGCTGTGGGAGACGAGGATCACCGGCCCGTTCCGCTTGGCCCGTTCGAGGATCCCTATCAGGTGCGCGGCGTTGTCGGCGAGGGTGACGCCCTTGATCGCGCCGGGCACCGCGGCGAGTCCCGCCGGGTCCTGTGGGGTCTGGTAGGCGCGCGTGTAGGTCGCCCCGAAACCGTGGCCGGGCAGGTCGACGGCGACCGAACGGTGTCCGAGGAGGCCGAGTTCGGCCTGCAGGGGTGCGAAGGCGAAGGAGTTGGAGAAGGCTCCGTGGACGAGTACGAATGTCGGCTGCATGCGGCCAACCTAATGATCACCGGCAAGGGGTGGCAATGATCATGGTTCGCTCACACGGCCCGCGCCCGCCCGACGACGCCGACGACCCCCCGGGCCGGAGCTCGGGGGGCCGTCGGCGGGGGTCCGGGCTCCGCCGCTGCACCTGACGGACGGAGTCCGGAGCAGCGGCGCGAAGCCGGGGAGGCCCCCAGGGGCCGTGCCGCGTGAGCGGCGCGTGGCGGATCAGATGCCGGCGGCCGCCGACAGGTCCTTCTTGATCGCGTCCAGGATCTCCTGCCCGCGGCTGCGGGCCGGGGCGAGGTCCGGGGCGTCCGCCACCGGGACCACGACCTCCAGGTAGCACTTCAGCTTCGGCTCCGTGCCGGACGGGCGCACGATCACCCGGGCCTTGTAGTCGCCCTCCAGGTGGTAGCGCAGGCCGTCCGTCGGCGGCAGCGTCGCCGTGCCCAGGGTCAGGTCCTCCGCGGAGGAGACCCGCAGGCCCGCCAGCGACACCGGCGGCTCCGCCCGCAGCGCGGCCATCGCGTCGGCGATGACCGAGAGGTCCTCCACGCGGACCGACAGCTGGTCGGTGTGGTGCAGGCCGTGCTCGATCGCCAGGTCGTCCAGCAGGTCGCTCAGCGTACGGCCCTGCTCCTTGAGCTCCGAGGCCAGCTCCGCCACCAGCAGGGCGGCCGTGATGCCGTCCTTGTCGCGGACGCCCTCGGGGTCCACGCAGTAGCCGAGCGCCTCCTCGTAGCCGTACCGCAGGCCCTCGACGCGGGCGATCCACTTGAAGCCCGTCAGGGTCTCCTCGTAGCCGACGCCCGCCGCCTCCGCGATCCGCCCCAGGAGGGAGGAGGAGACGATGGACTCGGCGAAGACGCCCGTCGCGCCCTTGTGGACCAGGTGGGCCGCCAGGAGCGCGCCGACCTCGTCGCCGCGGAGCATCCGCCAGCCGTCCGCGGTGGGGACGGCCACCGCGCACCGGTCGGCGTCCGGGTCGTTCGCGATCACGATGTCGGGCTGGACCTCGGCGGCCTTGGCGAAGGCCAGGTCCATCGCGCCCGGCTCCTCCGGGTTGGGGAAGGCCACCGTCGGGAAGGCCGGGTCCGGCTCCGCCTGCTCGGCGACCAGCACCGGCTCCGGGAAGCCGGCCCGGGCGAAGGCCGCCAGGACGACGTCCTTGCCGACGCCGTGCATGGCCGTGTAGACGGTCCGCACGCCCCGGGGGGAGCCGGGGGTCAGGACGGCGTCCGTACGGGCCAGGTAGGCCGCCAGGACCTCGTCGCCGAGGTCCTGCCAGCCGGACTCCGGACGGGGGACGGAGGCGAGGGTCTCGACGCGTCCGATCTCCGCCGCGATCTCGACGTCCGCCGGGGAGACGATCTGCGAGCCGTCGCCGAGGTAGACCTTGTAGCCGTTGTCCCGGGGCGGGTTGTGGCTCGCGGTCACCTCGACGCCGGCGACGGCACCCAGGTGCCGTATGGCGTACGCGAGGACCGGCGTCGGCAGCGGTCGGGGCAGGACGGCCGCGCGCAGGCCGGCGCCGGTCATCACGGCGGCGGTGTCGCGGGCGAAGTCCGCGGACTTGTACCGCGCGTCGTAGCCGACGACGACCAGGCCGCCGGCGTGGCCCTGGGCCTTCAGGTAGGCCGCGAGGCCCGCCGCCGCCCGGATGACCACGGAGCGGTTCATCCGCATCGGGCCGGCGCCGATCTCACCGCGCAGTCCGGCCGTGCCGAACTGCAGGGTGCCGGAGAACCGGTCCGCGAGCTCGGCGGTGTCCCCGGCCTCGACGATCGCGGCGAGCTCGGCCGCCGTCTCCGGGTCCGGGTCCTCCGCCAGCCAGGCGCGCGCCCGGGTGATCAGGTCGTCCTGTTCCTGCACTGCCACTGCTTCCGCCTTGTCTCTCGTACGGTGCCGATGCCTCGGGTGCCGGCTCAGATGCGGGCGAGGACCTGCGTCAGCAGCTTGCCCATGCGCGAGGCCGAGTCACGGCCGGCCTGGAGCACCTCTTCGTGGTTGAGCGGCTCGCCGGAGATGCCCGCCGCCAGGTTGGTGACCAGCGAGATGCCGAGCACCTCGGCGCCGGCCTCACGGGCGGCGATGGCCTCCAGCACGGTGGACATGCCGACCAGGTCGGCGCCCATGACGCGGATCATGTTGATCTCGGCCGGGGTCTCGTAGTGCGGGCCGGGGAACTGGACGTAGACGCCCTCTTCGAGGGTCTCGTCGATCTCCTTGCACATCGCGCGCAGGCGCGGCGAGTACAGGTCGGTCAGGTCCACGAAGTTCGCGCCGACGATCGGCGAGGTGGCCGTCAGGTTGAGGTGGTCGCTGATCAGGACGGGCTGGCCGGGCTTCATGCCCTCGCGCAGGCCGCCGCAGCCGTTGGTCAGGACGACGGTCTTGCAGCCGGCGGCGACGGCGGTGCGCACGCCGTGGGCGACGGCGGCGACGCCGCGGCCCTCGTAGTAGTGGGTCCGGCCGAGGAAGACCAGGGCGCGCTTGTCGCCGATCTTGTACGAGCGGATCTTGCCGCCGTGGCCCTCGACGGCGGCGGGCGGGAAGCCCGGCAGCTCGGTGACGGGGAACTCGGCCTCGGGGGCGCCCAGCGCCTCTGCGGCGGGGGCCCAGCCGGAGCCCATGACGAGGGCGACATCGTGGGATTCGGCGCCGGTCAGCTCACGCAGGCGGGCGGCTGCGGCGGTGGCGTCGGCGAAGGGGTCGGTAACAGATGCGTTCACGCAGACGAGCGTAACCGAGCATTGCCTACGCGCGTAGATGGCACAGCTCACGGTGTTCGGATCGTTGCCTTGTCGTTTCCGCCGAAATGCCCCCGGCGCTTCACATCCGCTTAACAGGGGCGCTTGCGCAGTTCCATCACGTAGTCGTGCGGGGCGCCGGCGGATTCGGCCGCGTCGGCGATCTCGCCCAGGTAGCGCGCCGAGGGCAGGCCGCCCTCGTACCCGTTCAGCACGTAGCACCACGCCGGCTCCTCGCCGTCCAGCGTGTGGACGCGGATCCGCATCCGGCGGTAGATGTCGAGCCCGACGCCCTCCCACCGGTCCATGGAGTCCTCGTCCAGCGGCGCGATGTCGTACAGGGCGACGAAGACCTGGTGGCGGGGTGCTTCGACGATCGTCGCGAGCGCGCCCTCCCAGCCCATCTGCTCCCCGCCGAAGGTCAGCCGCCAGTCGTTGATCCAGCCCGTGCCGCGCAGCGGCGAATGCGGAGCGCGGCGCGTCATCAGCCGCGGGTCGAGGTTGCCGGCGTACGCGGCGTAGAGCGACATGAGGTCGAGGGTACGGGAGGGGCGGGGCGGGCCGCGTGCCCGGCCGCCCTCACGGATGGCCGGACCGGGGGAGAAGCACCTTGAAGCGTGCGGGACAATGGGGCACGGAATGCATCCCCCGGGGAGACCCCGGAAGCCCCGGCCGGGGCGGCAGCCGGCCGGGTAGACGTGAGGCGGAGTTTTCGTGACCCGGATCGTGATCATCGGCGGCGGACCCGGCGGGTATGAGGCGGCCCTCGTGGGGGCCCAGCTCGGCGCGGAGGTGACCGTCGTCGACTGCGACGGCCTCGGTGGCGCGTCCGTCCTCACCGACTGCGTGCCCTCCAAGACCCTCATCGCGACCGCCGAGGTCATGACGACCTTCGACTCGTCGTACGAGGAGCTCGGCATCGTCGTCGCCGACGACACCCCGCACATCGAGCAGGCCGCGCGCGTCGTCGGCGTCGACCTCGGCAAGGTGAACCGGCGCGTCAAGCGCCTCGCGCTCGCCCAGTCGCACGACATCACCGCCTCCGTCACCCGGGCCGGCGCCCGCGTCGTACGGGGCCGCGGCAAGCTCGGCGGCCCGCAGGGGATCGACGGCACGCGCGACGTCATCGTCACCGCCGCCGACGGCACCGAGACGATCCTGACGGCCGACGCCGTGCTGATCGCGACCGGCGGCCACCCCCGCGAGATCCCGGACGCGATGCCCGACGGCGAGCGGATCCTGAACTGGACCCAGGTCTACGACCTCGACGAGCTCCCCGAGGAGCTCATCGTGGTCGGCTCCGGCGTCACCGGCGCCGAGTTCGCCGGTGCCTACCAGGCCCTCGGATCCCGGGTCACGCTGATCTCCTCGCGCGACCGCGTGCTGCCCGGCGAGGACCCGGACGCGGCGGCCGTGCTGGAGGACGTCTTCCGGCGCCGCGGCATGAACGTCGTCGGCCGCTCGCGCGCCGAGTCCGCCAAGCGGGTCGGCGACCGCGTCGAGGTCACGCTGTCGGACGGCCGGGTCATCACCGGCACGCACTGCCTGATGGCGGTCGGCGCGATCCCGAACACCAAGGACATGAACCTGGAGGAGTCCGGGGTCCGGCTCAAGGAGTCGGGGCACATCTGGACCGACAAGGTCTCCCGCACCTCCGCGCCCGGCGTGTACGCGGCCGGCGACGTGACCGGGATCTTCGCGCTGGCCTCCGTCGCCGCCATGCAGGGCCGCATCGCGATGTACCACTTCCTCGGCGACGCGGTGGCCCCGCTGAACCTGAAGACGGTCTCGTCCAACGTGTTCACCGACCCGGAGATCGCCACTGTCGGTTACACCCAGGCCGACGTGGACTCCGGCAAGATCGACGCCCGTGTCGTGAAGTTGCCCCTGCTGCGCAACGCGCGGGCCAAGATGCAGGGCATCCGGGACGGGTTCGTGAAGCTGTTCTGCCGTCCGGGCACGGGAATCGTGGTCGGCGGCGTGGTGGTCTCCCCGCGGGCGAGCGAGCTGATCCACCCGATCTCGATCGCAGTCGACAACAACCTGACCGTCGAGCAGATCGCAAACGCGTTCACGGTGTACCCCTCGCTGTCGGGATCGATCGCCGAGGTCGCGCGGCAGCTGCACACGCGCAAGGCCGCCGGCGAGGTCTGAGAACGGCAACCGCCCCAGGTCGAAGGGGACTTGGGGCGGCCCCCGCGGGGGTGGAGTGACGTTCACTCAACCGACCCGCCGCGTATACCACTAGTCGCCCTGTTTTATGGACAACTTCGGTATTCCGGCGCAAGGAGCTGAAACAAGACGGTCGTTGGGGTTACTGTCAGTTTCGTGTTCGCTGCAGAACGTCGTCAATTGATTCTCGAAATGGTGCGGGCCAACGGAGCGGTGTCGCTCCGCGAGCTCGCCCGCGTCGTCCAGACCTCCGAAGTGACCGTACGGCGGGACGTGCGGGCGCTGGAGGCCGAAGGACTCCTCGACCGCCGACATGGCGGTGCGGTCTTGCCGGGCGGTTTCACGCGTGAGTCCGGATTTCCGCAAAAGTCCCATCTCGCGACGGCGGAGAAGACCGCCATCGCCGACGTGGCGGCCGGTCTCGTCGAAGAAGGCGAGGCCGTCGTCGTCGGCGCGGGCACCACGACCCAGGAGCTGGCCCGCCGGCTCGCCCGGGTGCCCGGACTGACCGTCGTCACCAACTCGCTGCTGGTCGCCCAGGCCCTGGCGCACGCCAACCGGGTGGAGGTGGTGATGACGGGCGGCACCCTCCGCGGCTCCAACTACGCGCTGGTCGGCAGCGGGGCGGAGCAGTCCCTCCAGGGGCTGCGGGTCTCCCGGGCCTTCCTGTCCGGCAGCGGCCTGACCGCGGAACGCGGCCTGTCCACGTCCAACATGCTGTCGGCGAGCGTGGACCGGGCCCTGGTCCAGGCGGCGGCGGAGGTGGTGGTCCTCGCGGACCACACGAAGCTGGGCACCGACACCATGTTCCAGACGGTGCCGACGGACGTGATGACCCGTCTGGTCACGGACGAGCCCCCGCCGCACGACGACCGCGCGGCGACGGAACTCCAGGCCCTCGCGGACCAGGGCGTCCAGATCACCATCGCCGGGGCCGTGGCCCCCGGCGGTACGGGAGACGGCATGGCGGGCCGCCGCCCGCGCCGGGAGTCCCCGCTGCCGGTCCAGCGCCGCGGCGCCCACCAACTCCGCAGCACGGGCCCCCTCCCGGACCCCCAGCCGGCCGACCGCGAACGGGCGAGGGTGGCGGACCTGCGGCGGCGGTGAGGAGCCGGACCGCGCAGCCCGGCACCTGGTGGTCGCCGGGAGCCGCGCATGAGACCGGCCCCCAGGACCCGGAAGGGTTCTGGGGGCCGGTTCCGTTCCGTGCCGCCTGCGGGGTCAGTCCTTGATCTCGCAGATCGTGGCGCCCGAGGTGAGGCTGGCGCCGACCTCGGCGGTCAGGCCCACGATGGTGCCGGAGCGGTGCGCGTTCAGCGGCTGCTCCATCTTCATGGCCTCCAGGACGACCACCAGGTCGCCCTCGTTGACCTGCTGGCCCTCTTCGACCGCGACCTTGACGATCGTGCCCTGCATCGGCGAGGCGAGCGTGTCGCCCGAGGCGGCCGGGCCGGACTTCTTCGCCGCGCGGCGCTTCGGCTTCGCGCCGCCCGCCGCCGCCGTACGGGCCAGCGTCATGCCCAGCGAGGACGGGAGGGAGACCTCCAGGCGCTTGCCGCCGACCTCGACGACGACCGTCTCGCGGCCGGGCTCGTCCTCGGTGTCCTCGGCCGCCGGGGCGGCGAACGCGGGGATGTCGTTGACGAACTCGGTCTCGATCCACCGGGTGTAGACGGTGAACGGGCTGCCGTCCTTCGGGGCGAAGGCGGGGTCCACGACGACCGCACGGTGGAACGGGATGGCCGTGGCCATGCCCTCCACCTCGAACTCGGCCAGGGCGCGCGCCGCACGCTGGAGGGCCTGCTCGCGGGTGGCACCCGTGACGATCAGCTTGGCCAGGAGCGAGTCCCAGGCCGGGCCGATGACCGAGCCGGACTCGACGCCCGTGTCCAGGCGGACGCCCGGGCCGGTGGGCGCGGCGAACTTGGTGACGGTGCCCGGGGCCGGCAGGAAGCCGCGGCCCGGGTCCTCGCCGTTGATGCGGAACTCGATGGAGTGGCCGCGCAGGACCGGGTCGCCGTAGCCGAGCTCCTCGCCGTCGGCGATGCGGAACATCTCGCGGACCAGGTCGATGCCGGAGACCTCTTCGGTGACCGGGTGCTCGACCTGGAGGCGGGTGTTGACCTCCAGGAAGGAGATCAGGCCGTCGGCGGAGACCAGGAACTCCACCGTGCCCGCGCCGACGTAGCCGGCCTCCTTCAGGATGGCCTTCGACGCCGCGTACAGCTCGGCGTTCTGAGCCTCCGACAGGAACGGCGCGGGGGCTTCCTCGACCAGCTTCTGGTGGCGGCGCTGGAGCGAGCAGTCGCGGGTGGAGACGACGACCACGTTGCCGTGGGAGTCGGCCAGGCACTGCGTCTCGACGTGGCGCGGCTTGTCGAGGTAGCGCTCGACGAAGCACTCGCCGCGGCCGAAGGCGGCGACCGCCTCGCGGACGGCCGAGTCGTAGAGCTCCGGCACCTCTTCGAGGGTGCGGGCGACCTTCAGGCCGCGGCCGCCGCCGCCGAAGGCGGCCTTGATCGCGATCGGCAGGCCGTGCTCCCGGGCGAACGCGACGACCTCGTCGGCCCCGGAGACCGGGTCCGGCGTGCCCGCGACGAGCGGGGCGCCGGCGCGCTGGGCGATGTGACGGGCGGCCACCTTGTCGCCGAGGTCGCGGATGGCCTGCGGCGGCGGGCCGATCCAGGTCAGGCCGGCGTCGAGCACGGCCTGGGCGAACTCCGCGTTCTCGGAGAGGAAGCCGTATCCGGGATGGATGGCGTCCGCGCCGGAATCGGCTGCGGCCTGCAGGACCTTGGAGATGTCCAAGTAGCTCGCGGCCGGGGTGTCACCGCCCAACGCGAACGCTTCGTCGGCCGCGCGGACATGCAGAGCGTCCCGGTCCGGATCGGCGTAGACGGCTACGCTTGCGATTCCGGCATCCCGGCAGGCCCGAGCAACGCGGACAGCGATTTCGCCACGGTTGGCGATGAGCACCTTGCGCACGATGGCTCCCTCCTTGAAACAAGCTGAGTTTAGGGACAGCCCACACGGCGTTTCGACCCTTCCCTAGAGGTGACCTTGCCCACACGGAGTGTGATTCGAGTCTGCCTCGACCGAGAAAGCCCTTGTGGCGCCCCAGGTCAGGGGGATCCCCGACTGCACAGTAACCCCGTCACCCGTCCGAGGTCTCTGTTCGCCCGGTCAGCGGGCCCCCGTGATTCTTTGTCGAGTCCCTACGAACGTCCCACACATTCTTTGCGTGATCGCCGGAGAGGGCGCCCCGCGTAACGAAGCCGCCCGGACCCCTTGTCCGTACGTTTACCCGTTAGTAGCCTCCAGGGCGTCGAACAGGCTTGTGGTCGGCCGGCGGGGGAGGGGTGTGTCGTCGTGGGCGTCGTACTGCGCAGATTCGTTGCCGGAGCGGCCGCGATCGTGCTCGTGGCCGAGGCGGCGGTGCTGGTCCTCGTCCACGTCGTCCTGGGCAAGACAACCCGCAACCAGTCGATGTCGATAGCCGGCATGGACCCGGATGTCATGTCGACGGCCACGTACGCGATGGGGGCGGGCATCGGCGCGTTCCTGCTCCTGTGCGCCGTACTCCTCGCCGTGGCGGCCGTACGCGACCGCGCGCCCGGCACCTTCGCCCGCGTCGTGCTCGTCACCGCCGCCGTCACCCACGGGGTGCTCGGCGCCCTCGCCGTCGGACTGGTCGGCTGGGGCGCCTTCGCGGTGACGATGGTGATCCTGTGCCTGCTGGTGCTGACCCTGATGCTCTACGCGGCCCAGGGCGCCGCCGGGGCGCCTTCTGCGGCCGCCTCGGGCGGGCAGTGCGCTGCGGGCCCCCAGGACGCCCCGCCGCCGCCCTACGGGGAGCTCAAGCCCACAAATCCGTGATCGACACGCCCAGTTCGGCCAGCAGGGAGCGCAGCAGCGGCATCGACAGCCCGATGACGTTCCCGTGGTCCCCGTCGATGCCCTCGATGAACGGCGCCGACAGTCCGTCCAGGGTGAAGGCGCCCGCCACGTGCAGCGGCTCGCCGCTCGCCACGTACGCGGCCACCTCGGCGTCCGATGGTTCGCCGAAGCGGACCGTCGTGGAGGCCGTGGCCGAAACCTGACGGCCGGTCGCCGTGTCGATCACGCAGTGCCCGGTGCGCAGCACGCCGGCCCGCCCGCGCATCGACGTCCAGCGGGCGGTGGCCTCGGCGGCGTCCGCCGGCTTGCCGAGCGCCTCGCCGTCCAGCTCCAGCACCGAGTCGCAGCCGATCACCAGGGCGCCCGCCGCCTCGTCCAGGGCCGCCACGACCCCCGCCTTGGCCTCGGCCAGCGCCAGGGCCAGCTCGGCCGGGGAATCCGCGCTGAGCGCGTCCTCGTCGAAGTGGCTGACGATCACGTGCGGGGCCAGCCCGGCCTGGCGCAGCAGGTTGAGCCGGGCGGGCGAGGCGGAGGCGAGGACGAGGGCGTGGGCGGGGGCCTGGGCAGCAGCAGTCATGCCCGCCATCGTAGGCGCGGCTCCCGCTGGGGACGCCCCTGCGGGCGCCTCCTGAAGGCGCCCCTCCGGACGCACCTCCGGACGCCCGTTCGGCCGGCTAGAAACCCACCCCCAGCACGTACACGACCACCAGCATCGCGAGGACGACCACGACGGTCATCCGCCGGACCATCGCCTGCGCGTCGCGCATGTCCTTGGGCGGCTCGTTCTTCGGGTCTGACCAGAGCATGCCCCGATCCTGGCCCCGCCGACCGGTGCGGCGCCTGAGTACGGGTACTCAGGCGCCACAGTCCGTTCACGTCATCTTCACGACCGGACCGACGCCTATCCGGGCCAGTACGTACGGGCCCACGCGCGCGGCCCCGGCTGCGGCATCGTCCGCCGCGCCACCCGGGCCGGCGCCGACCACTCGTCCGCCACCCTCGCAGCGCCCGACGGTGCCGATGCCAGCACCGCCGCGCGCGCTTGGACCACCGCCAGTGCGGCGGCCAGCTCCTCGGGCGTCGGATTCCCCTTGACGACCTTGATCACCACGGGACTGCCTCCCAGCGTCCTAGAGGGGGATGTTTCCGTGCTTCTTCGGGGGCAGCGACTCGCGCTTGGTGCGCAGCTGCCGCAGCCCCTTGACCACGTGCGCCCGGGTCTCCGACGGCATGGTCACCGCGTCCACGTACCCGCGCTCGGCGGCCGTGTACGGGTTCAGCAGCGTGTCCTCGTACTCGGCGATGAGACGGGCCCGCGTCTCCTCGGCGTTGCCGGCCTCCTCCGCCTCGGCGATGGCCCGCCGGTGCAGGATGTTGACCGCGCCCTGCGCGCCCATGACGGCGATCTGCGCGGTCGGCCAGGCCAGGTTCAGGTCCGCGCCGAGGTGCTTGGAGCCCATGACGTCGTACGCGCCGCCGAACGCCTTGCGGGTGATGACGGTGATCAGGGGGACGGTGGCCTCGGCGTAGGCGTAGATCAGCTTCGCGCCGCGCCGGATGATTCCGTTGTACTCCTGGTCCGTGCCCGGCAGGAAGCCCGGGACGTCCACGAACGTCAGCACCGGGACGTTGAAGGCGTCGCAGGTCCGCACGAAGCGGGCGGCCTTCTCGGAGGCGTCGATGTCCAGGCAGCCGGCGAACTGCATCGGCTGGTTGGCGACGATGCCCACCGGGTGCCCCTCGACGCGGCCGAAGCCGGTGAGGATGTTCGGCGCGAACAGCGACTGCGTCTCCAGGAACTCCGCGTCGTCGAGCACGTGCTCGATCACGGTGTGCATGTCGTACGGCTGGTTCGCGCTGTCCGGGATCAGTACGTCGAGCTCGCGGTCGGTGTCGCTGACCTCGGTGTCCGCCTCCTCGGGGAAGGCGGGCGGCTCGGAAAGGTTGTTCGAGGGCAGGTACGCGAGCAGGGACTTGACGTACTCGATGGCGTCCTTCTCGTCCCCGGCCATGTGGTGGGCGACGCCCGAGGTGGAGTTGTGGGTGCGGGCGCCGCCGAGCTCCTCGAAGCCCACGTCCTCGCCGGTGACCGTCTTGATGACGTCCGGGCCGGTGATGAACATGTGTGAGGTCTGATCGACCATCACGGTGAAGTCGGTGATGGCGGGGGAGTACACGGCCCCGCCGGCGCACGGGCCCACGATCAGGCTGATCTGCGGGATGACGCCGGAGGCGTGGACGTTGCGGCGGAAGATCTCGCCGTACATGCCCAGCGCGCTGACGCCCTCCTGGATGCGGGCGCCGCCGGAGTCGTTGATGCCGACGAGCGGGCATCCGGTCTTGAGGGCGAAGTCCATGACCTTCATGATCTTCTGCCCGTAGACCTCGCCGAGGGCTCCGCCGAACACGGTGAAGTCCTGGGAGAACACGGCGACCGGGCGGCCGTCCACCGTGCCGTAGCCGGTGACGACTCCGTCGCCGTAGGGACGGGTCTTCTCCAGCCCGAAGGCGGTCGACCGGTGCCGGGCGAACTCGTCGAGCTCGACGAAGGACCCCTCGTCCAGCAGCAGGGCGACCCGCTCACGCGCCGTCAGCTTCCCCTTGGCGTGCTGCTTCTCCACCGCGCGCGCGGACCCGGCGTGAGTGGCTTCGTCGATGCGGCGCTGCAGGTCCGCGATCTTGCCCGCGGTCGTGTGCGTGTCGATCGGCTCTGAGGGTTGTGACATCGGGGTCGCGGCTCCCTGTGTGGTGTCAACTGCCTGGTCAATTGATTGACTACTGCTGGCTACTGGTGCGTAGCGTATCGGCGGGCATGGCGCTCGGCAGTGCGGCGTTTGACACACCTAATCTGGCTTGCATGACGCCATCAGATGCATCAGGTGCGGCTTCCGCCGGCCGTTGGTCGAGCCTTGAGCGGCCTCCCTTGGGCGCAGCCGCGCTGGAGCGGGCCCTCGTCAGCGACGGGGGGCTGTGGACCTCGGTCGAGGTGGTCGCCTCCACCGGGTCCACCAACACGGATCTTGCCGCCCGGGCCGCGCGGCTGCCCGAGGGGGCCGTGCTCGTCGCGGAGGAGCAGACCGCCGGGCGCGGCCGGCTCGACCGGAGCTGGGTGGCCCCGCCGCGGTCGGGGCTGTTCTTCTCGGTCCTGCTCAAGCCGGGCGACTCCGTACCGCAGGAGCGGTGGGGCTGGCTGACCCTGCTGGCCGGGGTGGCCGCCGCGGGCGGGCTGTCGCGGGCCGCCGGAGTGGACACGGCACTCAAGTGGCCCAACGACCTGCTCCTCACCGTGAACGGCGAGGAGCGCAAGACCGGCGGCATCCTCGCCGAGCGGGTGGGCGACGGGGTCGTGATCGGGATCGGGCTCAACGTGACCCTGACGGAGGACGAGCTGCCGGTGCCCGAGGCCGGGTCGCTGATCCTGGCCAAGGCCGCCGTGACGGACCGGGAGCCCCTGCTGAAGGCCGTACTGCGCTCCCTGGAGCAGTGGTACGGGGACTGGCGGGCCGCGGGCGGCGACCCGGCCGCCAGCGGGCTCCAGGAGGCGTACGCGGCGGACTGCGTGACCCTGGGCCGGCACGTACGGGCCGACCTGCCCGGCGGGCGCACGCTCACCGGGACGGCCGAAGCGGTCGACGCGGACGGGCGGCTCGTCGTCCGGACGGCCGAGGACGAGCACGAGGCCGTGGGGGCCGGGGACGTCGTCCATCTGCGGTCGGTGCGGTAGCCGGCCCGCTCCCCACTCCCCGCGGCCGGGGAGTGGGGAGTGAGCTACGGCACACCTGCCGTATGGTTTAGGCGATCCCGGTCCTCCCGGTGATCACCCGGTTCGGCAGGGCAGTGCGCACGGCAATGGACAGGAGGCGGCCCTTGACGGTCGACGACTCTACGTCCGGCGCGTCCGCCTCCCGGACCGGCGGTCCGGGACCGTCCGGCCCGGGATCCTCCGGTCCCGGCACCCCGATCGGACGCGACCAGCACACTCCCCTCCACGAGGTGGACCACACCGCCCAGCCGACGGCGGACCCGCTCGCCATCCGGCTGGAGCAGCTGATCCTGGGCGCGGAGCGGCGCTACACCCCGTTCCAGGCGGCCCGCAGCGCCGGGGTCTCGATGGAGCTCGCCTCCCGCTTCTGGCGGGCCATGGGCTTCGCGGACATCGGCCAGGCCAAGGCGCTGACGGAGGCCGACGTACTGGCCCTGCGCCGCCTCGCCGGCCTGGTCGAGGCCGGGCTGCTCAGCGAGCCGATGGCCGTGCAGGTGGCGCGGTCCACCGGGCAGACCACCGCCCGGCTGGCGGAATGGCAGATCGACTCCTTCCTGGAGGGCCTGACGGAGCCGCCGGAGCCGGGGATGACCCGTACGGAGGTCACGTACCCGCTGGTCGAGCTGCTCCTGCCGGAACTGGAGGAGTTCCTCGTCTACGTGTGGCGCCGCCAGCTGGCGGCGGCCACCGGACGCGTGGTGCAGGTGGCGGACGACGAGGAGATGGTCGACCGGCGGCTCGCGGTGGGCTTCGCGGACCTGGTCGGCTTCACGCGCCTGACGCGGCGGCTGGAGGAGGAGGAGCTCGGCGAGCTCGTCGAGTCCTTCGAGACGACCTCGGCGGACCTGGTGGCCGCGCACGGCGGCCGGCTGATCAAGACGCTCGGCGACGAGGTGCTGTACTGCGCCGACGACGCGGCGACGGCGGCCGAGATCGCGCTGCGGCTGATCGAGACGATGGAAGCGGACGCCCAGATGCCGGAGCTGCGCGTCGGCATGGCGTTCGGGACGGTGACGACCCGGATGGGCGACGTCTTCGGCACCACCGTGAACCTGGCCTCGCGGCTGACCTCGATAGCGCCGAAGGACGCGGTGCTCGTCGACGGTGCGATGGCGAAGGAACTGGGCCGGACGGGCGCCGCTCCCGTCTCCGAGAAGGAGGCCGAGGCGGAGGAGGGCGGCGGTGCGTACCGCTTCGCGCTCCAGCCGATGTGGCAGCGGCCGGTGCGCGGACTGGGGGTCGTGGAGCCCTGGTCGCTGACGCGGCGGAAGCCTAAGATCCCCGGGTAACGTTCGTTAACCGGGAGGGTCTCTGTGTCTGAGTTCGTGGCTGTGCGCCGGCATGACGACGGGGTCGCGGAGCTGGTCCTGGACCGGCCCAAGGCGATGAACGCCGTCTCGACGGAGATGGCGCGGGCCATCGGCGACGCGTGCGCGGAGCTCGCGGCGGACGCCTCGGTGCGGGTGGTCGTGCTGTCGTCGGCGGTGGAACGGGCGTTCTGCGTCGGGGCCGACCTCAAGGAGCGCAACTCGCTCTCGGACGCGGAGCTGGTGCGGCAGCGGCCGACCACGCGGGGCGCTTACGGGGGCGTGCTGGAGCTGCCGATGCCGACGGTCGCGGCGGTGCACGGCTTCGCGCTGGGCGGCGGTTTCGAGCTGGCGCTGGCGTGCGATGTGATCGTGGCGGACGAGACGGCGGTGGTCGGCCTGCCGGAGGTCTCCGTGGGCGTGATCCCGGGCGGCGGCGGCACCCAGCTGCTGCCCAGGCGCGTCGGCGCGGCGCGGGCGGCGGAGCTGATCTTCACGGCGCGGCGGGTGGAGGCGGCGGAGGCGCTGTCGCTGGGCCTGGTCGACTCGGTGGTCGCGGCGGGTACGGACCGGGCGGAGGCGCTGGCGCTGGCGGCCCGGATGGCGGCGAACTCCCCGGTGGGCCTGCGGGCGGCGAAGCGGGCCCTGCGCCTGGGCCACGGGATGGACCTGGCGGCGGGCCTGGAGATCGAGGACGCGGCCTGGCGGACGGTGGCCTTCTCGGGCGACCGAGCGGAGGGCGTGGCGGCGTTCAACGAGAAGCGCCGCCCGAACTGGCCGGGGTACTGAGACCCGCCTTCCGCGGATCGGTGCCGGGCCCGGGGGTGTCGGGCCGGGGGTGTCGGAGGCCCGGCCCCGACAAATCTGGCAAAACTCCCTAACCTGGGGTGATGGGAGTCGACGGGCGGCTGCGAGCCGTCGTGGGCCTGGCGCAGGCCATGGCCGCCGCGTGCGCGCCGCGGGACAGCGTACGGGCGGCGGCCCGCGGGGCCCGGCTCGCGATGGACGGCTCGTTCGCCGCGATCTCCGCCTGGGAGCGCGAGCGGGGGCGGCTGCGCGTGCTGGTCAACGAGGGCGGGCTGCGCGACGGGGAGGAGGAGTTTCCCGAGGACGAGTCCTACCCCGTCCACGACTTTCCGGAGATCACCGAGTTCCTGCACGAGCGCTGGGCCGGGGGCGGCGGCCCGCACGCCTGGGTGGAGGCGGCGGGCGGCGGGCGCCCCGGGCGGCGCGGCGAGGCCCTGCGCCGCCGCGGCCGCGGGACCTGCGTCGTGGCGCCCATCGTGCTCAGCGGCCGCGCCTGGGGCGAGCTGTACGTGGCCCGGGACGAGGGCCTGCCCGACTTCGACGAGGACGACGCCGAGTTCGCGACCGTCCTGGCGGCCGTCGTGGCGGCCGGCCTCGCGCAGAACGAGCGGCTGGAGGAGGCCCGCCGCCTCGCCTTCACCGACCCGCTGACCGGCCTCGCCAACCGCCGCGCCGTCGACATACGGCTCGACGAGGCCCTGGAGGAGCACCGGCGCGCCGCCGTCGTGGTCAGCCTGGTCGTCTGCGACCTGAACGGGCTCAAGAAGGTCAACGACACCCTCGGCCACGCCATGGGCGACCGGCTGCTGGAACGGTTCGGCTCCGTGCTCAGCCTCTGCGGGGCGATGCTGCCCGGCGCCCTCGTCGCCCGCCTCGGCGGCGACGAGTTCTGCCTGGTCAGCGTCGGGCCCCCGGCCGACGAGGTGGTGCGGGTCACCGAGGAGCTGTGCCTGCGCGCCGCCGAGCTGGAGCTCGGGGAGGGCGTGGCCTGCGGGGTGGCCTCCACCGGGGATCCGATCGGGCCCGTGAAGTCCTCCCGGCGGCTGTTCCGGCTGGCCGACGCGGCGCAGTACAAGGCCAAGGCCGCCCGCTCCCCGAAGCCCGTCGTCGCCGGCCGGGACACCGCCGTCGTCCGGCTGGCCGACGCCGCCCAGCAGGAGGCGGCCGGTGAACGGCGCCGCTTCCGGGGCCGCGCGTGAGCCGGGCGCGGAGGCGTAAGGGTCCCTCCCGAAAGTCGCTAGTGACATGAAGCGATTCAGTCCGTAGGGTGCTGAATATGGATATGCACACTGTCGTGGTGGGGACGTCCGGGACCACCGCCGAGGACGTCATCGCCGTCGCCCGCGGCAACGCGCGGATCGAGCTGTCCGGCGAGGCGCTCGCCGCCCTCGCCCGCGCCCGCGAGATCGTCGACGCCCTCGCCGCCAAGCCCGAACCCGTCTACGGGGTGTCCACCGGCTTCGGCGCCCTCGCCTCCCGGCACATCAGCCCCGAGCTGCGCGCCCAGCTCCAGCGCAACATCGTCCGCTCGCACGCCGCCGGCATGGGCCCGCGCGTCGAGCGGGAGGTCGTGCGCGCCCTGATGTTCCTGCGCCTGAAGACCGTCGCCTCCGGTCACACCGGCGTCCGTCCGTCCGTCGCGCAGACCATGGCCGACGTACTCAACGCGGGCATCACGCCCGTCGTCCACGAGTACGGCTCGCTCGGCTGCTCCGGCGACCTCGCGCCGCTCTCGCACTGCGCGCTCACCCTGATGGGCGAAGGCGACGCCGAGGGTCCGGACGGGGTCGTGCGCCCCGCCGGCGAGCTGCTCGCCGAGGCCGGGATCGAGCCCGTCGAGCTCAAGGAGAAGGAGGGCCTCGCCCTCCTCAACGGCACCGACGGCATGCTCGGCATGCTGGTCATGGCCCTCGCCGACCTCGACAAGCTCTACAAGTCCGCCGACATCACCGCCGCGCTGACCCTGGAGGCGCTGCTCGGCACCGAGAAGGTGCTCGCCCCCGAGCTGCACGCCATCCGCCCGCACCCGGGCCAGGGAGCCTCCGCCGCGAACATGGCCGCCGTCCTGAAGGGCTCCGGGCTCACCGGGCACTTCCAGGAGGAGTCCGCCCCGCGCGTGCAGGACGCGTACTCGGTGCGCTGCGCCCCGCAGGTGGCCGGCGCCGGCCGCGACACCATGGCGCACGCGGCCCTCGTCGCCTCGCGCGAGCTGGCCTCCGCCGTCGACAACCCGGTGGTGCTGCCCGACGGGCGCGTGGAGTCCAACGGCAACTTCCACGGCGCGCCGGTGGCGTACGTCCTGGACTTCCTGGCGATCGCGGCGGCCGACCTCGGTTCCATCGCCGAGCGCCGCACCGACCGGCTGCTCGACAAGAACCGCTCGCACGGGCTGCCGCCGTTCCTGGCGGACGACGCCGGTGTCGACTCCGGTCTGATGATCGCGCAGTACACGCAGGCCGCCCTGGTCAGCGAGATGAAGCGGCTGGCCGTGCCGGCCTCGGCCGACTCGATCCCGTCCTCCGCCATGCAGGAGGACCACGTCTCGATGGGCTGGTCGGCCGCGCGCAAGCTGCGCACCGCCGTCGACAACCTGACCCGGATCATCGCGATCGAGATGTACGCGGCCACCCGCGCCATCGAGCTGCGGCACGGGCTCACCCCCGCTCCGGCGAGCCGGGCGGCCATCGCGGCGGCCCGGGCGGCCGGTGTGGAGGGTCCCGGGCCGGATCGTTTCCTCGCCCCCGACCTGGCCGCGGCCGACGCGTTCGTCCGCGCCGGCGGCCTCGTCGCGGCGGTGGAGCCGGTGACGGGCCCGCTCGCCTAGCGATCGGCCGTACAGGTGCCGCGAAGGGCCGCTCCGGGAGACTCCCCGGGGCGGCCCTTCGGCGTCGGCCCGTACGGGGGCTACGCCTGCGAGCGGCGTACGGAGAAGGTGACGAACCCGGCCCCGAGACCCAGGCAGAGCGTGCCGCCCAACAGGTACGGGGTGGTGTCGATCCCGCCGGTGTCGGCGAGGCCCAGCGGAACCTGGCCGGCGCTCTGCGCGGTGTCGCCGGAGCCGTCCGGGGAACCGGAGACCAGCGCGGTCACCGCACCGGATCCCGCCGTGTTCGCGGACTCCGGCGCGGCGGAACCCGAACCCGAACCGGAACTGGAACCGGAACCGGAGGACGGGGTGGACGTGGAGGAACCGGAGTCCGTGGACCCCGGTGCGGTGGCGCCGGCCGAGGGGACGAACCACAGGGCGGCGAGGAGGGTGGTCGCTCCGAGAGCGGTGAGCAGCGGACGACGTGCGGACACGGTGCGATCCCCCTTGCGGACGCAGCGAATTGGCCGTGTGCGGTGATGCTACGGACAAGGGCGGGTCGCGGGAAAGTCGGGGCTGCCGCGGGCTTAGTCTCCGTCGTATGAACCCTTCTGACACATCACGATACGTCCGTCTTCGAGTTGATTTGGTGCTGGAGGTACCCGACGCCGAGGCGCTCACCGGCGCCGCGCTCGCACACATCGAGGCCGACGAGTTCATGCCGGACGAGGAGCGCGGTCACGCCGAATCGGCCGTACGGGAAGACGAATCGGAGGCGCTCGCATACCTCGTCGACCCCACTGACCTGGTCGCGGACATCCCGGGGGTGGAGCTCGCGCAGGCCTCCTGGAGCAGTGAGCCCGTCGAATACGACCCCGAGTCGATGGAGTGGGACCTGGGCGAGGAAGATGGGGAGTACGACGAAGAGACGACCGACAACGCCTGACCGTGTGGTTGCCCACATTCAAACGTGATGTGGAACCGTCCGGGCCTGAAACGCGTTGACTGGTGCGAGGCAGGGGGCGTGTCTCCCTGCCTTGATCGGAGCACCACCCGGCGGTGACCGGGGGAAGCTCGGGGGTTCTGGCAACGATGGAGTGGCGTGTGAGGACGGACAGGAAGCGGCGGAGAAGGTCCCTGGTGGCCATATCCGCCGTACTCGGTGGCGTGCTGGTGCTCTCGGCCTGCGGCGGTGGCGACGACGACGGCAAGGCCAAGGGCGGCGACGCGAGCAGCAGCAAGTCCCAGTCGGACGTGGACGCGGCCGCGGCCAAGGACGCCTCCAAGGCCAAGATCACGATCGCGACGAAGGACGGCGCGACCAACGTCGGCCTGAACGACGCCGCCAACGTCGCCGTCACCGAGGGAACCCTCACGGCGGTCGAGCTGAAGACCTCCGAGGGCACGGCCGTGGCGGGCAAGATGGCCGCCGACGGCAAGAGCTGGAAGCCGGAAGCCCCGCTGAAGCGCTCCACGAAGTACGCCCTGTCGGCCACCGCCAAGGACGAGGGCGGCAAGGAGGCGCACGAGAACGTGTCCTTCACCACCGTCTCCCCGGAGAACAGCTTCGTCGGCTCGTTCATACCGGATGACGGCCAGACCGTCGGCGTGGGCATGCCGGTCTCGATCACCTTCAGCAAGCCGATCAAGGACAAGAAGGCGGTCCAGTCGAAGATCACGGTCTCGTCCAGCAGCGGCCAGGAGGTCGTCGGGCACTGGTTCAGCGAGCAGCGCCTGGACTTCCGCCCCGAGCAGTACTGGCAGGCCGGCTCCACCGTCACGCTGAAGCTGGCGCTGGAAGGGGTGCAGGGCGCCCCCGGCGTACAGGGCGTGCAGAACCGGACCGCCACCTTCAAGATCGGCCGCAGCCAGGTCTCGACGGTCGACGCGAAGACGAAGAAGATGACCGTCACCCGCGACGGCGCGGTCCTCAAGACCATCCCGATCTCGGCGGGCTCTCCGGAGAACCCGACCTACAACGGCCAGATGGTCATCTCCGAGAAGTTCAAGGAGACCCGGATGGACGGCTCCACCGTCGGCTTCAAGAACAGCGAGGGCAAGGGCGAGTACGACATCAAGGACGTCCCGCACGCGATGCGGCTGTCCCAGTCGGGCACCTTCATCCACGGCAACTACTGGGGACCGGACTCGGTCTTCGGCAGCGCGAACACGAGCCACGGCTGTGTCGGTCTGAACGACGCGCAGGGTGCCAACGACCCCAGCCAGCCCGCGGCCTGGTTCTACGACAACTCGCTCATCGGTGACGTGGTCACGGTGGTCAACTCGCCGGACAAGACCATCAAGCCGGAGAACGGCCTCAACGGCTGGAACATGAGCTGGGCGGACTGGAAGGCCGGCGCGGCCTCCTGACCCCCGGTCCCCGCCGAACGGCCCCGGCCGGACGGCGTGAGAGAACGGTTTCGACCGAACCCCGCTGATGGCGGGGAGCCCCCGGAAACGGCGGGGCTCCCCGCCATCCGCGTATCCGGCTCAGGCCGTCGCCCCGCCGGCGGACGGAGCGGCCGGCGAAGGAGCGCCGGGGCCGGAAGGAGCCGACGGAACGGCGGGGGCGGCAGGGGCCGAGGGGGCCGACCAGGAAGCCAGCATCCGCAGCGCGTCCTCGGACGGGGAGCCCGGCGCCGCGTGGTAGGTGACCAGGACCTGCGCCGAGTCGCCCGGCAGCGCCAGCGTCTCGAAAGACAGCGACAGCTCGCCGACCAGCGGGTGCCGGAGCTTCTTCACGCCGTGCGTCTTGTTGTCCGCCAGCGTGTGCGCCGCCCACAGCCGCCGGAACTCCTCGTTCTTCACCGACAACTCCCCGACCAGCGCCGACAGCTGCTCGTCGTCCGGGTGCTCGCCCGCGTACATGCGCAGACTGCTCACGACCCGGCACGCCAGGCAGTCCCACTCCGTGTACAGCTCCGCCGCGGCCGGGTCCAGGAACACGAGCCGCACCAGGTTGCGCTCCTGCGGCGGCAGTACGCCGAAGTCCCCGAACACCGCCGCGGCCAGCCGGTTCCACCCGATGACGTCCTGCCGCCGCCCCAGGAGGTAAGCGGGCACCCCGTCCATCGCGTCCATCAGCGTCCGCAGCTCCGGGCGCACGTGCTCCGCCCGGTACTGCTTCGCCCGCTGCCTGCGGGGCCTGGGACGGGCCAGGTGGGTCAGGTGGGCCGTCTCCGTACCGTCCAGGCGCAGCGCGCGGGCGATCGCGTCGAGCACCTCCGCGGACACGTTCTGCCCGTGCCCCTGTTCGAGCCGCGTGTAGTACGCCACCGACACGCCCGCCAGCTGCGCCAGCTCCTCGCGCCGCAGCCCCGGTACGCGGCGGTGGCGCCCGTAGTCCGGCAGGCCGACGTCCGAGGGACGCAGCCGCGCACGGCGGGAGCGGAGGAACTCGCCCAGTTCGGCACGCTGATCAAGCTGGTCCATGACGCCAGTATCGCCGGGCGGCCGCCGCGCCGGGGCCGTGTTCCTGACCCCGCCAGGGATAGGACCACCGGTCGTAGGCAGGACAGGGGCGTGGCTGCCGGCGGCCGGACCGGGGATCGTTCGGTGCACGCAGACCGTTTGCCGCAGCGTTCGAGGAGTCCCCACCATGTCCGTCAAGAATGTGGAAGCCGTCAGGAACGCGGAAGCCGTCACCCGGGTCGCCGCCTACGCGGCCCCCGCGGCGAAGGCCCCGCTGGAGCGCACCACCGTGCCGCGCCGCCCCGTCGGCGAGCACGACGTCCTCATCGAGATCAAGTACGCCGGCATCTGCCACTCCGACATCCACCAGGTCCGCGACGGCTGGGGCGAGGGCATCTACCCGATGGTCCCGGGCCACGAGATCGCGGGTGTCGTCGCCGAAGTCGGTTCGGGCGTCACGAGGTTCGCGGTCGGCGACCACGTGGGCGTCGGCTGCTTCGTCGACTCCTGCCGGGAGTGCGAGTACTGCCTGCGCGGGCAGGAGCAGTACTGCGTCAAGGGCATGACCGGCACGTACAACGCCCGCGACAAGCAGGGCGAGCCCACGTACGGCGGCTACTCCACGCACCTCGTCGTCGACGAGAACTACACCGTCCGCATCCCCGACGGGCTGTCCCTCGACGTCGCGGCCCCGCTGCTGTGCGCGGGGATCACCCTGTACTCCCCGCTGAAGCACTGGCAGGCGGGCCCCGGCAAGAAGGTCGCGATCGTCGGCCTCGGCGGGCTCGGCCACATGGGAGTGAAGATCGCGGCGGCCCTCGGCGCCGAGGTGACCGTCCTGTCGCAGTCGCTGCGCAAGCGGGAGGACGGCCTGCGGCTGGGCGCCTCGCACTACTACGCCACGAGCGACCAGGCCACCTTCGAGGAGCTGGCCGGCACCTTCGACCTGGTCGTCTCGACCGTCTCCGCCCCGCTCGGCCTCGACGCGTACCTGGGCCTGCTGAAGGTCGACGGCGCGCTGGTGAACGTCGGAGCCCCGGAGGAGCCGGTCGAGCTGAACCTGTTCTCGGTCATCCAGGGCCGCAAGACCCTGGCCGGTTCGATGATCGGCGGCATCGCCGAGACGCAGGAGATGCTGGACTTCTGCGCGGAGCACGGCCTGGGCTCGGAGATCGAGCTGATCCCCGCGTCCGGGATCAACGCCGCCTACGACCGGGTCCTGGCCAGCGACGTCCGCTACCGGTTCGTGATCGACGCCTCGACGATCTGACGGGCGGGCGGGCCCCGGTGTGGGCGGGGGTACGGGCCACGGCTACGATCGCGTGGCTCCACAGCCCCCCGCCGTACCGGTGTCGCGAACACCCCGGGAATTCTCAGAGGTGTCATGTCCGACCGGGTCGTTCTCAGCGGGGAACGTGTTCCCGAGCCCGTCGCGGCTCCGCGGACGAGCCCCGACCGGCCGCGCCCGAAGGCCGCCGGGGCCCCCTCCGCGCGAGCCCCGCGCATCGCCGTGCTCGACGGGCTGCGGCTGCTCGCGGCCCTGTCGGTGGTGCTGTTCCACTACCTGGCCGGCTCGGGGACGATTCCCTGGCAGGGGACGGCGGTCGCGCTGTTCCCCACGCTGCACAAGGCCGCCGAGTTCGGCTGGCTCGGCGTGGTCTTCTTCTTCATGATCAGCGGCTTCGTCATCTGCATGTCCGGCTGGGGCAAGTCCCTCCAGCAGTTCTGGCACGGCCGGATCCTGAGGCTGTTCCCGCTCTACTGGGCGGCGGTCCTGCTCTCCTCGGCGGCGGCCCGGCTGGGCCCGCACACTCCGGGAGAGCCGAAGGTCACCGTCGGCCAGATGCTCACCAACCTCACGATGCTGCACGAGCCCCTCGGCGTGAACAGCGTCGACAACGTCTACTGGACGCTCTGGATCGAGCTGCGCTTCTACCTGATCTTCTCGCTGGTCGTCCTGCTGGGCGCCGGCCACCGCCGGGTCGCGAACTTCTGCTGGATCTGGGCGCTGGGCTCGGTCCTGGTGCCGGCGTCGGGCATCCCGCTGCTGGAGCAGCTCCTGGTACCCCGGTGGGCGCCGTTCTTCATCGCGGGGATCGCCTTCTACCTGGTCCGGCGGGCGGGCAGGTTCGAGGGCGAGACCCTGGGCATCCTGGCCCTGTCCTGGCTGCTGATGCAGCACCGGCTCCCGGCGATCATGCAGGGCGAGGGGCACGGCATCAACTGGAAGGTCTGCCTGGCCGCGATCACCGCGATGTACCTGGTGATGGGCCTGATCGCGGTCGGAAAGCTGGACCGCGTCCAGTGGCGCTGGCTGCCGGTCGCGGGCGCGATCTCGTACCCGCTGTACCTCGTGCACCAGTCGCTGGGCGTACGGGTCATCTGGCGCTGGAACGAGCAGTGGGGCCCGTGGCCGACCCTGCTCGGGGTCATCGCGGGCGCGGTGCTGATCGCCTGGCTGCTGCACCGCCTCGTCGAGCGGCCCCTGGTCCCGGTGCTGCGCCGCCTGATGGCTCCGCAGCCCGATCGCGCGCGCCGGTCCTCCGCCGTCTAGCCGGCGGAGGACCGTGCCGGGGGAGGGTCAGCCGTTGGCCCTGGCCACGCCGATCGGGCAGCTGACGCCCGTGCCGCCGATGCCGCAGTAGCCGTCCGGGTTCTTGTCCAGGTACTGCTGGTGGTAGGCCTCGGCCGGCCAGAAGGGGCGCTCCGCCGCCGGGAGGACCGCCGTCGTGATCTCGCCGTACCCGGACGAGGTCAGGACCTGCTGGTACGCGGTGCGGGAGGCCTCGGCCTCCGCCTGCTGGGCCTCGGAGTGGGTGTAGATCGCCGAGCGGTACTGGGTGCCGACGTCATTGCCCTGGCGGAAGCCCTGGGTGGGGTTGTGCGACTCCCAGAACAGCTTCAGGAGGGTGGCGTACGAGACCTGTGCCGGGTCGAAGACCACCCGCACGACCTCGGTGTGGCCGGTCTGGCCCGAGCACACCTCGTCGTACGTCGGGTTCTCGGTGAACCCGCCCTGGTAGCCGGCCAGCGTGGTCCACACCCCCGGGGTCTGCCAGAACTTGCGCTCCGCGCCCCAGAAACAGCCCAGGCCGAAGTCCGCGACCTCCAGGCCCGCCGGGTACGGGCCGGCGAGCGGGTTGCCGAGGACGGTGTGCCGGTCCGGGAGCGAGAACTGCGCTGTCGCGCGGCCCGGCAGGGCCTCCTCGCGGGTGGGGAGCTCGGGCGTGCGGCGGTACGAGAACATGATTCCCTCCTAGTGGTGCTCCCTTCAACGGGCGAGGGCGGACGGGGATTCCCCCCTGGCCCGTCCCCGCCCACCGCGTCAGACTTCCGTCATTTCTTTCCGCGTCAGTGCGGGAGGGTCGCCGGGGAGCCGCCGTTGGCCTCGTAGCCGGCCACCGCCAGGGCGCGGAACACCGCGTACTGGGCCGCCGGGTCGGGGGAGACCGACCACGGGAGGGCGCCCACGCAGCCGTCGATGTGGCGGATCTGCTCCATCGCCTCCGCCCAGCGCTCCATCGGCACCAGGAACGACAGCAGCATGTGCCGCACGTGCGCCAGCATCGGGTCGTCCTGGCGGGCGGTGTGCACCGCGTACAGCGCGCCCTCCACGGCGCGGGTCACCACCGCGCCCCGCCAGTAGTTCGTCAGCACGACGTCCGGCACGTGCTCGTACACCGCGAACAGCGGCAGCGCCGCCAGCAGCGAGCCCCGGGGGGCGCGGGCCGCCGCCGCGTGCGCGAAGGCGTCCGCCTTCTCCCGCGAGCCGTGCCACTTCTCGCACCAGTAGTGCAGCGCCGCCAGGTGCGCGCCCATGTGCGCCGGGGCCACGTCGATGACCTTCGCCCACAGGGCGTCGAACTCCGCCTCCGAGTACCCCAGCGCCCGCGCCACGGCCAGCTCGGTGATGAACGGGACCGGGTCGCCCGGCGCCAGCAGCGCCGCCTTGCCGCACGCCTCGCGGGCCTCCTCCAGGATGATCCGGTGGTCCGTGGAGCCCACGCCGCCCGAATGCCGCCACGCCTGCTGCACCAGCAGCTCCGCGTGCACCTGCGCGCCGCCCGCGTCCTTCTCCGCCTCCAGCCGCCACGCCTTCAGCCAGCGCGCGCCGACCCCCGGCTCCGCGACCAGCTCCAGCGCCGCGGCCCCGCCGAAGGCCTGGACCCGCTGCCAGCGCAGCTCGCCCTCCTTCGGGGTGCCGGCCAGCAGCTGGGAGGCCGCCTGCCACCGGCCGGTGCGCTGTACGGCGTCCAGGGCGTCCATCAGGTCCTCGTCGGGACCCGGCACCCGGATGTCCAGGTGCTCCTGGCGGGCGAAACCGTAGTTCTCGGGGTCGGCCGCGTCAGGGCTGTCCGGCGCGACCAGGCGCAGGCTCCCGCCCCGCCTGCGCCGTATGTACGGGCTGAAGGCGGCCACGAGCAGGCCGAGCGCGATCAGGAACCACAGAATCTCCATGCCCCCCAGCGAACCAGACGCACCTGCGCGAAGGCCAATGCCCCACCCCGCCCTCCGGTCCGGCACCCCATAAGCTCTGCCCATGAGCGACGACAGCCACGAGCACCAGAGCTTCGAGACCCGCGCGATCCACGCGGGCAACACGGCGGACCCGCAGACCGGCGCGGTCGTGCCCCCGATCTACCAGGTGTCCACGTACAAGCAGGACGGCGTGGGCGGACTGCGCGGCGGCTACGAGTACAGCCGCAGCGCGAACCCGACCCGCACCGCCCTGGAGGAGAACCTCGCGGCGCTGGAGGGCGGCCGGCGCGGCCTCGCCTTCGCGTCCGGGCTCGCCGCCGAGGACTGCCTCCTGCGTACGCTGCTCTCCCCGGGCGACCACGTGGTCATCCCGAACGACGCGTACGGCGGCACCTTCCGCCTCTTCGCGAAGGTCGTCTCCCGCTGGGGCGTGGAGTGGTCGGTGGCCGACACCTCCGACGCGGAGTCCGTACGGGCCGCCCTGACCCCGAAGACCAAGGTCATCTGGGTCGAGACCCCGTCCAACCCGCTGCTCGGCATCACCGACATCGCCGTCGTCGCCGACATCGCGCGGTCGGCCGGCGCCAAGCTGGTCGTGGACAACACCTTCGCCTCGCCCTACCTCCAGCAGCCCCTCGCGCTCGGCGCCGACGTGGTCGTGCACTCGCTGACCAAGTACATGGGCGGCCACTCCGACGTGGTCGGCGGCGCGCTGGTGACCGCCGACGCGGCGCTCGGCGAGGAGCTGGCCTACCACCAGAACGCGATGGGCGCCGTGGCCGGCCCCTTCGACTCCTGGGTCGTGCTGCGCGGCATCAAGACGCTGGCCGTCCGCATGGACCGCCACGCGGAGAACGCGCAGAAGATCGTGGAGGTGCTGACGCGCCACCCGAAGGTCACCAAGGTCCTCTACCCGGGCCTGGCCGAGCACCCGGGCCACGAGATCGCCGCCAAGCAGATGCGCAACTTCGGCGGCATGATCTCCTTCCAGGTCGCCGGCGGCGAGGAGGAGGCGGTCGCGGTCTGCGGCCGCACCAAGATCTTCACCCTGGCCGAGTCCCTCGGCGGCGTCGAGTCCCTCATCGAGCACCCGGGCCGCATGACCCACGCCTCGGTGGCCGGCTCGGCCCTGGAGGTCCCGGCGGACCTGATCCGCGTCTCGGTCGGCATCGAGAACGCCGACGACCTGATCGCGGACCTGACCCAGGCCCTCGGCTAGTCGGCCGTGCGGCGAGAGCCGCCGGGCGGTGGCTACCAGCCCTGCAGGGGCGGGGACACACCGCTCGGCGGCACCTCCCACGGCCGGGTCAGCGAGGCCCACACCGCGAAGGCCACGGCCGCCGCGGCGAGCAGGGTCCAGCCGGCCCTGCGCAGGACCCGCCGGCGGCGCAGCAGCCGGTCCCCGCGGGCCGCGGCGCTCGCCGCCAGCCCGGCCGGGACCACCGGGCGCGGACCTTCCAGCAGCCGCCTGACCTGGTCTTCCTTGCGGTCGTAGGTGCTCACGCCGCCTCCTGGGAGCGCACTGCGGCCACCCCCCGGGCGCACAGCGCCCGCACCCGCTCCACCGGCAGCCCCAGCTGGGCGGCCGTGACCTCCTCGGCGACGCCCTCGTACACGCGCAGCACCAGCACGAGCCGCTCCAGCGGGCCGAGCGGTGCGAGGAGCCCCGTACCGCCGTGGTGGCGCCAGCCGGTGCGCGCGAAGGCGGCGCACAGCTCCTGGCGGGTGTGGTCGTACGGGTCGTCGCGGCGGACCCGGCGCCACTGCGCGTACGTACGGGCCAGCGCGCCCGCGAGCAGCCTGCGGGCGGCGGCGGGCTCGTCCTGCGGTTCGGCGGTCAGCAGGACGGCGACGTGCAGGAGCCGCCCCGCCGCACCCGCGACGTAGGCCTCGAACTCCGCGTAGGTGCCCGGCCGGTGGACGTCCACAGGCCACATAGTGCGGGCAGCGGGACCGCCCGGCCAAGAGGTCGGACGGACTCCGGATCGGGCCGGCGGACCGCCCCGGACCTCAGGAGGCGGGGCCCGCCTCCGAAGCGGCGCCCATCAGCTCCGACAGCGAGCCGTTGAACCGGGTCAGCAGTCCGGTGAACGACTCGCGCTCCTCCTCGGACCACTCCTCGGTCACCCGGGCCATCAGCTCGCGGCGCGAGGAGCGGACCTCCTCCAGCCGCGCGAGCCCGCGCGGGGAGAGCGCGAGGACCACGGCCCGCCCGTCCTCCGGGTGCGAGGTGCGCTTGACCAGGCCGCTGTCGACGAGCGGGGCGACCTGGCGGGTGACGGTGGAGGAGTCGATGCCCATGCCGCCGGCGAGTGCCTTGACGCCCATCGGGCCTTCGAGGTCGAGCCGGTTCAGCAGCAGGTACGCGGCGCGGTCCATCGAGTTGCGGGCCTGGCCGACCCCGCCCAGGCGGGTCTGCTCGGCGCGCCGGGCGAAGACGGCCACCTGGTGCTGGAGCGCGTCGAGGAGCCCGGCTTCGGCGGACGCCTCGGCCGCCGTGGGCAGGTCGGAATTGGCCGGGTTGGAGGGCATGGCCGTGAGCTCTCTTCGCGTGGGGCCGACAAGGTTGGGGGACAGAGTACGCGGCCGTGGGGCGGCCCGTACGCCTCGTACGAGAACTGATACGGGCGGTACGGACCAAGGCGGCGGACCCGTCCCGGATGGCGTGATTTCGCCCCCTGTGGGCCCCCGGAGCCCTGCCCCCGTGACATCCGCAGCCCCGGGCGGGCACCCGGTCCGAAGGGCCCGGCTCCGCCGCCCCCGGCCGGTACCGGTGGGGGCTGCGAGACTGGCGGCATGAACTACCGCGTGCCCGTGCCCGTTCCGCAGGTCATCCTCGACGACGTCCGCGGGGCCCAGAAGATGCTCTCCGGCGTCGCCCGGGTCACGCCGATGGAGAACAGCCGGCACCTGAGCGCCCTCACGGGCTCCCCGGTCCACTTCAAGTGCGAGAACCTCCAGCGGACCGGCTCCTTCAAGCTGCGCGGCGCGTACGTGCGCATCGCCGGCCTGCGCCCCGAGCAGCGGGCCGCCGGCGTGGTCGCGGCCAGTGCCGGCAACCACGCGCAGGGCGTGGCCCTGGCCTCCTCCCTCCTCGGCGTCCGCTCGACGGTGTTCATGCCGGTCGGGGCGCCGCTGCCGAAGGTGGCGGCGACGCGGGAGTACGGGGCCGAGGTGCGGATGCACGGGCAGGTCGTCGACGAGACCCTGGCGGCGGCCCAGGAGTACGCGGACCGCACCGGGGCGGTGTTCATCCACCCGTTCGACCACCGCGACATCATCGCGGGCCAGGGCACGGTCGGCCTGGAGATCCTGGAGCAGTGCCCGGAGGTGCGGACGATCCTCGTCGGGATCGGGGGCGGCGGCCTCGCGGCGGGCATCGCTGTCGCCGTGAAGGCCCTGCGGCCCGACGTGAAGGTCATCGGCGTCCAGGCGGAGGGCGCGGCCGCCTACCCGCCCTCGCTGCGGGTCGGGCACCCGGTCTCGATCGACAACCCGGTCACCATGGCCGACGGGATCAAGGTCGGCCGCCCCGGGGACATCCCGTTCCACATCATCGGCGAACTGCTCGACGGCGTCCGCACGGTTTCCGAGGACGCCCTCTCCAGCGCCCTGCTGCTCTGCCTGGAGCGCGCCAAGCTGGTGGTCGAGCCGGCCGGGTGCAGCCCCGTGGCCGCCCTGCTGAGCCGTCCCGAGCTGTACGCGGGCGGCGGCCCCGTGGTCGCGGTCCTGTCCGGCGGGAACATCGACCCGCTGCTGCTCCAGAGGATCCTGCGCCACGGCATGGCGGCGGCGGGCCGCTACCTGTCGCTGCGGCTGCGCGTCGCGGACCGGCCGGGGGCGCTGGCCGGGCTCCTGGCGGTGCTGTCGACGGTGGATGCGAACGTGCTGGACGTGAGCCACGTACGGACCGACCCGCGGCTGGGGCTCACGGAGGTGGAGGTCGAACTGCACCTGGAGACCAAGGGCCCGGAGCACTGCGCCGAGGTCGCGCGCTCCCTCCACGGTGCCGGATACGCGGTGATCGGCTAGGTCTTGTCCCCTTCGGTGGTGACACAGGGGTGCGGAATCCGGCCGTTTGTGTGAGACTCCCGGCCACGTTCACATGGGGTGGGAGTCTCTCGGTGCACATTCGCGTCAGACCGCAAACGGCGGCCGTCATCGCTCTGGCCGCGTCGGCGGCCCTCGTCCTCGCGGGCTGTTCCTCTTCCGAGGGATCCGGCAAGGAGGGGGCGCCGAAGGCGGCCGCGTCCTCCGCCGCGCAGCCCGCGGCCAAGGGCGCCGAAGCGCCGGTCAGCCGGGACACCGTGGACCAGGAGGTCCGCTCGGCGCTGCGCGCCGCGGGCCTGGACCCCGAGAAGGGGAAGGGCTCGGGCGACGCCGACAACACGAAGAACGCGAGCCAGGTCGACTGGACCGCGGTCGTGAACACGCAGCAGGTGGAGGGCGCCCTGCCGAAGATCGCCGAGCACCTCAAGCACCTCGGCTGGCGGGAGACGGCGCCGAACAGCTACGAGCAGACGGACTGGGTGCTGCTGGTCGGCAGCGTGAAGCAGTCGACCACCGTGTCCCTGAAGTCGAACGAGAGCCTCCTCACCGTGAACGTCACGTACCTCGGCGCGGGCTGACGCCCGGGCGGTCCTTGACCCGCGCCCATAGGATTTGCCTGGGAAGCACCGGTTCACTGGCTCGCTACATCCAGGGGGAATCCCTATGCCGGGCGCCATTTACGCCGAAGGCCTGGTCAAGACCTTCGGCGAGGTACGGGCACTGGACGGCGTGGACCTCGATGTCCCCGAGGGCACCGTGCTGGGCCTGCTCGGCCCCAACGGCGCCGGCAAGACCACGGCCGTCCGCGTCCTGACCACCCTCCTGCGGCCCGACAGCGGCAAGGCGGTGGTCGCCGGGATCGACGTCCTCAGGCATCCCAACGAAGTCCGCCGCGCCATCGGCCTCTCGGGCCAGTTCGCGGCCGTGGACGAGTACCTGACCGGCCGCGAGAACCTCCGGATGGTCGGCCGGCTGTACCAGATGACGGGCAAGGCGGCGAAGGCCCGGGCCGGCGAACTGCTGGAGCGCTTCAACCTCGCCGACGCCGCCGACCGCACCGCGAAGACGTACTCCGGCGGCATGCGCAGGCGCCTGGACCTCGCGGCGGCACTCGTCGTCCGGCCGCCCGTGATGTTCATGGACGAGCCGACCACCGGCCTCGACCCGCGCAACCGCCAGCAGCTCTGGGACGTCATCCAGGAGCTGGTGGCCGGGGGCACCACCCTGCTGCTCACCACCCAGTACCTGGAGGAGGCCGACCACCTCGCCCACGACATCTGCGTGGTCGACCAGGGCAAGGTCATCGCCCGCGGCACCTCCGACCAGCTCAAGGCCCAGACCGGAGGCGAGCGCGTCGAGGTCGTCGTCCACGAGCGCGGGCACATGGCCGACGCCCGCGCCGTGCTGGCCGGCTTCGGCGAGGGCGAGACCACCGTCGAGCAGCACACCCGCAAGCTGACCGTCCCGGTCAGCGGCGGCGCCAGGCTGCTCGCCGAGGTCATCCGCGAGCTGGACTCGCGCGGCATCGAGATCGACGACATCGCCCTGCGCCGGCCCACCCTCGACGACGTGTTCATCTCCCTCACCGGTCACACGGCCGCCCTGAACGACGAGGAGGCGCAGAAATGACCCCCACCTCCCCGCCCCCCACCTCCCCGACCCCGCGGCTCGCGGCACCCCGACCCCGCGGCGGCATCGCCCAGGGCGTCAACGACTCCCTGGTCATCGCCAAACGGAACCTGATCCGGATGTCCCGGATCCCCGAAGTGATCATTTTCGGGCTCATCCAGCCGGTCATGTTCGTCGTGCTCTTCAGCTACGTCTTCGGCGGCTCGATCAGCGTGGACGGCAACACCTCGCCCGCCGCCTACCGCGAGTTCCTGATGGCCGGCATCTTCGCCCAGACCGTCACCTTCGCCACCGCCGGCGCGGGCGCGGGCATCGCGGACGACATGCACAAGGGCCTGATCGACCGCTTCCGCTCGCTGCCCATGGCCCGCGGCGCGGTCCTGACCGGCCGCACGCTGGCCGACCTCGTCCAGACCACCCTCACGCTGGTGGTCCTGGCCGTCGTCGCCCTGCTCGTCGGCTGGCGCACCCACACGAGCGCCGGCGAGGTGCTGGCCGGGTTCGCGCTGCTGCTCCTGCTCGGTTACGCGTTCTCCTGGATCGGCGCGCTGATCGGCCTGTCGGTGCGCACCCCGGAGGCGGCCACCTCGGGCGGGCTGATCTGGCTCTTCCCGCTGACGTTCATCTCGAACGCCTTCGTCCCCTCCGAGAACATGCCGGCCTTCCTGCGGACCATCGCGGAGTGGAACCCGTTCAGCGCCACCGTCCAGGCGGCCCGGCAGCTGTTCGGCAACTTCCCGCCGGGATACGAGGCACCCGCGGCCTGGCCCATGCAGCACCCGGTCACCGCGTCGATCCTGTGGTCGGTGCTGATCGTCGTGGTCTTCCGGACCCTGTCGGTCCGCAAGTACCGCTCGGCGAGCGCGTAGACCGTCCGGCCGTCGGCCGCCCTGCCGTCCACGCCCCGGTGCCCGGACACGGGACACGGGAAAGCCCCCGCCGGATCCGTCCGGCGGGGGCTTTCGAGTACGCGTGGGGTGATCAGCCGTTGAAGGGCTTGACGTCGAGGATCTTGACGGTGGCCTTCTTGCCGTTCGGCAGCTCGTACTCGGCGTTCTCGCCGATCTTCTTGCCCATCACGCCCGTGCCCAGCGGGGACTGCGGGGAGTAGGTCTCGAAGTCCGAGGAGGCGTACTCGCGCGAGGCGAGCAGGAAGGACATGGTGTCGTCCTCGTCGCCGTCGAAGGCGATGGTGACGACCGTGCCGGGCGCGACCTCGCCGTCGGAGGCGGGTGCGGTGCCGACCTTGGCGTTCTCCAGGAGCTGCGTCAGCTGGCGGACGCGGAGCTCCTGCTTGCCCTGCTCCTCCTTGGCTGCGTGGTAACCGCCGTTCTCACGCAGGTCGCCCTCCTCGCGGGCGGCTGCGATCTTGGTGGCGATCTCCGTGCGTGCGGGACCAGAGAGGTAGTCCAGCTCTGCCTTCAGCTGGTCGTACGCCGCCTGGGTCAGCCAGGTGACGCTCTCGCTCGTCTGGGTCACGGGTGCTCCTCGTCGGTACAGGGGACTACTTGTCCGCCAGCGGCGGGCGAAACCACGAGCCTAACAATTCGGGAAGAAAAGGGGGAGGACACCATGTGTATCAAGTGTGTCATCGGGCCCGTGAGCAGGGAAGAGATCAGCCTGCCGTCGGCGTGGTGCCCTGGCCCGCGGCCTGGCAGCCCACCAGTTCGATCATCGTGGCCCGGCCGGTGGTCTTCAGCGAGAGCATCTCGTCCACGCGCGAGCTCTTCTGCCCGAAGGTGAAGTCCGCGCGGCCCACCTCGGCGTGCTCCTCGTTCTGGGAGCTGAGGGTGCACACCCCGGTGACCCCGGCGTCCTTGCGCACCTCCAGGTGCACCTTCACCTCGGTGTCCGAGACCACCTGGAACTTGATCACCTCGGCGCTGACGCTCTGGCCCGCGACGTAGTCCCAGCCGATCCACCCGACCAGGGCCAGCAGCCCGACGCCCAGCACCGAACCGACGATCTTGAGCTTGCGGTCCGCACGCTCGTCCGCCGACCGGCCGTAGCGGCCCTCGGGCAGCCCCTCGCGCACCGCGCTCATTGATCGTTCCTTTCGGGAGTGCAGCACTCCGGATTCCCGGGGGCAGCCCCGGAATTTTTCCACCCCCCGATTCGGTCACTATAGGAGGCGAACGCCCTGACGACTCAAAGAGGATCCTGTCTTGACCGAGCAGCTTCGACTGATGGCCGTCCATGCCCACCCCGACGACGAGTCGAGCAAGGGCGCGGCCACCATGGCCAAGTACGTGTCCGAGGGGGTTCCCGTCCTGGTGGTGACCTGCACGGGGGGTGAGCGCGGCTCGATCCTGAACCCCAAGCTCCAGGGCGACAAGTACATCGAGGAGAACATCCACGAGGTCCGCGCCAAGGAGATGGACGAGGCGCGCCAGATCCTCGGCATCGATCAGGAGTGGCTGGGCTACGTCGACTCCGGCCTGCCCGAGGGCGACCCGCTGCCCCCGCTGCCCGAGGGCTGCTTCGCCCTGGAGGACGTGGACGAGGCGGCCGGCCGCCTGGTGAAGAAGATCCGCGCCTTCCGGCCGCAGGTCATCACCACGTACGACGAGAACGGCGGCTACCCGCACCCCGACCACATCATGACCCACAAGATCTCGATGGTGGCCTTCGAGGGCGCCGCGGACACCGCGAAGTACCCGGAGGCCGAGTTCGGCCCGGCCTACCAGCCGCAGAAGCTCTACTACAACCAGGGCTTCAACAAGCCGCGCACCATCGCCCTGCACGAGGCGCTGCTCTCGCGCGGCATGGAGTCCCCGTACGGGGAGTGGCTGGAGCGCTGGAAGGAGTTCGAGCGCAAGGAGCGGACCCTGACCACGCACGTGCCCTGCGCCGACTTCTTCGAGATCCGTGACAAGGCGCTCATCGCGCACGCCACGCAGATCGACCCGGACGGCGGCTGGTTCCGCGTCCCGATGGAGATCCAGAAGGAGGTCTGGCCCACGGAGGAGTACGAGCTCGCGAAGTCGCTCGTCGACACTTCCCTCCCCGAGTCCGACCTCTTCGAGGGCATCCGGGAGAATGCGTAGCCATGAGCGCTACGCAGGCAGCACTGACCGAGCTCCTTCCGCTGGCGGGGGACACCTTCGACAAGAACAAGGTGACCCCCGGCGTCCTGGGCTTCATCGTGTTCGCGGCCCTCGCCCTGGCGGTGTGGGGCCTGATGAAGTCGATGAGCCGGCACATGGGCCGGGTCGACTTCAAGGAGGCCCCGGAGGCCGGGGCGGCGTCCGCCGCCGCACCCGCCGCCGACCGGGCTCCGTAGTCACGCGGGAGCCGGTTCCCCGGCGGTGAACCGCCGCCCTCCCGTCACGTTCGCGAGGGAGGGGCGGCGCTCGCGCGCCCGCGGCCGGGCCCCGCGGCCGGCAGACCGTCGTCCCGGTGTCGGCCGCCCCCCTCGCGGGGCGGTGCGGCCCACCCGGTCACGCCACCGGCGGGGCCGGTGGCATGGGGACGCCCATGATCTCCCGCGAGTGCAGGTTCGGGACCAGCCCGAGCCGCCACGCCTGCCAGCCCTCCGCCGGGTCCACCCCGCGCCCCAGCACCACCGCGTAGGTGTCCAGGCCGTCCTCCAGGCGACCGTCCCGCATCGTGTGCGGAGCCGCGGCCAGCCGGGCCAGCTCCGCCCGGGCCTCCTCGACGCCCGCGCCCGGGAGCGCGTACGGCAGCAGCGTGCAGCGCAGGAAACGGGCCCAGTCCTCCCCGCGCCGGTCCCCGTACGAGATGAACAGCCGGGCCGCCTCCTCGCACAGGCCCAGCGCCTGCGCCACCCGGCCGTTGCCCGCGTCGACCACCGCCAGCTCCAGGCAGGTCCAGGCCTCCCCGTGCGCCAGCCCGATCCGCCGGAAGTCCGCCCGCGCGTCCATCAGCAGCTGCCGGGCGAACCCGGAGTTGCGCAGGTTCCCCGTCTGAGCCGCCCGCTGGTCGCGCGTGACCCGGCCCGAGTGGTGGCGGGCGTGCGCCAGCCCGTACACGTCCCGCATCCGCGAGAACATCGTGCGGGCCCGCTCCAGCTCCCGTACCGACTGGTCGCGCTCGCCGCCCTCCTCCAGCGCCTGCCCGAGGTAGTACAGCGTCCACGCCTCGCCGCGCGCGTCCTCCTGCTCCCGGTGGCTGGCCAGCGCCTCGCGCAGCCGCTCCACCGCCGGGCCCGGGTCCCCGTCGACGACCCGGGCGCGGCCCAGCTGGGTCAGCGCCCAGGCCTGGCCGCGCTCGTCGCGCGTGCGCCCGTACAGGTCGAGGGCGAGCTTCAGCTCCGCCTCCGCCCCCGGGACGTCGCCCAGCCGCAGGTACACCTGCCCCAGCTGGAAGTGCGCCCACGCCTCACCGTGCACGCTCTCGTTCTCCCGGTGCAGGGCCAGCGACCGCTCCAGCAGCTGCACCGCCTCCGCCAGGTGCGCGCGGTCCCGCTCCACCGCCGCGAGGGCGTGCAGGGCCCACGCGCGGTCGCCGGCCAGCTCGTCCGGCTCCTGGAGCACCAGCGCCTCGCGGATGCGGGCGGCGGCCTCCGGGAGCTGGCCCTGGTGGTGCAGGGTGATGCCGAGCGAGATGAGGGCCATGCCCGCGCCGGCGTCCTGGTGGGCCTCCCGGTACTGGTCGACCACCGAGGTCAGCGTGGTCCGGGCCTTGTCCAGCTCGCCGAGCTGGCGGGCCGCGATGCCGGTGCGCCACTGCACGGAGCGGACCAGACGCCCCTCGCCGGGACCGCCCTGGCGGGCCGCCTCGACGGCGAGGGTGAGCTCGTTGATCTCGCCGAGGCGGTACAGGTCCCCGCGCAGCAGGCAGAAGTCGCAGAGCGCGCCGAGCAGGTCCAGTACGGCCTGCTGGTCCACGTCCTGCGAGTGCCGCAGCGCGGCCGTGATGAAGCTCGACTCGTCGTCCAGCCAGCGCAGCGCCGCGTCGAGCGAGGCGAAGCCGTGCCCCCCGAAGTGGTGGGCGCGGGTCGACATCTTCCCGTCGACCATCCGGATCACCGCGTCGGCGAGCTGCGCGTAATTGCGGATCAGCCGGCCGTGCGCCGCCGAGGACTCGGCCCGGTCCTCGTCCGCCGCGAGCCGCGCCGCCGCGTACGAGCGCACGGCGTCGTGCATGCGGTACCGCTCCCCGCGCACGTGGTCCAGCAGGCCCGCCTGCGCCAGCTCGCGCAGCAGCAGTCCGGCCGTCGCCATGTCGGCGTCGATCAGCGCCGCCGCAGCCGAGGGCCCGAGCGAGGCCCGCCCGGCGAGGGTGAGGCGCCGCAGCAGCCGCCGCCGCTCCTCGGGCAGCCGTACGTAGGCGAGCGCGAGGGCGCCGTCGAGGGCGTCGGCGGCGCCCCGGCCGGGCGGGGCCTGTGGGGTCGGCGGGGCGGGCGGGGCCTCTGCGGCCGGCGCGGCCAGCGGGGCCAGTACGCGCAGGGCCAGCGGGAGCCCGCCGCCGAGCGCGAGCAGCCCGCCCACCGCCTCCTCACCGTACGGGGCCGTCCCGGCAGCCTCGGCCCCGGCGCGCACCAGCTCCGCGCCCTCCGCCTCCGCGAGCCGCTCCACCGGCAGCTGGTGCACCCACGCCGACAGGCCGGGCAGCTCCAGCGGTTCCCGGGACGTCACCAGCACCAGGCTCTCCGACCGCTCGGGCACCAGCGTCCGCACCTGCTCCGCGTCCACCGCGTCGTCCAGCAGCACCGTGACGGGCAGCCCCTGGAGGTGCTGGTGGTACAGCTCGCCCAGGCGCCGTACCTGCTGGTCCGCCGAGGCCCCCTCGCGGAACAGCAGCTGCTCGCGCGGGGCGCCGAGCCGGTTCAGCAGGTGCAGCAGCGCCTCCCGGAGCGGCAGCGGCGCCTCCCCGCTGAGCGAGCCGCCCCGCAGGTCCACCACGCAGGCCCCGCGGAACTGGTCGCGCAGCGCGTCCGCCGCCCGCAGGGCGAGGGCCGTGCGGCCCACGCCCGGCTCGCCGTGCAGCACCACGACCACCGGGCGGGTCTCCGTACTGGCCCGGGCCGCCTGCACCCATTGCGCTATCCGGGTCAGCTCCGCCCGACGGCCGGTGAACGCGGCCGTCGTCTGCGGGAGTTGGCCGAAGGACTGCTCCAGAACGCTGCGCCGGCGGGCCTCCGCGCTGCGGTCGGTCCCGCGCAGCTGGGGAGCGGCGGTCCGGGAGGGCTGCCGGGGCACCCGCGCCGAGGCGGCCACCGCGCGCTGCTGCTCCAGGAACGGGCGTATCCCGCGCACCTCAAGCGCCGTCAGCCACTGGAGCCTCAGCTGCTCCGGCCCGCCGGGCTGCCCGCGCACCCCGGCCCGCCGGTTCGCGGCGGGCAGGTGCAGGGCGGTCACCTTGGCGACCGTGGCCACCGCCCCGGCGATGCCGGTGACGGCGCCGGCCGCCAGCGCCGTGCCCGCCCCCACGCCGAGGGACAGGTCCGCCCCGACGGCCGCGGCCGCCGCAACGGCCGTCACGAGCAGCGCCGTTGAGGTGTTGCCGCGGCGGAAGGCCTCGCCGAGGGACTCGTCCCCGGCCGCCGCCTCGTCCAGGGCCCGTACGTACGCCTCGTACTCCTCGGCGGCGCTCGCGGCGAGCGCGTCCAGCGCCTCCAGCCCGCGCGCCGTGAGCGCCGCCCTGTCGGCCGGCGTACCGGCTCCGGCCCCCCGCCGGGCCTCCTCGTCCACGGCCCGCTCCAGCAGTCGCTCGGCCTCGCCGCGATGGCTTTCCCGCATCGGCAATCCCCCTCAAGAGAGCTCCGGCAACGTGCCCCAAGTGTCCGCCGGGACTGCCGCGAGCGCGAGGGAATCTGAGCTAGATCAGAGGGAGTTGCCCCAACTCCCCCCGCTCCCGCGCATATATGTGCCTTCCGCCCCGCGGACGGAGCCTCCGGCCTACGCGGCGTGATCGCGGGCGCGGGCCCGGCGCCCGCGCGACGTGCCGCGGGCACGCCGTCCCCCGATCCCGGCGGCGTCCCGCCCGGTACGCGAGGATGGGGCCATGCCGAACCGCCTCGCTCACGAGACCTCGCCGTACCTGCTGCAGCACGCGGACAATCCCGTCGACTGGTGGCCCTGGTCGCCGGAGGCCTTCGCGGAGGCCCGGGAGCGGGGGGTGCCCGTGCTGCTCAGCGTCGGGTACAGCAGCTGCCACTGGTGCCATGTCATGGCGCACGAGTCCTTCGAGGACGAGCTGGCCGCCGCCTACATGAACGAGCACTTCGTCAACATCAAGGTGGACCGCGAGGAGCGGCCCGACGTCGACGCCGTCTACATGGAGGCCGTCCAGGCCGCCACCGGGCAGGGCGGCTGGCCCATGACCGTGTTCCTGACCCCGGACGCGGAACCCTTCTACTTCGGCACCTACTTCCCGCCCGAGCCCCGGCACGGGATGCCCTCCTTCATGGAGATCCTCGAAGGCGTGCGGACCGCCTGGGTCGGGCGGCCCGAGGAGGTGGCCGAGGTCGCGCAGCGGATCGTACGGGACCTCGCCGGGCGGCAGTTGGACTACGGCAAGGCCGGGACGCCCGGCCCCGAGGAGCTGGCCCAGGCGCTGCTCGGGCTGACCCGCGATTACGACGCCGTCCACGGCGGCTTCGGCGGGGCGCCCAAGTTCCCGCCGTCCATGGTGCTGGAGTTCCTGCTGCGCCACCACGCGCGCACCGGGGGCGAGGGGGCCCTGCAGATGGCCGCCGACACCTGTGAGGCGATGGCCCGCGGCGGGATCTACGACCAGCTGGGCGGCGGGTTCGCCCGGTACTCCGTCGACCGGGAATGGGTTGTTCCGCATTTCGAGAAGATGCTCTACGACAACGCGCTGCTGTGCCGGGTCTACGCGCACCTGTGGCGGGCCACGGGCAGCGGCCTCGCGCGGCGCGTCGCCCTGGAGACCGCCGACTTCATGGTGCGCGAGCTGCGCACCACCGAGGGCGGCTTCGCCTCCGCGCTCGACGCCGACAGCGAGGACCCGCAGACCGGTGCCCACGTCGAGGGCGCGTACTACGCCTGGACCCCGGCCCAGCTGGCCGAGGTGCTCGGCGCGGACGACGCGGCGCTCGCCGCCGCCTGCTTCGGGGTGACGGACGAGGGAACCTTCGAGCACGGCAAGTCCGTACTCCGGCTGCCGCAGGACGGGCCCGTCGTGGACGCCGAAGTGATCGACGGCATCCGCCGGAGGCTGCTCGCGGCGCGCGCCGAGCGGCCCGCGCCCGGCCGCGACGACAAGGTGGTCGCCGCCTGGAACGGCCTGGCGATCGCGGCGCTGGCCGAGTGCGGGGCGTTCTTCGACCGGCCGGACCTCGTCGAGCGGGCCACCGAGGCCGCGGACCTCCTGGTCCGCGTGCACATGGACGGTCGCGCCCGGCTGGCCCGGACCAGCAAGGACGGCCGCGTAGGCGCCAACGCCGGAGTCCTGGAGGACTACGGCGACGTCGCCGACGGCTTCCTCGCGCTGGCGGCCGTGACCGGCGAGGGGGTGTGGCTGGAGTTCGCGGGCTTCCTCGTCGACCTCGTCCTGGACCGGTTCACCGCCGAGGACGGCTCCCTCTACGACACCGCGCACGACGCCGAGCGGCTCATCCGCCGCCCCCAGGACCCGACCGACACCGCGGCCCCCTCCGGCTGGACTGCCGCGGCCGGCGCGCTCCTCTCGTACGCCGCGCACACCGGCTCCGAGGCGCACCGTACGGCGGCCGAGCGGGCCCTCGGGGTCGTGCACGCGCTGGGTCCGCGCGTCCCGCGCTTCATCGGGCACGGGCTCGCGGTCGCGGAGGCGCTGCTCGACGGTCCGCGCGAGGTGGCCGTGGTGGGCCACCCGGAGGATCCGGCGCTGACCGCGCTGCACCGGACGGCGTTGCTGGGGACGGCTCCCGGGGCGGTGGTGGCGGTCGGGCTGCCGCGGGCGGCCGACGGCAGCGGGGGCGAGTTCCCCCTCCTGGCCGAGCGCACACTCGTGCACGACCTTCCGACGGCGTATGTGTGTCGACATTTCGTCTGCGCGCGGCCTACGACGGATCCGGTCGAGCTGGCGGACCAGTTGGGTGCGGTACATCCCTGAATCCACCGGAGTGGCGTCAATTCCGGTTGCTGGTCCGAGAGTTCGGAAACCCGCTTTTTATCCCCGCGGCTCCTGAGTGTCATTTTCGCTGCCTACTCTCGTGTCTGCGGACGCACTGGGGAGCCGCTGGGCGGGCGCACCGGGGGGTGCGTCCGAGGGGGAAGCAGGGGGAGCGGGGGAGCGGGGGGCTGGGGGAAGCAGGGGTGGGCGGGCCGGGGGGCCCGCCCTGATCCCCTGGGGGGTTTGCCGATTGCCGCAGGGTGTCGCGGCATGTCTGTGGGGGACGTTTTGTACACCTCTGTCGTCATATCCATCATTTCGTTTGCGCTGTTCTGGATGGCCGCCTTCACGCTGTGGTGGCAGATGCACGCGTGGCGCACGCCGGAGACGCTCGCCTCGACCCGGTTCGACCGCCCGGACGGCGAGGGCCGGCTGGCCTTCTCGCTGCTGCTCCCGGCCCGGCACGAACAGGCGGTCCTGCGCCACACGATCGAGCGACTGCTCGAATCGAGCCACGGCGACTACGAGATCATCGTCATCGTCGGACACGACGACCCGGAGACCGCCGCCGTCGCCGAGGCCGCGGTCGCGCGGGCGCCGGAGCGCGTACGGGTCGTCGTCGACCACCACGAGGCCAAGAACAAGCCGAAGGCCCTCAACACCGCCCTTCCGCACTGCCGGGGCGACATCGTCGGGGTCTTCGACGCCGAGGACCAGGTCCACCCCGAACTGCTCGCCCACGTCGACCACGCCTTCCGCTCCACCGCGGCAGACGTGGTCCAGGGCGGGGTCCAGCTCATCGACTTCCACTCCTCCTGGTACAGCCTGCGCAACTGCCTGGAGTACTTCTTCTGGTTCCGCTCCCGGCTGCACCTGCACGCCGAGAAGGGGTTCATCCCGCTCGGCGGCAACACCGTCTTCGTACGGACCGAGGTGCTCCGCGAGGCCGGCGGCTGGGACCAGAACTGCCTCGCCGAGGACTGCGACCTGGGCGTACGGCTCTCCTCGGTCGGCAAGAAGGTGGTCGTCGCGTACGACAGCGACATGGTCACCCGCGAGGAGACGCCGGGCTCGCTGCTGAGCCTGCTCAAGCAGCGCACCCGCTGGAACCAGGGCTTCCTCCAGGTCTACCGGAAGAAGGACTGGCAGCGGCTGCCCGGCCGCGGCCAGCGCTGGCTCGCCCGCTACACGCTGATGACCCCGTTCATGCAGGCGGCGTCCGGGGTGATCATCCCGCTCAACTTCGCCGTCGCGGTCCTGCTCGACGTGCCCGTCGGCATCGCGATCATCACCTTCCTCCCCATGATCACGGCGATGGTGACGTTCGTCTTCGAGATCGTCGGCCTCCACGACTTCGGCCGCCAGTACGGCCTGCGCGTCCGCTTCGTGCACTACCTCAAGCTCGTCGTCGGAGGCCCGTTCTACCAGGTGATGCTGGCGGGCGCCGCGATCCGGGCGGTCTGGCGCGAGCAGCGCGGCCGCAACGAATGGGAGCTGACCAGCCACACCGGCGCCCACCTCGCTCCGATCAGCGCCACCGCCGCGGTCGCCACCGCCGGCGCGTCCACCGCGATCCGAGAGGACGGCCGCCAGTGACCGCTACCCTGCCCACGGCCACCGATCCCCAGCCCGGCACCGCAACGGCCACCGCAACGGCCACCGCCACCGCCACCGCCACCGCACCTCTGATCCCGCAGCAGCGGACGCGTCCCGGCGGGCTCGGGGTCCGGCCGCCCGCCCCGGCCCACCCCCTCGTCCGCTTCCGCTCCTCCCGTCCCGACCTGCTGCTCTGCGGGGCCGTCCTGCTCGCGATCGTCCTCGTCCAGGGCTGGAACATCACGAACTTCCCGACCCTGAGCGACGACGAGGGCACCTACCTCGCCCAGGCGTGGGCCGTCCAGCAGGGCGACGGCCTCGCGCACTACACGTACTGGTACGACCATCCGCCGCTCGGCTGGATACAGATCGCGGGGCTGACGTACCTGCCCTCGCTCCTCGTGCCCGACTGGATGACCGTCGCGCCGATGCGCTTCTCGATGCTCGCCGTCTCGGCCGCGAGCGCGGTGCTGATCTACGTCCTCGCCCGCAGGCTCTGGCTGCCGCGCTGGGCGGCCGGCCTCGCGATGGCCCTCTTCGGGCTCTCCCCGCTCTCCGTCGTGCTCCAGCGGGAGATCTTCCTCGACAACCTCGCCGTGATGTGGATGCTGCTGGCCTTCTGCCTGGCCGCGTCCCCCAGCCGCCACCTGTGGCACCACTTCGGATCGGGGCTCGCGGCCGCCACCGCCGTCCTGACCAAGGAGACGATGCTGGTGGTGCTGCCGGCGCTGCTGGTGACCATGTGGCGCCACAGCCACCGCGACACCCGCAAGTTCGCCGTCACCGGGGCCATCACCGCCTGCGCGCTCATCGGGCTCTCGTACCCCCTGTACGCGCTGCTCAACAGCGAACTGCTGCCCGGCGCCGGGCACGTCTCGCTGATCGACGGCATCACGTACCAGATGAGCCGCCCGGGCTCGGGCTTCCTCCTGACCCCCGGCTCCGGTTCGAACGGCGTGCTCCGGTCCTGGCTGTACTACGACACCGTCCTGCCGCTCGGCGGGCTGGCCGGGGCGCTCCTGCTGCTCGCCACCCCCAAGTGGTCGGTCACCGCCCGCGCGCTCGCCGGACCGGCGCTCGCCGCCGTGATCCTCGCGGCCGTCGCGATGAGGCCCTCCGGCTACCTGCCCGCGATGTACGTGATCCAGGCGCTGCCGTTCCTCGCGCTGGTCCTCGCCGGGGGCGCGGCCAGCGTCACGCACGCCGTGCTGCGACGCCGCCGGGCGCCGGGGGAGCACCGGGTGCGCAGGTACGCGCGCCGCGCGCTGATCGGCGTACTCGCCCTGGCCGCCGCGGTGTACGTCCTGCCGCGCTGGTACGAGGGCAACCGCACCGCGCTCACGGCCGACGCCAACGCCCCGTACCGGCAGGCCGCCGCCTGGCTCGGCCGGGAGGTCCCCGACCCCGGGCACGCCAGGGTCCTCGTCGACGACGCGCTCTGGCTGGACGCCGTGCACCGCGGTTTCGAGCCCGGGCTCGGCGCCATCTGGTTCTACAAGGCCGACCTCGACCCCGCCGTCACCAAGACCCTGCCGCGCGGCTGGCGCGACATCGACTACGTGGTCTCCTCGCCCACCGTCCGCCGGGACGCGGCGGACCTGCCCAACGTGAAGGCCGCGCTGGAGCATTCGACGGCGGTGGCCGTCTTCGGCTCCGGCGAGGACCGCATCGAGATCCGCAGGACCGACCGAGCCGACGGGAGCTGATCCGCCATGAGCGAGGACCTGTGGACCCCGCATGCCCCGAGTGATCCGGAAGTCTCCGTTCCGGGAGGGCGGCAGGAGGAGGGCGAGCTCGCGGCGGGCAGCGTCACCCTCATCATCCCGACCTTCAACGAGGCGGGGAACATCGGCGAGTTGCTGAGCCGACTCGCCGGCTCGCTCCCTGCCCGTCTGCCCTGCGCGGTGCTGTTCGTGGACGACTCCACGGACGAGACCCCGGCCGTCATCGAGAAGGCCGCCCTCGAACTGCCCTTCCCGGTCTCCGTCCTGCACCGCGAGCGGCCGGCCGGGGGCCTGGGCGGCGCCGTCGTCGAAGGCCTGAAGCGGGCGGACACCGACTGGATCGTCGTCATGGACGCCGACCTCCAGCACCCGCCCCACCTGGTGCCCGAGCTCGTCGGAGAGGGCGAGCGCACCGGCGCCGACCTGGTCGTCGCCTCCCGCTACCTCCCCGGCGGCAGCCGGGCCGGGCTCGCCGGGAACTTCCGCGTCGCCGTCTCGCGCGGCGCGACCTGGCTGGCCAAGGGGCTCTTCCCCCGCGCCCTGCGCGGGATCAGCGACCCGATGAGCGGATTCTTCGCCATGCGCCGCCCCTTGGTCACAGCGGACGCCCTCAAACCCCTCGGCTACAAGATCCTGCTGGAACTGGCGGTGCGCTGCCGGCCGGCCAAGGTCGCCGAGGTGCCCTTCGTCTTCCAGGACCGCTACGCGGGCGAGTCCAAGTCCGGGGCGCGCGAAGGGCTGCGCTTCCTCACCCACCTCGCCGCCCTGCGCTCCGCGACCCCGCTGGCCCGGATGGTCGGCTTCGGGCTGATCGGGCTCTCCGGCTTCGTCCCGAACCTGTTCGCGCTGTGGCTGCTCACGCACGCAGGGGTGCACTACCTGCCGGCCGAGATCGCCGCCAACCAGGCCGGGGTGCTCTGGAACTTCGTCCTCATCGAGACCCTGCTCTTCCGCGACCGGCGCCGGCACCGCCACTGGGGGGACCGGGTCGGCCGCTTCGCCCTGCTGGCCAATGCCGATCTCCTGCTGCGGATCCCGCTGATCGCCCTGTTCGTCGCCCGCCTCGGCATGGGGGTGCTGCCCGCCACGGCCCTGGCCCTGGTCACCACCTTCGTCCTGCGGTTCGCCGCCACCGAGGCCCTCGTGTACCTGCCGCGCAGGACCCGTACCGATCGCGGCGGCAGCGGGAGCTGAGTTCCGCAGAGCCGCCGTACGGAACAGAACAGAACAGAAGGGAACCGTCCATGCCAGCGAACATCCGGCGGAAGGCCGGGCGGCGCGCCGCCCTGGCCGCCGTCGGGGCGATGACCGCGGGCCTGCTGCTCACCGCACCGCAGCAGGCCACGGCCGGACCGCCCAATCTGCTCACCAACTCCGGATTCGAGACCGTCGGCGCACCCGGCGAGGACATGCCCTCCTGCTGGGAGAAGTCCGGCTGGGGCGACAACGACTTCACCTTCGCCACCGTCGCCGACGCGCACAGCGGCTCGAAAGCCATGAAGGTCTCGCTGACCCGCCGCCTCAGCGGCGACCGCAAGGCGCTCGTCACCGAGAACACCACCTGCGCGCCCGGCGTCGTACCGGGCAGGCAGTACGACCTCTCCGCCTGGTACAAGTCGAACACCCCGGACGTGTCCGTGACCGTGTTCCGCCACGACACCACCGCGGGCTGGCAGTACTGGACCGACCTCCAGAACCCGCCGGTCAGCGCCGGCTGGGCGCGCACGGAGGTCCGTACGCCCGCCGTCCCGCCCGGCACCGACAAGATCACGTGGGGGCTCTCGGTCTACGGGGTGGGCACGCTCACCACCGACGACTACGCACTGGAGGAGGTGGGCGCGGCCCCGCCGCAGCCGGGCTGCACGGGCACGCCCGACGAGTGCGCCAAGGGCAAGTGGGAGGTGATCCCGGCCAAGAACCCGGTGCGTTCGATGCACGCCGTGGTCCTGAAGAACGGCAAGGTGCTGCTGATCGCGGGCTCGGGCAACGACATCGCGCAGTTCAACGCGGGCACGTTCACCTCGGCCGTGTACGACCCGGCGAACGGGTCCTTCAAGACGGTCCCGACGCCGGTGGACATGTTCTGCTCGGGGCACGTGCAGCTCTCGGACGGCCGCGTGCTCGTGATGAGCGGCAACAAGGGCTACCCGTCGGCCGACGGCAAGATCGGCTACCAGGGGCTGAAGGACAGTTACGTCTTCGACCCGGCGACCGAGGCGTACACGAAGACCAACGATCTCAACGGCGGGCACTGGTACCCCTCGGCGACGATCCTCGGCAACGGCGACGTGATCTCCTTCGGCGGCCTGAAGGAGGACTCGACCGGCAACGTCACCGCGGAGAGGTTCTCGGCGGCGCAGAACAAGTGGCTGCCGATGAACCAGGTCAACCAGACCTGGTCCTACTGGGGCCTGTACCCGTCGATGATCCTGATGCAGGACGGGCGGCTCTTCTACTCCGGCAGCCACACCTTCGGCAACGGCACGCAGGGCAGCGGCGCGTCGATCTACGACTACGGCGCGAACACGATCACGGACGTGCCCGGGCTGCGCAAGAAGGACGAGCGTGACGAGTCGGCGAGCGTGCTGCTGCCGCCCGCCCAGGACCAGCGGGTCCTGACGGTCGGCGGCGGCAACAACGAGTCGAACCCGGCGGCCAACCGCCTCACCGAGCTCATCGACCTCAAGGCGCCGAGCCCCGCGTACACCGCCGGCCCCGACCTGCCGCAGGGCCTGGTCGACGTGGGCGGCGTCAAGCGGGCGCAGACCGGGGCCGAGGGCAAGATGTACGTGTCGGCCGTACTGCTGCCGGACGGCAAGGTGCTGGAGACCGGCGGCGGGCTGCACGACCGGGCCGATCCGGTGTTCGAGGCCTCGTTCTTCGACCCGGTGACCAACACCTACAAGGCCGGACTGCCGGCCGACCCGATCCCGCGGACGTACCACTCGGGCGCGTTCCTGCTGCCCGACGGCCGGGTCATGGCGGTCGGCGACAACCCCGGCAACGGCACGTACAACGACAACGTGTCGATCTACACCCCGCCGTACCTCTTCAAGGGCGCGCGCCCGAAGCTCACGTCGGTCATCGACACGCAGTGGGTGTACGGGGACACGCAGCGGATCACCGTCGACCGGCCGATCGCCAAGGCGGAGCTGATCCGCCCGGCGGCGGTCACGCACTCCTCGGACCCGAACCAGCGGTACGTGGACCTGCCGTTGTCGGTGGTCGACGCCACCACCGTCGACCTCAACGTCACCAGCAACCCGAACCTGGCCCCGCCCGGCTGGTACATGCTCTTCGGCGTCGACGCGAACGGCGTTCCGTCGGTGGCGACCTGGGTGCACCTGGGCGGCGCCTCGGCGCTCGCGGCCACGGACGAGGCCCCCTCCCCGCACGTCCACGACTTCGCGGACGCGCCGCAGGCGGCCCCGAAGCAGAACCCCGGGAAGCGGGACTCGGCGCCGGTCGCCCCGACCGCGGCGGGCTGCGACCGGCACTACGGCACGCCGAGCCAGTGCGTGCCGACGAGGTTCCCGGCGGAGGTGAAGGAGACGACGAAGGCCCGCTGCGACTGGCTGGCCTCCCACCAGTACCCGAAGCGCATGAAGGTCAACGGCAGCGACCCGCTGCGCCTGGACCCGGACGGCGACGGCTACGCCTGCACGTAGGCGCCGCCCGGGCGCCGAGGAGCCCCGCCGCCGACCGCGACGGGGCTCCGCCTCAGCTCCCCCGCGACGAGGACCGCGCCGGCGGCGACGGCGAGGAAGACCGCCGGGGTGGCCAGCATGACGACCGTGTCGGCGGTCAGGGCGCTCTCGTACTGGCTGCGGGACACCTCGACGGTCTCGCGGACGCCCCGGTGCGTGTCGAAGGCGTAGTAGCGGCCGTCCCGGATCTCGGGGTCCTGGAGGTTCGCCGACCACGCGATGGACAGGAAGGACAGTGCGAACCCGCCGCCGACCAGGACCACCAGCGCGGCCCGTACCGCGGCGGGCAGGCACAGGAGCGCGAGCCATGTGGTGGCCTTGGTGGCCCGGGCCCGCACCAGGCGCACCTGGCCGGCGAGGAAGAGCGGGAACAGGCAGGCGATCCCCACGAGGACCAGCGTGTGCGCGCCCGGCACCGCGGTGATCCCCGGCAGTGCCGTCACCATCGCGACAGTGAGCATGCTCACGCTCAGCCCGCCGGCAACCGCCGCGTGCAGCTTGAAAGTCCACCCCATCCGGTCAGCTTCGCACGGGCGGGCTCAGTGCTGGTAGGCGGCTAGCGAGATGCCGACGTAGTGCGCCACGAAGGCGGCCAGGGTCAGCGAGTGGAACACCTCGTGGAACCCGAAGAAGCGGGGGGAGGGGTTCGGGCGCTTGATCCCGTAGATCACACCGCCCGCGCTGTAGAGGAGTCCGCCGACGATCACCAGGACCAGGACGGCGATGCCGCCGGTGCGCAGGAAGTCGGGAAGGAAGAAGACCGCCGCCCAGCCCATCGCTATGTAGCAGGGGGTGTACAGCCAGCGGGGGGCGCCGACCCAGAAGACCCGGAACGCTATGCCGGCCGCGGCCGCGATCCACACCGCCCACAGGAGCGTCCGTCCGGTGGAGGGCGGGAGCAGGAGAACCGTCAGCGGGGTATAGGTCCCTGCGATGATCAGAAAAATGTTGGCGTGGTCCAGACGCCGCAAGATCGCCTCGCCCCGCGGTCCCCAGGTGCCGCGGTGGTACACGGCGCTGACGCCGAACAGCAGGCAGGCCGTGAGGATGTACACCCCGCACGCCACCCGCGCCCGCGTCGACTCGGTGAAGGCCATCAGCACCAGGCCCGCGACGACCACGGCGGGGAACATCCCGGTGTGCAGCCAGCCGCGCATCAGCGGCTTGGCCTCCGGTGCGGCCGGAGCGGCGGCGGCGTCAGAAGTCATGGCCGCCATGCTACCTACGGGTCCGTAGGTTTCCGTTAGTGCGCTTTACGGAAGATTGACGGGAGTGGCGATGCTCACGTGAGAAGCCCCCTGGACATATGCGCACACGCACCGGATGATCAGATGAGTGCGGTCGGCACCGGATGAGCGGAGCGCGAAGCATCCGGGTCGCAGCCCCCACGGGGCAAACACCAAACAACCCCTCTTCAAGGAGCAATCGTGGCGCGCGAGAACGCGGCTCCCCTTTCCCTCCCGACGACCCACCAGGAGCTGATCTCCTGGGTGGACGAGATCGCAGCGATCACCGAGCCGGACCAGGTCGTCTGGTGCGACGGCTCCGAGGCCGAGTACGAGCGCCTGTGCGCGGAGCTCGTCGCCAAGGGCACGTTCAAGAAGCTGGACGAGGGCAAGCGACCCAACTCGTACTACGCCGCCTCCGACCCGTCCGACGTCGCGCGCGTCGAGGACCGGACCTTCATCTGCTCCGAGAAGGAGGAGGACGCGGGCCCGACCAACCACTGGAAGGCCCCCGCCGAGATGCGGGAGATCTTCGCCGGGCAGGAAGGTATCTTCCGCGGCTCCATGAAGGGCCGGACGATGTACGTCGTCCCCTTCTGCATGGGCCCCCTCGGCTCCGAGCTCTCCGCGATCGGCGTCGAGATCACCGACTCCGCCTACGTCGCCGTCGCCATGCGCACCATGACCCGCATGGGCAAGCCCGTCCTCGACGAGCTCGGCACCGACGGGTTCTTCGTCAAGGCCGTCCACACCCTCGGCGCTCCGCTCGCCGAGGGCCAGGCCGACGTGCCGTGGCCCTGCAACACCACCAAGTACATCTCGCACTTCCCGGAGACCCGCGAGATCTGGTCCTTCGGATCGGGCTACGGCGGCAACGCCCTGCTCGGCAAGAAGTGCTACGCCCTGCGCATCGCGTCCGTCATGGCCCGCGACGAGGGCTGGCTCGCCGAGCACATGCTGATCCTCAAGCTCACCCCGCCGCAGGGCGAGGCGAAGTACGTCGCCGCCGCGTTCCCGAGCGCCTGCGGCAAGACGAACCTGGCCATGCTGGAGCCCACGATCCCCGGCTGGACGGTCGAGACCATCGGCGACGACATCGCCTGGATGCGCTTCGGCGAGGACGGCCGCCTGTACGCGATCAACCCCGAGGCCGGTTTCTTCGGCGTCGCCCCCGGCACCGGCGAGCACACCAACGCCAACGCCATGAAGACGATGTACGCCAACACCGTCTTCACCAACGTCGCGCTCACCCCGGACGGCTCCGACGTCTGGTGGGAGGGCATGACCGAAGAGGCGCCCGCGCACCTCATCGACTGGAAGGGCAACGCCTGGACCCCGGAGTCCGAGAGCCCGGCGGCCCACCCCAACGCCCGCTTCGCCGTCCCGGCCTCCCAGTGCCCGACGATCGCCCCCGAGTGGGAGGACCCCAAGGGCGTCCCGGTCTCCGCGATCCTCTTCGGCGGCCGCCGCGCCTCCGCGGTCCCGCTGGTCACCGAGTCCTTCGACTGGAACCACGGCGTCTTCATCGGCTCGAACATCGCCTCCGAGAAGACCGCCGCCGCCGAGGGCAAGGTCGGCGAGCTGCGCCGCGACCCGTTCGCCATGCTGCCGTTCTGCGGCTACAACATGGGCGACTACATGGGCCACTGGGTCGACGTGGCCAAGGGCAAGGACCAGTCCAAGCTCCCGAAGATCTACTACGTGAACTGGTTCCGCAAGAACGACGCGGGCAAGTTCGTCTGGCCCGGCTTCGGCGAGAACAGCCGCGTCCTGAAGTGGATCGTCGAGCGCCTCGAAGGCAAGGCCGCCGGCGTGGAGACCCCCATCGGCATCCTGCCGACCAAGGACTCCCTCGACCTGGACGGCCTGGACCTCCCCGAGGCGGACCTGGACTTCCTGCTCACCGTCGACAAGGAGGTCTGGCGCGACGAGGCCTCCCTGGTCCCGGAGCACCTGAACACCTACGGCGACCACACTCCCAAGGAGCTGTGGGACCAGTACCACGCGCTCGTCGAGCGCCTGGGCTGAAAGACCTGTCCGGAGGCGACTCCGGGCACCTGAGTGTGGGAGCCCCCGACCAAGCGGTTCCCACCGCAGCACCGACCGGATCCCTGTCAGGAGTGTTGTCCGCGCTCCTCCAGGTAGGTCGTGTGCGTCTGCTGACGGCGGGCCTCTGCTTCGCGGAGGTCCGCCGTCAGGCGTTCCGCCTCCTCGTACAGCAGCGAGAGCTGCCGCTCCAGGTGGCGCTCCGGAGACTCCCCGCCCGGGGTGAGCCGGGTCCACCAGCGGGTGCGGTTGTAGGTGTCCACGCACTCCGGCACGTCCAGCTCGATCGCCCGCGACAGCGCGTGCACCGATTCCGGGTCGGCTGCCAGCACACCGGCCACCCACCCCGGCTCCAGCAGCGCCCCGTACAGGTCCATCAGCTCCCCGAGCCGGCCGTCGGCCGGATCCGGCAGGTCCACCTCGGCCACGTACTCCCGCAGCCGCCCGAACCGCTCCCGTATGTCGTTCAGCTGCTCGGTGGGGCCCCCGGGCGGCGGCGGGGCCGGCCGCTCAGGCGGGGCGATCAGCGCGCCCGCGCCGTACAGCCCGGCCACGACCACCGGCCAGTACGTGCCCGCCGCCCCGGTGACGGTCAGGCCCAGCCCTACCACCCCGCAGGCACTGCCGGCCAGGTTCTTCTTCGACTCCGCGTACGTGAGGAGACGCGCGCCGAGCGCTCTCGCGAGGGATCTACTGGTAGCCACGGATCTCCTCGAAGGCTCCGTCCAGCGAACCGTTGCCACTGGTGGCGTCGAAGAGCCGTCCGCCGGTCAGTTCGGCGATGTGGGCGAGCTCCTTGCGGTCCGAGTCCCCGAACAGCACCGCGAAGACCGGCGTGTGCTTCTGTGCGTCCGGCAGCCCGGCGTAGAAGGAGTCGAAGTCCTTCGCCTTGTCGCCGCTCTGCCCGTCCGTCATCAGCACGATCGAGGTGAACGCGTCGGCGTTGCCCTTGCCCAGGTGCTCGTACGCGGCCTTCAGGCTGCCGTACACCGCCGTACCCCCCTCCGGCTGGAGCGACTTCACGTCATTGCGGATCGCGTCCAGCGCGGGCCCCGGATTGCCCGGCTCGACCACGTGCGTCAGCACCTTCTTCACCTTGTCGCCGAACGGCAGGAGCGTCACCTCCTCGCGGTCCCGGAACCGCTGCCCGGTCCCCGAATCGCCCGTCCCCGTCAGCTCGGTGAGCGCCGAGCGCAGCCGCCCGATGCGGCCGTCCTCCTCCATCGAGCCCGAGGTGTCCAGCACGTACACCGTCCGCGAGGGCCGGCGCAGCTCGTTCTCGTACGAGGCCAGCAGCCCGTCCGCGACCGGGCGGGTGCCCGGGAACGGCAGCTCGCGCCGCTTGTCCGCGTTCAGCCCGGCCGCCGGCTGCACCCCGGCCGCGACCGGCCGGCGGAAGGTCTTCTCGGTGATCGCCTTCTGCGCCTCGGCCCCGCTCAGGTAGTCGGTCAGCGCCCGCCCCGACTCGCGGGCCCCGGTCGGGGCCGAGGTCAGCAGGGTCAGCGGGTAGTGCGCGGTGACCACCCCGTCGCGCGGCCGGATCACGGTCAGGTCCGTCTTCGCGTCCCGGTTCATGGACAGCAGCACGGACTCGTAGTTCACCAGCGCGTCCACGTCCCCGCGCTTGGCGTACGCCGTGGCCAGCCAGCCGGAGGAGCCCGAGGTCAGCTTCTGCCCGGCGAAGAACTCCTTCAGCTTGGGCTGCGCCGCCTTCACGTCCGCGTCGGTCAGCGCCGCCTGCGCGCCCGACAGCCCGGAGGCCACCGAGATCAGGGCGGAGAAACCGGAGTTGGAGCGCACCGGGTCGGTCATCCCGTACGTCAGCTTCCCGGCGGCGACCGCCTCGTGCACCGCCGACCAGGTCACCTCCTCCGGCTTCCAGCCGAGCCGGGCCAGCGCGTCCGCCCGTACGCCCAGCGCGACCGGCGAGGACATCACCGGCGTCTCGCTGCTGAGCTTCCCGGCGGCCTCCGGACGCAGCCGCAGATAGTCGTTCGAGGACAGCCAGATGGCGTCGTACTTGCCGTCGGCCTTCCCCGAGGCCACCTGCTCGGCCGCGTCCAGGGTTCCCGACCAGGTGAGCTCGACGCTGACCCCCGTGGCGGCCTTCGCCGCCTTCAGCACCGGCTCCATGTCGGCCAGTTCGCTGGAGGCCAGCACGCGCAGCTTGCCCTCCTGGTACGTCGACCGGGTCGGCTTCGCCGGATCCGGAGAGCCGGAGTCGCAGGCCGAGGCCCCCAGCAGGGTCGCGGCGAGCGCGACCGCCGCTGCCAGTCTTCTGCGCACCGACGCGCTGCGAACGCTCATCGCTCCCCACCCTCCAGCACACCGGAGACGCGCGTACGGGCCAGATGGGCCGAGGCGGTCCGGAGCTCCCCGGTCAGGGACTCGACGGTGGCGGCCATGTTCTCGGTCGCCTGCGCCTTGAACGTGTCGATCGCGTCCAGCGTCTCGTAGATCTGCGCGAACGCCGTGCGCAGCGTCTCCGCGCCCACCGCCGGATCGGCCGCGATCCGCTGGATCTCGCCGCTCTGCGTGGACAGCATGTCCGCATTGCCGCGGATCAGGTCCTCGGTCGTGCCCTTCAGGGCGTTGACCTGCTCGATCACCTTGCGCTGGCTGTCGAGGGCCGAGGCCAGCATCACGGCGATCCGCAGCGCGGACACGGTGGTGGTGGCGGCCCGGTCGACGCCCTTGATCAGCTCGTCGTTGTTGCGCCGGACCACGTCCATCGCCAGATAGCCCTGCGCGCACACCGCGAGCTGGGTCAGCAGGTCCTGGTGCTTCTGCCGGACCGGGAAGAGCAGGTCGGCGCGCATCACGTCGGCCGCCTGCGGATCCGTGTGGCCGGTCTCGGTGATCCGCTCCTCCACGGCCGTGTCCAGGGCCTCGGTGAGGACGGCGTACTCCTGGAGCTTGCCCATGGTCTCCCACAGGCGGGCCCGCTCGGTGTGCAGGGCGGCGTTGTCGCGGCGCAGCTCGTCCTGGCCGCCGCGCAGCGAGCCCACGATGCCGTTCAGTGTGGCCTGCGAGGAGGCGTACCTGGCCACGTGGTCGCGGAACCGGTTGCCGCCCGGCAGCTTCGCGAGCAGCCTGCGGGCCCCCTTGGCGGGCGTGTCCCGCGGGTCGAGGTCCTCGACGGTGCGGCGCAGTTCGACCAGGGAGCCCGCGACGCGGGCCTGGGCGTCGCCGCCCCCGTCGGAGCCGAGCGAGCGTACGGCCCGGTCCAGCATCCGGTTGGACTGCTGGGCGGCGCTGCGGATGTCGCCGGCGCCGAGTCCGGAAATCTCCCCGATCCGGCTCGCGAACTCGGGGGAGCGGGTGTCGACCCCGGCGAGCGAGCCGACGTACTCCCCGGCCCGGCGGGCCATCTCCTCGCGCACCCCGTCCTGGAGCGGGACGAGGCCCGAGGCCTGCTCCCGCTTGACGGGGGCGACGGGCTCGGGGGCGGTGAGGACGAGCGGGCTCTCCTCGGGTGGTGTCAGAGTCATGTGAGGTGTCCCCCCTAGCCCTTGGCGCGCGCGGCAAGCGCCATGAGGATCTTGACGGTCGGTGCGCTGACCTGGCGGATGCCGGTCAGCTCCGGGTTGAGGTACGCGGCGTGCGAGGCGGTGGCCGCGGTGAACTCGGGCACGCCGTTCTGCGGCCGGAACCCGTGCCGGACGGCCAGCTCGCGCAGTTTCGGGTCGTTGGCGAGGAGGGAGCCGAGCTCCTTGGCGTTCTCGCTGATCGGCACGAAGGTGTGCGGGGAGTTGACGGTGGTGTCCGGGTAGAGCACGACCATCTCGCCCGGAGCCTGCTTCTGCTGGAGCAGCGAGGCCACCTGGGACTCGTACGCCAGGATGAGCGGCTCGCCGCTGCCGGAGATGAAGGCCCGGAACGGGTCGTCGGTGCTCGGCTCCAGCGCGCCCTGGACGCGGATCAGCTTCTGCATCAGGGGCGCGGTGCGGTCGATCCCGGCGTCGTCGGAGACCACCGTCTTGTCATTGGCGACGTTGGAGGTGGCGGCCAGGAACAGCGCCCCGGAGTTGGAGGTCGTCGGATCGGTGGTCTTGATGAACACCGTGCCGGTCAGCTCGGCGAAGGCGGCGGAGCCGGAGAGCTGCTGCCATTTGCGGTCCTCGGAGGCCGCCTTGAGGTAGGGGCCCATCAGGAGGGTCCCCGAGTTCTTTCCGTTCGTCGTGGCGAGGCCGTTGTCGACGAGCACCTTGGCGGCGTTGGAGCGGGCGATGACCACGAGCGGGGAGAAGAACGGCTTGGTGGTCTGGGCCCCCTTGACGCCGGCCGCGGCCTCGATCTCCGGTGCGGGCTCGCTGCTGCTGGGGAAGGCGAAGTCGAACTCCTTGAGGGCGAGTTGGTCCATCGCCCAGGAGCCGGACGTTTCGGTCTTCACGGTGTAGCCCTTGTCGGCAAGGGCTTTGACGACGTCAGGGTCCCGGAAGTATTCGGACTTCTCGGATCCGATGACGCCCTTCACGGTCTTCGTTGCCGTGGCCGGCTTGTCCTTTCCTCCGGCGAGCGCGACGACGATCACGCCGCCGAGGAGGAGGACCGCCAGTGCGATTCCCAGGATGCGTCTCACGGGTGCAGCGTGCTCGCGGAAACCCACATTCCGCGTCAAGTTGAATGAACGTCAGGTGTCCAGGCGGTCCCACTTCGAAATGCTGTGTGGATCGGCCGGTGCTGGCAGGCGGGGCGGCGGGCCGGGAGGATCGTCCCATGGGCGTGAGCGCGTTGAAGTGGCAGGGCTGGGCGGTGGGACTGACGGTGCTGGCCGGCCTGCTGGTGTTCGCCCCGCTGGGCCTGTACGTGTGGGCCAGCGGAGAGCCGGGCGCGGCGCCGCCGCGGCCGGCGGTGGAGGACGTACGGGTCACCGGCTGCCGGATCGATCCCGGGAGCCGCCGCGTGGTGGCGACGGTGGAGGTCTCGGGCCGCCCCGAGGGCCCGGGCGCCTATCTGGTCACGGTCGAGTTCCGCGAGCGCGCCACGGCGGACCCGGCCGCCGCCCGCGCACCCCAGGCCCTGGTGAAACTCCCGAACGTGGTCCCGGCCGCCACGGAGCACGCGGAGGCGCTGGGCCCGATCTGGCCGGCGGCGGCGACGCCTTGGTGCGGGATCGCGGCGGCGGAGTTCCAGCCCGGCCCCGCCGGCGCGTGAGGCGCGGGGTCCGGGGCGGCACGGCCCCCGGGAACGGCGGAAGGGCGGGGCGGGGCGGGGAAGAGGACCCCGAACCCCGCCCGGCCGGGGGCATGGCACCCGGTCCGGAGCCTCCGCGGCCCCGGACCGGGGCCGATCAGTGGCTGCCGGCCAGGCTCAGCGCGGCGGCGTGCGCGTCCATCCGCTCGGCGGCGAGGATCGCGACGGTGGTGTCGGCGCGGGACGCGGCGACGACCAGCGCCCGCCCGGCCAGGTCGTGGGCCCGCTGGTGCACGGCGGCGAGCTCGCCGGCATCCGCGGTGCCGGCGCGGGCCGCCCGCGCCGGCTCGGCGCCCCGCAGTCGCGTCACCTGCGCGGCGATCCGCGCGGCGGCGCCGTCGAGGCCGAGCTCGTCGGTGACGGCGAGCAGGGCCGCCAGGTGCCCGGCCAGCTGGGTGTCCAGCGCCTCGGCGCGGCTGCTGTGCGGGTATCCCGCGTGGTTGTCGGAGTGGTGGCCGCCCACGCGGTGGACGACCGGCTTCGTGCGGATCGGCTCGTACATGAGGAGGCCTCCTGCGTGGTCAGGAGGCCATCCTACATTGGATCCGTTCTAAAGTTGTCCTTGATCCGGAGATGAGTGCCGGCGGGCCCGCTACGGCTGGCCGTACCCGTCCAGGAACTTCCCGATCCGGGTCACCGCGTCCGCCAGGTCCTTGGCGTTCGGCAGGGTCACGATGCGGAAGTGGTCGGGCTCGGGCCAGTTGAAGCCCGTACCGTGCACGACCATGATCTTCTCGGACCGCAGCAGGTCGAGGACCATCTGGCGGTCGTCCTTGATCTTGTAGACGGCCGGATCCAGCTTCGGGAAGAGGTACAGCGCCCCCTTCGGCTTCACGCAGGTGATGCCGGGGATCTGCGTCAGCAGCTCGTACGCCGTGTCGCGCTGCTCCAGCAGCCGCCCGCCCGGCAGGACCAGGTCGTTGATCGACTGCCGGCCGCCGAGGGCGGTCGCGACGGCGTGCTGCGAGGGCATGTTCGCGCACAGCCGCATGTTGGCCAGGATCGTCAGGCCCTCGATGTACGACGAGGCGTGCTTCTTGGGGCCGCAGACCGCCATCCAGCCGGCCCGGTAGCCGGCGACGCGGTAGTTCTTGGAGAGCCCGTTGAACGTGAGCGTGAGCAGGTCGGGCGCGATGGCGGCGGTGTTCGTGTGCGTGGCGCCGTCGTAGAGGATCCGGTCGTAGATCTCGTCCGAGCAGACGATCAGGTTGTGGCGGCGCGCGATGTCGGTGAGTCCGCGCAGCATCTCGTCGTCGTAGACGGCGCCCGTCGGGTTGTTCGGGTTGATGATCACGATCGCGCGGGTGCGGTCGGTGACCTTGCGCTCGATGTCGGCGAGGTCCGGCATCCAGTCGGACTGCTCGTCGCATCGGTAGTGCACGGCGGTGCCGCCGGCCAGGCTGACGGAGGCGGTCCACAGCGGGTAGTCCGGCGCCGGGACCAGCACCTCGTCGCCGTCGTCGAGCAGCGCCTGCATCGACATCTGGATCAGCTCGGAGACGCCGTTGCCGAGGTAGATGTCCTCGACGTCCAGCTCGATGCCCTTGGTCTGGTAGTGCTGCATGACCGCGCGGCGCGCGGAGAGCAGCCCCTTCGCGTCCCCGTACCCGTGGGCGTTGCCCAGGTTGCGGAGCATGTCCTCAAGGATCTCCGGCGGGCACTCGAAGCCGAAGGCCGCGGGGTTGCCGGTGTTCAGCTTGAGGATGCGATGACCTGCTGCTTCGAGCCGCATGGCCTCTTCGAGCACGGGCCCGCGGATCTCGTAGCAGACGTTGGCGAGTTTCGTTGACTGGATCACCTGCATGACGGGAGCTTACGGGCCGGGCCGCCGCCGCGCCGAGGTATTCCGGACAGGAGTGGGGGAGGGATATGTCCCGTTTCGCATGATGGGACGGTGGTGGCCCGGTCCGCCCTTGGAAACGGCGGGCACCGACCCGCTGCGACCTGCGGAATGGGTGAATCCGGGCGGCGCCGGATCCGCGGTGTTGCACTCGTCACGTCGGGGGGTGCGCACGGGGGGTGCCACGGGGTGCGTACGGGGCCTGAGTACGGGCATGAGTACGCGCACTCATGCGCCGTGGCGCCGCCGCGGCGCAGGCTTGCCCGGACGGCAGGCCGGAGGCGCGGGAAGGCGGGGGCACAGCGGTGGAATTCATGGTCGGTGACATGGCGATCAGCACGGTGGGCACGGACGGGGACGACCGGGCGATCGAGTTCCTGGTCGCACCGCGGCGCGTGGAGGGCGCCGAGGCGGGCGAAGCCGGTGCGGGCGGCGAGGGTGCCGGGGGAGTCGAGGAGGTCGAGGAGGCGCATTTCGCGATCCACCGCGAGCACGGCCAGGGCTGGGAGGGCGCCCGGCTGACCATCGACCCCCTGTCGGGCAGCGTTCCGATCGCGGCGGTGGAATGGGCGATGGAATTCGCCCGCGAATACCTGTAGCCGCCGGACGCCCGGTCCCACCGACAACGGCACCGTTGTCAGTGGCCGCCCGTAGGGTCGCGGGCGGGGGAAAGGGGCGGGACATGGAGCAGCTTCGGATCATCGCGGGGGACGCGACGGGCCCGCAGGCCAAGGGGCCGAAGATCATCGCGCACGTCTGCAACGACATCGGCGGCTGGGGGAAGGGCTTCGTACTGGCGCTCTCGAAGCGCTGGCCCGGGCCCGAGAAGGATTTCCGGGCCTGGCACCGGGGCCGCAGCGGCAACGACTTCGGCCTCGGCGCGGTCCGGCTGGTCCAGGTGCGCCCGGACACGTGGGTGGCCAACATGGTCGCCCAGCGGGGCATACGCACGGGCAGCGGCGGCCCGCCCATCCGCTACGACGCGCTGGCGCGCTGCCTGGCGGCGCTGGGCGGGCACGCGCTCGCGCTCGACGCCTCGGTCCACATGCCCCGCATCGGCTGCGGTCTCGCCGGGGGCAAGTGGTCCCGCGTCGAGCCGCTGGTCACCGAGGCCCTGTGCGCCCGGGGCGTGGCCGTCACCGTCTACGACCACGCCTGATCACGGGCCCGGACGCCGCCGGGGCTACGGGGTGATGATCACCAGGGGGATCTCGCGGGGGGAGGCGGACGCCTGGTAGTCGTCGAAGAGGGGCCACAGGGCCGTCATCGCCGGCCAGTACATCTCGCGGTCCACGGCGCACGCCGTGCGGGCCGTGGCCTGGAAGACGGCCGCACCGACCTGGAGGCGGACCTCCGGGTGGGCGGTCAGGTTCCGGTACCAGGCCGGGTGCTCCGCGGCGCCCCAGTCGGCGGCGAGCACGACGTGGCGGCCCGCGTCCTCCACGTAGATCAGCGGGGTCCGGGCGGTCCGGCCCGTGGCGCGGTCGAGCGTGGTGAGCAGGAGCGTGGGGACCCCGTGCCACAGGTGGCCGTCGAGCCCGCCGGTGGTCACGTAGTCCCGCACGTGGTCCCGTTCGCGGCTCCGGCGCGGGTCGGTGGGGTGGTCCCAGTCGATGGTGATCGTCTGCATGGCGGCGCCTCCGAAATCAGACCCCCCGCGCGGCTTAACGATCCTTCACCGATTCCGGATGCGGCCGAGGCGCGCCCGTACTTCGGCAGGCGCCACGGGTGCGTGGTCGGGCCGAAGCGATCGCCGCCGCGGCCCTCGCGGCTCCGGCCCGGGAACACCGCCCCCGGCCCGGGGCCACCAGCAGCTTCCTGCGTGTCACCGTCCCGCCAGGGGGCCGTCCGCCCCTAGGGCAGGTAGCGCTCGATGACCTGCGGACCCTCCTTCTCGATCAGCTGGCGCGCCTTTTCGAGCCGCTCCGGAGTCGGCTCCATGCCTTGCACCATCACGAGGTCTTCGGGGTCGTACGGCCGTTCCCCGCCGCTGAAGAGCTTGGCCGGCCGATTGGGCTGCTGGCCCGATTCACTGTCCATCGGGATACCTCCTCGGAAATGCCCCCGGTTTCCATGCCACCGGTCCCCTCATCCTCCGGCGACATCGCCATGAACGCACATCGGGCTCGTACCCACGGCGGGACGAGCACGGCCTCCGGCCCCCGGGGACACCTCCGATCGCCGCCCAGGAGGTGTCGTCCTAGGCCGAGGCGACGGCCGCCAGGGCCGTCACGGCCGTTATCCCGGCGCAGATGCTCAGGTTCACGGTCCTGTGCTCCCAGAACACCGCGACGAACTCGCGCAGCGTGGCGCTCGGCCAGAAGTACGTGGCCGTCGGGGAGCCGAGCACCTGGCCGTTGACCCCGGCCGTGCGGGCCGTCATCGCGGCGCGGAAGGCGTGGAAGTTGTTGGTGACGACCACGCACCGGTAGCCGGGGTCCGCACCGGCCATGATCGTCCGGCTGAAGGCGAGGTTCTCCCTCGTCGTGGTCGAGCGGTCCTCCAGCCGTATCCGCTCCTCCGCGACGCCCCGCGCGATCAGCCAGTCGGCCATCGCCCGCGCCTCCGAGAGCTTCTCGTCCGTGCCCTGCCCGCCCGAGACCAGCAGCACCGGGATCCGGCCGCCCCGGGCCTCCTGGGCGGCGTGGATCTGCCGGCCCTTCTCCAGCCGGGACGCCAGCAGCGGGGACACCCGCTCCCCGCAGATGAGCCCGGAGCCCAGCACCACCACGTAGTCGACGTCGCCGCGCACCGTGATCCGCCCGTAGAGGAAGGCGTAGGCGAGGAAGCAGAGGAAGAGGAAGGAGACGTAGCCGACGAGCATGACCAGCCCCGCCACCAGCGTGTCCGCGACCCGGTTGCCCCGCCCCGCCACCCCGAGGACCAGCGCGATCAGCGCGAAGATCCCCAGGCCCGCCCCCATGGAGAGCATGTTGGTCGGACTGCGCCCCTCCTTGCGGAGCATCGTCAGACCGTTGCGGATCAGGTAGCCGCCGAGGACGAGCGTGCCGAGCGTCGGCACGACCAGCACCAGCAGCACGGCGATCGCGTCCAGCGGTGACGGCAGTTCAGGTATCCGCAGCAGCAGGCCGATCGACCCGAACATGAGGGTGAGGCCCAGGAGGACCGCGTTGCGGAAGCGCCGGCGGTCCTCCCGCACGCTCACGCAGAAGAGGACGAAGAAGAGCGCGGCGGGGACAAAGGCGAGCATGCCGCCCATCGTAGGCGGACGGCCCGCACCCCCCTCCGGCCCGGACCCGCGGCGGCGTTCAGCGGCCCCGGTGGGGGGTCCTGCGGACCGAACGCCCCGCCAGGACCTCCGTCCTGTGCCCGTCCCGCATCACGAACCGGCCGTCGATCAGCACGTGCGGGATGCCGCTCGGCAGGACGCGCGGGTTCTCGTACGTCGACCCGGCCGCGACCGTGTCCGCATCGAACAGCACGAGATCGGCCCGGTACCCGGCCCGCACCAACCCCCGGTCCGCCAGCCGCAGCCGGGCCGCCGGACGGCCCGCCAGATGGGCCACGCACTCCTCCAGCGAGAGCACCCCGAGCTCGCGCACGTAGTGGCCCAGGTAGTGCGGGAAGGTCCCGTACGCCCGCGGATGCGGTTTCGCGCCCTGGAGGATGCCGTCGGAGCCGCCGGTGTGGACGGGATGCCGCATGATCGCCCGGACGTTCTCCTCGTGGCCGACGTGCTGGAGGACCGTCGGCCCCAGCCGGTCCGCCAGCAGCAGCCGCCGGGCGCTCTCCCAGTCCCGCAGGCGCGTGCCCACGTACGACCCGTGCGCCGGGTCCGCCGTCCCCGCGATCTCGATCGTCGCCCAGTCGACGGGGACGCCGTGGCAGCCGTCCGCCCCGGTCACCTCCAGCGCGTGCCGGATCCGCTGCGACTCGGCGTCGTCGCGCAGCCGGGCGAGCACGGCCCGCGGTCCTCCCTCGTTCGCCCAACTCGGCAGCAGCGCCACCAGGGTGGTGCAGCCGGGGGTGTACGGGTAGGAGTCGAGGCTGATGTCGGCCCCGGCGGCGAGGGCCTCGTCGAGGAGGGCCAGCAGCTCCCCGGCCCGGCCCTCGTTCTCCGCGAAGTTCATGGTGGCGTGCGCCAGGTGCAGCGCGCATCCGGCCTCCCGGGCCAGCCCGACCATTTCCGCGTACGCGGCCAGGGCGCCGCGCCCGTACGAGCGGTGGTGCGGGCAGTAGTAGCCGCCGTACGAGCCCACCACCCGGCACAGCTCCGTCAGTTCGGCGCCGGACGCGTACATGCCGGGGGTGTACGTGAGCCCGGACGACATGCCGACCGCGCCCTGCGCGAGGCCCTCGGCGACGAGGGTGCGCATCCGGTCGAGTTCGGCGGGGCTCGCGGGGCGGTCCTCCCAGCCGAGGGCGTACGCGCGGACGGTGCCCTGCGGGACGAGGTAGGCGGCGTTGACGGCGATGCCGGTGCGGTCGAGCCGGTCCAGGTACCCGCCCACGTCCCGCCAGTCGAACGCGATGTCCTCGCCCGCGCCGTTCCAGCCGGTGATGGCCGCCCGGACCTCGGCGAGCGTGCGGTCGTCGACCGGCGCGTACGAGAGCCCGTCCTGGCCGAGGACTTCGAGGGTCACGCCCTGCGCCGCCTTGGCGCTGTGGTCCGGATCGCGCAGCAGGGCGAGGTCGCTGTGCGCGTGCATGTCGACGAAGCCGGGCGCCAGGACGAGCCCGTGCGCGTCGACGGTGTGCCGGCCGCCGGAGCGGATCCGGCCGATCTCGGCGATCCGGCCCTCGTGGACCCCCACGTCGGCGGTGTACGAGGGCCCGCCCGTGCCGTCGACGACGCGGGCCCCGCGGATGACCAGGTCCACCGGCTCGGCCCGACCCGCCTAGAAGAAGGTGCGGACGTAGTCGGTGACCGTTCCGTCCGCCTCCACCACCGGGATCAGCGGCCACTTCTCGAAGATCGTGCACGGGTGGGACATCCCGAGCGCCACCCAGTCGCCGACCCGCACGTCCCCTTCCGCTTCGGTCTCCAGCCAGGCGTGCTGGTCGGACAGCTTGACCACGCGGACCCCGGCGGCCGGGCGCTCCTCGCCGGTCAGCGCGTCGCGCACCAGCTCGGCCTCGGGCAGTCCGAGGTCGTACGCGATGTCGCGCTTGCCGGCGTTGACGAAGGCCTGCGTGGGGGAGGGGCGGGAGACGACCTGCGTCCACAGCCGGAAGGCGGGGCGCAGGCCGCCCTCCTCCGGGACCCGGTTGAAGGGGGTGAGGCGGGTGTACCAGCCGTGGTCGTGGGAGACGTACGCACCGGAGCGCAGCAGCTTGAGCACCGGCCGGGAGAGCTCCGGGAGCCCGCCGAACACGTCGGCGACGGCGTCGAACCAGGCGGAGCCGCCGGCGCTGACGACGATCTCGTCGAGATCGGCGGCGAAGCGCCCGGCCCGGTCGAACTCGACGGCCAGTCCCGTGAGCCGGCGCAGGTACGCGTGCACGGACTCCGGGTCGGCGCCGGGGACCTCGGCCTCGTACCCGGCGATGCCGACCAGGCGCAGGGTGGCCGCCCCGGCCACGGCGTCGGCGACGGCCCGGCAGTCCTCGTCGGTCCGCGCGCCGGTGCGGGCGCCCTCGCCGGCCCCGAGCTCGACGACGACGTCGACGACCTGGGAGCGCCCCCGCAGGGCCCGGTCCATGAGCTCGACCCCGCGGACCGAGTCGACGTAGCAGACGAAGCGGAAGCCGGGGTCGGCGGCGAGCTCGTCCGCCACCCAGTGCAGCGCCGCCGGGTCGACGAGCTCGTTGGCGAGGAAGATCCGCCGGATGCCGAAGGCGCGGTAGACGCGGGCCTGGTGGGGGACGGCGGCGGTGATGCCCCAGGCGCCGTGCTCCAGCTGGCGCTCGAAGAGCTGCGGGGCCATGCAGGTCTTGCCGTGCGGGGCGAAGGCGAGGCCGTGGCGGGCGGCGTACGCGCCGAGGGCGGTGAGGTTGTGCTCCAGCGCCTCGGCGTCGAGGGTCAGGACCGGGGTGGTGAACCCGCCGGCGTACAGGTTCCGCTTCTCGGCGGCCAGCTGCCCGACGGTGAGGCCCGCCCGCCCGGCGTCGGGCGGCAGCCCCTTGAACCGGTGGTCGAGCGGTTCGTCGGCGAGCCGTCGGACTGCGTCGCTGCCCATGCGGATTCCTCCTCGTGTTGCACCTGCTGCAACACCCGTTGCGTGTTGTGCCGCTTGCTGTCTAGCATCCTGCGTACGAGGGGTCAACGGCCGGCCTCGTGCACCGGTTCCGGACGGCCGGGGCGGCGGTGACGGCCGGGACGGCCGCTGAGGCCGGGACGGCCGTGGGACGGCGGCGGCACGGGAGGAGACGGCGTGAGCCAGTCGGTGGAGCGGGCGCTGCGGATCCTGCCGCTGCTCGCGCGGGGTCCGGCGGGACTCGGCGAGGTCGCCGAGGAGCTCGGCGTGCACAAGAGCACCGCGCTGCGCCTCCTGCGCACCCTGCACGAGCACGGCTTCGTCTACCGCCAGCCCGACGGCCGCCACCGCCTGGGCGCCCAGCTCTTCGCGCTCGCCGCCGAAGCCGTGGAGAACCTCGACGTCCGCACCGTCGCCCACCCCCACCTCGTCGAGCTCAACCGCCTCACCGGCCACACCGTGCACCTCGCCCTCCACCAGGACGACGAGGTCGTGTACATCGACAAGGTCGAGAGCCGCTACCCCGTCCGCATGTACTCCCGCATCGGCCGGCCCGTCCCCCTCACCGTCGCCGCCGTGGCGAAGCTGCTGCTCGCCGACCTCCCCGAGGCCGAGCGGCGGGCCCTCGCCGAGCGCATCGAATACCCCCGCCACACCGCCCGCTCCACCCCGGACGCGCAGGCCTTCCTGCGCGAGCTGGCCCTCGTACGGGAACAGGGCTGGGCGGCCGACCTCGGCGGGCACGAGGAGTCGGTCAACTGCCTCGGCGCGCCCGTGCGCGGACCGGACGGGCGGGCCGTCGCGGCGCTGTCCGTCTCCGCGCCCAGCGTCGTCGTCAGCGCCGAGGGACTCCTCGAACTGCTCCCCCTGGTCCGGCGCACCGCCGAGACCATCAGCCGGGAGTACTCCGGCTCCCCGCTCGCCCCACACCACGACGAGGACACCCCGTGACCGAGAAGACCGCCATCACCCCCGACACCCACACCACCCCGCCGGCCCGCTTCTCGCACGGCGTGCGCAAGGGGAACATCCTCCAGGTCGCCGGCCAGGTCGGCTTCCTCCCGCACGTGGACGGCCAGGCGCCCACCCCCGCCGGCCCGACCCTGCGCGAGCAGACCCTCCAGACGCTGGAGAACGTCCGCTCCGTACTGGAGGCCGGCGGCGCGGGCTGGGACGACGTGATGATGATCCGCGTCTACCTGACCGACACCGGCCACTTCGCCGAGATGAACGAGCTCTACGACGCCTACTTCGAGCAGCAGGGCCTGAAGGAGGCCCCGGCCGCCCGCACCACGGTCTACGTGGGCCTGCCCGCCGGCCTCCTCGTCGAGATCGACGCGCTCGCCGTCCTCGGATGAGGCGGCGGGCACGGCGAGGGGCGCCCCCCTGGCGGTGAGGCGCCCCGGCTCACGGGCCCGGCCCGTGCCGTCGGCTCACGTGCAGTACTGCGCCTGCTTCCCGATCGAGCGGTACATGCAGTCCGCGTTCTCCAGCAGTTGGAGCACGGCGTCGCGGTTGCGCGCCGTCTCCCGCTCGATCACCTCGTCCGGCGGGTAGAAGCCGCCCCCGCTGCCGGACTCGGACGGGTACATCTCGAAGGTGTACGTGAAGATCTTCTGGTTGCCCCACAGCCAGTCGTCGATCGTCCCGTCCGTGATGTACAGGTCGCTCGACTGCTCCGGCGTGTAGCCGTTGCTGCGGGCCATGCTCGTGCCGATGGTCTTGTAGACGGCGAGGTCGTCCGCCGTCAGGCCCGGCGCGGTGTCGTTGTACGTCCACCCGAACGGCCACAGCACCAGCTGGCTGTACGTGTGGAAGTCGATCGAGGCGGTGATCTGCTGCTTGCCGCCGATCACGCGGCTGCGCACGAAGTCCGCGACCACCTTCACCTCGGGGGACGACTCGCCGGCCGCCCCGCGGTAGGTCTCGGAGCTCTTGCTGCTGCTGGAGCCGCCGCAGCAGCCCCACTTGTAGTCCCAGTTGCGGTTCAGGTCGGTGCCGACGTACGAGGAGCCGGAATTCGGCTGCCGGTTCTTGCGCCAGGAGCGGTACGAGCCGGTCGCGATGTCGTACTCGCCGCCGTCCGGGTTGAGGTCCGGCACGACCCAGATCTCGCGGCCGTTGACCATGTCGGTGATCCGCGAGTCGGTGCCGTACTTGGAGCCGAACTCCTTGAGCAGGTAGAGCGCCATCTCGACGGTCAGGTGCTCGCGGGCGTGCTGGTGGTGCGTGAAGAGCACCTCGGGCTCGTTCTCGTCGGTGGCGACGTTGTCGCTGATCTTGATGGCGACGATGTCCCGGCCCTGGTACGACTTCCCGATCACCTTCTTGCTCATGATCGAGGGGTACTGCGCGATGCGCTGGTCGATCTCCGCGCTGGCCTCGGCGTAGTTGTGGTACATCGAGTCCTTGGACGGGAAGTCCATCGGGCTCGCCGCGACGCCCCGCTCGGAGCGGTCCGGCGGCCCGGGCAGCGCGGTCAGCTTGTAGCCGAGTGCGCGCAGCTCCCTGGCCTGCATGGGGTCGGCGCTGACGACGACCGAGCGGGCGTCGACCTCGTCGATCGAGACGCCCGTACGGAGCAGGGCCGTGCGCTCGGCGGCGGTGGCCGGGCCCTTGACCTCGTACTGGACGATCGCCTCGTCCTGCGTGGCCGTCGAGGGGGTCGGGGGCGGGGCCGCCGTCGCGCTCATGCCGTAGGCGGGCGCACCGAGCGCGAGAGCGAGCAGGGCCGCCGTGACGGCGGCCCTGCCTCGTGTGTGGAGCCGCATGCGTTCTCCTGGGTGGGAGTGTGGGGGTAGCCGTGCGGACGCGCACAGCGTGCTCTCATGGCATGTCCCGGTCAAGGACTTCATTCCGGCCAGATCCGCCGGGCGGGCGGCCCGGCGGACGGCCGTCCGCCGGGACGGCCACCCCCACACGTACCGCCTACGGCAGGGCGTGAACCTTCGGACCCACCGAGTTGGACCAAGCGCCACCCGCCTTGGCGTCCCAGTTGGTCGACCAGGTCATCGCCCCGCGCAGCCCCGGGTAGGTCCGCGACGGCTTGAAGGTGCCGCAGTTCGTGCCCCTGGCCAGGCAGTCCAGGGCGTTGTTCACGACGGTCGGGGAGACGTACCCGCTGCCCGCGCCGCTCGGCGAGGCCGGTACGCCGATGCCCACCTGCGAGGGGTCGAGCCCGCCCTCCAGCTGGATGCAGGCCAGTGCGGTGAGGAAGTCCACCGAGCCCTGCGAGTAGACCTTGCCGTCGCAGCCGAGCATCGAGCCGCTGTTGTAGTACTGCATGTTGACGACGGTCAGGATGTCCTTGATGTTCAGCGCCGTCTTGAAGTAGCCGCCCGCCGCCGACTGCATGTCGATCGTCTGCGGGGCCATCGTGATGACGAGCGAGGAGCCGGCCTTGGCGGACAGCGAGCGCAGCGCCTGCGTCATGTAGGTCGGGTTGAGGCCGTTCTCCAGGTCGATGTCGATCCCGCCGAAGCCGTACTCCTGCATCAGCGCGTACGCCGAATTCGCCAGGTTGTTCGCGGAGGCGGAGTCGTTGACCGAGATGGTGCCCTTCTCGCCGCCGACGGAGAGGACGACGGACTTGCCGGCCGCCTTCTTCGCCGCGATGTCGGCCTTGAACTGCGCGACCGTGTAGCCGCCGAGGCCCGCCGAGTCGAGGTTGAAGGCGATGGCCCCGGGCGTGGTCGTGGCGTCGGCGAAGGAGACCGCGATGATGTCGTACTGGGACGGGACGTCGGAGATCTTCTGGACGGTCGCGCCGTTGTTGAAGTTCTGCCAGTAGCCCGTCAGGGCGTGCCTGGGCACCGAGGGGTTCGGGTTCGGGTTGCCGCCGCCGGTCGTCGTGCCGGTCACCGCCGCCGACTTCGGGCCCTCGCCGGCCGCGTTGTACGCGCTCACCTGGAAGGAGTACGAGGTGGCCGCGGCGAGCCCGGTGATCTGGGCGGGGGATCCGGTCACGGTCGTGACGCGGACGCCGTCCTGATAGACGTGGTAGCCGGTCGCTCCGCCGACCGCGTTCCACGAAAGGGTGAGCCCGTTCGCGCTCTGGCCGGAAACGGCGCTCCCGCCCGGGGCGCCGGGGACGGACGGGCCCGGGTCGGTGCCGCCGCCCCCGTCCGGGCCGAAGACGCTGAAGTCGTCGACGACGTAGGCCGGCTGCCCGTACCAGCCGTGCGTCCACACGGTGACCTGGGTGGTGTTCGCGCCCGTCGTGAAGGTGGTGGAGAGCTGCTGCCAGCCGCCGCCCGAGCCGGGGGTCCAGGTGGACACGTCCTGCGTGCCGGTACCGGTCACGCCGAGGTAGACGTACGAGCCCTGCACCTGCTCGCTGAGCGTGTACGTCGAGTTCGGCTTGACCGTGACGGTCTGGCTGCACTGCGCGCTGTCCTGGCCCGCCGGGGTGGCCTTGAGGGCGGCCGCCCCGCCGTGGACTGGTGAGGAGACGACGGCCCCGCTCCCGGAGGTGCAGGTCCAGTTCGCCAGACCGGACTCGTAGCCTCCGTTGCGGACGACGTTGACGTCGGCGGCCTGCGCGGTGCCGGCGGCGAGGGCGGTCAGCCCGCCTGCGGTCAGGGTGGCGGCGCCCAGCAGGGCGAGCGAGCGTATGCGGTTCACGTGGTCTCCGTGGGGGGAGAAGGGGATGTGAAGGGGGAGGTGGAACAGGTGAACGAACGCGCCCGGGGCCCTGGGTGGGGGAGGCCCGATGGGAACGTCACGGCGTGGGCCCCAAGTTGGTCCAGACCAATCTTCCTGTCAAGGCTCTTTGCAATGTGGCTTGAATTGATCGGCCGTCCGATCCCGGATGTCCGGGTTTCCCGCCACCTGTGACCGGGGCCGCCGGCACGGGAATCACCAAGGCCCTGCCCCGCCAGGGACGACGCGGATATGGTGCTGGGGCAAGGGGGAAGGACGCCGATCGTTTGCGGTCGCGCAGGGGTGCGCGTACGTGACGTCGGCGCCGACGTATGGGGCGTACGGGGTGAACAGGGGGATTCGCGTGCCGACCGCCATTGCCGTCACCAGCGCCGATCTGGTGCTTCCGGCCCCCGACCGGCACACACCGCCGGCCGTCGTCCTGCACCCGCCCGGACAGCTCGACCTCGCGGGGGCTCTCGCCGAGACGAGCGCCCTGCTGGAGCGCCACGGCCACCTCGTGGCCGTCGTGCCGCCCTGGCTGCCGACCGCGACCGTCCAGCGGCTGCACACCGTACGGGCCATCCTGGAGACCGACCGGATCGCCCTCCTCGACGTCGATCTGCCCCCGCTGGCCACCGCCCTGCTGGTACGTCAGCTGCGCCAGCTCAGCGTCTGCGACTTCAGTCCCGGGATCATCGCCTCCGCGGCCCGGCTGCTGTCCCACTACATCCACGCCGGGGCGCTCCTGGGATCGGTCGCCAAACTGGACCGGGTCCCGGTGAGCCTCAAGGCGCACGCCCGCTCCTGGTCGCCGAGCGCCCAGTTCGCCGTACTGGCCCACCCGACCCCGCACCTGGCCAGGCTGACCGGCTCCGGCGGGGGCGGTGCGCACGCCGGGGGCTCCGCGCTGCCGCCCGGCCCGGCGTACGCCACCCACCTGACCTTCGCGCGCGGCCAGCTCTCCTCCGACTGGGTCACGGCCGAACTCGCCCCCGCCTGGCGGGTCCAGGGCGTGATGGAGAACCCGCTCCCCGCCGACTCCCCCGCGTGGTGGGCCACGGCGAAGCTGGTCGAGTTCGCCGCCGCCATCCCGGACCCCTCCGTGCTCTACCAGCTGGTCGCCTCCGTCCGCCGCGAGCAGTGCCACTGGTGCGGCCTCGAACTGATCGGCGACCGCTGCGGCTTCTGCGCCGCTCCCCTGGCCGCCCCGCCGCCGGCCGGGACCGGGGAGCACGCGACACCGCCGGCCTTCGCCGGCGCCCCCAGACCAAGACACTGACCGGCTGACCGATCGAAGAACGGCGAGGTAGTACGGCCCATGAACTCACGCCAGCGCCGCGGCGTCATCCTGCTGCTCCTGTCGGCCCTGTGCGCCCTCGCGGCGTTCGGCGGGGTCCTCGTGGTGATCGGCGACGTCAATTCCAAGGTCGGGGCCGAGGTCACCGCCTACCGCGCCAAGGGCGACATCCCGCCGTACAGCCCGCTGTCGGCGGGACAGTTCGAGGAAGTCTCCATCCCCAAGCGCTGGCTGTCCGACACCGCCGTCACCGACCTCGGCCGGCTCAAGGACAAGATCGCGCTCACCACCCTGCGCAAGGGCTCGCTGCTCCAGTCGGACATGTTCGTCGACAAACCGCAGCTCCAGCCCGGGGAGCAGGAGATCGCGATCATGATCGACGCGTCGACGGGCGTGGCCGGCAAGATCTACTCGGGCGCCAAGGTCAACATCATCGCCACCTTCAAGGGGGCCAAGGAGTCCGATCCCTCCCGCTCGGTGATCATCGTGGCCAACGCCCGCGTCCTGAACGTCGGCAGACTCACCGCCCTCGACAAGGACAGCGACAAGAAGGGCCCCGCCGAGGCGGTCCCGATCACCTTCGCCCTGAACACCAAGGACACCCAGCGCGTCGCGTACGCCGAGTCCTTCGCGGAGCACGTGCGCCTGGCCCTGGTGGCCCCCGGCACCGACTCCGCGCCCGGCCCGGGCGACCGCACGTACACCCTCGACGGGGACAAGTGAGGCCCGGATGACCACCCGAATCCTCCCCGCGGCCGCCGACCCGGACGCCGCCCGCGCCATCTCCACCCTCCTCAGCCAGCTCCCGGCCGCCGAGCCGGGCGCCCCGGTCCCCGACTCCACCACCCTGCTCGACACGCTGGGGCGGCTGGCCGCCGAGTCCATCGACGAACTGCCCGAGGTCGTCCTCGTACACGAGCGGATCGGGCCGGTGCCCGCACTCGACCTCATCCGCGAGGTCGCCCTCCGCTTCCCGGCCGTGGGCGTGGTGCTGGTCTCCTCGGACGCCGGGCCGGCGGTGTTCTCCGCCGCCATGGACTCGGGCGCCCGCGGGGTGATCGGGCTGCCGCTCGCCTACGAGGAGCTCGCCGCCCGCGTCCAGGCCGCCGCCCAGTGGTCCGTGGGCGTACGCCGCCACCTGGGCCGGGGAGCCGACGTGTTCACGGGCCCCGGCGGCAAGGTGGTCACGGTCGCCGGGGCCAAGGGCGGCGTCGGCACCACCTTCACCGCCGTGCAGTTCGCGCTGGCCGCGGCCGCCTCGGGGCGGCGTACGGCCCTGGTCGACATGGACCTCCAGGCCGGCGACGTCGGCTCCTACCTCGACGTGCAGTTCCGGCGCTCCATCGCCGACCTCGCCGGGATCCACGACATCTCCCCCCGGGTGCTCCAGGACGCGGTGTACGAGGACCGGACCGGGCTCGCACTGCTGCTGGCCCCCGCGGAGGGCGAGCGGGGCGAGGAGGTCGACGAGCGCGCCGCCCGGCACATCGTCGCCGCCCTGCGCGGCCGGTACGAGCTCGTCGTCATCGACTGCGGCTCCCAGGTGACCGGCGCGAACGCGGCGGCCGTGGAGACGGCGGACGTGGCCGTCCTGGTCACCACCCCCGACGTGGTCTCCGTACGGGCGGCCAAGCGGCTGGTGCGGATGTGGGAGCGGCTCCAGGTGCGCAAGGCCGAGGACACCGCGATGGTGGTCAACCGCTGGAGCAAGCACACGGAGATCCAGCCCTCCCTGATCGAGAAGATCACGAAGACCCGGGCCACCCGGACCCCGGTGCCCGCGGCCTTCAAGGAGCTCCAGGCGGTGGTGGACGCCGGCCGGGTGCAGGACCTCGACAACCGCTCCAGCGTCAAGCAGGCGCTGTGGACGCTCGCGGGCGAACTGGGCCTGCTGGTTTCCCCGTCCGGGGAACAGCCCGAGGCCGCCGCCGCGGGAGCCCCGGGCGCCGCCCTGGCCATACGGGCCGCGGGCCCGGTGGCGCGGCTGCGCCGGGGCCGGGAGGGCTGACGGATGCCCGCGCGCGGACCCGTACGGGCCGCCCGGCGCGACCGCGGCCAGGTGGCGGTCGAGTTCGTCGGCATGGTGCCCCTGATCCTGCTGCTCGTGGCGGCGGTGTGGGAGTGCGTACTGATCGGGTACGCGTTCTCCCTGGCGGGCAACGCGGCGGACGAGGCGGCCCGGGTGGGCGCGGTGCACGGGGACGGGGCGTGCACGGACGCGGCGGGCCGGCACATCGGGGGTGCCTGGCGCATGAAGGTGATCTGCGGGGAGTCGGGGGACGTCTACAAGGCGACCGTGCAGCTCAACCTCCCGGTCTTCTTCCCCGGCCTGGACATCGGCATGCCGATCACGGGCGAGGGCGGCTCCGCGAAGGAGGACGAGTGAAGCGGTACCGAGACCGGATACGGGACGTGGACGGCGGCCGGGACCGTGACCGGGGCCGTGACCGGGGCCAAGTGGCCCTGGAGTACATCGGCTTCGTCCCGATCCTGCTGTTCGTCGCGCTCTGCGGGATCCAGCTCGGCTGGGCGGGCTACGTCCACCAGCAGGCCGAGACCGCCGCGCGCACCGCCGCACGGGTGGAGGCCCGCAACCCGGGTGCGGGGTCGGCGGCGGGGACGGCGGCCATCAGCTCCGGCCTGGACCCGACGGTCCACGTGGCCTCGAACTCCGACGCGGTCACCGTGAAGGTCAGCATCCCGATCAAGTCCATCGTGCCGGGCTTCTCCATCGACCCGGCCACGGCCACGGCCGTCATGCCCAACGACGATCCGAAGGGGTGAGCGCACCATGAGCCTGCGTTCCCGCGTCAACACCCCCGACGACCGGCACAGTCCGCGCGAGGACGGCCGGCTGGTCTCCGCGTACCGCGCGAAGCTGCTGGAGGAGATCGACCTCGCCGAGATGTCGGCGCTCGCGCCCGCCGAGCGCCGCGCCCGGCTGGAGCGCGTACTCGGGCACATCATCAGCCGCGAGGGCCCGGTCCTGTCCACCGTCGAGCGGGCGCAGCTGATCCGCAGGGTCGTGGACGAGGCGCTCGGCCTCGGCGTGCTCGAACCGCTCCTCGAAGACGCCTCGATCTCCGAGATCATGGTCAACGGACCGGACCAGATCTTCGTCGAGCGCGCCGGCCGGGTCGAACAGCTGCCGCTGCGCTTCGCCTCCAACGAACAGCTGATGCAGACCATCGAGCGCATCGTCTCCACCGTCAACCGGCGCGTGGACGAGGCCAATCCGATGGTCGACGCCCGCCTGCCCAGCGGCGAGCGCGTCAACGTGATCATCCCGCCGCTCTCCCTGACCGGCGCCACCCTCACGATCCGCCGCTTCCCGCGCGCCTTCACCCTGCACGAGATGATCGGCCTCGGCTCACTGGACGAGCAGATGCTCCTGCTGCTGTCCGGGCTGGTCCAGGCGAAGATGAACGTCATCGTGTCCGGGGCCACCGGCACCGGCAAGACCACGCTCCTCAACGCCCTCTCCGGGCTGATCCCGGAGGGCGAGCGGATCATCACCATCGAGGACTCGGCCGAGCTCCAGCTCCAGCAGGCCCACGTCATCCGCCTCGAATCCCGTCCGGCGAACGTGGAGGGCAAGGGCCGCATCACCATTCGCGACCTCGTACGCAACTCCCTGCGCATGCGCCCCGACCGCATCATCGTCGGCGAGGTCCGCGGCGGCGAGACCCTCGACATGCTCCAGGCGATGTCCACCGGCCACGACGGCTCCCTGGCCACCGTCCACGCGAACAGCGCCGAGGACGCGCTCATGCGCCTGCAGACCCTGGCCTCCATGTCCGAGGTGGAGGTCCCCTTCGAGGCCCTCCAGGACCAGATCAACAGCGCCGTGAACGTGGTCGTCCAACTGACCCGCTTCGGCGACGGCTCACGCCGCCTCACCGAGATCGCCATCCTCGACTCGCACGGGCGCGAACCCTTCCGGATCACCACCGTCTGCCGGTTCGCCGCCCAGCCGATGGGCGCCGACGGCCGCGTCCACGGGTACTTCGAGTACTACCCGCTGCCGCGCCGGATCGCCGACCGCCTCTACATGAACAACCAGCCGATCCCCCAGGCCTTCGGGGTCGCCATGTCCGACGACCAGCTCGCCACCCGCATCACCCGGACCGCCCTGTGAACCCACTGATCCTCCTCACCCTCGGCGTCACCCTGCTGGCCTGCGTCCTCGTGGTCGCGGGAGTCCAGGCGTACGCCGCCGGCCGCGCCCAGCGCGCCGCTCTCGTCGAACGCCTCGCCGCCGACGGCGCACCGGAGCCGACGGGCCGCCGGCGCCGCTTCCCCGGCGTGGACCGGCGGCTGCGCCGGACCGCACTCGGCAAACGGATCGAGCTGAAGCTTGCCGTGACCGGCCTGGACCTCACCCCCGGCGAGTTCTTCGTCTACGTGCTGATGTCGGTGGCCGGGGTGTGGCTCGTCGCGGCCAGCTTCCTGGCCCCGTTCTTCGGCCCGGTGGCCGGCTTGATCGGCCTGTGGGCGGCCGACGCCTACCTCAACTGGCAGCGGGCCCGGCGCAGTGAGCGCTTCATCAACCAGCTGCCCGAGCTCGCCCGCATCCTCGCCAACGCCACCCAGGCCGGGCTGGCCCTGCGTACGGCCATCGCCATAGCGGCGGAGGAGCTGGAGGCCCCGGCGGGCGAGGAGCTCTCGCGGGTCGCCGACCGCCTCGCCGTCGGCCACTCCATCGACGAGGCACTGGGCGAGATCGCCGAACGGCTGCCCTCGCGGGAACTGGTCGTACTGGTCTCGACGCTGGTGCTGTCCGCGCGGGCGGGCGGCGCGATCGTCGGCAGCCTGCGCAACCTGACCGTGACGCTGGAACAGCGCAAGGAGACGCGGCGCGAGGTCCGCACCCAGCTCTCCCAGGTGACCGTGACGGCCTACCTGGTACCGGTGATCGGGCTCGGCTCGCTGCTGCTCGTGAACACGATGATGCCGGGCGCGCTGGACCGGATGACCGGCGCGTTCTTCGGCCAGACGGCCGTGCTGGTGGCCATCGGGCTCTTCACGCTGGGCTTCGTCCTGATCCGCCGGCTCTCGAAGATCGACGTGTGAGGGGGCGACGACGCACATGACGGCTCTGCTGCTCGCCGTACTGCTGGGGATCTCGGTCCTCGGCGTCTTCCACGGCATCCGCCTCTACCGCGCCGAGGTCAAACTGCCCAGCGACCTCGCGCTCGCCCTGGAGGTCGGCGCCACCCGTACGACCGCCGTCGGATCGGCCGTCGACCGCCTCGGCATCCGCTGGGCGCCGCTCGTCCTGCGCCTGATGGGCCCGGCCCGGGTCGCCCGCAAGCGCCGCCAGATCGACCTGGCGGGCAATCCGGCGGGCCTGACCATAGACCGGTACGCGGCGCGCCGCGCGGTGTACGGGTTCCTCGGCGCGCTCGGCGCGTTCTCCATGCTGATCAACGGGCAGCTCGTACCGGCCCTGCTGATGGTCGCGTTCGGCCTCTTCTGGATCGAGGTCGGCCTGTGGTCGGCGATCCGGGTGCGGCGCGACCACATCGAGCGGACGCTGCCCGACTTCCTCGACGTGCTCGCGGTCGTCGTCAGCGCCGGGCTCGGCTTCCGGCAGGCGCTGGAGCGGGTGGCGGCCAAGTACGAAGGCCCCTGGTCCGACGAGATCCGGATCACCCTGCAACAGATGGACATGGGCGTCAGCCGCCGCCAGGCCTTCGACGAGCTGCGCAGGCGCAACGACTCCGAGCAGGTGGCGCAGTTCGTCACCGCACTGCTCCAGGGCGAGGAGCTGGGCTCGCCGATCGTGGACACGCTGATCGCGATCGCCGAGGACATGCGCCGCACCGACGCCCAGAACGCCCGCCGGCGGGCGGCCCGCGCCGTCCCGAAGGCCACGTTCGCGGTGACCATGTTCATGCTGCCCGGGACGCTGATCCTGCTGGTGTGCGGCTTCGTGTACGGCGCGGACGTGGACTTCGGCGCACTGCTCGGGGGCGGGTGAACCATGGCGGTCCTCCACATCCCCCTCGCCGGGCCGGCCCTAGGCGCAAGGACGGCGGAGGGGGAGCCCTCCCCGGCGCTCCAGTCCAACGCGCTCCAGGCGCTCTGCCGCCGGGTGTTCGCGTTCCGGATGGTGATGATCGGACTGGGCGCGCCCCTGGCGCTGGGGCGCACGGCGGGCGGCGGGCCGGCGTACCTCGTCGGCGGCGCGATCCTGCTCACCTTCATGCTCTCGTACGTGCTCTTCCGCGACTGGGAGCGCTTCGGGCCGCTGCTGCTGCGCCACCGCTGGCTGCTGGCCCCGGACCTGGCGTGCTGCGGGCTGCTGCTGGTCACGGCCCGGCCCGAGTCGCCGCTCGGCTTCGCCGTGCTCTGCACCCCGCTGCTGGCCGGGCTGGTCTGCGGGTGGCGCGGCTCGGCGGTGTACGCGGCCCTGTCGGCGGTGGCCGTGGCCGCCGTGGCCGGGGGGCTGACGCTGCCGGCGCTGTGCCTGCTGGCGGGCGCGGCCGGAGCCTCGCTCCGGGACCTCCTCTTCCGCTTCGGCGCGGCCGGCCAGGCCCTCACGGAGGCGCGGGCCCGGCTGGCCGTGGCCGAGGCGGTACGGGCCGAACGGGACCACCTGGCCCGCGAGATGCACGACTCGGTGGCGAAGACCCTGCACGGCCTGGCCCTGGCGGCGGACGCCCTGGCCCGCACCACGGACCCGGCCGCCGTGCGCCGCCAGGCGGCCTTCCTCTCCGGCGCGGCCCGCACGGCGGCGGCGGAATCCCGGGCCCTGCTGACGGACCTGCGCCGGGAACCGGAGGGGACCCCGGCCCCGCTGGCGGCCGAACTCCGCCGCCTGGTCGGCACGGACGCGGAGCTGCACGTGCGGGGCGCCATCCCGGAGCCGTCGGCCGCGGTGGCCCACCACATCCTGTCGATCACCGCGGAGGCCCTGGAGAACGCCCGCCGCCACGCGGAGGCCTCGCGGGTGACGGTCACGGCGGCGGCCGGCGCGACGGACCTCACCGTGACCATCGAGGACGACGGCCGCGGCCTCCCCCCGGACGCCCGGCTCTCCCGGGGCCGCTACGGGCTGCTCGGCATGGCGGAACGCGCGCGGGCGATGGGCGCCCGGCTGACGATCGAGGCCCGGCGGCCCGGCCCCGGGACGGTGGTGGCCCTGCACCTCCCGCTCGCGGGCCCTGCGGGGGAGGCGGGCCCGTGACCGCGCTCCGCGTCCTGATCGCAGACGACAACCCGGTCGTACGGGCGGGCCTGGCGTCCCTCCTGGCGACGGCGCGGGACATGGAGGTGGTGGCCCAGGCCTCGGACGGCCGCGAGGCCCTGAGCCTGACCCGCAGGCACGCCCCGGACGTGATCCTGCTGGACGTGCGCATGCCGGGCGTCGACGGCATCTCGGCGCTGCCGCACCTCGTACAGCTGGCGCCCGTACTGATGCTGACGTACAGCCAGGAGTCGGAGGTCGTCCGCGAAGCGCTCCTGCTGGGCGCGGGCGGCTACCTGGTCCACGGCGAGTTCACGCCGGAAGACCTGGTCCGGGCGGTCCGGGACGTCCGCGAGGGCCGGGCCCACTTCACGACGACGGCGGCGAGCGCACTCCTCGCGGAACTCCGAACCTCTTCGCAACCGCAACGAAGTGTGGCACGCTCTCCTGAGAGACTGCACAACTCGGTTCTCTTCGGCCTGAGTTCGAGGGAGGCAGAGATCATGGACCTCATCGCGTCCGGGATGAGCAACCAGCAGATCGCCGCCACCTGCTTCATCAGCGAGAAGACGGTGAAGAACCACATCAACCGCATCTTCGCGAAGCTCCAGAGCACGAGCCGCAGCGAGGCCATAGCCCGCTGGCTGGGAACCGCGCGTCCAGGGGTGAGCGGCCATGGGTAGACGGAGTGCGCAGTGGGTCCGTAATTGGGCCCCGGGACCCTTGGTTATCACCGGTGACTCCCCGTACGGTCCGCAAACCAACAGCGTCGTCACCGGCCCGGGAGGAAACCCCCATGTTGCAGAACACCCTGGCGAGGATGCGGAACCGCTACGGAACCAAGACCACCCAGGACCGAGGCCAGACGGCCTTCGAATACCTGGGCATCATCCTGGTGGTGGTGGTCATCATCGGCGCAATCGTCGGCACGGGCATCGGCCAGGACATCACGACCAAGATCAAGGATCAGATCACCTCCATCACAGCAGGCAAGTGATCGGGCGCCGACTCGACGACCGCGGGCAAGCTTTCCCTATCTACATCGTGGTGGTGGCGGGTCTGCTCTTCGCGGCGCTCGCCTTCTTCGCCGTAGGGATGGCAGGCGCCACTCGCAGCAATGCGCAGGGTGCTGCCGACGCGGCGGCGCTGGCGGCCGCCCGCGATACAAGGGACAGCCTCTTCTCGGGACTTGACCTGGTCAGCCTAAAACCAGCTGACTGGGAGGACGTAGTCAGCGGTGAACTCCTCAAGGTGGACGGAGCCTGTGCGAAGGCTGCTGCCTTCGCCAGCCTGAACGACGCGGATGTGGAGTGTGAGCCGGCCCTTCCAAGGTTCACAGTCAGCGTCACCACCCGCGGCACAGTAGGCGATTCAGTCGTTCCGGGTGCCAGCGGAACGAAAGGCAAAGCCAAGGCGACGGCCCTGATCGAGCCGCGATGCACGCTGCGATCGGCGCCCGCTCCCGGCCAGACGCCCACGCCGGCACCCACAGCGACGCCGAGCCCGTCACCTTCACCTGGGGTGGGCAGCGTCACCTTCGTGTGCAAGGGCAAGACGCGCACGTTGGACCCCTCGAATCCAGGTCCGTTGTCCCAGCTGACGAGAGCCCTCTTCAGTGTGCGACTGGTCGACTGACAGCGAACTTACAGATAAGGAAACGGCGTAGATGAGCATGCAGCACATGGTGAAGGCCCGCAGGGGAGCGGCCGTAGTGCTTGCGGCGGCCTTGGCCCTCGTGCTGACTGGGTGCGGAGGTGGCGGCGACGACAGTAAGTCGAAGACGCCGGAGAAGTCGTCCGCGGCTCAGTCTGGAGGTGGTGCATCGACGCCTGCTCCCAGCGCGGCGCAGTCGTCCGAGCCCACCCAGGTGCTCGCAACGGTGAACGGGGAGGGCGGCATCACCATGGTGATCAACTCCGCCGCTCGCGATGCGGGTGGCTTCCTCACCGTCATCGGTCAGATCAAGAACTCGACAGAGAAGGACTTCACCGGCACCGCCCCTTGGCGAGGCAACGAACTCACCACAGGCGGCGAGTCCGTTGCTGGCGCCACACTGGTCGACAAGGCAGGCAAGAAGCGGTACTACGTCCTGCGGGACACGGACGGCAGGTGTCTTTGCACCACAGGCGTGTCTCGCGTGAAGGGCGGAGCGACCATCCCGTTCTTCGCGCAGTTTCCTGCCCCGCCTGCCAGCGCCACGGAGGTCGACTTCAGCCTCCCCACCTTCGCAACGGCCACCATCAAAATCTCCGGGTGACCCCCATGAATAAACGCCACCGCGTCTCCGCATCCACAGTCGTCGTCGGCCTCGTGATCGCCGGGGCCCACTTCATCGGCGCGACCAGCGCCCACGCCGACGGGGTCAAGCCCTCCGTGCCCCCCGGCACCGAGCCGTCCGCCTCGGCGCCCGTGCCCATCGATTCGAGCTCGCCCGGCCTGAAGATCCCCCAGGGTGGGACCCTGGCTCCGGTCAAGGTGCTGGACATCGCCGAGGTCGTCGAGGACCTCGGTGGGGAGCAGCGGCGGCAGGAGACCAATCAGACCGTCATGATGGCCCTCCAGTCGGAGGTGCTCTTCCCCGAGAACAGCGCCGTCTTCAACGCCCAGGCCGCCGCGCGGATACAGGCCATCGCCAACGAGATCAACACGCAGAAGGCGACCCGCGTCCGGGTCTTCGGGTTCACCGACGACCAGGGCAGCTACGAGCACGGCAAGGAACTCTCCAAGCAGCGCGCCGACGCCGTCCAGGCCGAGCTCGCCAAGACCGTCACCAGCCCCGGCGTCATCTATGACGTGCGCGGCTACAGCGAGGACTACCCGATCGCCGACAACGGCACCGAGGAAGGCCGCAAGAAGAACCGCCGGGTCGAGATCACCTTCCCCCGCACCACCCCCGCCGGCGGCAACTAGGCCGTGGCCGGCCCGCCCCCGGCCCGCATCAGCGTGGCCGCCGCTGCGGCCGCCCGGTGGGCCGGGTCCGGGCCGGGGGTCAGGGCGGCCACCGCCGTGGCGCCCTCGACCAGGATCAGTAGCTGGTCCGCGAGGTCCTCGCGCCCGGGCCCGGCGGCCTCCGCCAGCAGTTCCCGCAGCTCCGCCTTGTGGCGGTGTACGACGTCCAGCACCGCGGCGGGGCCGGTGCCCAGCTCCCCGTACGCGTTCAGGAACGCGCAGCCCCGGAAGTCCGGCTCCGAGAACCACGCGGCCAGCCACGCGAAGACCGCCCCGACCGGATCGCCGGCCTCCGCCACGGCGCCCCGCAGGCTGGCCGTCCACCGCCGGTCGCGGCGGTCGAGGTAGGCCGCGACCAGGGCCTCCTTGGCCGGGAAGACCTTGTAGAGCCGCTTGAGCGGCACGCCCGACTCCGTGCGGATGCGGTCCATGCCGACGGCCTGGATGCCCTCGGCGTAGAACAGCGCCTCCGCCGTGTCCAGCAGCCGGGTCCGGGCCTCTTCGTCGTCCATGAAGGCAGCGTAGCCCAGGATCGCTTGCATTGAGAACGACCGTTCTCTATCGTCCTCCCTCGTGGAGAACGATCGTTCTCAGAGGCTCTCCCACCGAGGTGACCGTCATGACCGATGCCCCCGCCGTGCGCCCGCCCCTGCCGCCCTTCACCGAGGAATCCGCCCGCGCCAAGGTCCAGGCCGCCGAGGACGCCTGGAACAGCCGCGACCCCGAGCGCGTGGCCCTCGCGTACACCGAGGACTCGTTCTGGCGTAACCGCGACCGCTTCCTCAGCGGCCGCGAGGAGATCCGCGAGTTCCTCGCCGAGAAGTGGGAGCGCGAGCTCGACTACCGGCTCCGCAAGGAGCTGTGGGCGTACACCGGCAACCGCATCTCCGTCCGCTTCGAGTACGAGTGGCACGACGCGTCCGGCCAGTGGTGGCGCAGCCACGGAAACGAGCAGTGGGAGTTCGACGGCAACGGGCTGATGCGCCGCCGCGAGGCAAGCATCAACGACATTCCGATCGCCCCCGAGGACCGCCGCCTCACCTGACAGGTGTGCCGTCCGGCGCCCCGAGGTATGTGTCTGCCCGATCGCTCACCCCCCTGTGAGGAGACTCGGCATGGCGGCACGGGCTCGGGTGAACGGCCTGGACCTCTACTACGAGATCGTGGGCGAGGGAGACCCTCTGGTCCTCGTCCACGGCTCGTGGGTCGACCACGAGACCTGGCAGCGCGTCGTCCCCCGCCTCGCGCGATCGTTCCGTGTCCTGGTCTACGACCGCCGTGGCCACAGCCGCAGCGAGCGGCCGCCGGGCCAAGGCAGCCGGCGCCAGGACGAGGACGACCTCGCGTCGCTCATCGAGCTCCTCGGCGCCCCGGCCCACGTGGCCGCGAACTCCTTCGGGGCCTCCACCGCCCTCGGCCTCGCCGCCCGCCGCCCCGAGCTGCTGCGCAGCCTGACCGCGCACGAGCCCCCGCTCATGGGCGTCGTGGGCGACGGGGACCAGGAGCTCCGCCCGGTGCTCCGGGCCATGGAGGCCGCCCTCGACGGCGTCCTCGCGGCCCTGCGGGCCGGCGAGGACCGGGCCGGTGCGCAGCGGTTCGTGGACGAGGTCGTCATCGGACCGGGCGGCTGGGAGCGGCTGCCGGAGCGGTACCGCGCCACGCTCACCGCCAACGCGCCCACCTTCGCGGACGAACACGGCGACCCCGACTGGGCCCGCCTCGACCTCGCCCGCCTCGCCGGCTTCCCGGGCCCCGCGCTGCTGACCTTCGGCAGCGAGAGCCCGCCCTGGTTCCCGGTGATCGTCGGCAAGCTCGCGGCCGCGCTCGGCGGCCGGGCGCGGATGCGGACACTGGCGGGCGACGGTCACGTCCCCCACCTCACCCACCCGGACCGCTACGCCGACGACCTCACGGAGTTCATCGGGTCGAGTCGCGGTGCAGACCCCTGCGGATAGTCCCGTCGCCTCGGAAGGTCATCTCCTGGCGGCCCCCAGTCCGGTCAGGGCCCGGGTGACCAGGTCGGTCTGGTGGTTGGTGCCGGAGAGGTTGGGGTGGAGTGCCGTGCAGGCCTCCCCCGCGGCGGGGATTCTGCGGCAGAGGCCGGACGGCGGGTCGGTCTGGGTGCCGGGGCCGGTGAGGTCGTCCTTGAGCCCGTACATCCACCGCTGGTCCGGGGTCGCGCAGACGCCGTGCCCGGTGCTGGAGGCGTACGTGTCCACGTAGACGGCGCCGGCGAGTTGGGCCTGGGTGCGCAGGACGGTGTTGACCCGGCGCTCCAAGGCGTCGAGGAAGGGCATGTCCGCCTTGGTGACGGTGCCGAGCTGGCGCCAGGAACCGAAGGAGCAGCCGCTGCTGTCCGCGACGACGGCCGGGTATCCGACGACCGCCACCTTGGCGTGCGGGGCGCGGGTCCGGACGTCCTTGAGGGTGGTCGCGAGGTCCGCTTCCAGGGCGGTGAATCCGGCGTCCAGCCGGCTGCGGCCGGGGCCGCGGGTGTAGTGGGTGGAACAGGGGCTGCCGGTCCCGAAGGAGGCGATGCCCTGCTCGATGCATCGCGTGAGGACCTCGACGAAGCCGACGGAGTTGCCGCCGATCCCGAGCGTGACGAGATCGGTGGCGGCGGTGACGGCCTCGATCTGGGCCGGGCGGGGCGCCCAGCCGCCCTTGGGAGGGACGGACGGGGGTCCGGTGAGCTTGGTCTGCGGCTCCAGGACGCCCGCTCTGACCTCGGCGGCGGAACAAGTGACATCGGTCAGGCGGACGTTGAGACGGCGGGCGGTCTGCTGCGGATAGCTGAGGGTGGAGCGGCCGCAGCCGTCGTCGGCGGCCCAGGGCCGCACGAAGGCACCGGCGCTGTACGAGTCGCCCAGGGCGGTGTAGTCGAGGGGGGCCCGGGCGGAGCCGCCGGCGGCGGAAGAAGAAGGGGACAGGGTGGCGGCCAGAGCGGTGAGCGTGACGGCTGCGGTGGTTGCGGTGGCTGCGATGCGCATGGTCCGGCCCTTCGGGTGATGCGCCGGCCCGGGCGGCCGGGCGCATCACCCAAAGTAGCCGATTTGGCTACGGAGAGTAGTCATCCGTGGCCCAAACCCCCGGATCGGGTGATTGCACGTCAGGCGTGCTCCCCGTCAACGCGCCACGCGAGCGGAGGGCGGGTGCGGGCGGGTGCGGGCGGGTGCGGGCGGGCGCGGACCGGCGCGGACGGTCGCGGACGGGCCTCCGCCCTCACGACGCCCGGTGGGCCTGGGTGATGAGGTCCGTCGCGACCTCCAGGGCCGCCTGCCGGGTCTCCTCCGGGTTGCCCTCCACGTGCTGGAGGAACATCATCCCGGCGTGCAGGGTGAAGAGCGCGCTCACGCACCGCACCTGGTCCGCCAGCGGCCCGTCCTCCGTCCGCAACAGCTCCACCAGCGTGAACAGCCGGCGCTTCACGGTCTCGCCGATGCTCAGCTCCCGCATCGTCGCCTGGTTCTCCTGCATGAAGCGGTACAGCGGCGCGCCCGCCGCCATCGCCTCGCTGTAGCGGCGCAGCACCTCGCGCTTCATCTCCAGCGTCCGCGGCTGCCGCTCCGCCCAGTCGATCAGCTCGTCGATCGGCCTGGTCAGGTCCTCGAAGACGCTGATGATGATGTCTTCCTTGGTCTTGAAGTGGTAGTACAGCGCCGCCTTCGTGACGTCCAGCCGCTCCGCGATCTCGCGCAGCGACGTCTTCTCGTACCCCTGCTCGGCGAAGAGCTCCAGCGCGACGTCCTGGATGCGCTGGCGCGTATTGCCGCGGCGCGCCTGCGGACTGCTACTGGACATGGCTCTCCCAAACTACTTACTTGACGCCCGGCTAGTGACGGGTCTACCTTCCCCAGTGTAGTGAACTAGCCGGGCGGCAAGTAAGGGTCCGGAGCGCATGGGTAAACGGGGAGTGACATGGCTGAAAACATAAACGCGGCGGAGATCTCCGAGGGGGTGAAGCCGCGCAGCGTCCGTGTCGTCCTCATGGCACTCATGATCGCAATGCTCCTCGCCATGCTCGACAACATGATCATCGGTACCGCGATGCCGACGATCGTCGGCGAGCTCGGCGGCCTGGAGCACCTCTCCTGGGTGGTCACCGCGTACACGCTGGCCACCGCCGCATCCACCCCCATCTGGGGGAAGATCGGCGACATGTACGGGCGGAAGGGTTCCTTCCTCACCTCCATCGTGATCTTCCTGATCGGCTCCGCGCTCAGCGGCATGGCCCAGGACATGGCCCAGCTGATCGGCTTCCGCGCCGTCCAGGGCCTCGGTGCCGGCGGTCTGATGGTCGGCGTCATGGCGATCATCGGTGACCTGATCCCGCCCCGCGAGCGCGGCAAGTACCAGGGCATGATGGCCGGCGTGATGGCCCTCGCCATGATCGGCGGCCCGCTGGTCGGCGGCACCATCACCGACCACCTCGGCTGGCGCTGGTCCTTCTACATCAACCTGCCGCTCGGCGCCGTCGCCCTCGCGATGGTCACCGCCGTCCTGCACCTGCCGAAGAAGACCGGGGCCCAGCGGCCGAAGATCGACTACCTGGGCGCGGCCCTCCTGACCGTCGCCATCACCTCGACCGTGCTCGTCACGACCTGGGGCGGCACCGAGTACGCGTGGGCCTCCGGCCAGATCATCGGCCTGATCGTCGTCGGCGTCGTGTCGATCGCGGCCTTCCTCTACGCCGAGACCAAGGCCGCCGAGCCGGTCATGCCGCTGCACATCTTCCGCAGCCGCAACTTCACGCTCATGTCGGTCATCGGCTTCCTCGTCGGCTTCGCGATGTTCGGCGGCGTGCTCTACCTGCCGCTGTTCCAGCAGTCGGTCCAGGGCGCCTCCGCCACCAACTCCGGCCTGCTGCTCCTGCCGATGCTGCTCTCGATGATGGTCGTCTCGCTGATCGCGGGCCGGGTCACCACCAGCAGCGGCAAGTACAAGGTCTTCCCGATCGCGGGCGGCGCGCTCATGGTCGTGGGGCTCTTCCTGCTCGCGCAGATGGACACCGAGACCACCCGCCTGATGTCCGGCGTCTACATGGCCATCCTCGGCGCGGGCCTCGGCTTCCTGATGCAGATCACCATGCTGGTCGCGCAGAACAGCGTGGACATGAAGGACATGGGCGTCGCGTCCTCCTCGGCCACCCTCTTCCGTACGCTCGGCGGCTCGTTCGGCGTGGCCCTCATGGGCTCGCTGTTCACCAGCCAGGTCACCCAGACCATGACCGACCGCCTCGGTCCGGGCGCCGCCACCGCCGCGGGCTCCGCCCAGCTCGACGCGGCCAGCCTGGCCAAGCTGGAGCCGACGATCCGCGAGGCCTACCAGCACGCGGTCGCCGCCGGTACGCACTCGGCGTTCCTCCTCGGTGCGGGCGTCGCCGTACTGGGCTTCGTGGCCGCCTGGTTCGTCAAGGAGGTCCCGCTGCGGGGCGCGGGTCCGGCCAAGGACGGCAACGCGGCCGACGGCAGCGGGGCGCAGGCTCCGGCGGCGGAGTCCCTCGCCCACTGACCCCAGGCACCCTCCGAACCCCGGCAGCCTCACGGTTTCCTCGGTTCACTTGGTTCACTCGGTTCACCAGCCCGGCCCCGGCGGATTTCCGCCGGGGCCGGGTTTTTTCACGGGCCGGAGCCGTTGTGTGCGGGGTGGATGAGTACGCGTGGTGCGGGGGAGGTTGATCTGGTTCCGTCCTGTTTCAGGTGGGGTCCAAATCGGGATGATCGATGACCAAGGTCCTATTAGCTGGATTTTATGGCGGAATTGGCGGGAACCCGTCTGCCTCACGGGTCGTCATGGAGAGGAGAGCGCAGACACACGCGGACGGGGAGGGGACGGTCCATGGGCTTCATGACGCGCGCGAACGGGCAGGGCATCCGGGGCGGGGCGGTCGTCGTGGCGGCGGCCGCCGCGGTGGCCGGGACGGTGTGGGGAGTGGCGACCTTCGTGGGGCCGGGCCAGGCCACCGGGCAGCGGCCGGCGCACGAGAACGCGTCACGCCGGAGCGAAACACCCGCCACCCCCGCCACCCCCGACGACGGTGCGAAGGGCGGTGCCCAGGGCGCGGGCGGCGCACCCCGGTCCGGTGTACCCGAGGGCATAGCCCACGCCTCCGAGAGCGGAGGCAACGCCGTCAACATCACCATCGACGACGGCCCGGACCCCCAGTGGACCCCCAAGGTCCTCGCCGTGCTGAAGAAGTACGAGGTCAAGGCGACGTTCTGCATGATCGGACCACAGGCCAAGGCCCACCCCGACCTCGTCAAGAGCGTCGTCGCCGCCGGCCACCGGCTCTGCGACCACACCATGAACCACGACACGGGCATGGGCAAGAAGCCCGTCGCCTACCAGGAGCAGCAGATCCTGGACGCGAAGAAGATGATCGAGGACGCGGCGGGCGGCGGTGCCAAGGTGGAGTACTACCGCGCCCCCGGCGGCGCGTTCACCCCCGACAGCCGCCGCATCGCCGCCGCGAACGGCATGCGCCCGCTCGGCTGGAACGTCGACACCAAGGACTTCGGGAAGCCGGGCGTCGCCGCCATCGTCAAGGCGGTCAAGAGCGAGATCGGCAACGGCCCGACCGTCCTCTTCCACGACGGCGGCGGCAACCGCGCCCAGACCGTCGAGGCACTCGACCAGGTGCTGGCCTGGCTGAAGGACCAGGGCCGTCCCACCGGGTTCCCCGTCCGCACCGCCCCGGACGGCTCCTGACACGCCGTCCGGCGGCGAACGGGTGAAGGTCGCCGCCCCGCCGCCGTCCGCGGTGTTCCCTGGTCGCGCACACAGCCCGCCCGTACGCCGCGCGGCGGCCCGTACGACGCCGCACGCCCGCCCGCGCGGCGACTCGTACGACGCCACGCGGCGGCTCGTACGACCGCCCAGGACCCAGGAGACCCCCGTGATCGCGCCGAACCAGCTGACCGACCCCACCGTCCGCGCCTTCGTCACCGCCGTCAACGCCGGCGACCAGAGCGCCTTCTCCGCCCTCCTCACCCCCAGCGCCACGATGTCCGACGACGGTTCGGACCGCGACGTCGCCCAGTGGGCCGAGAAGGAGATCTGGTCCGCCAACGGGCACATGGACGTCGTGAGCGAGTCGGACGGCGGCCTCGCCCTCATCGTCGACTACCGCAACGACACCTGGGGCGAGATGCGCACCGCCTGGCGGTTCGTCACCGACAGCGGCCGCATCGGCCGCTTCGAGACCGGCCAGGCCTGAGCGGCCCCCGCCGCCCGCACGCCCGTCCCGTACGGGTGAAAGCGCGCCCGGGCTCGTTCCGGCCCCCGCCGGCCCCCGTTGGACCGGGCATGAAGCGCACCCGCACCGCAGCCATCGCCCTCGCCGCCGCCGCGGCGGCCCTCGCCCCCGCTCTCGGCCAGGCCGCCGCCACCGCCGCCGACGGCTCGTACCTCCAGGACCCGGCCGGCGGCGAGAAGACGATGAAATCGCAGTGGACCAAGGACGAGATGCACAAGGTGGAGGGGCAGCTCCGCTTCTACCCCGGAGTGCAGTACAAGACGGTGACCCGCCCCGGCCCCTCGGGCGCCCCGGACTACGAGCGGAAGGTCGCCGACCCCAAGACCCTGGCCTGGCAGCCCTCGTTCGACTTCGGCTGGACGGTGTCGGACTCGACGCTGGTGAAGAAGGCGGTGACCACGAAGGACGGCAAGCACCCGATCGTCGTGCACGCCGTACTGCGCCGCGCCTCGGACCGTGCCAAGGCGGTCGAGGTGCACCAGGAGCTGGCCAACCGGCCGGCGACGGGGCGCGCCAAGGTCCCGGGAGGAAAGCGGATCGCATGCGACACCGGCGAGTACACGGTGGAGTGGTCGGTCACGCGCTCGGGCTACGGGACGCTCACGGGAACGCTGCGCTGGGACTCCAGCTGTGAGCAGTACCGGACGGCGTTCTCGACGGAGAACGGCAAGGTCTGATCCGGAGGCGAGGGGGGGGGAGGGGGGAACGGGGGAACGGGAAGGACAGCGAAGGGAGAAGAAGGAAAGGGCCGGCCGCCCCGCGAGCACCTTGTGGGTGGTCGGCGGCGACTGGTCCGCGGCCTTGGATCAAGAGCCGTTGCAGCCATTCTGTCGCATGGGATGGGGTGCGGCAGGGTCGAAAGTCCTGTGTCGGACGGGATGTTCGGCGTTTTCCACGGTCAGTGCTTCGTCTTGCGCGCCTCGTTCGCCGTGGCGGCGATCTCCTCCAGCACCGTCTTCGGGTCGCCGTTCGGCTCCACGGCCCGCCCGATGTTGCGCTTGATCGTGTCGCTGACCGTCACCCACGACGGGTCGTTCACCGGGTACAACTGCGCGCCGCGCAGGGCGGTCAGGAAGAACTGGTCGTTGCTGTCCAGGCCGGCGCCCGAAGGGTTGCGGGAGGCCGAGACGGTCGACGGCAGCAGGTGGTAGCGGCCCGCGAAGTCCGACAGGTTCTTGTCCTCGTAGATGAAGTCGAGGAACTTGCCGATCTCCGCGCGCTTGCCGTGCTGCTTGAACGCCATCATCCAGTCGGCGACGCCCACGGCCGGCGGGCTCTCCCCGGAGCCGAGGCTGTCCGCGACCGGCATGGGGACGGTGCGCACGTCGATGCCCTTGGCGCGCGCCTCGTGCAGGAGCTGCGGGTAGCCGTTCAGCATGCCGACCTCGCCGCGCGTGAACGCGGCGAAGGCGTCGGCGCGGTTGAGCCGGGACGGCGGAACGGGTCCGGTCAGGCCGGGGCCGACCAGATTGTCCTTGAGCCAGCGGAAGGTCTGGATGTTCTGGTCCGAGGCCAGGTTGTAGTTGCCGCTGCTGTCGGAGTAGCCGCCTCCGTTGCTGAGCTCCCAGATCATCGCCTCGGCATGCGCCTCCTCCGGGCCCAGGGGGAGCGCGTACGGGTACTTGACGCCCTTCTCCTTGAGCGCCTTGGCGGCGGACTTCAGGTCGGACCAGGTCTTGGGCTCGCTGACGCCGGCCTGTTTGAAGAGGCCCTGGTTGTAGAAGAGGAGCCGGCTGCTCGCCACCCAGGGCAGGCCGTAGAGGGTGTTGCCGACCGAGCCGGCCTCGGCCAGCGGCTGGAGGAAGTTGGCCTCGGCGGTGACCGAGAGCAGTTCGTCCGCGGAATAGAGCTTGTCCTGCGCCGCGAAGTCCGAGTAAGAGCCCATGAGGGCCATGTCCGGCGCATTGCCGGCCTTGACCATACGGGAGACCTCGCGGTCGATGTCCGCCCAGGGCAGGAGTTGGACCTGAACCTTGATACCGGGGTTGGCGTTGGTGAAATCCTCCGTCACCTTGTCCCAGAAGGCTTTGGAACTGGTGGCCTGGGTGTCCCCGTATTCCGCGGCGACCAGACGGAGCGTACCGCTGTCACCTGCACTGTTGTCTGAATCGCCGCATCCGGACAGTGGGATCAGCAGACCGAGCACGACTGCGGTCGCACGCGGGCCGAAGATTCTTCGTTGCACGGGTGTATTCCCCTGAATTTCTTTTGAGTCCCGTTACTACTTATGAGTTGCTCCGGGCTGGGGTGTCCGTCCGTGGCCCGTTGGCCGGAATTCTCTCCTGTGTGGGGGCGGTTGGTTCCATTGGGGCGGAACTTGTGGTCAATGCTCCAAGTGCGGCTTTTCCGGCTGGTGTTTTCCGATATGTGATCAACAAATCGGACGCGCGTAGACATGCCGAATCGCCCGATTCCGGCCCATTGGGCCGCTGGAACGGGTGAGGGGTCCGGATCAGGTCAGGGAGCCGGCCGGAGCCGGAGCCGGAGCCAGATCCGGAGTCAGATCCGGAGCCGGCGCCTTCGGTCGGGGCCGTCAGTCGGCGAAGTCGCCCGCGTACGGGTCGGGCTCGCCCGTCTCGGGGTTGCGTCCCTCCTGCCAGCGCCGCTGGGCCTTGCGCCAGTGCACGAAGCTGAGGTGGCCGCCGTCCCAGAAGGTGATGCTGACCGGGCTCACGTCGAACTCGTCGGAGCAGAGCCGGTACAGGAACTCCGCCATGCCGTACGGATACACGGCGAAGGCGTCGGCGGTGTGCCGGCCGGCCACCAGGACCGGCCAGCGGTCCGGATCGGGGTCGGTCGTGAGCCAGCAGAGGATGTCGGAGCCGCCCGTGACGCCCCACGCGATGATCGACTCGGGGTCGACGCCGAAGGCGGCCCGGCCGCCCTCCGCCTCCCAGAGCTGGCGGGCGTTGGCGGTCTCCTCGGCCATCTCGGCCGGGTCCCACTGGAGGCCGGGCTTGGGGAGCGGAAGGAGGATGCTGGCCTCGCCGTTGATGGAGCCGGCGCCGAAGCGGCCCATGAAGGCGACGAAGTCGGCCGGGAACCGGGTGCGCCAGGTGGCCTCGGCCGCCGGCCAGTCGACGTCCTCGTCGGCGCCGTGCGTCGCCGGCATGATCTGCTCCAGCGCCTTGATCCGCGCGTTCTCCGTCATGCCGCTCCCCTGAGACCCCAGCTCAACCGCCCCAACCTACCGCCGTCCCCGCGCGGCGCCTAGCCGCCGCTGAGACGGCGGTAGGGCGTGCGGCCGGCCGTCAGCCCCTCGACGTGCAACAGGGAGCCGACCCGCAGGCCCCAGGCGGCCATGGCGCCCGCCTCGGCCTCCAGGACGTGCCGGGAGCGGAGCCGGGGCAGGCCCAGGCGGTTCGGCGCCATGGTGGCCAGGGCGATGACGCGCAGGCGGCGGTCGAGGTACGCCACGTCGATCGCGAACCGCATCCGGAACGTGTGCACGCTCCCGGCCGGGGTCAGGAGCAGGGCTGCGCCGGGGATGCCGTCGCGGCCGAGGAGCCCGCGGGTGCGGGCCCGGTAGGAGGCCGCGATCTCCAGGGGCACCGCCGGCAGGTCCGGCCCGAGCCGGAGAAGGCCTTCGCTGGTGGTCATGGCGGCAGGGTAGAGCCGGCGGCGTGGGGACGGTTAGGCCCCCGGGCCCATGCGGGTGCCGGAGCCTGCGCCTACCGTCGGCGGATGGGCCTGCTCGTGATCACCGCCGCGGCGGTCGCCTACGGCGTGGCCGCGGGGCTGCTGCTGCCGCGGGCGGCGTACCGGCTGTCGGTCGAACCGGATGCCCGGTGGCGCGACCGGTGCCCCGAAGGCCACCCCGTTCCCGGCTGGCTGGGCCTGCCCCGCTGCCGGGCCGGCGGGGCCGGGCCCGCCGCCCACCGCTACGGCGCGCCGCTCACCTGGACCGCCGCCCTCACCGGAGTGCTGTGCGGGGTACTGGGAGGAGCCGTCGGGGCGCGGCCCGAAGCGGTGGTGTTCGTGGCCGCGGCGCCGGTACTGCTCCTGCTGGGCCTCGTGGACCTCGCCGTACAGCGGCTGCCCGACGTGCTGACCCTGCCCCTGGCCGCGGCCCTCGCCCTCGGACTCGGGGGAGCCGCGCTGCTGCCCGGCGCCGCGGGGTCCTGGACGGGGGCGCTGGCCGGCGGGGGCGTGCTCGCGGGGGCGTACCTCCTGCTCTTCCTCGTCAACCCCGCCGGCATGGGCTTCGGCGACGTCAAGCTGGCGCTCGCCCTCGGGGTCACTCTTGGGTGGTACGGCTGGGGGGTATGGGCCGCCGGAGCCTTCCTCGGGTTCCTCTACGGCGCCCTGTACGGGCTCGCCCTTGTGCTGCGGGGCTCCGCGGGCCGCCGGACGGCGTTCCCGTTCGGCCCCTTCATGGCCGCCGGAGCACTCACCGGAGTGCTGCTGGGCGGTTTCGGAGCGTAATCATCTTGCGCCGATGCACGCATCAGGCTTTACGAAGGGTTATGGTGGAACCCCCCCCTCGGGCCGGTCCGTATCCCCCCCACGGACCGGCCCGTTTTTTGTTTCCACCACCCCACGCCCAAAAGCGCAGGTCAGCCGCGCTGGGCCCAGATGTTGGTGCCGGGGGTGGACACCGCGAAGGAGTCGATCTCCTTCAACTCCTCCTCGGAGAGCGGCGCACCGCCCAGTGCGGCCACGTTCTGCTCCAGCTGGGAGACGCTCGAAGCGCCGATCAGGGCCGAGGTCATCCGCTCGTCCCGGAGCACCCAGTTCAGTGCCAGCTGCGCCAGCGACTGCCCGCGGCGCACCGCGATCTCGTTCAGACCGGCCAGGCGGCGCACCACGTCCTGCGACAGCAGGTCCGGGTTCAGGGACTTGCCCGCTGCCGCCCGGGAGTCCTCCGGGATGCCCTTCAGGTACTTGCCGGTCAGCAGCCCCTGCGCGAGCGGGGCGAAGGAGATGCAGCCCATGCCGGCCTCCTCCAGGGTGTCCAGCAGCCCGTCCTCCTCCGTCCAGCGGTTGATCATGGAGTAAGAGGGCTGGTGGATGAGCGGGCGGACGCCCATCTCGCGCAGGATCCGCGCGGCCTCGGCCGTCTGGGCGGCCGTGTAGGAGGACACGCCCACGTACAGCGCCTTGCCCTGCTGGACCGCGGACGCGAGCGCGCCCATGGTCTCCTCCAGCGGGGTCTCCGGGTCGAAGCGGTGCGAGTAGAAGATGTCGACGTAGTCCACGCCCATCCGCTTCAGCGAGGCGTCGAGCGAGCTCATCAGGTACTTGCGGCTGCCCCACTCGCCGTAGGGCCCCTCGTGCATGAAGTAGCCGGCCTTGGTGGAGAGGATCAGCTGGTCGCGGTAGGAGGCGAAGTCCTGCGCGAAGATCTTCCCGAAGTTGAGCTCGGCCGAGCCGGGGGGCGGGCCGTAGTTGTTCGCCAGGTCGAAGTGGGTGACACCGAGGTCGAAGGCCCGGCGAAGGATCGCCCGCTGGGACTCCAGGGACTTGTCGTCGCCGAAGTTGTGCCAGAGGCCGAGGGAGATGGCGGGGAGCTTGAGGCCGCTGTGGCCGGTGCGTCGGTACTCCATGGAGTCGTAGCGCGAGGGCTCTGCCCGATAGGGATTGTTATCAGTCACGTTGTCCTCCCTATCACGGACTTGTGACAGACCGAGTTGGGTACCCGATCCCGGCGCGCAGTAATGTGGCGGACTCGGGGGAGGGACCGCAATTCGCACGGGGGCATTGCACGGAGGGGCTGGAAGATCGTGAAGCTGCGCGACCTGGTGTACAGGCTCTACGCACGCCGGGTGGAAGGCCGCCTCGACCATGACGCGTCGCCCAAGCACATCGGCGTGATCCTGGACGGGAACAGGCGCTGGGCGAAGGCGTCCGGAGGCACGACGGAGCAGGGCCACCAGGCGGGGGCCGACAAGATCTCCGAGATGCTGGGCTGGTGCACCGAGACGGACGTCGAGGTCGTCACCCTGTGGATGCTGTCCACGGACAACCTGGACCGGCCGGAGGTCGAGCTCCGCCCGCTGCTCAACATCATCGAGAACACCGTCCGGGGCCTGGCCTCGGACGGCCGCTGGCGCGTCCACCACGTGGGCAACCTCGACATCCTCCCCGCGCAGACCCAGTCCGTGCTCAAGGAGGCCGAGCAGGCCACCCACGACGTGGACGGGATACTGGTCAACGTCGCCGTCGGCTACGGCGGCCGCCAGGAGATCGCCGACGCGGTCCGCTCGCTGCTGCTGGAGCACGCGGAGAAGGGCACCTCCTTCGAGGAGCTCGCCGAGATCCTCGACATCGACCACATCGCCGAGCACCTCTACACGCGCGGCCAGCCCGACCCGGACCTCGTGATCCGCACCAGCGGTGAGCAGCGGCTGTCCGGATTCATGCTGTGGCAGAGCGCCCACTCCGAGTACTACTTCTGCGAAGTGTTCTGGCCCGCCTTCCGCAAGGTCGACTTCCTCCGGGCCCTGCGCGATTACGCCGCCCGCCACCGGCGCTACGGAGCCTGACGGCCGGGCGGGCTGACGCCCCCTCGGCCCCGGCCGCCCCTTCCGCCCCTGCCGCAGGGCCTTCACCTGGGATTCACCGAGCGTCCGTCATATGCCATGGCATGGCCGGGCCTGATCGGGGAATATCCCTTTCAGGTCGATGCCCGATCCACGGGTGTCGAGTCTCAGCGGGCGACATGGGGTCGTCCGCCCGGGAGGCCCTTTGCACCAGGACGCACGTGCGGTTCGCACGGACGGAGTGGGAGGGCCGGAAATCGGCCCCGCAGGGGTGCCGATGACCGGTCCGGTCTTCATGGCCCGACCTCTTCCGAGGGGGTACGTCCTTCCGTGGTGACCAGCACAAAGCGCCGCCTGCCCGACAGGCGGACCTACGTCCTCGACACCAGCGTCCTGCTGGCAGACCCCAACGCGATCTCGCGCTTCGACGAGCACGAGGTCGTGCTCCCGATCGTGGTGATCACCGAGCTGGAGGCAAAGAGGCACCATCCCGAACTCGGCTACTTCGCCCGTCAGGCCCTTCGCCTGCTCGACGACTTCCGGGTTCGCTACGGTCGCCTCGACGCCCCCATCCCGTTGGGCGATCTCGGCGGCACCCTCCGTGTCGAGCTCAACCACTCCGACCCCGGCGTCCTGCCGGCCGGCTTCCGGCTGGGGGACAACGACTCGCGGATCCTCGCGGTCGCCCGCAACCTCCAGGCCGAGGGCTACGACGTCACGGTCGTCTCGAAGGATCTCCCGCTGCGCATCAAGGCCTCCTCCGTGGGGCTGCTCGCCGAGGAGTACCGGGCGGAACTCGCGATCACCGATGCCGGCTGGACCGGCATGAGCGAGCTCGCGCTGTCCGGGGAGCAGATCGACCTGCTCTACTCCGAGGAGCGGCTGTACGTACCGGAGGCCGCCGAACTGCCCGTGCACACCGGACTGGTCCTCCAGTCCGAGCGGGGCAAGGCCCTGGGCCGGGTCACTCCGGACGGCAACGTGAGGCTCGTACGGGGCGACCGCGAGGCCTTCGGACTGCACGGCCGCAGCGCCGAGCAGCGCATCGCCCTGGACCTCCTGCTCGACCCGGAGATCGGCATCCTCTCCATGGGCGGCCGGGCCGGCACCGGAAAGTCGGCGCTGGCGCTGTGCGCGGGCCTGGAGGCGGTACTGGAGCGCAGGCAGCACCAGAAGGTGATGGTCTTCCGGCCGCTGTACGCGGTGGGCGGCCAGGACCTCGGCTACCTGCCCGGCGACGCCGGCGAGAAGATGAGCCCCTGGGCGCAGGCGGTCTTCGACACCCTCTCGGCGGTTGCCGGGCGCGAGGTCATCGAGGAGGTGCTGAACCGCGGGATGCTGGAGGTCCTGCCGCTCACGCACATCCGCGGGCGCTCGCTGCACGACGCCTTCGTGATCGTGGACGAGGCGCAGTCGCTGGAGCGCAATGTCCTTCTGACCGTTCTGTCCCGGATCGGTGCGAATTCGCGGGTCGTTCTGACCCATGATGTCGCCCAGCGGGACAACCTGCGGGTCGGCCGGTACGACGGAGTGGTCGCCGTCGTTGAGAAGCTGAAGGGGCATCCGCTCTTCGCGCACATCACGCTCAACCGCTCCGAGCGTTCCCCGATCGCCGCTCTGGTGACCGAGATGCTCGAATCGCTGTAGCCGCACACGGGGGCAAAAACCCCATAGCGGGAAAGCGAGTTGGCGCCGCCCGGCAAAGGCCCGAGAGCCTAGCCGGGCGGCGTCGTGCTGCACAGCCCTTTGAAGAAACCAACGGCAACATGCCAGGTGTGACCTTTCACACGCAACGGAGAATTGCCTTGCGGTGTGGGGGTCCGGCAGAGTCTGTTTTCCGTCAGGCCCCGCATACGGCACACCTGCATCTCCCGTTGCTACGACGGGAGGTGCGCGCAGCACCACAACTCCAGAGTCGTTCGCCGTATGTCGCCCGAGTCATCACGCGGCAGCACCCGCAAGGGAGTTGTCCACGGGCCCGCGCCTCCAGTGATCACAGCTCCACGGAGGCCAGTGTCGAGGGGCACTATTGCGCCCGCCCGGTCACTGCGGACGCTGCTGGAAGGACACCGTGTGAGCCGGATCTCGGTCCGGGGATTCGCAGTGGCTTCGGCCACCGCAGTCACCACCGTTGGCGCAGTCGTGGGCGTTGCCACTGGCGACCCCGCCTCGAACGATCTCGAGACCACCGCGTCCGGGGCGACCCTCCTCACCGACATTCCGGTCGGCGAGCAGGCGCAGGTCCAGAGCGCGTCCCTGACGCAGCAGGCCGACGCCATCGCCCAGGGCGCGGACACCGACGCCAAGCGTGTCGCCGAGGAAGCCGCCCGCATCCAGGCCGCCGAGGACGCCAAGTCCAAGAAGGCCGAGGCGCAGAAGGCCGCCGACGAGAAGGCGAAGAAGGACCGCGAGGAGAAGGAGCAGATCGCCTCCCGCTCCGCGGCGCGCAGCGCCGGCGACTTCGCCGTCCAGAGCTCCTACACGGTCGCCCAGGTCAAGGAGATCGCCCGGCAGATCGTCCCGGCCGGTCAGTTCCAGTGCTTCTCGAACATCATCAACGAGGAGTCCACCTGGAACTACAAGGCCGTGAACTCGTCCTCGGGCGCGTACGGTCTGGTCCAGGCGCTCCCCGGCTCGAAGATGTCCTCGGTCGCCGACGACTGGCGCACCAACCCGGCCACCCAGATCCAGTGGGGCCTCAACTACATGAACGAGCGCTACCACAGCCCTTGTGCCGCCTGGAGCTTCCACCAGTCCAACGGCTGGTACTAGAGCCCGCCTCCGCTCAACCTCGAAGAGCCCCGCACCGTCCTACGGTGCGGGGCTCCTCGCGTGTACGGTCTTTCGAGGTGCGTACACGGGCGGGGGAAGGGAAAGACATGGCGAAGAGGGCAGGCTGGCTCGGCCGGCTCGGGAACAGGCTCAACCGCGTGGAGGCACGGCTCCAGGCGCGGCGGGCCGAGGTCGAGGCGGAGAGCATCGGCGCGGTCCCGGCCAAGGCTTCCGGCGCTGCCCGTTCGGGCGAGGGCGCGGGCGCGGGCTCCGGCGCGGTGACGCCGGCGGATCCGGCGTCCGAGACGCACGCCGAGCACCCCGGCCACCCGGGCCACCCCGGCCACCCGGGCCACACCCCGCACCCGCCGGTGCTGCGCGGGCGTCCCGATCCGGTGAGCGTCGTCCCGTGGGGCATGAGGGTCGCCGCCGAGGTCAGCTGGCGGCTCCTGCTGCTCGCGGGGATGCTCTGGGTCGTCATGAAGGTGATCAGCGAAGTCCGCCTGGTCGTCCTGGCCTTCGCCGCCGCCCTGCTCGTCACCGCGCTGCTCCAGCCCTTCGTGGTCCGGCTGCGCCGCCTCGGCCTGCCGCGCGGACTCGCCACGGCCGTCACCGCGATCCTCGGGTTCGTGGTCATCGGGCTGGTCGGCTGGTTCGTGGTCTGGCAGGTCATGGAGAACCTCGACGACCTCTCCAACCGGGTCCGCGAGGGGATCAACGAGCTCAAGACCTGGGCGCTGGACAGTCCGTTCCACGTGACCGAGAAGCAGATCAACGACATCGCGAAGAACCTCAGCGAGACGATCGGCACCAACACCGAGCAGATCACCTCCGCCGGTCTCCAGGGCGTGACGGTGCTCGTCGAGGTGCTCACCGGCATCCTGCTCGCGATGTTCTCGACGCTCTTCCTGCTCTACGACGGCAAGCGCATCTGGACCTGGGTCCTCGGCCTGGTCCCCGCCACCGCCCGCCCCGGCGTCGCGGGCGCCGGTCCGCGCGCCTGGCGCACGCTGACGGCTTACGTGCGCGGCACCGTGCTCGTCGCGCTGATCGACGCCATCTTCATCGGCCTCGGCCTCTACTTCCTCAAGGTGCCGATGGCGGTGCCGCTGGCCGTCTTCATCTTCCTGTTCGCGTTCATCCCGCTCGTCGGCGCGGTGGTCTCCGGCGCCCTCGCGGTGGTCGTCGCCCTGGTGACCCAGGGGCCGTGGACCGCGCTGATGACGCTGGCCGTCGTGCTGGCCGTGCAGCAGATCGAGGGGCACGTGCTCCAGCCGTTCATCCTGGGCCGGGCGGTACGGGTGCACCCGCTCGCGGTGGTGCTGTCCGTGGCCGCGGGCGGCATGGTCGCGGGCATCGGCGGGGCGGTGGTCGCGGTCCCGCTGGTCGCCGTCACCAACACGGTCGTGGTCTACCTGAGGGCCTACTCCCGGGACCAGCTCCTGCACGGCGCCGCCGCCATCGGCCCGGGTCCGCACGGCTCGACGGCGGTCGAGCAGGCCGCCCGGGAGGCCGGACGTGATCAGCGAGCCTGAGCTCGACGGGGAGCGGGAGAGCGGCCGGCCGGCCACGGCCGCCGAGGAGCCCGTCACCCCGCGCGAGCGCCCGCGGGGGCCGCGCAGGGGCTGGTTATGGGCCCTCGGCGGGGCCGTACTGGCCTCGGCCGTCTGGGCCGGCGCCCTGGTGGTGCAGGATCGTTTCACCGCCGCACCGCGCATCTCCTACCGGCATGCCGAGGACTTGTGCGCGGTGAAGCTGACCGCCGTGTCCGCGGCCACGGCGCAGCTCACGGAGCCCTTCGCGGCTCACGGTGAGCACCCCGCGCTCGACTGGGCGTACTGCCGGCACGGCGCGCCGTACGAAGAAGACCGCCTGGTGTACGTGGCCGAGGTGTCGGTCCAGCTGCACAGGAGGACCGATCCCGGCATCGAGTTCGGCACGGACCCCGTCGGCCTCGAGAGTTTCGGGGGCATGGCCAGTTCGGGCGGCGAGGTGGACCAGGTCCCCGGGCTCGGCGAGCGGGCGCTGCTCACCCGGCGGGTCGGCGGCTCACGGCTCCAAGTACTGGACGGGGGCGCCGTCTTCAGCCTCACCGTCCAGTGGTACGGCGGGCAGAACGTCCCGGACCCGGACGACGACGCCGTCCACGCGGCGATGATCGAGGACATGCGCGCCCTGATGACGAGCCTGCACAAGTGAACGACAGGGCCCCCGCCGCCGGGAACGGCAGCGGGGGCCCTGGAGCTCGTACGGCGGTCCGTACCGTGCCCGCGAAGGGGGTACTACTCGGCGGCGAGGGCGGCCTCGGAGTCGAGGGTGACCGCGACGGCCTGGATCACCGAGGCGACCTTGAAGGCCTCCTGGATGGTCTCGCGGTCGACGCCGGCCTTGCGCAGGACCTGCTCGTGCGAGTCCAGGCACTGGCCGCAGCCGTTGATCGCGGAGACGGCGAGCGACCACAGCTCGAAGTCGATCTTCTCCACGCCCGGGTTGCCGATGACGTTCATCCGCAGACCGGCCCGCAGCGTGCCGTACTCCGGGTCGGAGAGCAGGTGGCGGGTGCGGTAGAAGACGTTGTTCATCGCCATGATCGCGGCGGCGGACTTGGCGGCGGTGTACGCCTCCGGCGACAGGGCCGCCTTCGCCTCCGGCTCCAGCTCACGCAGGACGCGAGGGGAGCGGGCCGCGATCGCGCAGGACAGGACGGTGCCCCACAGCTGCTGCTGCGAGAGCTTGTCCTGGTTGCCGATGACCGAGCCGAGGTTCAGCTTCAGGTCCTTGGCGAAGTCCGGTATGGCGGACTTCAGGGAGTCGAGGGACATCCGTCACTCACCGGCCAGCAGCGCGCCGGCGTCCAGGGTGCCCTCGCCCTTGTTCCAGTTGCAGGGGCACAGCTCGTCGGTCTGCAGGGCGTCGAGGACCCGCAGGACCTCCTTGGGGTTACGGCCCACGGAACCGGCGGTCACCATCGTGAACTGGATCTCGTTGTTCTGGTCGACGATGAACACGGCGCGCTGCGCGAAGCCGTCCTCGCCCTGCACGCCACAGGCCTGCATGAGCTCGTGCTTGGAGTCGGCCAGCATCGGGAAGGGCAGGTCACGCAGGTCGGCGTGGTCCTTGCGCCAGGCGTGGTGGACGAACTCGGAGTCGCCGGAGACGCCGAGGATCTGGGCGTCGCGGTCCTGGAACTCCTCGTTCAGCTTGCCGAAGGCGGCGATCTCGGTCGGGCAGACGAAGGTGAAGTCCTTCGGCCAGAAGAACACCACGCGCCACTTGCCCTCGTAGGTCTTGTGGTCGATCTGGGCGAACTCGCTGCCGGCTTCGAGCGAGACGCAAGCGGTCAGATCGTAGGTGGGGAACTTGTCACCGACAGTGAGCACGTGCTCTCCTTGCGAGATGGGAAAGTAGTCCCTTTTGGGGCTTTCCCTGAGGGGTTGGACGTGTCTCACATGCTGGCACAAGCAGCATTGATCGCGGAAATCACCAGCAGTGGTCGCGGTGATCAGGCTTCCCTATCAATGCCCCGGTAGAGACAGAATGCGACGGAGAGCGATCGGTTCCGCCACAGCTTTCAGCAGAACCGTGCCGACGCCTTCGCGGCGCCCACGTGGTATCCGCGGAGCCATTCGGCTCCGGACGGGACGTTCTTGGGCGGGGTGCTCTCGCAGGTCGCCTTCGCCCGGTCGTAGCCGAACTTGTAGCCCTTGTCGTACTGGGACATGCCCTTCTTGCCGCCCGTCGTGCCGCCGCAGAACCTCTTGGCGGCCAGGGCGGCGCCCTTGTCGTAGCCCTCCTGCCAGTTCGGATCGACCTGGTTCAGGGTCCGCGGCTGCTGGGCGCCGCAGCTGTCCTTGATCGTCTGGAACCCCTTCCGGAAGCCCGCGTCGTACTGGGCCTTCGCGTCCTTGCCCGTGTCCGTGCCAGTGCCCGTGCCCGAACCGTCCTTCACGGGGTCCGCCCCTCCCGTGCAGGCGACGCCCCCGACCGTGTAGTGGCCCGCGGTCAGTTCGACGATCCGGACCCTGCCGTCATCGGTCACCTGGTAGGACGGGTCGCTGTAGCCGTTGTCGCCCTTCACCGCGACCGAGGTGTTCGCGGGGAACCCCTCGCCGAAGACCGACCATTTGTTGGCCTTCGGGGTGTAGGCGCTCTCGGAGGCCTTGCACGTGCCGGCCGCGGGCGCAGCCGCGGGCCGGGCCGAGGCCATCGGACCGAGGACCAGCGGTGAGGCCGCCAGCGGGGCCAGAAGGGCGATCCGAAGGAACTTGTTCCGCATGTCTGCCTCCCGGGCGAAGGCCATGGCCGGGCCTCTCCTGCCCTACCTCCACTCTCACGCACCCCGGGGCGCCCCGCAGCGCACGGCCCCTCCGGGGCAAAGCCCCCCGGGGCTAGTGTGGAGGCGGGTGATCGGAGGTACCTGTCAGTGGCCGTCGGCAACAGGGGAGCGAAGCAGGCGACGCTCGCGCAGCTGCGCGCGTTCGCCGCGGTCGCCGAGCACCTGCACTTCCGGGACGCCGCCGCGGCGATCGGCATGAGCCAGCCCGCGCTCTCGGGCGCCGTCTCCGCGCTGGAGGAGGCCCTCGGCGTCCAGCTGCTGGAGCGCACCACCCGCAAGGTGCTGCTCTCCCCGGCGGGAGAGCGGATCGCGGCCCGGGCCAAGGCGGTCCTCGACGCCATGGGCGGGCTGCTGGAGGAGGCCGAGGCCGTACGGGCCCCCTTCACCGGGATCCTGCGGCTCGGGGTGATCCCCACGGTGGCCCCGTACCTGCTGCCGACCGTGCTCGGGCTGTTCCACCGCCGCTACCCCCGGATGGACCTCCAGGTGCACGAGGAGCAGACCTCCTCGCTGCTGGACGGGCTCGCCGGCGGGCGCCTCGACCTGCTGCTGCTCGCGGTGCCGCTCGGCGTCCCGGGCGTCACCGAACTTCCGGTCTTCGACGAGGACTTCGTCCTCCTCGCCCCCAGGGAACACCCGCTCGCCGGGCGTCGCGACATCCCGCGCGAGGAACTGCGGGGCCTGCGGCTGCTGCTGCTCGACGAGGGCCACTGCCTGCGCGACCAGGCCCTGGACATCTGCCGCGAGGCCGGCCGGCCCGAGGGGGCGGCCGTCACCACGACCGCCGCCGGGCTGTCCACCCTCGTACAACTGGTCGCGGGCGGGCTGGGCGTGACCCTGCTGCCCCGCACCGCGCTGCGGCTGGAGACCGCCCGCAACGAGTACCTGGCCACCGGGTACTTCGCCGAGCCCGCGCCCTCGCGGAGGATCGCGCTGGCCATGCGGACGGGAACGGCCCGGCAGGAGGAGTTCAGGGCCATCGCGGGCGCCCTGCGCGAAGCCGTACGCCCGCTCCCGGTGTGGCCGGCCGAGTAGGGCGGCCCCGCCGGGGCGGGCGTACGCGTACGGACCCGCGCGCTCTCGGGGCTACTCCGTGCGCAGCCCGTCCGGGCGCATCAGCCGCAGCAGCGGCGGCAGGCTGAGCAGGGTCACCACGACGGCCACCCCCGCGCCCACGCCGATCATCGAGAGGACCGAGCCCCAGTCCACGCGCACCGGCACGACGGCCATCCGCATCAGCACGGTGCCCAGGGTCAGCCCGATCACGGTGGCGAGGCCCAGGCCCAGGCCGATCGGGATGGCGGTCTGCCACAGCACCGACAGGCTGAGCGTGGAGCGCTTCGTACCGAAGGCGACCAGGGCGGCCAGCACCTTCCTGCGGTCCCGCAACTGCTCCAGCTGGGAGACCAGCAGACTCGCGCCGATCAGCACCAGCACGCAGGCGGCGCCGGCGAACAGGCCGGTCCGGACGGAGGCGAAGCGGTCGTCGACGGAGGTCGGCTGCAGGGTCATGGGAACGGCCAGCGGGTCGGCCTTGTACGACGCGGTCCGCACTCGCTCGATCGCGTCCGGCACCTTCGGGTCGACCTTGACGTAGATCTGCGAGAACTGGAAGTCGCCGATGCCCTGGGGGGCGGCCGCGGGGGTGACGAGCAGACCGCTGCGCAGCCTGCCGTCCGGGTCCTTGCGCGGGGCCACCGTCGGTGCGTCCGACGGCACGGTCCACGGGACGGGCGGCGGGCCGTCGTTGCCGCGGACGTTCCCGGCGAACAGCCTGTCGCCCGCCTTGGCGGCGCCGTCCGCGAGCCGGTCGGGGTCCGTGGAGCCGGGCAGGACGAACACGTCGCCGTCCCGGCAGCCGGGCAGGGCGCCCAGTTCGGCGAGGGCGGCGCAGCTTCCGATGGTGATCTCGACCCCCCGGCCCTTGCCCGCCGGGGTCGGCGCGGCCGAGGTGGAGCGCAGCGGAAGGACCTGGGTGACTCCGCCGGCGGCGGCGATCCCGCCCGCGAGGGCCTCGGTCCGCGCGGGGTCGTTGCCGCGGGTCAGGATCGAGACCGAGGCCCGCGCCGGATCCTGGCCGGTCAGCCTGGTGTACGAGGCCGAGGTGGCGGCGAAGAGCATCTGCAGGGCTATCGCGCCGGCCACGGCCACGGCGATGCCGTTGACCAGGCGCGCGCCCGTGCCGCCGGCCACCTGGAGCCGCCGGACGGCCAGCTGCCAGGAGACGGGTCCGGCGCTGCCGAGCCGGCCGACGGATCGTTCCAGCACCCAGGGCAGCAGGGTGGTGACGCCGATCAGCAGCAGGACCACGCCGGCGGAGACCTGGTACGTGTTGAACCGGCCGCTGTCCTTGCCGCGGCCGATCATCGGCACGAGCAGGCCGACACCGGCGAGCGGGAGCAGCAGGCGCCACCAGATGCGGCGCCGGCGCGGGGTGGCCGTACGGACCACGCCGAGCGGTTCGATGACCACGCCGCGCAGGGCGAACAGGGTCACGGCGACGGCCGCGGCCGGCACGGCCACGGCGACGAGGGCGGCCGGCCAGGGGGCCGGGCTCAGGTCGGAGGGGAAGACGCTGCGCTGGTACAGGGTGATGGCCGGGGCGAGCTGCCGGGCGATCAGGAAGAAGCCCGTGCCGAGGACCAGGCCGACCAGGGATCCGGCGAACGCCTCGCCCGCCGCGATCCGGCGGACCGTGCGGGCGTCGGCGCCGACCAGCCGCAGGGCGGCCAGCCGGCGGTCGCGGCGGTCGCCGCCGAAGCGGACGGCGGCCGCGATGAACACGGCGACCGGCATCAGCAGGGCGACGAAGACCAGCACCACGAGGAGCGCGAGGACGGGGTCGAGGGGCGGCTTGTCCCACTCGTCGCCGAACTCGGTGACGCGGTGGACGTACGGGCCGGTCTCGGGGTCGGCGGCCCACTGGGCGAGCCGGTCACTGCCCTCGTAGAAGTACAGGTCGCCGGGGCCGACCAGGCCCGCGTCGCCGATGACCGAGACGATCCGCCCGTCGAGGCGTTCGCGCAGGAGCTTGCCCTCGGAAGTCTTCATCAGCTCGTCGAGGGCGGGGGAGACGGCCAGTTCACCCGGCCCGGGGTACCTCTTCAGGCCGGGCGGCAGCGGGGCGGAGGCGCCCTCGGGCTGCACGAGCAGCCCGTCGACCCCGTACGAGCGGTACGTCTGGTCGGCGTCGGCGGTGAGCACGGTGGCGGGGCCGGGCCGGCCGGCATCGCGGGAGCTGTCCACCATGCGCGCCAGGCCGCGCTCCTCGCGGGCGGCGAGGGCGCTCGGCACCGCGCTGGTGATCAGCAGCAGCGCGACGCCGAGGCCGACGCCCAGGCCCGTGAGGAGGGTGCGGGTCCAGCCCTCGCGGCCGCCGCCGAAGGCGAAGCGCGCGCCGAGGCCGAGGTCGCGGGCCCAGACCCGCAGGATGCCCTGGCCACTCATATGGCGCGCTCCATGTCGCGGGACCTGCCGTCGCGCACGACGATCTCGCGGTCGGAGTAGGCGGCCACGCGGGTCTCGTGCGTGACGAGGACGACGGCGGCGTTCGCGGACCGGGCGGCCTCGGTCAGCAGCTGCATGACGAGCTCGCCGTTGAGGGAGTCGAGGGCGCCGGTCGGCTCGTCCGCGAAGAGGACCCGCGGGCCGGTGACGAGGGCGCGGGCGACGGCGACGCGCTGGCCCTGGCCGCCGGAGACCTCGCCGGGGCGCTTGCGGCCGAGCTCGGCGACCTCCAGGCGGGCCATCCACTCCAGGGCGGTGCGCTCGGCCTGCTTGCGCTTCACACCGGTCAGCCGCAGGGGCAGCGCGACGTTCTCCACGCAGGTCAGTTCGGGGACGAGCTGGCCGAACTGGAACACGAAGCCGAACTCGCCGCGGCGCAGGGCGCTGCGCTCGGCGTCGTTCATGGCGGACAGCTCGCGCCCTGCGTACGTGACGGTGCCGGAGTCGGGCGGGACGATCCCCGCGAGGCAGTGCAGGAGCGTCGACTTGCCGGATCCGGAGGGGCCCATGACGGCGACGACCTCGCCGGGGTGGATGGAGAAGTCCGCGCCGTCGAGCGCGGCGGTGGAGCCGTACGTCTTGCGCAGGCCGGTGGCGCAGAGCAGGGTGCCGGCCGGGGGCGTCGTACTCATCGGCCCACCTCCCGGGCGAGCTGGTCGAGGCGGGCGGCGGTCAGTTCCAGCCACCGCAGGTCGGCTTCGAGGTGGAACAGGGCGTGGTCGCAGACCAGCTGGTCGGCGAGGTCGCCCTTGCGCTTGCGCTGGGTCAGGATGCGCATGAGCCGCAGGTGTTCGGCCCGCTGGGTGTCCAGCAGGTCCGCGGCGCCGCGGCCGGTGAGCAGGGCGAGGACGACCTTGGTGTAGAGGGTCGACTGGAGGTACGGCTCGGGCTTCTCGGGCTGGGCGAGCCAGCTGTCGACGTCGGTGATGCCGGCGTCGGTGATGGCGTAGCGCTTGCGGTCGGGACCGCCGCCGCTCTCTATCCCCTCGACCTCGACGAGGCCGTTCTTCAGGAGGCGGGACATGGTCGAGTAGACCTGCCCGTAGGCGAGCGGCTTGTCGTGGCCGAACTTTTCGTCGAAGGCGCGCTTGAGGTCGTAACCGTGGCGCGGACCGGCCTCAAGGAGGCCCAGGAGCGTGTGACCGATGGACATGCCGAGGACTATACATCGAGTGTATACGTTCGATGTATACCCGAGGTGTAGAGGTGACTTTCGGCCTGCCGTGGCGGCCATTCGTAGGGACTTTCGCCCCGAGCGCGACGGTTCGGAGCCGGGCCCGGGGGCGGCTGGCACTTTGAGCACGAACGGCGAAGGGCCGGCCGACGGCCCCGTTCCCGGAAGGCTCCCGGAAGCTCCCGAAAGGCGCGCCATGCACGCACCCCCCACCGACGTCACCGCGCTCCCGCCCCAGCAGTCGGGCTCGCCCGCACGGACGGCCGGGCGGCCGTCCGCCGATTCCCCCGGGCAGGGCGCGGGCCCCGCCTGGTGGATGTGGGCCATGGCCTCGGGGCTGTTCCTCGTCTACATGCTGCTGTCGCTGCGCACCCACGAGCGGCTGCTGTCGCACAGCTTCGACCTGGCGATCTTCGAGCAGGCCGTCCGCTCGTACGCCGAGGGCCACCTGCCCGTATCCGAGGTGAAGGGGCCGGACTTCCCCGTCCTCGGGGACCACTTCTCACCCGTACTCGCCCTGCTGGCACCCCTGTACTGGCTGTGGCCGTCGGCGCGGACCCTGCTGGTGGCGCAGGCGGGGCTGGTCGCCGTCAGCGTCCTGCCGCTGGCCCAGTGGGCGCGCCGGTCGCTCGGCTCCACCGCCGCCGTGGTGCTCGGGCTCTGCTACGGGCTCTCCTGGGGCATCGCGAACGGGGTCGGGTTCGACTTCCACGAGTGGGCCTTCGCCGTCCCGCTCCTCGCGTGCGCGCTGGCCGCGCTCGGCGAGGGGCGGCTGCGCGCCGCCGCCTGCTGGGCGCTGCCGCTGGTGCTGGTCAAGGAGGACATGGGGCTCACGGTGGCGGTGATCGGTCTGCTCATCGCGTGGCGCGGCGGCGGGGAGGGCGGCCTGCGCGGCAACTGGCGCGGCAACTGGCGCGGGCGCCGGCTCGGGATCGCGGTCGCCGCGGCCGGCCTGGTGTGGACGCTGCTGGCGGTGCTGGTCGTGCTGCCGGCGCTCAGCCCGAGCGGCTCGTACTTCTACGCCTCGTTCCTGGGCGGCTCCGGCGGCGGGGCGGGCGGCGGCCCGGGCTCCGGCTTCGGGGAGGTGCTGCGCAAGGCAACGATCGGACTCGTCACCCCCGAGACCAAGGTGACGACGCTGGTGCTGGTGCTGGCGCCGACCCTGTTCCTCGCGCTGCGCTCACCGCTGGTCCTGGTCGCCGTGCCCACGCTGGTGTGGCGGGGCGTCTCGGACTACACGGCCCACTGGGGGACCGGCTACCACTACTCGCTCACCCTGATGCCGATCGTCTTCGCCGCCTTCGCCGACGCCCTGGGGCGGCGCGGTACCACGGGCGCCGGCCTGCGCCGCTACCTGGCGGGGGCGGCCGGGGTCTGCGCGCTGCTGCTGCCGGTGTACTCCCTGGCGCAGTTGGCGTACCCGGAGACCTGGCGGGCCGATCCGCGGATCGCGGCGGCGCACCGGGTGATGGGCCGGATCCCGGACGGGGCCACGGTGCAGGCCTCGGACGGGCTGGTGCCGCACCTCGCCGACCGCACGAGCGTCAGCCTCTACGGCTGGCCGGCCAGCCGCCCGGAGCCGCAGTGGATCGTGGTGGACACGCAGGTGCCGCAGCAGCGGCGCTGGCCGCTGTCCGCGATCGACGAGTCCCTCGCCCTCGCCGGGGCCAAGGCGAACGGGTACCGGCTGGTGGCCCAGGAGGACGGGTTCGTCCTCCTGGGCCGCTCCTGAAACGCATCGTCTAGGGGGTGTCGCGGGGGCGGCCGCGGGGCGGGATCGGTGCCGCCCCGCCCGGGAGGCGGCCGGCCTCGGCCAGGGCCCGCCGCAGCAGGAACTCGATCTGCGCGTTGGCGCTGCGCAGTTCCTCGCCCGCCCAGCGCGCGAGGGCGTCGTACACCTGCGGATCGAGCCGCAGCAGCACCTGCTTGCGCGCCTGCCGGCCGGCCCGCGCGGCCGGCCGCTCCCGGCCCTCGCCCGCCTGCGGGTCCTCGGGCTCGCCGGCGGGGCTCACTGGTAGAGCGTGCCCGTGTTGACGACCGGCTGGGCGGCCCGGTCGCCGCACAGGACCACCATCAGGTTCGACACCATGGCGGCCTTGCGCTCCGGGTCCAGGTCCACGATGTCCTGCTCCGCCAGCCGGGTCAGGGCCAGTTCGACCATGCCCACCGCCCCTTCCACGATCTGCTTGCGGGCCGCCACGACCGCGCCGGCCTGCTGGCGCTGGAGCATCGCGGAGGCGATCTCGGGAGCGTACGCGAGATGCGTGAACCGGGACTCTATGATCCGCACACCGGCCGCCTCCACCCGGGCGTGCAGTTCGAGGGCCAGCTTCTCGGTGATCTCCTCGGCGTTGCCGCGCAGCGAGAGCCCGCCCTCTTCGTGGGCGTCGTACGGGTACTCGATCGCGATGTGCCGCACCGCCGCCTCGGTCTGGGTCTCGACGAACTGCGTGAAGTCCTCCACCTCGAACGTCGCCCGCGCGGTGTCCTCGACCCGCCACACCACGACGGCCGCGAGCTCGATCGGGTTGCCGTAGGCGTCGTTGACCTTCAGGACGGCCGTCTCGTGGTTGCGGACCCGGGTGGAGATCTTCTCGCGCGAGGTCAGCGGGTTGACCCAGCGCAGGCCGTCCGTGCGGATCGTCCCCCGGTACCGGCCGAAGAGCTGGACCACCCGGGCCTCGCCCGGAGCCACCATGTTCAGCCCGCCCATCGCGATGGCCGAGGCGGGGATGAGGAGGACGCCGAGCACGATCAGGGCCACGTGCGCCGCCGAGGCGTCCGAGGCCGCGCCCAGGGCGATCAGTCCGGCACCGGCCAGCACCCCCAACAGCCCCAGGAGCAGGGCCAGTCCACCTCCCACGCTGCGTGCCGTGAACTCCCGTACGTCTCCTGTCACAGCAGCCGTCTTTGTCATCATCTGCCCCCATTCGCGTGGTCGCGGCCCGTCGAACCGCTTAGCAAAGTGATATCACTTTTTGGCGCCGCCGCAACCCTACGGGCTTGGTGCGCGTCGGTTCCCTTGGGTGTGGGTGCTGATTCTCACGTCCGAATTGACCGGTATTGGCCTCGGTTGGCCAACCTTTGTCACAACCTGCGGTGTTAGCTTTCTGAGCTGACGTCGGGGGGGTAATCGAGCGGAGCGGGAGCGATGGGCCGAGCAGAAGCGCGTAAGGCGCAGCAGCGCAGTGCGCGACGGGCGCCGCGCGGGCGCGCCACCGGGAAGGGGCGCGCCGGGAAGCGGACCGGCATACGCCGCTTCTTCACATGGAAGAAGATCCTCGGGGCCTTCTTCGGGATCATCCTGCTCGGCATGGGCGCACTCGTCGCCCTCTACTTCTACGTGGACGAGCCCGACCCGAACGCCGACGCCCTGACGCAGAGCAACGTCTACAAGTACTCCGACGGCTCGATCATGGCGCGCGACGGCAAGATGAACCGCGAGATCGTGCCGATCAGCCGGGTGCCCAAGGAAGTCCAGACCGGCTTCATCGCGATCGAGAACAAGACCTTCTACAAGGACCAGGGCGTCGACTTCATCGGCATCGCCCGCGGCCTGTTCAACACGGCCACCGGCAAGGGCAAGGCCGGCGGTTCGACGATCACCCAGCAGTACGTCAAGAACTTCTACCTGAACCAGGACCAGACGGCGACCCGCAAGCTCAAGGAGCTGGTGATCTCGCTCAAGGTCGACCAGCGCATGGAGAAGGACGACATCCTCGCCGGGTACCTGAACACCAGCTACTTCGGTCGCGGCGCGTACGGCATCCAGGCGGCCGCCCAGGCCTACTACGGCGTCGACGTCGACAAGCTGACCCTGGAGCAGGGCGCGTACCTCGCCGCCGTCCTCCAGGCGCCCAGCGACTACGACCTGGCGACCGCGGGCCCGAACGGCACGCGCCTGGTCAAGATCCGCTTCAACGGCGTGCTCGACAACATGGTCGAGATGAAGGCGCTCGACCCGGAGAAGCGCAAGCAGCTCCAGCTCCCGATGCCGATCAAGCCCAAGGCCGCCCCCGGCATGGAGGGCCAGAAGGGCTACCTGAAGCAGGCCGCGGACGCGGAACTGCGCAGGCAGACCGGCATGACCAGCCAGGAGCTCCAGGCCGGCGGCTGGGAGATCACCCTCAACATCGACCCCAAGAAGCAGGCCGCGCTGGAGAAGGCCGTCCAGGACGAGCTGGAGGACAAGCTCAACCGCAAGGACCGGCCCGTCGACGCGAGCGTGCAGGCCGGCGCCACCTCCGTGGACCCGAAGACCGGCGCGGTCGTCGCGATGTACGGCGGCACCGGGCTCTCCGACCACTGGGCGAGCAACGCGCTGCGCCAGGACTTCCAGCCGGGCTCGACCTTCAAGCCGGTCGTGCTCGCCTCCGCGCTGGAGAACAAGTCCACGACGCACGACGGCAAGCCGATCACGCCGAACGCGCTCTACGACGGCACCAGCAAGCGCCCGGTCGTCGGCAGCGACACCCCGTTCGCCCCGCAGAACCAGGACAACGCGAACTACGGCGACCCGTTCCTCACCGTCCAGGCCGCCACCAACTCCTCGGTGAACTCGGTGTACGCCCAGATGATCGTGGACGTGGGCCCGCCGAAGGTGAAGAAGACGGCGCTGCAGCTCGGCATGAAGGACCGCGACGGCTGGCCGGCCGACAAGCCGGCCATGTCGCTCGGCACCATGAGCGCCAACACCCTGGAGATGGCCGGGGTCTACGCCTCCTTCGACAACCACGGCAAGAAGGTCACCCCGACCGTCATCAAGAGCGCCAAGCACGCCGGCCGCGCGTTCAACCCCGTCGAGTCCGTCGGCGGCCAGGCCGTCACCCGCGAGACCGCCGACACGGTGACCAAGGTGCTCACCGGCGTCGTCCAGGACGGTTCCGGCAAGGCCGTCAGGAGCTCCGCCTACGAGGCCGCCGGCAAGACCGGTACCACCGAGTCCAACGTGGCCGCCTGGTTCACCGCGTACACGCCGGAGCTCGTCACCGTCGTCGCGATGTTCGGCGAGGAGCCCGGAACGGCCAAGCAGGTCACCCTGACCGGTACCGCCGGCGGTGGCCGAGCGGGTGGTTCCAGCTTCCCGGCCGAGATCTGGAAGGCGTACACGCTGGCCGCGCTCAAGGGCGTGGACACCGGTGAGTTCGACCTCTCCGAGGCGAAGATGGGCGCCTCGCAGGCGCCGAGCCGCAGCAGCTCCCCGTCCTCGTCGAGCTCCTCCTCCGCCAACACGCCGTCGGCGCCGGTCTCGCCGTCGCAGAACAGCCCGGACCCCGGCAAGAGCTCGCCGAACCCGACCAAGAGCACGACGAAGAGCCCGGACCCGACCAAGAGCCCGGACCCGACGAAGAGCCCGGACCCGACCAAGAGCCCGCCGATCACGATCCCGTAGCGCGCTCCCACGGACCCGGACACGCACCGCCGCCCCGCAGCATCCACGCTGCGGGGCGGCGGTGTCTCCCGCGCCCGGGCCGGCGCGCCGGCTCCTCGGCGTCAGCCCCGGAGCGCCGCGGCGACCCGGTCGCCGAGCGCCTTGTCCACGTTGCGCCAGTACTGCACCGCGCGCTCCAGCACCGGGGCGCTCACCCCGTCCTCCAGGTGCCCGGCGATGTTCGAGACGAGGCGCTCGCGGGCCGCGTCGTCCAGCACCTGCCGGACCATCGTGCCCGCCTGCCCCCAGTCGTCGTCCTCGCGGCGCAGCGAGTACGCCTCGCGCACCATCTCGCCCGCCGCCGTCGCCCAGCCGGCCGGTTCACCGAAGCGCCCGGTGTCGGCCGCCGGGCCGCCGTACGAGTTCGGCGCGTACGGGCGGGCCGCCGCCGAGGCCTCGAACCGCATCGCGCCGTCCTTCGCGTACGAGGCGACCTGCGAGCGGGGCCGGTTCGGCGGCAGCTGTGCGTAGTTCGTCCCGATCCGGTAGCGGTGCGTGTCCGGGTACGAGAACAGCCGGCCCAGCAGCATCTTGTCCGGCGAGGGGCCGATGCCCGGCACGAGGCTGGAGGGCTCGAACGCGGCCTGCTCGATGTGGATGAAGTAGTCCTCGGGGTTGCGGTCCAGGGTCATCCGGCCGACCTCGATCAGGGGGTGGTCGCCGTGCGGCCAGACCTTGGTCAGGTCGAAGGGGTTGAACCGGTAGTCCGCGGCGTCCTCGAAGGGCATGACCTGGACGTACATCGTCCAGCTCGGCGACTCGCCGCCCGCGATCGACTCGTACAGGTCGCGGCGGTGGAGGTCCGGGTCCTCGCCCGCGATCCGGTCGGCGTCGGCCTGGGTGAGGAACTCGATGCCCTGGTCGGTCTTCATGTGGTACTTGACCCAGAACTTCTCGCCGCCGCCGTTGACCCACAGGTAGGTGTGCGAGCCGTAGCCGTTCATGTGCCGGTACGAGCGCGGGATGCCCCGGTCGCCCATCAGCCACGTCACCATGTGCGCCGACTCGGGGGACAGGGTCCAGAAGTCCCACTGCATGTCGTGGTCGCGCAGCCCGTTGTCGGGCCGGCGCTTCTGCGAGCGGATGAAGTCCTGGAACTTGCTCGCGTCGCGCACGAAGAAGACCGGCGTGTTGTTGCCGACCAGATCGTAATTGCCCTGCTCCGTGTAGAACTTCAGGGCGAATCCGCGCGGGTCCCGCCAGGTGTCGGGGGAGCCCTGCTCGCCCGCGACCGTGGAGAAACGGGCCAGCATCCCGGTCCGCCGGCCCGGCTGGAACAGGTCCGCCTTGGTGAACTGGCTGACGTCGTTGGTGACCTGGAAGACGCCGTACGCTCCCGAGCCCTTGGCGTGCACCACCCGCTCGGGGACCCGTTCCCGGTTGAACTGGGCCATCTTCTCGACCAGGTAGTGGTCCTGGAGCAGGACCGGGCCGTCGGGGCCGAGGGTGAGCGAGTGCTCGTCGCTCTCCACCGGGATCCCGGCGTGGTCCGTCGTGTACGGGTTCTTCTGCGCGTCCTGGGTCACGAGGGTCCTCCCGCGGGCTCGACGAATCCCCCCTGGCTCTCCTCGCGCGCCTACCCAGTCAACGCCGATCATGCGCCCCCGGCAACGCGAGCTCGAACCAGACCACCTTTCCGCTGCTCAGCCGGGTCGCACCCCAGCGGCGGGCCATCCGGTTGACGAGGAACAGCCCGCGGCCGCCCTCGTCGGTCTCCCGCGCCCGGCGCTGGCGCGGCAGCTGCGGGGAGTCGTCGCCGACCTCGCAGCGCAGCACGTCCGTCCGCAGCAGGCGCAGGGTCACGGGCCGCTCGGCGTACCGCACGGCGTTCGTGACCACCTCGCTGACCAGCAGCTCCAGCGAGTCCTGGAGCTCCTCCAGACCCCACCGGGTCAGGGCGCGGCGGGCGAACCGGCGGGCCCGCCCCGGAGCGGTCTCCTCCGGGTCCAGGAACCAGTACGCGACGTCACTGGGCGCGATCCCGTCGAAACGGGCCGCGAGCAGCGCGATGTCGTCGTCCCGGTCGCCCGGGCCGAGCATGTCGAGGACGTCGTCGCAGAGCGCCTCCAGCGGCGGCGGATGGTCCAGGCCGGTCAGCTGGGCGGTGGTGGCCAGGCGCTCGCGCAGCTGCTCGATGCCGGTCCACACGTCGCGCAGCCGGGACTCCACCAGGCCGTCCGTGTACAGCAGCAGGGTGGCCCCGGCGGGCGCGTCCAGCTCCACGGCCTCGAAGTCCACGCCGCCGACGCCGATGGGGGCGCCGGGGGGTACGCGGAGCACCTCGGCGCGACCGCCCAGGTGCAGGAGCACGGGCGGCGGGTGGCCGGCGTTGGCGATGGTGATCCGGTGCGAGACCGGGTCGTAGACCGCGTACAGGCAGGTGGCCATCCGGTCGGAGCCGAGGCGCTGCGCCTGCTCGTCCAGGTGGTGCAGGACCTCGGCGGGCGGCAGGTCCAGCTGTGCCAGGGTCTGGGCGGTGGTGCGGAGCTGGCCCATGATCGCGGCGGAGGTCATGGAGTGGCCCATGACGTCGCCGACGACGAGCGCGACGCGGCTGCCCGGCAGCGGTATCGCGTCGTACCAGTCGCCGCCGACCCGGGCCGTCTCGGCGGCGGGCAGGTAGCGGGAGGCGAGCCGGACCCCGGTGGGCTGGGGGAGGCTGTCGGGCAGCATCGTGCGCTGGAGCTCGTCGGCGATGTACGCCTCGCGGCCGTACAGGACCGCCTTGTCGATGCCGAGCGCGGTGTGCGTGGCCAGCTGGGCGGCGACCAGGAGGTCGTTCTGCTCGAAGGCGGGCCGCTCCGGGCTGCGCAGGAACACCGCCGAGCCGATGACGCGGCGGCGGCCGCGCAGCGGCGCGAGGATGGCCCGCTGGCCGCGCGGTACGGGGTGCTCCGAGCCGAGCAGCTCCGGCAGCGCGTCCTTGGCCCCGGCGGCGGACCCGAAGACGGGCCGTACGCCGCGCAGGACCTCGGCGAGGGCCCCGCCGGGGCGGATCTCGCAGAGCTCCGCCGCGGGCAGGTCGCCCTGCGGGCCGACCAGCGGCAGCTGGCTGAAATCGAGCTCGCCCGCGGCCCCCGCGGCCGCGGCGCCCTCGGCTCCCGTCAGGTCGTCGATCGGCCGGAGCCGGTCGGTGCGGCGCAGCCTTAAAACGACCGGTCCGACGGGGCGCTCGTCGCCGACCGGCAGGGGGTCGCGCAGGTAGACGAGGATGGCGTCCGAGAAGGTGGGCACGGTGGCCCGGCACAGGCCGAGGACGATCTCGTCGAGGTCGATGCCGCGGGCGATCCGCCGGGTCGCGGCGCCGACGAACCGCAGCCGGTCGCCTTCGCGCCGGGCCACCCCGCCGTCGGGCCCGGGCCCGGCCGCGGCGGCCGCGCCGTCGACGCCACCGGCGCCCTGGATTCCGTACGCCGCCGCGGCGTCCGCACCGTCCTGGCCGCCGTACGCCGGCCCGGCGTCCGCGCCGGGGCGCCCCGTGGACGCGGCCGCGGCCACGGCTTCGGCCGGGGTCTCGCGGGGGCGGGAGGCGCCCGGTATCGCCGCCGGGAGGCCCTCGGACCCGCCGCGGGCCCCGCGGGCCCGTCCGGCGGACCCGTCGGCCGGGTCCTCGCCGTGGGCGGCCGCCGCGTGCGCGGCGGCCCGCGCGGCCTCCCCGTCGCGGCCGCGGCGGCCGGCCGAGCCCTGGGCCGCCGTACCGCGTGCGCGGCCGCGTGCCGGGCGGGGCGTGCCGTCCTGGGGGGTCGCGGGTACGCCCTCGCCGCGTGGGCGCGGGACGTCCGAGCGGACCGGGTCGTCGCCGGGCGCGGCCGAGCCGCGTACGGCCTCGGCCGCGGGGACGGGGGCCTTGCCGTGGCCCGGCTCGTCCGCACGGCCGCCGGAAGGTGCAGGCATGCCGGGGCCGCCCGGCGCCGGTGTCGCGGCGGCCGCGGCAGGCTGCGGGCCCTCCTGCGAGGTGGGGTACTCCGTCACGCGTGGAATTCCGTCCGTTTGCGCTCGATGTGCGCTGCACTCAACTCGGTCAGTCGCGGTATACCCGCTCAGCGGCGGGGACACCACCGCCCCGCGGTTCCGCGTCCCGCTCGTTACCTCTCGCTCTGTTGACCTCCGGTCAAGTCCCGCGTACGGCACGACATTTACGGATTCGGTGCCCCGTTCCCCTCCCGCGCGCGACCCTTGCGGAGGGAGATCTTACGGTTGAACCCCGGGGGCGCATCAAGGGTCTCATGAGGTCATATGCGCCGGAGTGCGGTCCCAGTCCTCGGGCAGGGCCGGAACACCCCACGCCGGATCCGGCCGCCAGTCCTGCCAGCCGTCCGAGAACGGCGGCCCCCAGGCCTTGATCACGTCCACCGCCTCCCGCCCCGCTGCCTGCACCCGGCGGGCCTGTTCAGCGTCCATCAGACCGGACCGCTGGGCCTGCGCGAACTCGTCCTCGTCCCGCCACTTCCACGTACGGTCCGGGTAGACGGAGATGTCCAGGAAGTGGTCCACCGAGTCCACCCCGCCGGACCACCTGGTCCGCGGCTCTTCGAGGTTGACGTACCAGCTCTTGAACCGCCAGCCGTGGTCCCAGAACAGCCACACCGACCACGGGTCCGCGGGCCGGGCGAGCTTGAGCACGCCGGCGCCGAACCAGCGCGACCTCGCGGTGGTGCGCGGCGCGGTGTACCGGGTGGCGAGCGGCTCCTCGTGGACGGGGGTGCCGTCGGACAGCACCGGCTTGACGCATTCGGTGCCGGGGGCCATCCACACCGCCAGCAGGTCGGCGGTGTCCTGCACCACCGTCACCGGGCGGCAGATGTGGACCGCGCCCTTCAGGTCCGGGGCGTGGTCGCGGTAGCGCCACAGGACCTGCTCGCCCGGCCGCCAGCGGGTGCCCTGCGCGTCGCCGCCCCCGCGGCCTCCGGTACCTGTCATGCGCAGATCTTAGGGCGGGGGCCCCTGCGCCCGCTGCGGTGCAGGTCACGGAGGTGCGCGGGGACGGGAAACGACCGGATCCGGCCCCTGGGGAGAAACGTTTTCAGGGCCGCGTCATGCGCAGGACGTCGAGGGCCTCGTCCAGCTGTTCCAGCGTCAGGTCGCCCCGGTCCACGTACCCGCCCTCCAGTACGACCTCTCTGATCGTCTTCCGTTCGGCGAGGGACTTCTTGGCGACCTTGGCCGCCTCCTCGTAGCCGATGTACCGGTTCAGCGGGGTCACCACGGAAGGGGAGGACTCGGCGAACTCCCTGGCCCGGGCCGCGTTCGCGGTGATCCCGTCGACCGTGCGGTCGGCCAGCAGGCGGCTCGCGTTGCCGAGCAGCCGGATCGATTCCAGCAGGTTTCTGGCCATCACCGGGAGCATCACATTGAGCTCGAAATTGCCGGCCGCGCCCGCGACGGCGACGGTCGTGTCGTTCCCGGTCACCTGTGCGGCGACCATCAGTACGGCTTCCGGGACCACCGGATTGACCTTCCCCGGCATGATCGAGGAGCCCGGCTGGAGGTCGGGGAGATTGATTTCGGCCAATCCCGTGCGCGGTCCCGAGGCCATCCAGCGCAGATCGTTGGAGATCTTGGTCAGGGACACGGCGATCGTGCGGAGCACCCCCGAGGTCTCCACCAGCGCGTCCCGCGCGCCCTGGGCCTCGAAGTGGTTGCGGGCCTCGGTCAGCGGCAGCCCGGTCGCGGCGGCCACTTCGGCGATCACGGCGGCGGAGAATCCGGGCGGGGTGTTGATCCCGGTGCCCACGGCGGTCCCGCCCAGCGGCAGTTCGGCCAGCCTCGGCAGGGCCGCGCGCAGCCGCTCGACGCCGTAGCGCACCTGGGCGGCGTATCCGCCGAACTCCTGGCCCAGGGTCACCGGGGTGGCGTCCATCAGGTGGGTGCGGCCCGCCTTGACCACCTCGGCGAACTCGGCCGCCTTGCGCTCCAGGGCGGCGGCGAGGTGCTCCAGGGCCGGGATCAGCTCGCGGGTGACGGCGGCGGTCGCGGCGATGTGGATGGACGAGGGGAACACGTCGTTGGAGCTCTGCGAGGCGTTGACGTGGTCGTTGGGGTGGACCTCGCGGCCGAGCCGCTCGCCGGCCAGGGTGGCGATGACCTCGTTGGCGTTCATGTTGGACGAGGTCCCGGACCCGGTCTGGAACACGTCGACCGGGAAGTGCTCGTCCCAGCGGCCCTCGGCCACCTCGGAGGCGGCGGAGCGGATCGCGTCGGCGATGTCCTCGTCCACCACGCCCAGTTTGGCGTTGACCGCGGCGGCCGCGGCCTTGACGAGGGCGAGGGCCTCGATGTGGGCGCGCTCCAGGCGCTGTCCGGAGACGGGGAAGTTCTCCACCGCGCGCTGGGTCTGGGCCCGCCACTTGGCGTGCGCGGGGACCCGTACCTCGCCCATCGAGTCGTGCTCGATCCGGTGGGCGACCTGATTCTGATCGTCGGTCATGTTCATTGCCTCCTCAAAAAGTTGAGCAATTGTCTTGTTCGAAGTGTTCCCAAGTCCCCTACCGGCCAGTAAATACCGTGGGTAACACCGACAGGGGAGACGTTCATGACACGTGTACGTACGAGACCCGGGCTCAGGTCTACCGTCGCGGCGGCCGCGGCGATCGCGGCCGTCCTCGGGGGCGTCACCGCCATCACCCCCATGGCCCAGGCAGCCACTTCCACCGCGTCCGGCGCGGCAGCCGCCCCGCTCTCGCCCGAGCTGGAGGCCATCCGCGCGGCGGAGGCCGTCAAGATCTACGGCGACCCGGCGATCCGCCCGCTGAACGAGCGCAAGACCGGCCTGATCTCGCTCGGCGACAGCGAGATTTCGGGCGAGGGCGTGGGCAACTACGATCCGGCCACCAACACCCCGAACAACCAGTGCCACCGCTCGCCGGACTCCGCCATCCACCGCACCGGCATCCCGGCCGACCTGACCTTCAACGTCGCCTGCTCCGGCGGCTACACCGGCAACATCCGGATCGGCGGCAGCAAGCAGTACGCCGACGAGCTGGTGCAGAGCGACAGCCTGGCCGTCAAGGCGCGCAACACGAAGATCAAGATGGTGCTGCTGGTCGCCGGCGCCAACGACGACCTCCAGTTCGGCCCGGTCATGACCGACTGCGTGACCCGGTGGGTGCTCAGCCAGGGCACCTGCGAGCCCAAGTACGGACCGGGCTGGCAGGCGCGCGTGGACGGCCTGAAGCCCAAGGTGGAGGCGACGGTCGCCGACCTCAAGACGGTCATGCGCGACGCGGGTTACGCGGACTCCGACTACAAGCTCGTCGTGATGGGCTACCCGAGCCCCATCGGCCCCGACTTCTACGACAACCCGAACTTCCCCGGCAAGCTGCCCGGAGGCTGCGCCGGCTACGACTCCGACGCCGCCTGGGGCCGCAACTACGCGGTGCCCACCTTCGAGAAGGGCATGCGCGCGGCGGCGCTGGCCTCGGGGGCCACGTACCTGGACAACTCGCGCCTCTTCCAGGGCCACGAGGTGTGCATGGAGGACACCTGGGCCCGGGGCCTCTACCTGGACCTCGGGGACCACTTCCCGTGGGACGAGAACACCGCCCGCCAGTCCTTCCACCCCAACTACCGGGGCCACGGCGCGTTCGCGTCCTGCCTGACCCAGCTCTACGACTCGGGCCTGCGCGAGGCCTCCTGCGCCGACCCGGCGAGCACGGGCACGCCCGTACTCCAGGCCGGGGCGTGGGACTCCCTCTACGCGCCGCTGAAGAACCAGGCGACCGGCAACTGCCTCGACTCCAACGGCGGCTCCAGCGCCAACGAGACCAAGGTCATCGGCTGGGACTGCCACGGCGGCCGCAATCAGGGCTGGTGGTACGACTCCGCACGGAAGTCCGTCCACGTCGAACTCACCCACGACCGCTGCCTGGACGCCCCGGGCGCCAACTACGGCGCCGGTACGGGCCTGATCATCTGGAACTGCCACGGCGGCGCGAACCAGCAATGGGTCCGCGACGGCGCCACCCTGCGGCCGGCGGCCGCCCCGGGCATGTGCCTGACCGTGGCCGCCGCCCACGAGCAGCTGCGCCTGCAGACCTGCAACGGCGCGGCGACCCAGCGCTTCGCGTAACCCGCCCCGCACCACCCGCACCCCCCACACCCGGTCGGCCACGCCGGCCGGGTGTCCGCCCCCGGCTCCCGGCTGCCGGCACCGGCTCCTGGCCCCGGCTCCCGGCACCGGCTGCCGGAGCTCCGCAACGGCTCCCGGCTCACAACCGGCGCAGATGCTCCCGCACCTCGCGCGGCCGATTGGTGATCAAGGTATCCACACCCAGCCGCACGCACAGCTCGACGTCCTCCGGCTCGTCGACCGTCCAGACGCGCACGCGCAGCCCCTTGGCCTTCAGCCGCGCCACCAGCCCCGGATCCTTGCGCAGCAGGTCGATACCGGGACCGGCGTGCCCGGCGAAGGGCGGCCTCGGCGGCCGCACCGCCCGCTCGATGAGGTACACGGCGGGCAGCCCGGGGGCCAGCCGGTTCAGCCTGACCAGGGCGTTGCGGGAGAAGCTCATCACCTCGACGCGGCCGTCGGAGCCGTCGGCGAGCCCGTGCTCCTTGAGGACCCGTACGAGCTCGGCCTCCAGCCTGCCCCCGGCGCGGGTCGGGTGCTTCGTCTCGACGGCCAGCCCGACGGGCCGGTCGGCGGCCAGTGCCTCCTTCAGCAGGTCCTCGAAGAGCAGGACCTGAGCCCCGCGGTGCGCCTCGCCCTTCCAGCCGCCGAAGTCGAGCCCGGCCAGCTCCTCGTACGTCATGGCGGAGACGACCCCGCGCCCGTCGGAGGTCCGCTCCACCCGCCGGTCGTGCACGCACACGAGCCGCCCGTCGGCACTCAGCCGTACGTCGCACTCCAGCGCGTCGGCGCCGTCGTCGATGGCCTGCCGGTAAGCGGCCAGGGTGTGCTCGGGATGCTCATGGGAAGCCCCCCGATGAGCGATGACCCGCACGTCGCGGGCGGTGGCGAGTGAACTCATGCCCCAGACGTTATCCGCATGCGGCGACCGCCCCGGTACAGCATGCTGCACCGATGGCCGAACACCATATGACGTTCCACTGCACACCGTGCCCGTCCTGCCGGGACGAGTCCTGGCAGCGCATCGCCGACGGCCGCCTGCGCTGGGAGTGGCAGCACTACTGCCCGGTGTCCGGGACGCAGGCGTGCGAGGGTGGCTGGGGACCGGCTCCGCACCACATCCGCGAGGAGATCGTGGCGCGCGAGGGGACGGTGCGCCTGGAGGCCGGCGGCCCGCACGGCGTTCCCCTCAAGCGCCTCCGCGAGCTGATGGCCCTTTCGCTCCCGCAGCTCGTCCACGCCCGCACCCACGGCTTCGAGGCCACCCCGGTCGAGGCGGTCCTACTGCGCGCAGCGCTCGGCCGTGTGCCGGTAGACCGCGACCGCATCCACGGACCCCTGCCGGAGGGTCGGGTTTCCGTTACCGGAAACCGCCCGGCGGGGTGGGACGGCCGGGACGGCGAGAGCCCCCGGCCGGGGGCCAGGGGCTCTGTGCGGGGCGGCCGGGGCGGTTAGGCCAGGCCCGGGCCGCGGACCGGGATGTGGGTGAACGTGGGTTCCGGGGCGGGGTTCTGGAAGAAGTCGTTGCCCTTGTCGTCCACGACGATGAACGCCGGGAAGTCCTCGACCTCGATCTTCCAGACCGCCTCCATGCCGAGCTCCTCGTACTCCAGGACCTCGACCTTCTTGATGCAGTCCTGGGCCAGGCGCGCCGCCGGGCCGCCGATCGAGCCGAGGTAGAAGCCGCCGTGCGCGGCGCACGCGTCCGTCACCTGCTGCGAGCGGTTGCCCTTGGCCAGCATGACCTTCGAGCCGCCCGCCGCCTGGAACTGTTCGACGTACGAGTCCATGCGGCCGGCCGTCGTCGGGCCGAAGGAGCCCGAGGCGTAGCCCTCGGGGGTCTTCGCCGGGCCGGCGTAGTAGACCGGGTGGTCCTTCAGGTACTGCGGCATCTCCGCGCCCGAGTCCAGCAGCTCCTTGATCTTGGCGTGCGCGATGTCGCGCGCCACGACCAGCGGGCCGGTCAGGGACAGGCGGGTCTTCACCGGGTGCTCGGTGAGCGTGGCGAGGATGTCGTCCATCGGCTGGTTCAGGTCGATCGACACCACGTCGGCCGACTCGTCCAGGTGCTCGTCCGTCGTCTCCGGGAGGAAGCGGGCCGGGTCGCGCTCCAGCTGCTCCAGGAAGACGCCCTCCGCGGTGATCTTCGCGGTGGCCTGGCGGTCCGCCGAGCAGGAGACGGCGATGGCCACCGGCAGCGACGCGCCGTGGCGCGGCAGGCGGACGACGCGGACGTCGTGGCAGAAGTACTTGCCGCCGAACTGCGCGCCGATGCCGATCTTCTGCGTCAGCTCGAAGACCTGCTGTTCGAGCGCTTCGTCGCGGAAGCCGTGGCCCAGCTCGGAGCCCTCGCGCGGCAGCTCGTCGAGGTAGTGGGCCGAGGCGTACTTCGCGGTCTTGAGCGCGTGCTCCGCCGACGTGCCGCCGACCACGATCGCCAGGTGGTACGGCGGGCAGGCCGCGGTGCCCAGCGAACGGATCTTCTCCTCCAGGAACTTCATCATGGAGGCCTCGTTGAGGACCGCCTTCGTCTCCTGGTAGAGGAAGGACTTGTTGGCCGAGCCGCCGCCCTTGGCCATGAAGAGGAACTTGTACGCGCCGCCGTCCGTCGCGTACAGCTCGATCTGCGCGGGCAGGTTCGAGCCGGTGTTCTTCTCCTCCCACATGGTGAGGGGGGCCATCTGCGAGTAGCGCAGGTTCAGGCGCGTGTACGCGTCGTAGATGCCGCGCGACAGGGCCTTCTCGTCGGAGCCCTCCGTCAGCACGTTCTGGCCGCGCTTGCCCATCACGATCGCCGTGCCCGTGTCCTGGCACATGGGCAGGACGCCGGCCGCCGCGATGTTCGCGTTCTTGAGGAGGTCGAGGGCGACGAACTTGTCGTTCGACGAGGCCTCGGGGTCGTCGATGATCCGGCGCAGCTGTGCGAGGTGCGCGGGGCGCAGGAAGTGCTGGATGTCGTGGATCGCCTCTTCGGCGAGCTTGCGCAGCGCCTCGGGCTCGACCTTGAGGAACGTACGGCCGTCGGCCTCGAACGTCGACACGCCCTCCGAGGTCACCAGACGGTAGGGGGTGGTGTCCTCGCCCAGGGGCAGCAGGTCGGTGTACGCAAACTCTGGCATGACGGCAGTCATTCCTCACTCGGCAGACGGCGCTGGCGACCATTTGGCAGCGCTGCCGTCCAGCGTAGGACCTCCGTCCCCGGCCGTGTCTGTGAGGTAAGGCTCACTGTCAACTGCCGAGGACTATCGCGATCTATCGCGTATCGCTATGCTGGCTGACGTGGACCTGGAAAAGAAGCCTGTCGCGCCTGCCGCCGCCCCCGCCGGACTGCGGGCCTCCGACGCCGATCGCGACCGGATCGCGCACATCCTGGCCGATGCCCTCGCCGAGGGCCGGCTGACCGCCGACGAGCACTCCGAGCGGCTGGATTCGCTGTACGCCGTGAAGACCGTGGGGGAGCTGGAGGTTCTCGTACGGGACCTTCCGGCACCCGGCGGCCCCGCCGCCGCGCCCGCGTACGGGGTGCACCCGGCCCCGGCTCCCGCCGCCGGCCAGGCCCCCGTCTCGGAGACCGTGGTCGCCGTGTGCAGCAGCTCCACCCGCAAGGGCCGCTGGCGGCCCGGCGCGCACACCCGCGTGGTCTCCGTCCTCGGCGACGTCACCATCGACCTCACCGAGGCCGTCTTCGAGCAGCAGGTCACCGAGATCGACGTGACGAGCGTGCTCGGGAACGTCGAGATCACGGTCCCGGAGAACGTGACGCTCCGCGGCTACGGCAGCGGGATCCTCGGCAACTTCGAGGTGCACGGCGAGGGCCGCGCCGAGGGCATCGACCCCGCCGCGCCGGTGGTGATCATCCGCGGCTTCGCCCTGCTGGGCAACATCGAGGCCCGGCCCAAGCTGGGCGCCCGCCTCGTCGACCTGGCGCTCAAGCTGCGCAAGCGGCTCCAGGGGTAGCCCTCCCGGCACGTGGGAACTGCCGTGGGATCCGGCCTACTTGGCCTGGTCCGACCCTAGGATCGGCCCATGACCGCATCCAAGTGGGACCTGCTCGATCACGCGCACGCGGTGCTGCGCTCCGTCGTCGACGGAGTGCCCGCCGACGGCTGGGACCGCCCGACGCCGTGCGAACGGTGGAATGTCGGCCAAGTGCTGCAGCACGCGGCCGGCGACCAGCTCGGCTACGCCGCCCGCCTCACCGGCGGTCCGGGTCCGGCCGAGGATCCCTTCGCGCCCTCCGGCGTCCTGGCCGCCGCCCCCGCGCAGCTGCTGGCGCCGGCCCTCGACGCCGCGGCGGAGGCGTTCGCCGGCGTCGCGCCGGGTACGGCGGAGGTCGCCGTACCGCTGCCCCCGTTCACCGTCCCCGCCGAGATCGCGGTCGGTGCGGCCGCGCTCGACGCCGCCGTCCACGCCTGGGACATCGCCGTCGCCACCGGCCTGCCCTCCCCGCTGACCCCGGCCCTCGCCGCGGCCCTGCGCCCGGCGGCGGAGGCCCTCGCGGAGCCCCTGCGCGGGTTCGCGTACGGCCCGGCGCTGCTGCCGGCGCCCGATGCCGCCGCCGACCCGGTCGCGGCGCTGCTCGCGTACCTCGGCCGCCGGCCCGACTGGACGCCGCCGGACGCGCGTGGGGGCGACCGTCAGGAATGAGCCCGCGCGCGGGCGTGCGCGGGCGCGCGACGACGTGCGCAGCCGTCGCGTTTCGGTCGAAGTTCGGCGGGGCGGCGCCCCCGGTCCACGCAGTGCTTAGGGGCGCGCACAGCGGGTAGGGACAGGTGCATCGTCTCTCGCTTGCGTATACGTCGTCAGGAGTAGGCCGTGCCGCATCCGCCGCATCAGTCCCTGCAGGTAGCCGCCGTACCGAGCCTTCAGGCGCGTCCGGCCGCAGTACCGAAGCCACGGGTGCCGGCGAGGGAAGACGACGGCCCATGGCACGCGGAGGCGGTGTGCCGCCGGGACGAGGCGGGGCTGTTCTTCGCCCCCTCCAAGGAGCCCACGGCGGCCCGGCTCTCCCGCGAGGAGGCCGCGAAGAGGGTCTGCGCGCGCTGCCCCGTGATGGTCGCCTGCCGCGAGCACGCACTGCTCCAGCCCGAGCCGTACGGGGTGTGGGGCGGGCTCACCGCGGCCGAGCGCCGCGTGGTGCTGGCCCGCCGCAGGCGCCGCGCGGCGGAACTGCGCCAAGCGCCGGGGGCCGGGCCGATAGCCGCCGCGGGCTGAGCCCCGTACGTACGAGAGCGAGAGGGGCACCCACCGCCGCACGCGGTGGGTGCCCCTCTCGCCGTACCTGCTGCCCTGTTCGCAGGCTCCTACTGGGCGCGGTCGAAGTCGATCGCGCTGTACGCGCGCAGCTTCGACAGCCGGTGGGTCGAGTCGATCTGCCGGATCGTGCCCGACTTCGAGCGCATGACCAGCGAGGACGTGGTCGCGGTCTCCGAGCGGTAGTGGACGCCGCGCAGCAGCTCGCCGTCCGTGATGCCGGTGGCGACGAAGAACACGTTGTCGCCGGAGACCAGGTCGTCGGTGTGCAGGACCCGGTCCAGGTCGTGGCCCGCGTCGATGGCCTTCTGGCGTTCGGCCTCGTCCTTGGGCCACAGCTTGCCCTGGATCGTGCCGCCGAGGCACTTGATGGCGCAGGCCGAGATGATGCCCTCGGGGGTGCCGCCGATGCCGAGGAGCAGGTCCACGCCGGTGCCCTCGCGCACCGCCATGACCGAGCCCGCGACGTCGCCGTCCGAGATGAACTTGATCCGGGCGCCCGTCTCGCGGATCTCCTTGACGATGCCCTCGTGGCGCGGGCGGTCCAGGATGATCACGGTGACGTCTTCCACGGCCATGTTCTTGGCCTTGGCGACGCGGCGGATGTTGACCGAGACCGGCGCGTTGATGTCGACGAAGTCGGCGGCCTCGGGGCCGGTGACCAGCTTCTCCATGTAGAAGACCGCGGACGGGTCGAACATGGCGCCGCGGTCGGCGGCGGCCAGCACGGCGATGGCGTTCGGCATGCCCTTGGCGTTCAGGGTGGTGCCGTCGATCGGGTCGACCGCGATGTCGACCTCGGCGCCGGTGCCGTCGCCGACCCGCTCGCCGTTGAACAGCATCGGGGCTTCGTCCTTCTCGCCCTCGCCGATGACGACGACGCCGTTCATCGAGACGGTGGAGATCAGGGTCCGCATCGCGTTGACCGCGGCGCCGTCGGCGCCGAGCTTGTCGCCGCGCCCGACCCACCGGCCCGCGGCCATGGCGGCGGCCTCGGTCACCCGGACGAGTTCCAGGGCGAGGTTGCGGTCGGGGGCCTCCGGAGAGACTTCGAGCTGGGGCGGCAGGTTGTGCTCGGTCATCGGAGCGCACCTTTCTGTACGGCGACGGCCGGGAAGTGAGGGTGCTGGAACTCTATCGGTACGTCGACAAATTGAGCAGACCGGGTCACGTATGAGCGGAATATCGGTCAGGCGTTTGGCGTGAGCGGACATCTTGCGCGCCGGCCGGCGGACCCGGGCGGGCGCCGCGCCGACCCCGGCGGAGATCACTCCCGGTCATGGGGGACGATGGTGGCGTGGCAGGTATGAAGGGCAAGCAGACGGTCTGGGACATGGTCCGGTCGCTGGCGGTGATCGGTGTCGTCGTCGCGGGGATCTACATCTTCGTCCCGCATGACGAGAAGTCCGATCCGACACACGTGGTCGACTACCGGGTGGAGACGATCACCGCCCGGCGCGCGGCGCCGTATCCGGTGGCGGTGCCCGTGGGGCTCCCCGCGGAGTGGCGCGCGACCTCGGTGACGTACGACCGCAAGGCGGCGAACGCCTGGCACCTGGGCTTCCTGGACCCGAAGGGCCAGTACGTCGCGATCGAGCAGTCGAGCGACGCCTCGGCCAAGCACCTGACCTCCGTCACCCAGAAGGCGAAGCCCACCGGGCAGACGCAGCAGATCGGCGACCTGACCTGGGAGCGCTGGGAGGGCGAGAAGTACGACGCCCTCGTCCGGCAGGAGCAGGGTTACGCCACGGCCGTGACCGGCACGGCCTCCTTCGAGGACCTGGGCGCGATGGCGGCGGCGCTGGAGTTCAAGCAGGAGACCCAGCAGGCGCCGAAGCAGGGCGCGTAGCGGTGATGTGAGCCGGCGGTACGTACGCGGAAGGCCGCCCCCCGGATGTCGGGGGGCGGCCTTTCCGCGTACGTGTCCGGACTCGGAGCCGGGCGCGGGCTCAGTCTCAGACGGTGGTGATGACCTCGTCGAAGCTCAGGCGCGGGGAGCGGTCGAACCAGGCGTCATCGCCCGGCTTGCCGATGTTGACGACCATGATCGGGGTGTGGTCGGCGTCCAGGAACTCCTTCTGGATGCCGGCGAGGTCGGCGCCGGTCATCGGGCCCGCGGCCAGGCCGGCGGCGCGAACGCCCACGATGAAGTACGCGGCCTGGAGGGCGCCGTTCACCAGCGCGGACTGCTCACGCACCGGGCGCTCGGAGAAGAACATGTCCTTGGCCGGCGGGAAGTGCGGCAGCAGGCGCGGCAGCTCCTCGTGGAACTCGTTGTCCGCGGAGAGGATCGCGACGAGCGGCGCGGCGGCGGTCTTGGCCTGGTTGCCCTCGGCCATGTGCTTCACCAGGCGCTCGCGGGCCTCGGGGGAACGGACCAGGGTGATGCGCAGCGGGGTGCCGTTGAAGGCGGTGGGGCCGAACTTCACCAGGTCGTAGATCGCCTGGACCTGCTCCTCGGTCACCGGCTCGTCGGAGAACGAGTTGGCGGTGCGGGCCTCGCGGAACAGCAGGTCCTGGGCGGCGGAGTCGAGAACGAGAGACATCGGAAAGCCTTCTTCCATACATGCGGAGGTGAAGCGATGCCCCGACTGTAAGCCGAAAGTTGTAGAACTTTCAACTAAATCTGCTGGAGGATGACTCACATCACGTTTGGCGGGCTGCTCAGGCGTCCCGCCCGTCGCCCTCCCCGCCCCCTCCGGGCCCGTCGGCCCCCGCCTCCCGGGCCGCCAGCGCCGAGTCGAGCCGGGCGCGTGCGCCTTCCAGCCAGCGCCTGCAGACCTGCGCGAGCTCCTCGCCGCGCTCCCAGAGCGCGAGCGAGTCCTCCAGGGAGGTCCCGCCGGCCTCCAGCTTGCGGACGACCTCGATGAGCTCGTCCCTGGCCTGCTCGTACCCCAACGAGGTATCGGTTTCCGTCATTCCCGTCCCGCCTTGTGTGTGTCGTCCATCGAATCCACCCGTACGGAGAACTCGCCCTCCGCGACCCGCGCCCGCAGCACCTCGTCCCCCGAGACCTCCTCCGGCGAGCGCACCACGTGCCCGTCCGCCCGCTGGAGCACGGCGTACCCCCGCTCCAGCGTCGCCGCCGGAGACAGCGCCACCACCCGGGCCAGGGTGTGCGCCAGCTCCGAATCCGCGCGGTCCAGCAGGTGCCCCAGGGTCCGCCGGCTGCGCCCCAGCAGGGCCTCCAGCTCCGCCTCGCGCGTCTCCACCATCCGCTGGGGATGGACGAAGACCGGCCGGGCCAGCGCGTGCGCGAGCCCCCGCTCCTCCCGGTCGAGCAGAGCGCGCACCGCCCGCAGCCCACGGCCCTGGAGCTGGCGCACCCGCTCCAGCTCCTCGCCCACGTCCGGGACCACCTTCTTCGCGGCGTCCGTGGGCGTGGAGGCCCGCAGGTCCGCGACGAGGTCCAGAAGCGGGGAGTCCGGCTCGTGCCCGATCGCCGACACCACGGGCGTACGGGCCGCCGCGACGGTCCGCACGACCTCCTCGTCGGAGAAAGGCAGCAGGTCCTCGACGCTGCCGCCGCCGCGGGCCACGATGATCACGTCGACCTCGTCCAGGGCGTCGAGCTCCTTGACCGCCCGGATCACCTGGGGCACCGCGTTCACCCCCTGGACCGCCACGTTCCGCACCTCGAAGCGGACCGCCGGCCAGCGCCGCCGGGCGTTCTCCAGTACGTCCCGCTCGGCCGCCGAGGCCCGTCCGACCACCAGCCCGATCAGCTGCGGCAGGAACGGCAGCGGCTTCTTGCGGTCCAGCGCGAAGAGCCCCTCCGAGGCGAGGGAGCGCTTGAGCTTCTCCAGCCGGGCGAGCAGCTCGCCGATGCCGACGGGCCGTATCTCCGTGGCCCGCAGCGAGAGCTGCCCGCGCGGGGCGTACCACTCCGGCTTGGCCAGGACGACGACCCGCGCGCCCTCCGTCACCGCGTCCGCGACCTCGTCGAAGACCTGGCGGAAGCAGGTGACGCTGAGCGAGATGTCGTGCGAGGGATCGCGCAGCGTCAGGAAGACCACCCCCGCCCCCGGCCGCCGCGAGAGCTGCGTGATCTGCCCCTCCACCCACACCTGGCCCAGCCGGTCGATCCAGCCCCCGATGAGCCGGGACACCTTGCCGACCGGCAGCGGCGCGTCAGCCGACGTATTCAGACCCATGTGCGCAGGCTATCCGCCCGCGCCGACAGCCACACTGACAGCGCCTCAGGGGCCGGTGACGGTGTCGGGATCCGGTCGGTCCTGAGGCGCCGGGATCCGTCCGGCCCGCACCGCCGGGCTCCGCCCCGGCTCTCGGATCAGCTTGCGGACGCACCCCCGGCCCCGGTCTCGCCCCCGCCCCCGGCCTCGCCCCGGCCCCCGGTCTCGCCCCCGCCCCCGTCCCGGCGCGTGCCCTGGACCGCGAGGACCGCCAGCCCCGCCGCCAGCCAGACCGCGCCCACCACCTGCGCCGTCCAGGCCGCCTCCACGATCACCGCGACCGTCACGGCCGCCCCCAGCACCGGCAGCAGCAGGTGCTTCCACCAGACCGGGGCCCCCGCCCCGCGCTTGACCACGAACCAGCCGACCACCGAGGCGTGCAGCAGCGTGAACGCCACCAGCGCGCCCACGTCGACCACCGAGACCAGCTGGTCCAGCCCGTCGTCGCGCCGCGCCGCCCACACCGCCGCGACCAGCGTGATCGTCGCCGCCACCAGCAGGGCCGGCCGCGGCGTCCCGTCCGAGGTGCGCGCGAGCACCCCCGGCAGCCGGCGCTCGCGGGCCATCGCGAACACCAGCCGGCCCGCCGCCGCCTGCCCGGCCAGCGCCGCGAAGGCCGCTCCGATCGCCTTGCTGACCGCGACCAGATCGTGCAGCCAGGTCCCGACCGAGGACTCCACCGCGGTGTAGAAGGCCGGTCCCTGCTGGGCCGGATCGGCCGCCAGCTGCGCCGAGGACACCGGCATCAGCAGCGCCGCGAGGTAGCTCTGCACGAAGAAGAGCACCCCGGCCAGCGCCAGGCAGAACAGCACCGCCCGCGCCACCCGCTCCGAGCCCCCCGTCACCTCCTCCGCGAACGAGGCGATCGCGTCGAAGCCGAGGTACGAGAGGACCGCCACCGACACCGCGCCCAGCACGGCCGACAGGGAGAAGCCCAGAGACCCGTCCCCGGTCAGCGGCGACAGCCAGCCGCGCTGCGACCCGTCCCGGACCAGGACCGTCACCGCGGACACCACGAACACCAGCAGTACCGCGATCTCCATGGCCAGCACGGCGAAACCCACGCGCGCGGCCGCCCGCACGCCCCACAGGTTCAGCGCGGTGGTCACCACCACGGCCAGCGCCGTCCACACCCACCGCGACACCTCGGGGACGAGGGCGTTCATCGCGATCCCGGAGAAGAGGTACGCCACCGCCGGGATCAGCAGGTAGTCGAGCATCGCCATCCAGCCCGCGATCAGCCCGGCGCCCTCGCCGAGCCCCTTGCGGGCGTACGTGAAGACCGAGCCGGCCTGCGGGGCCACCTGGACCATCTGCGCGTAACTGAAGGCCGTGAAGGCCATCGCTACCGTCGCGCAGAGGTAGACGAGCGCGACGGCGCCGTGCGATGTGGCGTCGAGGGTGCCGAAGACCCCGACCGGGGCCATCGGGGCGATGAAGAGGAGCCCGTACACGACCAGGTCGCGGAATCCGAGGCTCCGCCGGAGGGCCGCCTTCGGCGCCGTACCGGGATCCGTCACGGACGCCATCATTCCTCCGAGGGGCGGTCGGCTCGTACGTTCGACCCAGTCTGTGCCGAATGGGCGACGCCCGGCCTCCTGGAGACCCCCGTACGATGGACCGCATGACTGCTGCCGCCCCTGTTCCCGCTTCCCGACGCGTCCTGCTCGCCGCCCCGCGCGGCTACTGCGCGGGCGTGGACCGAGCCGTGATCGCCGTCGAGAAGGCCCTTGAGCAGTACGGCGCGCCGGTCTACGTCCGCCACGAGATCGTGCACAACAAGTACGTCGTGCAGACCCTGGAGAAGAAGGGCGCCATCTTCGTCGAGCGGACGGAGGAGGTGCCCGAGGGCTCGATCGTGATGTTCTCCGCGCACGGCGTGGCACCGGTGGTGCACGAGGAGGCGGCGCGCGGCAAGCTGGCGACGATCGACGCGACCTGCCCGCTGGTCACCAAGGTGCACAAGGAAGCGATCCGCTACGCGAACGAGGACTTCGACATCCTCCTCATCGGCCACGAGGGCCACGAGGAGGTCATCGGCACCTCGGGCGAGGCCCCGGACCACATCACGATCGTCGACGGCCCGCACGACGTGGAGAAGGTCAACGTCCGCGACGAGTCCAAGGTCGTCTGGCTGTCGCAGACCACGCTCTCGGTCGACGAGACGATGGAGACGGTCGACGCGCTCAAGACCAAGTTCCCGCTGCTGGTCTCGCCGCCGAGCGACGACATCTGCTACGCCACCTCCAACCGCCAGGCGGCGGTGAAGGTGATGGGCGCCGACTCCGACCTCGTCATCGTCGTCGGCTCCAAGAACTCCTCGAACTCCATCCGCCTCGTCGAGGTGGCCAAGGACGCGGGCGCGCGCGCCGCGTACCTCGTGGACTTCGCGAGCGAGATCGACGAGGCCTGGCTGGAGGGTGTCACCACGGTCGGGCTGACCTCGGGCGCCTCGGTGCCGGAGGTGCTGGTCGAGGAGGTCCTGGAGTGGCTGGCCGCCCGCGGCTACGCCGACGTGGAGATCGTCAAGACGGCGGAGGAGTCCATCACCTTCTCCCTGCCGAAGGAGCTGCGCCGCGACCTGCGCGCCGAAGCGGCCTCGCTGGTCGCCGAGAAGTAGCCCGTTTCGTTTCGTACGGTGATTCCATGCAGATCTTCGGTGTGGACATCGGCGGTTCCGGGATCAAGGGTGCTCCCGCGGACCTGGACCGCGGCGAGCTGGCGCAGGAGCGCCACAAGGTACTGACACCGCAGCCGGCCACCCCCGACGGGGTGGCCGGCTGTGTCGTCGAGGTGGTGCGCCACTTCGACTGGGACGGTCCGGTGGGGGTGACGTTCCCGGGGGTGGTCACCGGCGGGGTCACCCGTACGGCGGCCAACATGGACAAGGGCTGGATCGGCGTCGACACGGCCACCCTGCTCTCGCAGCGGCTCGGGGGGCAGCCCGTCACGGTGCTCAACGACGCGGACGCGGCCGGGATCGCGGAGATGACGTACGGCGCGGGCAAGGGCCGCGGCGGGACGGTGATCATGCTGACGCTGGGCACGGGCATCGGCAGCGCGCTGTTCACGGACGGCCGGCTCGTGCCGAACACGGAGCTCGGCCACCTGGAGCTGAAGGGCCACGACGCGGAGAAGAAGGCGTCGGTGAAGGCCAAGGAGGACGGGGACCTGACCTGGGAGCGCTGGGCGCACCGGGTGCAGCGGTACCTGGAGCACGTGGAGATGCTCTTCTCCCCGGACCTCTTCATCATCGGCGGCGGCGTCAGCCGCAAGCCGGAGAAGTTCCTTCCGCTGATCGAGGACGTACGGGCCGAGATCGTGCCGGCGAAGCTCCAGAACAACGCGGGGATCGTGGGCGCGGCGATGGCGGCGCGGGGGTCGGCGGGCGACGCCCCCTAGACGGCCCGGCGGGGGAGCCGGCGCCGGGAGATCAGCACGGCCTTCCGCACGACGACGATCAGTGCGGAGACGAGGGTCCCCCCGTACAGCCAGCCCGCGTGCAGCGACAGGGCGGACACGATGCCCATGACCTCCGCGCCGAAGCCGCCCGAGCCGCCGGAGATCGGCCAGACTCCGGCGGCGAAGGCGATCGGCGCGGAGATCGGCGCGGTGATCAGGTCGGCGGGGCGCACCCAGAGGGCGGTGGCGGCCGCGACGGGCAGGAAGAGCAGCCCGTACGCGAGCAGCGAGCCGCCGAACAGCAGCCAGGCGATCCCGCCGGCCAGGGTCATCGCGACGCAGGCGAACAGGCCGCCGCCGAGCCCGGTCAGCCGGGGCCGGGGCATCCGCACCCGTACCCGCACCCGCCCGGCCGGCGCGGGCCGGGGCCGGCCGCCGCCGCCCTGGGCGGGCACGCCGCCGATGGGCGGGGCCGGGCGCCGCGGCTGCTGCCGCTCCGGCTGCTGTCGCTGCGGGTGATCCACCGAACGCGTCTTGTAGTGCTCCACCCCACCAAGCTAGGCGGGCCGAGCGCGGTATCGGTGTGGGGACACGCGTACAACGACTGCCACTCATCGGAAAGTAAACTGTCCGGTGGCCCACTCCCGGGCCGCCGCCCCCTCCAGCTACGGGAAGTCGCCAACGTGTCGCTCACGATCGGAATCGTCGGCCTGCCGAATGTCGGCAAGTCGACCCTTTTCAACGCCCTGACCAAGAACGACGTGCTGGCGGCCAACTACCCGTTCGCCACCATCGAGCCGAACGTCGGCGTCGTCGGCGTCCCGGACCCGCGCCTGGCGGTCCTCGCCGGCATCTTCGGCTCGCAGCGCGTCCTCCCCGCGACGGTCGACTTCGTCGACATCGCGGGCATCGTGCGCGGCGCCTCGGAGGGTGAGGGCCTGGGCAACAAGTTCCTCGCGAACATCCGCGAGTCGGACGCGATCTGCCAGGTCATCCGTGCCTTCAAGGACGAGAACGTCGTGCACGTCGACGGCAAGGTCTCGCCGAAGGACGACATCGAGACGATCAACACCGAGCTGATCCTCGCCGACCTGCAGTCCATCGAGAAGGCGGTGCCGCGCCTGACGAAGGAGTCCCGCCTCCAGAAGGACAAGGTCGCGGTCCTGGCGGCGGTCGAGAAGGCCCAGAAGATCCTCGAAGCGGGCGACACCCTCTTCTCGCACGGCATCACGAAGGGCACGGAGCAGGGCGACCTGCTGCACGAGCTGCACCTGCTGACCACGAAGCCGTTCCTCTACGTGTTCAACGTGGACGAGGACGAGCTGACGGACGACGCCTTCAAGGCGGAGCAGTCGGCCCTCGTCGCCCCGGCCGAGGCGATCTTCCTGAACGCCAAGCTGGAGCAGGACCTCTCGGAGCTGGACGACGAGGAGGCGCTGGAGCTCCTCCAGTCGGTCGGCCAGGAGGAGCCGGGTCTGGCCACCCTCGGCCGCGTCGGCTTCGCCACGCTGGGCCTGCAGACCTACCTGACGGCCGGCCCGAAGGAAACCCGCGCCTGGACGATCAAGCAGGGCGCCACGGCCCCCGAGGCGGCCGGCGTGATCCACACCGACTTCCAGCGCGGCTTCATCAAGGCCGAGGTCATCTCCTTCGCGGACCTGGTCGAGTGCGGCTCGGTCCCCGAAGCCCGCGCCAAGGGCAAGGCCCGCATGGAGGGCAAGGACTACGTCATGCAGGACGGCGACGTGGTCGAATTCCGCTTCAACGTGTAGTCGTCCTTGTGCTGCACGTTAGATAATTCCGTCAAATGTGCAGGTCGGAAGGGGTTGGGCTCTGGCGAGTCCGACCCCTTCTGCATTCCCGTGCTGCTTGGTGCTGAATTTCAGCTGCTTCGGGGCGGTGTGAGCTTGTCGAGGTCCAGGCTGACCTTGAAGGGCACCGGGCGTTGGAGGGTGCCCCGGAAGATCCCGGCGGGGGCGTAGGAACCGGTGGGTTCGTCGAGCTCGTAGACGTGGACGACGGGTGCTCCGTCCTCCTCCTCGATGCACCAGCAGTGCGGGATGCCGGCCTCCGCGTACTTGCGGAGCTTTACCGTGCGATCGCGATGGGCGGATTCGGGAGAGACCACCTCGATGACGAGCTGGACGTCCTCGGGAGCGAACCAGGTGCGGTCACCGTCGAAGTCGGCCGTGGTCACCAGCAGGTCCGGTTCGGGACGGTTGCGCGGGTCGAGTTTGATGGTCATCTCGCGGCCGACCCTGGTGTCCGAGGGCACCTGCTCCATGAGCGCAACCGTGAGCATGGTGACGAGGTGGCCGTGCCACCACCTCTGTGGCGACATCATGAAGACGAGGGCTCCGTCGATCAGCTCGGTGTGGCGGGGTGCCTCGGGGAGGCGGTCGAGGTCCTCCGCGAACCAGCCTTCCGCGCGCGGCGGGCGCATCCAGTCGGGCAGTCCGGTCATGGCTTCACGGTAGCGGCTGCGGCCCGGACTGAGGGGCGAACGGACTCGGCGAGCGGAGCCTCGGCGACTTACGGTCGTAGCCGAAGCCGGCGGGTGTGGCGGCCTCAGGCTCGGCACGCCGGCCGGGCCGCAGCGCTCCGGAGGAAGACTGCCCGGGCGCAGCCGCCTCGTCAGGGCCCGCGCGGACGATCCGTTCCTCACCGGCGTTCGCGAACGCCCGCTGGTCCGGGGGTGCGGGGGTGCCGGCCGCCCCGGAGCCGGGCGTTCCGGAGTGTGGGCGCGGTTCGGAGGTGCGCGCAAACGGAGTTCGGCGGTATGGGCGGGCGGCGGGGCTCGTTGACGGGTGGATCTTGGTGAGTAGCGTCACGGAGCGCACGCGGTCTCGACAGCAGACCCGGGGGAGCGTGGGCGCTCGGGAGGCTCAGGCCGTGACCAGATGGCGATTCCGCACGCGGTTGTGGACCGCGGTGACCACCACCGGCCTGTTGCTGGCCCTGGCTCCCGGACTGGCCGCCGCCGCCCCGCCGGGTGCCGCGGATCCGGCCGATCCGACCGTACGGCGTGACCCCGCCACCGGCCACGCCCGGATGATCTTCAACTCCGGCGGGTACTTGACCCCTCCCTCCAAGCGGGCCCCCGAGCACGTCGCGCTCGCCTACGTACGCGATCACCGGGGGGAGTTCGGGCTCACCGCCCGGCAGGCCGAGCAGCTCGTCGTCGTCTCCTCCTACCCCACCAAGCACAACGGGGCCCGCCAGGTGACGATCGGCCAGAGCATCGACGGCATGCGCGTCCACGGCGGACTCCTGACCGCCACCGTCGACAAGCGCGGCCGCCTCGTGATCCTCGGCGGCGCCGTCGTCACCGCCGAGCCCGCCGGCACCGTCGAGTTGACGGCCCAGCAGGCCCTCGACGAGGCGGCCGGGGCGCAGGGCGCTCGGCCCCAGCACGCGCTGACCGGCACCGACAACCGCGACAAGGGCCGGCAGAAGTTCAAGAACGTCTACGCCAAGCGCCTCACGAAGCCCAACGACGTCACCGCCGAGCTCGTCTGGTTCCCCACCGACTCCGGTCGTGAGCTGCGCCCCGCCTGGCTCACCGACATCGAGGTCTCCGGCACCTCCTGGTACGAGACGGTGGTCGACGCCGCCGACGGCCGGGTCCTCAGCCGCGAGAGCCGCTACCACCACGCCGGCCCCGAAGGCACCGTCTTCACCGCGCAGCACCCGGACATCAGCGGCGCCACCCGTACCGTCACGCCGTTCACCGGCCGTGACGGCTCCTGGGTCGCGGACCGGCTGACGCAGGGCAACAACGCCAACGCCTACCGGGACGAGGACGGCGACAACACGGTCCCGGACACCGGGAACGACGCGCTGCGCCCGCAGTCCCCGGCGAGCGGAGATCCGAACCACCAGCACTTCGACTACGCGTTCAACGACACCTGGCGCACCAACGCCGGGGCCACGCAGGCCAACCTCGACGCCGACGTCAACCCGGTCATCACGCAGCTCTTCTACTACACCAACGTGATGCACGACTACCTCTACGACCTCGGGTTCGACGAGGCGTCGCGCAACTTCCAGGTGGACAACTTCGGCCGCGGCGGCTCGGGCGGCGATCCCGTCCTGGCCGAGGCGCAGGACGGCTGGGACCTCGGCTGCCTCGACGACGCTACGCCGCCGAACAAGATCCGCTGCGTGAACAACGCCAACTTCGGCACCCCCGGGGACGGCACCAGCCCGCGCATGCAGATGTACATGTGGCAGCCGCCGGGCCGGCCGTACCGCGACGGCTCGCTCGACGGCGACGTCATCGCGCACGAGTACGGACACGGAGTCTCCAACCGCCTCGTCGGCGGCGGCAATCTCGGCGGCGGCCCCCAGACCGGCGCCCTCGGGGAGGGCTGGAGCGACACGATCTCCTTCCTCAAGTGGGGCGACGCCACGGTCGGCGAGTACGTCACCGGCAACACCGCCACCGGCATCCGCTCGCAGGCGTACGACACGTCCACCGAGAAGTGGGGCACCTTCAACCCGGCCCGCGGCGTGCACCGCAACGGCGAGATCTGGGCCGCGACGGTGTACGACGTCCGCGAGGCGAAGGGCGTCGCGTTCACGCAGCAGCTCGTCATCGACGGCATGAAGAACACCGTCAGCAAGCCGAGCTACCTCGACGCGCGCGACGGCATCCTGGCCGCCGACATGACCAACGACGCGGGCGCGAACCAGTGCCTCCTGTGGCGGGTCTTCGCCGGCCGCGGCATGGGCGCGAACGCCGCGTCGAGCGCCGACCAGAACACCGTGACCGCCGACGAGACCGTCCCGGCCGCCTGCCTGCCGACCGCGAAGGCGGGCGGCCCGTACACGGCGACGGAGGGTACGGACATCACGCTCGGCGCGGCCGGTTCCACCAAGGGGACCGCGCCCTCAGCCGGGAACCCGGTCACCTACGCCTGGGACCTCGACCACGACGGGCAGTACGACGACGCCACCGGGGTCACCGCCACCTTCAGCGCGGTGGGCCGGGACGGCGTGTCCACCGTCGGGCTGAAGGTGACCGACACCGCCGGCAACACCGACACCGACTCGACGACGGTCACCGTCGCGAACGCCGCACCGGTCGTGACGCTCCAGCCGGTCACCCCGGCCGGGGAGAACAGCCCCGTCGCCCTCACGGGCGAGATCAGCGACCCGGGCTGGCTCGACCCGCTGACCGCCACCGTCGACTGGAAGGACGGCTCGGGCCCGCAGGAGCTCACCGGCACCCTGGAGAACGACCGCCCGGACGCGACGCTGACCTTCACCGCGGAGCACACCTACGGGGACGACGGGACCTTCCCGGTCGAGGTCTGCGGCAGCGACGACGACACGCGCACCTGCCGGACGGTCGACGCGGTCGTCAACAACATCACCCCGACCGCGTCGGTTTCCGGCGAGGGGCAGACGACCTTCAACGGGCAGAAGGCCTTCCTCGCCCACGCCGGCACCCCGATCGCCGTCAAGGGCACCTCGACCGACCCGGGCAGCGACGACCTGACGCTGAACTGGCTGTGGGGCGACGGTGCCTCGGACAGCCTGGTCTCCCTCGTGAACCCGCCGGCCACCGACCCGGACCCGAGCCCCTCGGTCCGGCCGCGCGACGTGACGCAGACGAAGTCGCACGCGTACCCGGCCGCCTGCCTGTCCACGCTGACGTTCGCGAGCACGGACGACGACGGCGGCTCCGCCTCCGACACGGCCTCCGTCATCACCACCGGCAACACGAAGTGGGCGCACGACCAGGCCTACTGGATGAAGGAGTTCGGCGGTCCTTCGCCGAGGCACTTCACGGCGGCGCAGCGGGCCTGCCTGCTCGGCATCGCCTCGTTCATGAGCGCGGTGTACGGGCCGCTGACCGATGCCCAGGCGTACGCGATCCTCGGCTCGGGCTCCCCGCAGCCGAGGCCGCTGGTCTCCCAGCAGCTGCTCGCGGCGTGGCTCAACTTCGCGAACGGGGCGTACGACCTGTCCACGCCCGTCGACACCGATGGCGACGGGCTGAAGGACTCGACCTTCGGGGCGGCCGTGGCCCGGGCCGAGGCGGTCCACAACAACCCGGCGTCGACGCGGAACCAGCTGCTGAGCCAGGTCGACGTCCTGCTGCGCTTCAACGTGCGCGACGGTGGCTGACCGCCGCCTGGTGTGCCTCGCCGCCCTCGCCCTCGCCTTCACGGGGTGCGGGGGCGGCGAGGTGCCTCCGCCGCAGAAGAACGAGCACGGGTCGGGCGGCTCGGGTGATCCGGAGGGCGGTACGAGTGCCACGGCGGGCGGTACGAATGCCACGGCGGCCGGTACGCGGCCCCCGGCGCAGGGCCGCGTACTGACCGGGGCCGACGACGGCTTCGCGGGGCGGCTCACGGTCGGGCAGACGGCCCGCCTGCGCCTGCCCCTCCCGGAAGGCGGTGCGGAACCCGCCGCCGAGGGCGATGCGGTCCTGCTGATCCCCGTCGGCAACGTGACGGGCACGGGCCACCGCGAATGGGAGCTCCGCGCGGTCCACCCGGGCACCACCCGCATCACCGTCCCCCGCCCCGGCGCCGCCTCCCCGGCCACCCTCACCCTCACGGTCACCTGAGACGGGCCGATGGTCAGGCCGACGAGGCGAAGCGGGCCGAGGCGAGGACGGAGCCCTCCGGTGTGAGGAGGCGGGCGCCGGCGAGGGTGGTGGCGTTCACGTCGGTCGTCGCGACCCAGTAGCCGTATCCGTCCTTGAGCGAGAACGTGCCGAGGCGGGTCATCGTGCCGTCGGTGTGGTCGAGGACGCAGCTGATCTCGGGCATCGGCTTCTCCAGGTCCACCGACATGTACACCCAGCCCTTCGCGCCCGGGTGGGCGAAGACCCGGCCCACCTCCCGGCCGTCCGTGATCAGCGGGGCCTGGAGCAGCTGGGAGCTCGCGCTGGCCGTCGGGGCGGCGGGCGCCATGGCCTGCTCGATCGCGGTGCCCGCCGCCCAGCCGCCGAAGCCGCAGGCCACGGCGAGGGCCGCCGCCACGGCCGCGACCCGGGGCCGCAGCAGCCACCGCCGCGCCGGAGCCCGGGCCGCGGCCGGGGCCGGGTCCACAGCAGGGGCCGGGGCGGGGGCCGGTGCGGGCGGCGGCTGGAAGCCGGCCGTGACCCGGCTCTCGAAGCCGACCGGGGGTTCCGTCCCGGGCACCAGGCCGAGCAGGTCGTCGCCGACCAGCGCCAGCTGCTCGATGTGCTCCCGGCAGCCGGGGCAGTGGTCCAGGTGGGCGACCGCACGGGCGCGCTCCCGGGCCGGAAGGATGCCCAGCGCCAGCTCGGCGTCGAGTTCCCTCAGCTGCTCGCAGGTCATCTCGCTCATCGCCGGCTCTCCTCGCTCCCCAGGGTCCTGCGGAGCTTGTGCATCGCCGTCCGGATCCGCGTCTTCGCCGTCCCCAGCGGGACCTGCTCCATGTCGGCGATCTGCTGCGCGGTCAATCCGTAGATGCCCGCCATCACCAGGGCGCGCGCCTGTTCCCGGGGCAGGGCCGCGACCGCCGCCCGCACCCCGGCCGAGGTCTCGGCCGCCACGGCGTGCTGCTCGGGGGTCCGCGTCACGATGTCGAGGAGGGCGTCCAAGTCCTCCGGGGCGACCGGATTGGCCCGGCGGGCCCGGACGGCGTCGATCGCCAGGTGGTGCGCGATCGCCGTCAGCCAGGTTCGTACCGACCCGCGGCGCGAGTCGTACACCTGTGCGTGCTTCCACGCCCGCTCGAACGTCTGCTGCGCGATGTCCTCCGCGAGCTGGGCGTCGCCCACGACGGCGATGGCCACGCCGAAGACCGTGCGCTGGAAGCGGCGGACGAACGCGACGGCGATCTCGGGATCGCCCGTCGCCAGGCCCGACAGCAACGCTTCATCCGGCGCACGCCCGAGCGGGAGGCCCATTCTCTGCACGTCACTGGATACGTTCGGCCTCCCCGAATGGATTGATTCGGGTTCGTGCGGAAACACCCCATCATTGTGCTCCTGTCCCCGTTCGCGCTCCCGTCCACGGGCTCCCGGCCCGAGGACGGGGGTCGTGGGGGACCCCGCCGGCGGCGGTAGGTTGCGTGCAGTCGTTACCCGGCGCGGTCGGGAGCAGTCGGGGGTGAGGGGCATGCGGCGCAAGGCGGCGGTCGAGGTGATCGGCGCGGGCGAGCGGCTGCACGCGGCGGCCGGCGCGCTGCTGGCGGACCACCGGCGGGCCGTCGAGGCCGTACGGGAGGCCTGGACTCCGATCCACGCGGACCTGGCCCGCTCCGAGCTGCGGCGGATCCCCGTCGACCGGCTGGCCCACGTCACCGAGGGCCGGCTGCGGGCGGCCGCGGTGGCCGCCGTCGAGGCGGCCGGGTTCGACACCGTGCAGCGCGTACTGGACGCCGGGCGCCACCGGCTGCGCCAGATCCCCGGGGTCGGGCAGCAGAGCGCCGACCAGGCACTCGGTGCCGCCCGGCAGCTGGCCGAAGCCGCCGGGGAGACCGTCGCCGTCCACCTCGACGTGGACCGTCCGGAGCCCCGTACCACCGCCCTGGTCGCCGCCCTGCACCCGCTCGTCGAAGCCGGCCCCGACGCCCGCCGCGCCGCCCGGGCGGCCGAGGCCCTCGACGCCGGGCTCGGGCCGCTGCTCGCCGCCGCCGGGCCCGCCGCCGGGCGGCTGCGCCGGTGGCTGGCGGGGCGCGAGCGGCGCGAGCGGGCGCTCGCCGCGCTCGCCGAGATCGGCCGTCGGACGGAGCGCGCCGCCGCCGACGGGGTGCCCGCCCTGCTGGCGCAGGCCTCGGTGGACCTCCTGCGCGTCCCCGCCGACGAGACGGCCGCCTGGGTCGACTTCGAGCTGCGCTCCGCCGAGTACCACGGCCTGCTCGCGGAGATCACCGAACCCTCCGGCGGCGGCGCGGACCCCGCCGCCGCCCGAGGGTTCCTGCCCGAGGCGCTGGCCGAACGGGTCCTCGCTCAGGCGCTCGACGACACGTACCGCCGGGTCTCGCTGCGCGGGTACCAGTCCTTCGGTGCCCGCTTCGCCCTCGCCCAGCGGCGGGTGATCCTCGGCGACGAGATGGGACTGGGCAAGACGATCCAGGCACTCGCCGCCCTCGCGCACCTGGCGGCCCAGGGGCACCGCCACTTCCTCGTGGTCTGCCCGGCCGGCGTCCTCGTCAACTGGACCCGCGAGATCGAGGCGCGCAGCACCCTGCGCGCGGTCGCCCTCCACGGCCCCGGCCGGCACGACGCCTTCGCGGACTGGCGCGGGGAGGGCGGGGTGGCGGTGACCACCTTCCAGGCGCTGACCGGGTTCCCCGAACTCGCCGCCGGGGAGCTGGGGATGTTCGTGGTGGACGAGGCCCACCTCGTCAAGAACCCGCAGGCCCGGCGCTCCCTCGCGGTGGCCGCCTGGGCCGCGCGCTGTGCGTACGTCCTCTTCCTCACCGGCACTCCGATGGAGAACCGGGTCTCCGAGTTCCGCAGTCTCGTACGGATCCTGCGGCCCGAGGCGGCCTCGGGGATCGGCGAGGTCGACACGGTGGCCGGGTCCAGGGCCTTCCGCAGGGCGGTGGCCCCCGCGTACCTGCGGCGCAACCAGCGCGACGTACTGGCCGAGCTGCCCGGGCTCCAGTGGACCGACGAGTGGGAGGAGCTGAGCGCGGCCGACCGGGAGGCCTACCGGGCTGCGGTGCAGGCCGGCAATTTCATGGCGATGCGCCGGGCCGCGTACGCGAGGCCGGAGGAGTCGGCGAAGCTGGCGCGGCTGCTCGAGCTGGTGGCGGAGGCCGCCGCCAACGGGCTCAAGGTCGTGGTGTTCTCCGCGTTCCGCGAGGTGCTCGCGGTGGTCGAGGAGGCGCTCGGCAGGCCGGCGCGGGAGGGGGGCGGCCGCCTCTTCGGGCCGATCTCGGGGAGCGTGCCGCCCGCCCGCCGCCAGCGGCTCGTGGACGGGTTCGTCGCGGCGGCCGGGCACGCGGTGCTGCTCGCGCAGATCGAGGCGGGCGGCATCGGGATCAACCTCCAGGCCGCCTCCGTGGTGATCCTGTGCGAGCCGCAGGTCAAGCCGACCATGGAGCAGCAGGCCGTGGCCCGCGCGCACCGGATGGGCCAGGTGCGCGCGGTACGGGTGCACCGGCTGCTCGCCACGGACGGGGTGGACCAGCGGATGCTGGAGGTGCTGGACCGCAAGGCGCGGCTCTTCGACGCGTACGCCCGGCGCAGCGTGGTGGCGGAGTCGGCGCCCGAGGCGGTCGACGTCTCGGACACCTCGCTGGCACGGCGCATCGTCGAGGACGAACAGGCCCGCCTGGGCGCGCTCGGCTGACAGGGCAGGGGCAGGGGCAGCGGCAGCGGCAGGGGCTGGGACACGGGCCTGTCCGAGGGGTCGCGGCACCGCCTCGCACCCAGGGCCGGGTTCACCCGAATGGCCCACCGTGGCGTGCCACCCACATGGGTGAAGATCAAGCTGGCTAGTGCCCCAATCGAGGCAATTGCGTGAAAGGGGAACCACATGCGCATTCGAAGAATCCTCGCCGCTGTGATCGCCACGGCAGCCTTCGCCGGACTCGGCCTCGCAGGTGCCGCCACCGCCACCGCCGCCGCACAGGGCACGGCGTCCTACGTCACCCCTTCCGAGTGCAAGCAGGGCGGCGGAACGGCCGATCTGACGGACAACGTCTGCAAGGGCGGTACGCACAACGGGGAGACGATCGACTGACGCCCCCCCACGAGGCGCCCCGCAGCCGCTCGCCGCGCGCCGCGGGGCGCTCCCGCGGCGCCCGGACAGGGAGTCCTCGCAGGGACTGCTCCGGCCCGCCGCCGGGCGGCTCAGAGGCCGCGCACCGAGGCGATCGTGAACGCGGTCGGCGTGCCCTCGCCCATCGGGCCCCCCTTGTCGAACTGGGACCGGACCACCAGCGTGCGGCCCGGGGTGTGGCTCAGGGTGGTCGGGATCTGCAGCGACGGGTCCGTGATCGTCCGGGTCAGCCGGGCCCGGGTGCCGTCCGGGCTGACCTGCCACCGGGTCAGGGTGTTCGTGGTGTTGTGGGCCACCCTCAGGGTGCCGTCCGGTGCGAGGTCCAGGCCGTCGGCGTGGACGAGGTCGCCGCCCCGCAGCTCGACGCGGGACATCGCGCCGGTGCGCAGGTCGATGCGGTGGAGGTCGCCCGCGGTCATGTCGACGGCCAGCAGGTAGCGGCCCGCCGGGTCCGAAACGATGCCGTTGAGGGCGAAGGTGCCCGCCGGGGACGGGGTGAGCCGGCCCTTCAGGTCGTACGCGGGGATCAGCGGGCCCGAGCCGGCCGCGAGCTGGGCCGGGGTGACCCGGTAGATCACCGAGCGCACGCTGTCCGTCAGGTACGCGGTGCCGTCCGGGGTGATGGTCAGGTCGTTGACGAAGAGCGCGCCCTCCCCGGCGACCTCGAAGTGGGCCAGGCGGCGGCCGGACCCGGTGTCGTACACGGCGACCCCGGAGGTGGAGTCGGTCACCCACAGACGCCCGCGGGCGTCGACGCGCAGGCCGTTCGCCGTGTGGCGGCCGTCGGTGCCGGCCGGCAGGAAGACCTCGGCGGTGCGCGCACCGGGGCGGGCCCGGTAGACGGTGCCGTCCGCGTACGAGCCGACGTACACGGTGCGGTCACGCGGGTCGGTGGCTATGCCCTCGGGGTAGACCTTCCGGCCGGGGAGGGTGAAGGCCGTGGAAACACGGCCGTCGGGGACGGACGCGGCGGCGGCCGGATGGGCCTGCGCCGCCGGGATCGCGCCCAGCGTGAGCGCCGTGGCCGTGGCCAGGGTCAGAAGGGTCGCGGGCAGGAGCTTCTTCAGCACAGCAGGTGTCCTCTTCCGTATGGATGAACACGAAGATAAGTTAGAGCTCTAATGCATGCAAGGGCCTTAGGATGCATGGTCATGACCTCCATGCCTCCCGAGGAGCGCATCGGCTCGCACGTCAAGCGCGCCGAACAGGCGCTCCTCGCGGCCAAGAACGCCGCGCTCAAGCCCGCGGCAGTAACGGTTCCGCAGTACGCCGCGCTGCTCTGGCTCTCCGAGAAGCCGGGGATCTCCGCCGCCGCCCTCGCCCGGCTGTGCGGGGTGACGCCGCCGACGATGAACACCGTGCTGAAGAACCTCCAGGAGCGCGCGCTCATCGAGCGCACCCCGCACGAATGGCACCGCAACGTGCTGGAGACCCGGCTGACGGAGGAGGGACGGGCCGTGATGGAGCTCGCCGACGCCGGCGCCGTACGCGTGGAGCGGGCGCTCGCCGCCGCGTTCTCGGCGGAGGAGCGGGAGCAGCTCATCAGCCTGCTCGGGCGGTGCGCCGAGGTCCTCGACGCCCAGAGGTGAGCCGCGGTCCGCCGCGGCGGACCGCGCCCCGTCACCCATCACCCATCAGGCCCAGGGAAACACCCCGCCGTTCTGTCCCGACCGGGACGGCGACGACCGTTCGGAGCGAAGTTCGTGCACCAGTCCCCGCCCGCCAGGCGCTCACGTCGCGCGATGTGGATATCCGTCGCGGTGGCCCTCGCGCTCCTGCTCGGGGGAGCCGGCTTCGCCGCCCGGAAGCTCGAATGGTTCTCCGGCAACGGTGGTTCCGTGAGCTTCGGCAAGGCCCCCGCCCCGGCTCCCGCCTCCTCCGCTCCCGAGGCGGCCGGATCCTCCCCGGGCGCGCCCTCGCCCTCCGCCGCGCCGGCCGGAGATCCGGACGTGCTGCTGCCGACCGGCCCGCGGTCCGACTTCAGGCAGACCGCCGAGCTGGACGACGGCACGGTCATCGCGAAGACCCGTCTCGCGGGCGCGAAGTCGGGCTTCGAGGGTGACGTCTGGGTCTGGACGCCGAAGGAGTACGGCGAGGCGAAGTACGAGAAGAGCGCCTTCCCGGTGCTCATCGCCCTGCCCGGCGGCAACGGCTTCCCGAGCAACTACTGGTCCGACCGCAGCCTCGGCCTCCAGAAGGCCATCGGCGAGGGCGTCCGGGCCGGCACCAGCCTGCCGTTCATCGTGATCATGCCGGTGCTCAACCCGGACAGCAAGTACTACTACGACGGTGCGGACATCCCCGGCCGGCCCAAGATGGGCACGTGGATCGCCGAGGACGTCCCGGCCTTCACCAGGGCCAACTTCCGCACGTACAAGTCCCGGGACGGCTGGGCCTTCATGGGCTCCTCCTCCGGCGCCTTCGTCGGCATGAAGACCGTGCTCCAGTATCCGGACCGCTTCAAGGCGGTGATCGCCAGCGGCGGCGAGATCGTTCCCGACTCCCCGCTCTGGAAGGGCCACCAGGCGGAGATGGACGCGAACAACCCCGAGAAGCTCGCGCAGAAGCTGATCGACGCGGGCGGTCCCGACGTCTACATCAACTTCCAGGTCGGCACCAAGGAGACCGGGAAGGAGCGGATGGCCGGATTCCAGCAGGCGTACGGCAAGGGCCCGGTCAAGACCACCATCCGCGACATCCAGAACGGCGAGCACAACGGCTGGCACTACGTCCGGGGCATGAAGGAGGGCTCCCTGGAGTGGATCAGCAAGGTCCTGAAGGCCCCGCAGCCCGCCACCGGCTGACCAGCCCGTATGCACGGAGCCGCAGAGCGGCGTGGCACGGACCACGTCCCGCCGGTCCCAGGCAACCCATCCGATCGTTGACACCTCTGTAAGGGGTGAAGGGGGACCGATCGGTCCGACCCGCGCTCTTCGGGAGCGCCGGAGAAGGAACGGGACAAATCCGTGCAGCATGACCAGCTTCAGGGTGATGGCGACCTCATGACCGAGGAAGGCCCGCAGACCACGGGCCGCCGCCGTCCCAAGCGCCTGCGCAGGCTTCTGATCAGCGGTGCGCTGGCTCTCACGCTCGCCGCCGGGGGCGGCGCCGCAGCGTACAAGTACAAGCTCTTCTCGGACATAGGAGATCCGGTCTCGTTCGACAAGGTCCAGGAGTCGGCGGCCGCGGCCGAGGAGATCCGGCCCGGGGTGAGCATGCCGACCGGCCCGAAGGCCTCGTTCGTCCGGACGTACCGGATGCCCGACGGCACGCAGATCGGCCGGACGACCCTGACCGGCGCGAAGTCCGGGTTCACCGGTGACGTGTGGGTGTGGGTCCCCAAGCAGTACGACGACCCGAAGTACGCCAAGAGCGCCTTTCCGGTGCTGATCTCCCTGCCCGGCGGCCGCGGGTACCCCACGAACTACTGGGGCACGGGGCCCGGCCTCGGCCTCGAGAAGGCCGTGAGCGACGGGGCGAAGGCGGGCACCAGCCTGCCCTTCATCCTGATCATGCCGGTGCACAACGCGGACACCAAGCACCACTTCGACGCCTCCGACATCCCCGGTGAGCCCAAGATGGGCACCTGGATGGCCGAGGACATCCCGGATTTCACGCGGGCCAATTTCCGCACCTTCACCTCCCGGGACGGCTGGGCCTTCATGGGCTCCTCCGCGGGCGGATTCGGCGCGTTCAAGCACGTCCTGAAGTACCCCGACCGCTTCAAGGCGGCCATCGCGAGCGGGGTCGACATCGTCCCCGATTCCCCGTTGTGGAAGGGGAACACGCAGGCCATGGACGAGAACAACCCGGAGAAGCTCGCCGAGAAGCTGATCAAGGAGGGCGGGCCGGACGTCTACATCAACTTCCAGATCGGCACCAAGGAGACCGGCCGCGAGAAGGCCGAGAAGTTCATGAAGGAGTACGGGAAGGGTCCCGTGCACACCACGCTCCAGGTGATCCAGGATGGTGAGCACAATGGGAAGTCGTACGTCCGCGGTATGAGGGAGGGCGCTCTGGAGTGGATCAGCAAGGTCATGCTGGCACCGACACCCGACCCCGCCGTGCGATGAAAGCCGTCGTCCGGGGCGCCTTCGCGGCTGCCGTCGCCACCGTGGCGGCGGCCCTGGCCGTCGGCTTCGTCAAGGCGACGGACGAGGACCTGCACGCCGTCCACGCCTTTCCCGGCGTCGGCGTGCTCATGGCGAACGGCGAGCACTGGTGCACGGCGAGCGTCGTCGACAGCCCCAAGGGCACCGTCGTCGCCACCGCCGCGCACTGCGTGGCCCCGGCGGGCGAGGGCGGCGTGCCCGGAGCGCTGGCGCACGACGGCAGGGCCATCGGCGAGCTCTCCTTCGCCCCCGCCTTCACCGGCGAGGGCGGGGGCCGCCAGCCCCTCGGGGTGTGGAAGGTCCGCGCGGTGCACGTGGACGAGCGCTGGACCAAATGGGGCGAGGACACCGCCGATTTCGCCTTCCTCAGCATTGCGCCGGACGAGGACGGCCGTACCGTCCAGCAGGCGGTCGGCGGCGCCGACGAGGCCCCCAAACCCGACTGGACCTCCGGGTACGAGCGCGAGGTGACGGTCGTCGGCTATCCGGAGTCGGACCGCAACCCGCAGAACAAGCCGGTCTCCTGCACCACCCAGACCAGCCACGACCAGGAGGACCCCGCGATGCTCTACATCGGCTGCGCGGGATTCTGGTCGGGCACCAGCGGAAGCCCCTGGATCGCGGACCGCGGCGGCCCGGGGAACCCGGGACGGCTGATCGGGGTGCTCAGCGGCGGCGACACGGACGTGGACTCCACGGCCGCGCTGTTCGACGAGAAGGCGAAGGCGCTGTACGAGCGGGCCGCGCGGGACTGAGAGCGCCCCCGCCGGGAATCCGGTGGCCGGTCACTGCCTGCGCTCGGTGCTGACGATCACGCACACCGCCGCCACGACGATCGCGCCGCCGGCGAGGATCGGCGCGGTCAGCGCCTCGTCCAGGATCAGCGCCCCCAGCGCGACCGCCACGACCGGGTTGACGTACGCGTACGTGGCCACCAGCGACAGCGGCGCCGATTGCAGCAGCCACGCGTACGCCGTGAACGCGACCACCGAGCCGAAGACGACGAGGTACCCCAGCGCCAGCCAGGAGGCGGTGGAGTACGCGGCCCAGTCCAGCGAGCGGTGCTCACCGCGCACCAGGCCGGCGATGATCCCGCCGGCCCCGCCCGCGAGCATCTGGTAGCCGCTGCCCGTGAACGGGTTGTCCGGCAGCGACAGCTTCGATGCGGAGAACGAGCCCAGCGACCACAGCACGGACGCCACGACCACCAGCACCACACCGGAGAGCCGCACCTCGCCGCTGATCCCCGGGACGGTCAGCACCGCGAGCCCGCCGAACCCCAGCAGCACGCCGCCGAGGGTGCGCAGCGGCGGCCGGTCACCGGTGGCGGCTCTCAGCACCACCAGCCACATCGGTACCGCGGCGATCAGCAGCGCGGCCAGGCCGGACGGCACCGAGGTCTCGGCGAGGACGACGAGGCCGTTCCCGCCGAGGAGCAGCAGCAGGCCCACCACCGCCGCGGAGCCGACCTGCCCGCGGGTGGCCCGGAGCGCGCCCGGCCCGTACCGCCAGACGACGAGGCCGAGCAGCAGCAGGCCGGCCGCGATGAAGCGGGCTCCGGCGGACAGGAACGGCGGCATGGTCTGGACGACGATCCGGATGGCCAGGTACGTCGATCCCCAGACCACGTAGACCAGGCCGAGCGCGGTCCAGACGGCGCCGGTGATCGCGCGCGGCGCGGATTCCGGTGCCGTCGTGCTCCCGGAGGACTGCGAAGTGCGCATGACGGGATCCTAGGTTCGTTGCCGCGTACACGCTTCCCGGTGCGGGCGCCTCAGCCCTTGAGCAGCGCGTTCAGCTCGCCGTACGGGAGACCCCCGTCGAGCGCGGAGTACGTGCCGCCCGCGATCAGCTCCTCGGCGGCGCGGCGGACCACGTCGTACGCGGCCGACGCGACGCCGGAGCCGAGGCTGACGCGGGCGACGCCGAGGGAGCCGAGCTCGGCGACGGCCGGGGCCCCGGGGCCGGCGAGGAGGTTGAGCGGGGCGTCGATGCCCTTCACCAGCTCGGTGACGGTGGCCGGGTCGACGACTCCGGGGACGAAGATGCCGGAGGCGCCCGCGCGCAGGCAGGCGGCGGCGCGGGAGAGCGTCTCGTCGAGGCGGTTCGCCTCCTCGCCGAGGCCGAAGAGGAAGGTGTCGATGCGGGCGTTGATGAACAGCGGCACCCCGGCGGCGTCGGCGGCGGCCCGGGCCGCCGCCACGCGCTCGGCGTGGTCGGCGGGGGCCCGCGTGCCGTCCTCGATGTTGATGCCGACCGCGCCGGCTTCGAGGACCCCGGTGACGGTCTCGGCGACCCCGGCCGGGTCGGCGCCGAAGCCGCCCTCGATGTCCGCGGTCACCGGGACGGAGACGGCCGCGGCCACCCGGGCGATGAGGTCGAGGGCGCGGTCCCGGCTCAGGGCGTCCCCGTCCGGCGTGCCGAGGGTCCAGGCGACCCCGGCGCTGGTGGTGGCGACGGCGGGGGCGCCGGCGGCCTCGACGAGGCGGGCGCTGAGGACGTCCCAGGCGTTGGCCAGGGCCAGCGGCGCGGCGGGGGTGTGGAGGGCGGCGAAACGGCGGGCGAGATCAACGGTGGTGGTCATCGGCCCAGTTCATCAGAGTGCGCACGACTCGGGCTGGCGATTTTCCGACGTGTATCCGGACCGCCGCGGCGCCGCCGCGCCCTACACGGGACCGGCCTTCAGTCCCGCCCCGCACAGGGGGAGGACCGCCGTGCGCCCCTGGAGGGGGTCGGCGGGGGCCAGGGGGCCCACCGCCGCCCAGCAGGCGGCGGCCGTCGGCTCCACGAAGAGCCCGCGCCCCGCCAGGTCCCGCCGGGCCGCGCGCAGCGCGGTGTCCGGGACGGTGAGGAAGGTGCCGCCGGACCTGCGCACCGCCGCCAGGATCTGGCGGGCCCGCGGCGGGGCCGGGATCGCGATCCCCTCGGCCAGGGTGGGCCGCTGTTCCACCGGGGCGGCGTCCTCGGCCCCCGCGGCGAAGGCCGCGGCCAGCGGGGACACCGCCTCCGCCTGGACCGCGATCAGCGCCGGCGGCTTCACTCCGCGCCGGGCCAGTTCCTCCACCGCCAGCGCCGCCCCCAGCAGCAGGGTGCCGTTGCCGACGGGGAGGACGAGGGCCTCGGGGAGGCGGCCGCCGAGCTCCTCCCACACCTCGTACACGTACGTCTTGGTCCCGTGCAGGAAGTACGGGTTGAAGACGTGGCTCGCGTAGAAGACCCCGGGGAGATCGGCGGCCTCCCGGGCCGCCGCCGCCGTGGCCTCGCGGCCGCCCGGCACGACGCGGACCGCCGCCCCGTGCGCGCGCATCTGCTCCGTCTTCTTCTCCGAGGTGCCCTCGGGCACGAAAACTTCACATGACAGCCCGGCCCGCGCGCAGTACGCCGCCACGGCCGTCCCCGCGTTGCCGCTGCTGTCCGCGACCACCCGCCGCGGAGCCAGCCGCCGGGCCAGTTCCGCCAGCATCACGGCCCCCCGGTCCTTGAACGACAGGGTCGGCATCAGGAAGTCCAGCTTGGCGTGAACGCGCTCCGCGAGCGGGACCAGCGGGGTGTTCCCCTCCGACAGCGTCACGGAGAACGCCCCCGGCAGCGGGAGCGCGGAGGCGAACCGCCAGAGCGAGTTGGGCCCGGAGGCCGGTTCGAGCGGACTGGCCGGATCCGGTGTGAAGTCGAGATCCCAGGGTCCGCCGCACAGCGGGCAGCACCAGGGAGCCGTCCGGGCATCCGCGCGCGTGGCGTCCTCGGGACAGACGTAACCGGGCAGTGCGTGCGTCATGTGCGGAGCGCCTTTGCTCGTTCATGGCCGTTGTATGGCACGGATGTTAAGCGTTCGTTGCCCTCTTGTGGGACTGCGAGAGCGTGGGTCAACCTTTCGGCAGCGGCAGCCGGCGGAACATGGGTGTCATTGTCATGGGCATGCCCATTTGTGGGTGTGTCCGCAGTCCATGGGCCCGAGAACCCACGGGCCCGCCGTGCGTCCGCTCTTCATGCCACCGACGAGGAGGACCCCCCACATGTCCGCGATACGCCACACGCGCCGGAGGATCGCCGGCCTCGGCGCGACCGCCGTCGCCGCCCTCGCGCTCGGCGCCGCCGCCGCGTTACCCGCCTCCGCCGCCGACGCGGGCCCCCAGGGCGTCATCGAGAACGCCGGAGCCCCCGGCGCGGTCGCCGAGAGCTACATCGTGACCCTGGAGGACTCGGCCGCCCGCTCCACCGCCGACAGCGGCAAGGCCGTCGCCCGGCGCTACGGCGCCACCATCGGGCGCACCTACAGCGCCGCCCTGAACGGCTACTCCGTCAAGGTCTCCGAGGCGCAGGCCAGGAAGCTCGCCGCCGACCCCGCGGTCAAGTCCGTCGTGCAGAACCGCACGTTCACAGTCGACGAGGCCCAGGGAACCCAGCCCAGCCCGCCGTCCTGGGGTCTGGACCGCATCGACCAGCGCCCGCTGCCGCTCGACAGCAGCTACACCTACCCGGACAAGGCCGGCGAGGGCGTCACCGCCTACATCATCGACACCGGTGTCCGCATCAGCCACACGGAGTTCGGCGGCCGCGCCTCCTACGGCTTCGACGCCATCGACAACGACAACACCGCCCAGGACGGCCACGGCCACGGCACGCACGTCGCCGGCACCGTCGCGGGCAACTCGTACGGGGTGGCCAAGAAGGCCAAGATCGTCGGCGTCCGCGTCCTCGACAACAACGGTTCCGGCACGACGGAGCAGGTCGTCGCCGGCATCGACTGGGTGACCCAGCACGCCGTCAAGCCGGCCGTGGCGAACATGTCGCTCGGCGGCGGCGCCGACTCCGCGCTCGACACCGCCGTCCGCAACTCCATAGCCTCCGGCATCACGTACGGCGTCGCCGCGGGCAACGAGTCCACGGACGCGAGCTCCAAGTCCCCGGCGCGCGTCGCCGAGGCCATCACGGTCGGCGCCACCACGAGCACCGACGCCAAGGCCGGCTACTCCAACTACGGCTCCATCCTCGACATCTTCGCCCCCGGCTCCTCCATCACCTCCTCGTGGGGCACCGGCGACACCGCCACGAACACCATCTCGGGCACCTCGATGGCCACGCCGCACGTCGTGGGCGCGGCCGCGCTGTACCTCTCGCAGAACCCGGCGAGCACCCCGGCGCAGGTCTCCGCGGCCCTGGTGGCGGCGGCCACCCCGAACGTGGTGACCGGTCCGGGCTCCGGCTCGCCGAACCGCCTGCTGTACGTGGGCGGCGGCACCACCCCGCCGAACCCGGGCAAGCGCTTCGAGAACACCGCCGACTACGCGGTCAACGACAACGCGACCGTCGAGTCGCCGGTCACCGTCAGCGGGGTCGCGGGCAACGCCCCGGCGACGCTGAGCGTCTCGGTCGACATCAAGCACACGTACATCGGTGACCTGAAGGTCGACCTGGTCGCCCCCGACGGCTCGGTCTACAACCTGCACAACCGCAGCGGCGGCAGTGCGGACAACATCGTCAAGACGTACACCGTCAACGCCTCCTCGGAGGTCGCGAACGGGGTGTGGAAGCTGCGCGTGAACGACAACGCGAACGCCGACACCGGCAAGATCGACGCCTGGGCGCTGCAGTTCTGAGGCACTTCCGAGGCACTTCCGACGCGCGTGCGAGGCACGTGTGACGCACGTGTGACGCACGGGAACTGCGGGGGCGACCGTTACGGCGGCCGCCCCCGCTGCGTACTATTTCGCGCATTCGTTCGCGCACCACCCGTGATGGAGCCCCTCGCCCCGTGAGCACCCCGCCGCCGCCCTCCTGGCCCCCTCCGCCCGCGCAGCAGGCGGACGCGGAGCCGGCGCTGAACGGCCTGGCGCTCGCGTCGCTGCCCGTCGGGCTGTTGTGCCTGCCGCCGCTCGGCATCGTCTTCGGGATCGTGGCCCTCGTCCAGATCGCCCGGAAGGGGGAGCGGGGCAAGGCGCTCGCGATCACGGGCCTGGCGGTGTCGCTCGCGATGACCGCGGCCCTGGTCCTCGTCACCGCCCGGGCGGCGGACGGGCTCTTCGGCCGGCTGGAGACCGCCTCGCGGTACGAGGAGGCCGAGGGCGAGCTGACCGCCATGGACGAGATGCGCAGGGGCGACTGCTTCAACGTCCCCGGCGGGGACCTGCTCGCCGAGCGCCCGTTCATCTACAAGATCGCGTGCGTCGAGCCGCACGAGGGGGAGGTCACCTCCTCCACCCGGCTCGCCCACGGAGCCTTCCCCGGTGAGTCCGAGCTGAGGCGGTTCGCCGTGGACGCCTGCTGGAAGGCCCAGGACGCGTACGCGATGGACACGTGGGCGCTGCCCTCGTACGCGGAGACGTTCTACTTCGTGCCCTCGCGCGAGTCCTGGAGCGGCGGCGACCGCCGGTTGCTCTGCGTCATCGGCACGGCGGAGCAGGAGCACCGGGGCAGTCTGCGCAAGGACTCCACGATGCTGACGCCGGAACAAGTGGCTTTCCTGCGCGTGATGAACGAGGCCGACCTGGCGCTGGGCGGCCAGCCGGAGGGGGAGATCGACGAGGAGCTCCCGCGGTACCGGGAGTGGGCCGGCGCGGTGGACCGCTCGCTGGGCGTGGAGGCGGGGCTGCTGGACGGGGTGCGGGAGCGGCCGGAGCTGGCCGGGCCGGGCGCGGCACGGCTCAAGGAGGTCGAAGCGGCGCGCACGGGGTGGCAGCGGGCGGCGCGGGCGGAGAAGCCGGCGGAGTTCCAGACCGCGTGGGACGAGGCCTCGGCCGCGCTGTCCGTGGAGACGGAGCGGGCGCTGCGCGGGGCGTACGGGCTGGCGACGACGGTGCCGGAGTGGCTGGCGGGCCAGTCGGACGGCTCGGACGGGGACCCGGAGGACTCGGACGAGTCGGCCGTCGAGGATAGCGCGCCGTAACGCGGGGTAACCGGTTTCAGTGACCTGGCTTCATCACTTCGGGTGAAACTCTGGCCCTTGCTTGCGGGGGACAACCGTCGGTTGCCAGGGTGTAGCTGTCTGTCAAGCTGATGGGAGTGGCCAGTGACTTTCGGTGAGCAGCCGGCCTATCTGCGCGTCGCCGGGGATCTGCGACGGAAGATCGTCGATGGGTCCCTGCCCCCGCACGCCCGGCTCCCCTCGCAGGCCCGGATCCGCGAGGAGTACGGGGTCTCCGACACCGTGGCGCTGGAGGCGCGCAAGGTCCTCATGGCGGAGGGGCTGGTCGAGGGCCGGTCCGGGTCGGGTACGTACGTGCGGGAGCAGCCGGTGCCGAGGCGGGTCTCCCGCTCCGGGTATCGCACGGGCGGGGCGTCGACCCCGTTCCGGCAGGAGCAGGCCGAGGCGGGCGCGCGCGGCACGTGGGAGTCCGGCAGCGAGCAGACGGCCGCGCCGGCGGAGATCGCCAAGCGGCTCGGCATCGAGCCGGGCGAGCGGGTGATGCGCACGCGGTACGTGTTCCGCGACGCGGGGGAGGCGATGATGCTGTCGACCTCCTGGGAGCCCCTCGCCGTCACCGGCCGGACCCCGGTGATGCTGCCGGAGGAGGGGCCGCTCGGCGGCTCGGGGGTGGTGGACCGGATGGCCGCCATCGACGTCGTCGTGGACAACGTGGTGGAGGAGGTCGGGGCGCGGCCGGGCCTGGCCGAGGAGAACATGCTGCTGGGCGGGGTCCCGGGCCATGTGGTCCTGGTGATCGGCCGGACGTACTTCGCGTCCGGTCTGGCGGTCGAGACCGCCGACGTGGTGGTTCCGGCGGACCGCTACCGCCTCGCCTACCACCTGCCGGTCCGTTAGCCGCGCACCGGCACTCCCCGGCGGCCCCGGCCCCGGGGAGTGCCGGTGCGTGACGGGTCGTCATGGACCCGGCGGATTTCGGCGCGATCGTGATCGCCCCTGCCGCGCCGGTCCTCGGCTTCTGCGCGCCGTGCGCCCTCTGCGCCGGGCGCCGCCCCCGTTTCCGCGCCCCCCCGGAGGCCGGACTCCCTCTCGTTCCGTGCCTGTTGACCGTGCGGTTCGTCCCGCGGTGCGCCGTGTTCGAACCGGCGCGCATGGCCCGCTCGTACGCATGGCCGGATGCGTACGCCTGTGAGGTACCTCTTCGTAAAAAACCGTATCCGCTCCGTAAAGGTCGGGCGTAAGCTCGGGCATATGCGCAATGCGGTTTCCCGGGCGGATACATCGGCGGAGGGTGAAACGCGATGAACGACAGCGGTGCCCTGCTCCCATGGCTGGTCATACGTGAGGACGACAACGGCAACCGCTACCGGGTGGGTCGCTACCCCACCCGGTCCGAGGCCCAGAAGGTCGTCGACAGCCTCGAAGGCAGGGGTCACAAGCAGCTCTACTGGGTCGAGCGGATCGGCCAGACGGCCACGACGAACTGAGCATCCGCGTTGGCATAGGCTCCGCCCCATGACGGTACGAGTGGTCGTGGGCGGAGCCCTTTGTCATGAGGGGCGCCTGCTGGCCGCCCGCCGCAGCGCGCCCCCCGAGGTGGCCGGGCGCTGGGAGCTGCCCGGAGGCAAGACCGAGCCGGGCGAGTCCGTACCCGAGGCGCTCGTACGCGAACTGCGCGAGGAGCTCGGCGTGGAGACCGAGCCGCTGGAGCGGATCCTGGGGGAGTGGCAGATCAGGCCCGGGCTCGTCCTGCACGTGTGGACCGCGCGGCTGCTGTCCGGTGAGCCCGCGCCGCTGGAGGACCACGACGAGCTGCGCTGGCTCGCGCCGGAGGAGCTGGACTCCGTGGACTGGCTCGACCAGGACCGGCCGGCCGTCGCCGAGGCGGGCCGCCGGCTGCGCGACGGGCGCGGGGAACGGCACGCCAGGTCGCACGGGGGCGCGTGACGCGCGTGCGCTGGGCCGTCTGCGCCACAGTGCGCCGGTGCGTGAGGGATCGGGTGGTACGACGCCCTGAATATCGGGTATGTCGCTATTAGTCCCAATCGTGTACTGCCCCCACGTGGCTCTGTCCCTGCGGAATCGGACTGGGGCCGTTGCCGGCCCGGGAAGTGATCCGCGTGATCGACACAGACGGTGAATGCGCCGAGTGGGCCTTCCCCGCAGAGCCCGGCGCCGTCCGCACCGCCCGCCACGCCGTGCGCGGCACGCTGAGTTCCTGGGGCCTCGACTCCGTCGGCGATGTCACCGTCCTGCTGGTCAGCGAGTTGGTCACCAACTCGCTGCGGTACGCCTCCGGCCCCATCGGAGTCCGGCTGGTGCGGCAGAATTCGGCCAGCGAAAGTCCCGCGGGGGGCGCCGCGCTATTGGTGGAGGTGTCCGATCCGCTTCCGGATCCGCCCCGAGAACGGGTCGCGCACGCGGAGGACGAAGGCGGCAGGGGGCTGCATCTGGTCGCCGCCTCGGCGCAGCGCTGGGGGACCCGGCACGGGAACTCGGGCAAGACCGTGTGGTTCGAGTTGGCACTTCCTGGTGAGTAACAAGGTGACGGATGGCCGACGATCACGGGGCATGGCTCGAAATAGCCGGAACCGTTTTGTGATCGTGAACGCCGTGCCGTGCGGGGCCGTGGTGCTGAATACTTCGGTCATGGCCGGTCCGGTTGCGGTGAGCTGGAGGGGACGGTCGCGTGAGCGAGATACCTGCGCAGGCACATCAGGCCCGCGTGCCCGGGGAGACGTGGAACGACTCCTTGTGGCACAGCAGCCCGCCTGGCTCGATATATGACTACATAAAGGTCGCCTCCTTTTCCATCGGATCCGACGGGCTCATCGACCAGTGGAGCCTGCGCGCCGAGGAGCTGTTCGGGCTGACCGCGGCCCAGGCCGTGGGCCGGGACCCGGTGGACGCCTTCATGCCGCCCGAGCTGCGCGCCGGCGGCCACCGCAGAATGGCCGAGATCCTCGACGGCAAGGAATGGACCGGCCTCGTCCCGTTCCGCATCCCCGGCGGGGACGGCGCGCACGGCGTAGCCGAGATCTATGTGATGCCCACCCAGACCGAGACCGCCGAACGGGCCGCGCTCTGCGTCGTCGTCGACGTACGCGCGCTGCGCCGCATCGAATCCGACCTTGCCGCTTCGCAGGCCATATTCGGCCAATCTCCTTTCGGCTTCCTGCTCTTCGGCACGGACCTCACCGTGCAGCGCGCCAACCGCCGCTTCGCGACCGTGTTCGGCGGCGCCGCCGAGGAACACCGCGGCCGCACCGTCCACGACTACCTCCCGGCCCAGGAGGCCGACCGGATGACCGAGGCCCTGCGCCGGGTCCTGGAGACCGGTGACTCCGTCACCGACCTGCGGATCACAGGCTCCGCCCCAGGCAGCCGGGAGAACCGCCACTGGTCCATCAACCTCTACCGCGTCCACGGCGGCACCGGCCGGCCCATCGGCGTCGCGGGCCTGGGCACCGACGTCACCCGACGCCACCTCGCCGCCCGCGAGGCCGCCGGGGTACGGCGCAATCTCGCCCTGCTCAACGAGGCCGGGCACCGCATCGGGAACTCCCTCGACCTGGAGACCACCGCCCGCGAACTGCTCGACGTGACCGTCCCGGGCTTCTGCGACCTCGCCGCCGTCGACCTCTACCAGGGGCTGCTGCTCGGCGACGACGACCGGCCCGCCCGGCCGCACGGGCCCGGCGTACCCCCGCTGCCGCAGGGGCGCGGACCGGGCCGGGCGCCCTCGCCCCCGCTGCGGCGGGTCGCCTTCGCCTCGGCCGTCTCGGACGGTCCGCTGTCGGATCCTGGATCGGGGGTCTCCGTGGGCGAGGTCCACCGCTATCCGGCGGCCTCGCCGGGGGCGCTGGCCCTGCGGACCGCGCGGCCCCGGCTGATCGAGAGCGGCGCGGCGGACGACCTCGTCCAGTCGACGCTCGTCGTGCCGATGGTCGCGCACGACACGGTGGTGGGGCTCGCCCGGTTCTCCCGCACGAAGGGCAGCGAGCCCTTCGGGGAACGGGACCGTGCGGTGGCCGTCGAACTCGCCGCCCGCGCCGCCGTCTGCATCGACAACGCGCGCCTGTACCGGCGCGAGCACGAGCGGGCGCTGATACTCCAGCGCAGCCTGCTGCCGCCCGGCGACCCCGAGGCGGCCGGCCTGGACATCGCCTGCCGGTACCTGCCCGGCAACGCGGCCACCGAGGTCGGCGGGGACTGGTTCGACGTCATCGAGCTGCCCGGGCACCGCACGGCGCTGGTCGTCGGCGACGTGATGGGCCGCGGGCTGCGGGCCGCCGTCGCGATGGGCGAACTGCGCACCGCCGTACGGACCCTGGCCCTGCTGGACCTGGAGCCGGCCGAGGTGCTGACCGCGCTCGACGAGATCGCCCGCGGGCTCGGCGCGCCCGGCGGCGCCCAGCAGGCCTCCCGGGCGGCCCTGCACTCGCGGGACGCCGACCGCTCGGAGGTGTACCTCGCGACCTGCGTGTACGCGGTCTACGACCCGGTGACCCGGCGCTGCACCATCGCCAACGCCGGCCACATGCCGCCGGTTCTGGTGGAACCGGCCGAACCGGGGGCCCCGCCGCGGCCCGCGCTGCTGCTGGAGGTGCCGACCGGGATGCCGCTCGGGGTGGGCGGGGAGCCGTTCGAGGAGGTGGAGGTGGACCTTCCGGAGGGCGCGCTGCTGGCCCTGTACACGGACGGACTGGTCGAATCGCGCGACCACCCGCTGGAGGAGGGGCTGCGCGGGCTGCGCGACGCGCTCGCCGATCCGGTGCGGCCGCTGGAGGACGTCTGCGACCACGTGCTGAACACCCTGGACACGCGGCACGGCGAGGACGACATCGCGCTGCTGATGGCGCGCGTGCAGGGGCTGCCGATGGACGCCGTCGGGGACTGGCAGCTGCCGCGTGAGGCCCGCTCGGTGGGCCGGGCGCGGGAGCTCGCGCGGACGAAGCTGCCGGCGTGGGGTCTGGAGGGGCTGCTGGACACCACCGAACTGCTGGTCAGTGAGCTCGTGACCAACGCCCTGAGGTACGGCGAGGGTGAGATCCGGCTGCGGCTGCTGCTGGACCGGACGCTGGTGTGCGAGGTCTGGGACGGCAACCTGGTCCAGCCGCGGCGGCGGCGGGCGCGCGACACCGACGAGGGAGGCCGGGGCCTGCAACTGGTCGGCCTGCTGTCGGCGGGCTGGGGCACCCGGCGGACCCACCGGGGCAAGACGGTGTGGTTCGAGCTGCCGTTGCCCGGCGGCGCGGCGGAGTCCGTCGCGGAGCTGTCCGCGGAGCAGCTGCTGAGCATGTACGGCTGACCGCCCCGGACGGGTCCGGGGGCTCCGCCCCCGGACCTCCGCCGCGCGGCGCGAACGGCTACGCCGCCCGGCCCTTCAGCGCCGCCAAACGGGCCTCGATCTCGGCGGACTTGTCGAGGTCGTCCAGGGCCTCGAACTGGGCGTCCAGGGAGGAAGCCGCCAGTTCCTGCCGGCCCATGGCCCTGGCCTCCTCCCTGCGGACCTTGTCCTCGAAGCGGGCGATGTCGCTCGTCGGGTCCATCACGTCGATGTTCTTCACCGCGTCCATCATCGTGTTCTGCGCCTGGGCGGTCCTGGCCCGCGCCACCAGCTCGTCGCGCTTCGCCGTCAGCTCCGTCAGCTTGTCCTTCATCGCGTCCAGCCCGGACTTGAGCTTGTCCACGACCTCCGTCTGGGAGGCGATCGTCGGCTCCGCCGTCCTCGCCTCCTTCTCCGACCGGAGCTGGCGGCCCAGGGCCACCTTCGCCAGGTTGTCGAACCTGTCGGCCTCCGCCACCGAACCCGCCGCCCGCAGCTCGTCCGCCTTCCGGCTCGCCGCCAGTGCCTTCCCGCCCCACTCCGCGGCCGCGTCCAGGTCCTCCTTGTGGTCCGCCTCCAGCATCCGCAGGTTGCCGATGGTGGTGGCGACCGCCTGCTCCGCCTCCGCGATGTTGTTCGTGTAGTCGCGGATCAGCTGGTCCAGCATCTTCTGCGGGTCCTCCGCCTGGTCGAGCAGCGCGTTGATGTTGGCCTTCGCGAGCTGGGTGACGCGGCCGAGGATGGTCTGCTTGCTCATCGGTGCCCTTTCGAGGATCGGGAAGAGTGGGTCAAAAACGCCCGCCGCCGCCCATCCGGCCGCGGGTGCCCCCGCCGCCGAACGAGCCCGGGCCCGGCCCCCCGCCGCCGAACCCGCCGCCCCCGAAGCCGCCCCCGCCGCCCCCGAACCCGCCGCCGCCCCGGCCCCGGCCGCCGCCCAGGATCTCGCCCAGGATGATCCCGCCGAGTACCGCGCCGCCCATGCCCCCGCGCTGCTGCCGCTGCCCGCCGTACGGGTTCTCGTACGCCCGTACGTCCTGCTCGGCCAACTCCTGCGCCTGCCGCGCCAGCCCGTCCGCCTGCTGCGCCTGCGCCAGCGCGCCCGCCGGGTCCGACCCCGCCAGAGCCTGCGACCGCTCCAGCCGCCGCCGCGCCTCCGCCAGCCGCGTCCGGGCCTGACTGCCCACCGCTCCACGGCTGGTGGTGATGTAGTCCGTCGCCGCGCCGATCGCGCTGCGCGCCGAGAGCGTCGCCTGGTCCAGCAGCGCGGCCGCCCGCTGCCGGCCGCTCTCCCGCTCGCGCGCCCCGGCCAGCGCCTCGTCGAGGACGGCGTCGGCCTCCTCCACCCGGCGCAGGGCGTCGATCGGGTCGTACCGGCCGGCCGCCTGCCCCCGCCGTACGTCGGCCAGGACCGCCTCCGCCCGGCCGATCCGGCCCCGCAGGTCCGCCGTCGAGGTCCCCTCCGCGGTGCCGGTCAGCAGCCCGCGCGCGTCGGCGAGGTCGGTGTCGGTCTCCGTGAGCGCCCCGGGCAGCTTCCCGGCCGCCTCCGCCAGCTCCTGCGCCCGCCGCTCCACCGCGTCGACGAGCGTGGCCGCCTGGTCCACCGCGCCCTCGGCGGCCCGTACGTGCACGGCCGCCCTTCCGTTGTCCCCGCCGTCGACCGCCGCCCGGGCCTCGCCGAGGCTGGTCGTCGCGAACAGCAGCCGGTCCTTGGCCTGCTCGGCGTTGGAGGCAACCGGTGCCGACGCCGAGTCCGCGTAGCGCCCCGCCAGCGCCGTCAGCGTCGCCTCGGCCGTCGTCGTACGGCCCGTCAGGGCGCGGAAGTGCGCCTCCACCGTGGCCAGCGCCTGCGGGGCGTTCTTCTCCAGGTCCCGCAGCCGGTCGAAGTCCGCCGACTCGGCGTCGAGGCGCCGGTTCGCCTCGGTGCACCGGGCCACGATCTCGTCGAGCATCCGCCGCCGCGTCGGATCGTCCTCCGGGTACGCGTCGTCGAGCTGCTGGCGCAGCCGGAACGCGGCCGTCAGCTCGCTCTGCGCGAAGGCCAGCGCCGCGGTGAAGGTGCCCACCGCCGCCTCGCCGAACTGCGCGGTGGCGAACCCCAGCTCCTCGTTGCTCGTACGGATCGCGTCGTCGGTCTCCACCAGCAGGGCCTTGGCCTTGGCGTCGAGTTCGGGCAGCGGGAGCGCGGTCGTGGTCGCGGGCTGCTCACCCCACCCGGTGGTCCGGGAGCCGCCCCCCGTGCCGCCCTTGCGCCTGCGGCGGGTGTACGCGTACGCCCCGAGGGCGCCGGCCGCGCCGACGACGGCCACCGGGAGCACGTAGTCCCCGGCGCCGCCGCCCTCGTCCGCGCCGCCGCCGGGGTCCGCCACGCCGGGGGTGACGGCCGGCTCCGGTACGGGCTTCCCGGAGAGCACGGCCCCGTACCCGTCGGCGGCGCCGATCGCGGCTCCCGCCCAGTCGTTCTGCCGGAGCGCGGGCTCGATGGCGACGCGGGCGACGTCCGCGAGCTGCGCCTCGGTGAAACCGGAGTCGACATCGGCCGAATAGGCGTACTGGCGCGCCCCGGTCGCCACCGCCAGCAGTACGTCGTCCTGGCCGAGGCCGTTCTTCTGCGCGGTGGCGTCCGCCCAGCTCTGCGCGGAACGCCCGGAGAAATCGTGCACGTACGTCACGAAGAGCTGGATCCGGTGACCGGCGTACAGCTTCTCCAGCGCGGCGGTGACGGCGGCCGTCCGGTCGCCGAGGGCGCCCACGCGGTCGGTGATCTGCCCCTGCCGCGACAGCGTGACCGGATCCTCCGCCCGGGCGGGAGGCGCCCCGGCCAGCCCCGCCACCCCCCAGCCGCCGAGCCCGAGCAGCCCGGCGGCCAGGACGAGCCCGGCCCGTGCGGATATCCCGGCGGTGGTGCGTCGCTTCGTCCTGCTCCTGCTCCTGGGCGGCATCACATTTGGGAGGGTATGGGGGCTCGTGACCCCTCGCACCCGGAGCGCCCGCCCCCCGGACGGCCCTACGGCAGGTCGTACGCCGCCAGCTCCGGACGGGAGAGGGCGAGCCGGTCGCCGACCAGCAGGGTGTCCCCGTCGGCGAGCCCCGGATGCTCCCACTGGCGGCGCGGCTTGCCCGTCGCCGGATCCAGCACCGCCACGAACGGGCCCGACTCCCTGCCCAGCAGCCCGCGCCGGCCACCGCGGGCGGCCTTCACGTACAGCCCGCCCGGCCGCAGGCCCAGCAGCTCGAAGGCGCCGCCCGCCCCCTCGCCCCGGAACACGGTCCGCTGCCAGCGCACCACCCCCGTCCGCGCGTCGAGCGCGAACACCAGGGCTCCCTGGAGAGGCCGGTGAGCCGCGGCGTACACCGTGCCGCCCTCGACCAGCGGCCGCCCCGCCGGGGCTCCGAGGGCGAACCGCCACAGTCCGCGTCCGGTCTCGCGGTCCAGGGCGTGCAGGTGCTTGCCGTCCACCAGGTGCAGCGGCTGCGCGCCGGGCACCGGCCCCATGGGATCCGAACTCCGCATCCAACCCCACAGCGCCCGCCCGTTCGCCGGATCCAGTGCGCGGAACCACAGGCTGTCCGCCTCGAGCAGGCACCCGCCGACCGTCTCCAGGGACCGGGACCCCAGCAGGGATTGCTCCCACGCCACCTCGCCCGTCGTCGCCCGCAGGGCGGTCAGCCCGTTCCCCGCCCGGTGCACCAGCAGCGGACCGGTGCTGCGCAGCACACCCGCGTTCCGCTCCGGCAGGTCCCGCCACCAGCGCACCCGCCCGTCGCGGGGCTCCCGCGCCACGACCCGTACGCCCGGCTCGTCGTCCCCGCGCAGGGTGACGTACACCGTCGCGGCGTCCGCCACGCAGGACACCCGCACCGGACCGGTCCCGGGCAGCGGCGGCGCGGCCGCGCCCTCGTCGGCATGGGCGGTCCAGCGCTGCGCGCCCACGTCGGCCCGTACGCAGCCCACTTCGGCCCCCGACCGCCACACCAGGGCGTCCCCGGCGCGGTGCAGGGCGTCCGGGCGGCGGCCGGCGTGACGCCACCGGCGCCCGTCCGCGTCGGCCGGCCGCGGGGACCGGGCCTGCTCGGTGAGCTTGGTCAGTGCGGGCGGGGGAGGGCTCCCGGCACCGGCCGCCGCCTCCGGCAGCCAGGGCGTACCCACCGCGGCCACGCAGTCCCGGGCGATCAGCGCGAGGGCACGCGCCCGGTCCGCCGGTTCGGGCAGGGCGCGGGCCCGCTCCGCGCGCTCGCGGGCTCCCGCCGGCCCCAGCGCGGGCCGGGCGGCCAGGGCCACCCGCTCCCTGGCCGCCGCGAGCACGGCGAGGGCGTGGTCGGCCTTCTCGTCACCGGCCGTCTCGGGACGGCTGCGCAACAGGGCGCCGGCCCTGGTGCGCAGCCGCTCCGCCTGTACGTGGCCGCCGGCGCTCTCGTGGTGGGCCGCCTCCTCGCGCAGCCAGGCGGCCCGCTCCTCCAGCACCTCGGGGACGACGGCGTCCGCCTGCTGCAGGGCCCGGGCCCCGCCCGCCGGATCCCAGGCCTCGGCGCGGTCCTCGGCCACCTGGCACAGCGCCAGCAGCCGGGCCCCGGCGGAGCCGATCCGCTCGCTCAGGCGCAGGGCGGTCGCCAGGTCCCGCGGGGCGACGGCCAGCACCGTGTCGTACGTGGCCGCCGCGCGCTGGCCCGGATCCTGGATCCGGGCCAGCCTGCTCTCGGCCTCCTCGGGATGCGCCGCCACGAGGGCCGCTTCGATCCGGGCGCGGAGCCCGCCGGGGGCCGGGCGTCCGCTGAGGTGGTGTCCGGCGATCTGGGAGGCCTGCTCGGGGGCCAGCTTGACGAGTTCCTCCGCCAGCGCGCGCAGCGGGGCCTCCCGGTCCGGGCCGAACACCGTGAACAGCGCCTGCTGCGCGTCGGTCAGCAGCCGCCGGGCCCGTGCGGGGGCGTGCGGGGCCGTCTCCCGGGCCAGCGCCGTGAGCAGCCGGGCCACCCGGGCCCCGTCGCCCCGGCCCTCGGCCCACGCCGCGCTCTCGGCTCCGGCGAGCAGCGAGGCCGCGAGCCCGGCGTCGAAGCGGGCCGCGGCGTCGGCGGCGACGGCCGGCACTTCGACGCGGGCGTCGTCGGGGCCCCGCAGCTCCTCCAGCGCGGCCTCCGCCTCGGTCAGCAGCCCCCGTACGAACTCCCGTACCCCGGACCCGGCGTCCACGGCGTCCGACTCCACGGCGTCCGACTCCACGGCAACGCCCACCCCGGAGCCCAGCTCCGCCCCGGCCCACCGATCAGCGGTCCCGGTCCCGTTGCCGGTCCCGTTCCCCGCCCCGTTCCCCGCTCCCGGCTCCGGCCAGGTCCCCGCCGGCCCCCCGCCGGACGGGACCCGCGACCGCCCGGCGGCCCCCGGTTCCGCCGGGCCGTGGCGGACCGGGGGCCCGGTCAGTTCGCGGCCCAGCCCCCGCAGGGCCTTGCCCACCGCCTCCGCCGACTCCGGCCGCTCCGCCGGGTCCTTCGCCAGCAGGGCCAGCACCAGCCGGTCGAGCTCCACCGGAACCGGAGTCCCCGCCTCGCGCAGCGGGAGCGGCGCCTCCGCGCAGTGCCGGTGCATCAGCACGTACGGCGACTCGGTCTGCCCGAACGGCGGCGCCCCGCTCACCAGCGCGTACAGCACGCACCCCAGCGCGTACAGATCGCACCGCGCGTCCACCCGCTCGCCCCGCCACTGCTCCGGCGCCATGTACGGGGGAGTCCCGATGATCCGGCCCGTGACCGTCCAGGCCGCCGTCGCGTCCGCGGAGTGCGCGATGCCGAAGTCGCATATCTTGATCCGCCGGCCCGGCAGCAGGAAGAGGTTCCCCGGCTTCAGGTCGCGGTGGACCACCGACTGTCCGTGCGCGACGGCCAGTGCCTCGGCCGTCTGCGCGGCCAGGTCCACCGCGAGGTCCACCGGCAGGGCGCCGTCCCGTGCCAGCGTCCTGGCCAGGTCCTCGCCGGAGAGGAGCTCCATGACGATGAACAGCCGCCCGTCCTGGCGCCCCACGTCGTGCACCACGGTGATCCCGGGGTGCTGGAGCCGTGCCCCGATCGTGGCCTCGCGTCTGAACCGCGCGACCACCTCCTCGTTCATGACCGCGTCCAGCAGTACCTTGACCGCCACCGACCGGTCCAGCTCCAGGTCGTGGCCGCGCCACACCTCGCCCATGCCGCCCGCGCCGAGCCGCTGGTCCAGCCGGTACCGGCCGGCCAGTTCATCCCCCACCCGCACCGCAAAGCCCCCTGACATCACGTCATGCGACGTTTTCCCAGGGGGCATTGTGTCGTGCGAAGTGAACGGCAGGGGGTGCTACGTGTCAGCGCGCCTGCGGATCTTGTTGCCCAGCCACACCAGCGGGTCGTACTTGCGGTCCACCGCCCGCTCCTTCAGCGGGATCAGCGCGTTGTCGGTGATCTTGATGCCCTCCGGGCAGACCTCCGTGCAGCACTTGGTGATGTTGCAGTAGCCGAGCCCGTGCTCCTCCTGCGCCGTGCGCTTGCGGTCCAGGCCCGCCTCGGCCGCCGCGTCCAGCGGGTGCATGTCCAGCTCCGCCACCCGCATCAGGAAGCGCGGGCCGGCGAAGGCGGTCTTGTTCTCCTCGTGGTCGCGCACCACGTGGCAGGTGTCCTGGCACAGGAAGCACTCGATGCACTTGCGGAACTCCTGCGAGCGGTCCACGTCCACCTGCTGCATCCGGTACGCGCCGGGAGCCACCCCCTGCGGGGGCACGAAGGCCGGGACCTCGCGCGCCTTCTCGTAGTTGAAGGACACGTTCGTCACCAGGTCGCGGACCACCGGGAAGGCGCGCAGCGGCGTGACCGTGATGGTCTCGGACCGTTCGAAGGTGGACATGCGCGTCATGCACATCAGCCGCGGCCTGCCGTTGATCTCCGCGCTGCACGAACCGCACTTTCCCGCCTTGCAGTTCCACCGCACCGCGAGGTCCGAGGCCTGGGTGGCCTGGAGCCGGTGGACGATGTCCAGGACGACCTCGCCGTCGTTCACCTCGACGGTGAAGTCCCGCAGTTCCCCGCCTTCCGCGTCACCGCGCCAGATCCGGAAGCTCGCGTCGTACGTACTCATTCGTACAGCTCCTCTTCGGCGAGGTACTTGACCAGCTCTTCCTTCTCGAAGAGCGCGAGCAGGTCGGGGCGGACGGGTTCGGTACGGGTGCGTTCGAGCACGATGCGGTCGGCCGCCGGGTCCCCGGGCGCCGGCTCGACCGGACGGCACAGCAGGTTCACCGGGCGCCAGGAGCGCTCCATCGCCGGGCAGTCCTCCCGGGTGTGCCCGCCGCGGCTCTCGGTGCGCTCCAGGGCCGCGCGGGCCACGCACTCGCTGACCAGCAGCATGTTGCGCAGGTCCAGGGCCAGGTGCCAGCCGGGGTTGAACTGCCGGTGGCCCTCGACCCCGGCCCGGGCCGCCCGCGCGCGCAGACCCGCGAGCTTCTCCAGGGCCTCGGCCATCTCGCCCTCGCGGCGGATGATCCCGACCAGGTCGTTCATGGTCGTCTGGAGCTCCTGGTGGAGCGTGTACGGGTTCTCCGCGCCCTCGGCGGCGTGGAACGGGGCCAGCGCCTCCGTCGCGGCCGCGTCGATCTCCGCCTGGGAGACCGCGGGGGGCGCCCCGGCGAGGCCGTCGGCGTACTCGGCCGCGTGCAGCCCGGCCCGCCGGCCGAACACGAGCAGGTCGGACAGGGAGTTCCCGCCGAGCCGGTTCGAGCCGTGCATGCCGCCCGCGACCTCGCCGGCCGCGAACAGGCCCGGGACCCCGACGGTGGCGGCGGTGTCGGAGTCCACCGCGATCCCGCCCATCACGTAGTGGCAGGTCGGGCCGACCTCCATCGGCTCGGCGGTGATGTCCACGTCCGCCAGCTCCTTGAACTGGTGGTACATGGAAGGAAGGCGGCGGCGGATCCGCTCCGCCGGCATCCGGGTGGACACGTCGAGGAACACCCCGCCGTGCGGGGAGCCGCGGCCCGCCTTGACCTCGGAGTTGATGGCCCGGGCGACCTCGTCGCGGGGGAGCAGTTCGGGCGGGCGCCGGTTGTGGTCCGGGTCCTCGTACCAGCGGTCGCCCTCGTCCTCGGTCTCCGCGTACTTCTCCTTGAAGACGTCCGGGACGTAGTCGAACATGAACCGCTTGCCCTCGCTGTTGCGCAGTACCCCGCCGTCACCGCGCACCGACTCGGTGACGAGGATGCCCTTGACGGAGGGGGGCCAGACCATGCCGGTCGGGTGGAACTGCACGAACTCCATGTTCAGCAGGGGTGCCCCGGCGAGCAGGGCCAGCGCGTGGCCGTCGCCCGTGTACTCCCAGGAGTTGGACGTCGTCTTGAAGGACTTGCCGATCCCGCCCGTGGCCAGGACCACCGCGGGGGCCTCCAGGACGAAGAACCGGCCGGACTCGCGTTCGTAGCAGAAGGTCCCCGAGACCTTCTGCCCGTCCTTCAGGACCCTCGTGACCGTGCACTCCTGGAAGACCTTGAGCCGGGACTCGTAGTCGCCGGACTCCTTGAAGTCCTCCTGCTGGAGCTGGACGATCTTCTGCTGGAGGGTGCGGATCAGCTCCAGGCCGGTCCGGTCGCCCACGTGTGCGAGGCGCGGGTACTCGTGGCCGCCGAAGTTGCGCTGGGAGATCTTCCCGTCGGGCGTGCGGTCGAAGAGCGCGCCCCAGGTCTCCAGCTCCCAGACCCGGTCGGGAGCCTCCTTCGCGTGGAGCTCGGCCATCCGCCACTGGTTCAGGAACTTGCCCCCGCGCATGGTGTCGCGGAAGTGCACCTGCCAGTTGTCCCCCTCGTTGACGTTGCCCATGGAGGCGGCGATCCCGCCCTCCGCCATCACCGTATGGGCCTTGCCGAACAGGGACTTGCAGATCACGGCCGTGCGCTTGCCCCGTTCGCGCGCCTCGATCGCGGCCCGCAGCCCGGCGCCGCCCGCGCCGACCACGACCACGTCCCACTGCTGCCGGTCGACTTGAGCCATGTCAGAAGAACCTCGGATCGTTGAAGGCGCCGCTCGCCAGCAGGTACACGTAGAAGTCGCACAGGGCCACGCTGATCAGCGAGGCCCAGGCCAGCTGCATGTGGCGGGTGTTGAGCCGGCTGATCCAGCCCCACATCCGGTAGCGCACCGGGTGCTTGGAGAAGTGCCGCAGGCGGCCGCCCATGATGTGCCGGCAGGAGTGGCAGGACAGGGTGTAGGCCCAGATCAGCGCGATGTTGACGAGGAACAGCAGCGTCCCGAGGCCCATGTGGCCCCACTCGTACCGGTCGTTTCGGAACGTCAGCACCGTGTCGTACGTGAGGATGCCCGCGACCGGCAGCGCCGCGTAGAAGAAGTACCGGTGCAGGTTCTGGAGGATCAGCGGGAAGCGCGTCTCACCGGTGTACTTCGCGTGCGGCTCGGCGACGGCGCAGGCGGGCGGAGAGGCCCAGAAGCCGCGGTAGTACGCCTTGCGGTAGTAGTAGCAGGTCAGCCGGAAGCCGAGCGGGAAGACCAGGATCAGCAGGGCGGGGGACAGGCCCCACCAGCTGCCGAACAGGTCCAGGTTCGGGCCGCCGCGCATCTCCCGGCAGTTCTCCGCGAGACACGGGGAGTAGAACGGGGAGACGTACGGGGCCGCGTAGTAGTCGGCGTTCGCGAAGGCCCGCCACGTCGAGTAGACGATGAAGGCGAGCAGCCCGGCCGCGGTGACGGCGGGGGCCAGCCACCACCGGTCGGTGCGCAGGTGCCGGCCGGCGATCGCGGCCCGGGAGGCGTCGTGGACACCGGTCAGCTGCCGGGGTGGTTCCGTGCCTGTGGCCAAAGGGGACTCCGGGTGGAGTGATGAGGGGTGACCCACGAGGCCCGGCCGCGGACGGCCGGGCCGGGTGGGGCGCTGGGGTGTGCGGGGTTGCGCGGGTACGGGAGCCGCGGGTCCGGGCGGGTGGTGCACGTGCCCGGGCGCGCGGGTCCGCGGGTGCGGGTGCCGGTCAGGGCGCCCGGCGGCCGCGGGCGCCGAGACCCTCGTCGTCGGCGTCCTTCCACAGCGAGCTGTCGTACGGGGTGTCCGGGACCGGGACCATCCCCTCCTGCCGGCGTGGGGTGCGCGGGGCGGCAGGATCCTTCCGGGCCGCGTCCTCGACGTCTCGCTCCAGCCGTTCCACCGAGCGGACCAGCTCGTTCAGATTGCGTCGTACGGCGGTCAAATCGTCTTGCAGGGACATGACTTGCCCTCACTTCCGCTGGTTGCGGTGGCAACGCTCATGTGCGCCTGCGAGTGTCGCGCCTCCCGTCCCCGGTTGTGAAGGGACGTGCACCGATTGCGGGCGCGCAGGCGCGATCTGTGCGCCCCTCCCCGCTCCCGGTCCGATCCCTCTTCCGAGGGAGCCCCCGCCCGCGGCGCAAGCCGGATTGGTCCGCACGGGTGGGGTTCGCGGCGTGGCGAGGGTCGGCTGCGAGAGGTGCGGCGGGCGGTGGATTTCAGTGTGTTGCGGCACCCAGTGTGATCAGCTCCATATACCGCCAAACGTGATCAAGCCGCCCCTTTCGCGTCCCGCCCCGGAGGTACCACCCATGTCCCAGAGAAGGCGCAGGTCCTTGGCGCTGCTGACCTCGGGAGTCCTCGCACTGCCGCTGCTCGCGGGCTGCGGCTCTGGTGACGACGAGGGCGGCCCGGTGGCCGCCGGACAGGACATCGCGGCGACGGCCCGCGACAAGGTCGCCGACGGCGGTGTGCTGCGCTGGGCCGTGGACTCCCTGCCGGACACCCTGAACACCTTCCAGGCCGATGCGGACGCCACGACCACGCGGATCGCCGGGGCGGTGCTGCCGCAGCTGTTCGTCCTCGACGACAAGGGCCGGCCGGTCGCCAACCCGGACTACCTGGAGAAGGCCGAGGTCGTCGAGCGCGAGCCCAAGCAGGTCGTCCTGTACAAGCTGAACCAGCAGGCGGTGTGGAGCGACGGCCGCGAGATCGGCGCCGCCGACTTCGTGGCCCAGTGGCGGGCCCTGAACGGCAAGGACTCGGCGTACTGGACGGCGCGCAACGCCGGCTACGACCGGATCGAGAAGATCGAGCGGGGCAAGACCGACCTGGAGGTCAAGGTCACCTTCGCCAAGCCGTACACCGACTGGCGCTCGCTGTTCTCCCCGCTCTACCCCAAGCAGGTCACCGGCACCCCGGACGCCTTCAACGAGGGCGCCCGCGGCACCCTCAAGGTCACCGCGGGGCCCTTCAACCTCGGCGCCGTCGACAAGAAGACCGGCACCGTCGCCCTGACCCGCAGCGCCCGCTGGTGGGGCCGGCCGGCCAAGCTGGACTCGCTGGTCCTGACCGCCGTGCCGCGGGCCCAGCGCCCGGCCGCGCTGGCCGCCGGCAAGGTGGACCTGGCGGAGATCGACCGGGCGGGCGCCGACCGCATCGCGATGGCCCACCGGGACGCGGAGCGCTCCCCGGGCGCGGGCGGGGCCGCGGCGCACGGTCCGGGCGCGGCGGTGACCCCGGCGCAGGCCACGCTCTCGTGGGCGACCGCGTACGGCACCGACGAGGGCAAGGCGGCGGCGGAGCGCGAGACCCGGGCGCAGAACGCCGAGGCGGCCAAGGCGTACGCGGACGAGCAGTCGGCCCTGCGGACCTTCACCGTCCGCAAGTCCCTGGAGCCCGCCTACACGCAGCTCGCCATGAACGGGGCCTCCGGCCCGCTGACCGACGAGCGGGTCCGCCGGGCGGTGGCCCGGGCCCTGGACCGCAAGGAATTGGCCGAGATCGTACTGAAGCCCCTTGGCCTGCCGGCGAAGCCCGTCGGCAGCCACGTGGCCCTGGCCGGGCAGCGGGCGTACGCCGACAACAGCGAGGCGCTCGGCGGCAAGGACCTCCACGCGGCCCAGGCCCTGCTCGCGGACGCGGGCTGGCGCCGGGGCGGCAAGCTCACCGAGCCGGCGGGCGCGAAGGCCGGTTCCGAGGCGGAGGAGGGCCAGGACGACTCGAAGACCCCGTCGGGCCCGGGCACCGGCAACGACGGCCTGTACATCGTGGGCGAGACCGACGGGCGCAACGGGGACGCCCTGGACCGGGGCCTCCCGGTGGTGGAGTCCGCGATCAAGACGGGTGGGGAAACGTCTCCCCAGGGCGTGCGGGGCGAGCGGATCGACCCCTCGGGCCAGGAGGGGGAGGCCGGCGCGGCCGCCGATCCGGACGCCGTGGACGACGCGAAGCGCGGACCGGCCCGCGACGGCGAGGCCCCCGGCCCCGGCAAGGCCAGCGGCTCCCCGGCGCCGGCCCCGGCCAAGCAGGTCCGTACCTCCGGGAACATGCTCGCCAAGGACGGCAAGGCCCTCAACCTGCGCTTCGTCCTCCCGGCCGGCCCCGGCTCCGAGGCCCTGCGCACGGTCGGCGAGCGGATCGCGCAGATGCTCAAGAAGGTCGGCGTGAACACCGAGGTGACCAAGGTCGCCGACGAGAGCTTCTTCAAGGACCACGTCGCCTCGGGCCAGTACGACCTGGCGCTCTACTCCTGGCCCGCGACGGCCTACCCGGCCACCGACGCCCGCCCGATCTTCGCGAAGCCGGAGCCGGCCGCCGACGGCTCGCTCCTCGTCGAACAGAACTACACCCGCGTCGGCACCGACCACATCGACCAGCTCTTCGACCAGGCGCTCGGCGAGCTGGACGAGGAGGCCTCGCGCGAGCTGATGCGCAAGGCGGACGCCCGGATCTGGGCCGCCGCCGGCTCCATCCCGCTCTACCAGCGCCCCGAGCTGGTGGCCGCCAAGCCGAACCTGGCCAACGCCGGCGCCTTCGGCCTCGGCACCCCCCGCTTCCAGGACATCGGCTGGAAGAAGCCGCAGGCCGCCAAGGAAGAACCGAAGAAGAAGAAGTGACAAAACGGGGCCGGACAGGTTGAGGTTCGGCTCCCAAGCTCAGATGTGACTCAAGTCGCTTGCCCGCCGGACCTCCGGCGGGCAAGGTCGTCGCGTACCCATTGACCACGCCCGTTGACCCGCAGTGATACCCGCAGCAACCACGGCCGGGACCCCCCACCCCGCACCCGGCCCTGCTCAGCCTTCCGGCCTCTTGACAGACCCCCCGGCGGGCGGTTCCCGCCACGCGACGTACGATGGGGTAAGGCCGTGGCAGGTTTTCCGCCCGGTCGAGGCGCGCGTGCCGGACCGTACGCGCCGCCATCCACGATCCCGGGAGAAGCGCCGAAGTGCCCACGCGCCACGACATCCGTAACGTCGCCATCGTCGCCCACGTCGACCATGGCAAGACGACCATCGTCGATGCCATGCTCAAGCAGGCCGGTGCCTTCGCCGCCCACCAGCACCTCGACGACCGCATGATGGACTCGAACGACCTGGAGCGTGAGAAGGGCATCACGATCCTCGCCAAGAACACGGCGGTGAAGTATCACCCCAAGGACGGCGGGGCCCCGATCACGATCAACATCATCGACACCCCCGGCCACGCCGACTTCGGTGGCGAGGTCGAGCGCGGTCTGTCGATGGTGGACGCCGTCGTCCTGCTGGTGGACGCCTCCGAGGGTCCGCTGCCCCAGACCCGCTTCGTCCTGCGCAAGGCCCTGCAGGCGAACATGCCGGTCATCCTCTGCATCAACAAGACGGACCGCCCGGACTCCCGGATCGACGAGGTCGTCAACGACACGTACGACCTCTTCCTGGACCTGGACGCCACCGAGGACCAGATCGAGTTCCCGATCGTCTACGCCTGCGGCCGTGACGGCATCGCCTCGCTGACCAAGCCGGAGGACGGCACCGTCCCCGCGGACAGCGACAGCCTGGAGCCGTTCTTCTCCACCATCCTGGAGCACGTCCCCGCCCCGGTGTACGACGACGAGGCCCCCCTCCAGGCCCACGTCACCAACCTGGACGCCGACAACTTCCTCGGCCGCATCGCGCTGCTCCGCGTCGAGCAGGGCGAGCTGCGCAAGGGCCAGACCGTCACCTGGATCAAGCGTGACGGCACCCAGTCGAACGTCCGCATCACCGAGCTGATGATGACCGAGGCGCTCACCCGCAAGCCGGCCGAGATGGCGGGCCCGGGTGACATCTGTGCGGTCGCCGGCATCCCGGACATCATGATCGGCGAGACCCTGGCCGACCCGGAGAACCCGATCGCGCTTCCGCTGATCTCGGTGGACGAGCCGGCCATCTCCATGACCATCGGTACGAACACCTCCCCGATGGTCGGCCGCGGCGGCAGCGGCAAGGGCGCGGACGCCAAGTCCGCGGTCAAGGACCGCAAGGTCACCGCCCGCCAGGTCAAGGACCGCCTCGACCGCGAGCTCATCGGCAACGTCTCCCTCCGCGTGCTCGACACCGAGCGCCCGGACGCCTGGGAGGTCCAGGGCCGCGGTGAGCTCGCGCTCGCCATCCTGGTCGAGCAGATGCGCCGCGAGGGCTTCGAGCTGACCATCGGCAAGCCGCAGGTCGTCACGCAGGAGATCGACGGCAAGACGCACGAGCCGGTCGAGCGCATGACGGTCGACGTCCCCGAGGAGCACATGGGCGCCGTCACGCAGCTCATGGGCGTCCGCAAGGGCCGTATGGACAACATGTCGAACCACGGCTCCGGCTGGGTCCGCATGGAGTTCGTCGTCCCGTCGCGCGGCCTCATCGGCTTCCGTACGGAGTTCCTGACCAACACCCGCGGTACGGGCATCGCCCACTCGATCCACGAGGGCCACGAGCCGTGGTTCGGCCAGCTGGTCACCCGCAACAACGGCTCCCTGGTCGCCGACCGCGCCGGTTCGGTCACGCCGTTCGCGATGATCAACCTGCAGGAGCGCGGCGTCCTGTTCACCGAGCCGGGCACCGAGGTGTACGAGGGCATGATCGTCGGCGAGAACTCGCGCTCCGACGACATGGACGTGAACATCACCAAGGAGAAGAAGCTCACGAACATGCGTGCGGCTTCCGCGGACAACACGGAGAACGTGGTGCCGCCGCGCAAGCTCTCCCTGGAGCAGTCCCTGGAGTTCTGCCGCGACGACGAGTGCGTCGAGGTGACCCCGGAGGCCGTCCGCATCCGCAAGGTCGTCCTGGACCAGAAGGAGCGCTCGCGCACCGCGTCGCGCGCCAAGTCCGCGAAGTAGCGGCCCCGTTCCGGACACGTTCCGGGCTGGCTGAAAGCCGCGCATGATCGACAGCCCGTCCCCTCACGGCTTCCGTGGGGGGACGGGCTGCGGGCTTTTGTCAAGCGGTTTGTGACGTTCATGTGTCCGCATACCGGCTATGGCTGTTCGAAAGAAGAACCAACCGTCCGTTTCGCACGTGTCTGTCTCCTATCCGTTTGTCCGTATTTCGGGTTTTCGCCATGCGGTGATGTTGTGAAAACGAGACCACTTAAGTGTGGTTTACAGCCTGGGTGTCCCTGAGGATGGCTCCATTGAGCTCGGGTCAATGGGTCACACGCTGTGGGGAGCGTCGACTCACGAGCACACACGACGGGACCGGATTTCGCTGTCAGGGGTGTCAGCGGGGGACGGCCCATCACTATCGACAGTGACTCCTGAGGAGGCAATTACCCATGCGCGGAGCAACGAGCGCCAAGTGGGTCGTGGGTGCCGTCATCGTGGCAATGGCTGCCACGGCGTGCGGCGGTGGCGACGACAGCAAGGACAGTGCGGGCAAGGGCGGCGGTACGTTCCGTCTCGGTATCACCGAGCCCACCGCGATCGACCCGTACAACGCCCAGGAGTCCGAGGGCGCTCTCGTCGCGCACAACCTCTTCACCGGCCTGTACAGCGCCACTCCGGACGGCAAGCTGAAGCCGGAGCTCGCCGAGTCGGTCCAGACGAGCGACGACGGCAAGACCTGGACCTTCAAGATCAAGTCCGGCACCAAGTTCTCGAACGGCGAGGTCGTCGACGCCGAGGCCTTCATCCGCGGCTGGACCCGTGTGGTCGCCAAGGAGTCCGCCTCCGACGTCGCGTACCCGTTCGACGGCATCAACGGCTACAAGGAGCTCAACGGTGGCACCGCCACCACCTTCGCCGGTCTGAGCGCCCCGGACGCCAACACCCTCAAGGTCGAGCTCTCCGCGGCCGACTTCGAGTTCGACAAGAAGACGGTCCACCAGGCCTTCAGCCCGGTCCCGAAGGCCGCCGGCCCCGCCAGCAACAAGGCGTACAACGACGCGCCGATCGGCAACGGCCCCTTCAAGATGGAGGGTTCGTGGCAGCACAACAAGTCCATCACCCTCGTCCGTAACGACGACTACGGCTTCGAGAAGGCCAAGCTCGACAAGGTCGAGATCTCGATCCTGAACGCGGCCAACGGCGCCACCCTGGAGTACCAGGGCTTCCAGTCGGGCCAGTTCGACTGGGCGCGCATGCCCACGCCGCAGCAGTCGGTGGCGAAGGCCAAGTACGAGCCGAAGAAGCAGTGGATCGAGGCGGACACCAGCGGTATCAACTACCTGGTGGCCTTCAACGAGACCGCGCCGCTGAACAACCCCGACGCGCGCAAGGCGATCTCGTACGCGATCGACCGCGACGCCATCGCCAAGGGTGTCTTCCAGGGTCTGCAGAAGCCCGCGACCTCCATCCTCCCGCCCTCCTTCGCGGACACCTACCAGGACGGTGTCTGCACCACCTGCGTCAAGCAGGACAAGGACAAGGCCAAGGAGTTCGCGGCCAAGGGCGGCCTGAAGCCGGGCACCGTCCTCGACTTCGGCTACAACACCGGTGGTGGCCACGAAGAGTGGGTCCAGGCCGTTGCCCAGCAGCTGAAGGACGTCCTCGGCCTTGAGGTCAAGCTGAACGGCAAGCCGTTCAAGGAGGCCCTGGCCCAGCAGCAGGCGAAGGGCACCGCGGGTCTGTGGCGCTCGGCGTGGGGCGCGGACTACCCGACCCCGGACAACTTCCTGTTCCCGCTGCTCGACTCGGGTTCGATCAACCCGGACGAGTCGGGCAAGGCCCTCGGTGACAACCGCGGCCGTTACAACAACCCGAAGTTCGACGAGCTGATCACCCAGGCTCGTGGCACCAAGGACCCGGCGGCGCGCGCCAAGCTCTACCAGGAGGCCGAGAAGCTCGCGGTCGACACGGAGCAGGCCGTCATCCCGCTGTGGAAGCGCACCCAGTACCGCCTCGCGGCCACGGACAAGTTCACCAACGTGAAGATGGACTTCTTCGAGGACCCGAACCTCGCTGAGATCGCAGCCAAGTAGCAGCCTCCTCAACATCAGGTAGGCGAAGGCCGTGGGGGTCCGAGTTACTTCTTCGGTCCCCACGGCCTTCGCTCAGTCCCGGGCGCACCCCTCTTCGTTGTCGATCCGCGCCCGGATGCGGCCAATCTCCCGATCGGATGATGCCGCCAACCCCCACGCTCAGTATGTGAAGGAGGCATCGTGGGAAGATATGTGATCCGGCGGCTCGGACAGATGGTTGTCGTTCTCTTCGGTGCGACGGTTATTCTCTTCTGCTGTCTTTTCGTGCTCCCCGGCGACCCCGTGGGCTCGCTCGGCGGTGACAAGGCCCGTGACCCGGCTGTCGTGGAACAGCTGCGGGAGCGCTACGGCCTCAACGACCCGCTCCCCGTCCAGTACGGGAACTTCGTCAAGAACCTCGCGCAGGGCGACCTCGGTGAGGACTACACCCAGCGCCGGCCGGTGACGGAGGTCCTCGGACCGAAGCTCGTCAACACCGCGCAGCTCGCTCTGGCCGCCATCGTCCTGGACATCGCGATCGGCCTGCTGGCCGGCCTGATCGCCGCTCTGTTCAGATACTCGTTCTGGGACGTGCTCATCACGCTCCTGACCACGATGGCCGTCGGCTTCCCGTCCTTCGTGATCGGCATGGTGCTCCAGAAGGTCTTCGTGATCCAGCTCGAATGGGTCCCGCTGATCTCCGACGGCACGATGAAGTCGCTGATCCTGCCCGCCTTCACGCTGGCGATCCTCGACGCGGCCCTCGTGGCCCGGCTCATGCGCGGCACGATGCTCGAAGTGCTGCGCGCCGACTACGTCAAGACGGCCGTCGCCAAGGGTCTGCCGCGGCGGACCGTGCTGGTCAAGCACGTCATGCGCAACTCGATCATCCCGGTCGTCACGTACCTGGGTATCTCCTTCGGCTCGCTGCTCGGTGGCGCCCTGATCACCGAGGCGATCTTCAACTGGGACGGCATCGGGCTCGCCCTGGTGCAGGCGGTGCAGCAGCAGAACAACCCGATCATCATCGGCGTCGTGAGCTTCGGCGTCGGCGTGTTCGTTCTGCTCAACCTCCTCGTCGACCTCTTGTACGCGGTCCTCGACCCGCGCATCCGCCTCGCCTGATCCCAGGCAGCCCGTTCTAGGAGTTACCCATGACCGAGCTCACCAAGAGCACATCGGTGGCGGGGGACGCGACCGCACCGGCGAAGGGCGCGAACGCGGAGGCCGAACCGGCCATCGCCCGCGTGACCCAGTGGGGCGAGATCCGCCACCGCTTCCTCGCCAACAAGCTGGCCGTCGTCGGCCTCGGCCTCGTCCTGCTGCTCTTCCTCACCGCGCTCTTCGCCCCGCTGATCGCGCCGCACGACCCGTACGCGCAGGACCTGACCAACACCCTGCAGGACCCGGGCAGCGGCCACCTGCTCGGAACCGACGCGCTCGGCCGCGACCAGCTGTCCCGCATCATCTACGGCAGCCGCATCGCCGTGGTGATCGGTCTGGCGTCGATCTTCCTGGCGTGCCTCATCGGCATCGTCATCGGCGCCCTGTCCGGCTACTTCGGCCGTGCGACCGACTCGGTGCTGATGCGCATCGCGGACGTCTTCTTCGCCTTCCCGCTGCTGATCGGTGCCATCGTCATCATCATCGTGATGGGCCGGGGCATCATGCCGGTGATCATCTCGCTGGCGATCTTCTCCTGGCCGACGGTCTCCCGTCTGCTGCGCAGCTCGATCCTGTCGGTCCGCGAGGCCGACTACGTGCTGGCCGCCCGCGCCCTCGGCGCGGACACCCGCCGGATCATCGTGCGGCACATCATCCCCAACTCCATCGCCGCAGTGATGGCCTACGCCGCGTTCAGCGTCGGCGGCGCCATCGTGGCCGAGGCCTCGCTGTCCTTCCTGGGCGTGGGTGTCAGCCCGGAGGTCCCGGAGTGGGGCAACATGCTCGCCGCCGCCAAGGACTTCATGGGCGTCAAGGACTTCCTGTGGACCTACCCCAGCATCGCGATCGTGCTGACGGTCCTTGGCTTCGTATTCGTCGGTGACGGGCTCCGCGACGCCCTCGACCCGAAGCTGCGCTAGAAGGGCGGCACCACCACATGACTACTTCAAGCATCACCGCAGAAGTGCCCCGCCAGAGGGGCGGGGACGCCGAGGCGCCCGTACTCGAAGTGCGCGACCTGCACGTCGAGTTCGCGACCCGCGAAGGCGTGGTCAAGGCCGTCAACGGCGTCAACTACAGCGTCTCTTCAGGCGAGACGCTGGCCGTGCTCGGCGAGTCCGGCTCGGGCAAGTCCGTGACCGCGCAGGCGATCATGGGCATTCTGGACTCGCCCCCCGGGCGGGTCTCCAAGGGAGAGATCCTCTTCCGCGGCGAGGACATCCTCAAGCTTCCGGAGAGCGAGCGGCGCAAGCTGCGCGGTCCCAAGATGGCGATGATCTTCCAGGACGCGCTCTCCGCGCTGAACCCGGTCTACTCCGTCGGCAACCAGCTGGGCGAGATGTTCCGCGTCCACCAGGGCATGTCGAAGAAGGACGCCAAGGCCAAGGCCATCGAGCTCATGGACCGGGTGAAGATCCCCGCGGCCAAGAGCCGGGTCAACGACTACCCGCACCAGTTCTCCGGCGGTATGCGCCAGCGCATCATGATCGCGATGGCGCTCGCCCTGGAGCCCGACCTGATCATCGCGGACGAGCCCACCACGGCGCTCGACGTGACGGTCCAGGCCCAGGTCATGGACCTGCTAGCGGACCTGCAGCGCGAGTACAACATGGGTCTGATCCTGATCACCCACGACCTCGGCGTCGTCGCCGACGTCGCGGACAAGATCGCCGTGATGTACGCGGGCCGCATCGTCGAGCAGGCCCCGGTCCACGAGCTGTACAAGCGCCCCGCGCACCCGTACACGCGGGGACTGCTGGACTCGATCCCGCGCCTGGACCAGAAGGGCCAGGAGCTGTACGCGATCAAGGGTCTGCCGCCCAACCTGCTGAAGGCCCCCTCCGGCTGCGCCTTCAACCCGCGCTGCCCCAAGGCGCAGGACATCTGCCGCACCGAGGTCCCGGCCCTGCTGCCGGTGACCGAGCAGGACGGAACCGAGCTGGCCGGCCGCGGCAGCGCCTGCCACTTCCGCGAGGAGCAGCTCCATGGCTGAGTTCGACAAGAAGGATGACGCCGTGGACGCGACACCCGGTATCAGCGAGGTCGACGTCGTCAAGGCGGCGTCCGAGACGGCGGCCGTGGCCGCCATCGAGGCGCCCGTCGACCGCGGCGAGCCGATCCTGCAGGTGCGCAACCTGGTCAAGCACTTCCCGCTGACCCAGGGCATCCTGTTCAAGAAGCAGATCGGCGCCGTCCGCGCCGTCGACGGGGTCTCCTTCGACCTGCACCAGGGCGAGACCCTGGGCATCGTCGGCGAGTCCGGCTGCGGCAAGTCGACCGTCGCCAAGCTGCTGATGCTGCTGGAGACGGCGACGTCCGGCGAGGTCTTCTACAAGGGCCAGGACATCACCAAGCTGTCCGGCAAGGCCCTCAAGGCCGTCCGCCGCAACATCCAGATGGTGTTCCAGGACCCGTACACCTCGCTGAACCCGCGCATGACGGTCGGCGACATCATCGGGGAGCCGTTCGAGATCCACCCCGAGGTGGCTCCGAAGGGCGACCGGCGCCGCAAGGTCCAGGAGCTCCTGGACGTGGTGGGCCTGAACCCGGAGTACATCAACCGGTACCCGCACCAGTTCTCCGGCGGCCAGCGCCAGCGCATCGGCATCGCCCGCGGCCTCGCCCTCCAGCCGGAGATCATCATCTGCGACGAGCCGGTGTCCGCGCTCGACGTGTCGGTGCAGGCGCAGGTCATCAACCTGATGGCGAAGCTGCAGGACGAGTTCAACCTGTCCTACATCTTCATCGCGCACGACCTCTCGATCGTCCGGCACATCTCGGACCGCGTGGGCGTCATGTACCTGGGCCGGATGGCGGAGATCGGCAGCGACGAGCAGATCTACGAACACCCGACCCACCCGTACACCCAGGCGCTGCTGTCGGCCGTTCCGGTCCCGGACCCGGCCGCCCGCGAGGGCCGCGAGCGGATCATCCTCACCGGTGACGTCCCCTCCCCGGCCAACCCGCCCTCGGGCTGCCGCTTCCGCACCCGCTGCTGGAAGGCCGAGGAGCGCTGCTCCACGGAGGAGCCGCTGCTGGCGATCCCGACGCGCTTCCAGGGCGTCAACACCCCGGCCGCGCACGAGTCGGCGTGCCACTTCGCGGAGGAGAAGGCCGTCCTGGCCATCTGATCCCCCGGAAGACCGGACGGGGCCCAGCCGATCCCGGCTGGGCCCCGTCCGTTTTCCGCCCCATAGACGGTGAGTCCGAGGAGGCAGTACCCATGCGCGCAGCGAGCGCCCAGTGGATCGGCGGTGCCGTCGTGGTGGCGATGGCCGCCACGGCGTGCGGCGCCGGCGAGGACGCGCAGACCGCCAGGACCGGCGGGCACATCACCGTCGTGCTCGGCGAGCCGAGGCACGGGCTCGTGGGGCAGGAGACCGCCGAGACCGAGGGCGCCGAGGTCCTGCACGCGCTCTTCACCGGCCTGGTCACGTACGACACGAAGACCAGCGAGCCGAAGCTGGCGATCGCCGAGTCCGTCGACTCCGCGGACTCGAAGACCTGGACGATCAGGATCAAGGACGGGTTCACGTTCCACAACGGCGAGAAGGTCGACGCACAGTCCTTCGTCCGTGCCTGGAACTGGGGTGCCAACCAGGAGAACACCGCCGAGGCGATGGGCTTCTTCTCGAAGATCGAGGGCTCGGAGGAGCTGGCGCCGGGCAAGGGCAGGACGCCCACCGCCAAGGAGCTGCGGGGTCTGCGGGTCATCGACGACAGGACCTTCACCGTCACCCTGAAGGCACCGTTCTCCCAGTTCCGGACCATGCTGGGGTACGACGCCTTCTATCCGCTGCCCAAGGCGTTCGAGGCGGACCCGAAGGGGTTCGGCCAGGCCCCGATCGGAAACGGCCCGTTCCGGATGGACGGCACCTGGGAGCACGACAAGCAGATCAAGGTCAAGAAGTACGACAAGTACCCGGCCGAGGGCCGCGCCAAGCTGGACTCCGTGACCTTCAAGATCTACGACAACCTGGACGCCGCCTACGGCGACCTGCACAAGAACGCCGTGCAGATCACCGACAAGCTGCCGGTCTCCGCGCTCGACACCGTCTCGGAGGAGTTCGGCGACCGCTACATCTACAAGCCGGAGGCGTCCGTCGGCTACATCGGCCTCCCGCTGGAGACCAACCCCGAGGCCTTCGGCAAGGCCGAGATCCGCAAGGCGATCTCGATGGCCATCGACCGGGACGCCATCTGCAAGAAGATCTTCCGGGGGACCCGCAAGCCCGCCGACGACTTCATCAGCCCGATCGTGCCCGGCTACCGCCGGGGCGCCCTGGGTGAGGCCGGCATGTACGACCCGATCAGGGCGAAGGCGCTGTTCGAGCAGGCCGGCGGCATCCCCGGCAACAAGCTGGAACTCGGCTACAACGACGACGGCGGCCACAAGGAGTGGATCGAGGCCGTCGCCGCGCAGTTGCGGGCGAACCTCGGCCTCGACGTCACCGTGAAGCCGTTCCAGAGCGCCGGAGCCCTGGTCGACGACGTGAAGTCCGGGAAGTTCAAGGGGGCCTTCCGCATGGGCTGGGCCATGGACTACCCGGCGGCGGAGAACTACCTGCGCCCGGTCTTCTCGAAGGAGGCCATCGCGAACGGCTCCAACTTCGGCCGCTACGGGAGCGACGCGTTCGAGTCCGTCCTCGCCGCGGCCGACCGGGCGACCGACCCGGCCGAGAGCCTGACGCTCTACCAGCAGGCCGACGACATCGTGATCAGGGACCTCCCGTACATCCCTGTCTTCACCTACATGTCCGCCGTGGCCTACTCCAAGACCGTGAAGAACGTCGGCGTGGACGCCCAGGGACGCATGGACCTGGCACACGTCGAACTCAACTGACGCTCCGGCGGAGGGCCGCGCCGGAAAGGAGTTGCGGGGGCCCGACCGGCGAGCGGAGAGTGAGCGGATGACCGCGACACCGTACGACCGCCGGGGCCGGAGCACGCTGACCGTACGGTCCGCGGGGCCCGGGGACGCGTCCGACATCTGCGCCCTCCTCAACGCCGTCGACGTCCTGGAGATCGGCAGGCCCGAGACCGACCTCGCCGCCGTCGAGGCCGACCTCCACCACCCCGACATCGACCTGGCCAAGGACTCCTGGCTGGCCTTCGAGGGCGGCCGGCTCGTGGCCTGGGCCCAAGTGTGGACCGACTCCGGGCCCGGCAGGGTCGACGCCGACCACTACGTGCTGCCCGGTCACCGCGCCGCCGCCGTCCGGCTGCTGGAGCTGATGGAGACCCGGGCCCGCGAGCTCGCCGCCGGGGCTCCGGGCGCCGTCATGCGGCTCCAGCTCAACACGAAGCCCGTGCTCGACCGCGACGTGCTGCCCGGCCGCGGCTACCGCACCGTACGCCGCTACCACGTGATGACCCGGTCCCTGTCCCCGGCGGCCGACCCGCCGCCCGCCGCGCCCGAGGGGCTCGTCCTGCGCGACTGCGCCGGCGACGAGGCCGACCGCCGCCGGGTCCACGCCCTCGTCGAGGAGACCTTCGCCGCCCACTTCGGCCATGTGGACCGCCCGTACGAGGCCTGGCTCGACCACCTCGACGCCCGCGGCCTCGACTGGTCGCTGGTCTGGATCGCGAGCCTGCCGGGATCCGGGGACGCGGGCGTCCTGCTGACCCGCGACGACCGCACCAGCATGGCCTGGGTGAACCACCTCGGCGTCCGCGCCGACCTGCGCGGCCGGGGCATCGGCGGCCACCTCCTGCGCCACGCCTTCGCCACGTACGCGGCCCGCGGCCGGGACACCGTCGGCCTCGGCGTCGATACCCGCAACGAAACCGGGGCGCTCGCGCTCTACGAGGCCCACGGCATGAGCCGGCACTACGCGGTGGACACCTGGGAGCTGAGTTTGCACTCGCGCGGGTGACAGGCGCGGGACGCGAGGGTGCAATCGGTCCAACCAGGAGTGTTACGGCCCCCACATAGGGTGACATTGGGCCCTAAGTGAGTCTTGGGAGCCATAGGAGGCACTCCATGCGCGGAGCCACCCACGCCAAGTGGGCCGCATGTGCGGTTGCCGTCGCCCTCGCGGCGACGGCCTGCGGCGGTAGCGACAGCGGCGGGGGCGGCGGTGGCGCGGGAGTCGTCAGCTCCTCCTGGGGTGACCCGCAGAACCCGCTGGAGCCGGCCAACACCAACGAGGTGCAGGGCGGCAAGGTCCTCGACATGATCTTCCGGGGCCTCAAGCGGTACGACCCGAAGACCGGCGAGGCCAAGAACATGCTCGCCGAGAAGATCGAGACGACCGACAGCCAGAACTTCACCATCACGCTGAAGGACGGCTGGAAGTTCAGCAACGACGAGCCGGTCACCGCGCAGTCCTTCGTGGACGCCTGGAACTACGGCGCGGACGTGCGCAACAAGCAGAACAACTCGCCGTTCTTCTCCGACATCGTCGGCTACGAGGCCCTCCACCCCGCCTCCGGAGAGCCCAAGGCCAAGACGATGTCCGGGCTGGTCGTCAAGGACCCCAAGACCTTCACCGTCGCCTTGAAGAACAAGTTCTCCACCTGGCCCGAGACCCTCGGCTACCAGGCCTTCTCCCCGCTGCCCAAGGCCTTCTTCACCGACCACGCCGGCTGGCTGAACAAGCCGATCGGCAACGGCCCGTACACGGTGGACTCGTACACCAAGGGCACCGGCATGAAGCTGCGCACCTGGGACGGCTACCCGGGCGAGGACAAGGCGCTGAACAGCGGGGTCGACCTCAAGGTCTACACCGACAACAACACCGCCTACACGGACCTGATCTCAGGAAACCTCGACCTCGTCGACGACGTCCCCGCCCAGCAGCTGAAGAACGTCAAGAACGACCTCGGCGACCGGTACATCAACCAGCCGGCCCTCATCATCCAGACCCTCACCTTCCCGCTGTACGACCCGCAGTGGGGCAAGGAGGGCATGGAGAACGTCCGCCGCGGCATCTCGATGGCCATCAACCGCGACGAGATCACCAAGCAGATCTTCCGCGAGACTCGCACTCCGGCCAAGGACTGGACCTCCCCGGCCCTCGGCGAGAAGGGCGGCTTCAGCGCCACGCTCTGCGGCGACGCCTGCAAGTACGACCCGGCCGCGGCCAAGAAGCTCATCCAGGACGCCGGCGGGCTCCCCGGCGGCAAGGTCACCCTGACCTCCAACGTGGACACCGGCTCGCACCGCGACTGGATGGACGCCGTCTGCAACAGCATCAACAACGCGATCGGCGAAGGCCCGGTCTGCACGGTCAACCCGATCGGCACCTTCGCCGACTTCCGCAACCAGCAGAGCTCCTTCAAGCTGACCGGCCCCTTCCGCTCCGGCTGGCAGGCCGACTACCCGCTCATCCAGAACTTCCTCCAGCCGCTCTACTACACCGGCGCCTCCTCCAACTACGGGAAGTTCAGCAACCCGGAGTTCGACAAGCTCGTCGACGAGGCCAACCAGGAGAGCGACGCGGCCAAGGCCATCGGCAAGTTCCAGGACGCCGAGAAGATCCTCGTCACGCAGATGCCCTCCATCCCGCTCTGGTACCAGAACGGCAGCGCGGGCTACGCCGAGCGGCTCTCCGACGTGGCGCTCAACCAGTTCAGCGTCCCCGTCTACAACGAGATCAAGGTCAGCTGACCCCCTGTCGGATCGATCCTGGAGCAGTCCATGGGACGGTATGTGATCCGGCGGCTGCTCCAGATGATCCCGGTGTTCATCGGCAGCACGTTCCTGATCTTCTTCATGGTGTACGCGCTCGGCGACCCCGTCGCCGCCCTCTTCGGCGACAAGGCGCCCGACCCCGCCACCGCCGCGCGCATCCGCAAGGACCTCTACCTCGACCGGCCCCTGTGGGAGCAGTACCTGCACTACATGGGCCAGATCTTCCAGGGCGACTTCGGCACGGCCTTCAACGGGCAGCCCGTCACCGAGCTGATGGCCTCGGCCTTCCCCGTCACCCTGCGCCTGACGATCGTCGCGATCTTCTTCGAGATCGTCATCGGCATCACCCTCGGCGTGGTCAGCGGCCTGCGCCGGGGCAAGTCCGTCGACACCACGGTGCTGGTGCTCACGCTCGTCGTGATCTCCGTTCCGACGTTCGTGACGGGCTATCTGCTCCAGTACCTCTTCGGCGTCAAATGGGGCTGGGTCAGGCCCACCGTCTCCCCGGACGCCCCCTTCAACGAGCTGATCCTGCCCGGCATCGTCCTCGCGCTGGTCTCGCTCGCCTACGTCACCCGGCTCTCGCGCACCTCCATCGCCGAGAACGTGAAGGCGGACTACGTGCGCACCGCCGTCGCCAAGGGCCTGCCGCGCCGCCGGGTCGTCACCCGCCACCTGCTGCGCAACTCGCTCATCCCCGTCGTCACCTTCATCGGCACCGACATCGGCGCCCTGATGGGCGGCGCCATCGTCACCGAGCGGATCTTCAACATCCACGGCGTCGGATACCAGCTCTACCAGGGCATCCTGCGCAACAACTCCCCGACGGTGGTCGGCTTCGTGACCATTCTCGTCATCGTGTTCCTGCTGGCGAACCTGCTCGTCGACCTGCTCTACGCGGTCCTGGACCCGAGGATCCGTTATGCCTGAGCGCAGCGAGCCCCTCTACGACCCATTGGAACCCGGAAAGGGAGAGGCCATCGCCCCCACCGGCCAGGGCGGGCCCATGGATCTGGCGCTGGACGAGGCCGAGAGCCTGGAGAAGGCGCTGGGCGACCAGCCGCCCGGGCCCGGCCCGCAGGAGAAGGCCCGCTCCCTGTGGTCCGACGCCTGGCACCAGCTGCGCCGCAACCCCGTCTTCATCATCTCCTCGCTGATGATCCTGTTCCTGGTGATCATCGCGATCTGGCCGCAGCTCATCGCGAGCGGCGACCCGCTCCAGTGCGACCTGTCCAAGTCCCAGCAGGGCTCCTCGCCCGGACACCCCTTCGGCTACGACACCCAGGGCTGCGACGTCTACACCCGCACCGTCTACGGAGCCCGCGCCTCCATCACCGTCGGCGTCTGCGCCACCCTCGGCGCCGCCCTGCTCGGCTCGGTCCTCGGCGGGCTCGCCGGGTTCTTCGGCGGCTGGGGCGACTCGCTGCTCTCCCGGGTCGCCGACATCTTCTTCGGCATCCCCGTCGTCCTCGGCGGCCTCGTCTTCCTCTCGGTGGTCACCAGCACCACCGTCTGGCCGGTCGTCGGCTTCATCGTGCTCCTCGGCTGGCCGCAGATCGCCCGCATCGGCCGCGGCTCCGTCATCACCGCCAAACAGAACGACTACGTCCAGGCCGCCCGGGCGCTCGGCGCGGGCAACGGCCGGATGCTGCTGCGCCACGTCGCGCCCAACGCGATCGCGCCCGTCATCGTCGTCGCCACGATCGCGCTCGGCACGTACATCGCCCTGGAGGCCACCCTGTCCTTCCTCGGGGTCGGCCTGCGTCCGCCCACGGTCTCCTGGGGCATCGACATCTCCAACGCGGCCTCGCAGATCCGCAACGCCCCCCACATGCTGCTCTGGCCGGCGGGCGCGCTGAGCCTGACGGTGCTCGCGTTCATCATGCTCGGCGACGCGGTGCGCGACGCCCTCGACCCCAAACTGCGCTGAGGAGTGGGCACCATGCTGCTCGAAGTCCGCGACCTCCATGTGGAGTTCCGTACGCGGGACGGAGTCGCCAAGGCCGTCAACGGCGTCAACTACTCGGTGGACGAGGGCGAGACGCTCGCCGTGCTCGGCGAGTCCGGCTCGGGCAAATCGGTGACCGCCCAGGCCGTGATGGGCATCCTCGACGTCCCGCCGGGCCGGATCGCGGGCGGCGAGATCCTCTTCAAGGGCAAGGACCTGCTCAAGATGAAGGAGGAGGAGCGGCGGAAGGTCCGGGGCGCCGACATGGCGATGATCTTCCAGGACGCCCTGTCCTCCCTGAACCCGGTGCTCAGCGTGGGCGCGCAGCTCGGCGAGATGTACGAGGTCCACCGCGGGATGTCCCGCAAGGCCGCCAAGGCCAAGGCCGTCGAGCTGATGGACCGGGTGAAGATCCCGGCGGCCCGGGAGCGGGTGGGGGACTACCCGCACCAGTTCTCGGGCGGCATGCGCCAGCGCATCATGATCGCGATGGCGCTGGCCCTGGAGCCCTCCCTCATCATCGCGGACGAGCCGACGACGGCCCTCGACGTCACCGTCCAGGCGCAGGTGATGGACCTGCTCGCCGAGCTCCAGCGGGAGCTCAACATGGGGCTGATCCTCATCACCCACGACCTGGGCGTGGTCGCCGACGTCGCCGACAAGATCGCCGTCATGTACGCGGGCCGGATCGTCGAGGCGGCCCCCGTCCACGAGATCTACGCCGCGCCCGCGCATCCGTACACCCGGGGCCTGCTCGACTCCATCCCGCGCCTCGATCAGAAGGGCCAGGAGCTGTACGCCATCAAGGGGCTGCCGCCGAACCTGCTGGCCATCCCGCCCGGCTGCGCCTTCAACCCGCGCTGCCCGATGGCGCGGGCGGTCTGCCGCACCGACGTCCCGCCGCTCGCGCAGGTGGGACCGGACCGTGCCAGCGCGTGCTTCTTCTGGAAGGAGTGCCTCGGTGGCTGAGACCATCCTGGAGGTCAAGGACCTCGTCAAGCACTACCCGCTGACCCGGGGAATCCTCTTCAAGAAGCAGGTCGGCGCGGTCAAGGCCGTCGACGGGGTCTCCTTCGGCCTCGCCCGCGGCGAGACGCTCGGCATCGTCGGCGAGTCCGGCTGCGGCAAGTCCACCGTCGCCAAGATGCTGGTCAACCTGGAACGCCCGACGGCCGGTGCGATCTCGTACAAGGGCGAGGACATCACCAAGCTGTCCGGGCGGGCGCTGAAGGCCGTCCGCCGCAACATCCAGATGGTGTTCCAGGACCCGTACACCTCGCTGAACCCGCGCATGACGGTCGGCGACATCATCGGGGAGCCGTACGACATCCACCCCGAGGTGGCCCCCAAGGGCGACCGGCGCCGCAAGGTCCAGGAGCTCCTGGACGTGGTGGGCCTGAACCCGGAGTACATCAACCGGTACCCGCACCAGTTCTCCGGCGGCCAGCGCCAGCGCATCGGCATCGCCCGAGGCCTCGCCCTGCGGCCGGAGGTGATCGTGGCGGACGAGCCGGTGTCCGCACTCGACGTCTCCGTCCAGGCCCAGGTGATCAACCTGCTGGAGCGGCTCCAGAACGAGTTCGACCTGTCGTACGTGTTCATCGCGCACGACCTCTCGATCGTGCGGCACATCTCCGACCGGGTCGGCGTGATGTACCTGGGCCGGGTCGTGGAGATCGGCACCGACACCCAGATCTACGACCACCCCACCCACCCGTACACCCAGGCCCTGCTGTCCGCCGTACCCGTGCCGGACCCGCGGGCGCGCGCCCACCGCGAGCGGATCATCCTGACCGGCGACGTGCCCTCGCCGGCCAATCCGCCGTCCGGCTGCCCGTTCCGCACCCGCTGCTGGAAGGCGCAGCAGCGCTGCACGGACGAGGTCCCGTTGCTCGCCGTTCCGGAGGTGTTCGCCTCCGGCCCGGCGGCCCATCCGTCGGCCTGTCACTTCGCAGGCGAAATCCGGCCACCCCGCGCGGATTCGCTCCGTTAGGGTCGCCTTCCCGCCAACCCGGTTTACGTGCGGGCAACTTGACCGTATCTGTCCCGAGATCTGGGGCGGGCACCCTGGGCCGGGTGCGGCCGTGCGGGTGCCGACAGCCGGCCGGGGAGGCGTACGGCCTTCCCGGCCGGCCTCCCCCGTGACCCTGCGCATGCGCGGCGTGCGCCCCTCGTGCTGCCGGAATTCGATCGATGCGCTGGTACGGATAGTTATGATCCGTAGCGCACGGTGGGTATGTACTCCGCCGAGCACTGAGTACGAGTACGCGTACCGATGTCCGCTCGACGTGGAGGTGAAACGCCGTGGCACTCTCGATCTCGGCCGTGGTGCTGCTGGCGATCGTCGTCTTCCTGCTGGTCCGCCGGTCGGGCCTGAAGGCGGGCCACGCCGCCGTCTGTGTGCTCCTCGGGTTCTATCTGGCGAGTTCGACCATCGCGCCGACCCTCAGCCAGCTGACCACGAACGTGGCCAGCATGATCAGCGGCCTCAAGCTGTAGGACGCCCGCCGCTTGATCGTAGGCTTGGCCCCATGAACGGTCTTCCCGCCCGTCGGCTGCTCCTCGTGCACGCGCACCCGGACGACGAGTCGATCAACAACGGCGTCACCATGGCCAAGTACGCGGCCGAGGGTGCCCTCGTCACGCTCGTGACCTGCACCCTGGGCGAGGAGGGCGAGGTCATCCCGCCCGGCCTCGCCCACCTGGCGCCCGACCGCGACGACGCCCTGGGCCCCCACCGCGTCGGCGAGCTCGCCGACGCCATGGCGGAACTCGGCGTCACCGACCACCGGTTCCTCGGCGGCCCCGGCCGCTTCCGGGACTCCGGGATGATGGGTGCCGAGCAGAACCGCCGGCCCGGTTCCTTCTGGTCCACCGACGTGGACGAGGCCGCGGCGCACCTCGTCGGGGTCATCAGAGAGGTCCGCCCGCAAGTGCTCGTCACCTACGACCCGGACGGCGGGTACGGGCACCCCGACCACATCCAGGCCCACCGCGTCGCGATGCGCGGCGCCGAGCTGGCCGCGGAGCCCACGTACCGCCGGGACCTCGGCGATCCGTGGCGGATCGGGAAGATCTACTGGAACCGGGTGCCGCGCTCGGTGGTCGAGGAGGGCTTCGCCCGGCTGAAGGCGGCCGGCGCCGAGACCCCCTTCCCGGGGGTCGCCTCGCCGGACGACGTGCCCGGCGTCGTCGCCGACGAGCGGATCACCGCCGAGATCGGCGACGAGGGGGCCGGGGCCCACGGGGCCGGGGCCGACGGGGCGTTCGTGGCGGCCAAGGCGGCCGCGATGCGCGCCCACGCCACCCAGATCGCCGTGGACGGGCCCTTCTTCGCCCTCTCCAACGACCTCGCGCAACCGCTGTTCGCCCGCGAGTACTACGAACTGGTCGCGGGCCGGCCGGGAGCTCCGGCGGGCACGCGCGAGCACGACCTGTTCGCGGGGGTGGACGCATGAGCGCCTCGCTGACCCCCGGGCGGATCGCCACGCTGCTCGCCCTGTTGGCCGCCGGCCTGCTCACCGGCGCGGCCGGCTGGCTCGTCGTGGACCTGTGGTTCCCCGCCGGGCTGCTGCTGGGACTGCTGGCGCTCCTCGGGCTGTTCCTCGGCGGCAGGATCGCCGTCGGGACCGGTCTCGGCGTGGGCGCGGGGGCGCTCGGCTGGTTCCTCGCGTACGTGGTGCTCGGCGTGCCGCGCCCCGAGGGGGACTTCCTGCTCGGTTCGTCCGGAATCGGCATGTACGCCTACCTTTTGGGTGGGACGGTACTGGCTGTGATGTGCGCCACGCTCCGAGGCCCGTTCGAGGGGCCGGTTTCGGCCGCGCGGTCCGGCAAGTGACGTGCCGTTGAACTCGGTCGAGGTGTGCGTTCACGGGGGTTGGGCGGGCGCCCGCGACCTGCTCGGAGAGGGCGCGAGGGGGTTGAAGAGGAACCCCTGATTCCTCTAGGACAGTTGCGCGAGGGCCCCGGCCAGTATGGTGGTCGGGCCGCCGAGCTGCCCGCGCACGGCACGCGGGCGGCGGAGCCAACCGGGAGAACCTGCCTTGAGTCGTGAAACCGACAGTTCGTCCTCCGGGCCCCAAGGGCTCGGTGGAGCCGCCTACCCCTCGGGTACACCGCCGTATGGAACCGGCCGGAACCCGTCCTTGCCTGTGCCGCCCGGGCCTGGTGCGGCGACAGCCTCGGAGGAGAACCCTGTGACCTCGAACCCGTCCACGCCCGACACCGACGGGCCGAAGACCGAGACCACCCTGACGACCCGGATCCGGATCAACATCCCGGGTTCGCGGCCGATCCCGCCGGTGGTCGTACGCAAGCCGGTGGCGGCGGCCGCCGACGCGGAGCCGGAGGCCGAGGCCGCCGCCGAGCAGCCCGCGGCGGAGCCCGCGCCCGCCGCCGAGCCCGAGGAGGCGACCAGCAACTGGTTCGCCCCGCGCAAGTCGGCCGCCCCCGCGCCCGCCCCGGCCCCGGCGCTGCCGACCCGTACCCCGGCCGCGGGCGGTCCCGCGCCCGCGCTGCCCACCCGTACGCCGGCCGGGCCCGGCCCCGTGCCGCCCGGCCCCGGTCCCGGCCCCGGCTTCGCGCCCGGCGGCCCGGCCGGCCCCGGTCCCCGTACGGGCGCCCCGGCGGGCCCCGGCTTCGACGCGCGCCGCCCGGGCTTCGCCCCGGGCACGGCCCCCGCGCCCGCTCCGGCGGGCCCCGGCTACGGCCCGGGCCCCGGTCACGGCCCGGGCCCCGGTCACGAGGCGCCGCCCGCCCCCCGGATGCCCGGCGGCCCCGGAGTCGGCACGCCCCTGGGCCACTCCGGCTACGCGGACATCGACGCGGGACCCGTCACCGAGGCGTTCCCCGCGTACGGCGGCCCGGTCGCCACCGGGGCCCCCGCGGGCCCCACCGGCGGCCCCGCCCTCGGCTCCGTCCCCGTCGGCGGCCCGCGCGGCGACCAGGTCCCCGGCTGGCCCGGACCCGAGCTGGACGATCCGCTCCCGCCGATCCCCTCCCCGGGCGGTCCGGGCCCGCGCCCGGCCCCCGTCCCGACGCCGGTCCCCGCTCCGGCGGCGGCCGCCCCCGCGCGCCCGAAGCCGGCCTCCATGACGCCGACCAAGGTCAAGAAGGGCCGCTCCAAGCTGGTCCTCGTCGGCAGCGGCCTCATCGCCCTGCTCGGCGTGGCCTACGGCGCCGGGCTGCTGCTCAACCACTCGGACGTCCCCAAGGGCACCACCGTCATGGGCGTCGACATCAGCGGCAGCCGCGACGAGGCGGTCGGCAAGCTCCAGACGGCCTTCGGCAACCGCGCCGCCTCCCCGCTCACGCTCAGCGTCGGCGGCAAGCAGGTCGAACTCAAGCCCGAGAAGGCGGGCCTGAGCCTGGACGCCCAGACCACCGTGCGCAACGCGGCGGGCAGCGACTACAACCCCGTCACGGTCATCGGCTCGCTCCTCGGCAAGGAGCGCATCGCGGAAGCCGAGTTGCCGGTCGACGGGGAGAAGCTCCAGGTCGCGCTCCAGGAGCTGGCCGGCACCGCCGGAACCGGCACCGAGGGCACCATCACCTTCGACACGGGCAAGGCCGTCGCGGTCCCCGGCAAGCCCGGCACCACCCTGGACGCGGGCGCCTCCGCCGAGCTGGTCAAGAAGGCCTTCCGCGAGCTGGTCGCCACCGGCAAGACCGCCCCGCTCGAACTCCCGGTCACCACCAAGAACCCTGCCGTCGACCAGGCGGAACTGGACCGGGCCATGAAGGAGTTCGCCGAGCCCGCGATGTCCGGAGTGGCCATCGTCAAGGCGGGCGGCAAGTCCCTCCCCTTCGGCCCCAAGTCCCTGCCCAAGATCCTCAGCATGCAGGTCGTGGACGGGCACCTGACCGAGAAGTACGACCTGGAAGCGCTCAAGGCGACATACGGGAACACCTTCGACGGCGTCCTCATCATGCGCGGCACGGGCGAGAAGACGGCCGTCACCCCGCAGGACGTCGTCGGCGCCCTGCGCCAGGCGCTGCGCGGCAAGACCACGGCCGAGCGGACCGCCACGATCAACACCAACGGCAGCTGACGACCGCCGCCGGCGACCGTTGCCGGGAGCCCCCGTCCCGTTCCGGGCGGGGGCTCCCGCACGTCCGCGGCCGGGCCCGCCGCCGGGGCCGTCATGCCGTAGGCATGACATCTGTCATCCACCGTTCACGACGGCGGACACTGCCGCGCACACCCCCGTACGGGGGAATCTTCAGTCATGACGACGACGACCCCGGCGCACACCGCCGCCGCGCAGGACACCGGCCCCGGCGCCGGCCCCGTGGTGGCCTTCCGAAACGTGACCAAGAGCTACGGCGCGGTCCGCGCGGTCGACGGCCTCTCCCTCGAACTCCACCCCGGCGAGACCGTCGCGCTGCTCGGCCCCAACGGTGCCGGCAAGTCCTCCACCCTCGACCTCCTGCTGGGCCTGCGCCCCGCCGACTCCGGCACCGTCCGGCTCTTCGGCACCACGCCCCGCGAGGCCATCGCGGCCGGGCGGGTCGGCGCGATGCTCCAGAGCGGCGGCCTGATGGAGGACGTCACCGTACGGGAGATCGTCGCCCTCGGCTGCGCCCTGCACCCCCGCCGCCACCCGGTCGAGGAGGTGCTCCGCCGCGCCGGCATCAGCGAGATCGCCGACCGCATGGTCAACAAGCTCTCCGGCGGCCAGGAGCAGCGCGTCCGCTTCGCCCTCGCCACCGCCGGCCACAACGACCTGATCGTCCTGGACGAGCCGACCACCGGCATGGACGTCACCTCCCGCCAGGCCTTCTGGGCCACGATGCGGGAGCAGGCCGCCCAGGGCCGCACGGTCCTGTTCGCCACCCACTACCTGGAAGAGGCCGACGCGATCGCCGACCGCGTCCTGGTCCTCAACAAGGGCAGGCTGCTCGCCGACGGCACCGCCGCCGAGATCAAGGCGAGGGCCGGCGCCCGCCGGATCGCCTTCGACCTGGCCGCGGACGCCCCGGTGGACGAGACGGCGTTGCGCGCCCTGCCGTGCCTGACCTCGTACGAGCGCCGCGGCGACACGGTCCGGCTCCAGTCGCGCGACGCCGACGCCACCGTCCACGCCGTGTACGCGCTGGGGCTCTACCCCCGGAACCTGGAAGTCGCCGGGCTGGGCCTGGAGCAGGCCTTCATCGCCCTCACCGAGGCCGAGGAGGCCAAGTAATGCCGACCACCGGAACCCTCCAGCTCATCAAGCTGGAGATCAGCCGCGCCCTGCGCAACAAGAAGTACCTGTTCTTCACCGTCCTCTACCCGGCCGCGCTGTTCCTGATGCTCGGCGGCACCCTGAGCGGCACCACGAAGGTCATGGGCACCGAACTGACCATGCCGGCCTTCTACATGGTCGCGATGGCCTCCTTCGGCGCGCTGACCGCCGTCCTGATGGGCAACAGCGAGCGCATCGCCAAGGAGCGCGAGAAGGGCTGGGTCCGCCAGCTGCGGCTGACCGCCCTGCCCGGCCGCGGCTACGTCCTCGGCAAGACCGCCAGCGCCGGCGTGCTCTCGCTGCCCGCCATCCTCGTCGTGTTCGCGGTCGCCGCCGTCGTCAAGGGCGTGCGCTTCGACGCCTGGCAGTGGCTCGCCCTGACCGGTTCCATCTGGGCGGGCAGCCTGGTCTTCGCCGCCCTCGGCGTGGCGATCGGCTACCTGGCGAGCGGGGACACCGTCCGCCCGATCACGATGCTGTTCTACTTCGGCCTGTCGATCCTCGGCGGCCTGTGGATGCCGACCGCGAACTTCCCGCAGTGGCTGCAGGACATCTGCGAGTGGCTGCCGACCCGTGCCTACGCGGGCCTCGGCCAGGCCATCGAGCTCGGGGGCGCACCCCACCTGAAGGACGTGGCGATCCTGGCGGTCTACTTCGTACTCTTCACCGGTGCCGCCGCCTGGCTGTACCGCAAGGACTCGCTGAAGGCGTGACGGGTGTGACGAGCGTGATGGGTGCGACGGGGGCGACCGGTGGTACCGGCGCGGCGGCGCCGACGACCGAGACCGGCCTGCTGGGAACGAAGGGCGGCCCCCGGGTCGGGCTCCGCCCCGAGAACCGCCGGCAGAAGCTGGTGAAGTCGCTGTGGATCAGCGTCTGGCTGTTCTACCTCAGCGCCCCCGTCACCGACCTGGTCAGCGGCGGACACAGCCTCGGAGCCCGGCTGCTCGGCGGCCTGGGCCTGGTGGCCTTCGTCGCCTGGTACCTGGTCCTGGTCTTCCGCACCGCCCGGCAGACCGAGACGCGGCACGTGCTGCTCTCGGTGGCGGTCCTCTCCGCGCAGGCCACGATCCTCTCGCTCAGCCTGGGACGCGAATGGCTCGTCCTCTTCGTGTACGTGGCGATCGCCTCCGGCGCCGCGCTGCCGGGGGAGATCTCCCGGTTCACGGTGCCCGGCGCCACCGCCCTGCTCGCGCTGACCGCCTTCGCGGTGCCGGGCGGCGAGGAGTACCTGGCCGGGCTGCTGATCCCGGCCCTGATGGGCGGGTTCGCGATGGTCGGCATCCGCGCGATGATCCGCACGACGATGGAACTGCGCGAGGCGCGGGCCACGGTGGCGCAGCTCGCCGCGAACGAGGAACGGCTGAGGATGGCCCGGGACCTGCACGACCTCCTCGGCCACTCGCTGTCCCTGATCACGCTCAAGAGCGAGCTGGCGGGGCGGATGCTGCCGGACCACCCCGAGCAGGCCGCCCAGCAGGTGGCGGACATCGAACAGGTCAGCCGGCAGGCGCTGGTCGACGTACGGGAGGCCGTGAGCGGCTACCGGAGGCCGACCCTGCCGGGCGAACTGGCGGGCGCCCGCACCGCGCTGACGGCGGCCGGCGTGGCCGCGGACCTCCCGCCGGAACCGGTGGAGGACCTCCCCGAGGAAGTGGAATCGGCGCTGGCCTGGTCGCTGCGCGAGGCGGTGACGAACGTGGTCCGGCACAGCGGTGCGCAGCGGTGCACCGTCCGCCTGGAGGTCCTCCAGACCCTGGCCGGACGGATCGTCGAGCTGTCCGTCGCCGACGACGGCGGTGGCGGAACGGCGGTGGCGGGCAACGGCCTGACGGGTCTCACGGAACGCCTGGAGGCGGTGGGCGGAACCCTGTCGGCAGGATCCGCGGGCAAGAAGGGCTTCCGCCTGCTGGCCCGCGTCCCCCTAGGATCGGGATCATGACCACACGCCCCATCCGGATCCTCCTGGCGGAGGACCAGTCCATGGTCCGGGAAGCCCTCGCGGCCCTCCTCGGACTGGAGCCGGACATCGAGGTGCTGGCCCAAGTCGCCCGCGGCGACGAGGTGGTGCCGGCGGCCCGGGAACACGACGTGAACGTCGCGCTGCTCGACATCGAGATGCCGGGCATGACGGGCATCGAGGCGGCGGCGGCCCTGCGCACCGCGGTACCGGACCTCAAGATCGTCGTCCTGACCACCTTCGGCCGCCCCGGGTACCTGCGCGGGGCGATGGAGGCGGGGGCCTCGGCGTTCCTGGTGAAGGACGCCCCGGCCGCCCAACTGGCCGCCGCGGTGCGCAAGGTCCTGGCGGGCGAGCGCGTCATCGACCCCACCCTGGCGGCGGCGGCCCTCGCGGAGGGCGCGAACCCGCTGACGGACCGCGAGCGGGAGGTCCTGCGCGCGGCCGAGGACGGAGCCACGAACGCCGAACTCGCGGCCCGTCTCCACCTCTCCCAGGGCACGATCCGCAACTACCTCTCGACGGCCATCCAGAAGCTGGCCGCCCGCAACCGCGCGGAAGCCATACGCGTGGCCCGCGAGAAGGGCTGGCTGTAGCCGGTCCGGCCCCGCCGTGACCCGAAGGACGCTCCCTAGTTCAGCAGTGCGCGAGCCGACAGGGCCTCGCCCCGGATCCGGGCGGCGGCCGGCGGATCGATCGCGTCGACCACCTGCGCGTAGGACTCCATCTCGGCGGCGCCGGAGGCGAACTGCCCCCGCTCCACCAGGAGCTTCGCCCGCTCGTACCGCAGCGACGCCGGATGCGAGGGCAGCAGCAGCGACAGTTCCAGCGCCCACAGCGCCACTCCGGAGTGCTCCGGCCGGGCCGAGGCCCACGCCCTGATGTTGTTCAGGATCCGCAGCACGATGTCCAGCGTCCGCGCGGGCGTCCGCGGCTCGGCCGCCTGCTCCGCCGGCCCGGCCCCCAGCGAGGCACCCCCGGCGAACGGGTCCACGACGAGGCCCTCCTCCGGATCCCCGAACCCCACCACGAAGTGGCCCGGCAGCCCCAGCCCGTACACCGGCGCGCCCGCGCGCCGCGCGACCTCCAGCCAGACGACGGACAGGAGGATCGGCAGGCCCCGGCGCCGCCGCAGCACCTCGTGCAGCAGCGAGGACGCCAGCCGGTCGTAGTCCGCGTTGGTGCCGTGGAAGCCCATCCGGCCGCCCAGCAGCTCGGTCACCGCCGAGGCCCACGCCCTCCCGCCGCGCAGCCCGTACGGCAGCATCCCCGCCAGCCGGTCCAGCTCGATCTGCGCCCAGTCCATGGCCCGTTCGTCCAGCTCCGGGTCCGCCTCCGCGGCCAGCAGCAGGCACAGCAGTGCCAGGTCCGGACGCTCCGAGCGGGCCTCCTCCGCGAACCGCGCCCGCGACTGCGCGCTCATCGCGCCGCCCCCGCCCGGAACCGGAAGTGGTGGTACGCGTGGTGCGTCGCGAAGCCCAGCCCCTCGTACAGCGCCAGCGCCCCCGCGTTGTCCGCCTCCACCTGGAGCCACGCCGCCGACGCGCCCTCCTCCAGCGCCCGCCCGGCCAGTACCGCCATCACCGCGGTGCCCAGCCCTGCGCGCCGGTGCTCCGGATCCACCTCGACCGCCGCGAAGCCGGCCCACCGGCCGTCCACCACCAGCCGCCCGATCGCGCGCCCGGGCAGCGTCGCGAACCACACCGACGGCCCCGCCACCAGCACCCGCCGGGCCGCCTCCGGGTCCTTGACCCGCCCGTACATCCCGAGCCACTCCTCGTCCGGGACCCGGCTCAGCCGTACCCCGGAGGCGGTCGCACCGGTGTCCACGTCCGCGACCGGCGCCAGCGCGGCGATCCGCACCTGCGCCGACACCTCGTTCACCCAGCCCCGGCGCTCCAGCTCCGCGCCCAGCAGCTCCTGCGTGCCGACGGCGCCCGTCGCCGTCTGCACGTACGCCGGAAGTTCACGTTCCGCGTACCAGGCCGTCACTCGCGCGAGTGCTTCGTCCAGGGGGAGCCCCGGGTCGCCGAGCGGCAGTACGGAGTTGGCCCGCCGGGTGAAGCCGGCGGCCGCGCGCAGCGTCCACTCGCCCAGGGGCTCGCTCTCCAGCGGCTGCCAGGCCCGTGCGCCGACCCGCGCCAGCTCCTCGAAAGAGGCCGCGGGACCCCGCCGCCGGGCCGGCGCCGGGGGCACGATCTTGCCCGCCACCAGCGACGATTCCGAGATGTGGACGATCTCACCGCTCTTTCGTGTGATCGTCAGCACACCTTGGTCCCAGGATGTGAGAACCCCTACCGTGTCCATGAAGGACGGTGATCCGCTCGACCCGCCCTCCACCCGTCGTACAGAGACTCGTTTACCCACGTCAGCCGGGGTGATACGGATCTCCAGCAGCCCACCGGCAGTGATTTCCACAGCTCTGTCCGCCCCTCCTGTTCGGATCGTGCCCGGGAACGGAGATACTAGGCGTGGGCATCGACGACGCCGCGCTCCCGCGCGATATGGAAAGCCCTACCGAGGAGGAACGAGAGCGTGACCTACGTCATCGCGGAGCCTTGTGTCGACGTCAAGGACAAGGCATGCATCGAAGAGTGCCCCGTCGACTGCATCTACGAGGGCCAGCGGTCCTTGTACATCCACCCGGACGAGTGCGTCGACTGTGGTGCGTGTGAGCCGGTCTGCCCGGTCGAGGCCATCTTCTACGAGGACGACACTCCGGAAGAGTGGAAGGACTACTACAAGGCGAACGTCGAGTTCTTCGACGAGCTCGGTTCGCCCGGTGGTGCCTCCAAGCTGGGCCTGATCGAGCGCGATCACCCCTTCGTCGCGGCGCTTCCGGCGGACATCAACCCGAGTCACTGACGACGGTCGTACCCCCAGAACCGCCCCTCGGTCCCGTACGGCCCCCGTGCCGCGCGGGACCGAGCCGTTTTGCCCGTACAGCCGGCACCAGCAGAGAGCAGAGAACACCGTGGCCGCAGTATCCGCACGTCTTCCCGCCTTCCCCTGGGACAAGCTGGAGCCGTACAAGAAGACGGCGGCGGCCCACCCGGACGGCATCGTCGACCTGTCCGTCGGCACTCCCGTCGACCCGGTCCCGCAGCTGGTCCGGGACGCCCTCGTCGCGGCCGCCGACTCCCCGGGCTACCCCACGGTGTGGGGCACCGTCGCGCTGCGCGACGCGATCACCGGCTGGCTGAAGGGCCGCCTCGGCGCGAGCGCCGCCACGCACCGCAACGTCCTGCCGGTCGTCGGCTCCAAGGAGCTGGTGGCCTGGCTGCCGACCCAGCTGGGCCTGGGCGCCGGGGACAAGGTGGCGTACCCCCGGCTCGCGTACCCCACCTACGAGGTGGGCGCGCGGCTGTGCGGCGCCGAGGCGGTCGTCTATGACGACCCCGCGGACCTCGACCCGGCCGGCGTGAAGCTGCTGTGGCTCAACTCGCCGTCCAACCCCACCGGGAAGGTCATCCCGAAGGAAGACCTGGTGCGGATCGTGGCCTGGGCGCGCGAGCACGGGATCCTGCTCTTCAGCGACGAGTGCTACCTGGAGCTGGGCTGGGAGGCCGAGCCCGTCTCCGTCCTGCACGACGACGTCTGCGGCGGCTCGTACGAGGGCATCGTCGCCGTCCACTCCCTCTCGAAGCGCTCCAACCTGGCCGGCTACCGGGCGGCGTTCATCGCCGGTGACGCCGAGGTGCTCGGCGAGCTGCTGGAGATCCGCAAGCACGGCGGCATGATGACCCCGGCGCCGGTACAGGCGGCCACGGTCGCCGCGCTCGGCGACGACGCGCACGTCGAGGAGCAGCGCGGGCGCTACGCGGCGCGGCGCGAGGCGCTGCGCACGGCGCTGGAGGCCCACGGCTTCCGCGTCGAGCACAGCGAGGCCAGCCTGTACCTGTGGGTGACCCGGGACGAGGCGTGCTGGGACACGGTCGCCCACCTCGCCGAGCTGGGCATCCTGGTCGCGCCGGGCGACTTCTACGGTGAGGCGGGCGCGGAGTTCGTCCGCGTCGCCTTCACGGCGACGGACGAGCGCGTCGAAGCGGCGGTCAAGCGCCTCGCCGCCTGACCCGCGGCGGAACCGGTGAACGGCCCGAGGGGCCGGGAGTTCGTGCTCCCGGCCCCTCGGTGTTCCTGCGCGTGCGGCGGGTCAGCCGCCCAGCGGGAGGCCGGCCAGCGGCAGCCCCTGGGTGGGGAGCGTGTTGGTCAGGCCGCCGGTCGGGAGGGCGTCGGTCGGCAGGCCGCCGGTCGGCAGCGAGCCGGTGGGCAGGGTGTCGGTCGGCAGGCCCTTGGCCGCCGGAAGCCCGCCGAGCAGGCCGGTCGCGGCGTCGGTGACCCCGGCGGGCGCGCTCGGCACGGCCTTCGCGGCGGTGTCCGTCGCGCCGGCGGCGGCCGCCTCACCGGTGCCGACCACGTCGCCCGCGGGACCGGCGGCGTCCGGGCTGGTGAGCGCGCCCAGCTGCGGCACGGACCCCAGGTCCGCGGCGCTGGCCGCGCCGGCCGCACCGACCACGGGAGCTGCCCCGGCTGCGAGCAGCAGCGCGGTACGGGCGATCCGGCGGGTCAGGGGGAGGGACATGATGCTCCTAAGCGGTAGCGGCTGAGTACGCCGTGTACAACCGCTCGGGGGGCGGGTGGAGTTGCGGAGACCCCGGGTAAAGGATCGGTAACGCATCGTTTAATCGGCCTGCGGTACAAGCTCATCGGATGCGCGCCGACCAGGGGTTCCGCCCTCCTGGAGGCGGATCGGGCCGCGACCCGGTCACCCCCGCACGGGGGACGCCTCGTACGGGCGAGCCCATGGCCGGGGCGGCGTCACTGGGCGACGAAGATCCGTACCGAGCCGTCCTCCGCCCGGTGCGGATCGGGAGCCCCGGCCTTGCCCTGCGGACCGGCCGGGCCGAGCCGCTGCCACTCGCCCCGGGCCTGGCCGGCCACCCAGCTCCCCGGGCCGTACGAGACCCGCACGACTGCCATCCCGCGCGAGTTGGCCACCGCCCAGCCCGCCATCACCTTGCTGCCCCGCGCCGCGGAGGCGCCGCCGTCCTTCTTCTCGACGAAGGTCACCTCGGCCTCCTTGACCTTCCCGGCCGCGTCCTGCGTACGGCGCGGCTCCGCCGGAGCGGTGTGCGTCTTGCTCTTGGCGAAGATCCGGGTGAGCTCCGTGCGCACCTTCTCCGGATCGCCCGGCGCGGTCGGCGCGGGCCCCCCGCACGTCAGCTCGCCGTCCCCGGCGAAGGCCGCCGCGATGACGACCGCTTCCGACTCGTGCTTCGCGTACGCCTCGGGGTAGCCGCTGCGCTGGACCTCCTGCGCGGCCTCCGTCAGCGGGAGATCGGCGTATCCCTTGACCTGTACGAGGTGGTCGTAGAACTTCCCGGCCGAATACACCGGGTCCATGATCTGCTCCTCCGTGCCCCAGCCCATCGAGGTCCGCTGCTGGAAGAGCCCCAGTGAATCCCGGTCGCCGTGGGGGAGGTTGCGCAGCCCCGACTCCTGCATCGCGGTCGCCAGCGCGATGGTCAGGGCCCGGTCCGGCAGGCCCTTGGCCACGCCGACCGCGGCTATCGTCGCCGCGTTGCCCGCCTGCTCCGGGGTCATGTCGACCCCCAGGGGATTCGTCCGCACACTGGCCGTGCAGTGCGGCGCCCCACCACCGCCGTTCGTCGTGTTGTACTGCACGGCGAAGTAGCCGATCAGTGCGAGCAGCACCAACACACCGGCGCACGTGAGCAGCGGCCGGCGTCGGCGACGGGGACGGGGGGGATCGTTCCGGGTCACGGCGCCCACCGTACTTGAGCCATGCGACGCGTCCACCGGCCGGACGTGAGAGCTTCGCCGCAGTCCTGGGCGCTAGGGTCGGGGCCATGTCCGAATCCGAGCTGGACCTCACCCTGGACGCCGCCGAGCTGACCGCCCGGCTCGTCGACATCCCGTCCGTGAGCGGCGACGAAAAGGTCCTCGCCGACCTGGTGGAGCACGCGCTGCGGGCCCTGCCGCACCTCACGGTCGACCGGTACGGCAACAACGTCGTGGCGCGCACGGACCTCGGCAGGGCCGAGCGCGTCGTCCTCGCGGGCCACCTCGACACCGTGCCGATCGCCGACAACGTCCCGTCCCGCCTGGACGAGAACGACGTCCTGTGGGGCTGCGGAACGACCGACATGAAGTCCGGCGTCGCCGTGCAGCTGCGCATCGCCGCGACCGTGCCCGAGCCCAACCGCGACCTCACCTTCGTCTTCTACGACCAGGAGGAGGTCGCCGCCGACCTCAACGGCCTGGGCAAGGTCGCCGAGGCCCACCCCGACTGGCTGACCGGTGACTTCGCGGTCCTGCTGGAGCCGTCGAACGCCGAGGTCGAGGGAGGCTGCCAGGGCACCCTGCGCGTCCTGCTCCGCACGACCGGGGAGCGCGCCCACTCCGCGCGCAGCTGGATGGGCTCCAACGCCATCCACGCGGCGGCCCCGATTCTCGCCAGACTCGCGGCGTACGAGCCGCGCAAGCCGGTGATCGACGGCCTGGAGTACCACGAGGGCCTGAACGCGGTCCGCGTCGAGGGCGGCGTCGCCAACAACGTCATCCCCGACGCCTGCACGGTGACGGTGAACTTCCGCTTCGCCCCGGACCGCAGCATGGACGAGGCGGTCGCCCACGTCCGCGAGGTCTTCGCGGACTGCGGCGTCGACGAGTTCGTGATCGACGACTTCTCGGGCGGCGCCCTCCCCGGCCTCTCCCACCCCGCCGCGGCGGCGTTCATGGAGGCGGTGGGCGGCCGCGCCATGCCCAAGTTCGGCTGGACGGACGTCTCGCGCTTCAGCGCGCTCGGCGTCCCGGCGGTCAACTACGGCCCGGGCGACGCCCTGCTGGCCCACAAGGTCGACGAGCGCGTGGAAACGAAGGCCATCCTCCACTGCGAAGAACGACTCCGTGCCTGGCTGACCTCCTGAATTCCGCTTCTCGTCACCTTTGTGCGCCTAATCTGATCCAACGATCAGCAGGAGGGAGCACATCATGGGCAACTCCAGCACTTCCGACGGATCCGCTCGTCGGCGGCCCGAGGAGCAGCAGCTCGGGCCCGTGCTGCGCAGGCGGAGCCAGGTGCAGGCGGGCAGTACGACGGACCAGCGGCTGCTGGATTCCGCCGGTCCCTCCGAGTGGGTGCACACCGATCCCTGGCGGGTCCTGCGCATCCAGTCGGAGTTCATCGAGGGCTTCGGCACGCTGGCGGAGCTGCCGCCGGCGATCAGCGTGTTCGGCTCGGCCCGCACGCCCGCCGGCTCGCCGGAGTACGAGGCCGGCGTGCGGATCGGCGGCGCGCTGGTCGAGGCGGGCTTCGCGGTGATCACGGGCGGCGGCCCGGGCGCGATGGAAGCGGCCAACAAGGGCGCCCGGGAGGCGAACGGGATCTCCGTGGGCCTGGGCATCGAGCTGCCGTTCGAGCAGGGGCTCAACCAGCACGTGGACCTCGGGCTGAACTTCCGGTACTTCTTCGTCCGCAAGACGATGTTCGTGAAGTACAGCCAGGGCTTCGTGGTCCTGCCGGGCGGACTCGGCACGCTGGACGAGCTGTTCGAGGCGCTGACCCTCGTCCAGACCCAGAAGATCACCCGGTTCCCGATCGTGCTGTTCGGATCGGAGTACTGGTCCGGTCTGGTCGACTGGCTGAAGAACACGGTGATCGCGCAGGGCAAGGCCTCGGAGCGCGACCTCTACCTCTTCCACGTCACGGACGACGTGGACGAGGCGATCGCGCTGGTCACCAAGGAAGTCGGCAAGTAGCCGCAGCCGTCACGCGAGCCCCCGGCGGGCCACCGCCGGGGGCCGGTGCCCCTGGATGGTGCGGACCATGTCCAGGATCTGCTTCGTCTCCGCGACCTCGTGCACGCGGTAGACCTGGGCGCCGAGCCAGGCGGAGACCGCCGTCGTGGCCAGGGTGCCCAGCAGGCGCTCCTTGACCGGCTTGTCGAGGGTCTCGCCGACGAAGTCCTTGTTGGACAGCGAGACCAGCACCGGCCAGCCGGTGTCCGTCATCTCGCCCAGGCGGCGGGTGGCCTCCAGCGAGTGGCGGGTGTTCTTCCCGAAGTCGTGGCCCGGGTCGATCATGATCGCGTCCCGGCGGACGCCCAGTGCGGCGGCGCGTTCGGCCAGCCCCACCGTGACCCGCAGGATGTCCTCCATCACGTCCTCGTACGCGATCCGGTGCGGCCGGGTGCGCGGCTCGACCCCGCCCGCATGGGTGCAGACCAGGCCGGCGCCGTGCCGGGCCGCGACCTCGGCCAGCTTCGGGTCCACCCCGCCCCAGGCGTCGTTCAGGACATCGGCCCCGGCCTCGCAGACGGCCTCGCCGACCTCGTGCCGCCAGGTGTCGACACTGATCACCACGTCCGGGTGGCGGCGCCGCACCTCGGCCACGAAGCCGACCGTGCGGCGGGCCTCCTCGGCCGCGTCCACGTGCTCGCCCGGGCCCGCCTTGACCCCGCCGATGTCGATGATCGCGGCCCCCTCGGCGACCGCCTGCTCGACCCGGTCCAGCGCGGGCGCGTCGCGGAACGTCGCGCCCTGGTCGTAGAAGGAGTCCGGAGTCCGGTTCACGATGGCCATGATCACCGGCTCGTGGGTGTCGAACTCGCGCCTGCCCAGTCGCAGCATCCCGTTCTTTCCTCCTCCGGCGGCCCTCGCGCCTCGCTGCGACCTTAACCTGGTGGCCGGTGGCCCGATGTCTCTCAGGGAGTTGCTCGTGTTCTGGTTCTTGCTGATCGCGCTGGTCGTGGTCGTCGCGGCGGTGACCCTGGCCGTGGTGGGCGGTGGTTCCGAGGCCGTACTGCCGGAGGCGGAGCCGGACCGGGTGGCCGACGCGCTGCCGGAGAGCCGCCCGGTCGTACGGGCCGACATCGACGCGCTGCGCCTGCCCGTCGCGCCGCGCGGCTACCGGATGGCCGAGGTGGACGACGTACTGGAGCGGCTCGCGGCGGAGCTCTCCGAGCGGGACGCGCGGATCGCGGAGCTCACGGCGGCGGCCGCGCACGGCCGCGCGCAGGCTCCGGCCGCGGCGGTCGACCTGCACAAGGACGCCCCGCAGGAGGGACGGTGACGGCGGTCGCGGGTCCGGACGGCGGTCTGCGCTGCCCCTGGGCGCTGGCCACCGAGGACTACATCGCCTACCACGACACGGAATGGGGCCGCGCGGTCCACGGGGACGACGCCCTGTACGAGCGGCTGTGCCTGGAGGCCTTCCAGTCGGGTCTGTCCTGGCTGACGATCCTGCGCCGGCGGGAGGGCTTCCGCACGGCCTTCTCGGGTTTCGTGATCGCCGAGGTCGCGGAATTCGGGCCGGCCGACGCGGAGCGGCTGCTCGCCGACGAGGGGATCATCCGCAACCGGGCCAAGATCGAGGCCACGCTCGCCAACGCGAAGGTGCTGGCGCAGTGGGAGCCGGGCGAACTGGACGAGTTGATCTGGTCGCACGCGCCCGAGCCGGGCCGCCCGGCACCGGCGACGATCTCCGAGGTGCCGGCGGTGACGCCCGAGTCCACGGCCCTGTCCAAGGCCCTGAAGAAGGCCGGGATCCGCTTCGTCGGGCCCACGACCGCCTATGCGCTGATGCAGGCCTGCGGGCTGGTCAACGACCACCTGGCCGCCTGCGCCGCCCGCGACCCCGCCTGAGGCGGGGGAGGGCGGCGCGCGGGCGGCCGGGCGGCGGACTCAGCGGCCCAGGTACCTCGGGGGCTGCTTCGCGAGGAAGGCCTGGACGGCGATCGAGTGGTCCTCGGAGGCGCCCGCGCGGGCCTGCAGGGTGTCCTCGTGGTCCAGGGCCTCGGACAGCGAGTGCGAGGTCCCGTACGCCAGGGACTCCTTCAGGGCCGCGTAGGCCACCGTCGGGCCCTGCGCCAGGGTGCGGGCCACCGCCTCGGCCTCCGCGTGCAGGGAGTCCGAGGGGACCAGCCGGTTCACGATGCCGAGCTCGTACGCCTCCTGCGCCTTCACCGAGCGGGGGAAGAGCAGCAGATCGGAGGCGCGGGAGGCGCCGATCAGGCGGGGGAGGGTCCAGGAGACGCCCGAGTCGGCGGTCAGCGCCACCCCCGCGAAGGAGGTGTTGAAGGAGGCCGTGTCGGCGACGACCCGGAAGTCCGCCGCCAGCGCGAAGCCGAAGCCCGCCCCGGCCGCCACGCCGTTGACGCCCGCCACGACCGGCTTGGGCATCCCGGTCAGGGCGCGCACGATCGGGTTGTAGTGCTCCGTGACCGTGTTCATGGTCAGGGAGGAACCGGTCTCGCGGTCCGCCGCCAGGTTCCCGATGTGCTCCTTGAGGTCCTGGCCGACGCAGAACGCCCGGTTGCCGGCCGCCGTCAGCAGCACCGCGCGGACGGCCGGATCGGCGGCCGCCGCCAGGGCCGCGTCGCGCAGCGCGACCTTGGCCTCGGTGTTCATCGCGTTCATGGCGTCGGGACGGTTGATCGTGATCTTCGCGAGTCCGTCGGTCACTTCGTAGAGCACGCTGTCGGCCATGGCAGGGGGTCCCCCTTCGTCGCGGGCTTGGCTACCGGCCGGTACCGGCCGGTGCAAGGGCCAGCATGGCGGACCGGGCCGCTCCGGGGCATGTGATGTGCGTCAAAGAAAGCGGAGGGCGGACGCCGGGTGCGACGGCGAAGTATCGCAGGCACGTCCCCGAAATGAGTGGTTTTGGCCGAGCGCGTTGCGCAAGCGTTCCCTGCCGATGTTGGTCATCGGGTCCTGACATGCGGGATAATGGCCAGGAAGCAATGTGTTCGATGCCGGGTTCCAGGCGCCTGAATGGGGCCGTCGGCTGACGATGAGCTGGTTTCAGGAAGGGGAACGAGCATGGCGGCCATGAAGCCGCGGACGGGCGACGGCCCGCTCGAGGTCACCAAGGAGGGGCGGGGCATCGTCATGCGCGTACCGCTCGAGGGCGGCGGTCGGCTCGTCGTCGAGCTGACTCCGGACGAGGCGGACGCCCTGGGTGACGCCCTGAAGAAGGTCGTCGGCTAACCCGTCGGCAGCACCGCAGTACCCGTATTCTCTGCGCCGCCCCGGCCGCTCACCAGCGGTCGGGGCGGCGTTGCGTCATGTCCGGGTCCGGGCCGGACCTCGCCCCGTCCCCGGACCGAACCCCTGCGCCCCGCGGAGCCCGCCGTGACCTTCTCCCCGCCCGCGCCGCCGGCCTTCGCCGACTGCACCCCCCGCCAGAAGGCCGCCCGCCTCGTCTCCGACGGGCTCGCGCCGGCGAACATGGCGGTCGCCCTGCTGCTGCTCGTCGGATGGCACGGCAGCGCGTCGTGGACCGGTCTCGGCTGGGGCCTGCTCGCCGCCCTGTTCTGCGGCGCGGCGCCGATCGCGATCGTTGCCGTCGGCGTCCGGCGGGGTGCGCTGACCGACCAGCACATACGGGTGCGCCGGCAGCGGATCCTCCCGATGGCCCTGAGCCTGCTCTGCGTGGTCGCGGGGGTCGCCCTGCTGCGCGGCCTCGGCGCCCCCGCGCAGGTGTTCGCGCTCGTCGTCGCGATGCTCGTCGGCCTCGTGTCGTCCCTGCTGGTGACGGTCGGCTGGCAGATATCGATCCACATGTCGGTGGCCGGGGGCACCGTGATGATCCTGCTGCTCGTCTTCGGGCCGCGGATGCTCCCGGCGGCCCTGGTCGCCGCCGCCGTCGCCTGGTCCCGGCTGGTCCTGCGGGCGCACACCCCGGCGCAGCTCCTGGCCGGCACGGCGCTGGGCGGTACGTCGGCCCTCACCTTCCTGCTGCTGAGCTGAGCTGAGCTGAGCTGAGCCGGGCTGAGCTGAGCCGGGCTGAGCTGAGCTGAGCCGGGCCGACGCGCGCGGGGCCCTGCCGAACCGTACGCGGATCCGTCAGCGCCGGACCGCGCAGAGCAGGCCGTCGCCCACCGGGAGCAGGGCCGCCTCCAGCGCCGGGCTCTCGCGGACGCTGCGCAGCAGCTCCCGTACGCGCAGCACCTCGGTCTGCTGGGCCGCCCCGTCGACGGTGCGGCCCTCCGAGAAGACCCCCTCGAAGCAGACGAGCCCGCCGGGGCGCAGCAGGCGCAACGATTCGGCGAGGTAGTCGAGGGACTCGGAGGGGTCCCCGTCGCAGAAGACGAGGTCGTACCCGCCGTCGGCGAGCCGGGGGAGCACGTCGAGCGCGCGGCCGGGGATGAACCGGGCGCGGTTGCCCGCGAAGCCGGCGGCGCGGAAGGCCTGGCGGGCGAAGGCCTGCCGGTCGGCCTCGGGGTCCACGGTGGTCAGCACCCCGTCGGGGCGCATGCCGTGGAGGAGGTGGATGCCGGAGACGCCGGTGCCGGTGCCGATCTCGGCCACCGCCTTGGCGTCCGCGGTGGCGGCGAGCAGGCGCAGCGCGGCCCCGGTGCCCGGGGAGACGGAGCGAAGGCCCGCTTCCCTGGCCCGGTCGCGGGCCCACCGCAGAGCGTCGTCCTCGGCGACAAACGCGTCGGCGAACGCCCAGCTCGTCTGCCGGTTGCCGGTAATGACCCTCTCCTGTCCCCATAGTTGGCGCAACGGTGACTGTATCCGCTGACGTCGGGAACCCGCAGATGGGACCGGGCGTTGGAGAAAACGGCGGCGGACTGAACCAGCGAGGCGAAAAGGGGCGTATGGGCGGGCCGCGGCCGGGATAGATGGGGCGGCAGCGGGCAGATCGACGGTCCGGCCCCTCGCGGGCACGTGCAAAGTTACTGCAAAAACGCTTATCCGGAGCTGACGGGAGGGGTGGCTATGGTAGGGACTCCACTGGACACCACCAGAGCCGATAGGGGAGGTGCGGCTGCGCCTGTGGATCGTGGAGGCGTATTCAGACGCCTCTTCTGGTCGGCGGGTGAGCCGAAATCCGTGACCGACATTGCTGACCGCTTCCACACCGCTGCCACCGCAACCACCGCGACCTTTGCCGCCGATGCGGGCACCCAGGCGTGGACCCCTCCTTCATGGGAGGAGATCGTCAGCACGCACAGTGCGCGGGTCTACCGCCTCGCCTACCGTCTGACGGGCAACCAGCACGACGCCGAGGACCTCACGCAGGAGGTCTTCGTCCGCGTCTTCCGTTCGCTGTCCACCTACACGCCGGGCACGTTCGAGGGCTGGCTGCACCGGATCACCACCAACCTGTTCCTCGACATGGTCCGCCGCAAGCAGCGGATCCGCTTCGACGCCCTCGCCGACGACGCCGCCGAGCGGCTGCCGAGCCGTGAGCCGTCCCCGCAGCAGGTCCTGCACGACACCCACTTCGACGCGGACGTGCAGCAGGCGCTGGACACCCTCGCGCCCGAGTTCCGTGCGGCCGTGGTCCTGTGCGACATCGAGGGTCTGTCGTACGAGGAGATCGCCGCGACGCTGGGCGTGAAGCTCGGCACCGTGCGCAGCCGTATCCACCGGGGCCGCTCGCACCTGCGCAAGGCGCTCAAGCACCGGTCCCCCGAGGCCCGGGCCGAGCAGCGGGCACTGGCGGGAGCGGCGGTGGGCGCGCCGGGCGCCGGGGGAGAGGGCGGAACCGAGTGAGCGGAGTCAGTCCCTCTCCTGCCGAACAGCACCTGGGTGACCGCCTCGCCGCCCTGGTCGACGGGGAACTGAGCCATGACGCGCGCGAGCGGGTCCTGGCGCATCTGGCCACGTGCGCCAAGTGCAAGGCCGAGGCCGATGCACAGCGCCGCCTGAAGAGCATGTTCGTCGAGAGCGCGCCGCCGCCGCTGTCGGCCGGGCTGCTGGCCCGGTTGCAGGGGCTGCCGGGTGGCGGTTCCGACGGGCCGCCGGGACCTTCCTCCGGTCCGCCCGCTCCGCCGGGCGCGGAGCTCTTCGGGTACGTGGCTCCGGCCGCGCCGCAGCAGGGCTTCCGCATCCACGAGGTGGGCCGGCCGCGGCGCCGTTTCGCGTTCGTGGCGGCCGGGGCCGTCTCGCTGGCCGCGATCGCGCTGGGCGGCTCGCTCCCGGCCGACTCCCTGGAGCCGACCGTACGGGGCGAGGCCCCTGCATCGCGCCCGGGCCCGGCGGTGTCGGTGACGGACGCGGTGGTCCGCGACCGTGCTCCAGGCCCAGGCCCAGGCCCCGGCCCCGGTCCCGGTCCTGGTCCCGGCCCCGGTTTCGTGGCGGGCCCGCGCCCCACGGCTCCCCTTCCCCCGGTCCATCCCTCCATCTCGCCCCGCCCGGTCTCGCTGACCCGCTGAGGCACGGGGACCGGGGGCGGAGCCCCCGGTCGGCGCGGGACCTGGTTGAATCTGCGGCAGATGCGCCGCCCGGCGGTGCTACAGGTACCCTCCCCCAGCTCCGCCGGGGGGACCCCCAGGGGAGCGCCCATGGCCGACCAGCAGCAGTCCGACACGGCCCCGAAGTGGTGGAGTCGCCCCGCCGCCCCGCAGGCGGAACCGGAAGCAGAACCGGAGGCGGGCTCCACCGCGGCGGCCCCGGGCGCCGGACCCGCACCCTCGCAGCCGGATCCGGATCCGGCGGCCGAGTCCGCGTCCCCGGAGCCCGGGGCCGCCGCGGTGCCCCGGTACGACCCCTGGGGCGAGCAGCCGCTCCAGGTCGCCGACCGGGGCAAGGCCGCCGGCGGCGGGCACCTCGTACGGATGCGGCACGCCCTCGCGCTCGGGCTCGGCATAGCCCTGCTCGCCGGAGGCGTCGGCGGGTGGCTCGGCGTGCTCGCCGAGCGGCAGAGCAGCACGCGCCTCGAACTCCCCCAGGCGGGAGTCGAGAGCAAGAACCGCGCCCCCGAGAGCGTGGCCGGGATCGCCGCCACCGCCCTGCCCGGCGTCGTCACCCTCCACGTGCGCGGCAGCGCCGGCAGCGGAACCGGAACCGGGTTCGTGCTCGACGGTCAGGGCCACATCCTCACCAACAACCACGTCGTCTCCGACGCCAAGGACATAACGGTCACCTTCAGCACCGGCGAGAGCGTCACCGCCGAGCTGGTCGGCCGCGACAGCGGCTACGACCTGGCCGTGGTCAAGGTCGACGGCGTACGGGGCCTTCAGCCGCTCTCCCTCGGGAACTCCGAGAACGTGAAGGTCGGCGACCCGGTCGTGGCCATCGGCGCGCCCTTCGACCTCTCCAACACCGTCACCGCCGGCATCATCAGCGCCACCGGCCGGCCCATCACCGCCGGCGGGGACAAGGGCGACGGCAGCGACATCAGCTACGTCGACGCCCTCCAGACCGACGCCCCCATCAACCCCGGAAACTCCGGCGGCCCGCTCCTTGACGCCAAGGCCCGCGTGATCGGCATCAACAGCGCCATCCGGGGTGCCGACAAGGGAGATTCCGACAAGCAGAGCGGCAGCATCGGGCTCGGCTTCGCCATCCCCGTCAACCAGGGCAAGCGCGTCGCCGAAGAGCTGATCCGCACCGGCCGCGCCACCCACCCCGTCATCGGCGTCACCCTCGACATGGAGTACACCGGCGACGGGGCCCGCGTCGGGACCAAGGGCGAGGGCGGCAAGCCCGCCGTCACCCCCGACGGACCCGGGGCCAAGGCCGGAATCCAGGGCGGCGACGTGATCACCAAGGTGGACGGCGTACGGGTGCACGGCGGCGACGAGCTCGTCATCAAGATCCGCGCCCACCGCCCCGGCGACCCCCTCACGCTGACGGTCCTGCGCGACGGCCGGGAGCGCACCCTGCAACTGGTCCTCGGTTCGGCGAACGGATCATGACCGGCAGGAGAATCCCGGGCCGATGCCGCACCGATGTATGGGCCCGCCGACAAGGCCGGGTACCGTGTGTCGTGGCCCGAAGTGAAAAGAGCCGAGGAGCGGCAAGGTGTTCAACGACATAGGCGCACTCGAGCTGGTCACGATCGTGGTGCTCGCCATCCTCATCTTCGGTCCGGACAAGCTCCCCAAGGTGATCCAGGACGTCACCGGGGTCATCCGGAAGATCCGCGCGTTCTCCGACAGCGCGAAGCAGGACATCCGCTCCGAACTCGGCCCCGAGTTCAAGGACTTCGAGTTCGAGGACCTGAACCCGAAGACGTTCCTGCGCAAGCAGCTGGGCGAGAACGAGGACCTGAAGGAGATCCGCAGCAGCTTCGATCTCCGCAAGGAGCTGAACGACGTCACCGACGCCGTGAACAGCCGTGAGGCGGACTCCGCCCCGGCCGCCTCCGCCGCGCCCGCCTCCACCGGCCCGGACCTGCTGAAGAAGCCCGCCGCCCCGGCCGCCGAGCAGCGCACCCCGTACGACGCCGACGCCACCTGAGACACCCCTCGTATCGAGCCTTCCGGGCGATTCGGGGTCCGGTGGCTATCCTCCATGAGTCCGGACCCAGGACGCCCCAGGGTGGGGGTCCCCCCGACGACATGTGGGGGAGGGCGCGTTCCGGACCCCACGGAACGAGAGGCCGCATCGATGGAGACGACGAGCAGTAGCCGGGTAGGGGTGCAGCCCGCCGAGGCGCCCGCTCCCGCTGCCGCACCTGCTGCGCCGGCCGCGCAGCCGCAACCCGCGCCGGCCGAAACGGCCGCCGCATCCCCGCAGCCGGAGCCCGCGCAGCAGGAGCCCCCGCAGTCCGAGGAGGCCGCCGCGCCCCTCCCGGCGGCCCGCCGGGCCGTGGAGGGCTACCTGCGGGCCGAATTCCCCTGGTACGGGCTGGACGGGGCCTTCACCGGCCCGCGCTGGCTCATGCAGGTGGGCACCGGTGCCGACGGCACCGTCGAGCACGGTTCCACCGGCCACGGCGACGAGCCCTCCGCGCGCGGCGAGCTGGCCACCGGTGAGAAGGAGCGCTTCGCGGTGGTCGTCACCGTCGCGAGCAACCCGCTGCGCCGCAGCAGCGACGGCACCGGCGTCCTGGAGGCCACCTCGGTCTCCTCGGCGGCCTGGCTGGCCGGCTCGGGGCTGCTGGCGTACAGCTGGCCGGGCCAGATGGACCACACCCTGCGCGACGACTGGCTGGACCAGCAGACCGAGGCCGCCTGGGAGCTCGCCGACGACCTCGCGGGCCCTGACTGGTCGACGCTGTCGCTGCCGGTCGACGGGGAGCCGACGCAGTTCCACTACCGCGAGTCGGAGTTCGGCTGGGTCCTGGCCGGGTCGACCAAGGGCGGCGTGCACGTGGGCGCCTACGGGCGCGGGATGAGCGCGTACGGGCTCGGCTTCTCGGTGATCGCGGATCTGGCCGCGTACGAGTAGTCCGGGTACGGGAAAGGGCACCGCCGGCCGGCGGTGCCCTCCTCGTGTCCGGCGATCGGAACGCGCGGCGATCAGAACTTGTTGCGCGGGGTGATGCCCAGCGACATGCCGGCCAGGCCGCGGGAGCGGCCGCCCAGCTTGCCCGCGATGGAGCGCAGCGCCGCGCCGGCCGGGGAGTCGGGGTCCGAGAGGACGACCGGCTTGCCCTCGTCGCCGCCCTCGCGCAGCCGTACGTCGATCGGGATGGAGCCGAGCACCGGCACCGTCGCGCCGACCGTCTTCGTCAGGCCGTCGGCGACCTTCTGGCCGCCGCCCGAGCCGAACACGTCGACCATCTCGTCGCAGTGCGGGCACGGCAGCCCGGACATGTTCTCGACGACGCCGACGATCTTCTGGTGCGTCTGCACCGCGATCGAGCCGGCCCGCTCCGCGACCTCGGCCGCCGCCTGCTGCGGGGTGGTCACGACCAGGATCTCCGCGTTCGGCACCAGCTGGGCCACCGAGATGGCGATGTCGCCCGTACCCGGCGGGAGGTCCAGCAGCAGTACGTCCAGGTCGCCCCAGAACACGTCCGCCAGGAACTGCTGGAGCGCCCGGTGGAGCATCGGACCGCGCCACACCACCGGCGCGTTGCCCGGGGTGAACATGCCGATCGAGATGACCTTCACACCGTTGGCCGACGGCGGCATGATCATGTTCTCGACCTGGGTCGGGCGGCCTTCCACGCCCAGCATGCGCGGCACGCTGTGGCCGTAGATGTCCGCGTCGACGACGCCGACCTTCAGCCCGTCCGCGGCCATGGCCGCGGCCAGGTTCACCGTCACAGACGACTTGCCGACGCCGCCCTTGCCGGAGGCCACCGCGTAGACGCGGGTCAGCGAGCCCGGCTTGGCGAAGGGGACCTCGCGCTCGGCGGTGCCGCCGCGCAGGGTGGCCGCCAGGTCCTTGCGCTGCTCGTCGCTCATCACGTCCAGCGTGACCGCGACCGAGGTGACGCCCGCGACCCGCTCGACGGCCTCGGTGACGTTCTTGGTGATCGTCTCGCGCATGGGACAGCCCGACACCGTGAGGTAGACCGTGACCGCGACCTCGCCGCCGTCACCGATCTCCACCGATTTGACCATGCCGAGCTCGGTGATCGGCCGGTGGATCTCGGGGTCGTTCACCGTCGCCAGCGCGTCGAGGATCGCGTCCTGCTCAGGCACGGCGGCGGAGCTTGTGTCGGTAGCCATGTCCCGATGGTACGGCTCGGTAGCCCGCCGCAGGAAAGGCCGCTAGCGGTCGCCTTCGTCACTCTCGAGCGGGAATAGCCGCCGCTCGTCCATCTCCTTGATCAGGTCCTGGAACTCCGACCGGATCCAGTCGCGGGTCGCGACCTCGCCCAGGCCCATCCGCAGCGCCGCGATCTCCCGGGTCAGGTACTCGGTGTCGGCGATGGAGCGCTCGTTCTGCTTGCGGTCCTGCTCCAGGTTGACGCGGTCGCGGTCGTCCTGCCGGTTCTGCGCGAGCAGGATCAGCGGGGCCGCGTACGAGGCCTGCAGCGACAGCATCAGCGTCAGGAAGATGAACGGGTACTCGTCGAAGCGCAGGTGCGTGGGCGCGAAGATGTTCCACAGCACCCAGACGATGATCACCAGCGTCATGTAGACGATGAACCGGCCCGTGCCGAGGAAGCGCGCCACCCGCTCCGACAGCCGCCCGAAGGCCTCCGGGTCGTAGACCGGAAGCACCCGCCGCCGGTCCGCCCGGGGCTGGTCCAGGCGCACCCGCGGCGAGCGGCTCAGCGCGGTCGACCCGGTCGTGGAAGCGGTCGCCTTGGACCGCAGCCGCTCGGCGGACTCTTCCTCCCGGCCCGTGAGTCCCTGCTCGCGCGCGTACTCCCGGGCGTGCTCGCGCGCCAGCTCGCGCCGTACGCGGATCTGCTCGCGGCGCCGTTCGCGCGACGGCTCGCCCTTGCGCTCACTGCCCACCGGAGACCTCCTCGGAGTGGAAGTCCGTCTCCCGCCAGTCGTCCGGCAGCAGGTGGTCCAGTACGTCGTCCACGGTCACCGCGCCCAGCAGCGAGCCGCTCTCGTCCACCACCGGCACCGCCACCATGTTGTACGCGGCGAGATGGGTCGTCACCTGGGGCAGCGAGGCGTCCGGACGCAGCGGCGGCAGGTCCGTGTCCACGATCGAGCTCACCAGGGTGAACGGGGGGTCCCGCAGCAGCCGCTGGAAGTGCACCGTCCCCAGGTACTTGCCCGTGGGCGTCTCGTCCGGCGGCCGGCACACGTACACCTGCGCGGCCAGCGCCGGCGACAGGTCCGCCTGCCGTACGCGGGCCAGCGCGTCGGCGACCGTCGCGTCGGGCCGCAGCACGATCGGCTCCGTCGTCATCAGACCGCCCGCGGTGTTCTCCTCGTACGACAGGAGGCGGCGCACGTCGGCCGCGTCGTCCGGCTGCATCAGCGTCAGCAGCCGCTCCTTGTCGTCCTCCGGGAGCTCCGAGAGCAGGTCGGCCGCGTCGTCGGGGTCCATCGCCTCCAGGACGTCGGCGGCGCGCTCCTCCTTCAGCTTGCCGAGGATCTCCACCTGCTCGTCCTCGGGGAGCTCCTCCATGACGTCCGCGAGCCGGTCGTCGTCGAGGGCGCTGGCCACCTCGGCGCGCCGCTTCGGCGTCAGGTGGTGCAGTACGTTCGCCACGTCGGCCGGGCGCATCTGCTCGAAGGTGGCCACCAGGTTCTCGGCGCCCTGGCCCTCCTCCTCCAGCGAGAAGCCGGTCACCGCCGACCACTCCACGGTCAGGGTCTCGCCCCGCCGGCGCAGCGCGCCGCTCTTGCCCTTGCGCACGAAGATCCGGTCGATCTCCCAGTCGCGGCGGGCCGGCAGCTGCTGGATGGCCACGTCCAGGACGGTGACCTCCTCGCCCGTGGCGCCCAGCGTCACCCGGCGGTCCAGCAGTTCACCGAGGACCAGGCGCTCGGTGGGCCGCTGCTCGAAGCGCCGCATGTTGACGACCCCGGTGGTGATGACCTGTCCGGACTCCACGCCCGTCACCCGGGTCATCGGCAGGAAGATCCGGCGCCGGCTGACCACCTCTACCACCAGGCCCAGCAGCCGCGGCGGACGCCCGCCGACGCGGAGCATCGCGACGAGGTCGCGGACGCGGCCGACCTGGTCGCCGTTGGGGTCGAAGACGGGCACACCCGACAGATGCGAGACGAAGATCCGCGGGGCGCCACCAGCCATGCGAGCGCCTCCTAGAGCGTCGGTCCTCAGTCCTGCCGCCCCTCAGGCTAGCCCGTGCCGCGGGAGAGCGTCCTGGTGGGGCGGCCGCCCGTGGGTACGGGCGGACCACCCGCCCGGCACCGGAGCTACGGGCGGGTACGCTGCCTGCTGCTCCACGACGTACGACGACACGCACGACGAGAGGTACCTGCCCGTGACCGCCCACCTCCCCGCCGTTCGGCTGCGCCGGGCGGCCTTCGTCGGTGTCCTGTTCGCGGGCCTTGCCGTCACCGGCACGGGTTGCGGCGCGGACCCGGACGAGGGCACCAACGGGGTCGGCAAGCTCTCCGCCGACCAGATCGAGGACAAGGCGAAGGCCGCGGCCGGCGCCGCCGACTCGGTCCACCTGTCCGGCACGCTGGTCAGCGGCGGCAAGTCCTTCACGCTCGACATGCGGCTCAAGAAGGACGGCGGCTCCGGCCAGGTGAAGTCGCAGGAGGACACCTTCCAGGTGCTGCGGGTCGGGGAGCAGCTCTACCTCAAGGCGAGCGCCGCGTTCTGGGGGAAGTCGGACTCGGCCGGCAAGCTGGGCGACAAGTACGTGAAGGTCCCCGAGAGCGACCCCACGTACAAGCAGTTCCGCGGCTTCACCGACATGCACGTGCTGCTCGACGGACTGCTCGGACTCGACGGCAAGCTGACCAAGCAGGACGACTACACCAAGGTCGGCCACACCCCGGCGGTGCTGGTCACGGCCGACAAGGGCAAGGGCGGCAAGCTGTCGGTCTCGCTGGAGGGCACCCCGTACCCGCTGCGCCTGGAGCGGGCCGGCGGGGCCGGGCACGTCGAGCTCGCGGAGTGGGGCAAGGCCTTCCCGCTGGAGGCGCCCGCGCAGGACCAGACCGTCGACTACGGGACCCAGATGCCGACGACGAAGGACTCGGGCTCGGGCTCCGGCTCCGGCCCGTCGCCGAGCCCGAGCCCGGGCAAGGGCTCCGGGCAGGGCTCGAACCCGACGAAGTAGCGGGAAGCAGCGGTACGAGGAGACCCGCGGCCGCGGGGCCTCCCGAGGGTGTCCGCCTAGGCCGCCTTCTTCCGCTTGAGCAGCAGCTTCGGCAGGCCGGCCGGGATCGGCCGGCGGGTCACGGCCGGGGAGCCCAGCGGGGTCGCGGCCAGCGATCCTCCGGGCAGGTCGGTGCTCGCCGCCACCGGCTCCAGCCGCAGCAGCCGGCACTCGCGCGCCCACCGTTCGGTCATCTCCTCCGAGTCGGGCGCGTTCAGGCGCTTGCCCTTCAGCTCGGCCACCGCGGCTTCCCACTCCTCGCCCCGGGGCGCGAGCTCCCGTACGGCCGCGGTCCAGGCGACCAGCCGGCCGCCCTTGTCCTTGCTGCGCACGGTCACCTCGGCGGCCCCGCCGTCCGCGAGCCCCGGGAACGGCTGCTCCCCGGGCCCGTCGCCCAGCACGTGGGCCGCGCCGTCCACCCAGGCGTGCCACAGGGCCCGGTCGGCCCCGGAGCCGCGGACCCAGATCAGGCCGGACTTCTTGGTGGCCTCCTCGACGAGGGCCAGGTCGAGCGTGCTGAGAGTCATGCGCAACAGAGTAGGGGGTGGGCGCCGGCCCTCTCGAGGGTGTCTAGAGCCAGCCGTGGCGGCGCAGTGCGCGGTGGATGGTGAAGCAGGATCCGGCGATCGCGGCCATCACCATCGGGTAGCCGTAGCGCCAGTGGAGCTCGGGCATGTGCTCGAAGTTCATCCCGTAGACCCCGCAGATCATCGTCGGGACGGCGATGATCGCCGCCCACGAGGTGATCTTGCGCATGTCCTCGTTCTGGGCGACCGTCGCCTGCGCGAGGTTGGCCTGGAGGATCGAGTTCAGCAGCTCGTCGAAGCCGATGACCTGCTCGTGCACCCGCGCCAGGTGGTCGGCGACGTCGCGGAAGTACTTCTGGATGTCCGGGTCCACCAGCCGCATCGGACGCTCGCTCAGCAGCTCCATCGGCCGCAGCAGCGGGGAGACCGCCCGCTTGAACTCCAGCACCTCGCGCTTGAGCTGGTAGATGCGTCCCGCGTCGCCGCCACGCGCACTGCCCTTGGCGGGCGCGGCGAACACCGCGTTCTCCACCTCGTCGATGTCGTCCTGGACGGCCGCCGCGACCGCGATGTACCCGTCGACCACGTGGTCGGCGATGGAGTGCAGGACGGCCGAGGGGCCTTTGGCCAGCAGCTCGGGGTCGTCCTGGAGGCGGTGGCGCAGGGACCGCAGGGAGCCCTGGCCGCCGTGCCGGACCGTGATCACGAAGTCGGGGCCGGTGAAGCACATCACCTCGCCGGTCTCCACCACCTCGCTGGTGGCGGTCAGTTCGGCGTGGTCCACGTAGTGGATCGTCTTGAAGACGGTGAAGAGCGTGTCGTCGTAGCGCTCCAGCTTCGGCCGCTGGTGCGCGTGCACCGCGTCCTCCACGGCGAGCGGGTGCAGGCCGAACGTGGCGGCGATCCCCGCGAACTCCGCCTCGGTCGGCTCGTGCAGGCCGATCCAGGCGAACCCGCCGCTCTCACGGACCCGGGCCATCGCCTCACGGGGGGTCAGACAGGCCGCTCCCAGGGCGCGTCGGCCGTCGCGGTACACGGCGCAGTCGACGACCGCGCTGCTCGCGGACGGGTCGCGGGTGGCGTCGTAGCCGGGCTGGGACGGGGTGGACCTGCGCAGGGCCGGACGTACGGCGGCACGCAGGTAGGGCAGCATCGACATGGCAGGCTCCTTCGCACGCACGGCTGCGGACCGTACGGGTGGGAGGTCCCTTCCGGATGGCAACGGCCGCGGCAGGCGGACAGGCCCGGGGCGGACGGAAGGAACAGGACGGGAGGACAAAGTTCCGCCGTCGCTCTTCTACTGATCAGATGATCAAACGGGCGGAAACGCGTCCGTGATGCCCGTACAGGGAGTGGAAGAGCGGTTGGTACTGCACGATCGACTTCGATCCATTGCAGCCCCACCTCCTCCGGCCGGTCCTCCGTGGAGGACGTCCTGTCGTCGGCTGCCCCGAAACAGCTCTTCAAGAGTGTGGCCCCGACCAGCGGTCAACATTATCAGCCGACGGATGGTCAAGACCCGCCCTTTACCCGCCTCATACGAGTTCTATGCTCGGTTCATGGCACAAATTCTGGCTCTCGTCGAAGCCCGGCTGCGCAGCGCGCTCGGCGAACCCGACGCCCGCGCCGCCGTCACCTTCCTCGGCACCGACCGCATCGAGGTCCTCCGCTTCACCGAGGGGGACCTCGTGCGGTACGCGACCCTCGGCATGTCCGCGCAACCGATGACCGACCCGACCGCCGTGGTCGCCGACCCGCTGCGCGGACCGCGCGCCGAGCTCGTGCTGACCGTACGGGCGGGACTCGCGCCCACCGACAAGGTGCTGCGGCCGCTCGCGGTGCTGGGCGCCGCGCCGCAGGTGGAGGGGCTCGTCGTGGCCTCCGGCGCCTCGCTCGACGTGGGCGAGCCGCTGTGGGACGGGGCGCCGTTCACCTCCGTGCTCGTCGCGGAACCGGGCGGGCTGGTGGAGGACCTGGAACTCGACGAGCCCATGGACCCGGTGCACTTCCTCCCCCTCCTGCCGATGACGGCGAACGAGGCCGCCTGGAAGCGGGTGCACGGCGCGGCGGCGCTCCAGGAGCGCTGGCTGTCGCACGGCACCGATCTGCGGGATCCTCTTCGCAGCGCGGTGCCGCTGGACTGAGACACGCGGACCGGGGCATCCGGACGGGTGATCGTGTCTTGACGGGGCGCCGGGCGGGGAGGAGCGTGGCTTCTTATGAGGGGCGAACCAACATGCCCGAAGTGCGGTGGCCGGGTCAGGGCGCCCGGACTCTTCTCCGACTCGTGGCAGTGCGCGGTGCATTGCACGGTGCACCCCCTGCAGCCCGTCATCCCGCCGAGCGTCGAAGGCCTGGGCGTGGTGGTGCACCGGGCGAAGGTGCCGGTGTGGATGCCGTGGCCGCTGCCGGTGGGGTGGCTGTTCACCGGGGTGGCGGCGGCCGGTGACGACCGCAGCGGGGGCAGGGCGACGGCGGTGGCCTGCTCGGGGCCCGGACCGCTCGGCGGGATCGGCGAGCTGCTGCTGGTCGCGGAGGAGTTGGGAGTCGGCCTCGGCGCGCGGTACGCGGGGATCGACGGACCCGACCCCGGCCCGTACATCGACGTCTCCACGCCGCCGCACGTCAAGGTCGTGGCGGCGGGCCGCCCGACACCGCTGTGGCACGTCAAGGGAGCCCCGGACGACCGGGCCGTGTTCGCGGGCGAGGCGCGCGGGTTGTGGCTGTGGGCCGTGGTCTGGCCGGAGCAGTCGGGTCTGCTGATGTACGACGAGCTGGTGCTGACGGACCTGCGGGACGCGGGCGCCGAGGTCGAACTGCTGCCGTGCGGTGCGCTGAGCCCGCGCGTCCTCGGCCCGTAGGAGCCCTTGTAGGAGCCCCCGTAGGAGCCGGTGCCGGTCCCCGGCGGGGCCCGCCGGGGACCGCCGGCGGCGTGGCGCCCGGACGGCGGGCGGTACCCTGGGGTGTCCCCCCGTACCCGCGAGACCCCTGGAGCACCGGCCGTGCGCATCGATCTGCACGCCCACTCCACGGCCTCCGACGGGACCGACACCCCGGCAGAGCTGGTCCTGGGCGCGGCCGCCGCCGGGCTCGACGTGGTCGCGCTGACCGACCACGACACCGTCGGGGGATACGCCGAAGCCCTCGCCGCGCTGCCGCACGGGCTCACCCTCGTCACCGGCATGGAGCTCTCCTGCCGGCTCGACGGCATCGGGATGCACCTGCTCGCGTACCTCTTCGACCCCGAGGAGCCCGAGCTCGCCCGCGAGCGGGAGCTCGTCCGCGACGACCGCACCCCGCGCGCCCAGGCCATGATCGGCAAGCTCCGGGAGCTCGGCGTCGACGTCACCTGGGAGCAGGTCTCCCGGATCGCGGGCAGCGGCTCGGTCGGGCGGCCGCACATCGCGACCGCGCTCGTCGAGCTGGGCGTCGTCCCCACCGTGTCCGACGCGTTCACACCGGACTGGATCGCCGACGGCGGCCGCGCGCACGCCGAGAAGCACGAGCTCGACCCCTTCGACGCGGTCCGCCTGGTCAAGGCGGCGGGCGGGGTCACCGTCTTCGCCCACCCCGCCGCCGTCAAGCGGGGCCGGTGCGTCCCCGAGTCCGCGATAGCCGAGCTCGCGTCCGCCGGCCTGGACGGGATCGAGGTGGACCACATGGACCACGACACCGGCACCCGCGCGCGGCTGCGCGCCCTGGCCGGCGACCTCGGACTCCTCACGACCGGGTCCAGCGACTACCACGGCAGCCGCAAGACGTGCCGCCTCGGGGAGTACACGACCGACCCCGAGATCTACGGCGAGATCACGCGCCGCGCGACGGGGGCCTTCCCCGTTCCGGGCGCCGGCGGAGCGACCGGCGCCTGACGCGCCGCCCGGCGCGCCCGCGCGCCGACCCGCCCCTTCTTCCTTTCTTCGAAACACCCCTCTCTCCTGCAAGGCATCACTGTGTTCGACTTCGCCGTCTTCGGATCCCTATTTCTCACGCTTTTTGTGATTATGGACCCCCCGGGGATCACACCGATCTTCCTCGCCCTGACCTCGGGCCGACCCGCCAAGGTGCAGCGCCGCATGGCCTGGCAGGCCGTCTGCGTGGCCTTCGGCGTCATCGCCGTCTTCGGCATCTGCGGCCAGCAGATCCTGGACTACCTGCACGTCTCCGTCCCCGCGCTGATGATCGCGGGCGGCCTGCTGCTCCTGCTCATCGCGCTCGACCTGCTCACCGGCAAGAACGACGAGCCCAAGCAGACCAAGGACGTGAACGTCGCCCTCGTGCCGCTCGGCATGCCGCTGCTCGCCGGTCCCGGTGCGATCGTCTCCGTCATCCTCGCCGTGCAGAAGGCGGACGGGGCCGCCGCGCAGGTCTCGGTCTGGCTGGCGATCGTCGCCATGCACCTCGTGCTGTGGACGGCCATGCGCTACTCGCTGGTGATCATCCGGGTCATCAAGGACGGCGGCGTCGTCCTCGTGACGCGCCTCGCCGGCATGATGCTCTCCGCGATCGCCGTCCAGCAGATCATCAACGGCGTGCTCCAGGTCATCCACACGGCCTGACCCGGGCGCCGGCCCGGCCGCGGGTACGCGAACGCCCCCGCACCGATGTGGTGCGGGGGCGTTCGACGTGTGTGGTGCGGAGGTGTCAGGAGGACGCACTCTCGGCCGGTCGGATCAGAATGCGCTGGCCTACGGCGGCCGCCTGCTGCACGATCCGGTTGACGGAGGCCGCGTCCACGACGGTGCTGTCCACGGCGGATCCGTCGACGTCGTCCAGGCGCAGAATCTCGAAGCGCATGTGCTTCTCCCTTCGTCAGTGTTCTCCTTGCACTGTTCCAACGAAGTGTAAGAGGCAAACATTCCCTACGCTAAGGAAATTTTTTCACTCGCTAACTAACCATGCGGGTGGGAGTCCCAGAATGAGGCCAGTGCACCAGCCGTGACCTGCGGATTTTCCGCATTGGGGGAGTGCTCCGCGCCCGCCACGACCACCCGGGCCGCACCCAGCCGTTCTGTCATCTCGTCCATCAACGGGACCGGCCACGCGTAGTCGACCTCGCCGGACAGCACCAGCTTCGGCAGCTCCACGGCGCTCAGCGCGTCCACCCGGTCGGGCTCGGAGACCAGGATCCGGCCGGTGGCGATCAGCTGCTCCGGCACCGTGGCCAGCCACCGCCCGCGCAGGAACTCCGCGAGCTCGGGGGCGTCGGGCACCGCGTCCTCGGGGTCGAAGGAGCGCATCGCCGTCCAGACGCCCTGCATGTCCTCGCGCATCGCCTCCAGCGCGGCGACCAGCAGCTTCGTACGCTCCCGCTGGTCCTCGGCGATCGCGGCCGGCCCGCTGCTCATCAGGGTCAGGGAGGCGAAGGGCGCCGCGTCGCGCAGTACGGCCGCCCGCGCGATCAGGCCGCCCAGCGAATGGCCGACCAGGTGGACCGGCCCCCCGTCCACGGCGGCGGCCTGGGCGAGCACGTCCCGCGCCAGCTCCTCCAGCGCGTACGCCGGCTCCTCGCGCGGACCGGGGCTCTCGTGCTGCCCGCGCCCGTCGACCGCGACCACCCGGTAGCCGGCGGCGGCCAGCGGCTCCAAGAGGCCGATGAAGTCCTCCTTGCTGCCCGTGAAGCCGGGGACCAGCAGGGCGGTGCCGCGGACCGGCTCGCCGGCCTCGTGCACGGCGAACTCACCGCGGTCGGTGGACAGGAGGTGCGCGCGGGCACCGGCGGGCAGGGTGAGGCGGGGCGGCTTGCTCATGGGCCAGAGGCTACCGGCCCGGGGTTACCGGCGCGTAGGGGTGGTGTGCGCGGCCCGGACCGGCCCGGACACGCCGGTGGCCCGGCCCCCTCGGAAGGGGACCGGGCCACCGGACGGCGCGCGGGCGATCAGGCCTCCGTGGTCTCCACGGCGGGAGCGGCGGCCTTGCGGGTCCGGGTGCGCTTCGGCTTCGCGGGGGCCTCCTCGGCCACCGCGACGGCCTCGGCGACCGGAGCCTCGACCGCGGCGGCGGCCTTGCGGGTCCGGGTGCGCTTCGGCTTGGCCGGGGCCTCCTCGGCCACGGCGACGGCCTCGGCGACCGGAGCGGCCGCCGCGACCTTGCGGGTCCGGGTGGCGGGGGCGCGACGCGCCTTCACCGGGGGCTCCACGAGCGGGGCCACCTGGAAGTCCGGCTCCGGGGCCGCGTCGACGACCTTGCGGGCACGGGTCCGGCGGGCCTTGACCACGACCTCCTCGGCCGGAGCCTCCGCGATCGGGGTCACCTGGGCGAGGACGGGCTTCTGGGTCGGCACCCGGCGGGCACGGACCGGCTCGGTCTTGACGGGCTCGGTCTTGACGGGCTCCGCCTTGACCGGCTCGGCCGGCGGGGCCTGCTCGAAGGCCGGCTCCGCGAAGACCGCGGCGGCCGCGACCTTGCGGGTACGCGTCCGGCGGGCCTTGACCGGGGCCTCCTCGGCCGGAGCCTCCGCGACCGGGAAGACGGCGACGGGGGCGGCCTCGACGACCGGGGCGACGACGGCGACCGGGGCCTGCTCGGCCACGGCGGCGGCCGCGGCGGCAGCCGTGGTCACCGAGCGCGTCCGGCGGCGGCGCGGCTTGCGCGCCTCGTCGCCGGCCGGGGCCTCGGTGGCCTCGGGGGCCTCGGACACCGGGGTCACGGCGGCGGTCTCGGCGCCGAGCTCGGTACCGCCCCGCGTACGGCGGCGCTGGCGCGGGGTGCGCGTACGGGCGGCACGCTCCTCGACCGGGGCCGCGGCGGCGGCCGGACCGCGGTCACCGCGACCGCCACGGCCACCGCGGCCGCCGGTCTCGCCCAGGTCCTCCAGCTCCTCGGCCTTCAGGCCGGCCCGCACGCGCTCGGCGCGCGGCAGGATGCCCTTGGTGCCGGCCGGGATGTGCAGCTCCTCGAACAGGTGCGGCGACGTGGAGTACGTCTCGACCGGGTCGTGGAAGTCCAGCTCCAGAGCCTTGTTGATCAGCTGCCAGCGCGGGATGTCGTCCCAGTCGACCAGCGTGACGGCGGTGCCCTTGTTGCCCGCGCGGCCGGTGCGGCCCACACGGTGCAGGAAGGTCTTCTCGTCCTCGGGCGTCTGGTAATTGATGACGTGGGTGACGCCCTCGACGTCGATGCCGCGCGCGGCGACGTCGGTGCACACCAGCACGTCGACCTTGCCGTTGCGGAACGCGCGCAGCGCCTGCTCGCGCGCGCCCTGGCCCAGGTCGCCGTGGACGGCGCCGGACGCGAAGCCGCGCTTCTCCAGCTGCTCGGCGATGTCGGCCGCCGTGCGCTTCGTACGGCAGAAGATCATGGCCAGCCCGCGGCCCTCGGCCTGCAGGATGCGGGAGACGAGCTCCGGCTTGTCCATGTTGTGCGCACGGAAGACGTGCTGCTTGATGTTGGCGACGGTGACGCCCTCGCCCTCGGGCGAGGTGGCGCGGATGTGCGTCGGCTGCGTCATGTACCGGCGGGCCAGTCCGATGACCGCACCCGGCATGGTCGCCGAGAACAGCATCGTCTGGCGCTTGGCCGGGAGGTAGTTGATGATCTTCTCGACGTCGGGCAGGAAGCCCAGGTCGAGCATCTCGTCGGCCTCGTCCAGGACGAGGGCCTTGACGTGCGACAGGTCCAGCTTGCGCTGGCCGGCCAGGTCGAGCAGGCGGCCCGGGGTGCCGACGATCACGTCGACGCCCTTCTTGAGCGCCTCGACCTGCGGCTCGTACGCGCGGCCGCCGTATATGGCGAGGACGCGGACGTTGCGGACCTTGCCCGCGGTCAGCAGGTCGTTCGTGACCTGGGTGCACAGCTCGCGCGTCGGGACGACGACGAGGGCCTGGGGGGCGTCGGTGAGCTGCTCGGGCGTGGCCCGGCCGGCCTCGACGTCCGCGGGGACGACGACCCGCTCCAGCAGGGGAAGGCCGAAACCGAGCGTCTTGCCGGTACCGGTCTTGGCCTGGCCGATGACGTCCGTGCCGGAAAGGGCGACGGGGAGGGTCATCTCCTGGATCGGGAAGGGGGACACAATGCCGACGGCCTCAAGGGCTTCGGCCGTCTCGGGAAAGATCCCGAGGTCTCGGAACGTAGTCAGGGTGCTGCCTCTTCTGTGAGACGCGGCGCGAGGCGGCGAGGGGGGTCGTACCGTGCCGGGCTTGCAGTACTGCGCCCACCCGGGTTCGGGGGAGCCGTGCGAAGCTGCGCGGGACCACTGGCCTTCGCTCAAGCGCTCATGCCGCTGAGGGGGCCCCTCGTGGAGAAGCGGTACGCATGTACGTACGCATCACGCCGAGGGCGGTCGGGTGGAGCCGATCGGGCCACCGACCGGGCATCCTCATTCGGATGGCCCGCCGAGTATCCGGCAGGCGCAATACCACTGTACCCCGGAATCGCGCAGGTGTGTCGGGTGAATTCACCTGGTAGTCGCGTTTAGGCGGACCACCGGTGACCTGACGCGGTGCCTTGAGCGGGGTTCCGGCGGGCTATTGTGCGGAGCATGTCGACCGTTGAAAACGCCTCGCCCTCCGACGACAGCGCCGCCGCCGAGGCGACCGGGATCGCTGCCCAGGACTGGGCGACCGCCTCCGCCTCGCCGCAGTACCGGGCCGCCGTCGTGGACCTGCTGGGAGCGCTCGCGTACGGAGAGCTCGCCGCCTTCGAGCGCCTGGCGGAGGACGCGAAGCTCGCGCCCACCCTCGACGACAAGGCCGAGCTCGCGAAGATGGCCTCCGCGGAGTTCCACCACTTCGAGCGGCTGCGCGACCGCCTCGCCGCGATCGACGCCGAGCCGACCGCCGCCATGGAGCCCTTTGCCAAGGGCGTCGACGACTTCCACCGCCAGACCGCGCCCTCGGACTGGCTTGAGGGGCTGGTCAAGGCCTACGTCGGCGACTCGATCGCCAGCGACTTCTACCGCGAGGTCGCCACCCACCTGGACAAGGACACCCGCGCCCTCGTCGTGAGCGTGCTCGACGACACCGGCCACGGCGGCTTCGCCGTCGAGAAGGTGCGCGCCGCCATCGAGGCCGACCCGCGCTGCGGCGGCCGGCTCGCGCTGTGGGCCCGCCGGCTGATGGGCGAGGCGCTCTCGCAGGCCCAGCGCGTGGTCGCCGAGCGCGACGCGCTCTCCACGATGCTGGTGGGCGGCGTGGACGGGATGGCTGCCGGCTTCGACCTGGCGGCCGTCGGCGAGATGTTCACCCGGATCACCAAGGCGCACACCAAGCGCATGGCCGCCCTGGGCCTCGCCGCCTGATCCGGTCCCTGTCCGTACCTCGTACGTCGGCCCCGGCGCGGAATCCCGCGCCGGGGCCGACGTACGAGGTGGCCGACGTACGAGGTGGCCGACGTACGAGGTGGCCGACGTACGAGGTGGCCGACGTACGAGGTGACTGACTGCGGACGGATCTCGATCAGGTCAGTCGGAGGAGCGGTCAGCCCTGCGACGGGAGTGAAAACGGAGCCCGGCGCGATGAGAGCCGGCGCCCGGTCGCGGGGCGCAGCAGCAGCGACAGCACCACTGCGGAGACCAGCACCGAGCCGACCAGGGTCGCGAAGAGGGTGTTGTGTCCCGGCCCGAGCGCGAACTGCGTCAGCCAGGCCCCGAACAGCGCCCCCAGCACCCCGCTGACCAGCACCATCCTCGGGGAGGGCAGCCGCTGAGCCAGCGCTCGCAGGGCCGCTCCGGCAAGGGCGAGGCCCAGGAGGGCGGAGCCGAGCACTTCCAACAGCAGCATGGGGGTCTCCCGCAGGTCAGGGGCAAACCGGGTCACTGCGGTCCTACCCGAAGCGGAGGAAAGGGAAACGGCCCGGTGGAATCAACCACCGGGCCGTTTCACCCAGTTCTGCCGAATGCCGGTCGCGATGCGTCAGAGCGCGCCGAAACCGACCTTGCGCACGCTCGGCTCGCCCAGGTCGACGTAGGACAGGCGGTCGGCCGGCACCAGGACCTTGCGGCCCTTGTTGTCGGTGAGGCTCAGCAGCGGCTCCGAACCGGTCAGCGCGGCGGTGACGACACGCTCCAGCTCCTCGGCGCTCAAGTCGCTCTCCAGCACGATCTCCCGGGGTGCGTGCTGCACGCCGATCTTGACCTCCACGGCTTTGTCCCTCCGATGGTCGGTTGTGCGCGATCAGCCGCGCCGTACCCGGTCCACATTAGCCCGGAGAGGCGACCCGGATGCGGCGCTCCGGACACGCTCGCAGCGAACACCGGCCCCGGCCGCCCCCGGCCGCCCCGTCGGGCCCGGCCGATCAGCTCTGCCTGGTCAGGCCAGCGGGGCCTGGCCGCCCTCCGTGCCGTGCAGCGGGAATCCGGCGATGCCGCGCCAGGCCAGCGAGGTCAGCAGGCCCACCGCCGTGTCGCGGGCGACCGGGCTCTCGCTGGAGAGCCAGTACCGGGCCACGACCTGCGAGACCCCGCCCAGGCCCACGGCCAGCAGCATCGACTCGTCCTTGGACAGGCCGGTGTCCTCGGCGATGACGTCGGAGATGGCCTCGGCGCACTGGAGCGAGACGCGGTCGACGCGCTCGCGCACCGCCGGCTCGTTCGTCAGGTCGGACTCGAAGACCAGCCGGAACGCGCCGCCCTCGTCCTCCACGTACGCGAAGTAGGCGTCCATGGTCGCGGCCACGCGCAGCTTGTTGTCCGTCGTCGACGCGAGCGCCGTGCGCACGGCGAGCAGCAGGGCCTCGCAGTGCTGGTCCAGCAGCGCCAGGTAGAGGTCGAGCTTGCCCGGGAAGTGCTGGTACAGCACAGGCTTGCTGACGCCGGCCCGCTCGGCGATGTCGTCCATCGCCGCCGCGTGGTAACCCTGCGCGACGAAGACTTCCTGGGCCGCGCCCAGGAGCTGATTGCGTCGGGCTCGGCGCGGCAGTCGCGTGCCCCGGGGACGCGCTGCCTCCGTCTGCTCGATGGCTGTCACGCCGCCTCCCACTTTCTCTAAGAACACAGTGCGCTCTGCGCCGCGCGGCCATCGTACTTTTCGGTAACCGAATCTGGAGGGTCCAAGCCGAGTTTTCTCGCTTGACGGACCGCCCGGTACCGCCCGGAGACGCTGGTCAGCGGTAGTCGTCCTCGTCCAGGGTCACCACCCGCGCCTGCTCGGCGGCGTCCCCGTCCGCGGCCTCGCCGCGGTCCACCCCGGTGACCCGGTCGTCGTCGTCCGGCTGCAACTCGGCCAGCTGTTCCGCCGCATCGGCCTCGGGCGCCTCGGCGTCGAGGGTCTCCGGGAAGCGCTCCTGGAAGGTTTCCGGCTCTGCGGGGTCGACGGTCATGTGGCTCCCCTTCTTCCCTCGCCCCTCGTGGGCCTGCCGTATCTGTGGCCTGCCTCATCTATGAGCGTAGGAGGATCGCGAATACCCCGCTACGTGGATCCCCATGCGTCTGTGACGCCGAACACAAGAGTCCGGACGTGATCGTCTCGTAACATTGGCCGCATGTCCTCGACCGAGCTGCCGGGTGTGCGATCCGCATCCGAAGCGTCCCCCCAGGTGGGAGCCGTCCACGTCGCCGAGGGGGAGCAGCTGCGCACCGTGGCGCTGCCCGGGCTGGAGCTCACCGTCCGGTCCCGGCCCCCGCTGCGCGCGGGCCTGCCCCCCGCACTGTTCGTCCACGGACTCGGCGGTTCGTCGACGAACTGGACGGACCTCATGGCACAGCTGGAGGACAGCGTCGACGGCGAGGCCGTCGACCTGCCCGGCTTCGGCTGGTCCCCGCCGCCCGCCGACCGGGACTACTCGGTCACGGCGCTGGCCCGCGCGGTCATCCGGCACCTCGACGCCGCCGGCCGCGGCCCCGTCCACCTCTTCGGGAACTCCCTCGGCGGCGCCGTCTCCACCCGCGTCGCGGCCGTCCGCCCCGACCTGGTGCGCACGCTCACCCTGATCTCGCCCGCCCTGCCCGAGCTGCGCGTGCAGAGGTCGGCCGTGCCGACCGCCCTGCTCGCCGTACCCGGGATGGCCTCGCTCGTCGTCCGGCTCACCCGCGGGCTGAGCGCCGAGGAGCGCACCCGCGGGGTGACGGCCCTCTGTTACGGGGACCCCTCGCGGGTGACACCGGAGGGCTTCGCGCACGCCGTCGCGGAGATGGAGCGGCGGATGGCCCTGCCGTACTTCTGGGAGGCGATGACCCGCTCCTCGCGCGGCATCGTCGACGCGTACACCCTCGGCGGGCAGCACGGACTGTGGCGCCAGGCGCAGCGGGTGCTCGCCCCGACCCTGCTGGTCTACGGTGGCCGGGACCAACTGGTCTCGTACCGTATGGCGCAGAAGGCGGCGGCCTCCTTCCGGGGTTCGCGGCTGCTGACCCTGCCGCAGGCGGGGCACGTGGCGATGATGGAGTACCCCGACGTGGTGGCGCAGGCCTTCCGGGAGCTGCTGCACGACACCGGTCCGGCCGCGCGCGACACGCCGGACACCCTTGACATCCGAGATACCGAAGACGGCAGAGGCTGAGGACCGTGGGACGACATAGTCGCAAGGGGCCCGCTCCGGCCCCCGCCCCTGTCAGCCCGGCTCCGGAGACGGAGCCCGCGGCGGCGTTCCCGTACGAGGAGCGCTCCCTCTTCGAGGAGCGCCGCCCCTCCCGGGAACGCACGTCGTACGAGGAGCCCCCGTCGTACGAGGAGCCCCCGTCGTACGAGGAGCACCGGCCTTACGGGGAGCAGTGGCCCTCCGGCGGGTACCCCGCGTACCCCGCGTACGAGGAGCCCCGCGGCGGCCACCCCGAGCAGCACGAGCCCGGCGGCGCCTGGGGCGCGGAGTCCGACGCGGTGTACGGGGACTGGCGCGGCGTTCCGCGGCCGAGGCGTTCCGCCGCCGCCGTGCCGGACACCGACACCCCGGCCTTCGGCACCCCCGCGGTCGGCTTCCCGCGGGTGACCCTCCCGCAGCCGGCGGCCGCCGACCCCCTGACCTCCACCGGCCCGCGCCGCCGGGTGCCCGGGCCGCGCACGCCGATGACGGCGGCCGCCGCGGCCCCTGCCGCCCCCGTCGCACCGGCCGCGCCCGCAGCCCCTGCCGCGCCCGCCACCCCCACCGCCCCCGCCGAGGAGCCGCCGGCCTCCGGGCGCGGGCGGAAGGTCCGCACGTACGCCGGGATGGCCGCGGCGGCCGTGACCACCGCGCTCGCCGTCGTCGTCGCCGTGCAGATGGCCGGCGACGGGGACAGCGGATCCTCCGCCACCGCGAGCGCCGCCGGCGGCGCCCAGAAGCGCGCCGAGCCCGGCAAGTCCGCCGCCTCGCGCTCCGACGGCCGGGGGACCCCGGCCGCGTCCGCCGCTCCGGCCGCGCCCGCGGTGGAGCTGTCGTACGAGCAGAAGATGGCCCAGCAGTACCCCATCGACGAGAAGCTGAAGGGCTCCGGCGCCTTCGACACCGTCCCCGGGGTGGCTCCGGCGCCCGGCAAGGGGAAGAAGGTCCGCTACCGGGTCGACGTGGAGCAGGGGCTCGGGCTGGACGCGCAGCTGTTCGCCGAGGCCGTCCACCGCACCCTCAACGACGACCGCAGCTGGGGCCACGGCGGGACGAAGACCTTCGAGCGGGTGCCGGGCGGCGAGGCCGACTTCGTCATCACGCTGGCCAGCCCCGGCACCACCGGCGTGTGGTGCGCCAAGTCCGATCTGGACACCACCGTCGACAACGTCAGCTGCGACTCCGCCTCCACGGACCGGGTCATGATCAACGCGTTCCGCTGGGCACAGGGCTCGACGACGTACGGCGCGGACCAGATGTTCGCGTACCGGCAGATGCTCATCAACCACGAGGTCGGCCACCGGCTCGGGCACGGGCACGTGAACTGCCAGACCCCGGGCGCGCTCGCGCCGATCATGCAGCAGCAGACGAAGTCCCTCGACATCGGCGGAATCCAGTGCAAGCCCAACCCATGGGTGTTCCCCGGGAATTGACCGGCGGGAGGCGGTGAACGGCGGAACATCGCGTTGACAACTTGTCCGATGATCGGTAATTGTTCTCCGCATGTCGCACCGCCACACCACCATCGCGAGCGCCGCCATTGAGCTGGCGCTGCTCGGTGTGACCGCGCACAGCGTGGCCGACATCCTCTGTCGCTGACGCGTACCCGATCGCGCCGCGACTTCTCCTTCTTCCTTCCTTCGCCGCGCCCGGGTGCATCCATGCCCGCAGGTGCGGCTTTCTCGTTCCACCCGCATGCGGCCGCTCACCGGCCGCCGCTGCCGGTTTCCGACTGCTGACCGCTGCCCCTCGCGTGGCCTTTCTTCCCTTTTGTCCGGCTCCTGAAGCCGGGCGATCCACGATTCACGCCGAGAGGTCCCCTTTCCCATGCTCCGTCAGTCCCAGACATCGCGCCGTGTGGCCGCGGTCGCCGTCAGCCTCGTCCTGGCCGGGGGCGCCGCGGCGTGCGGGCCCAAGGGCGCGGCGGACCGGTCCGGCGCCACGTCCGGCGCCGCCGGCGGCGCCCCGCAGAAGGGCGGCACCCTGTCCGTCCTCAACTCCGAGCCGCAGAGCGACTTCGACCCGGCCCGCCTCTACACCTCCGGCGGCGGCAACGTCCCCTCGCTGGTCTTCCGGACGCTCACCACCCGCAACCGCGAGGACGGGGCCGCCGGCACCAAGGTCGTGCCCGACCTGGCCACCGACACCGGCAGGCCCAACGCCGACGCCACCGAGTGGACGTACACGCTCAAGGACGGGCTGACGTACGAGGACGGCACCCCGATCACCACCGCCGACATCAAGTACGGCATCGAGCGGTCCTTCGCCGCCGAGCTGTCGGGCGGCGCCCCGTACCTGCGGGACTGGCTGGTCGGCGGGGAGAGCTACGAGGGCCCGTACAAGGACGGCGGCAAGGGGCTCGACTCGATCCTCGTGCCCGACGCGAAGACGATCACCTTCAAACTGCGCAAGCCCGAGGGCGAGTTCCCCTTCGTGGCGACCCAGACGCAGTTCGCGCCCGTCCCCAAGGCCAAGGACACCGGGGTGAAGTACGAGGAGCACCCCGTCTCCTCCGGCCCGTACAAGGTCGTCAAGAACGAGAACGACGGCGAGCACCTCACCCTGGAGCGCAACGAGAACTGGGACCCGAAGACCGACGAGGAGCGCAAGGCCTACCCGGACCGCATCGACGTCCGCTCCGGGCTCGACGCCGCGGTCATCAACCAGCGGCTGTCCACCAGCTCGGGCGCCGACGCGGCGGCGATCACCACCGACACCAACCTCGGGCCCGCCGAACTCGCGCAGATCGGCAGCAACAAGGAGCTGGAGGGACGCGTCGGCACCGGCCACTTCGGTTACGTCAACTACCTCGCCTTCAACCCGAAGGCGGCCCCCTTCGACAACCCGAAGGTGCGCCAGGCCATCTCCTACGCGATCAACCGCACCAGCGTCGTCAACGCGGCCGGCGGCTCAGCCCTCGCCGAGCCGGCCACCACCTTCCTGCCCGAGCAGAAGGCCTTCGGCCACACCCCGTACGACCACTTCCCGGCGGGCAAGGCGGGCGACCCGGCCAAGGCGAGGGAGCTGCTGAAGGAAGCCGGCTTCCCGGACGGGCTGAGCATCACCCTGACGCACTCCACCGCGCAGAACCGGCAGACCAGCCCCGAGGTCGCGACCGCCGTCCAGCAGGCGCTCGCCGCCGCCGGGATCACCGTCAAGCTGGAGGGCCTGGAGAACAACGCCTTCAACGAGAAGCGCTGGGACGCCAAGAACACCCCCGGCTTCTTCCTCTCCCGCTGGGGCGCCGACTGGCCCTCCGGCGGCCCCTTCCTCGCGCCGATCTTCGACGGCCGGCAGATCGTCACCAACGGCACCAACTACAACCACGCCCAGCTCAACGACCCGGCCGTCAACGCCGAGATCGACGAGATCGCCAAGCTGACCGACCTCGCCGAGGCGGGCAAGCGCTGGGGCGCGCTCGACAAGAAGATCGGTGAGCAGGCCCTCGACGTGCCGCTCTTCCACCCGGTCTACAAGCGGCTGGTCGGCAAGGACGTCAAGAACGTCGTCATCAGCGACTGGACCGGTGTCCTCGACATCTCGCAGGTCTCCGTCAAGTGACCGTCACCCTGCGGCAGCCTGCCGCGCCGTCCGCGTCCGGGGCCCGCGCCCCGGGCGCGGGCGCCGCGCGCCAGGTCTGGCGGCGGCTGCGCCGGCGGCCCTCGGCCGCCACGGCCGCCGCCGTCCTCGCGCTCCTCGTACTCCTCGCCCTCGCGGCGCCCCTCCTCGCCGCTCTGGCCGGCCAGGACCCGAACGCGTACCACGACGAGCTCGTGGACTCGGCGCGCGGCGGCGTCCCGCTCGGTTCCCTCGGCGGGATCTCCGCCGACCACTGGCTCGGCGTCGAACCCGGCACCGGCCGCGACCTGTTCGTCCGGCTGCTGTACGGGGCCCGGATCTCCCTGCTCGTCGCGCTCGGCGCCACCGCCGTGCAGATCCTCCTCGGGATCGCCGCCGGACTGGCCGCCGCCCTCGGCAACCGCTTCGTCGGACACCTCGTCGGCCGGCTCACCGACGTGATGATCGCCCTGCCGGCGCTGGTGTTCGCCATCGCGCTCACCGCCGTCGTACCGGCCGACTTCCCGCGCCCGCTGCTGCTGATCCTGGTCATCGGCCTGCTGGGCTGGGGGTCGACGGCCCGGATGGTCCGGGCCCAGACCCTGGCCCTGCGCGAACTGGACTTCGTGGCCGCCGCCCGGCTCTCCGGGAACGGCACCCTGCGGATCGCCCGCCGCGAGCTGCTGCCCGCACTGGCCGCGCCCCTCATCACCTACTCCGCGATCCTGGTCCCGGCCGACATCGTCGCCGAGGCCTCGCTGTCCTTCCTCGGCGTCGGCGTGAAACCGCCCACCCCCTCGTGGGGGCAGATGCTGTCCGGCGCCCAGACCTGGTTCCGCGCCGACCCCGCCTACGTCCTGCTCCCCGCCGGACTGCTCTTCGTCACCGTGCTCGCCTTCACCGTGCTCGGCGACGCGGTCCGCACGGCCCTCGACCCGCGCGAAGGCTCCCGCCTGCGGATCGGCACCGGAAAGGAGCACGCGCGATGACCCGCTTCGTGCTGAACCGGGCCGGCGGCGCACTCCTCGTGCTGCTCGCCCTGTCCGTCACCGTGTACGTCCTCTTCTACGTCGCCCCCGGCGACCCCGCCCGGCTCGCCTGCGGGGAACGCTGCAACCCGGTCCAGGTCGCCCAGGTGCGCGAGCAGCTCGGACTGAACGACCCGGTGGCCCTCCAGTACCTGCACTTCCTCCAGGGGCTGTTCACCGGCCGCGACTACTCCGGCGGCGCCGGCCTGGTGCTGCACTGCGACGCGCCCTGCCTCGGATTCTCGTACCAGAACGACCGGCAGGTCACCGAACTGCTGCTGGACCGGCTGCCGGCCACCCTGTCGCTGGCCCTCGGCGCCCTGGTGATCTGGCTCGTCGTCGGCGTCGGGACCGGACTGCTGTCCGCGCTGCGCCGCGGCGGCATCACGGAGCGGGTCCTGACCGCGCTGACCCTGGGCGCGACCGGAACCCCCGTGTTCGTCCTCGGACTGCTGCTGCTCATGGCGGTGTGCGCGTACCTGCAATGGCTGCCGTTCCCGACGTACGTGCCCCTGGGCGAGGACCCCGAACAGTGGGCCTGGAACCTGCTGCTGCCGTGGATCACGCTCGGTGTCTTCGAGAGCGCCAAGTACGCCAGGCTCACCCGCAGTTCCACCCTGGAGACGCTCGCCGAGGACCACATCCGCACCTTCCGCGCCTACGGGGTGGGGGAGCGGGCCGTCATCACCCGGCACGCCGTCCGCGGAGCGGTCGCCCCGGTGATCGCGCTCAGCGCCGTGGACTTCGGCACGATGATCGGAGGCGCGGTGCTCACCGAGTCGCTGTTCGGGATACCCGGGCTCGGCAAGACCCTGATCGACGGCGTACGGGTCGTGGACCTGCCGGTGGTCGTCGGCGTCGTCCTGGCCATCGGCGCGGCCGTGGTCGTCGCGGGCGCCGTGGCCGACCTGCTGTACGCCCTCGCGGACCGAAGGGTGGCCCTGGCATGAGCGAGCTGCTGGTGGAGGTCACCGATCTCACGGTCGACTTCCCCGTCGGAGAGACCGGGACGTCCGTACGCGCCGTCGACCAGGTCTCCTTCACTCTGGAACCGGGCGCCGCGCTGGGCATCGTCGGCGAGTCCGGAAGCGGCAAGTCCACCGTCGCCGCGGCCCTCCTCGGACTGCACCGCGGGACCGGGGCCCGGCTCGGCGGCTCGGTCCGGGTCGGCGGCACCGACGTCGGCGCGGCCTCCGCCGCCGAACTGCGCGCGCTGCGCGGGGGCACCGCCGCCATGGTCTTCCAGGACCCGCTCAGCTCCCTCGACCCCTACTACGCCGTCGGCGACCAGATCGCCGAGGTGTACCGGGTCCACGCGGACGCCTCGCGGCGCGCCGCGCGGGCCCGGGCGGTCGAGGTGCTGGACCGGGTGGGCATCCCCGACGCGGTGCGCCGCGCGCGGGCGAGGCCGCACGAGTTCAGCGGCGGCATGCGCCAGCGCGCGCTGATCGCCATGGCGCTGGCGTGCGAACCCCGGCTGCTGATCGCCGACGAGCCGACCACCGCCCTCGACGTCACCGTGCAGGCCCAGATCCTGGAGCTGCTGCACGGGCTGCGCGAGGAACGCGGGCTCGCCCTGCTGCTGGTCACGCACGACGTCGGCGTGGCGGCGCACAGCGTGGAGGAGCTGCTGGTCATGCGGGACGGCGCCGCCGTGGAACGCGGCCCCGCGGGGCAGGTCCTGACCGCGCCCTCGGACCCGTACACCCGGGGCCTGCTGGCGGCGGTGCCCAGGCTCGACACCCCCCGGCCGCCGCGCGGCCCCGCCCCGGTGGCGGGCGCCGACGCGGGCGTGCCCGTCGTCGAAGCCGTCTCGCTGCGGCGGGAGTTCGGGCGCGGCAAGCGGCGCGTCGCCGCCGTCGGCGGGGTCTCGCTCTCCGTACGGGCGGGGGAGACGCTGGGCATCGTGGGGGAGAGCGGCAGCGGCAAGAGCACCCTCGGGCGGATGCTCGTGGGACTGCTGGAGCCCGGCTCCGGACAGGTCCGCCACGACGGCCGGGCGACCGCGGGCGTGGTCCCCGGAGTCCAGATGGTGTTCCAGGACCCGGCGTCCTCCCTCAACCCTCGCCGTTCCATCGGGGAATCCATCGCCGACCCGCTGCGCGCGGCGGGGGAGCGCGACGAGGCCGCGATCCGGGCCCGGGTCGGGGAACTCCTGGTCCGCGTGGGCCTGGAGGCCGGGCACCACGACCGCTACCCGCACGAGTTCAGCGGCGGCCAGCGCCAGCGCGTCGGCATCGCCCGGGCCCTGGCGCCGCGGCCGCGGCTGATCGTCTGCGACGAGCCCGTCTCCGCTCTCGACGTGACCACGCAGGCGCAGGTCACGGCCCTGCTGGCCGAGCTGCAGCGGGAGCTCGGGATCGCGCTGGTCTTCATCGCGCACGACCTCGCCGTGGTCCGCCAGGTCAGCGACCGGGTCGCCGTCATGCGGGGCGGCCTGGTCGTCGAGGAGGGCCCGGTCGACGAGGTGTACGACCGTCCCCGGCACGCGTACACCCGGCAACTGCTCGCCGCCGTACCGGCTCTGGGAGGCGTGGGGGGAGACACAGGGGGTACCGGGGGCGCCGTGGGCAGCAGAGGCGCCGTGGGCAGCGGGGGCGCCTGAGGCACGAGGGCCGCAGGCCCTTTCTAGCGCGCTCGAACGCGGACCGTGGGCGAAAGTTACGACTCTTCACCCCTTCCGGTGGCGCGACGGACAACCGTCCGTCGCGTCATCGGCATATCCGCTTGAGTTTCCCGCGGCGGGTCACCGGACCACGGCGACCGCCTGAACGGGAGATCGGGGGTGCCACTCGTGCGGATCGGACTGCTCACGGAAGGTGGTTATCCGTATGCGACGGGAGAAGCACGGCTGTGGTGCGACCGGCTGGTCCGCGGACTGCCGCAGCACGAGTTCGAGCTGTACGCGCTGAGCCGCAGCGCCGAGCAGGAGGAGCGCGGCCGGGTCGTCCTCCCCGAGCACGTCACCCGCGTCTGGACCGCCCCGCTCTGGGCTCCGGCGGACGACGGGCGCACGTACTCCCGGCGCGAGCGCCGGCGCTTCGCGGACAGCTTCAAGGAACTGGTCCGCGGGATCTGCGCGGGCGAGCCGGATCCCGAGTCCTTCGCCTCCGGCCTGTACGGACTGGCCGAACTCGCCCGGGAGCAGGGCGGGATGTACGCGGCCCTGCGCTCCGAGACCGCGGTGCGGGCGGTGGAGTCCGGCTGCCGGGCGCCCGGCGCGCGCCGCTCCGTACAGCGCGCCCAGGTGGCCGACCTGCTGGACTTCGTCGACGAACTGGAGCGGCTGCTGCGGCCGCTGTCCCTCGACTGGTACGAGGACCTGCGCGAGGTGGACGTCTGCCACGCGGCGGCGGGCGGGATCGCCGCGCTCCCCGGCCTGCTGGCCAAACGCTTCTTCGGGGTCCCGCTGCTGGTCACGGAGTACGGGGTCCAGCTCCGCGCCCACTACCTGGAGCACGCGGCGGAACCGGCCGCGGCACCGGCGCCGACCGGCGGGACCGCGGCCCGCGGCGGACCCGGGGCGGCTCCGCGGCCCGCCGTACGGGCCCTGCTGGCGGCGTTCCACATGCGGCTGGCCACCGAGATCTACGCCGAAGCCGATCTCCTCACCCCCGGGAACGCGCACGCCCGGCGCTGGCAGGAGCGCTGCGGCGCCACCCGCGACCGGCTGCGGACGGTGTACCCGGGCATGGAGGCGGACCGATTCGCCACCGTCGGCGAGGACCCCGACCGCGGGGACCCCGACACCCTGGTCTGGGTCGGCCGGATAGAGCCCGCCAAGGACCTGATCGCGCTGCTGCACGCTTTCGCCGAGGTGCGCCGGGCCGCGCCGGAGACCCGGCTTCGGATCTTCGCGACCGCAGTGGTCCCCGGCTACCTCGCCGACTGCCGCTCGCTCGCCGCGCAGCTCTTCCCCGACGAGGCCGCCGACGCCGTCACGGTCGGGGAGAACCCGGTCGCCTTCGAGGAGATCGGCGGCCCCGAGGCCCCCACGCCGGCGCACGCGTACGGCTCCGGGCGGGTGGTCGTGCTGTCCTCCGTGATCGAGGGGTTCCCGATCACGCTGGCGGAGGCGATGCTCTGCGGCCGGGCCACCGTCTCCACCGACGTCGGGGCCGTGTGCGAGGTCATCGGCGGTACGGGGCTGGTCGTTCCGCCGCGCAACCCGCGGGCACTGGCCGACGCGTGCTTGTCGCTGCTGCGCGATCCGGAGCGGGCGCACCGGCTGGGCGCGGCCGCCCGGGCGCGGGCCCTGGAGCTGTTCACCGTCGAGCAGAACGTGGCCGCCTTCCGGGAGATCTACCTCCAGCTGCTGGCCCGCGGACCGGCGCGGGTGGAGGGCGGGGTCCCGTTCGAACAGCCTCTGGAGGCCCGGGTTCCGGGGCACTGGACGAGTCCTTCGTGGGCGGAGCCGGGGGCGGTTCCCGCTTCCGGGCCGGGGCCCGGGGGTGGTGCCGGCACTGGTGCCGGTGCTGGTGCTGGTGCCGGTGCCGCCAAGGTCCCGGCGCCCGGCGCGGCTCCCGCGAGTACCCCGGGTGCTCCGAGTACCCCGCTTGCTCCGGGTACCCCGGGTACCCCGAGCACGACCACCACCACGGCCACGGAGGCGACCGTATGACCCTGGACGAAGCCGCCCCCGTCGCCCCGGCCGCGGCCCCGCGCCGCAGGGCCGCCGGGGACCCCGTCAAGACGCTGCTGCACCGCCACCGGGCGCTCTGCGAGCGGGCCGTGGACCCGCTGGAGATCGCCGCCGGGCTGGAGGTGCAGGGCATCACCGACCGCACCGCCGCGCGCTTCCGGCACCGGGACGTGTTCTCGCTCGCCGAGGAGCTGTACGCCCGCACCCCGCGCGGGGACGAGCCGGCCGCGCCCTCCGCCGCCCGCCCCCGCGACGCCCGCGCCTTACGGGGCTTCGGCTACGCCGTGCTCCCCGGCGCCCTCGCGCTCGGGGCGGCCGCCGCCGGGGTGCCGTTCGCCGGGCCCGCCGCCGTGCTCGTCACCGTCGCCGCCCTGATGTGGCCCTCCAGGCCCGGGAGGGCCGCCGCCGGCCGGTTCCCGTACGCCGTGCTGCTGATCGCCGCGGCCGCCGTGGGCTGGGCGGTGTACCGCCACGGCATCCCGCTCGGGGCCGCCCTCGCCCTGGCCGCGGCCCCCGGGCACCTGGCCGGCGCCGTGTTCGCCGCCCGCGCCCGCAGCCGGCTCGCCGGGAGCCGGGCCCTGGAGGACTTCGCCGACCGGGCCAGGCCGCTGCTCGTCACGGCCGTCCTGGCCTTCGGAGCGGCCGCCGCGGGGGCGGCCGCGCTGGCGGGGACCCCGCTCGGCGTCGCCGTACCGCTCGCCGTACTGCTGTTCCTGACCCGCCTGCTGCTCGGGCACGGGGCTCCGCGCGGGCCCGTCGCCGCGGCCCTGGCCCTCGCCCTGGTCCCGACCCCGCTGGCGGTTTCCGCCGCCGCGGCGGGGCTCCTCGTACACGCCGTCCTCGTGCTGTCCCGGGCGTCCGCGCACGCCCGGCCCTGAGCCCGGCCGGCCCCTGCCCGCCAGCCTCCGCCCTTCGGAGCGGTCGCCCGAGGCGCCGCACCCGCCCCCCTATCCCCTGCCCCCCCTTACCCCCGACCCCCCCCGCCCATCGACCAAGGAGACACAGGATGACCGGCCAGCCAACCAACCAAGGGGCCGCGCGATGAGGGTGCTGCTGATCGGAGCCAATGGATACCTCGGCCGCTACGTCGCCGACCGGCTGCTCGCCGACCCCGCCGTCCAGCTCACCGCGCTCGGCCGCGGCGACGACGCGGACGTCCGCTTCGACCTCGCCACCGGCAGCCCCGGCGCCCTCACCCGGTTCCTGGACGCCGTCCACCCCGGCGTCGTCATCAACTGCGCCGGGGCCACCCGCGGCGGGGCCCGGGAGCTGACCCGGCACAACACCGTCGCCGTGGCCACCATCTGCGAATCCCTGCGCCGCAGCGGCTGCGGGGCCCGGCTCGTGCAGCTGGGCTGCGCCGCCGAGTACGGGCCCAGCCAGCCCGGATCGTCCACGGCCGAGGACGCCGTGCCGAGACCGGGCGGGCCGTACGGCGTCAGCAAGCTGGCCGCCACCGAGCTGGTGCTCGGTTCGGGACTGGACGCGGTCGTCCTGCGGATCTTCTCGCCCGTCGGGCCCGGCACCCCCGCCGGATCCCCGCTCGGCCGGCTCGCCGAGGCCATGCGCCGCGCGATGCAGAACGGGGACGGCGAGCTCAAGCTCAGCGGTCTCGGCGTCCAGCGCGACTTCGTGGACGTACGGGACGTGGCGCGGGCCGTGCACGCCGCCTCGCTCTCCGCCGCCCAGGGCGTCGTCAACATCGGCACCGGGCGGGCGGTCCGGCTGCGCGACGCGGCGGCGGTGCTGGCCCGGGTCGCCGGATACGGAGGCGCCCTCCACGAGCTGGACGTACCCCAGCAGGGCCAGCACGGTCAGGGGCACGGCCACGGTCCGGGCCACGGCCTCGGCGCCGGGCACGGCCACGGCCACCAGGCCGGCGGCCGGCCGGGGCTCGCCGCCATCGGCTCCCCGCGCTCCGAGGCGACGGCCGAGCAGCTCGCCGGCGGCGCCGTGACGCCCCCGTACCCCTACCCGGACGGCTGTGGCGCCTGGCAGCAGGCCGACGTGCGCACGGCCCGCGACCGGCTGGGCTGGCGGCCCCGGATCGGCCTGGAGGAATCCCTCGCGGACATCTGGATGGAGGCGGCGTGCCGCATCTGACGACCGCGGCCACGGCGAGCGCCGCGACCGAGGCCGGCCGCCTCGGCCTCGGCGTCCCCGGGTACGCGCACCCGCTGCTCGCGCCGGTCGAGTGGGCCGAGCTGACCCGGCCCGGGACCCCGTTGCACTGGACGGTGCTCAACGTCACGGACGGGCCGGGCGGCCGGCCCGACCCGCACTGCACGGAGGCCGCGGGCAAGCTCCGGGAGGCCGGCCGGGCCGTGCTCGGCCATCTCGCGATGCGAGACGGCTCCCGCTCCTTCGGTGAGCTGGTCTCCGACGCCCACCGGTTCCTCGACTGGTACCGGGTCGGCGGCTTCTACCTGGCCGGGGCCCCGGCGGACCGGGCCGAGCTGGCCGCGGTGCGCCGGGTCGTCGACACCCTCCGCGGCCTCGGCGAGGACCTGCGCATCGTGCTGGGACACGGCACGCACCCGTACGAGGGCTACGCGGAGGCCGCCGACCAACTGGTCACCTTCTCCGGGGCATGGGCGGACTACCGCTGGTCCCAGGTGGCGGAGTGGACCGCCGAGCACCCGCCCGAGCGCTTCTGCCACCTGGTCCACGGAGTACCGCGCTCGCACCTGGAGGAGGCGGTGCGGATCGCCCGCTGGCAGGGCGCCGGCACGATCTGGTTCACCGACCGCGGCGACGCCGGAGGCCGCGATCCGTGGGCCTCGATGCCCGCGTACTGGGACGAAATCGTCTCGCAGATCGGACCGGGTGTCTCGGAATGAAGAAGGGCGTGGCAGTGTTACGGGAAGAACCACCGTTACGACGTAACCATCTACGGAGTCCCCGTGTCGCTGCCACCCCTGGTCGAGCCAGCTGCTGAGCTCACCGTTGACGAGGTCCGTCGGTACTCCCGCCACCTGATCATCCCGGATGTCGGGATGGACGGCCAGAAGCGCCTGAAGAACGCCAAGGTGCTGGCCGTGGGCGCGGGCGGCCTCGGCTCGCCCGCCCTCATGTACCTGGCCGCGGCCGGTGTCGGCACGCTGGGCATCGTGGAGTTCGACGAGGTCGACGAGTCGAACCTCCAGCGCCAGATCATCCACAGCCAGTCGGACATCGGCCGTTCCAAGGCCGAGTCCGCGCGGGACAGCGTGCTGGGCATCAACCCGTACGTGAACGTGGTCCTTCACGAAGAGCGGCTCGAAGCCGAGAACGTGATGGAGATCTTCAGCCAGTACGACCTCATCGTCGACGGCACGGACAACTTCGCCACGCGCTACCTCGTGAACGACGCCTGCGTCCTGCTGAACAAGCCGTACGTGTGGGGCTCGATCTACCGCTTCGACGGCCAGGCCTCGGTCTTCTGGTCCGAGCACGGGCCGTGCTACCGCTGCCTGTACCCGGAGCCCCCGCCGCCGGGCATGGTCCCGAGCTGCGCCGAGGGCGGCGTGCTGGGCGTGCTCTGCGCGTCCATCGGGTCGATCCAGGTGACGGAGGCCATCAAGGTCCTCACCGGCGTCGGCGAGCCGCTGGTCGGCCGCCTGATGATCTACGACGCCCTGGAGATGCAGTACCGGCAGGTCAAGGTCCGCAAGGACCCCGACTGCGCGGTGTGCGGTCCGAACGCGACGGTCACCGAGCTCATCGACTACGAGGCCTTCTGCGGCGTCGTGTCGGAAGAGGCCCAGGAGGCGGCGCTCGGCTCCACGATCACTCCGAAGCAGCTCAAGGAGTGGATCGACAGCGACGAGCCGATCGAGATCATCGACGTCCGCGAGAAGAACGAGTACGAGATCGTCTCGATCCCCGGCGCGAAGCTGATCCCCAAGGGCGAGTTCCTGATGGGCACCGCCCTCCAGGACCTCCCGCAGGACAAGCGCATCGTCTTGCACTGCAAGACGGGTGTCCGCAGTGCGGAAGTCCTCGCGGTCCTGAAGTCCGCAGGCTTCGCGGACGCCGTCCACGTCGGCGGCGGCGTGATCGGCTGGGTCCACCAGATCGAGCCCGAGAAGCCGGTCTACTAGGCCGGTCAGCCAGGCTTGAGCGGCCCCGGGCCCTCACCCCGCAGCCGGGGTGGGGGCCTCCTCGCTCGGCGCGGCCTTGGTGCAGACGGTGTCGGCGGGGGGCACCTTCCCGTCCAGCAGGTAGCTGTTCACCGCGGCCTGCACGCACTTGTCGCCGCTGTTGTAGGCGCCGTGCCCCTCGCCCTTGTACGTGAGCTCCACGCCGACGCCGGGACCGAGCCGCTCCACCATCTTGCGGGCGCCCTCGTACGGGGTGGCGGGGTCGCCGGTGTTGCCGATCACCAGGATGGGAGCCGACCCGGGGGCGGAGACGTCCGGGGTCTCCCAGGCGCCCGGGACGGGCCAGTCGGTGCAGCTCATCATCGCCCAGCCGAGGAAGTCCCCGAAGACGGGGGAGGCCGCACGGAAGGCGGGCAGCTTCGCCTTCGTCTGCGCCAGCGTGTACCGGCCCTTGGAGTCGGCGCAGTTGATCGCCGTGTTGGCCGCTCCGATGTTGCTGTAACGGCCTTGCTGGTCGCGGCCGTTGAGCGCGTCGGACAGTGCCATCAGCAGCTGCCCCTGCCCGCCCTCGGCCTCGTCGAGCCCCTGCTCCAGCAGCGGCCACAGCTCCTGGGAGTACAGGGCCTGGGCGATGCCGTTCGTGGCGGAGGAATCGGTGAGCATCCGGCCGCCGATGCCGGGGATGGGCTTGGCGGCCAGGCTCTTCTGGAGCTTGATGATGTTGTCCTCGATCTCCTTGGCGGTGCTGCCCTGGAGCCGGCACTCGTCGCCCCGGTTCACGCAGTCCTGCGCGAAGTTGCCGAGGGCGAGCTGGAACCCCTTGGCCTGGCCGAGCGCGCCCTCCTCGGAGTTCTGCGTCGGATCGACGACGGCGTCGAAGACGGCCCGCCCGACGTTCTTGGGGAAGAGGTGGGCGTAGACCCCGCCGAGCTCGGTGCCGTAGGAGATCCCGAAGTAGTTCAGCTTCTCGTCGCCGAGGGCCTGGCGGATCCGGTCGAGGTCGCGGGCGGCGTTCTCGGTGCCGACATAGGGCAGCAGGTGCCCGGACTTGTCCTTGCAGGCGTTCTTGTACTTCTCCAGGTTCCCGATGAACGCCTTCTCCTGCGCGGGCGTCTCGGGCGAGGAGTCCTGCGCGTAGTAGGCGTCGAGCTGCTTGTCGTCCTCGCACAGGACGGGGGCGCTGCGCCCCACGCCGCGCGGGTCGAAGCTCACGAGGTCGTACCGCTCCCGCAGGGCCTCGTACTCCTTGGCGGCGCCGGGCAGCGTGCTGATACCGGATCCGCCGGGGCCGCCGAAGTTGAACACGAGCGAGCCGAGCCGGTTGTTCTTGTCCCGGGCCTTGGCCCGGATCAGCGCGAGGGGGATCGTCTCGCCCTCGGGCTTGGCGTAGTCGAGGGGGACGTGGAGCGTGGCGCACTCCCAGTCCTTGGGCGGCGCCTGCCCGCCGCCTTCGGCGACGTCCGGAGCCTCGCACTCCCCCCACTTCAGGGGCGCCGCCCCCGGAGTCCCGCCGGCCTTGGGCTTGCCCTCACCGCTGTCGGAACAGCCGCCGGTCCCGGCCAGCCCGAGAGCGACGACGACGGCCACGGCACCCCGCACCAAGTTTCGACCCATGCCCCCATCCTGCGACCCCCACCCCCACCCCGCCCCCGCGCTGACCCATTCGGGTCGCCGGGCGCCGAGCGGCCCGGCAGGGCTCGGGACGGCCTCGCAAGGGTTCGCCGCGCCGCCGTCGGGGGCGGGTGAGGAGGTGGTGGGCCGCCTTGCGGGCCGTGGCCACGCAGGCGGCCACCCCCACGCCCTCGTACGCCGCCCCGCAGACCGCGAGGCCCGGCGCGGTGGCGGGCCTCGGCCATCCAGTGGGCGTCCGGGGTCCGGGTCACGGGGACGTTCGAGCCCCACATCACGAGGTAGGCGGCGTCCCACCAGTCGCCGGACTCGGGGACGTCCGTCTGGTCGCCGAACACCTGCGGGGACCCTGCTCGCCCCCCCCGTCCGGGGTGGGCGCACGCGGCGCTGTTCGCGGCCTGGCTGTTCGGGTACGCCGCCGTCTTCCACGGGCAGCAGTGGCTGCGGCTGCGCCGGGTGGTCCGCCGCCGGCCGGACGCGGCGGCGCGGTACGTGTGCCCGGCGCTGGTCCTCGGGGCCGCCTGCGCCGCGCTCGGCACACCGCTGGCGGTGGCGCACCCGTGGCTGGTGCTCGCGGCCGCCGCGGCGGCGCCCTTCCTCGCGGTGAACACCTGGTACGCGTGGCGCGGCCGCGAGCGGGCACTGGCCAACGGCCTGGTGGCGGTGGTCCCGGCATGCGGGATGCTGCTGGTCGCCGCGGGGCTGGGCGGGATGCCCGCCGCGTCGGCCTGGCGCCCGGCACTGGCCTGCCTGCTGTACTTCGCGGGCACGGTGCCGTACGTGAAGACGATGATCCGGGAGCGGAACTCCCCGGCGTACCGGCGGGGTTCGGTGGCCTGCCACGCGGCCGCGCCGGCTGCGGCCGCCTGCCTCTCGCCCTGGCTGGCGATCCCCTTCGCGGTCTACCTGGCCCGGGCGGCCGCCCTCCCGGACCGGGCCCTGAGGCCCCCGGTGGTGGGTGCGATCGAGATCGCCTGCTCGACCCCGCCCTAGATGGCCTCTTTCCGGGTCAGGTAGTTGAAGGACAGCCAGCCCGGCAGGACCGGCAGCCAGAACGTCATCAGGCGGAACAGGAGCACCGCCGAGATGGCGACCTCCTTCTCCAGCCCCGCCGCGATCAGACCCAGCGTCAGCGTGGTCTCCACCGCGCCGATGCCGCCCGGCGTCGGCGCGGCCGAGCCCAGCGCGTTGCCCGCCAGGAACACCACCGCGATGCTCGCGTAGCTGATGGCCTGGCCGCCGCCGAACGCCCGGATCGAGGCGTCCAGGCACATCACGAAGCAGCCGGTCAGCAGCAGCATGCCGCCGATGCCCGTCATCAGCTTCTGGGGCCGCTGGAGCACGTCCAGCATGCGCGGCACCACACCGGCGAACAGCGCCCGCACCCGCGTCGCCACGAACTTCCGCAGGAACGGCACCGCCGTCACCACCAGCACCAGCACCGCCACCGTCAGCAGACCGGCGATGACCGTACGGGACGGCGTCATCTCCGGGGTCTTCTCGGTGCCGGTCAGATAGCCGAAGGCCAGCAGCAGCAGGACGTGGCTCGCCAGACCGAACAGCTGCGAGGCGCCCACGCTCGCCACCGCCAGCCCCGGCCGGATCCCGGCCCGCTGGAGGAACCGCGTGTTCAGGGCGACACCGCCGACCGCCGCCGGCGCCACCAGCTTCACGAACGACCCCGCGACCTGCGCCACCACCGTCCGCAGGAACGACACCCGCTCCGGCACGAAGCCCAGCAGGCTCATCGCCGCCGCGAAGTAGGTCAGCGCCGAGAAGGCCAGCGCGGCCCCCACCCAGCCCCACTGCGCCTCGCCGACGACCGTCGCGAAATCCACGTGGGCCAGCTGCGTGAGCAGGAAGTAGGCGCCGAACGCGCCCGCGATGAACGACACCAGGGTGCGCGGGCGGATCCGCTCCAGCCGGGCCGGCTCCACCGGCGCCTGCGGGCGGATCAGCAGCACCTGCTGGCGGATCTGGCTCAGCAGATCCTCCTCGCGGGCCCCGTCCAGGGCATCGTCCAGCGCCTTCTTCTCGGCCTTCTTCTCCGCGGCCGTGGCCGCCGCCGACTTGGCCCCGGCCTTGCCGGACTTCCCCGCGCCCCGGTCCGGCTTCGCCTCCTCCGCGGCCGCCTCGCGCGCCGCCTTCGCCGCCCGCGAGGACTCCAGTACGGCCTCCCGCTGCCGGTCGGCCCGCTCCCGGGCCAGCCTGCGCAGCGTGGCCCGCGTGGAGCGGCTCAGCGCGATCGGCTGGAGCAGCGGCAGGCAGTCCGCCACCGCGTCGGGGCCGAGCACCGACACCGCCGAGGCCACCGACCGCTCCGCGCCGATCCGCAGGCCGAGCGTGGTCAGCAGCTGCGCGATGTCCATGCGCAGCACCAGGTCCCCGGCCGCGATCTCGCCGCCGCGCAGGTCGGTGAGGACGACATTGCCGGAACGATCCACCACGAGGGCGTCGCCGGTCAGCCGCCGGTGGGCGATCCGCCGCGACTGGAGGGCACGCACCTGTTTCCACGTGCTGCGGGTCAGGTCGTCGGTGATCTCCTCGTCGCACAGCGCGTCGAGGGGCCGGCCGTCCAGGTGCTCGTACACGAGCATCACGGCGTCCGGACCGAGCTCGGAGGTGGCGATCAGCTTCGGCGCGTTCGCCCCGGCCGCGATGGCCGCGTACGCGAGGAGCGCCTCCTGCTCCAGCGCCTGGCGCAGCGACTGGAGGCTGCGCCGCGTCGTGATGCCGCGCAGGGTGAGCCGGCGCCAGACCCGGTAGAAGAACCCGTGCGCCTGCTGCTCGCGGTCGACGACGGTGACGTCGAGCGGCGGGCCGTCCTCCAGGGTGACGTGGTAGCGCCGGCCGCGGTCGCTGACCTCCGAGGCGTCGGCCCCGTCCGGGTGCTCCGCGCGCATGGCGCTGACCGGCTTGAAGCCGACGCGGCGCAGGCCGGCGAGGAGCGTCTGCCCGGTGGGGCGGACGTTCGGCGAGCCGACGGCGTACAGGGTTCCGTACGCGACGCTCCAGCCGATCAGCACGGTCAGCATGATCGAGAACGGGGTGGTGTACCCGCTGACCAGCATCGCGAAGGCGTCCAGCAGCAGGACCACCCACAGCGCGACCCGCCAGCGGGGCCGGCGGGTCATGCCGACGGCGGTCATGTACGCGATGACCGGCGCGAGGTAGCCGTGCACCGGGTCGGTGAGGGGGCCGCCGACCGTGGTCTGACGGGTGAGGGCCTCCTGGATGGTGCCGGAGGCGGCCTGGGAGACCCACAGGTCGGTGGCCAGGGTGACGCCGTGCGCCAGGACGGCGGCGAGCACGCCGTCGGCGATGCGCAGCCCGTCCCGTTTGATCAGCCGTTCGATGGCGAAGGCCACGGGGACGAGCAGCACGGCGATGCTGGACACCAGCCCGGCGACCTTGATCAGCAGATCGGGAGCGGCGCCGGTGCCCTGGGAGATGTCGGCTTCGAGGCCTGCGGTGGTGCGGTGGGCGAAGGCGGCGATGGCGAGGACGACGGCGATGCCGAGGACGCCGACGAGCAGGCGCACGAGGTCGGAGGGGCGGTGCACGCGGGCGGCGAGCAGAGGCTCGTCGACCTCGACCTGGTCGGCGGACGCGGAGGCGCGCCCGTGCGGCCCGTCGGCCTCGGCCTCGGCCTTGGACTCGGACTCGGACTCGGCCGAGGGTCCCCGCCGGGGCGTGCCCGCGGCCGCGGACCCGGCCCGCGCCCGGGGCTCGCCGGTGGCCCCGGCCCGGGCTCCGGTCCCGGGTTCGGTCCCCGGCTCGGGCTCGGGTGCGCCCCCGGCCCCGGGCGTGGTCCCGGGGTACGGGTCTGGGCGCGTGCCGTCGTCCTCAGCCGCGCCGTCCGGAGGGCTCACACCCTGCTCCTTCGTCGTCACTTCCGTCTCTTCTTGATCACGTATCACCAGTCACCGCCCGGAAGATGGTGGCACGGACCGACGTGCGGGCGGGGCATCAGGGTGCGTGCCGGTACGGAAGGAAACCTTCCGGGAACCGGTCCGTGATGTACGGCACCATGGGCGGAATGAGCGAAGAGCTGCCCGAGTACGCGGAGCGGGTGCTGGAGGCGGCCGAGCGGATTCCGCCCGGCCGGGTGATGACGTACGGGGACGTCGCCGAATGGCTCGGCGAGGGCGGACCGCGCCAAGTCGGGCGCGTGATGGCCCTGTACGGGGGAGCCGTGCCCTGGTGGCGCGTGGTCCGGGCGGACGGCCGGCCGCTGCCCGGCAGCGAGGTCCGGGCCCTGGAGCACTACCGCGCGGAGGCCACTCCGCTGCGCCTGACCGCCGGTGGCGAGGCCCGGCTGAACATGCCGCGGGCGCGCTGGGACGGGCGGGAGCAGCGCGCCGCACGGGACGAGGGTCACATCTGACAGCTTCGGCCATGCGGGGCCGGGGCGGGCGGCCCTGCGCCCGTACGGGCGACGGCCCGGGGCCCCCGAGCCGCGACCTCGGGGAACTGCGCCGGACACGGCGGTTGCCGTAGCGTTGCCTCTTCGGCTTCGGCAGGCGCGGCGGTGACCGCGGCATCCGCGGCGGCCGCAGCAACCGCAGACACACCAGGACCTGGACCGGCACCCCACGTGATCACCTCTCCATCCGACCGCTCCGAGCGGCGGCGTACGCGGACCCCCGACGCGTACCGCCTCGTGCGCACCGGGCCGCAGCGGGTGGATCCCCCTGTTCTGGACGCAGCGCAGCGGGCGGTGGTTGAACACACCGGCGGCCCGCTTCTCGTGCTGGCCGGACCCGGAACCGGGAAGACGACCACGCTGGTCGAGGCGGCCGCGGCCCGGGTCGAGGCCGGGACCGACCCGGCCCGGATCCTCATCCTCACCTTCAGCCGCAAGGCGGCGGTGGAACTGCGCGACCGGGCCGCCCTGCGGCTCGGCGGGGCGCGCGCCCCGCAGGCCACCACCTTCCACTCCTTCTGCTACGGACTGGTCCGCGCCCACCAGGACACCGACCTGTTCGCGGATCCGCTGCGGCTGCTGTCGGGCCCGGAGCAGGACGTGATGGTCCGCACCCTCCTGGACGGCCAGCGCCGGATCCGCTCCATCCGCTGGCCGGACGACCTGCGGGCCGCGCTCACCACGCGCGGCTTCGCGGACGAGGTCCGCGCGGTGCTCGCCCGCGCGCGCGAGCTGGGCCTCGGCCCGGCGGCGCTGGACGCGTTCGCGACCCGGCTGGGCCGCCCGGACTGGAAGGCGGCGGCGGCCTTCCTGTCGGAGTACCTCGACGTCCTGGACATGCAGGGCACGCTGGACTACGCGGAGCTCGTCCACCGGGCCGTCCTGCTCGCGGAGCGCACCCCGTCCCTCTCCCTGTCCTACGACGTGATCTACGTGGACGAGTACCAGGACACGGACGCCTCCCAGCTGCGGCTGCTGCGGGCCCTGGCCGGACCGGCGGGCACGCTGGTCGCCTTCGGCGATCCCGACCAGTCGATCTACGCCTTCCGCGGCGCCGACATCAACAACATCCTGGACTTCGAGAGCTCCTTCCCCGGCGCGGCGGTGCGGGCCCTGACCGTCGGCCGCCGCTCGGGGGCGAACCTCCTGGCGGCCACCCGGCTGCTGACCACCCGCATGCCGGTCCCGCGCCTGCCCGCGGCGGCGGTCCGCGCGCACCGCGGGCTGACCCCCGTGCGCGAGGGCGGCGGGGTCGAGGTGTTCACGTACCCCACGGCCGGGGCCGAGCTGGACAACATCGCCGACATCCTGCGCCGCGCCCACCTGGAGGACGGCGTGCCGTGGCAGGACATGGCCGTCCTGGTCCGCTCCGGCGGCCGTACCCTCCCGGCGATGCGCCGCGCCCTGATCTCGGCGGGGGTCCCGGCGGAGACGGACGGCACGGACACCCCGCTGCGCCACGAACCGGCGACGGGCCCCCTCCTGACCGCCCTGCGCACCGCCGCCACCCCGGCCGGGGCGGCCGCCGAGGAGACGGCCCCGGCCGCCGAGGACGTGGAGGCGGAGGTTCGGGAGGCCGAGGACCCGGAGGCCGAGCCCACGTCCGAGCCCGTGTCCGAGCCCGTGTCCGGATCCGCGTCCGAGCACGTGTCCGGACCCGCGTCCGAGCCCGCGTCCGAGCCCGCCGCGGGCGACCGGCACGACGCGGGGTGGATCGGCGTCGAGGCGGCGCTCACGCTGCTCGGCTCGCCGCTCGGCGGCATGGACGCCGCGGACCTGCGCCGCCTCGGGCGGGCCCTGCGCGACGAGGAGCGGGCCGCCGGCATCAAGGTGCCGGCCCCCTCCGACGTCCTGCTCGCCCGCGCCCTCGCCGAGCCCGAACGGCTCACCGCCCACGACCCCGCCTACGCCCGCGGGGCGCAGCGCCTCGGGCTGCTCCTGCGCAAGGCCCGCGAGCTCCTCCAGGGCGGCGGCACCGCCGAAGAGGCCCTGTGGACCCTGTGGGACGGCACCTCCTGGCCCGACCGCCTGGAACGCCGGGCCCGCCGCGGCGGCGCGGCCGGCCGCAACGCCGACCGCGACCTCGACGCCGTCTGCGCGCTCTTCGACACCGCCGCACGCGCCGAGGACCGCACCGGCGGCCGCGGCGCCCTCAACTTCCTCGAACAGCTCGAAGCGGAGGACATCGCCGGGGACACCCTGACCGGCAAGGCCACCCGCACCGAAGCCGTCCGCCTCATGACCGCCCACCGCTCCAAGGGCCTGGAGTGGCGCCTCGTCGTCGTCGCCGGCGTTCAGGAAGGGCTCTGGCCCGACCTGCGCCGCCGCGGCTCCCTCCTCGAAGCCGACCGCATCGGCCGGGACGGCCTCGCCGAACCCCTCACCCCCGGCGCACTCCTGGCGGAGGAGCGCAGGCTCTTCTACGTCGCCGCCACCCGCGCCCGCGACCGCCTCGTCGTCACCGCCGTCAAGGCCCCCGCCGAGGACGGCGACCAGCCCTCCCGCTTCCTCACCGAGCTCGGGGTCACCCCGAAGGACGTCACCGGCCGCCCCCGCCGCCCCCTCGCCGTCCCCGCGCTCGTCGCCGAACTGCGCGCCACGACCGTCGACCCCGACGCCTCGCCCGCGCTCCGCGAGGCCGCCGCCCGCCGCCTCGCCCGCCTCGCCTCGCTCACCGACGAGGACGACCGCCCGCTGGTCCCCGCCGCGCACCCGCAGCGCTGGTGGGGGCTGTACGAGCCCACCCGCAGCAGCGTCCCGCTCCGCGACCGCGAGCGGCCCGTCGCCCTCTCCGGCTCCGCCCTGGACCAGCTCGCCAACACCTGCTCCCTCCAGTGGTTCCTCGGCCGCGAGGTCAAGGCCGACGCCCCCTCCACCGCCGCCCAGGGCTTCGGCAACGTCGTCCACGTCCTCGCCGACGAGGTCGCCTCCGGCCGCACCCCCGCCGACCTCGCCGTCCTGATGGAGCGCCTCGACTCCGTCTGGGACGCCCTCGCCTTCGACGCCCCCTGGAAATCCCGCCAGGAGAAGGACAACGCCCGCGCCGCCCTGGAGCGCTTCCTGCGCTGGCACACCACCGACCGCGGCGGCCGGGAGGCCGTGGCCACCGAGCACGACTTCGACGTCACCCTCGAAGCGGGCGAGTACGCCGTCCGCATCCGCGGCTCCATGGACCGCGTCGAGGCCGACCCGCAGGGCCGTGCGTACGTCGTCGACTTCAAGACCGGCAAGGGCGCCCCGACGAAGGACGAGGTCGCCCGGCACCCCCAGCTCGCCGTGTACCAGCTCGCCGTACGCGAAGGAGCCGTCGACGAGGTCTTCGACGGGGTGCGCCCCGAGGCGGGCGGCGCCGAACTGGTGCAGCTGCGCCAGGGCGCTGCCCAGCGGGACGGCGGGGACGCGGTGCCCAGGATCCAGGCGCAGCAGCCGCCGGACGGCGCATGGGTCGGCGACCTCCTCGCCACCGCGGCCGGCCGGGTCCTGGACGAGCGCTTCGCGCCCGCCACCGGCAAGCACTGCGACCACTGTTCCTTCCGCAGTGCGTGCAGCGCCCGCCCGGAGGGCCGCCAGACGGTGGAGTGAACCGTTCCGCTCACTGGTCGGCGACCGACCGGCCGGTGAGACGGCGTCCGGGAGTGTCGGTGGGTCGGGCTAGCCTCTTCACGTGTCCGCGCGTCCGTCCGTCCTCACCGACCCCGAGCAGCTCAAGGAGCTCCTCGGCATCCCCTTCACGCCCGAACAGCTGGCCTGCATCACCGCCCCCGCCGCCCCCCAGGTCATCGTGGCCGGCGCCGGCTCCGGCAAGACCACCGTCATGGCCGCCCGCGTCGTCTGGCTGGTGGGCACCGGAGCGGTCGCCCCCGAGCAGGTCCTCGGCCTGACCTTCACCAACAAGGCGGCCGCCGAGCTCGCCGAGCGCGTACGAAAGGCCCTCGCGCGGGCCGGCATCACGGATCCGGACCCTTCGCCGGCCGATCCCGACGCGGCCGGCGGCGAGCCGCGCATCTCCACGTACCACGCCTTCGCCGGGCAGCTCCTGAAGGACCACGGCCTGCGCATCGGCCTGGAGCCCAGCGCCCGCCTCCTCGCCGACGCCACCCGCTTCCAGCTGGCCGCGCGCGTGCTCCGCGAGGCCCCGGGCCCGTACCCGGCGCTCACCAAATCCGTCCCCGACCTGGTCAGCGACCTGCTCGCGCTCGACGGAGAGCTCTCCGAGCACCTGGTCACCCCGGAGGCGCTGCGCGCGTACGACACGGAGCTCCTCGACGTCCTCGCGGGCACGAAGCTCACCAACGAAGACCTGCGCAAGGTCCCCGAGGCCGTGCGCGGCCGCCTCGAACTGCTGGAGCTGACCGAGCGCTACCGCACCGCCAAACGCTCCCGCGACCTGCTCGACTTCAGCGATCAGATAGCCCTCTGCGCGCAGCTCGCCACCACCCGGCCCGAGGTGGGGGAGCTACTGCGCGAGGAGTTCAAGGTGGTCCTGCTCGACGAGTACCAGGACACCTCCGTGGCCCAGCGGCTGCTGCTGTCCGGCCTGTTCGGCGGCGGCAGCGGGCACGCGGTGACCGCCGTCGGCGACCCCTGCCAGGCGATCTACGGCTGGCGCGGCGCGTCCGTGGCCAACCTGGACGACTTCCCCGAGCACTTCCCGCACGCCGACGGACGCCCGGCGACCCGGTTCTCGCTGAGCGAGAACCGGCGCAGCGGCGGCCGCCTCCTCGACCTGGCCAACGAGCTGGCCGCGCCGCTGCGCTCGATGCACGAGGGCGTCGAGGCGCTGCGCGCGGCGCCGGGGGAGGAGCGGGCCGGCTCCGTCCGCTGCGCGCTGCTGGACACGCACGCCGAGGAGCTGGAGTGGCTCGCGGACTCGGTCGCGCACCTGGTCCGTACGGGGACGGAGCCGCGCGAGATCGCGGTGCTGTGCCGCTCGGCCCGGGACTTCGCGCAGATCCAGGCCGTCCTGGTGGCCCGGGACGTGCCGGTGGAGGTCGTCGGGCTGTCCGGGCTGCTGCACCTGCCGGAGGTCGCGGACCTGGTCGCGGTCTGCGAGGTGCTCCAGGACCCGGGCGCCAACGCCTCGCTGGTCCGGCTGCTGATCGGCCCGCGCTGGCGGATCGGCGCGCGCGACCTGGCCCTGCTGGGGCGCCGGGCGCGGCAGCTGATCGGCCGTGCGCCGGGCGAAGTGGATCCCGACGAGCGCCTCGCGGCGGCGGTGGAGGGCGTGGACCCGGCGGAGGTCGTCTCGCTGGCGGACGCGCTGGAGACGTTCCTGGACGGATCCTCGGCCGCCTCGGACGACCTCCCGTTCTCCGCCGAGGCACGGGTCCGCTTCGCGCACCTGGCCCAGGAGCTGCGAGACCTGCGGCGCTCGCTCGCGGACCCGCTGATGGACGTACTGCACCGGGTGCTGGCCGCGACCGGCCTGGAGGTGGAGCTGTCGGCTTCGCCGCACGCGCTGGCGGCCCGGCGCCGCGAATCGCTCTCCGGATTCCTGGACGTGGCGGCCGGCTTCGCCTCCCTGGACGGCGAGGCGTCCCTGCTGGCCTTCCTCGGCTTCCTGCGCACGGCCGTCCAGTACGAGAAGGGCCTGGACCACGCCCTGCCCGGCGGGGAGAACACGGTGAAGGTGCTCACCGCCCACAAGTCCAAGGGGCTGGAGTGGGACGTGGTGGTGGTCCCGGACCTGTGCGCGGGCTCCTTCCCGAAGGAGAGGGCGCCGGAGCCGTGGACCTCGTACGCGAAGGTCCTGCCGTACGCCCTGCGCGGCGACGCGGCCACCCTTCCGCAGGGCCCCGCGTGGACCTCGGCGGGCCTGAAGGCCTTCAAGTCCTCCCTGAAGGAGCACAAGGCGGTCGAGGAACTCCGCCTGGGCTACGTGACCTTCACCCGGCCGCGCTCGCTGCTCCTGGCCTCGGGGCACTGGTGGGGCCCGACGCAGAAGAAGCGCCGGGGCCCTTCGCCGTTCCTGTCCTCCCTCCACGACCACTGCGCGGCGGGCAACGGGGAGATCGAAGCCTGGGCACAGGAACCGGACCCCGACGCGGAGAACCCGTCCCTCGCCACGGAGTCCACCCCGGACCGGTCCTGGCCCCTCCCCCTGGACCCGGAGTCCCTGAGACTGCGCCGGGAGGCGGCGGCCCTGGTCGAAGCGCACCTGGCCGCTCCCGGGCCGGCCCCGGCCCCGGAGGCCCACCTCTGGCCCCCGCACTGCGAGGACCCGTCGTACGCCGAGGAGCCGGACGGCGGCGACCTCTGGGCGGCGGACGCGGCGACCGTCCCGCACCCCCGCAGCGGCGAGGGCCTCCGGGCCGAGGAGCCCTGGGCCGAAGACCCGTGGGGCGAAGACCCGTGGCCCGAGGACCCCTGGGCCGAGGAGGGCGAGCCCGGTCCGACGGCCGGAGCGCTCCGGGCCGGCCCCACCCCCGAGGAGGCCCGGGCCATCGCGTCCTGGGACCGGGACCTCGACGCCCTGGAGGGCGAGCTGCGGCGCACCCGCGTCGCGGTGCGCGACGTGGAGCTGCCGCCCGCCCTCTCCGCCAGCCAGCTCCTGCGCCTCGCCGCCGACGAGCAGGGCTTCGCCCGCGACCTCGCCCGCCCGATGCCGAAGCCCCCGCAACCCGCGGCGCGCCAGGGCACGCGCTTCCACGCCTGGGTCGAGTCCCGCTTCGACGAGCTCCCGCTGCCGCTCCTCGACGTCCTCGACCCCGCGACCGAGCTGCCCGGCTCCGACCAGGACATCGTCGACGAGGCCGACCTCGACTCCCTCAAGGCCGCCTTCGAGCGCAGCGAGTACGCCGACCGCACCCCGTACCGGATGGAGGCGCCCGTCCAGCTCACCCTCGCCGGCCGCGTCATCCGCGGCCGGATCGACGCCGTGTACCGGAACGAGGACGGCTCGTACGAGATCGTCGACTGGAAGACCGGCCGCACCACCGAAGCCGATCCGCTCCAGCTCGCCGTGTACCGCCTGGCCTGGGCGGAAGCCACCGGCACGCCCCTCGACCGGGTCGCCGCCGCCTTCCTCCACGTCCGCAGCGGCCGCGTGATCCGCCCCCGCGGCCTCCCCGGCCGCGACCGTCTTGAGCGGATCCTCCAAGGCAAAACGGACACGGACAGTGACCGGCACCCCGACAGTTAGGCTCGTGGGCATGAGCGAAACCCCGGCGGACAGCGTCGTCCGCACCGTCCGCACGTACATCGACACCCACCGCGCCGCCTTCCTCGAAGACCTCGCCGAGTGGCTGCGCATCCCCTCCGTCTCGGCCCAGCCCGAGCACGCGGACGACGTACGCCGCAGCGCCGAGTGGCTCGCCGCCAAGCTCAAGGAGACCGGCTTCCCGGTCACGGAGGTCTGGCCGACCGCCGGCGCGCCCGCCGTCTTCGCCGAGTGGCCGAGCGCGGAGCCGGACGCCCCGACCGTCCTCGTCTACGGTCACCACGACGTGCAGCCCGCCGCCGTCGCCGACGGCTGGCACACCGACCCCTTCGAGCCCGTGATCCGGGACGGCCGCATGTACGCGCGCGGCGCCGCCGACGACAAGGGCCAGGTCTTCTTCCACACCCTCGGGGTACGGGCCCACCTCGCCGCCACCGGCGCCGAGGCCCCGGCCGTCCACCTCAAGCTGCTCATCGAGGGCGAGGAGGAGTCCGGCTCGCCGAACTTCCGGGCCCTCGTCGAGCGCGAGGCGCGGCGCCTCGCCGCCGACGTCGTGATCGTCTCCGACACCGGCATGTGGTCCGAGACCACCCCCACCGTCTGCACCGGCATGCGGGGCGTCGCCGACTGCGAGATCGACCTGCACGGACCCGACCAGGACATCCACTCGGGCGCCTTCGGCGGGGCCGTGCCCAATCCGGCCACCGTCGCCGCCCGCCTGGTCGCGGCGCTGCACGACGCCGACGAGCGGGTCACGATCCCCGGTTTCTACGACAACATCGCCGAGCTGACGGACGAGGAGCGGGCGCTGATCGCCGAGCTGCCGTTCGACGAGGGCGAATGGCTGCGCACGGCCAAATCGCACGCGGCCGCCGGCGAGAAGGGCTACTCCACCCTGGAGCGGGTCTGGGCCCGCCCGACCGCCGAGGTCAACGGCATCGGCGGCGGCTACCAGGGCCCCGGCGGCAAGACCATCGTGCCCGCCTCCGCCCACCTGAAGCTGTCGTTCCGCCTGGTGTCCGGGCAGGATCCGTACGAGGTCGAGGCGGCCGTCCGGGACTGGGTGGCGGCGCAGGTCCCGGACGGGATCCGGCACTCCGTCGTCTTCGGCGCCCCCACCCGGCCCTGCCTGACCCCGCTGGACCACCCGGCGCTGCAGTCGGTCGTACGGGCCATGGGCCGGGCGTTCGGCGAGAAGGTCCGCTTCACCCGCGAGGGCGGCTCCGGACCGGCGGCCGACCTCCAGGACGTACTGGAGGCGCCCGTCCTGTTCCTCGGCATCTCCGTGCCGTCCGACGGCTGGCACTCGCCCAACGAGAAGGTCGAGCTGGACCTGCTCCTCAAGGGAGTCGAGACGGCCGCCTACCTGTGGGGCGACCTGGCCGCCTCCCGCGGGAAGCCCGCCTGACGCACGCAGCGGCGCCGCGCACCGGCACCACGCACCACGCACCAAACACCACGCACCACGCACCACACGTACCGAGTCACCGAGCCTGCCTGTCCCACCACCGGGGGAGTTGGAAGTACCTGTGAGCACCCATACCGAGCACCCGATCTCGCTCGCCGCGCCCAGCGGAATCGACCGGGCCGCGCACCACCGCCTCGACGAGGCCTGGCTCGCGGCCGCCTGGAGCCACCCGACGACCCGCGTCTTCGTGGTCTCCGGCGGCCAGGTCCTGATCGACGACACCCCCGACGGCGGGACCGGCATCGTCATGACCCCGGCCTTCGAGGCCCCGGTCACCGAGACGCACCGCTACTTCCTGGGCACCGACGACGACGGCGTACGGTACTTCGCGCTCCAGAAGGACTCCCTGCCCGGCCGCATGGACCAGTCGGCCCGCCCGGCCGGCCTGCGCGAGGCCGGACTGCTGCTGTCCCCGCGCGACGCCGGGCTGATGGTGCACGCCGTGGCCCTGGAGAACTGGCAGCGGATGCACCGCTTCTGCTCGCGCTGCGGCGAGCGCACCGTGGTCGCGGCCGCCGGGCACATCCGCCGCTGCCCGGGCTGCGGCGCCGAGCACTACCCGCGCACCGATCCGGCGGTGATCATGCTGGTCACCGACGAACACGACCGTGCGCTGCTGGGCCGCCAGGTCCACTGGCCGGAGGGCCGCTTCTCGACGCTCGCCGGGTTCGTGGAGCCGGGCGAGTCGATCGAACAGTCGGTCGTGCGCGAGGTGTGGGAGGAGGCGGGCATCAGGGTCGGCGAGGTCGAGTACGTCGCCAGCCAGCCCTGGCCGTTCCCGTACAGCCTGATGCTCGGCTTCACGGCGCGCGCCACGACCACCGAGATCACCGTCGACGGCGAGGAGATCCAGGAGGCCCGCTGGTTCTCCCGCGAGGAACTGCGCGCCGCGTTCGAATCGGGCGAGATGGTGCCCCCGTCGGGGATCTCCATCGCGGCCCGGCTGGTCGAGCGCTGGTACGGGGAGCCGCTGCCGCGCCCGGTCGCGTAAGGCTTCTCACACGCGGAAGGCCCCCGCCGCGGCGGGGGCCTTTCTGTTCACGCGGTGCGCCGGCGGGCGGCTCAGACGGCGAGGGCCTGCTTGACCTGGGCCAGGCTCGGGTTCGTCATGACCGACTCGGCGCCGGCGGCGGACTTCACGAGCACGGTCGGGACCGTCTGGTTGCCGCCGTTCGCCTTCTCGACGAACGCCGCGGACTCCGGGTCCAGCTCGATGTTGATCTCGTTGTACGCGATGCCTTCCCGGTCCAGCTGGGTCTTCAGCCGGCGGCAGTAGCCGCACCAGGTCGTGCTGTACATCGTGACGGAACCCGTGTCCTGCATGCTGCGCTCTCCTCTGTGGGGTCTGGGTGGTCCGAGTACTCGAACGTACGGGACCCCGGGGCCATTCCCGTACCCGCGGCGGGGCCGGGGCGCCCGAGTACGTCACCTGCGCCGCGTACGTCAAGTACGTCCATACGACGATCACGCGCACCTGTGGACGGCTTTCCCTTCCGTCCCTGGAGACCTGGCAGCATGGCGGGGTGACATCAGCAACGCACCTCACCTCCTTCCCCGCCGGCGCGGAATCGGCCGACGCGGTGCTCCTGGGCCTGGACCCGGAGCAGCGCGAGGTCGCGACGACCCTGCGCGGGCCGGTGTGCGTGCTGGCGGGCGCGGGCACGGGCAAGACCCGGGCGATCACCCACCGGATCGCCTACGGGGTCCGCTCCGGCCAGCTGATGCCGGCCAGCGTGCTGGCCGTCACCTTCACCAACCGCGCAGCCGGCGAGATGCGCGGCCGCCTGCGCTCCCTCGGCGCGGGCGGGGTGCAGGCGCGTACCTTCCACTCCGCCGCCCTGCGCCAGCTCCAGTACTTCTGGCCCAGGGCGATCGGCGGCGAGGTGCCCCGGCTCCTGGAGCGCAAGATCCAGTTCGTCGCCGAGGCCGGCGCCCGCTGCCGCATCCGCCTCGACCGGGGCGAGCTGCGCGATGTCACCGGCGAGATCGAATGGGCGAAGGTCACCCAGACCGTGCCCTCCGACTACCCGGCGGCCGCCCTGAAGGCGGGGCGCGAAGCCCCCCGGGACATGGCGGAGATCGCCCAGATCTACGGGACGTACGAACAGCTCAAGCGCGACCGCGGAATGATCGACTTCGAGGACGTGCTGCTGCTCACGGTCGGAATCCTCCAGGACCGCCACGACATCGCCGAGCAGATCCGCACCCAGTACCAGCACTTCGTGGTGGACGAGTACCAGGACGTCAGCCCGCTCCAGCAGCGGCTGCTCGACCTGTGGCTCGGCGAGCGCGACAGCCTCTGCGTCGTCGGCGACGCCAGCCAGACCATCTACTCCTTCACCGGAGCCACCCCGGACCACCTGCTGAACTTCCGCACCCGCTATCCGCAGGCCACCCTGGTCAAGCTGGTCCGCGACTACCGCTCCACCCCCCAGGTGGTCCACCTCGCCAACGGGCTCCTCGCCCAGGCCAAGGGCCGCGCCGCCGAGCACCGCCTGGAGCTGCTCTCCCAGCGCGAGCCCGGCCCCGACCCGGTCTACGCCGAGTACCCGGACGAGCCCGCCGAGGCCGAGGGCGTCGCCCTGCGCATCCGGGACCTGATCGCGGCGGGCGTCCCGGCCGGCGAGATCGCCGTGCTCTACCGCATCAACGCCCAGTCCGAGGTCTACGAGCAGGCCCTCGCCGACGCCGGCGTCCCGTACCAGCTGCGCGGCGCCGAGCGCTTCTTCGAGCGCGCCGAGGTGCAGAAGGCGATCCTCGCCCTGCGCGGCGCCGCCCGCTCCGGGGGCAACGACCCGCTGCTCGACGACGTCGTCGAGCTCGGATCCCAGGTCCGGGCGGTGCTCAGCTCCACCGGCTGGACCACCGAGCCGCCGGCCGGGTCCGGGGCCGTCCGCGACCAGTGGGAGTCGGTGGCCGCCCTGGTCCGCCTCGCGGAGGACTTCGCCCGCGGCCGGCCGGGCGCCACCCTGGCGGACCTGACCGTCGAGCTGGACGAGCGCAGGGCCGCCCAGCACGCCCCCACCGTGCAGGGCGTCACCCTCGCCTCGCTGCACGCCGCCAAGGGCCTGGAGTGGGACGCCGTGTTCCTGGCCGGGCTCACCGACGGCATGCTGCCGATCACGTACGCCAAGACCGACGAGCAGGTGGAGGAGGAGCGCCGGCTGCTCTATGTCGGCGTCACGCGGGCGCGGCTGCACCTGACGCTCTCCTGGGCCCTCTCGCGGGCTCCGGGCGGCCGGGCCTCCCGACGCCCCAGCCGTTTCCTGAACGGCCTGCGGCCGGGCTCTGCGGCCCCGGGAAGCCGGCCGGGCGCCCCGGCCGAGAGGGGGGCCCGCAAGCGGCACCGCGGGCCGACGCTGTGCCGGGTCTGCGGCAAGACCCTGACCGAGGCCGGCGAGCTGAAACTGATGCGGTGCGAGGACTGCCCGTCCGACATGGACGAAGGCCTCTACGAGCGGCTGCGGGAGTGGCGCGCGGGGCAGGCGCAGGAGCAGGGACTGCCCGCGTACTGCGTGTTCACGGACAAGACGCTCGTGGCGATCGCCGAGGCCCAGCCGTCCGAGGAGGGCGAGCTCTCGATGATCTCTGGAGTCGGCCGCCGCAAGCTCGACCGGTACGGAGCCGATGTCCTGGCCATCTGTGCAGGTCAGGAGCCTGGGGCCGCGGATGCCGGCGACGCGTAGAAACTCGTCGGAAAAATAGTTTGCACATGCCCGGCGAATCCCCATAGGTTCTTAGCAACGGAAACGGTGGCTTCTCCGAAGCTCCGGATCCGTGCTGTACTTATCCGAATACGTATGGGACAGGCCCCCGGGCCACCGTCCCCGAGACGCCGAGAGGAGGCGAGACCAGTGACCAGCTTCATCACCACCACCAAAATGACCGATCGCTCGGTCGCCGCTTCCTGCACGCTCGGCTCCTCCTCGCTCCTCCCGCTCCTGGGTACCGGTCTGTCCGCGATTTCCGCTGACAGCCGCGCCCTGCTGGCCGCGCCCTCCGCGCTCCTGGCGAGCGAGCGGAATGAGCGACCGACCCAGGCATCGGTGGCAGTAGTGGAAGCCCAGGCGCATGGCGCCTATGGCTTCGCTGCCGCAGCCGGTGCCGGAGTCCAGACGAAGCAGACGAAGCAGCAGCACCACCTGATGTGGGCCTTCCGCGGGCTCGAACCCTGGAGTGATCCAGCCTGATCCGAGATCAGGCCGGCGCCTTCAGGGCCGCGGAACCCCAACCGGGATCCGCGGCCCTTCTGTTTGTCCCCGACCAGGGGACGACGGCACGAAGGAGCCTCGGGACTGGCAAGACCAGGTACCAGCCGCCCCCGGCCGAACCCGGCCGGAACGACTAGCCAACCAAGACGAGGAAGAAAACACCGTGCAACTCGAAGCGCACGCCCCGTCCGTACCGCAGACCCAGACGATCTCCCCGCCCGCAGTCCCGGAGGACTCCACCTTGACTCCCCTCACCGCGCTGACCGCGCTCGACGACGCCATCGAGAACCTCGGCGTACCCGTCGCCTGCCGCACCTACGACCCCGAGGTCTTCTTCGCCGAGTCCCCGGCGGACGTCGAGTACGCGAAGTCCCTTTGCGCCACCTGCCCGCTGGTCGAGGCCTGCCTCGCCGGTGCTCTGGAGCGCCGCGAGCCCTGGGGTGTCTGGGGTGGCGAGCTCTTCGTCCAGGGCGTCGTCGTAGCCCGGAAGCGGCCCCGCGGCCGTCCGCGCAAGAACCCGGTTGTCGCGGCATGACCGCCATCGGAACCATCGACCGCCCCGTGACGCACGACCCCTTGAAGCAGGCCCTCATGACCGCCCACACGACGAGCGAGCAGCCGCACGGCTCCGCCCACGCAGACTTCATCACCGCCGGCGCGATCACCTCGCGTCAGAACAGGACCCGAGAAATGCAACTCATCCCAGAAGCCCTGGCCCGTGCCCATATGAGCGACCGCATGCGCGAGGCCGACGCCGAGCGTCGCGCCGTGCGCCTGGTCGCCGCCCGCCGCATGCAGCGGCGAGCCGAGCGCGTCTCGCTGCGCGCCCGGCGGGCCCTCGCCATGGCCGTCATGCAGTAAGCAACCGCTGAACCGCCGCTGACCTGCGGCGCGGCAGCGTACGGGGGGACCGGTCCGAACGGACCGGTCCCCCCGGTGCGTTGCGGAGGGCTCTGCACCCCTCGCGGGGATATCGTCTGGAGGTGGACCAGCCCAATCCCCACTCCGCCCCGTCGGGCCCCGAGGCGCAGCCCGCCGTCTGCGCGCGCTGCGGCAAGCAGGCCCCCGACGGCGCCCCGCCCACCTGGACCTGCTCGGTGGAGAACGGGACCAGACAGTACTTCTGCGTCGACTGCGCGCGAGCCAACCTCAGGGCGATCGAGGGCCGCCTCGACTCGTCCTGGTGGTGACCGCGCCACCCGGCCTGCGCGCTCACTCGTCGGGCAGGAACCCCGGGAGCCAGGACTCCAGTTCCTCCCGCAGCCGCACCGTCGCGCCCAGCTGGCAGAGCACCCCGATGGTGCTCAGCGTCACCCGGTGGATCAGCAGGTACGAGGGCGGCAGATTGATCTGCCGGCCCAACTGGTGCGCGGGGGAGCGGGGATCGGCGATGCGCGCCGCCTGACCGCGCAGCCACGGCCGCGTGAAGGTGAACTCCTCCGCCTGGGCCGGTTCGATGATGGGCAGCAGATAGTCCAGCACCGCCTCCGGATCCAGTTCGATGGACTCCCTCACGAACCCCTCGGCGCACAAGTGCCCGTAGATCCCCTCGGCATCACCCTCCAGCGTCATCCGCAGGGAGGTGCCGATCGGCTTGGGCCAGCCGCCGGGCAGCCGGTCGACGGTGCCGAAGTCCAGCACGCCCAGCCGCATCCGGCCGTCCGCCCCCGCCAGCAGGCGGAAGTTGCCCGGATGGGGATCGGCGTGGAGCAGGCCGGTGCGCGCGGGCCCCGAGAAGAGGAACCGGGCCAGCAGCTGGCCGGCGCGGTCGCGCTCCTCCTGGGTGCCGTCCGCTATCACCTCCGACAGCGGGGTCCCCTCCATCCACTCGGTCACCAGCACCTGGTCGCCCTGGTGCACGACGTCCGGTACGACCACGTCCTCGTCACCGTCGAACGCGTCCGCGTGGGTCCGCTGGGCCTCCGCCTCCAGCTCGTAGTCCAGCTCCTCCGAGACCCGGTCGCGCAACTCCTTGATCAGCGGCTTGACGTCCATGCCCGGAATCAGCGGCCCCAGCAGCCCCGCGAACCGCCCCAGTTGTTTCAAGTCCGACAGCAGCGCCTCGCCGGCTCCCGGGTACTGGACCTTCACCGCGACCTGGCGGCCGTCGTGCCACACCGCCCGGTGCACCTGCCCGATCGAGGCCGCCGCGGCCGGCTTGTCCTCGAACTCCTCGAACAGGTCCCGCCAGTCGGCCCCCAGCCGCTCGGCCAGCACCTGGTGAACCGTCTGCGCGGGCAGCGGCGGGGCCGCCTCCTGGAGCTTGGTCAGCGCGGCCCGGTACGGCCCGGCGACCTCCTCGGGCAGGGCCGACTCGAAGACCGAGAGCGCCTGCCCGAACTTCATGGCACCGCCCTTCAGCTCCCCGAGGGTGCGGAACAGCTGCTCGGCGGTGCGCTGCTGGAGCTCGCGCGCCACGATCTCCGCCGACTTGCCCCCGATCCGCTTCCCCAGCCCCCAGGTGACCCGGCCCGCGAAGCCGAGCGGCAGCGCGGCCAGCTTGACGGTACGGGTGACCGCCTTCCGGGGAAGATCAGACATGCGCCCCTCCAATTCCCAGACAGCTGTGCCGCAAGCGGCGGTGCAGGATGACCCCTCGGCCAACCGCATCCTGTCATGGCGTCCCCGCCCCGCCCCGACCGAGGCGCCCGCTCGTCAGGTGGCGGGAATCCGGCCCTTGCCGGACAGCAACCGCCCCCATGGGACAGCATGGCCGGACAGCGGATCGCTTGGTGGGGAAAGGGCTGTGCATGGCAGGGCGGGGGCCTTCGAGGCAGGAACTGATCCGGCGGCGGCGTTCCACCGCCTTCATCGGACGGCAAGGCGAGGTCACGGCCTTCCGGGACGCCCTCACACAGTCCCCGGACGAGGCGGCGCAGTTCCTGTTCCACATCCGCGGCCCGGCCGGCGTCGGCAAGTCCACCCTGGTACGCCAGCTGGAGACGATCGCCCGTGAAGGGCAGGCCGTCACCGCGTACGTCGACGAGTCGGTCGCGGACGTCATCGAGACGATGGAGGTCGTCAGCGCGCAGTTCTCCCAGCAGGGCGTGGCGCTGAAGGGCTTCGACAAGCTGCTGGCCACCTATCGGCAGCGCCGTCACGAGGCGGACGTCGGGATGGCGACGGCCGCCGGCGGTGCCGACGCGGCGGCCGGCAGCGCCCCGTCGCCCTCGCCGTCCAGCATGATCGCCTCGCAGCTGGGCCTGGTCGGGCTCGGCATGCTTCCGGGTGTGGGCGCCTTCACCGGTGCGGTCGACCCGAACCAGGTCGCGGCCGGCGCGGACCGGGTGAAGGCCCTCCTCAGCACCCGACTGCGCAGTCACGGCGACGTCGAGCTGGTGATGTCCCCGTTGGACGTCTTGACCCCGGTGTTCCTGGAAGAGCTCGGGGAAGCGGCCCGCAAGCATCCGTGGATCACGCTGTTCTTCGACACCTACGAGCGCACCGGCCCCCTGCTGGACACCTGGTTGCGCGACGTGCTGGTCAGCGACCGCTACGGGGAGCTCCCGGCGAACGTGCTGGTCGTCCTGGCCGGCCAGTCGGGGCTGGCGGCCCGCTGCTGGGAGGACTGGTACGACCTGGTCACGGACTGGCCGCTGGAGGTGTTCACGGAAGCCGAGGCACGCCGGCTCCTCGCGGGGAAGGGCGTGACGGACGAGCGCGTCGTCGAGGTGATCCTCCAGCTGTCCGGACGGCTTCCGGTCCTGGTCTCCACGCTGGGTGAAACGCAGCCCGGCAGCGTGGAGGAGATCGGAGACCCCAGCGGAACCGCCGTCGAGCGCTTCCTCAAGTGGGAGGCCGACCCGGCCCGCCGGGCTGCCGCCCTGGCCTGTGCGTTCCCGCAGGAACTGGACGAGGACGTGTACCGGGCGGCGGTCGAGGAGGAGGCCGCCGAGCTGTTCGGCTGGCTGAGGTCGATGCCCTTCGTCACCGAGCGGTCCGGCCACTGCCGCTATCACGAGGTGGTCCGCAGTGCGATGCTGCGGCTGCGGCGCAGGCAGTCCCCGGTCGGCTGGGAGCGGCTGCACACCCGGCTGGCCGACGCCTTCCGGGTGCGGCGGGAACGTCTGGAGGAGGCCGTCACCCCGGCCGACGGCTGGTGGTCCGACGAGAGCTGGCGGGCACACCGCCTCCAGGAGACCTACCACCGCCTGTGCGCCGACCCGCGAGCCGCCCTCCCGGCCGCGCTGCGGGAGCTCGTCGACGCGTACGACCACGGCATCACCACCCTCCACCGCTGGGTCCAGGTCTGGATCCAGGCCGGCCGGGACACACAGGGCACCGAACTCACCGACTGGGGCGGGAGCCTTCGCACGGCCTCGGAGCAGCGCGACCCCGGCATCGCCACCCTGACGCTCCTGCTGTCGCGGGGCGCCCTCGACACCACGGGCCAGGCCTTCGCCCTGACCCTGCGCGGCCGGGACCACCGCAACGCCGAGCGGTACCCGCAGGCCCTGGCCGACTACGCACGGGCGCTCGCCCTCGACCCCGGGGCGGAGCGCGCCCACTACGGCCGGGGCCGAACCCACGAGCTCACCGAGCGCTTCGAGGAGGCGATCGAGGACTACACCCGCGCCATCGCGCTCGACCCCGAATACATTTGGAGCATCAGCAACCGAGGGGTCTGCCACCGCGCCATCGGGCAGTACGAGGAGGCGCTGGCCGACTTCGAGCGTGTCCTCGATCTCAACCCGGACGCCCACTGGACACTCACCCACCGCGGGGTGCTCCACCGCCTCACCGCACGCCACGACGAGGCCATCGCCGATTTCGAGCGCGCCGTCGAGATCAAGCCGGACAGTGCCTGGGCCCTCGCGAATCTCGGATTCGTGCTCAACACCAGGGGCCTGAACGAGGAGGCGCTGACCGCCCTCGACCAAGCGGTCGGATGCTCCCCGGACTACGCCTGGGCCCGCCTGATCAGGGGGCGCAGCCTCCGGAGCCTCGCACGGTACGAGGAGGCGCTGGCCGACTTCACCCGCGCCGCGGAGCTGAAGCCCGAGGACCCCGTGGCGCTCGCCGGGCTGGGCGAGGTCCTCCGGCTGACGGAGCGGTACCAGGAGGCACTGGACGCGTTCGACGGCGCCCTCGAACTCAGGACGAACTACCCCTGGGCGCTCGCCAGCCGGGGTGAGACCCACGCCGCGATGGAGCAGTACGAGCGGGCGCTGGAGGACTTCGACCGGGCCATCGAGCTCAGTCCGGACTACCAGTGGGCCTTCACGCGCCGGGGACGGGTACTCGAAGCGCTCGCCAGGCACGAGGAGGCCCTGGCCGACTACACCCGCGCCCTGGCCCTCGGATCCGACGAGGCCTGGGTCTTCGGCGAGCGGGGTGACGCCTTTCGCATGCTGGGGCGGTTCGAGGAGGCGCTGGGCGACTACGACCGCGCCGATGAGCTCCAGTCCGACAGCGTCGTGATCCTGGTGCGCCGCGGTGTCGTCCGACGGCTGTTCGGCCGGTACGAGGAGGCGTTGGCCTGCCTCACCCGCGCGATCGCACTCGAACCCGACGACGCCTGGGCGCACTACGAGACCGCCGTGGTGCTGCACGCGCTGCACCGCCCGGATCGGGACCGGTACCTGGACCGGGTGGTCGAGCTGCTGGGCCCGGGGAGCCCGGACGCCCCTCCCCGGTGCCCCGCGGACATCGGCAATCTCCTCCTCGCCCAGTGCGTCCGGCTTCACTGGGCCGAGGCCCGGCGCCACCTCGCGGACTTCATGGACCGCGACCCGTCCAGGGGCACGGTGCACGAACTGCTCATGGCCCTGCGCAGCCTGACCCCGGTGATCGCGTCGGCCGGGCCCAGGATCGAGGAGTTGTGCCGCGCGCTGGAGGAGCGGACCGGCCCGCCCTCGTAGGAGCCTCATGACGGCACCGCCTCCTCCGTCGGGACGCGGGCCGCCGCGCACGGGCAGCCGGGGTGGGGCCGCACCGGGGTCCGCTCCCAGTGCAGGTGCGGGAGGGCGGCTTCCCAGCGTGAGGCCGTGGACGCGGGCAGCTCGCCGTCGAGGAAGGACAGGGCGTGGGCCGCGGCCAGCCCCGCCACCGCCGTGGCCAGCCCCACATCGCAGGCCGCCGCGGTGCGGCGGCGGTGCGCCGAGCGCCATTGCACCAGCATCCGGGGCCAGGCGGGATCCGCCTCGACCCGGTCGCGTTCCATGCAGCCCGCGCACGCCGTGGCCCCGGGCAGCACCAGCGGCCCCACCAGCCCGGTGCCCTCCAGCACCCCGGCGTACAGATGAGGGGTGCCGGCGGCGACCCAGTCGGCCGCGGTGCCCGGATCCGGCGCCCACGCCTGGAGGCCGTCCCGGGGCGCGACCACCACCAGGGACACCCCCGGCTCGGGCCCCTCGTACTCCGCCGTCCGCGGCGGGCGCCCGGGGGCCGACGCGCGGACCAGTCCCGCCGCGGCCTCCGCACGCAGCCGGCCCACGCTGTCCGGGCCGAGCCCGCCCGGTGCCACGTCCGCCGGCTCCACCCGGCCGCCGTCGAGCACCTCCACCCGGCCCACGCCCGCAGCCGCCAGGACCCCGGCGATCACTCCGCCCACCCGGCCGCTCCCGCGCACCTGGACCCGTATGGCCCGCCGGGCCGCGACCCCCCGTAGATCACCGCCGGGCTCGCGGTGCACCAGCGACAGCGAACCGAGATCCGGCCCGAGCCGCTCCAGGACCTCCGCCCGCTTGCGCACGGCCTGGGCCCGCGGACCGCCCGCCGTGGCGTCGTCCAGCAGCCCGGCCGCCGCCAGCCGCCGGACCAGGGCGTCCACCTGCCCCTCCGGCAGCCCCACCGCCACCGCCTCGGCGCGCAGCAGCTCCATCCCCCGCGTCCCGTCGATCCGGTCGATCAGCGATCCCGTCGCCGTGTCCACCGGTCCGAGCACCACCGCGTGCGCGGGCGTCACCCCGAACTGAACCGTCTGCAGATCCCGCCAGGCCCTCGCCAGCGCCGGCTTCACCTTCGGATACATGGCTTCCCCCTCGTACGAACCCCGCCTCGTTCCCGTCCTCAGCAGAGTGCCCTCCCGCCCCCTCCCATGCGTGCATTTGTCCACAGCCAAGGGTTATTAGGCATATGAGATGAAGAAAAGGGGTGCCTCGTGTGCCGCCTTCGCATCCATCACGTCCGAACCGCGGAGCGGGGGGACTTCGGCCAGGCGAGCGGGTACGGTCTTGGGCGTGTCCGCCGACCCCCAGCAGCGCGCCGTCGAAGTCCGCCGGAGCGCGCGCCGCCGCAGGACCGTATCCGCCTACCGCGAGGGTGACCGTACGGTCGTCCTCATCCCTGCCCGGATGTCCGAGGCCGAGGAGCGGCGCTGGGTGGGGGTCATGCTCGACAAGCTGGCCGCCCAGGAGAGCAAGCGCACCCTCGGGGACGCGGAGCTCACCGAACGCGCCGAGCGTCTGTCCGGCCAGTACTTCGGCGCCCGTGCCCGCCCCCGCTCGGTGCGCTGGGTCACCAACCAGAACACCCGCTGGGGCTCCTGCACCCCCGCCGAAGGCAGCATCAGGCTCTCCCACCGCCTCCAGGGAATGCCGGAGTACGTCGTCGACTACGTGCTGCTCCACGAGCTGGCCCACCTGCTCGTCCCCGGCCACGGCCCCCGCTTCTGGGAACTGCTGGAGGCCTACCCGCGCACCGAACGGGCCCGCGGCTACCTGGAGGGAGTGGTCGCCGCGGAGCGCCTCCCCAAGGTCCCCGCGGCCCGCGAGGAGTGACCCGCCGGGCCCCCTGCTGCCGCCCGGCCCCGGCCGCCCGCTCCACCCCGCCCGACGCGCCCCGCTCCGCCCGACGCGCCCCGCTCCGCCCGGTCCGCGCCCCGCTATGTACCGGGTCGGTACCGACTTGGCCGGATGTCGGCGGATGCGGCTAGCCTGAGCGGCACGCAAATCACTGTCGGGATGGGGGACGGTCGTTACGTATGGCCAGGGAATTCCAACGCGGTCACAAGGCCAGGATCAGCGATCTGACGGCAGGCACGGATCTGTACGTGGGCGTGCAGATCGCCGGGCCCGGACTCGCCTTCGACATCAGCTGCTTCGGCCTTGACGCCGACGAGAAGCTGTCGGACGACCGGTACTTCGTCTTCTACAACCAGCCGAAGTCGCCGGAGGAGTCGATCCAGCAGCTCGGCGCGCAGGCGGGCGACACCGAGTCCTTCCGGGTGACGCTGGACCGCGTCCCGGCGGGCATCCACAAACTGTCCTTCACCGCCACCATCGACGGCGACGGACAGATGTCGCAGATCGGACCGGGCTACATCCGGATCGTGGCCGGCGGCGAGGAAGTCGTCCGGTATTCCTTCACGGGCGCGGAGTTCAGCACCGAGCGCGCGGTCATGCTCGGCGACTTCTACCTCAAGGACGTGTGGCGCTTCGCCGCGGTCGGCCAGGGCTTCGACGGCGGACTCGCCGCGCTGCTGAAGAACTTCGGCGGCGAGGTCGCCGAGGAGGACGAGCAGCAGGCCCCGCAGCAGCCGCAGGCGGCCGCCCAGGCCCAGGCCGGCGCCGCGCCGGGATTCGCCCCGCCGCCGCAGGGCGCCGCCCCGGCGCCGTCGTTCGGCGCGCCGGTCCAGGCCCCGCAGGCCCCGCAGGCGCCGTACGTTCCGCAGCCCGCGCCCGCCCCGGCCCCCGCGCCCGCCCCGCAGTACCAGCAGCCCGCCCCGCCCGCCCCGGTGCACTCGGCCCCGACCATGGTCGGCCCGATCGCCACCCCGCCGGCCCCCGCGCCGTACGGCCAGCCGCCGCACGCCCCGCAGCCGCCCGGCCCGCCCTCCTACGGCCAGCAGCCGCAGCCCTCGTACGGCCAGGTGCCCGGCTACGGCGGCCAGGTGCCGCCCCCCGCCCCGGCCCCCGCGCCCTACGGCCAGGTCCCCGGCCAGCAGCCGCCCCCGTACGGCCAGCAGATGCCCGGCCAGCAGCCCGGCTACGGCCAGGGCGCCCCGCAGGCCGCCGGCGCCGGCCTCGCCGCCGCCCTCCAGCCGTACAAGGAAGTCCCCACCGGCACCCGCTGGACCGCGCAGAACCAGCAGCTCATGCGCGTCGACCTCTCCATGGGCGGCCAGCCCGTCCTCGCCCGCCAGGGCAGCATGGTCCTCTACCAGGGCAAGGTCGACTTCAGCTACAAGGGCGCCGGCTTCGCCGGCCGCATCGTCGGCAACGCCACCGGCCAGGAGATGCAGCTGATGCGCTGCAGCGGCCGCGGCCAGGTCTTCCTCGCCGAGAACGGCGCCCACCTGCACGCCATCGAGCTCCAGGGCGACGGGATCTGCGTCTCCGCCGAGAGCGTCCTCGCCTTCGACGAGTCCCTCCAGCACGAGGTCCGCCGCATCGAGGGCCACGGCATCCCCGGCGGAGCCCTGTTCACCATGCTGTTCCAGGGCTCCGGCACCGTGATCGTCAAGACGCACGGCACGCCCGTGGTCCTGCCCGTCACCCCGACCACCTTCGCCGACAGCAACGCCATCGTCGCGTGGTCGGCGGCCTCCCAGGTGATCGTCTCCAGCCAGGTCCGGCTGCGGCGCAACGCCTACCCCGGCCACAGCGGGGAGACCGTGAACCTCCAGTTCCGCGGCGCTCCCGGCAACTTCATCGTCGTCCAGCCGTACGAGGTCTGAGGGAGCCCCACATGAATGCCATGAACGCAATGAACCAGCAGCTCGCGGGCTACGCCCCCACCCCCGTCACGGCCCGCATGGAGAACCACGGCAGGGCCATGCTCAAGGTCGCCATGCAGAGCGGCCAGGACCTCTTCGCGCGCACCGGGTCGATGGTCGCGTACGAGGGCTTCGTCCAGTACGAGCCCAACCCGCCGGCCCTGCGCCAGATGGCCTCCCAGTGGCTCACCGGCGAAGGCGCCCCGCTGATGAAGTGCACCGGCGACGGCCTGCTCTACCTCGCCGACTACGGCGCCGACGTCGTCGTCATCAACCTCAACAACGACGCGCTGTCGGTCAACGGCACCAACCTGCTCGCCTTCGACGCCCACCTCCAGTGGGGCGTCGAGCGGGTCAAGGGCATGGCGAAGTTCGCCGGCCAGGGCCTGTTCAACGTGCAGATCTCGGGCACCGGCTGGGTCGCCATCACCTCCCGCGGCACCCCGATCGTGGTGGACTGCGGCCGCGGCGACGACGAGACGTACGTCGACCCCGACGCGCTCGTCGCCTGGTCCCCGAACCTCAAGGTGAAGGGCAAGCGCAGCTTCAAGGCCTCGTCGATGATCGGCCGGGGCAGCGGGGAGGCCTACCAGATGGCCTTCTCCGGCCAGGGCATCGTCGTCGTACAGCCCAGCGAGGACAGCACCGACCGGCTCCGGACCCGGGGCTGAGGGGGAGCGGACACACATCATGCAGAGCTCACTTTTCGGCCACGCCGAGCAGCAGTCCCAGGAGCGGTACGCCGTCCAGAACCCGCAGCTGCTGCGGGTCACCCTGGCCGGCTCCGACGACGTCCTCGCCCGCAAGGGCGCCATGGTCGCCTACCAGGGGATCATCGACTTCGACGGCGAGTACCAGAGCACCACGCAGCGCACCGCCCGCGCCCGCACCGGCGAGGGCCTCGACCTGATGCGCTGCTCCGGGCAGGGCACGGTCTACTTCGCCAACCTCGCCCAGTACGTCCACGTCGTCGACGTGGACCAGGACGGCCTCACCGTCGACAGCAGCTACGTGCTGGCCATGGATTCCACCCTGCACACCGAGGCCATCGCGGTGGACAGCCAGTACGGGATCTCCGGCTCCGGCAAGTACCAGCTCAACATCACCGGCCGCGGCAAGGTCGCGCTGATGACCTCCGGGCAGCCGCTGATGATGCAGGTCACGCCCGACAAGTACGTCAACGCCGACGCCGACGCGATCGTCGCCTGGTCCACCTCGCTGCGCGTGCAGATGCAGGCCCAGACGCACTCCTCCGGCGTCTGGCGGCGCCGCGGCAACACCGGCGAGGGCTGGGAGCTCAGCTTCCTCGGCACCGGCTTCGCGCTGGTGCAGCCCAGCGAGGTGCTGCCGCCGCAGAACGCCCAGCTCGGTCAGGGCATGGCCGCGCAGTACGGGATGGGCCAGCAGGGCGTCCACGCCCAGAACCAGAACAACGCCTGGAACTAGCGAGGACCAGCGCGCCCGTCAGCACGGGGAAGGGGCGGCTCCGCGGGATGCGGGGCCGCCCCTTCCGGGCTGTCGGGCGGGTGTCAGAGCCGCGCCCGGGTCGCCTCCATCAGCCGTACGACCGAGGTGTCGGCCGCCGCCGCCACCTCCTCGTACGCGAACCAGCGCAGGTCCAGCGACTCCTCGCTGATCTCCGCCACCGCGTCGGCCGGGGCCAGCGCCGCGTACTGCACGTCCAGGTGCCAGTTGCACGGCGCCGGGATCGGGTGCCGGTCCAGCCGTACGGGGCCGCCCGGGAGCAGGGTCAGCCCGGAGGCGATGCCCGACTCCTCGACGGCCTCGCGCAGCGCGGCGCCCGCGAGGGTGGTGTCCTCGGGCTCGCAGTGGCCGCCCATCTGGAGCCAGATGCCGAGCTTCTTGTGCAGGGTCAGCAGGACGCGCCCGCCCACCGGGTCGATGACCAGGGCGCTGCCGGTGACGTGCCCGGCCTGGCAGGGCTTGTACATCCCGTCCGGGTGGGCGGCCAGGTGTTCCAGATAGAGATCGCGCAGCTCGGGCTGGTCCTCGTACCGCTTGAGGACCAGCACCGCGTCGTCGTAGAGGCTCACTTCTTCGTGTCACCCTCGCCGTCGGAGTCGGAGTCGGAGTCGGAGTCGGATGCGGAGCCGGTGCCGCCCTGCGGCCCCTGCTCGCCCTGCTCACCCTGTGCGCCCTGTTCGCGCTTCTGCGCCGCCTCGCCGAGCATCTTGTCGATCTCGGAGAAGTCCAGCTGCTCGCGGTGGACGAACCCGTCCGGGTCGTCCAGGTCGGAGGCCGTCGGCAGCATGTCCGGGTGCTCCCACAGCCCGTCGCGGCCGTCCACACCGCGCGCGTCGGTCAGCGAGGCCCACAGCCGCGAGGCGTCCCGCAGCCGGCGCGGGCGCAGCTCCAGCCCGACCAGCGTCGCGAAGGTCTGCTCTCCCGGGCCGCCCGAGGCGCGCCGCCGGCGCATGGTCTCGCGCATGGCGTCCGCAGAGGACAGCCGGGGCTTGGCCGCCTCGTGCACGACCGCGTCCACCCAGCCCTCGACCAGCGCGAGCGCCGTCTCCAGGCGGGCCAGGGCGGCCTTCTGCTCGGGGGTGTCCTGCGGCTGGAACATGCCGCCCTGCAGGGCCTCCTGCAGCTGCTCCGGGTTGGTCGGGTCGAGCTGGCCGACCACGTCCTCCAGCTTCGAGGTGTCGACCTTGATGCCGCGCGCGTACCCCTCGACCGCGCCGAACAGGTGCGAGCGCAGCCACGGCACGTGTGCGAAGAGCCGGGCGTGGGCCGCCTCGCGCAGGGCCAGGTACAGCCGCACCTCGTCGGCGGGGACGCTCAGGTCCTTGCCGAAGGCCTCGATGTTCAGCGGCAGCAGGGCGGCCTTGCCCGCCGGGCCCAGCGGCAGCCCGATGTCGGTGGAGCCCACGACCTCGCCCGCGAGGGTGCCCACGGCCTGGCCGATCTGCTGGCCGAACATGGCCCCGCCCATGGAGCGCATCATCCCGAGCAGCGGGCCCGCCATGGCCTGCATCTCCTCGGGCAGCACGCCGCCCATGGCGGCGCCCACGCGCTCGGCCACCGGGTCCACGAGCTCCTTCCACACCGGGAGGGTCGCCTCGACCCACTCGGCGCGGCTCCACGCGACGGCCGTGGTGGCGCCGGAGGGCAGCGAGGTCACCCCGTCCAGCCAGTGGTCGGCGAGGCGCACGGCCTCCTCGACGGCGGACTTCTCGGCGATGCCGACGCTGGAGTCCTTCACGCCGTCCGCCGTGCCCTGCGCGACGGTCTGGCGGGCGATGTCCTTGGCCATGTCCCAGTTCACGGGACCGCCCTCGTAACTGAGCATCTGGCCGAGCTGCTGGAAGGCCGCGCCCAGGTCGTTCGGGTTCATCGAGCCGAACATCGCCGCGAACGGGTTGTCCGCGCCGCCGGGGCCGCCGGCTCCGCCCGGCAGGCCCATGCCGGGGAACCCGAACGGATTCGGGCCGCCCTGACCGCCCTGATTGCCCTTCTTCTTGCCTTCGTCGCCGTTCTCCGGCTCCTCCGGCGGAAGGCCGAATCCGAATGGGGTGTCGCTCACGGGTTTCCTCGGCTCGTAGGGCCGCCGGCGGGAGCCGACGGGAAATGGTCCGACAACACCACCCAGCGTAGACACCGGACCCGCTTCCGGGCTCGGTGCTCCGCCGACTCCTGGGCTGCGGCAGGATGGACATCACCTGGTGGGTACGCGTCACGGCGCGTCCCTACTGAAGACAACCGCTGGAGACGCCTGGTGAGTTCCCCAGATCCACAGGTTCACGCGCCGCACGACGCCGAAAACCGCCCTGAGCACGGCGAGAGCGCCCACGGCGTTCGCCGGCCGCGAAACCAGGGCGCACGAGGCCCGGTGATCGCCGTGACCGGCGCCGCTTCCGGGGTCGGGGCGGCCCTGGTCGCCCGGCTGGCCGCATCCGACGAGGTCAAGCAGGTCGTGGCGATCGACGAGCGGCGCGGCGAGTGCGCGGCCGCGCAGTGGCACGTCCTCGACGTACGGGACCCCGCGATCGCCGAGAGACTGCGCGGGGCCGACGTGGTCGTCCACCTGGCGCTGGACCTCGACCTGGAGACGGATCCGGCGGCCCGTACGGCGTACAACGTGCGCGGGACCCAGACCGTGCTGACGGCGGCAGCGGCGGCCGGGGTGCACCGGGTCGTGCTGTGCACGTCCTCGATGGTCTACGGGGCGCTGCCGGACAACGACATCCCGCTGTCGGAGGACTCCGAGCTGCGGGCCACGGCCGAGGCGACGGGCGTCGGCGACCTGCTGGAGATCGAGCGGCTGGGCCGCCGGGCCCCGCGCGCCCACCCGGGCCTGAACGTGACGGTGGTCCGCCCCGCGGTGCTCGTGGGCGGTACGGACACGGCACTGACCCGGTACTTCGAGTCCCCGCGCCTGCTGGTGGTGGCCGGATCCCGGCCCACCTGGCAGTTCTGCCACGTGGAGGACCTGGTCAGCGCGCTGGAGTACGCCGCCCTGGAGAAGGTCGAGGGCGAGCTCGCGGTGGGCTGCGAGGGCTGGCTGGAGCAGGAGGAGGTCGAGGAGCTGAGCGGCATCCGCCGCATGGAGCTCCCGTCGGCCGTCGCGCTCGGCGCGGCGGCGCGACTGCACCGGATCGGCCTGACGCCGTCCCCGGCGGGCGACCTCGCGTACACGATGCACCCGTGGGTGGTCAGCGTCAGCGTGCTGCACGCGGCGGGCTGGCGGCCGCGCTGGACCAACGAGGAGGTGCTGGCCGAGCTCCTCCAGGAGGTCGCGGGCCGGCACACGGTCGCGGGGCGCCGGCTGGGCCGCAAGGACGCCACCGCCGCGGGTGCGGCGGGCGCCACGGTCGCCCTGCTGGGCGCGGCGGCAGTGGTCCGCGCGGCCCGTCGCCGACGCGGGCTCTGACCCGCCCAGACCCTCCGGCAGCCCTTCCGGCAGCCCTTCCGGCAGTGCCTCCGGCCGCCCGCTCCGGCGGCCGGAGGGCCGCAGGTCCTGTAGGAGGCTCCATACGCGTGGACCGTACAGCCGGTCGAATCGGCTATACCGCGATGTGAGACCCGTGGTGCACGATGGCTGCATGGCACCGCACTTCGACCACCCCGGCGAGCAGGCCGCTCCGGACCCGATCCGGCTGCTCGGAATCCGTGAGACCCCGCTCTCGATAGACGAGGTCTTCAAGGCCGTCGGCGACGACGCCACGGGCGGCACCACGCTCTTCGTCGGCACGGTGCGCAACCACGACGGCGGGGCCGACGTCGACGGGCTCGGCTACTCCTGCCACCCGACGGCCGAGGCCGAGATGCGCCGCATCGCCGAGCGGGTGATCGCCAAGTACCCGGTCCGCGCCCTGGCCGCGGTCCACCGCATCGGCGACCTGTCCGTCGGCGACCTGGCGGTGGTCGTCGCCGTGTCCTGCCCGCACCGAGGCGAGGCCTTCGAGGCCTGCCGGATGCTGATCGACGACCTGAAGCACGAGGTCCCGATCTGGAAGCACCAGACCTTTTCCGACGGCACGGAGGAGTGGGTCGGCGCCTGCTGAGGTGCGGGCGGACCCCCGCGCGCGAGGTGGGTGGGGCGAACGGGTACTGTCCCACCCGTTCGGCCGCGCAACACGCCCTCGATTTGCGTAACCCCCTCCCGGGCACGAGCGTTGAAGCCACCAACGACACGTACTTTCGGGGCAGGGAGGCACGTCCATGGCGTCACTGGCGTGGTTGCTGATTCCGCTGTTCGCCGCCATCGGAGCGGCGATATGGGGCAGCTGGGCGGCTCGCGACCGCACCCAAGGTGACATATCCGAACTCGCGGGATACGCGAGGTTCCGTGAAGCCATGGACAAGGCCGATCAGACCAGGGCGAAGGCAGCGGCCCATTCCGGTTCCGACGCGGTGTGACGCGTCCCGGACGAGGCCCCCTGAGTGTCCCCGGAATCCGCTGAGAGTTCCGCGCGGCGCCCCCGTACGGACCGGCCCCGGCGGCCGCCCGTCAGGACCGTCCCGTACTGTCGATCCATGCCACGCCGCACTGCGACGATGCTCGCCTCCACCCTCATGCTGTTCGCGCTGCTCTGCGCAGGGGTGTTCATCAAGGTCCCGTACTCGGAAATGAGCCCGGGCCCGACGGTGAACACGCTCGGCGATTCGCGCGGCGAGCCCGTCATCAGCATCGCGGACCACAAGACGTACCCGGCCAGTGGGCACCTCAACATGACGACGGTCCGCGTCACCGGCGCCGACTACGACATGAACCTGCTGGAAGCGGTCTACGGCTGGCTGTCGGACGACAACATCGTCGTCCCGCACGAGAACCTCTACCCGGACGGGAAGACGGAGGAGCAGTCCACCCAGGAGAACGCGGAGGAGTTCAGCCAGTCGCAGGAGAGCGCCAAGGTGGCCGCCCTCAAGCAGCTGGGCACGCCGGGCGTCACCACCCGCGTCGTGGTCTCCACCGTGGTCAAGGGCAGCCCCGCCGAGGGCAAGCTGCACGCCGGTGACGTGATCCGCGCCGTGGACGGCAGCCCGGTCAACGCCCCCGAGGACGTGGCCAAGCTGGTCACCAAGCGCAAGGCCGGCGAGCAGGTCGAGTTCACCATCGTGCCCGCCGCGGAGGCGGCCGAGGCCGAGAAGGCGCACCGCGAGCCCACCGGCTCGTCCAAGGTCGTGCTCACCACCGCCAAGGCGGAGGGCGACGGGCACGCCATCGTCGGCATCCGGGCGGGCACCGACCACACCTTCCCGTTCGCGATCGACATCAAGCTGGCCGACATCGGGGGCCCGAGCGCCGGGCTGATGTTCGCCCTCGGCATCGTCGACAAGCTCACCCCCGGCGATCTGACCGGCGGCAAGTTCGTCGCGGGCACCGGCACCATCGACGACGCGGGCAAGGTCGGCCCCATCGGCGGCATCCAGATGAAGACGATCGGCGCCCGCAAGGCCGGCGCCGAGTACTTCCTGACGCCCGCCGAGAACTGCGGCTCCGCCTCCGAGCACGTCCCCGACGGCCTGACCCTCGTGAAGGTCTCGACGATCGACGACGCGACGAAGGCGCTGGAGAAGATCCGCAAGGGGGACACGGCCGGGCTGCCGCAGTGCGGCAAGCCCTGACCGGTACGACGCGTCGTACCGGTACGACCGCCACGACCGGCAGCCGCCCCGGCTCCCCGTCCCCGCCCCCCGTCCCCGCTCAGTCCAGGAAGGTCGCGGCCAGCGCCTCGGCCAGGCCCGGGACCAGGCTCGCGCCGGTCAGCACCTCGGTGGAGGAGTCCTTCTCGCGCAGCCGCACCGCGGACTCCCGCGAGCCGTCGCGCAGCACGCCCACGGTCAGGCGCACCTCCTGCCGGTCCGGGTGCGCGGCGACCCACTTGGCCAGCTGCTTGTCGCTGAGGCCCTCCGGTACGGAGGCCTCCGCGGACGGCGGCAGCATGAGCCGCTCCACCGTCAGCGCGCAGCCCGCGATCGACTCGGGCCAGGCGATGGTTCCCAGGAACTTGTCCAGCGGCGTGCCCTTCGGCACCTCGTCCTGCTCGATCGGGGTCAGCTGGCTCTTGCCCGCGTCGTCCTGGTCCTGGCCGAGCTGGCCCGCGAGGCGCGGCTCGGACTTGCGCAGCCTGGCGGTGTCGACGAGCGCGAACAGCCGGGCGGGCTTGTCCCAGCCGAGGGAGGAGGCGTACTCGTCGATCTCTAGGACGGCACGCGTCAGGGGGGTGGCGGCCATCGGCGTGCCGCCCGGGGAAGGCGAAAGGTTGGACATGGACAACATCCTGCCTCCTTTCCGCCCGATAACGGGAACTGACTAAAGCCTCAGTAAGTTGCATGAGTGGGCCCTACCATCGGGGGCCCAGCTTTTGAAATGTCCAGCCACGACACTCAGCGACTTTCGAGGTGCGCACCTTGGCTTTCCAGATGCCGGACCGCGGCGGAGGCCCCTCCGGGCCACGGATGAGAGTCGGCCGCCCCTCCCGGCGCGCCCGGACTCTTCTGATGACCTTGGGCGTACTGGCCGTCCTGGCCATGGCGTTCATCATGTTCGCGGGCTTCTGGACGGACTGGCTCTGGTTCCGCTCCGTGAAGTACTCCACCGTCTTCACCACCACCCTGTGGACCAAGATCGGCCTCTTCGCCGTCTTCGGGCTGCTGATGGCCGGTGCCGTCGGGCTGAACATCTGGCTGGCGTACCGGCTGCGGCCGCCGCTGTCCGCGATGTCGATGGAGCAGCAGAGCCTCGACCGCTACCGGATGAGCGTCGCCCCGTACAAGCGGTGGCTGCTCTTCGGGATCGCGGCGCTCGTGGGCATGATCGCGGGCGCCTCGGCGGCGGGCCAGTGGAAGACCTGGCTGATGTACGTGAACGGGGTGCCCTTCGGGCAGAAGGACCCCCAGTTCCACCTGGACGTCTCGTTCTACACCTTCGACCTGCCCTGGTACCGCTTCCTGCTCGGCTTCGGCTTCGCCGCCGTCGTCCTCTCGGTGATCGCCGCGGTCGTCGTCCACTACCTGTACGGCGGACTGCGCGTGACGAGCCCGGGCGCCCGGGCCACCGCCGCCGCGACCGGTCACCTGTCGGTGCTGCTCGGCCTCTTCGTGACGCTGAAGGCGATCGCGTACTGGCTCGACCGGTACGGCCTCGCCGTGAAGTCCAGCGACTTCAAGGCCGCGGACAACTGGACTGGCCTGCGCTACGTCGACGCGAACGCCTACCTGCCGGCGAAGACGATCCTCGTCGCCATCGCCGCCATCTGCGCCGTGCTCTTCTTCGCGACGCTGTGGCGCCGCACCTGGCAGCTGCCGGTCATCGGCTTCGGCCTCATGGTCCTCTCGGCGATCCTGATCGGCGGGCTCTACCCGGCGATCGTGCAGAAGTTCCAGGTCCAGCCCAACGAGCAGGCCAAGGAATCGCCGTACGTCGAGAAGAACATCAAGGCGACGCGCGACGCCTACGGGATCGACCAGGCGGACGTCAAGGACTACCCGGGCGTCCCGCAGACCGAGGACAAGACCAAGCTGCGCGAGGCGGCCAACACCACCGCCAGCGTCCGCCTCCTCGACCCGAACATCGTCTCCCCGGCCTTCCAGCAGCTCCAGCAGGTCAAGGGCTACTACGCCTTCCCGTCCACGCTCGCCGTGGACCGGTACAGCGGCCAGGACACGGTCATCGGGCTGCGCGAGCTGAACATCGGCGGCATCCCGAAGAACAACTGGATCAACGACCACTTCAAGTACACGCACGGCTACGGCGTGGTCGCGGCCAAGGGGACCACCGTCAAGGACGGCGCCCCCGACTTCACCCAGTCCGACCTGCCCTCCAAGGGCATGTTCGGGACGGACTTCGAGCAGCGCATCTACTACGGCGAGCAGACGAAGCAGTACTCCATCGTCGGCGGTCCGCAGAAGGAGCTCGACTACTCGGACGACAAGGGCGAGAAGGAGACGAGCTACAAGGGCGACTCCGGCGTCAACCTCGACAACCCGGTCAACCGGGCGGCGTACGCGCTCGCGTTCAGCGAGCCGCAGATCCTTTACTCCGGAGCCATCGGCGACGGCTCCCGGATCCTCTACCACCGCACGCCCAAGGAGCGCGTCGAGGCCGTCGCCCCGTGGCTGACCATCGACGGCGCCCCGTACCCGGCGGTCGTCGACGGCCGGATCAAGTGGATCGTCGACGCGTACACGACGACCAACGGCTACCCGTACGCCTCGCGGACCACCCTGGGCCAGAGCACCGCGGACTCCCTCACCAACAGCCAGCGGGCCGTGGTGGCGCAGGAGAACCAGGTCAACTACATCCGCAACTCGGTCAAGGCCACCGTCGACGCGTACGACGGAACGGTCAACCTGTACCAGTGGGACACCGAGGACCCGGTCCTCAAGACCTGGATGAAGGCGTTCCCGGGGACGGTCAAGCCCAAGAGCGACATCTCCAAGCCGCTCATGGACCACCTGCGCTACCCGCAGGACCTCTTCAAGGTCCAGCGCGAGCTGCTCACCCGGTACCACGTGACCGACCCGCAGACCTTCCTCAGCGGCAGTGAGGCCTGGGCCGTCCCGGACGACCCGACGACCAAGGCCGGCACGGCGGTCCCGCCGTACTACCTGTCGATGAAGATGCCGGGCCAGAAGGAGAAGGACCAGGTCTTCTCGCTCACGACGACGTTCACACCGAACGAGCGGGACAACCTGAGCGCCTTCATGGCGGTCAACGCCGATCCGGGCACCCCGGACTACGGCAAGATCAGAATCCTGAAGCTGCCGACCAGCAAGCCGGTCGACGGCCCCAAGCAGGTCCAGAGCAAGTTCCAGTCGGAGCCGAAGATCGCCGAGTCGATCAGGCTGCTGCGCGGCGGTGACTCCGAGGTGGAGTACGGCAACCTGCTCGCGGTGCCGCTCGACGGCGGAATGCTGTACGTGGAGCCGGTGTACGTGCGCAGCTCGGGGCTGAAGTACCCGCTGCTGCGCAAGGTGCTGGTGACGTACGGGAACCAGACGGCGTTCGAGGACAGCCTGGACAAGGCGCTCAACGTGGTCTTCGGGGCGGAGGCGCCGACGGTGCCGACGACTCCGGTGACCCCGCCGGGCGAGGGCACCACCACGCCCCCGACCTCCGAGAACCCGACGGTCAAGTCGGCCCTCGACGATGCGAAGAAGGCGATCGAGGCGGCCGAGAAGGCCCGTCAGGCCGGCGACTGGGCGGCCTTCGGCAAGGCGCAGGACGACATCAAGGCGGCTCTGCAGCGGGCGATCGACGCGGAGGCGAAGCCGGCGGCCCCGAGTCCCGGGGGATGAGCCGGTAATGGCTCGGTCCCGCGTCGTGATACTGTGGTTTCACCGACGCGGGGTGGAGCAGCTCGGTAGCTCGCTGGGCTCATAACCCAGAGGTCGCAGGTTCAAATCCTGTCCCCGCTACTGAAGACGAAGGCCCGGATCCATGGGATCCGGGCCTTCGTCATGTCCTGGCCCATCGGGGCGTTCGTCGTGTCCAGGGGGACACGCGGGGGCCATGAGGTAGCTGAGACGGGTGAGTTGGGGTGGGGGCGTGTTTGACTTATCTCTCTGTGGGCATGTCGACAAAACGCTGTAGTGACCCTCACAGGCTGCGACATACCAGGTGTACGCGGGTAGCAGGTGATGCGACGATGGGATTTATGGGGGACAGGTCAACTCTGCTGGAGACAGGGCGGTTTGTGAGGGCGGAAGTCGAATCGGGCGCAGAGGCCAACGAGGAGGCTCCGGTCGTTAACGCGCAGACCGCACTGACCGATGCGGATTTCGCGGAGGAAATGTTCGCCGAGACGGACCCGGCGAGCGACACCGAGCTGGAAGCACGGCACCGGGTCGCGGCCGACCGGGGCGACCCGGGCGCGATGAGCGTGCTCGGTGCGCTGCTGCTGCGCCGCGGCGACCTGGCCGGCGCCGAGCCGTACCTGCGCGGCGCCACCGCGGAAGGGGACCGCGCCGCCGCGAACAACCTCGGCGTACTCCTGCTCCAGCGCGGCTACCCCGACGAGGCCGCCGGCTGGTGGCGGGTCGCCGCCGTGGCCGGATCCGCACCCGCCGCCCATGCCCTGGGCCGCCACTTCCGCGAGCGCGGGGACGAGCCCGCCGCCGAGTACTGGCTGCGCCAGGCGGCGGAATCCGGCCATGCCCTGGGCGCGTACGGGCTCGCCGACCTGCTGGAGCACCGCGGCGACAAGGGCGTCGAGCGCTGGCTGCGCCAGGCCGCCGAGCAGGGGCACCGCGAGGCCGCCTACCGGCTGGCCCGGCACCTGCGCAAGGGCGACCCCACCGAGGCCGAGCAGTGGTACCGGCAGGCCGCCGCGCGCGGGCACCGGCGCGCCGCGCTGCACCTGGGCGCCCTCCTGGAGGCGCGCGGGGAGCTCAAGGAGGCCGGGCGCTGGTACCTGACCTCCGCCAAGCAGGGCGAAGCGCGCGCCGCGTGCGCGCTCGGCTTCCTGCTGCGCGACGCGGGCGACGAGGAGAGCGCCGTCGCGTGGTGGAACCGGGCCGCGCAGGACGGCGACGGCAACGCCGCCAACGCGCTGGGCGCCCTGCACGCCGCGCGCGGCGAGACCCAGACCGCGGAGAAGTGGTACCGCACCGCCATGGACGCGGGCGACCAGAACGGGGCGTACAACCTTGCTTTGCTGTGCGCCGCACAGGAGCGGACCGCGCAGGCCGAGCAGTGGTACCGGCGGGCGGCCTACGCGGGCCACCGCGAGGCGGCCAACGCCCTCGCGATCATGCTGCTCCAGGTCGGCGACGCGGCGGGCGCCGAGCCGTGGTTCTCGAAGGCGGCCGAGGCGGGCAGCGTGGACGCCGCGTTCAACCTCGGGATCCTGTTCGCGAGCCGCGACGAGGACCGCACGGCGCTGAAGTGGTACGAGCGGGCCGCGTCGGCCGGCCACACGGACGCGGCGCTCCAGGTCGGCATCGCACTGGTGCGCGACGGCGAGGACCGGGCGGCCGAGCGGCACCTGCGCTGCGCCGCGGGCGGTGGCAGCGCGGAGGCGGCGTTCCGCCTGGCCGCGCTGCTGGAATCGCTGGCTCCGCCGCCGGAGCCGGTGGCGCTGGGCGAGCCGGTGGGCGGCGCCCCGAAGACCGAGAGCGAGGAGTGGTACGAGCGGGCCGCCGAGCTGGGGCACCGTCGCGCCCAGGTGCGGGTCGGGATGCTGGCCGCCGCGCGGGGTGATCTCGCCGTGGCGGCGCGGTGGTACCGGGAGGCGGCCGAGGCCGGTTCCCGGAACGGGGCGTTCAACCTCGGCCTGCTGCTGGCGCGCGAGGGGAACGAGCCGGAGGCCGCGCTGTGGTGGACCCGTGCCGCGGTGGCCGGCCACGGCCGGGCGGCGCTGCGCCTGGGCCTGCTCGCCGCGCGCCACGGGGACCTGGCGGAGGGGCAGAAGTGGTGCGTGCGGGCCATGGAACTGGGCCCGGCGGAGGTCTCCGAGCGTGCGGCCCGGCTCCGCGAGGCCCTGGCGGAGGAGCTCTCCGCCTGACGGCGTACGGCGTGCGGCTCCCCTGAGCCGGAACGTTAAGCGATTTGCATCCATCGGGTGGCGTCACGTAAAGTCGTGTTTACCGACGCGGGGTGGAGCAGCTCGGTAGCTCGCTGGGCTCATAACCCAGAGGTCGCAGGTTCAAATCCTGTCCCCGCTACTGAAGGCTGAAGGCCCGGATCCTCTGGATCCGGGCCTTCAGTCGTTTCGCGGCTCACCTTTCACGTTTCGCGGCTCATGGCTGACGGCAAAGGAGAAGGGCCCGGGAGCGCTGCTCCCGGGCCCTTCTCCCTCTTCGTTCGTCAAGCCCCCGCGCAGGACGGGCACAGCCCGCGGTACGTCACTTCGACCGCCGAGACCACGAAGCCGAAGCGCTCCGCGTCCGGCAGGTCGGCCATCGGATTGCCCGCCGGGTGCACGTCGCGGATCGCCCCGCACTGCGCGCACACCAGGTGCTGGTGGGGCTTGTGCGCGTTCGGGTCGTACCGCTTGGCCCGGCGGTCCGTGGCGACCTCCAGGACCTCGCCGAGGGACACCAGCTCGCCCAGGGTGTTGTAGACGGTGGCGCGCGAGATCTCGGGCAGCTTGGCCACCGCGCGCGCGTGCACCTCGTCGGCCGTCAGGTGAACGTGGTCACCGTCGAGCACCTCGGCCACGACGCGCCGCTGTGCGGTCATGCGCCATCCGCGTCCGCGAAGTCGTTCCAGCAGGTCACTCATGGACACCAGCCTAACAGCGAGGGATTCGGTGTAACTCCCGAACCAGTGCGGACTTGGAACCTTACTTGACCTAGACAAAGTCCATTGTAGGATCGAGTGCAGCAAGGGCCAAGGACAGGCACATGGCAGGAATGACGCAGGAGGCGCACGTGACGCAGGGACCGCTCACCACGGAGGCCGGGGCTCCGGTCGCCGACAACCAGAACAGCGAGACGGCCGGCGTCGGTGGTCCCGTCCTGGTCCAGGACCAGCTGCTCCTGGAGAAGCTGGCCCACTTCAACCGCGAGCGCATCCCGGAGCGCGTGGTGCACGCCCGCGGCGCCGGCGCGTACGGCACCTTCACGCTCACGCGCGACGTCTCGCAGTGGACCCGCGCGAAGTTCCTGTCCGAGGTCGGCAAGCAGACCGAAACGTTCCTGCGCTTCTCCACCGTCGCGGGCAACCTCGGCGCGGCCGACGCGGTGCGCGACCCCCGCGGCTGGGCGCTGAAGTTCTACACCGAAGAGGGCAACTACGACCTCGTCGGCAACAACACCCCGGTGTTCTTCATCAAGGACGCCATCAAGTTCCCGGACTTCATCCACACCCAGAAGCGCGACCCGTACACCGGCTCGCAGGAAGCGGACAACGTCTGGGACTTCTGGGGGCTGTCGCCCGAGTCCACCCACCAGGTGACCTGGCTGTTCGGCGACCGCGGCATCCCCGCGTCCTACCGCCACATGAACGGCTACGGCTCGCACACGTTCCAGTGGAACAACGAGGCCGGCGAGGTCTTCTGGGTCAAGTACCACTTCAAGACCGACCAGGGCATCAAGAACCTCACCCAGGCCGAGGCCAACAAGCTCGCCGGCGAGGACCCCGACTCGCACCAGCGCGACCTGCGCGAGTCCATCGAGCGCGGCGACTTCCCGACCTGGACCGTGCAGGTCCAGATCATGCCCGCGGCCGACGCGGCCCAGTACCGCTTCAACCCGTTCGACCTCACCAAGGTGTGGCCGCACGAGGACTACCCGCCGATCGAGATCGGCAAGCTGGAGCTCAACCGCAACCCGGAGAACGTCTTCGCCGAGGTCGAGCAGTCCATCTTCAGCCCGGCCCACTTCGTCCCCGGCATCGGTCCGTCCCCGGACAAGATGCTCCAGGGCCGTCTCTTCGCGTACGGCGACGCCCACCGCTACCGCGTCGGCATCAACGCCGACCACCTGCCGGTGAACCGCCCGCACGCCACCGAGGCGCGCACCAACTCCCGTGACGGCTTCCTCTACGACGGCCGCCACAAGGGCGCGAGGAACTACGAGCCGAACAGCTTCGGCGGCCCCTTCCAGACGGACCGCCCGCTGTGGCAGTCCGTCCCGGTCACCGGCGGCACGGGCAACCACGCCGCCCCGGTCCACTCCGAGGACACCGACTTCGTCCAGGCGGGCGACCTGTACCGCCTGATGTCCGAGGACGAGCGGGCCCGTCTGATCGAGAACCTGTCCGGCTTCATCGCCAAGGTCTCCCGTGACGACATAGCCGAGCGTGCGATCGACAACTTCCGCCAGGCGGACAGCGACTTCGGCAAGCGGCTCGAAGCCGCGGTCCAGGCCCTTCGCGGCTGACCCGACCCGCTCACCGAGAGTTGAAGGGCCGGACCCCCCGGGGTCCGGCCCTCCGGCTTTACGCCGGTACGGTGCTGCGCCGGGCCGGGACCCAGCAGCGGATCACGTCGCGCACGGACACGATGCCGACGGGGCCGCCGTCCTCCAGCACGATCAGATGGCGGAAGCCCCCGCGGACCATTGCCTCGGCGGCCTCCTGGACGGTGGCCTGCGGGGTGCAGAACACCACGTTGTTGGTGGTGTGCGCGCCCACGAACTCCCGGTCGGGATCGTGGCCCGCGCCGATGGAGTTGAGGATGTCGCGTTCGGTCAGGATGCCGATGCCGCTGTGGTCGGGATCGAGGACGACTGCTGCGCCGACCCGGCGGCCGGACATCAGGCAGGCCGCCTGCCGGAGGGTGTGGGCGGGTCCGAGGGTGAGGATCACGGTGCTCATGGCGTCGCGGACGAGCATGAAAGGAGCCACCTCCTGGGGAGAGTCCTCCGCGCACTTAGAGAAGGTCTTCACAAGCGCACAAGCGGAGGAGTCTCAGATTCCCACGGGTACGGAGGGTCATCAAGGGGGCGCACCCGGTCGTCCGGGTGCAGGGCCCGAACGGCTCAGGCGCGCGGGCGCAGAAGCCCCAGCATCTCCTCGTGCAACAGTCCGTTCGAGGCGGCGGCGTTCCCGCCGTGCACGCCCTCCACGCCGTCCAGGCTCGTGAACCGGCCACCCGCCTCCTGGACCACGACCGCGATGGCCGCCATGTCCCACAGGTTCAGCTCCGGCTCGGCGCACAGGTCCAGCGAGCCCTCCGCGACCATCATGTACGGCCAGAAGTCGCCGTAGCCGCGGGTGCGCCAGCACTGCCGGGTCAGGTCCAGGAACCCGGCGAGCCGGCCCTGCTCCTCCCAGCCGCTCAGCGAGGAGTACGCGAACGACGCGTCACCGAGGGCGGCCACCTTCGAGACGCCGAGCGGTACGGGCGCACCGCCCAGCGCACCGCCGGCGTACGCGCCCCCGCCCTGCGCCGCCCACCAGCGGCGGCCCAGCGCCGGCGCCGAAACCACGCCGACCACGGGCCGGAAGACCCCGTCGGAGCCCTCCTCCATCAGCGAGATCAGCGTCGCCCACACGGGGACGCCACGCACGTAGTTCTTCGTGCCGTCGATCGGGTCCACCACCCAGCGGCGCGGGCCGCTGCCCTGGAGCCCGTACTCCTCGCCCAGGATGGCGTCGGCGGGCCGCGCGGCCTCGATCCCGGCCCGGACGATCTCCTCGGCGGCCTTGTCCGCCTCGCTCACCGGGGTCATGTCCGGCTTCGTCTCGACCAACAGGTCGAGGGCGCGGAACCGCTGCATCGTGGCGGCGTCCGCCGCGTCGGCGAGTTCGAGGGCGAGGCGGAGGTCATCGTCATACTCGGGCATGCCCGAACAGTATCGGGACCGCCCGGAGGCGGCGAACGGCGTCCACGGTGCGACCCGCGGGCGCCCTTGACAGGATCTGTCGGTCCGTCAACTCTGGCGGGGGAGCCGAGCGGGGAATCGGAGCGGGGGAAGTCGAGCGGGGAGGCGCGCATGCCGGCAGCCCGGGAGTCCTTGCTGGAGGCGGCGGGAGCGGCGCTCTTGGCGCGCCCCTGGCCATCGGTGCGGATGGTCGACGTGGCCGCCACCGCCGGGGTCTCCCGGCAGACCCTCTACAACGAGTTCGGCGGCAAGGCGGGCCTGGGCCGTGCCCTGGTGCGCCGCGAGGCCGACTGGTACCTCGAAGGGGTGGACCGGGTGCTGCGCTCCCCGGCCGCGAGCGCCGAGCGCCTCGCCTCGGTCGCGGAGTGGACCGTACGGGCCGCCCGCGCGCGGCCCCTCGTACGGGCCCTGCTGACGGGGTGCTGGGACGGGAACTTACCGGTGCCGCCCGGGCAGGGAGTGCGCCCCGGAGTGCCGGCCCCCGGGCCCGGGGAGCTGGCCCGGGCCGTCCGCGACCGGGCCTCGGCCACGCTCAGCCCGGGGGAGGGGGCGCAGCACTGCGAGCTCGCCGTACGCCTGGCCCTCTCGTACGTGATAGCGCCGGGCGAGGAGGCGGGACTCGGGGAGCTGATGCGGCTGCTGCGCCTGCTCGCCGCGCCCGCTCAGTGAGCCGAACCGGAGAGCTGGAGGCCGATGACGCCCAGGATGACCAGCGAGATCGAGACGAGTTTGAGCGTCGAGACGAGGTCGCCGAGGAAGACCATGCCGTAGATGGCCGTTCCGGCGGCCCCGATGCCCGTCCACACCGCGTAGGCCGGGCCCACGTCGAGCTTCTTCAGCGCCAGGGTCAGCAGGCCGAAGCTGCCGAGGGCGAAGCAGGCGAAGGCGACCGTCGGCCACAGGCGGGTGAACCCGTGCGAGAGCTTGAGGCAGACCGCGAAGCCGGTCTCCAGGATTCCGGCGACGACCACCAGCAGCCAGGCCATGGCGAATGCCTCCCGCGTCAGGTGACGTCGTGTCACGTGGTGCGATTATGCATTTACCAGACCTGGTGCACGGCAAACCCCGCCGGACGATCAGTCTCCTTCGCGGCGTTCGCGGGTCTGCAGGAGCCGCCGCAGCGAGTACAGGCGCGCCGGATCCGCGTGGCCGTCCTCCACCCACTTGTCGAGCGCGCAGTCCTGCTCGTCGTGGCTGCAGGCCCGCGGGCAGTCCTCCGTACCGGGGACGAGGTCCGGGAAGGCCAGGATCACCCGGGACGGGTCCACGTGGTGCAGGCCGAAGGAGCGCACGCCCGGGGTGTCGATGACCCAGCCGTCACCGTCCGGCAGCGGCAGCGCGAGCGCCGAGGTGGTGGTGTGCCGGCCGCGGCCGGTCACGGCGTTGACGTGCCCGGTGGCGCGCTGGCGGCCCTCGGCGACCAGCGAGTTCACCAAGGTGGTCTTGCCGACGCCGGAGTGGCCGACGAAGGCGGTGATCCGGCCGTTCAGGCGCTCGCGGACCCGGTCGGCGGCGTCGCCCGTCGCCAGCTCCTCGCGGTTGGTCACCACGTAGTTCAGGCCGAAGGTGGAGTAGATCTCCAGGATCTTGTCCGCGGAGGTCAGGTCCGACTTCGTGAGCACCAGCAGGGGCTCCAGCCCGGCGTCGTACGCGGCCACCAGACAGCGGTCGATCATCCGGGGCCGCGGCTCCGGGTCGGCCAGCGCCGTGACGATCGCCAGCTGGTCCGCGTTGGCGACGACCACCCGCTCGTACGGATCGTCGTCGTCCGCGGTGCGCCGCAGGACGGACTTGCGCTCCTCGATCCGCACGATCCGCGCGAGGGTGTCCTTCTTGCCGGTCAGATCCCCGACGATCCAGACGCGGTCACCGACCACCGCCGCCTTGCGGCCCAGCTCGCGGGCCTTCATCGCGTGGATGGTGCGGCCGTCGACCAGGCAGGTCAGCCGGCCGCGGTCGACCGTCAGGACGAAGCCCTCGGCCGCGTCCTCGTGCTTGGGCCGGATGGTGGTCCGGGGCCGGTTGCCCTTGGGGTTGGGCCGCTGGCGGATGTCGTCTTCGTCGGTGTGCTTGCCGTACCTGCGCATGACGGGGGCCCTACGCTCCCGCTACTCGCGTCGTCCGGCCGAGCATGTCGGCCCACATCTTCGGGAAGTCCGGCAGGGTCTTCGCGGTCGTCGCCACGTTCTCGATCCGCACGCCCTCCACCGCCAGGCCGATCACCGCGCCGGCGGTGGCCATCCGGTGGTCGTCGTAGGTGTGGAACACCCCGCCGTGCAGCGGACGCGGGCGGATGTGCAGGCCGTCGGCGGTCTCGGTGACGTCGCCGCCCAGCTCGTTGATCTCCTTGGTGAGCGCCGCCAGCCGGTCCGTCTCGTGCAGCCGCAGGTGCGCCACCCCGCGCAGGGTGGACGGGGAGTCGGCCAGCGCCGCGACGGCCGCGATGCCGGGGGTGAGCTCGCCGACCTCGCCCAGGTCCACGTCGATGCCGTGGATCTTGCCGCTTCCGGTGAAGACCAGGCCCGCGTCGGTCAGCTCGCAGGAGCCGCCCATCTCCGTGAAGATCCGGCGCAGTTCGTCGCCGGGCTGCGTGGTGCGGCGCGGCCAGTCGGGGATGGTGACCGTACCGCCCGTGATCAGCGCGGCGGCCAGGAACGGCTGCGCGTTCGACAGGTCCGGCTCCACGATCACGTCACGGCCCAGCAGCGCGCTCGGCGCCACCCGCCACACGTTCGGCTCGCCGCCGGCCTCGGGGGTGTCGACCTGGGCGCCCGCCGCGCGCAGCATCTCCACCGTCATCCGGATGTGCGGCATCGACGGCAGCGTGGTGCCGGTGTGCCGGACCTCGACGCCCTGGTTGAAGCGCGGGCCCGACAGCAGCAGGGCCGAGACGAACTGCGAGGAGTTGGACGCGTCGATCTCGACGACACCGCCCTCCAGCGCCCCGCCGCCCTGGACGGTCAGCGGCAGCGCGCCCCGGCCGTCGTCGTCGATCCGGGCGCCGAGGGTGCGCAGGGCGCTGATGACCTGGCCGAGCGGGCGCTCGTAGGAGCGCGGGTCGCCGTCGAAGCGGATGTCGCCGGAGGCCAGGGTGGCGACGGGCGGCAGGAAGCGCATGACCGTGCCCGCGTTGCCGACGTCGACGGTGGCCGGGCCGTGCAGGGCGGCCGGGATGACGCGCCAGGCCTCGCCGCCGGCACCGTCGCCGGAGCTGGAGGAGGCGGTCTCCTCGATGCCGACGCCGAGCGCGCGCAGGGCGTCCGACATCAGCTGGGAGTCGCGCGAGCGCAGCGGGCGGCGCACCCAGCCCGGCTCGGCGGCGAGCGCCGCGAGGACGAGGGCGCGGTTGGTGACCGACTTCGACCCGGGCACGGTGACGGTGGCGTGGACGGTGCCGTCGGCGAGCGGAGCGGGCCAGAGGGCGGGGAGCGCGGGGGTCTCGGTCATGGCCACCACTTTAGTGGCTCGCCCCGGCCCCGGATCTTGATCGCTCGCTGGTCTCGGAGGTTGGACGCGACGGTCGGCCGCGGGGCGTGCCTCAGAGGTCGAGGAGCCAGCGTCCGCCGCCGATGAGCGAGCACAGCGCGACGGCGTGGAAGAGGAGCAGCCAGGCCACCGGGTGGACGTGGGTGAGGCGCCCCAGCTGGTCCGCGTCGGAATCCGGCGCCCCGCCGCCCCGTCGCTTGGCACCCAGCTCGAAGACCGGCCGCACCCCGCCCAGCAGCAGGAACCACACCACCAGGTACGCGAAGACCGCCTGGACCTCGGCCGGGGCCAGCCAGGAGACCAGTACGAACGCGGCGCCCGACAGCACCACCGTCAGGGCGCCGTACGCGTTGCGGATCATCACCAGCATCGCCAGCAGCAGGGCGGTCGCCGCCCACAGCAGCAGCGTGATCCGGTGGGCCGACAGCAGCGCGGCCCCGCCGAGCCCGAGCAGTGAGGGAGCCGTGTACCCGGCCGCCGCGGTCAGGATCATCCCGAGCCCGGTCGGCTTGCCGCGGCTGACGGTGACCCCGCTGGTGTCGGAGTGCAGCCGGATCCCGTCGAGGCGCCGCCCGGTCAGCAGCGCCAGCAGCCCGTGGCCGCCCTCGTGGGCGATGGTCACGGCGTTGCGCGACAGCCGCCACAGCGGGCGCGGGCCCACGGCGGCCAGGGCGACCACGCCCGTCACGATCACCAGCCACAGGGCCGGCGGGGTCTGTATGCCCGTGAGCCGGTCCCACAGGCCGGCGGTCGCGGTGCTGTCCGGGGAGCTGTTCATGGAGTGGCGGACTCCTTGCGGTGGTGGGCGGGTGGGATGGCAGTCTGGCAGCCATGTGCGGACGGTATGCAGCGAGTCGTAAGCCGGAAGACCTGGTGGAGGCCTTCGGCATCGAGAAGTGGGAGCCCGAGGAGACCCTGGCCCCCGACTGGAACGTGGCTCCGACCAAGGAGGTCCACGTCGTCCTCGACCGTCCCGTGAAAGACGCTCCGGACCCGCGTCCGGTTCGTCAGCTGCGCACGGTGAAGTGGGGGCTCGTCCCCTCCTGGGCCAAGAACCCCGACGGCGCCGCCCGGATGATCAACGCTCGGTCCGAGACCGTGGCCGAGAAGCCCTCCTTCCGCCGCCCCTTCGCACAGCGCCGCTGCATCGTCCCCGCCGACGGCTACTACGAGTGGGTCACCGCCCACGACGAGCGGCAGCTGGAGGTCGAGGGCAAGAAGAAGCGGGCCCGCAAGCAGCCCTACTTCGTGCTCCCCGCCGACGGCTCCGTCTTCGCCATGGCCGGGATGTACGAGTTCTGGCGCGACCCGACGCTGCCCGCCGACCACCCGCGCGCCTGGTGGGCGACCTGCTCGGTGATCACCGCCGAGGCCGAGACCGGACCGCTGGGCGTGGCCCCCGCCGAGGGGCCGGCGTCCCTGGCCGAGATCCACCCCCGGATGCCGCTGATGCTGACCCCGGACCGCTGGGACGCCTGGCTGGACCCGGCCCGGACCGACACCGGCGAACTCCAGGCCCTGCTCGCGCCGCCGCCCGGCGGGCTGATGCGCGCGTACCCGGTGTCCACCGCCGTCAGCAACGTGCGCAACAACGGGCCGGAGCTGCTCCACGAGCTGGCCGCGCCCGAGGAGGCCACGCTCTTCTAGGCCGTGATCCGAAAGGCACGGCCCAGCCCGGGCTCGCGCCCGCCCCGCCGCGTCCCGGGCAGGATGGACGCCATGACCACGCGTACGCGCACCGAGAGCGTCGACACACCGGCGGGCGAGGCCCGCATCACCTGGCACCCCGTCCCCGCCCGTACGGCGGCCCGCCTCGTGCTGGCCGTCGGCCACGGCGCCGGCGGAGGGATCGAGGCCCGCGACCTCCGGGCGCTGGCCGCCGCCCTGCCCGGGCACGGGGTCACCGTGGCGCTGGTCGAGCAGCCGTGGCGGGTCGCGGGGAAGAAGGTGGCCGCCGCGCCCAAGGTGCTGGACGAGGGCTGGCGGGGCCTGTGGCCGGCGCTGGCGAAGCCCGGGCTGCCCGTGGTGGCGGGCGGCCGCAGCGCCGGGGCGAGGGTGGCCTGCCGGACCGCCGCCGAGCTGGGAGCCGCCGGGGTGCTGGCCCTGGCGTTCCCGCTGCACCCGCCGGGCCGCCCGGAGAAGTCCCGGGCCGAGGAGCTCACCGGGGCCGGGCGGCCCGCCCTGGTGGTCCAGGGCGGGCGGGACCCGTTCGGGCGGCCGCAGGAGTTCCCGGCGCCGGCCGCGCAGGAGCCGTACGAGCTGGTGGAGGTCCCGCACGCCGATCACGGCTTCGCCGTGCCGAAGAAGGCGGACCTGACGCAGGACGAGGCCCTCGCGGTGATCACCGGGGCCGTCACCGCCTGGCTCGCCGCGCTTCCCCTCTGACCTCGACCCTCTGACCCCTGACCCCTGACCCCTGACCCCTGACCCTCTGGTCCTCGGCCCCCGGACGCCCCGGGACCCCGGACGGACGCGTCCGGGGACTGAGACGATCCCGCGGTGATCCGTATCACATGGCGGCCGCGCACCTGACAGAGGCCGGAGCCCCGGGCCCCGCCCGGGAATGCGGGGCCCGACCCTTCTGTTGTGCGGGATGTCAGAACGCACGGGATCAGTCGGAGGAGAGGGAGCGCATGACCCAGGTCATCAGCCAGCACCGTCCGCAGGCGGAAGGCCTGGACTGGACGGTCCTGCCCGCGCCCAAGCGCCGCCCGCTTCAGGCGGCGGAGGGCCGGGATGGTCGACTATTCTCCGATTCGAGCGGATCCGCTTTCGGAGCCGTCACGCAGTCGGAGGAGGTGGGTCCTGTCGCTGGGACCGACGAAGGCCACGCGGAGGAGACGACCCCGGAGCGCAACGCGCGCTTCGAGAGGGACGCCCTCGGCTACCTCGACCAGATGTACTCGGCCGCGCTGCGCATGACGCGCAATCCGGCCGACGCCGAGGACCTGGTCCAGGAGACGTATGCGAAGGCATACGCGTCCTTCCACCAGTTCCGCGAGGGCACCAATCTCAAGGCGTGGCTCTACCGCATTCTGACCAACACGTTCATCAACTCCTACCGCAAGAAGCAGCGTGAACCGCAGCGCAGCGCGGCCGAGGAGATCGAGGACTGGCAGCTGGCGCGCGCCGAGTCGCACATGTCGACGGGCCTTCGCTCCGCCGAATCGCAGGCGCTCGACCACCTGCCCGATTCCGATGTGAAGGAAGCGCTCCAGGCCATTCCGGAGGAGTTCCGCATCGCGGTCTATCTTGCCGACGTAGAGGGCTTTGCGTACAAGGAGATCGCGGACATCATGGGTACACCCATCGGTACGGTCATGTCGCGACTGCACCGTGGCCGCCGTCAACTCCGCGGAATGCTGGAGGACTATGCCCGTGAGCGCGGGCTCGTCCCCGCGGGCGCGGGAGAGTCGAACGACCTGAAAGGCTCGGGCTCATGAGCTGCGGAGAGCCGCACGAGACGGATTGCTCTGAGGTCCTGGACCACCTGTACGAGTTCCTGGACCACGAGATGCCGGACAGCGATTGCACGAAGTTCGAGACGCACTTCGGCGAATGCAATCCCTGCCTGGAGAAGTACGGCCTGGAGCAGGCCGTCAAGAAGCTGGTGAAGCGCTGCTGCGGTTCGGACGACGTGCCGACCGACCTGCGCTCGAAGGTCATGGGACGGATCGAGCTGATCCGTTCCGGCCAGGCCGTCCCCGAGCACGACGTGACCGCGGACCCCGCCACCGGCTGATCGAACAACCGCCCCTGGAAGCCGAATCGTTCACTCGAAGGTGCTAATCCGGGGGCGCTCGTACGGCGCAATAGGAAAATGTGGCCCCCTGTGGAAGGGGGCCCCACTTATTCTCCCCAAACGGTGTGCACGGCACAGGGGAGGAGAGCGCCATGCGGGTACGTCCGCCGCCGGCCCGGCCCTTCCTGCTGTGGGCCGTCGTCCTGTGCGCCGCCCTCGCGGCATGCGCCGCGTCCGCCCCGGCCTTCGCCGCGGCATCCGGTACGCCCTGGCCCGCCGTCGGGGTGCTCGCCTTCCTCTACCTCGGCTGCGAACTGGTCCGGATCTGCCCGCTGCCGGGCATCCGCGTCCCCGAGGGCATCGGCTCCTTCTTCCCCGTGCTCCTCGCCGCCGTCTTCCTGCTGCCCCCGGCCGCCGCCGCGCTCGTCGCGCTGCCCGGCGGGTTCGCCCAGGCGGTGGCCGGGCGGCCCGTCCGGATCCGCCGCGTGTGGCACGCGGCGCAGCAGGCCGTCGCCGCCTGGGCCGCCGCGCGGACGTTCGGGCTGCTGGGCGGACCGGGCGCGCTGGGCGGAAGCCCCTCCGGCGGGACCGGGGTGCCGGTGCCCGGCCCGCTCGCGGACTTCCCCTACGCGCTGCTGCCCGCGGCGGCCGCGGCCTGCGCCTTCTGCCTCGTACTGGCCGCCCTCGACGGAGCCGTCCTGGCCGCCGCCGAACGCCGGCCCCTGCGCACGGCATGGCGCGGGCCGCTCACCCGGTCCCTGGTCCCGCACTGCGTACACGGCCTCGCGGGGCTGATGATGGCCGTCCTGTGGCGCAGCCCGTACGGTCTCCCGGCCGCGCTGCTCGTCCTGCTGCCGATGTACATCTCCTGCCGGGTGTTCGCCCAGTACCAGCGTGAACGGGCCGCCCACCAGGCCACGATCCGGGCGCTCGTCCAGGCCGTCGAGCTCAAGGACCGCTACACGCGCGGCCACGGCGAGCGCGTCGGCCAGGCCTCCGCGATGATCGCCCGCGAGCTGGGCATGGACGCGGACCGGCTCGAAGTCGTGCGCATCGCCGGGATCCTGCACGACATCGGCAAGATCGGCGTCCCGACCCGGCTGCTGCGCAAGGACGGCCCGCTGACCCCGGAGGAGCGCCGGGTCATCGAGCTGCATCCCGAGTACGGGCACGAGATGGTGCGCGGCATCGGCTTCCTGGGCGAGGCGCGGTCCGCGATCCTGCACCACCACGAGCGGGTCGACGGCTCCGGGTACCCGTACGGGCTGACCGGCGAGCAGATCCCGGTGCCGGCCCGGGTGGTGGCGGTGGCCGACGCCTTCGACGCGATGACCTCGACCCGCTCCTACAGCCGGGCCCGGCCGGTGCCGGTGGCCCTCGCCGAGCTGGAGCGGTGCGCCGGGGCCCACTTCGACCCGGTGATGGTGCGCGCGCTGGTCGAGGCGATCGGCCGGGACGGCTGGCACCCGGTGGTCACCGCGGACGAGGACGACCTCCAGGTGATCCCGGCCGGATCCGCCCCCGGCCGGGCGGCGGCGGCGCCCGCCGCGGCGGCCCCGGAGCACGGCGGCCCCGCCCTGTCCGGGCTGCCGGTGCAGGGCGCCCGGGCCCGCGTACGGACCGTGGACCCGCCCGGCGGCCGGGACCCGGACGGCGGGGCCGGGGCGTGAGGGGCGCGGCATTGCGGGGCGTGGTGGTCGGGGGGGTGCGCGGTGCGGCCGTGGCCCTCGCGCTGGCCGGGCTCGGGCACACCCTGTGGAACGGCCTCGTCGAGCCCGGCACCGCCCTGGCCTTCGGCGCCCTGATCGCCTGCGGGGAGCTCGCCCGCCGCGACACCCGGGGCGCGCGTGACATCAGGGGTGCGCATGACACCAGGGGCGCGCGTGACACCAGGGCCGCGCAGGACGCCGGCGAGGCGCGGGAGGCCGGGGACGCGCAAGGAGGTCGCGACACCCGGGCCGCCGCGCCCGACGACCGCCAGCCCGCCCCGCTCGCCTCCGCCGGCGCCCTCGCGTACGCGCTGCTCGGCCCGGACGCCGCCGCGCCCACCCACCACGGGGTGCTCCAGATCGTCACGGTCGTCGTGGCCGCCGCCCTCGCCGGGATCGTCCCGCACATCGCCCGCGGCCGCGCCCCCACCGCCGACCACCTGGCCCGCCGGGTCCTCACCGTCGCCTTCGCCGCCGCCTGCTTCCAGCCCCTCTACAACTCCGGCCGGCTGGAGCAGGGGATCGGGCAGGGCCCGTACCTCGTCCTCTACCTGCTCCTCCTGCTCGGGCTCACCGCCCTGTGCGACGCCGTGCTCGCCGCCGCCCTGGCCGCCGCGCGCACGGGCTGGCCGTACGGGCCCCTGCTCCGCGACGAGCTGCGCGCCCAGCTCGGCATCGGCTCGGCGATCTGCGCCACCGGGGTCGCCATGGCCCTCGGCGTGGCCGTCGCCGGCCTGTGGGCGCTGCCCGTCTTCTGCGTGCCGCTGCTGCTCACCCAGCTGTCCTTCCACCGGATCGCCGCCATCCGCACCACCTACCGCCAGACGATCACCTCCCTGGCCCGGGCCACCGAGATCGCCGGGTACACGCGCCCGGGGCACTCCCGCCGGGTCGCCGTGCTGAGCTGCGCCGTGGGCCGGGAGCTGGGCCTGTCGGAGCGGGAGCTCACGGTGCTGGAGTACGCGGCCCTCATGCACGACATCGGCCAGCTCTCCCTGGTCGACCCGGTCCGGGCCGGGGCCACCGCCGGGCTGCCGCCCGCCGAGGCCCGCCGGATCGCCGCGCTCGGCGGGGAGGTGGCCCGCCAGAGCGGGGTGCCCGCCGAGGTGGCCGTCATCGTGGAGCGGCAGGCCGACCCGTACCGGGAGCAGCCGGCCCTGGCGCGCATCGTCAGGGCGGTCAACGCCTACGAGGACCTGCTGGGCGGGACCCGTCACCCGGGCGGCCCCCTCGCGGCCCTGGAGCAGCTGCGGCTGGGTACCGGACGCGATTACCAGCCAGAGGTGGTGGAGTGTCTCGCGAGGGTTCTGGCCAGGGGCGGACGTGACAGAGTTGTTCCCGTCCCACCTGGGTAACCCATGGGTAATGAGCGGCCGTCCGAGTGGGCATGGTTGGATGCCAGTAGGAGTGTCCGTGAGGGTGTCCGCAAGGCTGCACCGTTGGACCGGCAGGCGGGAATCGTGAGGATCTTCGGGAAGGTACGGCATCGGCCCTCCGCCTCGTGGCGGCAGGCCACCGACCGCGCGTTCACGCTGATCGGCGACGGGCGGTACGAGGACGCGGGCGCGCTGCTCACCAGAGCCGCCGACCTGGAGCCCTGGCTGTCCGAGTCCTGGTTCAACCTGGCCCTGCTGCACAAGTTCCGGCACGACTGGGAGCAGGCGCGGGCCGCCGGGCTGCGCGCCGTGGCCCTGCTGGACCGCGAGACCGGCGCCCCGGACTGGTGGAACGTCGGGATCGCCGCGACCGCGCTCCAGGACTGGCCGCTGGCCCGCCGGGCCTGGCAGGCCTACGGGCTGAAGGTGCCCGGGGACCCGCACGGCTCGGGCACGCACCCCGCGAAGGGCAGCGGCGAACCGGTCGGCATGGAGCTCGGCAGCGCCGCCGTACGGCTGTCCCCGGAAGGGGAGGCCGAGGTGGTCTGGGGCCGCAGGCTGGACCCGGCCCGCATGGAGGTCCTGTCGATCCCGCTGCCCTCCTCGGGGCGGCGCTGGGGCGAGGTCGTCCTGCACGACGGGGTCCCGCACGGCGAGCGGGTCACCGCGGCCGGCCCCTCCTACCCGGTCTTCGACGAGATCGAGCTGTGGGCCCCCTCGCCGGTGCCGACCTGGGTGGTGCTGCTGGAGGCGGGCACCGAGGAGGACCGCGACGCGCTGGAGCAGCTGGCCTCGGACGCGGGCTTCGCCGCCGAGGACTGGTCGTCCTCGGTGCGGCTGCTGTGCCGGACCTGCTCGGAGAGCGTGATGCCGAGCGGTGAGGGCGACGGGGAGCACCTGGACCCGCACGACCACAGCGAACCGGGACACCCCGGCCCGCTGGGCCACCGTACGAACGGCTCCGGCCCGCTCTGGGTGCCCGAACGCGAATGCGGGATCGCGGCACCGCCCGGACTGGTGCGCGGACTGCTCGACGGCTGGGTCGCGGACAGCCCGGACACCCGTGAATGGCGGGATCTCGAAGAGGTCTGCTGACCCGGCACCGTAGGCTGTACCGGCACATCGTGAACGGGTGGACTTACGGAAGGCGTACGGCGGACATGGCGCAGCAGGAGAACGAGGTCGTCGAGATCGTCAACGACGGGTACGTCGTGGACACCGAGGACTGTGAGGCGCGCGAGCTCGCCCACCGCGAGCGCGGCACCGCCCGCCCGATCACGGTGGTCGGCAACCCCGTCCTGCACCGCGAGTGCAAGGACGTCACCGAGTTCGGCGACGAACTGGCGCAGCTGATCGACGACATGTTCGCCAGCCAGAAGGCCGCCGAGGGCGTGGGCCTGGCCGCGAACCAGATCGGCGTGGACGCCAAGGTCTTCGTCTACGACTGCCCGGACGACGACGGCGCGCGCCACACCGGTGTCGTGGTCAACCCGAAGCCGGTGGAGCTGCCCGCCGGCTCCCGCGTGCTCGACGACTCCAACGAGGGCTGCCTGTCGGTCCCGACCGCGTACGCTTCGCTGGCCCGCCCCGACTACGCCGAGGTGACCGGCCAGGACGCCCAGGGAAACCCGATCAAGGTGCGGGGCACGGGCTACTTCGCGCGCTGCCTCCAGCACGAGACGGACCACCTGTACGGGTACCTGTACATCGACCGCCTCTCGAAGCGCGACCGCAAGGACGCCCTCCGCCAGATGGAAGAGGGCACCCCCCGCTACGAGACGGTCCCCAACGCCTGATCCCGGCTGCGCCCCAGCAGCACCCGCAGGTCCTCGGGCAGGGGCATCGGCGTGAGCAGTCCCGCCGCCGTACGGCCGGTGTTGCCGTGCGGCACGCGCCCGCTCACCGAACCGGCCCCCGCCACCAGGATCCGCACCACCTGTCCCACCGTCTCCGCCCGGTCCCGGCAGCGCAGCGCGAGCCGGAACATGTGCCAGTGGGCACGGGTGTGGGGCCAGGCCCACGCCTGGGAGATGATGTGCGCCCGCTCCAGGGCGTCCCACATGGCGGCGGTGTCGGGCGCGCAGTCGCGGGCCCGCTCCAACTCGGCCTCGAAGGCCGCGCGCACGGGGGCCGGCATGGCCTTCGGCGTGCACGCGGCGATGCAGATCTTCAGTGCGTTCCTCATGCGTCCACGATGCGGCCGAGGGGCCCGGCGCGGCTTGAACGAACCTGCTACATCCACTGGATGGTGCGGGTGAAGTCCGACGGCGGGATCCCGAACATCCGCCGCCACACCCGGCTGAAGTGCGCCCCGTCGGCGAAGCCCGCGCCGTGCGCCGCGTCCGTCAGGGAGTGCCCCCGGGAGGCGAGTTCGGCGGCCCGCATCAGCCGCAGCCACAGGACGTACGGGCGGAACGGCAGGCCCAGCTCCGCCCGGAACAGGTGCGCGAGGCGGCTCTCCGACAGGCAGGCCACCTCGGCCGCCTGGGACAGCCGTACGCCGTCCCGCCCGGGCAGCCACGCCAGCACCCGCGCCAGCCCCGGATGCGGCGCCGCGTCCGGCAGCGGGCCACCGGGGAGCAGGGAGTCCAGCGCGCAGGCCGCCTCGAAGGGGTCGGCGGGCAGGGACCCGGCGGCCGGTACGAGGCCGCCCGCGTCCCCCGCCTCCGCCGCGAGCCGGCGCCCGGCGGAGGACAGCGGATCGTAGTGCAGCACCACCCCGCGCGCGGTGCCGGCCAGTACGGAATGCCGTACCCCGGCGGGGATCACGTACGCCCGGCACCGCACGGGTTCCCCGTCCGGCCCGGCCATCAGCAGCCCGTCCCCGTCCAGCGCGGCGATGACCTGTACGGAGTGGTGCGCGTGCGCCGTCGCGGACCCGACGGCGCCCCCGTACACCAGGCCCCCCGGCCGCAGCCGGGCCCGCCCGGCCCACCCGGTCACGGACATGACGAAGCGCCCCCGCCCCGGACCCCGGTCACCCGAGTCGATCTCCCCATGGGCGGGGACGCTATCAAGCCGCCGGACCGGCGGACCTAGAAGTCCTCGTCCAGGTCGACGGTGCCCTCGACCGCGACCTGGTAGGCCGACGGGCGGCGCTCGAAGAAGTTCGTCAGCTCCTGGACGCCCTGCAGCTCCATGAAGGAGAACGGGTTCTGCGAGCCGTACACCGCCGGGAAGCCGAGGCGGACCAGGCGCTGGTCCGCGACGCACTCCAGGTACTCGCGCATCGACTCGGTGTTCATGCCCGGCAGGCCGTCACCGCACAGGTCGCGGCCGAACTGGAGCTCGGCCTCCACGGCCTCCTTCAGCATGTCCGTGACCTGCTGCTGGAGCGCGTCGTCGAAGAGCTCGGGCTCCTCCTTGCGGACGGTGTCCACGACCTCGAACGCGAAGTTCATGTGCATGGTCTCGTCGCGGAACACCCAGTTGGTGCCGGTGGCCAGACCGTGCAGCAGACCGCGCGAGCGGAACCAGTACACGTAGGCGAAGGCGCCGTAGAAGAACAGGCCCTCGATGCACGCCGCGAAGCAGATCAGGTTCAGCAGGAAGCGACGGCGGTCGGCCTGCGTCTCCAGCCGGTCCAGCTTCTCGACCTCGTTGATCCACTTGAAGCAGAACTGCGCCTTCTCGCGGATCGACGGGATCTCCTCGACGGCGTCGAAGGCGGCCGCGCGGTCGTCCGGGTCGGGCAGGTAGGTGTCGAGCAGCGTCAGATAGAACTGGACGTGCACGGCCTCCTCGAACAGCTGGCGCGACAGGTACAGGCGCGCCTCCGGGGAGTTGATGTGCTTGTAGAGCGTCAGCACCAGGTTGTTCGAGACGATCGAGTCGCCCGTCGCGAAGAACGCGACCAGGCGGCCGATCATGTGCTGCTCGGCGGGCGTCAGCTTCGCCAGGTCGGCGACGTCCGAGTGGAGGTCGACCTCCTCGACGGTCCAGGTGTTCTTGATCGCGTCCCGGTAGCGCTCGTAGAAGTCCGGGTAGCGCATCGGGCGGAGCGTGAGCTCGAAGCCCGGGTCCAGGAGGTTCTTGTCGGTGGAGCTCATTACTGGCAGGCCTCGCAGGACTCGGGGTTCTCAAGGGAGCAGGCCAGCGCTTCCGCGGCCGCGGCCTCGGCGGCGGCGTCGGCCAGGGGGAGCGCTGCGGGGGTGGCCGCCTGGGCGGCACGGGCGATCTTCGTCGCCGGGCGCGAGCGCAGGTAGTACGTGGTCTTCAGACCCTGCTTCCAGGCGTACGCGTACATCGAGGACAGCTTCCCGATGGTCGGCGTCTCCAGGAACAGGTTCAGCGACTGCGACTGGTCGAGGTACGGCGTACGGGCCGCCGCCATGTCGATCAGACCGCGCTGCGGGATCTCCCACGCCGTGCGGTACAGCTCGCGCACCTCGGCCGGGATCCAGCCGAAGCCCTGGACGGAGCCGGAGGAGTCGCGCAGCGCCTCGCGGGTCTGCGCGTCCCACACGCCGAGCTTCTTCAGCTCCTCCACCAGGTAGCCGTTGACCTGGAGGAACTCGCCCGACAGGGTCTCGCGCTTGAAGAGGTTGGAGACCTGCGGCTCGATGCACTCGTACACGCCGGCGATCGAGGCGATCGTCGCGGTCGGCGCGATGGCCAGCAGCAGCGAGTTGCGCATGCCGGACTTCGCGACGCGGGCGCGCAGGGCGTCCCAGCGCTCGGGCCAGTTCAGCTCGACGTCGTAGTGGTCGGGGTGCAGGACGCCGCGGGCGGTGCGGGTCTGCTCCCAGGCCGGGAGCGGGCCGCTGCGCTCGGCGAGGTCGCAGGAGGCCTCGTACGCGGCCAGCATGATGCGCTCGGAGAGCTTGGTGGACAGCGCCTTCGCCTCGGGGGAGTCGAACGGCAGCTTCAGCTTGAAGAAGACGTCCTGGAGGCCCATCGCTCCCAGGCCCACCGGACGCCAGCGGGCGTTGGAGCGGCCGGCCTGCTCGGTCGGGTAGAAGTTGATGTCCACGACGCGGTCGAGGAAGGTGACGGCCGTACGGACGGTCTCGTCCAGCCGCTCCCAGTCGATCTCGCCGGTCTCGGTGAGGACGAACGCGCCCAGGTTGACCGAGCCCAGGTTGCAGACCGCCGTCTCGCCGTCGTTGGTGACCTCGATGATCTCGGTGCACAGGTTCGAGGAGTGGACGACGGTGCCCGGCTCGGCGGTCTGGTTCGCCGTGCGGTTGGAGGCGTCCTTGAAGGTCATCCAGCCCTGGCCGGTCTGCGCGAGGGTGCGCATCATCCGGCCGTACAGGTCGCGGGCGGGCATGGTCTTGCGGGCCAGGCCGTCCGCCTCGGCCTTGCGGTAGGCGGCGTCGAACTCGTCGCCCCACAGGTCGACCAGCTCGGGCACGTCGGCCGGGGAGAACAGCGACCAGTCGGCGTCCGCGTTGACGCGGCGCATGAACTCGTCCGGCACCCAGTGCGCCAGGTTCAGGTTGTGCGTGCGGCGCTGGTCCTCGCCGGTGTTGTCGCGGAGCTCCAGGAACTCCTCGATGTCCGCGTGCCAGGTCTCCAGGTAGACGGCGGCGGCGCCCTTGCGGCGGCCGCCCTGGTTCACGGCGGCGACGGAGGCGTCGAGGGTCTTCAGGAACGGCACGATGCCGTTGGAGTGGCCGTTCGTACCGCGGATCAGCGAACCGCGGGCGCGGATGCGCGAGTACGAGAGGCCGATGCCGCCGGCGTGCTTCGACAGACGCGCGACCTGGTGGTACCGGTCGTAGATCGAGTCGAGCTCGTCCAGCGGGGAGTCCAGCAGGTAGCAGGAGGACATCTGCGGGTGCCGGGTGCCGGAGTTGAAGAGCGTGGGGGAGGACGGCAGGTAGTCGAGGCGGCTCATCAGCCGGTAGAGCGAGGCCACTTCCTCGACGGCCTGGACGGTGTCGTTCTCGGCGAGGCCGCAGGCCACGCGCAGCATGAAGTGCTGCGGGGTCTCGACGACCTGGCGGGTGATCGGGTGGCGCAGCAGGTAGCGGCTGTGCAGGGTGCGCAGGCCGAAGAAGCCGAAGCGGTCGTCGGCGCCCTCGGCGAGCGTGTGCTCGACCAGCGCGTCCAGGCGGTTCGCGTGCAGCGCCACGAACGCGGCGGTGCGGTCCGCGATGAGGCCCTCGCGGTGGCCGACCGCGACGGAGGCGGAGAAGGAGGTGGCCCCCTGGCCGGCGGCTTCCTCGGCGACGGCCAGCGTCAGCAGCCGGGCGGCGAGCCGGGAGTACGCCGGGTCCTCGGAGATGAGACCGGCGGCGGCCTCCGTGGCCAGAGCGCGCAGCTCGGCCTCGTCGGCGGCGGCGCTGCGTCCGCGCAGCGCGGCGGCGGCGACCCGGCCGGGGTCAGTGTCGGGGAGGTCGGCCGTCAGCTCGGTGAGGGTCCGCAGCAGCGCGGCCCCAGGTCCCCCGGTCTCGATTCCGGTGTCGGACGGGTCGGACTCGGCGCGCGGTGCGGAAGGCGCGATGGTCACGGGGGGAGCTCTCCCTCGCTCGGCTCCGGGACACCTGCGGCGTCGGCGCGAGCGGGCGCGCGCGGGCAGGGCAAGGCAGCACCGCGCGGCGTCCACCGGCCCAACCGCGAGGCCCGGACGTATCGACACCCGGTTCGGTCGAGCCGGGCGCACTGTCGGCAGGTCATCGGACTTGCGGTGACACCAATGGGTGTACTTCATACCGTTGCGGGACAGTTCCGGATTCGCACCGGATTCCCCTGCGACGACAGCGAGCATGAGCATACATGTGGGGGCCCCCTCCTGCGCGACCCCCTAGATGTTGTGTCGGCGTGGCTACAGTTCGAGACCGTACGTGCGCAGAGGGAGGCCGGGGACGGGCTCCCAGTCCCGTTCCGGCGAGCGCACGAAACCGAGCCGTCCGTAGATCCGGTGGGCGCCGGTCATGTCGTCCGTGGTGGACAGCACGAGGCGCCGTACGCCCTCGACGGCCCGGGCGCGGTCGATGCAGGCCCGCACCAGAGCCTCCCCGGCGCCCCGCCCGCGGCCCTCCCGAGCGACGGCCAGCATCCGGAACTCGGCCTCGCCGGGTCCGGCGATGTCGCACAGCGGGCTCCCGGGCGCGGCGAAGGCCACCCCGCCGAGGAGCCGGCCCTCGCCCGTCGCGGCGACGAGTATCACCCCGTCGGCGGCGCGCCCGGCCACGTCGCGCAGCCGCACGAGGTACGGATCGTCCTCGCCGAACGTCAGCAGCCCGTCCCCGAGGTAGGCCTGCGCGGTGATCTCCCCGAGCGTCCCGTACTCCGCCGCCAGCGCTTCCCTGATCACGATGTCCATGCGGTCGAGTGTGCCGGACGGCTGTCGGTGCCCGGCGCTATCGTCGAAGACAGCACCGTCGAGGAAGGCGAGCGAGGCATGACCGTGATGACAGACCGGCCCCACATGCTGACCGAGGACTTCGAAGCCGTGGCGCGCATAGCGGCCCGCGAGAGGGAGGGGACGCGGCTGGAGTTCATCGACGGGGTTATCAGGAGCAAGGCCATGCCGGACGGCGATCACCAGACGATCATCGAGTGGCTCACGCGGATCTGCATGCAGTACCGGCCGGAGCTCTGGCTGCACGGGGGACAGGGGATCAAGGCCGAGGCGTACCGGGGAGGGCGGGCCATCCCGGACGCGGTGCTGGCGCCTTCCAAGGCATTCGCCGGGCAGGGCGACTGGGTCGACCCCGACCCGATCCTCATGGCCGTCGAGGTGACCTCGTGGGATTCGGACACCCACCGGCGGGACCACGTCGAGAAGCCCCGCGCCTACGCGGAGACGGGCATTCCCGTCTACCTGCTGATCGACCGGGCCAAGTGCGAGATCTCCGTCTACAGCCAGCCCAACGGCCGACGGTACGAGAGCACCCACATCGTGGCGTACGGGAAGGACGTCGAGCTCCCCGAGCCCGTCGGCATCACCCTCCAGACCGAGGTCCTCAAGGACTGGGTGCGCTGAGGATGCCGAAGGGCCCCGCCGATTCGGCGGGGCCCTTCACGTACGTGCTCAGCAGCAGCGGAAGCCCTCGCGGGGGTCCGCCTCGCGGGAGTCCGTACGGGCGCGTTCGAAGGCGCGGCGGGTCATGACCTCCGCGTCCGGGTCGTGCGTACGGGCGTGGGCGACGTAGCGGTCGTACGCCGCCTCGCCCGAGAACTCCCGTACGAAGAACCGCGCCTTCGCCAGCGCCGCGCGGACCCCGCTCACGCCACCGGCTCCTTCGCGCGGCCGCCGCCCGAGTCCAGGCCGGCGGCGGCGAGCTCCGCCCGCTCCTCGGGCGTCGCGATGAGCCCGGCCGGGGCGATGATCTTCGACTCGGTCCACGGGACCTCGGACAGCCTGACCGCCTCCGGGCTCCCGACCGCCTTCAGGCAGGTCCGCGCCGCGTCCAGCAGCACGATGACGATCAGGATCGCGAACAGCGCCGACAGCGCGCCGTCGACCGTCGCGTTGGTGACGATCGTGTGCATCTCGCCCATGTTCTTGGCGGGCGGCAGGACCTTCCCGGCGTCGATCCCGGTCTGGTACTTGTCGCGCTGCGCGAAGAAGCCGACCTTGACGTCCTCGGAGAACACCTTCTGCCAGCTCGCGGTCAGCGTGACGGCCACGTCCCAGGCCAGCGGGACCCCGGTCACCCAGGCCCACTTGAGCCGGCCGGACTTGACCAGCAGCGTGGTGCAGACGGCCAGTGCCACCGCGGCGAGGAGCTGGTTCGCGATCCCGAAGAGCGGGAACAGCTGGTTGATGCCGCCCAGCGGGTCCTTGATGCCGACCCACAGGAAGTAGCCCCAGCCGCCCACGACCACCGCGCTGGCCAGCCACACGCCGGGCTTCCAGCTCACGTCCTTGAAGGGCTTGTGCACGTTGCCGAGGGTGTCCTGGAGCATGAAGCGGCCGACCCGGGTGCCCGCGTCGAGGGTGGTCAGGATGAACAGTGCCTCGAACATGATCGCGAAGTGGTACCAGAACGCCTTCAGCCCGGCGCCTCCGACAACGGAGGAGAAGATCTCCGACATTCCGAGTGCGAACGTCGGCGCCCCGCCCGTACGGGACAGCAGGCTGGTTTCCTCGACGTCCTTCGCGGCCTGCGCGAGGAACTCGGGCGAGATGGCGAAGCCGAAGTTCGTCACGGCCTGCGAGGCGGTCTCGACCGTGGTGCCGACGACGCCGGCGGGGGAGTTGACCGCGAAGAAGAGGCCGGGCTCGATGATGCAGGCCGCGATGATCGCCATGACGGCGACGAAGGACTCGGTCAGCATCGCGCCGTAGCCGATGACCCGGACCTGGGTCTCCTTCTGGATCATCTTGGGGGTGGTGCCCGAGGAGACCAGCGCGTGGAAGCCGGACAGGGCCCCGCACGCGATCGTGATGAAGACGAACGGGAACATCGACCCGGCGAACACCGGCCCGTCCCCGCGGGCGGCGAAATCGGTGACCGCGGGCATCTTCAGGGTGGGCATGGCGACGACCACGCCGATGGCGAGCAGGGCGATGGTGCCCACCTTCATGAAGGTGGAGAGGTAGTCGCGGGGCGCGAGGAGCATCCACACCGGCAGCACCGAGGCGATGAACCCGTACGCCACCATCCACAGGACCAGCGTCTCCTTCTCCAGCGTGAAGGTGCTCGCCAGTGAGGAATCGGCGACCCAGCCGCCCGCCACGATGGCGAGCAGCAGCAGCGCCACGCCGATGACGGAGATCTCGGTGACCCGGCCCGGGCGCAGGACGCGCAGGTAGAAGCCCATGAAGAGGGCGATCGGGATGGTCATGCCGATGGAGAACACGCCCCAGGGGGAGTGCGCCAGCGCGTTGACGATGACCAGGGCGAGCACGGCCAGCAGGATGATCATGATGGCGAACACGGCGACCAGGGCGGCGGCTCCGCCGACCGGGCCGATCTCGTCGCGGGCCATCTGGCCGAGGGAGCGCCCGTCGCGGCGGGTGGAGAAGAAGAGGGTGACCATGTCCTGGACGGCGCCCGCGAAGATGACGCCCGCGACGATCCAGATGGTGCCCGGCAGGTAGCCCATCTGGGCGGCGAGCACGGGGCCGACCAGAGGGCCGGCGCCGGCCACGGCGGCGAAGTGGTGGCCGAACAGCACGCGGCGGTCGGTGGGGTGGAAGTCGACACCGTTGTCAAGGCGTTCGGCCGGGGTGGCCCGCGTCTTGTCCACCTTCAGGACCCGGTCGGCGATGAACCGCGCGTAGAAGCGGTAGCCGATGGCGTACGAGCCCAGTGCGGCGGCGAGCAGCCAGGCGGCCGAGATCTCCTCGCCGCGCGAGAGGGCGAGGATGCCCCAGCCGAGGGCCCCGACGAGGGCGACGAGCACCCAGACGGCGACGGACTTCGGGCTCATGCCCCCTGGCGCGCCACTGCCCGGTGCGGAAGGCGAGTCCGCGGCCGTGCCCGGACTCGCCGTGTTCCGTTCTGTACCAGTTGCTTCCGGTTCCGGCATGATCCTCGTCCCCTCGTTGATCATCTGCGTAAAGGCAGGGAATCTACGGGGGCGCGCCCGGTGAACGTAAGCCCCCGTCCGTATAGCGGAACGAGAGTCAACTACGAATCAGACGGCGGGGCGCTGGAGTCGGGCGACGAACTTGTAACGATCGCCGCGGTACACCGAGCGGACCCACTCCACCGGTTCGCCGTCGGCGTCGAGGGAGTGGCGGGAGAGCATCAGCATCGGCAGGCCGACGTCGGTGCCCAGCAGGCCCGCCTCGCGCGGGGTGGCCAGGGAGGTCTCGATCGTCTCCTCGGCCTCGGCGAGCCGTACGTCGTACACCTCGGCCAGCGCCGTGTAGAGGGAGGTGTACTTCGCCAGCGACCGGCGCAGCGCCGGGAAGCGCTTGGCCGACAGGTGGGTGGTCTCGATGGCCATCGGCTCGCCGCTGGCGAGGCGCAGTCGCTCGATGCGCAGCACCCGGCCGCCCGTGGCGATCTTGAGGAGCCCGGCCAGGGTGTCGTCGGCCGTCACGTAGCCGATGTCCAGGAGTTGGGAGGTGGGCTCCAGACCCTGCGCCCGCATGTCCTCCGTGTACGAGGACAGTTGGAGCGGCTGCGAGACCTTCGGTTTCGCGACAAAGGTGCCTTTGCCCTGAATGCGCTCCAGCCGGCCCTCGACGACGAGCTCCTGGAGAGCCTGGCGCACGGTGGTGCGGGAGGTGTCGAATTCGGCCGCGAGCGTGCGCTCCGGCGGCACCGGCGTGCCCGGGGGCAGTGTTTCGGTCATGTCGAGCAAGTGCCGCTTGAGTCGGTAGTACTTGGGCACCCGCGCCGTGCGAGTGGCCGCCCCGCCTTCCGGCTCGGTGGTCGCCCCTTCGGTGGACATCGCCGCCCGCCTTCCCGACTCCAGTTTCGCTGCCGTCACCGGCTCCTCCGATATGTGCGGTCACATCGTGACACGGGTGGGAGGACAGGCCTCCTCCCTCCCCCAGGTGTCGGTCCGGTAACGGACCGATCACCCGCTCATTAGACCCTTGACACCCCTAAAGGTCTAGGCCAAGCTCCGGTTACTGGTCTACACCAATATGAATCAGATCCCGGCCCCACGGGCAGTACTTGGTACGTCACCGCGGCGGGCGAGGGAAGTGCAGAGCATCCCTGAGGAGGGTGGCGTGAAGCGCAAGCTCATCGCGGCGGTCGGAGTCGCGGGCATGGTGATCGGCCTCGCGGCGTGCGGTGGCAACGACGGCGACGACAAGGGCAAGACCGACGCCGGCGGCGCCAAGGAGATCACCGTCTGGGTGATGGACGGCTCCGCGCCCAAGGCGTGGATCGACGCGGTCAACGCCGAGTTCTCGGCCAAGCACCCGGGTGTCACCGTAAAGGTCGAAGAGCAGCAGTGGAAGGGCATTCAGGAGAAGGTGACCACCGCCCTCTCCGAGAACACCCCGCCGGACGTCCTCGAACTCGGCAACACCCAGACCGCGGGCTACGCCGTCACCGGCGGCCTCGCCGACCTGACCAAGGACAAGGCCAAGCTCGGGTCCGACGCCTGGCAGAAGAGCATGCTCGCCTCGGCCGAGTACGACGGCAAGCTCTACTCCGCCCCCTGGTACGCGGCCAACCGCGTCGTCGTGTACGACAAGAAGGCCTTCGCCAAGGCCGGCGTCACCCCGCCGACCACCCGCGACGAGTGGGTCGCCGGCCTCGACAAGCTCAAGGCCGCGGACCCCGCCTCGCAGCCCATCTACCTCCCCGGCCAGAGCTGGTACGTCCTCGCCGGCTTCATCTGGGACGAGGGCGGCGAACTCGCCGTCAAGGACGGCGACAAGTGGAAGGGCGGCCTCGGCACCCCCCAGGCCGCGTCCGCGATGGAGTTCTACAAGAAGCTCCAGGCGTACTCCACCGCCCCCAAGGACAAGGACGAGGCCACCCCGCAGCAGTCCACCGACGTCGTTCCCAAGGGCGGCGTCGCCTCCTGGATCGGTCTCGGCTGGGAGGCCGGCGGTGCGGAGAAGGCCCTGAAGGACGCGGGCAAGGAAGCCGACTTCGGCTACTTCCCGATCCCGGGCAAGACGGCCGACAAGCCGGGCACCGTCTTCCTCGGCGGCTCGAACCTCGCCGTGGCCGAGCGCTCCAAGAACAAGGAGCTCGCCAAGGAGTGGCTGGCGCTGGCCGCCGGCAAGGACCAGATGACGAAGTACGCCGCCGAGACCAAGGGCGCGCTGCTCCCCAACCAGGCCGGCGCGAACTTCACCCCGGCCGCGGGCTCCTTCGCCGAGGCCATGGGCAAGGGCGGCGTCAACGGCCGCATCACCCCGGTCACCCCGGGCTGGGCGAACGTCGAGACCGAGCCCAACCCGCTCAAGGAGTTCATGACCAAGGTCCTGAAGGGTGAGGACGCCGCCAAGGCGGGCGCGGACGCGGACAAGGAAATCGCGAGCCGCATCAACAAGTAGCACGTAGCACCGGGGGTGCGGCCGGCGCCCACGCGCCCGCCGCACCCCCGGTCGCGCATTGACCGACCTGTGCGACGCCCGACCGCAGCCGAGGTAACCAAGACATGACCGTGCACTCCCAGGGAGCGGTGACCGCTCCACAGGACGCACCACCGAAGTCCGCCGGAGGGCAGCTGACGCCGCCCACGACCAAGGGGGCCGGTCCGTCGGCTCCGCGCCGGGGCAGAAAGCCGCTTCCCGCGGGCTGGCTGCCGTACCTCCTGATCGGGCCCGCGGTCCTCAGCCTGGCCACACTGCTGCTGTACCCGCTCGCCAAGAACGTGATCCTGTCGTTCCAGAAGGTCGACAAGATCGAGTTCATCCAGCGGAAGGCACCCTTCAACGGGGTCGAGAACTACACGCAGCTGCTGGGCGACGCGCACTTCTGGACCGTCGTCGTCCGCACCTTCGCCTTCACCGCCGCCAACGTCGCACTGATCATGCTGATCGGCAGCCTCGTCGGCATCCTGCTGAACCGCCTCGGCACGTGGATGCGCCTGGTCCTGTCGATGGCGCTGGTCATGGCCTGGGCCATGCCGATCGTCGCGTCCGTCACCGTCTTCCAGTGGCTGTTCGACGAGCAGTTCGGCGTCATGAACTGGGTCATGCGCACCCTCGGCTTCTCCGGCTACGAGCAGCACAACTGGTTCGAGTCCGGCCTCTCCACCCTGACGATCGTCACGGTCCTGGTGGTCTGGGGCTCCGTCCCCTTCGTCGCCCTCAACATGTACGCCGGCCTGACCACCGTCAGCGGCGAGCTGTACGAGGCCGCGCGGATGGACGGCGCGAACGGCTGGCAGACCTTCTGGCAGGTCGTCTTCCCCAACCTCAAGCCGTTCTTCACCGTCACCACGTTCCTTGAGGTGATCTGGGTCTTCAAGGCCTTCACCCAGGTGTACGCGATGAACCGCGGCGGCCCCGACCGCGCCTCCGAGACCCTGCCCGTCTTCGCCTTCGTCGAGGGCCAGAGCCAGGGCCACTACGCCCTCGCGGCAGCGATCTCCGTCCTGACGATCGTGATGCTCGTGATCGTCATGTCCTTCTACTTCCGCCTGATCCTGAAGCAGGAGGAGGAGCAGTGAGCACCACCACCGCCCCGAAGCCCGCACCTGCCGCGCCGACCTCCGCCAAGCCCGCGCAGCGGCTGCGCAAGCGCCGCCCGCTGCGCCCCGCCGCGGTGGCGAAGAACCTGGGCGCGCTCGTCGTGGCCGTGGTCTTCGTCTTCCCGGTCTACTGGATGTTCTCGTCGGCGCTCAAGCCGTCCGGGCAGATCCTCTCCAAGGATCCCGTCTTCGTCTTCACCCCGACGCTGGACAACTTCACCAAGGCCACCGGCGTCGACCTGTTCTGGACGTACGTCACGAACAGCCTGGTCGTCACCGTCGGCGCCGTGGCCCTGGCCCTCGTCGTCGCCCTCGCCGCGAGCTTCGCCATCGCCCGGATGAAGTTCAAGGGCCGCAAGGGCCTCGTACTCGGCGTGATGATGGCGCAGATGGCCCCGTGGGAGGTCATGGTCATCGCGATGTACATGATCGCCCGCGACGCCGAGATGCTGAACAGCCTCCCGCTGCTGACCGCGATCTACTTCGTGATGGTCCTGCCCTTCACCATCTGGACCCTGCGCGGCTTCATCGCCGCGGTCCCGGTGACGCTGGAGGAGGCCGCCCAGATCGACGGCTGCACCCGCGGCCAGGCCTTCCGCAAGGTGATCTTCCCGCTGCTGGCCCCCGGCCTGATGTCCACCTCGCTCTTCGGCTTCATCACCGCCTGGAACGAGTTCGCGATGGTCCTGATCCTCAACAAGGACAAGACCGCCCAGACGCTGCCCCTGTGGCTGACCCAGTTCCAGACGGCCTTCGGCAACGACTGGGGCGCCACCATGGCCGCGTCCTCGCTGTTCGCGGTCCCGGTCCTGGTGATCTTCGTCTTCCTCCAGCGCAAGGCCGTCGGCGGCATGACCGCCGGCGCCGTGAAGGGATAACGCCACATGACCGTCCTTGCGCACGGCGTGACCTCGTCCGACGCGAACGACGAGCTGACCCGCGACGCCCTCGCGGTCCTCCAGCCCGGCTTCGAGGGCACCACCGCCCCCGCCTGGCTGTTGCGCCAGATCGGCCGGGGGCTCACCGCAGTCGGCCTCTTCGGCCGCAACATCGCCTCGCCCGCGCAGCTCGCCGCGCTCACCGCGCAGCTGCGGGCCGAGCGCGACGACGTCCTCGTCGCGATCGACGAGGAGGGCGGCGACGTGACCCGCCTGGAGGTCCGGGCCGGCTCGTCCTTCCCCGGCAACCTGGCCCTCGGCGCGGTGGACGACACCGGCCTCACCCGTGACGTCGCCCGCGAGCTGGGGCGCCGCCTCGCGGAGTGCGGGGTCAACCTCAACTGGGCCCCGTCCGCCGACGTCAACTCCAATCCCGACAACCCGGTCATCGGCGTACGGTCCTTCGGCGCCGACACCCACCTCGCCGCCCGGCACACCGCCGCCTACGTCGAGGGCCTCCAGGCCGCCGGCGTCGCCGCCTGCACCAAGCACTTCCCGGGCCACGGCGACACCAACGTCGACTCGCACCACGCGCTGCCGCGCATCGACGCCGACCTGGACACGCTGGCCGCCCGCGAACTGGTGCCGTTCAAGGCGGCCATCGAGGCCGGCACGAAGGCCGTGATGAGCGCGCACATCCTCGTGCCCGCCCTGGACCCGACCCGGCCGGCCACGCTCAGCCCGCAGATCCTGACCGGGCTGCTGCGCAAGGAGCTCGGCTACGAGGGCCTGATCGTCACCGACGGCATGGAGATGAACGCCATCGCCGGGACGTACGGAATCGAGCGCGGCTCGGTGCTCGCCATCGCGGCCGGCGCCGACGCGATCTGCGTCGGCGGCGGGCTCGCCGACGAGGACACCGTGCTGCGGCTGCAGGGCGCGCTGGTCTCGGCCGTACGGGAGGGCGCCCTCCCGGCGGAGCGGCTCGCCGACGCCGCCGCCCGGGTACGGGCGCTGGCCGCATGGACCCGGCAGGCCCGGGCCGCCGCCGCGCCGGGCGCGCAGCAGGAGGGGAGCGCGCCCGGCATCGGCCTGGCGGCGGCCCGCCGAGCGCTGGTCGTCACGGGCACGGCCGCGCCCGTGACCGCCCCGTACGTCGCCACGCTCGCCCCCGTCGCGAACATCGCGGTGGGCGACGAGACCCCGTGGGGCGTGGCGGCGGAACTGGCCGCGCTGGTGCCGGGCACCGCCTCGGGCGTCTACGCGGAGGGCGCCGCGGCCGGGGACGTCCTGGCGGCGGCGGGCGGGCGCACGGTGGTCGCGGTGGTCCGCGACGAGCACCGCCACCCGTGGATGGCGCGGGTCCTCGACACCCTGATCGCGTCCCGCCCGGACACGGTGGTGGTGGAGATGGGCGTCCCCCGGGCCGCCCCCCGGGGAGCCCTCCACATCGCCACGCACGGAGCCTCCCGCGTCTGCGGCACCGCGGCGGCGGAGATCATCGCGGGGGCGTGACCCCGGGTACGGAAGAAGGGCCGGGCCCCCGCAAGGGGGCCCGGCCCTTCACGCGTGGCGCGGCGCCGCCTAAAGCCCCTGCCACGCGGGCTTGTTGGCGTAGGTGTGGCGGAAGTAGTCCGCCAGCTTGAGCTTCGAGGCCGCCGCCTCGTCCACGACGACGGTCGCGTGCCGGTGCAACTGGAGTGCGGACGCCGGGACCAGCGCCGACAGCGGGCCCTCGACCGTCTGCGCGACGGCCTCCGCCTTGCCCTCGCCCGTCGCGAGCAGCACCAGGTGCCGGGCGTCGAGGATCGTCCCGATCCCCTGCGTGATGACGTGGTGCGGGACCTGGTCGATGTCGTTGTCGAAGAAGCGCGCGTTGTCGATCCGCGTCTGCTCCGTCAGCGTCTTGATCCGGGTGCGCGACGCCAGCGAGGAGCAGGGCTCGTTGAAGCCGATGTGCCCGTCCGTGCCGATGCCGAGCAGCTGGAGGTCCACACCGCCCGCCCCGGCCAGCGCGCGGTCATAGGCCTCGCACGCGGCCACGATGTCCTCGGCGGAGCCGTCCGGGCCCATGAAGGACGCCTCCGACAGGCCCAGCGGCTCCACGACCTCGCGCAGCACGACGGCGCGGTAGGACTCCGGGTGCCCGGCCGGCAGGCCGACGTACTCGTCGAGCTGGCAGATCCGCGCCTCGGAGGTGTCGACCTCCCCGGCCTTCACCTTGGCGGCCAGGGCCTCGTAGACGGGCAGCGGGGTAGAGCCGGTCGCCACGCCGAGCAGGGCGTCGGGCTTGCGGCGGACCAGGGCGGCCATGGCCTCCGCGATGAGCTCGCCGCCTGCCTTGGCGTCCGGGACGATGACAACTTCCACGCGGGGCCTGCCGATCTGGAGTGTGACGATGTGGTATAGACCAATCTAGCAGAGGAGGGCCGCCTCCGGCCGGTCCTCGCACACTCCCGTTCGCTTCCGTTCGCTTCCGTTCTTCCGCCCTTCCCATCGTCGGCCTCCGTGCCGGGACGTGCAGCCCGGCCCCGCCCGGAGGCCGCGGAACGCGGAGGAGGGGGTCGCGGCTCAGACCAGCGACATCTGGAGGCCGCCCGTCGCGTCCAGGTGCTGGCCCGTCACCCAGCGGGCGTCCGCCGAGGCCAGGAAGGCCACCACGTCGGCGACTTCCTCGGCCGTGCCCACCCGTCCGAAGACGGAGCGGGAGGCCGCGTGCGCCCGCGCCGCAGGGTCCGCCAGCCAGCCCGCGCTGAGCTCGGTGTCGGTGACCCCGGGGCCCACCGAGTTCACGGTGATCCCGCGCGGGGCCAGCTCGGCGGCCAGCGAGCGGGTCAGCGCGTTCACGGCGCCCTTGGCCGCGATGGTGGCCAGGATCGCCGGCAGGGCGATCTCCGGGGTGCCGGTGACGTTCACGATCCTGCCCCCGTCCCGCAGCCGCTCCAGCCCGTGCTTGATCACGAAGAAGGGCGCCTTCGCGTTGAGCGCGTGGACGCGGTCGTACGTCTCCTCGTCGGTGTCCGCGATCCCGGCGAAGGTGGCCGCGCCCGCGTTGTTGACCAGGATGTCCACCCCGTCGGTGTGCAGCGGGTGCTCCGCGTACGCCGCCCACAGCGCCCGCGCGTCGCCCGGGACCCCGAGCTCGGCCCCGATCGCGAACGCCCGGCCGCCCGCCGCCCCGATCGCCGCGACCGTCTCCTCCGCCGCCGCCCCGTGGCGTCCGTAGTGCACGGCGACCAGCGCCCCGTCCCGGGCCAGCCGCCGCGCCACCGCCCGCCCGATCCCCCGGCTGCCGCCCGTGACCAGTGCCGTCTTCCCCTTGAGCACGCCCATGACGCGCCCCCCTTCAGCATTCGCTAGTGGTCGCTACAGAAAGGGACCGTACCAGATTCCGTAACGCCCGCTATAGAATCTCTCCATGGTGACCGGACAGCGCGGCAGGCCCCGCTCCTTCGACCGCGACGCGGCCCTCGACAAGGCCATGGCGGCCTTCTGGGAGCGCGGCTACGAGGCGACCTCGATCTCCGACCTGACCGCCTCGCTCGGCATCGGCGCGCCCAGCCTCTACGCGGCCTTCGGCGACAAGCGCAAGCTCTTCGACGAGGTCGTGGCGGTCTACGGCGGCCGGTACACCGATTTCGCGCGCGCCGCCCTGGCCGAGGAGCCCACCGCCGGGGCGGGGCTGCGGCGCGTCCTGCGCGAGGCGGCCGAGATCTACACCGACCCGGCCCATCCGCCGGGCTGCCTGGTGATCAGCGCGGCCGTGAACACCACCTCGCGGGAGGTCGCGGAGGCCCTGCGTGAGCGCCGTGACGCCAACCTGGAGATGTTCGAGCGCAGGATCCGGGCCGACGTGGCCGCCGGCGCCCTGCCCGCCGGTACGGACGCGCACGCGCTGGCCCGCTACGCGCTGGCGGTGCTCATCGGGATGTCCCAGCAGTCGCGCGACGGCGCGAGCCGGGAAGAACTGGAAGCGGTGGCGGAACTGGCGATGGGGGCCTGGCCGCGGTAAGGGGGAAAGAGTCCCCGGAATCCGGCGGCGGAATCCGCATTCCTCTGGGCCACGGTGCCGGGTCGGGACCCTCAACCCGTCCGGCACCGTAGCCCGGAGTACTTACGGCCGGCGGGTGTGCGGTTCCCGGCGGCCGGTGGGAGGAGCCTGCGCGGTCAGGGCAGAGCGCGCGGCTTACCTCGATCCGTCCTCCTGTGCGGGGAGGGCGGAAGCATAAGGCAATTGTGGACTAGACCAATCTGTTCTGTCCATCCAATGGCGGGCTCTGTGATCCCGTCACTTCATCCAACAGTACGCGGCCCGAGTGCCTCCTGGATACTCCTGAGTAGTGGCCGTGGGGAAAGTCATGGCCCATACCCGGGGTACGCTCGGCCCGTGCCCTCCATGAACGACCTCGTACGCCAGCACACCGCTCTCAGTGAAACCGACCTGGAGTGGCTCCACCTGCTGGTCTCGGAGTGGCAGCTGCTCTCCGACCTCTCCTTCGCGGACCTCGTGCTGTGGGTCCCCACCCTCGACGGCACCCGGTACGTCTCGGTCGCGCAGATGCGCCCCAACACCGGCCCCACCTCGTACCAGGACGACATGGTCGGCCACCTGGTTCCGCGCGGCCGGCGCCCGCTGCTCGACGCCGCGCTCGACGAGGGCCGGATCGTGCGCGAGGGGGACCCGGAGTGGCGCGAGGAGGTGCCGGTGCGCGTGGAGTCGATCCCGGTGCGCCGCGAGGGCCGGGTACTCGGAGTGATCGCCCGGAACACCAACCTGCTCACTGTGCGTACACCGAGCCGGCTGGAGCTCACCTACCTCCAGTCCGCCTCCGACCTGGCCCAGATGATCGCGGCCGGCTCCTTCCCGTTCCCCGGCCAGCAGGTCGACATGGACGCCTCGCCCCGCGCCGGCGACGGCCTGATGCGCCTCGACGCCGACGGCGTGGTCACGTACGCCTCCCCGAACGCGCTGTCCGCGTACCACCGGCTCGGCCTCGCCGCCGACCTCGTCGGCCAGCACCTGGGTACGACCACCTCCGAACTCGCCCCCACCCGCGGCCCCGTGGACGAGGCCATCGTCAAGCTGGCCAGCGGCTGGGCCCCGCGCGAGACCGAGGTCGAGGGCAACGGCGGGGTCATCCAGCTGCGCGCCATCCCGCTCAAGCCCAAGGGCGTCCGCATCGGCTCCCTCGTCCTGTGCCGGGACGTCACGGAACTGCGCCGTCGCGAACGCGAATTGATCACCAAGGACGCGACCATCCGGGAGATCCACCACCGGGTGAAGAACAACCTCCAGACCGTGGCGGCACTCCTGCGGCTGCAGGCCCGCCGGATGGATTCCGAGGGTGGCCGCGAGGCGCTCAACGAGGCCGTGCGCCGGGTGGGGTCGATCGCGATCGTGCACGAGACGCTCTCTCAGAACCTGGACGAGCGCGTCGAGTTCGACGAGATCGCCGACCGGGTGATCGCGATGGTCGCCGAGATCTCGCCCGGCAAGGTGCAGTGCCGGCGCACCGGCCGGTTCGGGATCCTGGACGCGGAGGTCGCCACCCCGCTGTCGATGGTGCTGACGGAGATCCTCCAGAACGCCCTGGAGCACGCCTTCACCCAGGGGGAGGGCGGCCGGGTCGAGGTCTCCGCGACCCGCACCGGCTCCGGCCGCGCCGACGGCCGGCTGCTGATCACGGTGTTCGACGACGGCTGCGGTCTGCCCGAGGGCTTCGACCCGCAGCGCGCCGGGAACCTCGGACTCCAGATCGTCCGGACCCTGGTCGAGGGCGAGCTCGGCGGCACGTTCGACATGCTCCGGGCCGAACCGCGCGGCACCAAGGTCGTCCTCGACATCCCGGCCAGCCCGCAGAAATAACGATCGTTCGGTCACTGAACGTGATGTGCTCCGGGCGGGCCCGACGAGGTCCGTCACGGACAGCACTGAGCCCCGGACCGAAAACTTCTCGGTCCGGGGCTCAAGAGCACGTTGCTGAGCGCTGGTGTGGTGTTGCTACGCGCTGCGGCTCGAGGCTCGAAAGTCGATGTCAGGCGGTGGCGTTACGCGCCCGATTGCGAGCGGCGCGGCGCTTCATCGCGCGGCGCTCGTCCTCGCTGAGACCGCCCCAGACGCCGGAGTCCTGACCGGACTCAAGCGCCCACTGCAGGCACTGCTCCATGACGGGGCAGCGGCGGCAGACGGCCTTGGCTTCCTCGATCTGCAGCAGCGCAGGACCGGTGTTGCCGATGGGGAAGAAGAGTTCCGGGTCTTCCTCGCGGCAAACGGCGTTGTGACGCCAGTCCATGGCTGCTCCATCTCCTTGTATTGCGGGCAGGTTGCTTGTGAATGTGAACGCTTTCACGAATCCCCCCGTGAGGGAAGGGCGACCGCCCAGTTTCCTGGAAGGTCAGTCAGGGACTCGTGGAGGGGTTCTGGCGGTCTGTGTGGGTGCCGGGTTCTGCGGGCTGTCCCGATCGCCATGAAGAGATTCGCAAACCTCGGACGGGGATACAACCCCTTCCGGAAAGTTTTTTTTGATTCGTCGGTGTCTACTAGGTCACAGCCCTACATCGTGAGGGTGGACCGGCGTGTAAACGTTCGAGTGAAAGGACTTTAGGCCCTTCCACTCACACAATCACACGCAGTGCCCGGCGTACGCCTGTGAACCGAACGCTGGTGCGCAGACCGAGGTGGTCTCCGTCCATCTGGAACGGAAGTGGAACCTTCGAATGCAAGGTGAAGTCCGTCAGATCGTGCAGAGACACCGCATGCTTGCCGCGCGGACCCCGCTCAGGAGTCGAGGTCAGGAGCTGTGTGGCGTAGCGGGCGACGGCCGGAGTTGACAAACGGTTGAGTGCCAATACGTCAAGCGCAGTATCGAACGACGCCTCCGGTGAGGCGTAAATCGGACGATTCCCCAGATACGTCCAGGGCGAGGTGTTGCAGACTATCGACAGCACCAGGTCCGTCACGGGATCCGCGCCGGGACGCTCCAGCGTCACCGCGCCGCGGCGCCGGTTCGGCTCGTCCCAGAACTGGCGCATCAGCTGTCGTACATAGAGGGCGTGCGTCGAACGCTTGCCGCGCTCCCGCTGCTGCTCGACCCGGCCCACCACCCCCGCGTCGAAACCGAAGCCCGCGCAGAACGTGAACCAGCGCGCCGGAACCGACTCGTCCTCCGTGCCCGGCGTGCCGGCCGCCAGCCCCAGCCCCACCGTCCGCTCGCGCTGCTCGCGCAGTGCGTCGAGCAGGGCGCCGGTCGCCTCGACCGCGTCGTTCGGCAGTCCGAGCGCGCGGGCGAAGACATTGGTCGAACCGCCGGGGACCACCGCGAGCCGGGGCAGCCGATCCGGATCCGGCCCGTTGTGCAGCAGTCCGTTGACCACCTCGTTGACCGTGCCGTCGCCGCCGAGCGCCACGACGAGGTCGATGCCGTGCTCGGCCGCCCGGCGGCCCAGGTCCCGGGCGTGCCCGCGGTACTCGGTGGTCACCGCCTCCAGCTTCATCTCGCTGGCCAGGGCGTGGGTCAGGACGTCGCGCGTGCGCGCACTGGTGGTCGTTGCTGCTGGGTTGGCCACGAGAAGTGCACGCATGACCGCCAGCCTACCGACCCGTACGGACGCCGCCCATACTGCCCGTCCCGTACCGGGCCGCGCGGGCGCGGCTACCCTGCTGGGGTGAGTACGAAGCCCGCCCCCGCCCCCGCCCAGCCGACCGCCCCGCTGCCCGGACGGCTCACCGCCGCCGCCGCGCTGACCGCCCTGGAGGGCCTGGCGCTGGCCGGCCTCGGGGCGTACCTGCTGTTCGTGGGCATCGCCGGCGACGCCGACTCCCCGCAGCAGGCCGAGACCGGCGGGATCACCCTGCTCGTGCTCGCGGCGCTGCCGCTGATCGCGGCCCGCGGGCTGCGGCAGGGCCGCCGCTGGAGCCGTGGGCCGGCGCTGATCACCCAGCTGATGGCGCTGCCGGTGGCGTGGACCCTGTACTCCACGGGCGGGGCGATGATCGCCGCCGCCGTGGCGCTGGCCGTGGCCGCGGTGGCCGTCGTGGCCCTGCTGGTGAACCCGACGGCGACCGAGGCGCTGGGAATCGGGCCCGGCGAGCAGACCCGATAGCCCGTACTGCGGTCCGTACCGCTGTCCCCGCTGCTGTCCCTACTCCTCGACGAGGAGCTTCTCGCGGAGCTGGGCCAGGGTGCGGGCCAGCAGGCGCGAGACGTGCATCTGGGAGATTCCGACCTCCTGCGCGATCTGCGACTGGGTCATGTTGCCGAAGAAGCGCAGCAGCAGGATCCGCTTCTCCCGCGGGGGCAGCCCCTCCAGGAGCGGCTTGAGCGACTCGCGGTACTCGACCCCTTCCAGGGCCTCGTCCTCCGCGCCCAGGGTGTCCGCCACCGCCGGCGACTCGTCGTCGGTGTCGGGGACGTCGAGGGAGAGCGTGCTGTAGGCATTGGCCGATTCCAGCCCCTCCAGCACCTCCTCCTCGGAGATCCCGAGCCGTTCCGCGAGCTCGTGGACGGTGGGGGAGCGGCCGTGCTGCTGGGACAGTTCGGCCGTGGCCGTGGTCAGCGAGAGCCGCAGTTCCTGCAGGCGCCGCGGCACGCGCACCGCCCAGCCCTTGTCGCGGAAGTGCCGCTTGATCTCGCCGACGACGGTGGGCGTCGCGTAGGTGGAGAACTCGACCCCGCGGTCCGGGTCGAAGCGGTCCACCGATTTGATCAGGCCGATGGTGGCGACCTGAGTCAGGTCGTCCAGCGGCTCACCGCGGTTGCGGAACCGCCGGGCGAGGTGCTCGACCAGCGGCAGGTGCATCCGTACGAGCCGGTTGCGCAGCTCCGCCTTCTCCACCGAGCCGTCGGGCAGCGCCCGCAGCTCGATGAACAGGGCCCGCGCGCCGCTGCGGTCGCGCGGATCGGGCAGCACCGGGGGCACCGGCAGCAGCGGCGGCTCCGCCTCCGCCTGTGCCCCCACCGGTTCCGGTTCCGTGTCCGGGGCCGTGGCAGCGGCCCCGGGTGGCTGTGAAACGTGTGGTTCTTCGTGCTGGTTCTCGCTCATAGGGCCCGCCCGTCGCTCCGCCGAGTCCAAAAAGCCGTCTTCCGCATCCGCGTCAGCCGGGTGCGGCCGGGCGTGGTGCTGCTCCGGGATGCCGCCGTCGACCTCGTGCCGTACCCGGGGCCGATCCCCGCCCCGCACCGGGATCTCCCCGCCGTTCACGCCGGGCCTGGACCCGCGCCGCGCTGTTTGTAGAGGCTGATGCTCACCGTCCGGTCCTCCTCGACCGTGGACTCGACCTTGCCGGCCAGGGCCGACAGGACGGTCCAGGCGAACGTGTCGCGCTCCGGCGCACGTCCGTCCGTGGTCGGTGCGGAGACCGTCACCTCCAGCGAGTCGTCGACCAACCGGAACACGCAGCTGAGGACGGAGCCGGGCACGGCCTGTTGGAGCAGGATCGCGCAGGCCTCGTCCACCGCGATGCGGAGGTCCTCGATCTCGTCGAGGGTGAAGTCCAAACGTGCGGCGAGGCCGGCCGTGGCCGTTCGCAGCACCGACAGGTAGGCACCCGCAGCGGGCAGCCGGACTTCCACGAAGTCCTGGGTCCCGGGCTCGCCTGCGATCTGGGACACCCTCACCTCCAAGGTGGTACGAGCTCTGTTCGCCGGTGACGCTATCGCGATCCGGGCGATCGTGTCGCGGCACCCCTCATGGCACCCGTTTCAGGCACCCCCGCCTACGGCCAGTGACTGATGGTATGCCCTTGGGTACGCACAGTGGCTAGGGGTCTGCGGGCCCAAATCGGGGGAACCGGCGGAGGGTTGACCTACCCCTCCTCAGACGATCGAACCGTCGACATAACACCACCGCCAGGTCTCGCCCGGCTCGAAGCTCCGCATGACCGGATGACCGGTGCTCTGGTGGTGCGCGGTGGCGTGCCGGTGCGGCGAGGAATCGCAGCATGCCACGTACCCGCACTCCAGGCACATGCGCAACTGCACCGGATGGCTGCCGAGGGCAAGACATTCAGAGCATGTCAGGGCAGAGGGGACGGGCTCGGGGCGCGTCAGTTCGGGAACGTGGGTGCACTCGCTCATGATGGCCAGCGTACTGACGTACGGGCGCCGCAGGACGACATGGCGATCAGCCACGACGAGCGAGGGTGGATCTTCGATGGAGGTATTGCCGCTGGTGGCGCTGGTGGCGGGCAGCGCGATCGTGGCCGGGGCCGCCCGCTGGACCCGGGTGTCCGCGCCGCTGCTGCTGGTCGCCGCCGGCCTGATGGCCTCGTACGTCCCGGGCGTGCCCTCGTACGCCCTCGACCCGCACATCGTGCTGCCGCTGCTGCTGCCGCCGCTGCTGTACACGGCCGCGGTGGACAGCTCGTACCTGGACCTGCGCGCGAACATGCGGCCCGTGGCGATGCTCTCGGTCGGGTACGTGCTCTTCGCGACGGTCGCCGTCGGGTACGTGGCGTACCTGGCGGTGCCGGGGCTGACGCTGCCGGTGGCGCTGGTGCTGGGCGCGGTGATCGCGCCGCCCGACGCGGTGGCGGCGACGGCGATCGCCCGCAAGCTGGGGCTGCCGAACCGGATCACGACCATCCTCCAGGGCGAGTCCCTGGTCAACGACGCCACCGCGATCACCGCGTACAAGGTGGCGCTGGCGGCGGCGGTCGGGGTGAGCGCCGGCTGGGCGGGCGGCATCGCGGAGTTCCTGCTGGCCTCGGTGGGCGGCGTGGGCGTGGGCCTGGTGCTGATGGTGCCGATCCACCACCTGCGCAAGCGGCTGCGGGAGCCGCTGCTGCAGAACACCCTGTCGCTGCTGATCCCCTTCGTGGCGTACGCGGCGGCCGAGCGCGTGCACGCCTCGGGCGTGCTCGCGGTGGTCGTGGTCGCCCTGTACCTCGGGCACCGGAACTGGCAGGTCGACTTCGCGACCCGGCTCCAGGAGGAGGCGGTGTGGCGGATGATCGCCTTCATCCTGGAGTCGGTGGTCTTCGCGCTGATCGGCCTCCAGCTGCCGGTCGTGCTGAAGGGGCTCGGGGAGTACGAGGGCTGGCACGCGGCGACGTACGCGGTCATCGTGTTCGTGGCGGTGGTGGTGGCCCGCTTCGTGTGGGTGTTCCCGGCGACCTTCCTGCCGCGGCTCTCGGACCGCATCCGCGAGCGGGAACCGGACACCAACTGGAAGTCGCCGGTGATCGTGGGCTGGGCCGGGATGCGGGGGGTGGTCTCGCTGGCGATCGCGTTCTCGGTGCCGATCAGCGTGCCGCACCGCAACCTGATCCTCTTCCTGACCTTCACGACGGTGATCGGCACGCTGGTGGTGCAGGGGCTGACGCTGCCGCCGCTGATCCGGCTGCTGCGGCTGCCGCCCCGGGACGTGCAGGCGGAGACGCTGGCCGAGGCCCAGGCCCAGAGCGAGGCCTCGCGCGCGGCGGAGGACCGCCTGGCGGAGCTGCTGGCGGAGCCGGAGAACGCGCTGGCGCCGCCGCTGGCGGAGCGGCTGCGCACGGTCATGGAGCGGCGGCGCAACGCGGTCTGGGAGCGGCTGGGGGAGGTCAACGCGGTCACCGGCGAATCGGCGGACGACGTCTACCGGCGCCTGGCGCGGGAGATGATCGCGTCCGAACGGGAGGTCTTCGTGACCCTGCGCGACCAGCGCCGCATCGACGACGAAATGCTCCGGACCCTGCTGCGCAGACTGGACCTGGAGGAGGCGGCGGCGTACCGCGAGGACGCGGCCTGACTCCCCGGGCGGGGGCGCCGCCGCTCAGGGGCGGCCGGTGACGACGGCGGTCACGGACGTGCCCGCAGGGAACGCCCCCGACTCCGTGAGCGCCGCCAGGGCCCACAGCAGCTTGGCCACGTAGATCCGCTCGACGGCGAACCCGTGCCGCTCCTCGAAATCGGCGGCGAAGGCCTCCAGCCGCGCGGGCACCCGCGCGTACCCGCCGTGGTGGAACCCCTCGGCCAGGCTCCACGCCCCGGCCGGCCCACCGAACGCCGCCTCCTGGAGGGAACGTATCTCCGCGCCCAGGAACTCACCCGCCAGTACGGGAACCCCCAGCGCCCGCTGCCCCGGGCCGAGCCCCGCCGCCAGCCCGGCCAGCGTTCCGCCCGTACCGCATGCCACGGCGACCACGTCCGACACGCCCCGCAGCTCGCGCCCGAGCCCGGCGCACCCCTCCAGCGCGAGCGCGTTGCTCCCGCCTTCGGGGACGACGTACGAGGCCCCGGCCCCGGCCGCCGCCAGCAGCCGTGCCCGCTCCCGCGGTTCGGCCTTGCGCCGGTACTCCGAACGCGTGACGAAGCACAGCCGCATCCCGTCCGCCGCGCACCGCGCCAGCGAATCGTTGAGCGGCCGGTCCGCGAGCTCGTCGCCCCGGACGATGCCCACGGTCGGCATCCCCAGCAGGCGCCCGGCCACCGCCGTGGCCCGCAGGTGGTTGGAGTACGCCCCGCCGAAGGTCACGACCCCGGGGAATCCCCCCTCGACGGCGGCCCGCAGGTTCGGCGCGAGCTTGCGCCACTTGTTCCCGGGCAACTCGGGGTGGACCAGGTCGTCCCGCTTCACGAGCAGCCGCACCCCGTGCCGCCCGAACCGCTCGTCAGAAACCTCCACCACCGGCGAAGCCGGCCGGGGCTGGAGGAGGACACCGAGGTCAGGGGAGCGGTTCACCCGCCCATTGTCCGCCGCGCGCCCCCGGCCGGGAGGCGGGGGCCAGGCGGTCCTCCTATTTGAGGCGCTCGCCGACCCGGGCGCGGAAGGCGTCCATCGTGAAGCCCTTCGGGTCGATCTTGCCCGGCTGCCATTCCCGGTGGCCGATCACCGAGCGCTCGGTCCAGCCGTGCGCCCGGCACAGGGCCGCCGCCGCGCGGGCCATGGCGTCCAGCTGGACCTCCGGCCAGGGGTCGTGGCCGTCGCCGAGGTTCTCGCACTCGAAGCCGTAGAAGTGCCGGTTGCCGTCGGTGTCCGCGTGGCGGTCCGGCGGCAGCCGCTTCTCCGCGATCACCGCCGCCAGGACGTCGGAGTCGCCCGCCCCGGCATGGTTGGCGCGGCCGTAGCCGACCAGGTGGACCCGGCCGTCCTTGGTGATCACGCCGTGGCAGAGCGGGCCGGGGAGGGCCGCGTCGCCGTCGCGGCACAGTTCCACGGTGAACTTCGTGCCGTGCGTGACGGTGTGGTGGATCATCACCCCGTTCACCGGGCCCCACGGGCCCTTGTGGTTGCGGTTGTGGGTGCGCCAGGCGCCGACCTCGACGACGGTCAGACCCTCGTTCCGCAGTGCGCCGATGAACCGGTCCGCGGACATGGGTGCGGACATGGCCGCCTCCTCTCCGGGTGCGCGGTGGTCACCTTTCGTGTCCACCTCGTTGCTCTCCGGTGTAGTGGAGGCGGTCCTTCCGGGCTAGTTCCTTCGTACAGTGAGCGAGCCGATCCGGACACTCGTCCCGGCCGGCCCACCCGCCTCGGGAGTTACACGGAAGCCGGGCCGGAGGCCTCCGCCGAGGCCAGCCACAGGTCCGGGCCGAACACCTCGTAGTGGATGTCCGCGGCCGGTACGCCCCGGGCGAGCAGCTGCGCGCGTACGGACCGCATGAAGGGGAGCGGCCCGCACAGGTACGCCGTCGTTCCCGGGGCCACCGTCACGTCCGCCAGGTCGAGGCGGCCCTCGCCGTCGCCCGGCTCGGCGGCGGCCTCGTACCAGAAGCGGGCCGAGCCGTCGGCGAGCTTGTGGGTCAGGGCCCGGTGGTCGGCCCGCAGCGCGTGGTCGGCGGGCGAGCGGTCGGCGTGCAGGACGGTCACCGGGGCGGTGTGGCCGGTGTCGGCGAGGTGTTCCAGCATCGACAGCATCGGGGTGCAGCCGATCCCGGCCGAGGCGAGCAGGACCGGCGCGGCGGAGTCCCGCAGGACGAGGTCGCCGTACGGGGCCGAGACCCGCAGGGCGTCCCCGGTCGCGATCCGGGCGTGCAGGTGGTTCGACACCTCGCCGTCGGGGCCCTCTCCGCGGACCCGCTTGACGGTGATCGAGCGGACCGGGGAGCCGGGTGCGCCGGAGAGGCTGTACTGGCGTATCTGCCGGGCCCCGTCGGCCAGTTCCACCTGGACCGAGACGTACTGGCCGGGCTTGAAGGAGGGGGCCGGGGCGCCGTCGGCCGGGGTCAGGTGGAAGGTGGTGCAGTCCGCGGTCTCCTCGACGCGGGCGGCGACCGTCCAGGTGCGCCAGACGTCGCCGGCCAGGACCTGCTGCCCGGCGTAGAGCCGCTCCTCAAGGGCGATCAGGGCGTTGGCCATCAGCCAGTAGACCTCGTCCCAGGCCTCGGCCACCTCCGGGGTGACGGCCTCGCCGAGGATCTCGGCGATCGCCGCGAAGAGGTGCCGGTGGACCACCTGGTACTGCTCGCGCGTGACGCCGAGCGAGGCGTGCTTGTGCGCGATGCGCTCCAGCATCACGTCGGGGCGGGTGTCCGGGCGGGCGACGAGGTGGGTCGCGAAGGCGGCGATGGAGCCGGCGAGGGCCTGCTTCTGGAGGCCGGCGTTCTGGTTGCCGCGGTTGAACAGGTCCCGCAGGAGCTCCGGGTGGGCCGCGAACAGCTTCTCGTAGAAGAGGTCCGCGATGTCGCCGATGGCCGCGCCGACGGCGGGCAGGGTGGCGCGTACGGTCTCGGTCGACTTCTCGGACAGCATGGGGGCTCCTCTTCGCGTGCACATCGACTAATAGGTATTTGGGATGCTTATTTTTGGGTGCGGGCGCGCCCGGGTACACCCGTTCGGGCCGTTGATGTCAGGTGGTGCGAACCGGCCACCGGCCGGCCGGCAGGGCCGACCGGCAGAAGCGGCCGGCCGGGGCGGCCGGTCCCGGCGCTCAGGGGCTCGGGGTCCGCCCCGGCGGCCCGCCCGAGATGCCCAGCAGCAGCGGGCCGGTCGGTGCCGCGACGAGGTCGTTCACCGTGAGCGGGTCCAGCGCGGCGAAGAACGCCTCCTGGGCCCGGCGCAGCGCGCCCCGCAGGACGCACGCCCCGCGCAGCGGGCAGGGGGTGGTGCCCTCGCAGTCCACGACGTCGCCCGCGCCCTCCAGCTCGCGGACCACCCCGCCCACCGAGGCGGCCCGCCCGGAGGCGGTCAGGGCGAGCCCGCCGCCGCGGCCGCGCCGCGCCTCGACCAGGCCGAGGTGCTGGAGCCGGGCGACCACCTTCGCCGTGTGCGTGTACGGAACCTCCATGGTCGCCGCCACGTCGCGCGTGGTCGGGAGGTCCGCGTCCGCGACGGCCAGGCGCATCAGGACGCGCAGCGCCAGGTCGGTGAATCGGGTCAGCCGCATGCCGCCACCCTAGAAAACTAACATCTGACATGCAAGTTAAAGTCGGCCCGCGCCCGCCCCGGAATGCCGGGTGGCCGGAACCGGCGGGGTGGAAGCGGGCTCGCGCGAAGGAGGTGAACTCCAAAGAGTGCCCACACCCGGACGGAGTAGTCCCACCCTTTTGTGTAATGGTCCCACCACGTTCCGCACTGGAAGGCTGCATCCCGCAGATCCATGGAGTGATCGAAAGGGATACACATGTCGGTCCAGGCAGGTTCCGAATCCGAGGTCCAGGCACCGCAGAGGAGTCTTGCGACCGCGGCCGCGCGGAACTTGGCAACCACGACCAAGTCCGCGCCGCAGATGCAGGAGATCACCTCCCGGTGGCTCCTGAAGATGCTCCCGTGGGTCTCCGTGCAGGGCGGCACGTACCGGGTCAACCGGCGGCTGAGCTACTCGGTCGGCGACGGACGCGTGGAGTTCATCAAGACCGGGACCCAGGTCCAGGTCATCCCGGCCGAGCTCGGCGAACTGCCGCTGCTGCGCACCTACGAGGACCAGGACGTGCTCACCGAGCTCGCCCAGCGGTGCCGGCAGGTCGACTTCGAGGCCGGGCAGGAGCTGACCTCCTTCGGCAGCGCCTCCGACAACGTGTTCCTGCTGGCGCACGGCCGCATCGAGCAGATCGGCCCCGGCCCGTACGGCGACGACGCCGTCCTGCGGACCGTCGCCGACGGCGCCTACTTCGGCGAGGACTCCCTCGTCGACGAGGAGGCGATCTGGGAGTACACCGCCCGCGCCGTCACCTCCGGCACCGCGCTCGTCCTGTCCCGCCAGGACTTCCAGCTGCTCGCCGACCGCGTCGACTCGCTGCGCGCGCACGTGGAGGCCCAGCGCGCCCTGCCCGCCCAGCGCTCCAACCAGTACGGCGAGGCCGCGATCGACCTCTCCGCCGGCCACCACGGCGAGGCCGTCCTGCCCGGCACCTTCGTGGACTACGAGGCCAGGCCGCGCGAGTACGAGCTCTCCATTGCACAAACGGTCCTGCGGGTGCACACGCGCGTCGCCGACCTCTACAACCAGCCGATGAACCAGACCGAGCAGCAGTTGCGGCTCACGGTCGAGGCGCTGCGCGAGCGCCAGGAGCACGAGATGCTCAACAACCCGGAGTTCGGCCTGCTCCACAACGCCGACTACGACCAGCGCATCCAGCCGCACGACGGCGGCCCCACCCCCGACGACATGGACCAGCTGCTCAGCATGCGGCGCGGCTCCGACATGTTCCTCGCCCACCCCAAGGCCATCGCCGCCTTCGGCCGCGAGTGCAACAAGCGCGGCCTGGTCCCGGAGACGATCGACGTCGGCGGCACCCGGATGACGACCTGGCGGGGCGTCCCGATCTTCCCGTGCAACAAGATCCCGATCAGCGACGCCCGGACGACGTCCATCCTCTGCATGCGCACCGGCGAGGACGAGTCCGGCGTCATCGGCCTCCACCAGCCCGGCATCCCGGACGAGATCGAGCCGAGCATGTCGGTGCGCTTCATGGGGATCAGCGAGCAGGCGATCATCTCGTACCTGGTGACCGCCTACTTCTCGGCGGCGGTCCTGGTGCCGGACGCGCTCGGCATCCTGGAGAACGTCGAGATCGCCCGCTGGCGCTGAACGGCCGGCCGAACGGGACCACCGGGGATCGGGGATCGGGGACACGCCATGGGTACCACTGAGGCGATCACGACCGGCGAGGGGCACGAGGCCGCGGCCCTGCTGGAGCGGACAAGGGAAACGGTCAACCCGGAACTGCGCCGTGCGGTCGAGAGCCTGCCCGGCTCGATGCGGCGCGTGGCGATGTACCACTTCGGCTGGGAGCGGGCGGACGGCACCCCGGACGCCGGCAACGGGGGCAAGGCCATCCGGCCCGCCCTCGTGCTCGCCGCGGCCCGGGCCCTGCGGGGCGGCCGGGACGGGGACGAGAAGGAGGCCGAGGGCGTCGTACGGGCGGCGACGGCCGTCGAGCTGGCGCACAACTTCACGCTGCTGCACGACGACGTCATCGACAAGGACGCCAAACGCCGGGGCAGACCCACCGCCTGGACCGTGTTCGGGATACCGGACGCGATCATCACCGGCGACGCGATGATGGCGCTCGCGACGCGGATGCTGGCGCAGGATCCGCACCCCGCCTCGGCGGCGGCCTCGGCGCGGCTCGCGGCCTGCGTCATCGAGCTGTGCGCCGGCCAGCAGGCCGACTGCGCGTTCGAGCAGCGCCCGCACGTCTCCCTCGACGAGTGCCTGACCATGGCGACGGCCAAGACCGGGGCCCTGCTGGGCTGCGCCTGCGCGCTCGGGGCGCTCTACGCGGGTGCCGGGCCGGACGAGGTCGACGCGATGGACGCGTTCGGGCGGGAGGCCGGGCTGGCCTTCCAGCTGATCGACGACCTGATCGGCATCTGGGGGGACCCGGGGCACACCGGCAAGCCCGCCGGGGCCGATCTGATCGCCCGCAAGAAGTCCCTCCCGGTCGTGGCCGCCCTTACCTCGGGCACCGCGGCCGGCGAGGAGCTGGCGGCCCTGTACGCCGGCCCCATGGCCGGGGACGACGTACGCAGGGCCGCCGAGGCGGTGGACCGGGCCGGCGGGCGCGACTGGGCGCAGGCCCATGCCGCGGACCGGATGGGCCGGGCGGTGCAGCTGCTGTCCCGGGCCGTGCCGGACCTGGGGGCGGCCGGCGGGCTGCTGGCGCTGGCGGAGTTCGTGACGCGGCGTACGAGGTGAGGGCGTAGCGGGCCGCCGCGCCGCGCGCGCAAGCCCTGTTCCGGCACCTCATGGTGCCGGAACAGGGCTTTCCGCGGCTCCGGGCCAACTCTAGGATCGCTCGCGGTAGTTGAGACGCGAGCGAAGGGTGTGACCAGTGGCGCTGGAGATACGTCGGGCCGACCAGTCGGACCGGGACGCGGTGGCCCGCCTCCTCGACGAGGCCTTCCGCACCGACCCCGTGAGCAGCTGGGTCTTCCCGGATCCGGCGCACCGGGCCGCGGTGCACGTCAAGTTCCTGGGCGTCTTCGTGGACGTGGCACTGGAGGAGGGCCGGATCGACTACGCGGTGGACGGCTCGGCGGCCGCCCTGTGGCTGCGCGTCCCGGCGGGGGATCCGGAGGGGGACCAGGAGGGGGGAGCCTCCGAGGACGACGTGCCGGCGCGGATGCGGGAGGCCGCCGACCCCGACAACGAGCGGTGCGAGCTGGTGGGCCGGCTGACCGGCGAGGTCCACCCCACCGCCGAGGAGCACGAGTACCTCCTGATGATCGCGGTCGCCCCGGACCGCCAGGGCGAGGGCCTCGGTACGGAGCTGATGCGTCCGGTGCTGGAGCGCTGCGACCGCGAGGGCGTGCCGGCCTATCTGGAGGCGAGCAGCGAACGCAGCAGGGGGCTGTACGAGCGGCTCGGCTGGACGTGCACGGGCGAGGCGGTGCGGCTGCCGCAGGGCCCGCTGATGTGGCCGATGTGGCGCAAGCCGCAGGGGACGGCGGCGTAAGGACCGCGAGCGCGCACGCGCGGTACCGCCGCGATCGCGGTACGTCGCCGGGCGCCGGGGGACCGGTGGGGACCGCCGGGCGCCGGGGACCGCCGGACGCGCGGAACCGGCCTACCGTGGAGGTATGGCCGGTGAACAGCGTCAAACGCAGGATCGGCGCCACCCGCAGCCGCACGAGGTGGTGGCCCCGCAGGCCGGGCACGATCAGCTCGCGTGCCCGGTCTGCGGTCGCTCCGTCGACACCCTCGTACGGCGGCGCAAGGCGCTCGGGATCTTCATCCCGGAGTGGGTTCCGGGTCCCTGCGGGAACCCGGACTGCCCGGAGTACGAAGCAGAGGTGGCCAAACTGCCAGAGCTCTGACTATCCCTTCGTCCCCAGGCCCGACGCGGCCAGCCCGTTGACCCACAGCTGGTTCACGCGGGAGCGCTCGGCGCTGTTCGGGTACGGGTTCTGGCAGGAGGTGCCGGGGCCGCCGCCCGACATCAGCTCGGAGCAGGGCCCCGAGTAGTGGTCCGGCAGGCCGAGCACGTGTCCGGTCTCGTGCGCGGTCACCCGGGTGGAGTTGTACTGCTGGTTCTGCCGGTAGTCGAGGAAGATGTAGCCCCGGCCGTGGCCGTCCGTGCTCGCGTACGAACCGCGCGAGTCGTTGCCCTCGTAGTACGAGAAGTTCCCGCCGGAGGAGACCTCCTGGAGCTTCACGTTCGAGACCGAGCTGTTCCATATCTGGGTGGAGCTGGCTATCTGGCTGCGGAAGCTGGGCGCGTTGCGCGTGTTGTACGTGACGGTCACCGCGAGGACGCCCGGGTTGGCGGCGCGCTGCTCGGCGACCGAGCGCTGCACGGCCTCGAAGAAGGCGCGGTTCGCGTCCTGGTTCTCCTGCGAGCGCTCGTACGCCGAGTAGCTCGCGGAGTTGCCGACGGGAGCGGGGGCGGCGCTGGCGGTGGGGACGGCGCCGAGCGCGGCGGCGAAGCCGAGGCCGATGCCGGCGGCCAGGACGGCCTTTCGGGACGTACGGGAGTGGCGCATGTGGGGGGCTCCTACTCATCCGGTGCGGGGGGTGGGTCGTTCGGTACCGGAGTCTGCGGGAGCGGGAGCGGCCGGCGGATGATGTCAGCCACCGATAGCGCAGCCCTATCGGGAAGATTTCGGAAGGTCAACTTCCGTGAGAATGGCGGGATTCGATGGGGTATCAGTGGCTGGTGCGGTCCGCTGGGACCGGCCTACCCTCGGGTCATGGAGCTTGAGGTGAGGCACCTGCGCGCACTGTGCGCCATTGCCGACGCCGGCAGTCTGCACAAGGCCGCGCGGCAGCTCGGCGTGAGCCAGCCCTCCCTGACGACCCAGCTGCGCCGCATCGAACGCGCCCTGGACGGCGAACTGTTCCTGCGTGAGCGCACCGGCTGCCGGCCCACCCCCTTCGGCCGCACCGTGCTCGGCCGGGCCCGGCCGCTGCTGGCCGAGATGGCCGCGCTCGTCGCCGAGGCCAGGGCGCTGGCGCGCGGGCCGCGGCTGAGGATCGGCTCCACCGCCAGCCGCGCGATACCCGGGTGGCTGCGCCGGATCCACCGCAGGATGCCGGACACCGAGACCTCGCTGGTGGTGGACGTCTCGGCCAACGCCCTGCTGCGGATGGTGGCTTCGGGCCAGCTGGACGTCGCCTTCGTCCACGAGGTGGAGGGCAGCCCGCTGTGGATGCCCGCGGGGCTGGAACTGCGGGTCCTGATGGAGCGGGAGCCGCAGTTCGTGTCGATGTCCCGGGACCATCCGGCGGCGCGCCGGCCGGTGGTCGAGTTACAGGACCTGGCGGCCGACCGGTGGACGGTCGACCCCTCCGTGGACGGCGAATGGGACGGCCTGCGCCGCGTGTTCGCCGGGGCCGGGCTGGACCCGCCCGTCCTGCACGCCGACTACCACACCGCCACCTCGCTCATCGTCTCCGGCGAGGCGGTGGCCCCCTGCCAGCCGACGTCGGGGCCGCGCGACGACATGGCGATCCGCCCGCTGTCCGGCGACCCCCTGGCGGTCCGGCTGCTGCTGGCCTCCCGCCCGGGCGCGCACGCCGAGGTCTTCGAGGACCTCCGCGCCGCCTACCGCGAGGCCGCCCTGCGCACACCCCCGTACCGCGCCTGGCTCCACCACCACGAAAGCCCCCTCCTGGCCGCGTAGGGACCGCCGCCGACTCGCGACACAACGCGACTGCCCGCCGAGATGAGGCTTGACTTCGGCGTGCCGCGATATATCGTGTTCATCACAGACGCGATATGTTGCGTCCCGTGCCCGTACGCCGAGGAGGCTCAAGCACCATGGCAGAGCAGAAGACGTGGTCGATCGCCGAACCGCAGAAGCTCACCTTCGAGGAGCCGGTGACCGAGCTCCGCGTCCGCGTCGTCGGCGGCACGGTGAACGTCGTCGCCGACGAGGGTCCGGCCCGGCTGGAGGTGACCGCCCTCGACGGGCCGCCGCTGTACGTCGTGCAGGACGGCGCCACCCTCACCGTCTCCTACGAGGACCTCCCCTGGAACGGCGCCCAGGGCTTCAAGGAATGGTTCGAGGCCAAGCCCTGGAAGTCCTGGTCCCGCACGGGGCTGGGCCGCAAGGCCTGGGAGCGCAGCGCCACCGTGACCCTGACCGTTCCCGCCGCCACCCGCGTGCAGCTCGCGGCCGTCAGCGCCGCCGCGGTCGTCTCCGGCATCGCCGCCGACACCGACGTCCACGGGGTCTCCGGCGACGTCACGCTGGTCGGCCTGTCCGGCAAGGTCGGCGCGAACACCGTGTCCGGCGGCGTCGAGGCCCAGTCCCTCACCGGAAAGCTCGGCTTCCACTCCGTCTCCGGCGGCCTGACCGTCGTCGACGGCGCCGGCGGCAGCGTACGGGCCGACTCGGTCAGCGGCGACATGCTCGTCGACCTCGCCCCCGACCCGGCCGCCCCGCTTCCGGTGGACATCTCCCTGAACTCCGTCTCCGGGCAGGTGGCGATCCGCCTCCCGCACCCGGCCGACGCCCGCGTGGAGGCCAACACCACCACCGGCAGCCTCTCCAACGCCTTCGAGGACCTGGTCGTCTCCGGCAACTTCGCCGCCAAGCACATCACCGGCACGCTCGGCTCCGGTGCCGGCACGCTGCGGGCCACCACCGTCTCGGGTTCCATCGCCCTGCTGCGCCGCCCGGCCGCCGACGCCGCGGCCGACGAAGGCTCCGCCGCCCCGCTCGCGCTCGACAAGAAGGTGCTCTGACATGCCGCCCGTCTTCGCCCACGGCCGCCTCCGCCTCTACCTGCTCAAGCTGCTGGACGAGGCCCCGCGGCACGGGTACGAGGTGATCCGCCTGCTGGAGGAGCGCTTCCAGGGCCTGTACGCGCCCTCCGCGGGCACGGTGTACCCCCGGCTGGCCAAGCTGGAGGCCGAGGGTCTGGTCACGTACGCCACCGAAGGCGGGCGCAAGGTGTACTCCATCACCGAGGCGGGCCGTGCCGAACTGGCCGACCGCGGCGGTGAGCTCGCCGACCTGGAGCTGGAGATCCGCGACTCCGTCTCCGAACTGGCCGCCGAGATCCGCGACGACGTACGGGGCGCCGCCGGCGCGCTGCGGCGCGAGATGCGGGCCGCGGCCTCGGCCTCGGCGACCCCGGTCGAGGACGCGTCCTGGGCGGCGGCCAAGGAGGAGCTGCGCAAGGCGAAGCAGGAGTGGAAGGAGCAGGCGCGCCGGGCGAAGGACGAGAGCCGCCGGGCCCGCGAGGAGGCGCAAGCGGCCCGCCGCCAGGCCAAGGAGGCGCAGGATCGGGCGCGCGAGGAGGTCATGCGGATCGCGAGCCAGTTCCAGGAGCAGTTCGCGAAGTCCGGCGGGATGCTGGGCAATCTGGCCGGCAGCTGGCTCGGCGGCACCGCCACCGGCACCGCCACCGGTACGAGCTCCGGCACCGGGACCGGCAAGGACACCCCGGCCGCCGCCCCCTCGGCCGCCGCCGACCCGCGCTGGGCCGAGGACCTCGCCCCCACCGGCGACCCGGCCCGGGACCTGGACCGGCTGCTGGACCGCTTCCGTGACGACGTGCGCGACGCGGCCCGCGACCACGGGGTCACCCCGGCCAAGCTGGCCGAGGCCCGCGCCCACCTCGCGGCGGCCGCGGACCGCCTCGCCGAGACGCTCAGGCCCCGCCGGTAGCCCCTCGCGATACGTCGCGAGCCGTCAGCCGTCAGCCGTCAGCCGTCAGCGCCGCTTCCGCCGCCGCGTACGTGACGCCGTGGTCCGCCAGGACCTCGGCGGCCGTGCCCGGGAGCGAGAGCAGGGCCAGCAGCAGGTGCAGGGTGGCGATGTGGCCGTCGTGGCGGCCCAGCGAGATGCGCAGGGACTTCTCCAGGGTCTTCTTCGCTCCCTGGGCGAAGGGGACGTGCCGGCTCACCGGCTCCGCGCGGCCCAGCGCCGAGCGGAGCGAGGAGCCCAGGGTCCGCCGCCGCGGGGCCGCAGCGGCCAGTACGCCCTCGCCGTGGGCCTCCTCGACCCGGGAGACGATGGCGGTCAGGTCGATGCCGAGGCCCGCGAGGGCCTCCTCGTCCGCCCGGGACATGCCGCCCCTGCGGCGGGCCGCGGCGAGGTCCGCCGTCATCGCGGCGCGGTCCACGCCCAGCGGGTCCAACGCTCCCCGGCCCAGCAGGGCGAGCAGCAGGTGCTCCTCGGTGACGGTGGCGGCCCCTGTCCCGCGGGCCTCGGTCACGGCGGCCACCACGGTGTCCCGGGCGTCCCGCGTGAAGCGCTCGAACATCAGACCCTCCCGTGCTTCTTGTGTACGGCCTGCCGGCTGACGCCCAGCTCGGCCGCGATCTCCTGCCAGGACCACCCCTGCGCACGGGCGCTGCGCACCTGTACGGCCTCCAGCTGCTCCAGCAGCCTGCGGAGGGCGGCCACGGCACGCAGGCCCACGCGCGGATCACGGTCACCGGCCCGCTCGGCGAGATCGGTCGCTTCTGTCATGCCCGTCAATGTAGGTTGACAGGCATGAGGGTGTCAACCATTGTTGACGGCCCGGCGCCTACACCGTCAGGACGATCTTTCCGAACAGGTCGCCCGCCTCCAGCTTCTCGAAGCCCTCGCGCGCCCGGTCCAGCGGCAGGACCTCGTCGATCACCGGCCGCACCCCGGTGGCCGCGCAGAACGCCAGCAGGTCCTCCAGCTCGTCCTTCGACCCCATCGTGGAGCCGGCCACCTTGAGCTCCAGGAAGAAGATCCGCGTCAGCTCGGCGTGCGCCGGCCGGTCCCCGCTCGTGGCGCCCGAGATGACCAGGGTGCCGCCGGGGCGCAGTGATTTGACCGAGTGCGACCAAGTGGCGGCGCCGACCGTCTCGATCACCGCGTCCACCCGCTGCGGGAGCCGCGCACCGGGCTCGTAGGCCTCCACCGCGCCCAGCTCCACCGCCCGCTTGCGCTTGGCCTCGTCCCGGCTGGTGGCGAAGACCCGCAGGCCCGCCGCCTTGCCGAGGACGATCGCGGCGGTGGCGACGCCGCCGCCCGCGCCCTGCACCAGTACCGAGTCGCCCGGGCGCACGCCCGCGTTGGTGAACAGCATCCGGTACGCCGTCAGCCAGGCCGTCGGCAGGCAGGCGGCCTCTTCGAACGACAGCTCGGCGGGCTTGCGCAGCACGTTCCAGGCGGGGACGGTCACCTGCTCGGCGAAAGTGCCCTGGTACCGCTCGGTCAGGATCGAGCGCGGCTCGTCGGGGCCGACGCCGTGGCCGCTCTGGCCGATCACGGAGTGCAGGACGACCTCGTTGCCGTCCTGGTCGGTGCCGGCGGCGTCGCAGCCGAGGATCATCGGGAGTTTGTCCTCGCCGAGGCCGACCCCGCGCAGCGACCACAGGTCGTGGTGGTTGAGGGAGGCGGCCTTGACGTTCACGGTCACCCAGCCGGGGCGGGCCTCGGGGGCCGGGCGCTCGCCCAGCACGAGGCCGCTCAGCGGCTGGTCACGGTCGATTCGGGCGGCGTAGGCAGCGAACATGCCGCGACGCTACCGCTCGGTAGCGCCTCGGGCCAGACCCGCCGGGTCCGTGGCGGTGAGGCCTTCGTCGCATGTCGCCCGGACGGATCGGCGGCCGCGGGCGGGAACCGTGCGGGGGTGCTCCGGCGTCCAGATCAGACCGTCCGGTAGTCGAACGGAATCATTCGTTGCCTGCTCAACTAACCGCGCCACGTGCGGTCTTGTGCTTCCGGGGGGCGAAAGCGGAACGTCGGGATCAAGCCTCGGGGGGCGGTAATATTCACGCCATGCCGCCCGGCTCGCCATGAGCCTGCCGCTTTGTGGCCGCATTCTCATTGACGGAGCGTCAGCTCCGTCGGGGCGCCGGGGCGGGGCATCCCCTCCCGGCTCGGGGGTGGGGAGGGTGTGCCCAACAGAAAGAGGGGCCCGGCCGGATGTGCATCCGGCCGGGCCCCTCTTCGCGTACCGCTGCCGGTCAGGCCAGGCGGGCCACGCCGTCGGCCTTGGCCGCCGCCGCGACCGCGGCCGCGACGGCCTCGGCGACGCGCGCGTCGAACGGAGACGGGATCACGTAGTCGGCGGCGAGCTCGTCACCCACGACGCCGGCGATGGCGTCGGCGGCGGCGATCTTCATGCCCTCGGTGATGCGGCTGGCGCGGACCTTCAGGGCGCCCGCGAAGATGCCCGGGAACGCCAGCACGTTGTTGATCTGGTTCGGGAAGTCGCTGCGGCCCGTGGCCACGACCGCCGCGTACTTGTGCGCGACGTCCGGGTGGACCTCCGGGTTCGGGTTGGCCATGGCGAAGACGAAGGCGTTCTTCGCCATCGAGGCCACCGCCTCCTCCGGCACGGTGCCGCCGGAGACGCCGATGAACACGTCGGCGCCGTTGAGGGCCGCTTCCAGGGAGCCGGTCTGGCCGGTCTTGTTCGTCAGGCCCGCGATCTCCGCCTTGACGTCCGTCAGGTCGGAGCGGTCGGCGGAGACGACGCCCTTGCGGTCGGTGACGCAGACGTCGCCGATGCCCGCGTCCACGAGGATCTTGGCGATGGCGATGCCCGCCGCGCCCGCGCCCGAGATCACGGCGCGCAGGTCGCCGAGCGTGCGCCCGGTCAGCTTCGCGGCGTTGCGCAGGGCGGCCAGGGTCACGATCGCCGTGCCGTGCTGGTCGTCGTGGAAGATCGGGATGTCCAGGGCTTCCTGGAGCCGGCGCTCGATCTCGAAGCAGCGGGGGGCGGAGATGTCCTCCAGGTTCACCCCGCCGAAGGACGGCGCCAGACGGATGACCGTCTCGACGATCTCGTCCGCGTCCTTGGTCGCGAGCGCGATCGGCACCGCGTCCACACCGCCGAACTGCTTGAACAGGATGGCCTTGCCCTCCATCACGGGGAGGGAGGCCTCGGGACCGATGTCACCGAGTCCGAGCACGGCCGTACCGTCGGTGACGACGGCGACCACGTTGGACTTCCAGGTGTACTCGTTCACCAGCTCGGGCTGCTCCGCGATGGCGCTGCAGACCTTCGCCACGCCCGGCGTGTACGCGAGGGACAGGTCGTCCTTGTTCTGGACCGGCACCGTGGCCTGGATGGCCATCTTGCCGCCCCGGTGCAGCGCGAACACCGCGTCCGGGTTGTTGTCCGTCGCGCTGTCGCTGCGAGGATTGACGATCTCCGCTGCCACTTTCTTGGCCCCTTAGGTCTTTGAATCGTTGAGGGTGACCACACCTGGTTAAGGGGTGGGCGGGCACCGCGTCCGTACTCCGCATCGACGGTTGGACCGTCTCCGCGAAGGGGAGGTTCGTACGCGCGGGCGCGCCGCACGCGCGCCCTGAGCCCCGGATGAGGGGTGTAAGGATCCGTTGTACCCGAAGAACGCTCACCCAGACGAGTCGATTCCTGCTCGACTGTAGACCTCTTGTCCTGTTTTCGGCGAAAGGTCCAAACGTCTCTGTCCAATGGACGAGACGGACCGCAAATACTCCGTCAAAAAGGCCAGGTCACAGCTGTTCCTCCGGCCGCGAACCCCCCATTCCGCAGGCCTGTTGGGTACCACGGCCCACCCGTTATCCGATTTTGACCTGACGAACTGCCTGAATGCGTCAGTCCGAATGGCAAGATGCCGTAATCACACGAGGTCGCGACACTCGAAGGTGCGTGCTCGACCCGTTCTCGGATGCTCCCCCAGCCTGCCGGAGGAACCAGCTCATGACCGCAAGCACCACCCGTCGTACGACCGCCGCCCGGTCCCGGATCGCCGCGGTCGGCGCGATCGCGGTCGCCGGCGCCCTGATCCTCACCGGTTGCGGCGACCAGACGGAGAAGGGCTCCTCCGCGGCCCCCTCCGGCGGCACCTCGAAGGACAGCAGCGCCCCGCTCTTCTCGGCCCTGCCGAAGAAGATCCAGGACGCCGGTGTCATCAAGATCGGTACGGACTCCGCCTACGCCCCGATGGAATTCGTCGAGGGTGGCAAGATCGTCGGTGTCGACCCCGACATCGCCGAGGCGCTCGGCAAGCAGCTCGGCGTGAAGATGCAGTTCACCGCGGGCACCTTCGACGGCCTGATCACCTCGATCTACACCGGCCGCGAAGACGCGATCATGTCGTCGATCACCGACAACAAGCAGCGCCAGGAGGGCCTGGACGACAAGGGCCAGAAGATCGGCAAGGGGATCGACTTCGTCGACTACTTCTCCTCCGGCCTCTCGCTCCTCGTCAAGAAGGGCAACCCCGAGGGCATCAAGTCCCTGGACGACCTCTGCGGCAAGACCGTGGCCGTCCAGCGCGGCACGACCTACGAGGACGAGTTCAAGAAGCAGGCCGAGAAGTGCGGTGACAAGAAGCTCACCATCCAGGCCTTCGACACCGACGCCGAGGCGCAGACCCGCGTCAAGGCCGGCGGCGCCGTCGCCGACCTGAACGACTACCCGGTCGCCGCCTACACGGTGAAGACCTCCGGTGGCGGCAACGACTTCGAGATCGCCGGCCAGCAGAGCGGCGTCGGCTTCTTCGGCATCGGCGTGAGCAAGGAGAACACCCAGCTCCGCGACGCCCTCAAGCAGGCCCTCGACGCCGCGATCAAGGACGGCTCCTACGCCAAGGCGCTGGAGAAGTGGAACGTGCAGGACAGCGCCGTCAAGTCCGCGACGGTCAACGCCGGTCAGTAAGTCCCGCGAAGTCCCTCGCTCCACGCTCCACTGAAGGGCAGTCATTGTGACTGACAAGATCGAAAAGGGTCCGGCCGAGAACCCGCCGGCCGGACCCGGCGCCTCGGGCCTCCCGTACGAGGCCATCAAGGCAATCCCGGTGCGGCACTACGGCCGCTGGGTCAGCGGCGTGATCGTGGTCGCGCTGCTCGGCTGGCTCGTCTACGCGTTCGCCAACGGCAACGTCATCTGGGCCACGGTCCGCGACAAGCTGTTCGACCCGGCGGTCCTGAGCGGTCTCGGCAACACCGTGATCATCAGCGTCTCGGCCATGGCGCTGGGCCTCGTGCTCGGCATCCTCTTCGCCGTGATGCGGCTCTCGAAGAACCCGGTGACGGGCGCCGTCTCCTGGCTCTACATCTGGTTCTTCCGCGGTACCCCGGTGTACGTGCAGCTGCTGGTGTGGTTCAACCTGTCGCTGATCTTCCAGTACATCAACCTGGGTCCGATCTACAAGAACGAGACCGTCGACGTCATGACCCCGTTCATGGTCGCCCTCCTGGGCCTCGGCCTGAACGAGGGCGCGTACATGGCGGAGATCGTCCGGGCCGGCATCCAGTCGGTCGACGAGGGCCAGACCGAGGCCGCCCACGCGCTCGGCATGCCGCAGACGAAGACCATGCGCCGGATCGTGCTCCCGCAGGCGATGCGCGTGATCATCCCGCCGACCGGCAACGAGTTCATCAACATGCTGAAGACCTCCTCCCTGGTCTCGGCGGTGCAGTACACGGAACTCCTGCGGGCTTCGTCGAACATCGGCAACACGGCCGGTGCCATCATGGAGATGCTGTTCGTGGCCTCCTTCTGGTACCTGGCCCTGACCAGTGTGTTCAGCGTCGGCCAGTACTACCTGGAGCGCCGCTTCGCCCGTGGTTCCACGCGGAACCTGCCGCCGACGCCGTTCCAGCGTCTGAAGGCCAACCTGAACATGTTCCGCCGTACGGAGGTCGCGCGATGACCGCTCAGCCGATGGTCAAGGCCGAGGGCGTCCACAAGTCGTACGGCGCCGCCCACATCCTGCGCGGCATCGACCTCGAAGTCGCCCCCCGCGAGGTCTTCTGCCTGGTCGGCCCGTCCGGCTCCGGCAAGTCGACCTTCCTGCGGTGCATCAACCACCTGGAGCGCATCAACTCCGGACGCCTCTCGGTGGACGGCCAGCTGGTCGGGTACAAGCAGAAGGGCGACAAGCTCTACGAGCTGAAGGACTCCGAGGTCGCGGCCCAGCGCCGCGAGATCGGCATGGTCTTCCAGCGCTTCAACCTCTTCCCGCACATGACGGCCATAGAGAACGTCATGGAAGCCCCCGTCATGGTCAAGGGCGAGAGCAAGGCCGTGGCGCGCGAGCGCGCGGTGCGCCTGCTGGACCGCGTGGGCCTGGGCGACAAGGGCGGGAACTACCCCTCCCAGCTCTCCGGCGGCCAGCAGCAGCGCGTGGCGATCGCCCGCGCGCTCGCCATGGAGCCGAAGCTGATGCTCTTCGACGAGCCCACCTCGGCGCTCGACCCGGAGCTCGTCGGCGACGTCCTCGACGTCATGCGGGACCTGGCCGAGTCGGGCATGACCATGATCGTGGTCACCCACGAGATGGGCTTCGCCCGCGAGGTCGGCGACAACCTCGTCTTCATGGACGGCGGCGTCGTGGTCGAGTCGGGCCACCCGCGCGAGGTGCTCGGCAACCCGCAGCACGACCGCACGAAGGCGTTCCTGTCCAAGGTGCTGTAGACCGGGACCGGCGGACGAGAGGGGCGGTACGGGATTCCCGTACCGCCCCTCTGGCATGCGCCGTATGCGCCGCACGCGGCGGTGTCGGGCACGGCAGGCCGCGGAAAGTTCTCACTTTCCTACAAGGGTCCCGCGGAGCCCTACTTCAGACCCAGGACCAGCGCGTCCGAGGGCGAGCGCCAGACCGTCCGGGCCTCCGCGAAGCCCGCCCCGCGCAGGGTCCGCTCGTGCCAGGCGGCGTCGGGGGTGTCCCCGTCGGCGTGCTCGCCGTAGATCTCGTAGCGGCGCTTCGTCGGCTCGGCCAGCACCGGGTCGGCGGCCGCGAGGGCCCACCAGTCGGCCCAGTCCAGCGCGCCGGCCGCGCGGGCCCGGTCCATCGCGGCGTGCCGGTGGGCGCGCTCGGCGGCGTTCAGGCGGGGGGTCGCCGCGTCGGGCATGTGGTCGGCGTTCATGAAGACCCCGCCCTCGCGCAGCAGCGGGGAGAGCTGCCCGTACAGGACGCCGAGCTGCGGGGAATGCAGCCAGTGCAGGGCGGTGGCCGTCAGGACGGCGTCGTAGGCGTGGTGCGGGAGGGCCGAGGTCCAGTCGGGGTCTTTGAGGTCCGCCGTGACGAACGTGACGCGGTCGTCGCCGGCGAAGTGGCCCCGGGCGATGGTCAACAGCGCGGGGTCGAGGTCGACACCCGTACTGGTGGCGTCCGGGAACCGCTGGAGGACGCGGTCCGTAATACTTCCCGTACCGCACGCCAGATCCAGTACCCGGGGGGTGGGTCCCACCAGTGCCTCGACCATGTCCAGCATCACCCGGAACCGCTCCTCGCGGTCGGGCATGTACCACTCCTGCTGCCGGTCCCAGCTCTCCTGCCAGGCCTGCCAGTCGGTCGTGGTCTCCGCCATCGTTCGCCCTCCAGTCGTAATACCCTCGAAGAAGTATCAGCCGTTACTTCGAGACCCTAAACCGCATCCGTAAGGACTACAAGTGGAACTGGCCCATTACTCGGACTATGCCGTGCGCCTGGTCAACACCGAGGAGCCGGCCCGCAACAAGGACGCCCTCACCTCGGTCGACGCCGTGCGCGCCCTCTTCGGCGCCAGTACCCAGATGGCCCGCAGGGTCACCGACACCGACGTGACCCGCTTCCGCAACGTCCGGGGCCGGCTGCGCGCCGTCTTCGAGGCCGCCGACGGCGGCGACCACGTCCTCGCCGTCGACCTCCTGAACTCCCTGCTCATGGAGTTCCCGGTCAGCCCGCAGGTCTCCGGTCACCAGTACCTCGACGACGAGGGCCGCCCCGACTGGCACATCCACCTCGCCGACCATCCCTCGAACGCCTCCGCCGGCTACGCCGCGATCGCGTCCTTCGGCCTGGCCTTCCACCTCACCGAGCACGGCCCCGACCGCCTCGGCCTGTGCCAGGCCGCGCCCTGCCGCAACGCCTACCTGGACACCTCCACCAACCGCTCCCGGCGCTACTGCTCCGACCGCTGCGCCACCCGGGCCAACGTGGCCGCCTACCGGGCCCGCAAACGGCTGGAAGCCGAGGCGTCCGGCCACAGCGGCCGCAGCGCCGACACCGCCCAGGACAGCCGCGCCCTCAGCGAACTCTGATCCGCCGCGCGCGGCCGGAAGCGCAGCACCGCCGTCGCCAGCACCAGCTCCTCGGGCACCGTCCCGTAGTCGGTGCTGTCGCCGGTCTCGTTGTACGGGTTGTCCCCGAGCACCCACCAGCCCCCCGGCCGCCGCTCCACCGCCCGCTTGACCACCAGCAGGTCCTGCTGGAACGGGTGCCGCAGCACCACCACGTCACCCGGGCGCACCCCCGCCCCGTACCGCACCACCAGCCGGTCCCCGTGCAGCAGCGTCGGCACCATCGAGGGCCCTGCCACCTCCAGTACCTCGAACGCCATCCGAGAGTGCCTTCTCTGCGCCATACCCGGCCTCCTCGCCCGCTCTCGCCTCACTGCGCATGCTGCCGCAGCCTCCCGTACATTCGCTCACCGGTGCGGACGCCACCCTGGACTTTTGTCCCAAGCCCACGGGGCCGCTCGCGAAATCCCCTGTGCCACGGAGTAATCTCCCCCTTGAGAAGACGATCACGAGGAGGACAAACTCCATGCTTTCCCGCCTCTTCGCCCCCAAGGCGAAGGTCTCCGCCCACTGCGATCTTCCGTGCGGCGTGTACGACCCTGCCCAGGCCCGCATCGAGGCCGAGTCCGTCAAGGCCGTCCAGGAGAAGTACCAGGCCAACGAGGACGCCGACTTCCGCGCGCGCGCCATCACCATCAAGGAGCAGCGCGCCGAGCTCGCCAAGCACCACGTCTCGGTGCTCTGGAGCGACTACTTCAAGCCCCCGCACTTCGAGAAGTACCCGCAGCTGCACACCCTGGTCAACGACACCCTGAAGGCCCTCTCGGCCGCCAAGGCGTCGAACGACCCGGCGACCGGCCAGAAGGCCCTCGAACTCATCGCCGAGATCGACCGCATCTTCTGGGAGACCAAGGCCGCCTGATCCAGGCCCTGCCCACGCACGGCGAAGGGGCCCGACCGGTGACGGTCGGGCCCCTTCGCCGTGCCGCGTGCGCAGCGGGCGGAACGTGCAGCGTGCGCAGCCGGCGGACCTACTCCTCGTCCTCGTCCTCGTCGTCCAGGCGGGCGAGCCAGGTGGCCAGGCGTTCCACCGGGACCTCGAAGTCCGGGTTCAGGTCGACGAAGGTGCGGAGCTGCTCGGCGAGCCACTCGAAGGTGACCTCCTCCTCGCCGCGCCGCTTCTCCAGCTCCTCGATGCCGCGATCGGTGAAGTACAAGTCGGGCTCCGTGCCGTGATGAAGGTGTACAGGGGGTGTTTCCCGCCAGGATAATCCGCATACCCGGCGAGACCTCCCCTCTTGCGCAACCCGGCGCTAGCCTGGACGGCCTCCACACCTGAGGGGGCAGGGGATGCAGGACGGGCGCACGGGCGGCACCGCGCGCGCCTTCGAGCTCCTCGAACCCCTCGTCCAGGCGGCCACCGTGCGCGTCCACGCGGCCCCGGACGGGTATGCACCCCATGGGACCGGTCCCACCTGGGGGAGCGGGTTCTTCATCGCCCCGGGCTGGGTCCTGACGTGCGCGCACGTCGTCGGTGAAGGGGGTGCGGCGGTGCGTCTCGTGGGGCGTGAGCTCGGCATCACCTTCTCCTCCGGCGCCGACGGCGCCACCGGCACCGTCACCGGCCGCGTCGAGTGCGTCCTGCCCGAGCGGCTGGAGGAGCGCCGCCCCGCCCGCCGCGCCCTGTGGGACCTGCCCGACCTGGCGCTGGTCCGCGTCCTCGCCCCGATCACCCACGCCTGCGTACGCCTGACCGACCGCGGCAGACCGCGCCTCGACGAGGTCGCCTACTTCGGCTGCACCGAGGACCTCGGCGTCCCCGAGATCACCGGCCGCACCACCCGGCTGCGCGGCACGGCCGCCGGCGGCGCCGCCCTGCGCCTCGGCGACGACGACGAGATCGAGCCCGGCATGTCCGGCGGCCCGGTGGTGGACCTGGCCCGGGGCGAGGTCGTCGGCGTGGTCAAGGCCCGCCGCAGCGGCGGTGGCGGCGGACTCGCCGTGTCCGTCGTGCAGTTACGGACCCTGCCGCTGGCCGCCACTGGCCAGGTCGGGCTCTACCGCCGCGTCATGCAGGCCCACGACCTGTACCACTACGACCAGCACCTCAGCGATCGGGGCAGCCGCCGCACCTGGACCGACGTCCGCGACGAACTCCCGGCGCGCGAGGACCCGTACGAGGGCCGCAGACGGCTCACCGCCGCCGAGCGCACCACCCTGTGCGGGCTGCTCGCCGAACTGCCCCCGCCCCGCTCCTCCGAGGACGTACGGGCCCTGGTCGAGGCGGCCCGCGGCGAGGAGCCGGACCCCGGACTGCCCGCCCCGCTCAGCTGGCGCGACGGGCTCGGCATGCTGCACGACCCGCCGGGCGGCGCCGGCGAGGCCGCCGCGATGCTGCGGTACGCGACCGACGTCAGCGTCGCCGACCACCGCGAGCCACCCGCCCCCGGCGCCGACGAGGAGCTGTGGGACTGGGTGCGGGCCACCGCCGAACGGCTGTGGCGGCCCTTGCGGCGGGAGCTCGGAGAACGGCACGAACGGGGCCTCGCACACCGCGACCGGCGCCGCCGCGACCGCTCCGACCGCCACCCCCACGGGCACACCCGGCCGTCCGGCACCCTGCCCCAGGGCCCGTCCGTACTGCTGGAGGCCTGGGCGCACGGCTGGGAGGACGTCTACGACTGGCGCGTCTCGGTGCTCTACGGCCCCGCCCACCCGGGCCGGGTGACCCCGGTGGACTCGGGCGTACGGGCCACCCGCGCCGGTCTCGCCGAAGCACTGCGGGCCCCGCTCGCCGAGGCCTTCCGGCGCTGCGACACCCACGAGGCGGCGGCCCTCCTCGAAGTCGCGGTGGCGCCCGAGCTGTTCGGACTGCCCGTGGACACCTGGACGGTGGCCGGGCGCACCCCGCTGGGCGTCCAGCGGCCGGTCGTGTTCCGCTACCCGGCCGCGACCGGCGGCGCGATCCCGAACGACGACGAGGCCGACCACCGCCGGGCCGACCGCTGGACCCGCGTCCAGGCCGGCCCGCCGGCCGACGAGCGGGCCGACTGCGACCGCGGCCGCCCCAGGACCCCGGCGCCGGAATGGCTCGACGCGCTGCCGGACAACACCGTCCCCGTGCACTGCCGGGCCGCCGAAGCGGAACCCACCCGCGGCTCCCTGTACGGGATCCGCGACGCCGGATACGGGGTGGCCGTCACCCGGCGGCCCCCGGACGACCCGGCGGCCGACTGCGCGCCGTTCCACCGCGGACTGCGCGAGGAGCTGACGGAGGCGGCGCGGGGAGCGCCGCTGCCGGTCCGGCTCCAGGCACTGCGGGCACGCGCGCACGGGGCCGACCCCGACGCGTACTGGGCGGACGGGATGGCCCTCGTATGGGACGACCCGGCCCGCGCGCTGCCCGAAGACGAGCCGCTGCAGGGCGACCTGTGACGGGCGGGAGGGGGAGGGAGCAGGCGTGAACGAGGAATGGCTCATCTACCGGGGGGTCGGCGAACCCCACGACGGGATCGAGGCCCTGCCCGATCCGCCGCCGTGGCGGGATTTCGACGGCGGCCCCGTCGGCGAGCCCGGCGGACCGGCGGACACGGCCGACGGCAACGTCGCACGCCGCCTCGGCGCGCACCGGCAGGCCGCCGAACTGCACCGGCCCGAACCGGAGGAGCTGGAGGCCATCAACGCGGCCCTGTACCTGCGCAGGCCGCTGCTGGTGACCGGCTACCCGGGGACCGGGAAGTCCACCCTCGCGCACGCCGTCGCCCACGAGCTGAAACTCGGCCGGGTGCTGCGCTGGCCCGTGGTCTCGCGGACGGTGCTCCAGGAGGGGCTGTACCGCTACGACGCCATCGCCCGGCTCCAGGACGTGCAGATCGCCGCGAGCGGCGGCCTGCCGGGCGGCCCGCCGGGCGCCGGACCGGGCGGGCCGCCCGGCGCGGGACCCGGCGCGGGATCCGGCGCGGGACCCGGCGCGGGACCCGGCGCGGGATCCGGCGCGGGATCCGGCGCGGGATCCGGCGCGGGATCCGGCGCGGGATCCGGCCCCGGCACGCCCCCCGGCTCCGGTCGGGCCCCCGGCATCGGCAAGTACATCCGCCTCGGCCCCCTCGGGACGGCCCTGCTGCCCACCGAGCGCCCCCGCGTCCTGCTCATCGACGAGCTCGACAAGAGCGACATCGACCTGCCCAACGACCTCCTGAACGTCCTGGAGGAGGGCGAGTTCGCCCTCCCCGAGCTCGAACGCGTCGCCGACACCGAGCCCGAGGTGCAGGTGCTCACCGACGACGGGGCGAAGGTCACCGTCCGCGGCGGCCGCGTGCGCTGCCGGGCCTTCCCCTTCATCATCCTGACCAGCAACGGCGAACGGGACTTCCCCGCCGCCCTGCTGCGCCGCTGCATCCAGCTCAAGCTGGGCCAGCCCGGGGAGAAACGGCTCGCCACCATGGTCCGCGCGCACCTCGGCGAGGAGGCCGCCCAGCTCGGGGCCGACCTGATCCGGGAGTTCCTCAGCCGCTCCCAGTCCGAACTCGTCGCCGCCGACCAGCTGCTGAACGCCATCTACCTCACCCACTACGCCGCTCCGCCCACCCGGGAGGACCTCGCCGACCTGCTCATCCAGCGCCTCGACCGCCCGAGGTGAGCGCCCGTGCATCCCGAATGGCCGGCCATTCCCGCCTCCGCGGGCAGATGCGCGCAGGCGCCGCCCGTCCCCGCCGCCCTGCGCGACCTCGCCGGGCTGCTGCGCGCCGCCGGGCTCGACCCCACCGCCGAGGAGCTCGCCGACGCGCTGTGGCTGGCCGGGCGGATCGGCCCGGCCGGCCCGGCCGGCCCCGAACGGGGGCGCCCCGCCCCGCCCCGTCGGACGCGGGCCCCGGGCGGGGCGGCTCCGGCCGAGGAGGAGGCCGTACCGTCCGAGCCCGATCCGGAGGATCCGGTCCGGCTCTACGCCTCCCGGGTCCTGGGGGCGGTCGCCGAGGAGGCGGCCGGGTTCCCGGGCGGCGCCGGAGTGCCCGTACGGGTCCCCGGTGCGGCCGCGCTGCCCCGGATCCTGGAGATCCAGCGGGCCCTGCGCGCCCTCCAGCGGCACCGCCCGCCCGGCCCGCCCACCCGCCTGGTCCTCGACGAACCGGCCACCGCCGAGGCCAGCGCCCGGGCGCTCGGGCTGGTCATCCCCGTACTGCGGCCCGAGAGCCGGCGCGAGGCGACCATACGGCTCGTCATGGACGCCTCCCCGTCGATGGCCGTCTGGCACGACATGTTCGAGGAACTGCGCTCCGTCTGCGAGCGGCTCGGCGCCTTCCGCGACGTACAGGTGCACTACCTGCACCGGCTCGGCGACGGCCGCGCCGCCGTCGGGCGCGGAGCCGGCCCCGGCACCCGGCTGCGCTCCGGGGACCAGCTGCGCGACCCCACCGGGCGGGCGCTGACCATGGTCGTCTCCGACTGCGCCGGCCCGCTCTGGCGCGAGGGCGAGGCCCAGCGGCTGCTGCACCGCTGGGCCGAATGCACCCCCTGCGTGGTCGTCCAGCCGCTGCCGCAGCGCCTGTGGAGCCGCAGCTGGCTGCCGACCGAGCGGGGCGTGCTCACCCGCGCCGAGGGCGGCTCCGGGAAGCTGCGGTTCCGCCCCGACCGGCCGGCCCGCCCCGGGCGGTACACCGGCGGGCTCACCGTCCCCGTCCTGCCGCCCAGCGCCATCGCCCTCGGCTCCTGGGCCCGCCTCGTCGCCGGGCTCGGCACCGGGCCCGTCCCCGCCGAGGTGGGCCGCGTCCTCGCCGACCACCCGGCCGCGCCCCTGCCGCCGCCGCGCGCCGTGCGGCCGCCGCGCGAGCTGGTGCGCCGCTTCCGGGCCTCCGCCTCGCCGAGCGCCGTCCAGCTCGCCGTGTACCTGTCGGCGGCGCCGCTGACCCTGCCCGTGATGGCCCTCGTACAGCGCACGATGCTGCCCGACTCGGAGCCCTCGGACCTGGCGGAGGTGCTGCTCAGCGGGCTGCTGCGGCGCGGCCAGGCCGCCGGCCAGTGGTACGAGTTCGTGCCCGGCGTCCAGGACGTGCTGCTGGGGCCGCTCGGCCGGGACGAGGCCGCGCTGGTGCTCAAGCACTGCTCCGAGTACGTTCTCGCGCACTTCGGGCGGGGCGTACGGAACTTCCCCGCGCTGGCCGTCTCCCAGCTCACCGGCGCACCGGTGGCCGAGGAGGGCGGCGAGGAGCGGGTCCCGGCCGGGCGGCTCCCGCAGGCCTTCGCCGAGGTCTCGGCCCGCGTCGTACGGCGCTACCTGCCCGGGCCGCCCGTCGGGGACCCCGGCGTCCCCGAGCCCGTCGTACCGCCGCCCGGGCGGGCCTGGGCGGTGCGCACGGCACGCGACCGGCTCGACGCCCACGACCGCCAGGGCGGGGAGGGCGGCCCGCGCGGACTGTACGAGGCCGTCGCCGTACTGCGCCGGGCGATCGCCGCACCCCCCGGACCCGGGGACGTGCCCGGCGAGGCGGAGTGCGAGCTGGCCGCCGTACTGCTGCGGCTGTGGGCCGGACAGCGGGACCCCGAACTGCTCGCGGAGGCCGAGCGGGCGGTGGCCGGCCTCGCCGCCCCGCCCGCGCGGGCCGTACTCGGCCGGATCCTGTACGAGCGGGCCCTGGCCGCCGAGCCGGACCCCGAGCTGCTGGCCGCGGCCGAACGGGAGTTCGCGGCCGTCGGCGGCGACCCCGACCCCGGGCTGGACCCGCGGCTGCGCCTGGACTGCGTGGTGCGGCGGGCGCAGACCCTGGTCCGCCTCGGCGAGCTCCGCGAGGACACGGGCGCGCTGCGCGAGGCGCGCTCCGCGCTGGAGGCGGTGACCGGGGCCGCCGCCGGGGACCCGGCGGTGCGGCCCGCCCTCGGCCGGGTCCTGCTCGCCCTGCTGCCCCGCACCCCCGACCCGGCGGAGCGCACGGCGCTGGCCGGGCAGGCCGCCGAGCACCTGGCGGCCGGGCTGGCCGCCTCCCTGGCCGCCGCGCGGGCCTCCTCGCAGGCCCCGGAGTCCTCGGGGGCGGCGGCCGCCCGCGTACGGGTGGAGCTGGCCGCGGCCCTGCGGTACCTGCCGGGGCGGCTGGAGGAGGCGGCCGCCCAGCTCGACCTGGCCCTGGCCGAGGCGGCCGCGGACGCGGAGCTGCGGCTGGCCGCCCTGGTGTGCCTGGCCCGGGTGCACCGCGCGCGCTCCGCCAGGGACGCGGAGCCCGCGGCCCTGGAGGACGCGGCCGAGGCGTACGGCCGGGCCCGCCGGCTGATCCCGCGCGACGCGCAGGCGTACGGGGAGCTGCTGCCCGAGTGGGGTGACGTACTGCTGGACCGGGCGCGGGCCGCGGACGGGCGGCGGTTCACCTCGGCGGCCGTACGGGTGCTGCGCGACAGCCGGGCGGCGGTCCCGCAGTCCGACCCGCGCTCGGCGCAGCGGCTGGTGCGGCTGGCGGAGGGGCTGCGGCTGCGGCACGCGTACGAGGGGGACGTGGTGGACCTGCGGGAGGCGGAGTACCTGCTGGAACTCGCCGTACGGCAGAGCCGCACCCCCCTGGAGCAGGCCCGCGCCTGGCGCGAGCACGGCGACGTCCAGCAGGAGATCCACGCGCACACCCGGGCGCCGGACCGCCTCGACCGGGCGGCCGACTCCTACCGGCGGGCCTGGCGCAGCGCGCTGGCCGCGGACCGGGAGGACCGGCGCGAGGTGGCGGTGGAACTGGCGGCGAGGGTACAGGAGTTGAGGGGGGAAGTGCTGGAACGGCTGGCGCGGCCCCGGGCGGCGCTGGACGCGTACCGCTCGGCGCTGGAGCTGTGGACCCGGCTGGGGGATCCGGCCGCCGACCGGCGGGAGGCCCTGGGATCCCGGGTCCGCACCCTGGAGGCGGGGCTGTGACCCCGCCCGCCGGGTAAGGGAGCATCGGACATCGCCACTCAACGGGGGGACGGGCAGCCCATGGTGACTCGGCAGCAGGAAGCGGAAACGGCGGGCTCCGCCTGCCCGGGGCGGTTGCCGGACCTCTCGGGGTTCGATCTGGCCGCACTGCGCGGGATCGACCACCCCGTGCTGGCCCCGGTCATCGAGGGCATGGTGGAGCGGGTCACGCACCCCGCCGAGATCCTCAACGCCTTCGACTCCGGAGTGGCCTGAGGGCGCGGGTGCGGGTGGGGGCGCGGGGGCGGGGAGCGGCGGCGGGCGGCGGCGCCGGGCGGCGGCGCCCGCGGGCGGCGCCCCCTCACGCACCGCAGTCCCAAGGCCACGCAGCGCACTCACAGTTGACCCGTTTCCGCCGTTAGCCGGTGCCGTACGCCGGGCAGGGATGGACCGTCCGCGGCACGGGAGGTGCAGGCGATGAGGCAGACCGACACGAGCGACGCCGTGCTGCCCTCCTTGGGGAACCACCTGGTCCACGCCCCGTGGCCGTACGCCCGGCTCGACGTGCCCGCACTCCGCGCGGCGGGCCACCGGCCGCATCCGGTGCGGCAGTTCGTGCTCAAGACCCGCAGCCGCTGCAACCTCGCCTGCACCTACTGCTACGTGTACGAGATGGCCGACCAGGGCTGGCGCGGCCAGCCCGCCGCCATGTCACCGGCCACCACCGCCCGCGCCGCCTCCCGCATCGCCGAGCACGCCGCCGCCCACGACCTCACCCGCGTCGACCTGGTCCTGCACGGCGGCGAACCCCTGCTCACCGCCCCCGCCGAACTGGCCGCGCCCGTCGACGCCGTACGGGCCGCCCTCGCCCGCACCTCGCCGCGGACCCGGGTCACCGCCACCGTCCAGACCAACGGCACCCTGCTCACCCGCGGCCGGATCGGCGCCCTCGCCGCCGCCGGGATACGGGTCGGCGTGAGCCTCGACGGCGGGCTGCCCGCACACAACGCCCGCCGGGTGGACCGCAGCGGCCGCCCGGGGTTCGGGGCCGCCGCGCGGGGGCTGCGCCTGCTCGCCCGGCACCCCGAGAGCTACGCCGGGGTGCTCTGCGTCGTCGATCTCGCCCAGGACCCGGTGGAGACGTACGAGTCCCTCCTCGCCTTCGCCCCGCCGGTGATCGGGCTGCTGCTCCCGCTGGCCAACTGGAGCACCCCGCCGCCCGGCCACCGGCCGCCCCGCACCCCGTACGCAGACTGGCTCGTCGCCGTCTTCGAACGCTGGTGGCACGACGCGGTGCTGCGGACCCGGATCCGGATCTTCGAGGAGATCATCGCCCTGCTGCTCGGACTGCCCGCCGCCACCGAGAGCCTCGGCCTCGCCCCCGCCGCCACCGCCGTGATCGAGACCGACGGGGGCATCGAGCAGGCGGATTCGCTCAAATCCGCCTACGAGGGAGCCGCCGCCACGGGGATGACGGTGGAGAGCCACGGTTTCGACGCCTTCCTCGACCACCCCGGGCTCGCCGCCCGCCAGCTGGGGCGGGAGGCGCTGGCCGAAGGCTGCCGGGCCTGTGAGCTCGTCGAGGTCTGCGGCGGCGGCCACTACCCGCACCGCTACCGCGCCGCGGAGGGGTTCCGGCAGCCCTCCGTGTACTGCGCCGACCTCCAGGTCCTCATCCGCCACGTCGCGGCCGCCCTCCAGCGGGCGGCGGACCAAGCCGTGCCGGGCCGCTCGCCCTTACGGGCGGCCGCCTCATGACCGGTTCCCTGACCGGGTTCACCGTCACCTCCGCCACCCTGGGCGCCCTCGCCTCCACCGAGCCCTCGGCCGACGGCAGCCGCCTGGTCCGGGACATCCGCCGCTCCAAGCGGCTCGTCCTGCTGCGCGGGGTCCTCGACGCCGCCCCCGGCGGCCGGGCCGGGGAGGCCGCCGACCACTGGGCCCTGCTGGAAGAGGCCGAACGGCACGACCCCGAGGCCGTCCGCGACGTACTGCACTACCCGGCCACGGGGGTCTGGGCCGAGGAGACCCTGCGCCGGCTGCACGCCCCGTACGGGCCCCCCGCCGACCTCGGCCACCTCGGGGCGCTCGCCGTCGCCGCGGCCCTGCGCTCCGGGATCACCTTCAAAGCCACGCTCCGGCCGGTCCAGGGCCGCCTCGTCCTGCCCACCCTCGGACTGCTGCGCCCCGCCCGGCCCGGGCCGCTCGCCCTCACCGAGGGCTGCTGGGACCCCGACGACCCCGCCGCCCTCCTCCTGCACGCCCTGCCCGGCGGCCGTACCGCCCTCGACGACCTCGACCCGTACCGGGCCCCCGGACCCGCCCACCCCGGGCCCGTCCGCCCCGCCCGCCGGCTCACCCCCAAGGGCCACAAGCGCTGGGACACCCAGTGGTCCGGTGCGCTCACGCTGCTCGACCGCTACGACACCGCCCGCGCCGAGGAGATCGGCCTGCTGCTGCGCTCCGTGGTCCCGCTGGGCGGCGGCTCCCGCTCCAGCGGCGCCACCCTGCCCGCGGCCGCCGGGTCCGTCCTCGCCCGTACGCAGGCCCCGCCCGCGCTGGCCGCCACCCTCGTCCACGAGGTCCAGCACGGCAAGCTCACCGCCCTCGCCGACGTCCTGACCCTGCACACCGCCGACCGCACCCCCCGGCACTGGGCCCCCTGGCGCGGCGATCCCCGCCCGCTGGAGGGGCTCCTGCACGGGGCATACGCCCACCTGGCCCTGGCCGGGTACTGGCAGCGCGCCGCCCTCTACGGCGCGCGCGGCGCCTGGGCCCAGCACGCCCGGATCCGCGCCCAGGTCGCAGCCGTCCTCCCCGCGCTCCACCGGCATCCACAACTGACCGCCGCAGGAAGGGAATTCACGGCCGGCATGGCCCTCGCCGAACGGTCCATGGACGATCTGCCGCCGCCCGGGGACCAGCACGCCGTGGCCCGCCGCGCCGTCGACCGCGAGCGCCGCGCCTGGTGCGCCCAGCACCCCGAACTCGCCCCGTTCGCAGAGGGCTGACGGACCGTCCGCTGCGGTACCTTTCAAGCCCGTCCACCGCCCGGATGCCAGGGAGACGGCCGCATGACCACGGGACTCCGCCAGGACCGAGACCGCGACGCAGCCACGCGGCCGCAGCGCTTCGTCATCAGCTTCGCCGGGTTCAACCGGCCCTGGGCCGTGTGGATCGCCCACCGCCTGGAGGAGCACGGCCACCGCGTCGCCCTCGCACGCTGGGACCCGCAGTCCACCCCCGGCCTGGCCCCGGCCCTCGACGACCTGGCCCGCAGCGGCAGCCGGGTCCTGCTCATCCTCAGCGAGCGCTACTTCTCCGCCGCAGCCCACACCGACGAGGAGTGGAACACCGCCCTGCGCACGGTCACCGACAGCCACCCCGACCGGTTCGCGGCCGTCTGCCTCACCGACGCGCCGCTGCCCAGCGCCGTGGCCGTACTGGAGAAGACCGACCTGTGGGGCCTGGACGCGTACGAGGCCGAGTACCGGGTGCTGCGCCGGCTGGAGCTGCCCACCGACCGGATCGGCGCCGAGACCGGCCGCCGCGGCCCCCGCTTCCCCAACGACCCGCCCGAGATCTGGGGCCGCGTCCCGCGCCGCAACCCGCGCTTCACCGGGCGCAACGACGTCATCGGCCGGCTGCGCGCCGCCCTCGCGGACGCCCCGCCCGGCGCCTCGACCGTCACCCTGCTCGGGCTGTCCGGGGTGGGCAAGACGCAGGTCGCCACCGAGTACGCGTACCGCTTCGCCTCCGAATACGACGTGGTGTGGTGGGTCCCCGCCGAGGACCGGCCCACCCTGCGCGAGCGGCTCGCCGACCTCGCGCCGGCGATGGGCCTGCCGCGCGGCGCCGGCAGCTACGGCGAGCAGATCCGGGCCGTCCTGGAGGCGCTGCGCCGCGGATCCCCGTACAACCGCTGGCTGGTGGTCTTCGACGGCTGCGACAACCCCGACGACCTCATCGACCTGCTGCCCTCGGGCGCGGGCGACGTCATCATCACCTCCCGCAACCGCGAATGGGCCTCCCGGCACACCAGCCTCCTCGAAGTCCCCCTGTACGCGCGGCCCGAGTCGGTCACCTTCATCCGCCGCCGGGCCCGCCGGCTCACCGGCGAGGAGGCCGACCAGCTCGCCGAGGCCCTGGAGGACTACCCCCTCGCCCTCGACCAGACCGCCGGCTGGCTCGCCGACTCCCCGCTGACGGTCGGCGACTACCTGGCGCTGCTCCGGCGCAGACTGGACTCCCGGGAGGCCGTCACCGTCTCCGACGACTACCCGGTGCCCTTCCCCACCGCCCTCGCGATACTGCTGAACAACGTCCGGGAGAACTTTCCCGACGCGCTCTCCCTGCTGCGGCTGTTCGTGTTCTTCGCGCCCGGGCCGGTGCCGCTGCGGCTGCTGCGCGAGTTCCCCGCAGACGACGTGCCCGAGCAGCTCGCCGGGCTGATCAACGACCAGATCCGGTGGAACGCCGCCCTCAACAAGCTCGTGCAGTTCTCCGTCGTCCGCCTCGAATACTCCGACCTGTCGGTGGAGGAGGGCGGCGGCGGGCTGGAGACCGTCCAGCTGCACCGCATGGTGCACGGGATCGTCCGCGAGGACCTCTCCGAGGAGGAGGCCGAACCGCTCTCGCGCGCCGTCCGGCAGGTCCTCGCCGCCGCGGACCCGGGCCGCCCCTCCGACTCCCGGCTGTGGCCGCGCTACGCCGAGCTGATCCCGCACCTGGAGAGCTCCGGCGTACTGACCAGCAGCAACCCGCGGATCCAGGCCTTCCTGCTGCACTGCCTGCGCTACCTGATCCTCGCGGGGGAGTACCGCACCTGCCTGCGGCTCGCCGAGCGGACCGACGCGGTGTGGCGCGCGATGCTCGGCGACGACCACGACCAGGTCCGCGAGCTGAGCTACCACTACGGCGGCGCCCTGCGGATGCTCGGGCACTTCAAGCGCGCCGAGACCCTCGCCAAATCGGTCGCCGACCGGCTGCTGGCCGAGCGGGGCGACCGGGACCTGGAAACCCTGCGCGCCACGAGCACGTACGCCGGTGTACTGCTCAGCACGGCCAAGTTCGACCAGGCGCGCGAGCTGCTGGAGCACGCCTTCGCCCGCTACCGCGAGCTGCTCGGCGAGGACGACTCCACGACCCTGAACGCCGAGAACAACGTCGCCGTCGCGCTGCGGCTGCTGGGCCGCTACCAGGAGGCCTACGACGCCGACCTCGACACCCTGCGCCGGCGCGAACGGGTGCTGCGCGTACGGCACATCGCCACCCTGTCCTCGGGGATCGGCTGCGCCATGGGACTGCGCCTGATGGGCCGCTACCGCGAAGCACTCGCCCGCCAGGAACAGGGCCTCAAGCTCAACACCCAGGTCCTCGGCCTCAACCACCCCCAGACCCTGCGCGCCGAACACAACCTCGGCATGTGCCTGCGCCGCTCCGGCGACATCCCCGGCGCCGGGACCCGGCTGCGCAGCGTCCTGGAGCGCTCGACCCGGGTGTTCGGCGCGGAGTTCCCCTGGACCCTGATGGTGGCCTCGGACTACGCGACGTACCTGCGGGAGTACGGGGACATCGGCGAGGCCCGCCGGATCTCGGAGGAGGTCGTACGGGGCTACCAGACGCAGCTGGGCCTGGCCCACCCGTACAGCATCGGCACGGTCGGCAACCTGGGTCTGGTACTGCGCGCCCAGGGCGAACGGGTCGAGGCCCTCAACCTGTCGGAGCAGGCCCTGGTCGGCATGAGGGGCGCGGTCGGCGACCGCCACCCGTGGACCCTGGGCTGCGCCCTGAACGCCACCGGCCACCGCAACATCACGGGACACTTCGAGGACGCGGTGTCCCTGAGCCGGGAAACCCTGCGGGGCTGCGAGGGGATCCTGGGCCCGGACCACCCGATGACCCTGAGCGCGCAGATCGCCCTGGCGGCGGACCTCCGCTCGGTCCGCGAGGACGCGGAGGCGGGCAAACACGAGGAAGCGGGCCTGAAGGCCCTGACCCGCACCCTGGGCCCCCAGCACGTCCACACGGTCTCGGCCCGCCAGCAGAACCGCCCGTACTGGGACTTCGAACCGCAGCCGTAGGGCGGGGGACGTGGCGGCGGGCGCGGTGTGTCCGTCCGGCGCCCGGCCCCGTGGCGGCAGTGGCCATGGGACCGGGCGCGGGCGGGACTCAGTCGGCGGCGGTCACTTGAGCATGATGCTGGCGCCGAAGATGTTGCCGACCTCCGCGCATTCCTTGACGTTGGCACGGCTGAAGTAGGGCGTGCTGGCGGTACCGCTCAGCCCCTTGGCGGTCGAGGAGCACCACCAGTTGCTCGCCCCCTTGTACTCCACCTTGTACACCTCGCTCTTGCCTGCGGCTATGTTCCCCGAGCACTTCGTCGCGACGTCCGTGTGGACGCAGATGTTGGCGATGGTCGCCGAGAAGTTGCTGAGGCGGAAGGCGGCGACCGGTGCGGCCTGGCTCGCGGGTGCGGTCACGATCATTGCGGCGCCGACGGCCGCCACCATCCCGGCGACCGTTGCCAGCCGGGTGCTCCGCTTGACGGTTCGAGACATTTTTCCTCCAGTTGTGGCAATTCGATGATGACGCTGCTGCGTCAGGTGAATGGGATGTCCTGTCGGCGCCTGTCGGCGCCTGTCGGCGCCTGTCGGCGCCTGTCGGCGCCTGTCGGCGCCTGTCGGCGCCTGTCGGCGCCTGTCGGCGCCTGTCGGCGCCTGTCGGCGCGTGACCGGAGCGTCGGCGGAGCTCTGGCCAACCGGCGCGTCGATCTGTGAATCCCCGAGGCGAATGCGTGCAGTTCCGGATGCCGTAACCGGTCGGGGGCAGTCGTCAGACCGCGCACCGGTGTTCTTCGGCCTGCCGCGCGATCGCGCTGCGCTCCCGGCGCGCCGCGTCCGCCTCCTCGCGTACCGCGTCGAGCCGCTCCTCCAGCTGGGCGACCCGCTCGCGGTAGCGCTCCAGCTCGGTGCGTACGAACGCCGCGTCCGCCACCTGCTGCGCGGCCTCCTCGCGGATCTTGTCCGCCTCTTCCTCGAACCGGTGCTTGGCCACGTCCAGTTGGGCGACGGCCATGTCCGCGGCCTCCTCCGCCAGCGCGGTGCGCTGTTCGGCGTCGAGGGTCCGCTGGGCCGCGGCCTGGGTCACGGCCCGGATGCGCTCCTCGGCGGCGGCCGAGTCCGTGATGAGGGCCAGTTCCTCGATGTAGCCCGGCAGGTCCGCGGCCAGCCGGGAGACGAGCGCCACGAGGTCGGCGCGAGGGCCGGACCCGTCCGGGCCCTCCGTCGTCCGCCCGACGGGAGGCGCGTCCGCGGCGGGCGCCGTCCCGGCTGCCTCCTTGGCCTCGGCCGCCTGACGCTTCTCGTCCTTGCGCTGCTGCCGCTTGGCCCGGAACTTGCGGAACGCGCCGAGCGCGTTGTGGTCGGGGTGGGCGCAGTACCGGGGCTCGGGGTTGCCGGGCGTCGGCGCCTCGGGGTGGTTGGGGCACTCCGGGTAGGCGCACAGGGGAAGCGTCTCGACCGTCATTGTTCCGCCTTTTCACGAAATATCGGGCTTCCCCGAGCCGAACCGGTATCCGGCACACGGCTCGCGCCGACCGGTCGCACTCGGGGATGTACGAACACGCTAGAGGCAGTAGGGGAGTTGTGGGCGCTTCAGGAGGGTGCGTCAGAAATCGGTAAGATCATCGGTTGAACCCGCACGCACCGGCGGCACCCTGTCGGCCCGCATCAGGGAGGGTTGGGGGTTTCCCGTCAGTCCCATCGTCCTTCCGGTGCGGGCCGGCCCGTCAAGGGCGCTCCCTGCGGTCGCGTCGCTCCGCGATGGCCTACGGCCACCCTTGACCGACCGCCCCACCCCGGAAAGACAAGGACTGCCGGGAACCCCCCAAAAGAACGGCACGGGGCGGAGAGCCAGGACCGGGCACATCAGGGACCCCCACCCGGGCCGGTGGTCGGTCGCCCTCTGCCCGGGCCCGTAGACGTGCGGTTCGGGGTCGGCGGGGGCTCCACCCACACGCAACAGCGACCAGCAGCCCATCGGGAGCCACTGATCGCGTCAGATCGCTACGCGCTCCCCGTGAACGGCGTCCGACGCCGGTCGGGGCTGAGCGCCCAGCGGTGCGTGAGACTGCGGACAGAACGTCAGCCGCTGCGGCAAGGGAAGATACGAGTGCCGGGTCCTGACGAGGGCCTTCAGGCTGGACGGCAGGCTTCGCAGGTGTGGCTGTCGATCGCCGCGACCAGGGCGTGAGCCGCCGCCCGCACCGCCGGATCCTCGCCAGTGGCCAGTGCGCTCGCAGTGCCCCTGCCGTTGAGTACGGCTTGGTGAGCTGCGCGCTGCACTTCGATCTGTGGAGGATTGCCGTGTTCGAGGATCGCCTGCAGAAGTTCGATCACTCCGGGCCGGCTGGTGACTGAATCGGTCACGGCGACATCCCACAGGAACGGGACCGCCGCCACGGTCGCGTCGAAGACGGCCACCTCACCCAGCCACAAACCGAGATCACTCAGTGCGTCGAGGCTCGTCCTGGCATCGCCCCACGCCACCCGTGACAGACGACTCGGAACATCTTGTGCGGATCCGTAGGAGTGCGTCAGCTCGCGCCACGGAACGCGACTTATGCCTTTGAGGATCGTCCCCATCAAGCACTCCCGTTCTGACGGTTGTTACCGCAGTCTCTCAGCCCTTGGGCCGAGAGGGGGGATTCCGTCGTGTGCCGGTACCGTTTCAAGTGTCGAGTCCGAACGGGAGCCAGCATGCACTCTCTACCGAACGACCACACCGGCGCGCGCATGAAGCGCCTGCGCCTGGAACGCCACCTCACGCAGCAGGCCGTATCGGATCTGGCCCAGGTCCCCTACAGCACCTACACCAAGACCGAACAGGGCGTCATCCCGGCCAGCCCGCACCTGATCGCCGCAGTGGCCCGAGCCCTTCGGGTGTCCGTCGACACCATCACCGGACAGCCGTACGCCACCGAACTCCGTGCTGATGAGCTGGACATCCTCATCCGGCCAATCCGCGAGGCCCTCGATGTGTACGACCTCGGCGCCGACCCGGACATCACCCCGCGAGTGCATCAACTCCTCACCGACGACTCCGAGGCCCTCCTCGTCGCGGTCCGGGCAGGAGAGATCAAGCAGACTGCCGGCCGGCTCCCCGCACTCATCCAGGAGGCCACCACGGCCGCTCATGCGGCGCCGGGCCGGGACCGCTGGCTGCTGCTGGCCAGCCTGTACCGCACCGCCTACGACGTCGCCACCAAGCTCGGCTACTACGACCTCGCCGCGCTTGCCCTGGCCCGTATGGACTGGGCGGCCGAGCGTGGCTCCGACGCGGTGTTCGGCGGCATGTACCGGTACATGCGCGCGCTCACCTACCTCAGGGACGGCGAGTACCGGACCGGGGAGCGCCTGGTGGACCTCGGACTGCGCACCCTGGCGCAGGCGGACCCGTCCCGCGAACGGGAGGTCGTCACCGGGCAGCTGCACCTCGGCGCCGCGGTCATGGCCGGCCGGTCGAAGGACGGAGGCCGCGCTGAGGGGCACCTCGCCGAAGCGGAGCGGATCGCCGCCGGTACGGGTGAGGCGGTCAGCACGCACTGGCTGGCATTCGGGCCGACGAACGTTGCCGTGCACCGGGTCAGCGTGCTCGCCGAGCTCGACGAGTACGGGCGGGCCGCGCAGGCGGGCCGGAGCGTGACGATGCCGGCCGACTGGCCCAAGTCCCGTCGGTCGCACCACTACGCGGAGGTGGCCCGTGCACAGATGTGGACCGGCGACCTCGACGGGTCGTTCCAGAACTTGCTGAGGGCGAGAAAGTCCGCACCGCAACAGGCCCGCTATCACCAGACGGTCCGCGAGACCTACGCGGGCCTGGAGGCGGCCCGCCGTCAACTACCCGACTCCTTCCTGTCGTACGGGTCCTGGCTGGGCGCATAGCGCTCCGTGAGTCCTTGGCCCCGACTATCAATATGTCGTGATAGTCGGGGCCCTGCCGTTCTCCCACACTCGTCTCACCACCCGCGGACGAGGCAGGGAGCGAGAGCCCGTGATGCATGAAGCAGTACCCCGGCCCTTCGAGGACGTCCCTCATGCGCTGCTCCACCAGCGGGTGAGGGACATCGCGTCCGGTGTCGAAGGGGTGCTCATGGCGGTGGTTCGGGAGGATGTCTCCGACACTCCGAACCGTGAGCGCTGGGTGAGGCTGGCGTATGTCCGGGGGCCGTCCGGGCGGGAGATCTCCACGGCCGTCGCCAACATCGAGGCCGTCTGATGGAGGCCGCCGACCTGTTCCCGCGGTTGCCGGTGCCTCCGGACTCCTGCGCCGAGTGCGCCGCTCTCGTCGCCGCCCGCTTCCAGGCCCACGTGGACCGTGACCGCTCGCGCGTCAGCGACATGAACGTCCTGATCATGCGGCACCACCCCGAACTGCGCGTGCGTCGCCAGACAGGCTCAGCCTTGTAGCGATCTGTCGCGGCTTGTGTCCAGCCACAGCCGGTCGACGGACGCCGTTGGCGAGGAGCGCGTAGCGATCTGGTGCGATCAGCGGCTCCCGATGGGCTGCTGGTCGCTGTTTCGTGTGGGTGCAGCCGGGCCAGACCCGGGTGGGGCTCTCTGATGTGCCCGGTCCTGGCTCTCCGCCCCGTGCCGTTCTTTTGGGGGGTTCTCGGCAGTCCTTGTCTTTCCGGGGTGGGGCGGTCGGTCAAGGGTGGCCGTAGGCCATCGCGGAGCGACGCGACCGCAGGGAGCGCCCTTGACGGGCCGTCCCGCACCGGAAGGACGATGGGACTGACGGGAAACCCCCAACCCTCCCTGATGCGGACCGACAGGGTGCCGCCCCTCCCGCCGCAGCCCGCCTCCCCCCTCCCCCCGCCCCCGCCCGCCACAGCCGGAAGGCCCGGCACCCCTCGGGGGGCCGGGCCTTCCTTCCTTGCCTTTGTTCGGGTCAGCTCAGCGGTTACGCCTCGAAGACCTCGTTCAGCAGGAGCTGCTGCTCCGCCTGGTGGCGCTTCGCCGAGCCCACCGCCGGGGAGGAGCCGTGCGGGCGCGAGATGCGCCGCAGGCGCTCGCCCGCCGGGACGTCCGCGCCGACCGCCAGGTCGAGGTGGTCGATCAGGTTGAGGGCGATGAAGGGCCACGCGCCCTGGTTCGCCGGCTCCTCCTGCGCCCAGATGTACTTCGCCGCGTTCGGGAACTTGGCGATCTCCGCCTGGATCTCGGCACCCGCCAGCGGGTACAGCCGCTCGATGCGGATGATCGCGGTGTCCGTGATGCCGCGCTTCTCCCGCTCGGCCTCCAGGTCGTAGTAGACCTTGCCCGCGCAGAAGACGACCTTGCGGACCGCGTTCGGGTCCACCGTCGAGTCGCCGATGACCGGACGGAACGAACCGTTCGTGAACTCCTCCGCCTTCGACGCCGCCGCCTTCAGACGCAGCATCGACTTCGGGGTGAAGACGATGAGCGGCTTGTGGTGCGGGTTGTGGACCTGCCAGCGCAGCAGGTGGAAGTAGTTCGACGGCAGGGTCGGCATGGCGACCGTCATGTTGTCCTGCGCGCACATCTGGAGGAAGCGCTCGGGACGCGCGGACGAGTGGTCCGGGCCCTGGCCCTCGTAGCCGTGCGGGAGGAGGAGGGTGACGCCGCTGGTCTGGCCCCACTTCTGCTCCGCCGAGGAGATGAACTCGTCGACGACGGTCTGCGCGCCGTTGACGAAGTCACCGAACTGGGCCTCCCAGAGGACCAGCGCGTCCGGGCGGGCCAGCGAGTAGCCGTACTCGAAGCCCATGGCCGCGTACTCGGAGAGCAGCGAGTCGTAGACGTTGTAGCGGGCCTGCTCGTCCGACAGGTACTGCAGCGGGGTGTAGTCCTCGCCGGTCTCCCGGTCGATGAGGACCGCGTGGCGCTGGCCGAACGTACCGCGGCGGGAGTCCTGGCCGGACAGGCGGACCGGGGTGCCCTCCATCAGCAGCGAGCCGAAGGCGAGGGTCTCGCCCATGCCCCAGTCGATGGTGCCGTCGTCGATCATCGCGGCACGGCGCTGCAGCTGCGGCAGCAGACGCGGGTGCACGGTGACGTGGTCCGGGATGTTGACCTGGGACTCGGCGATCCGCTTGACGACGTCCTGCGAGATGGCGGTGTTGACCGTGACCGGGAACTCCTGCGCGGTCTGCGCGGGCGGCACCGGGGCGCCGGCGGGCTGCGTGGCGGCCTCGCGGACCTCCGCGAAGACCTTCTCCAGCTGGCCCTGGAAGTCCTGGAGCGCCTGCTCCGCCTCTTCCAGCGTGATGTCGCCGCGACCGATGAGGGACTCGGTGTACAGCTTGCGCACCGAGCGCTTCTTGTCGATCAGGTCGTACATCAGCGGCTGCGTGAACGCCGGGTTGTCCGACTCGTTGTGACCGCGGCGGCGGTAGCAGATGAGGTCGATCACGACGTCCTTGTTGAACGCCTGGCGGAACTCGAAGGCGAGCCGCGCGATGCGGACCACGGCCTCCGGGTCGTCGCCGTTCACGTGGAAGATCGGCGCCTCGATCATGCGGGCCACGTCGGTCGCGTACATCGAGGAACGCGAGGACTCCGGGGCGGCGGTGAAGCCGACCTGGTTGTTGATGACGACGTGGACGGTGCCGCCGGTGCGGTAGCCGCGCAGCTGCGACATGTTCAGGGTCTCGGCGACGACACCCTGGCCGGCGAAGGCCGCGTCACCGTGCAGGGCGACGGGCAGGACGGTGAAGTCCGTGCCGCCCTTGTTGATGACGTCCTGCTTGGCGCGGACGACGCCCTCCAGGACCGGGTCCACCGCCTCCAGGTGCGAGGGGTTGGCGACGAGCGAGACCTTGATCTGCTCCCCGTCCAGGCCCGTGAAGGTGCCCTCGGCGCCCAGGTGGTACTTGACGTCACCGGAGCCGTGCATGGACTTCGGGTCGAGGTTGCCCTCGAACTCGCGGAAGATCTGCGCGTACGACTTGCCGACGATGTTCGCGAGCACGTTCAGGCGGCCGCGGTGGGCCATGCCGATCGCGACCTCGTCGAGGCGGGCCTCGGCGGCCGAGTCGATGACGGCGTCGAGCAGCGGGATGACGGACTCGCCGCCCTCCAGCGAGAAGCGCTTCTGGCCGACGTACTTCGTCTGCAGGAAGGTCTCGAAGGCCTCCGCCGCGTTCAGGCGGCGCAGGATGCGCAGCTGCTCCTCGCGCTCCGGCTTGGAGTGCGGGCGCTCGATGCGGTCCTGGATCCAGCGGCGCTGCTTCGGGTCCTGGATGTGCATGAACTCGACGCCGGTGGTGCGGCAGTACGAGTCGCGCAGGACGCCGAGGATGTCGCGGAGCTTCATCATCGACTTGCCGGAGAAGCCGCCGACCGCGAACTCGCGCTCCAGGTCCCACAGGGTGAGGCCGTGCTCGGTGATGTCGAGGTCGGGGTGCTTGCGCTGCTTGTACTCCAGCGGGTCGGTGTCGGCCATGACGTGGCCGCGGACCCGGTAGGAGTGGATCAGCTCGAAGACGCGGGCGGCCTTCGTGACGTCGTCGTCGTGCGAGGCGTCGATGTCCCGGAGCCAGCGGACGGGCTCGTACGGGATGCGCAGCGCCTCGAAGACGTCGTCGTAGAAGCCGCTCTCGCCGAGCAGCATGTTCGCGACGATGCGCAGGAACTCGCCGGAGGCCGCGCCCTGGATGACCCGGTGGTCGTAGGTCGAGGTCAGGGTCATGACCTTGGAGATGCCCAGCTTGTTCAGGGTGTCCTGCGAGGTGCCCTGGAACTCGGCGGGGTAGTCCATGGAGCCGACGCCCATGATGACCGACTGTCCGGGCATCAGGCGGGGCACGGAGTGGACGGTGCCCAGGCCGCCGGGGTTGGTCAGCGAGACGGTGACGCCGGTGAAGTCGTCCATCGTCAGCTTGCCGACGCGGGCGCGGCGGACGATGTCCTCGTACGCCTGCCAGAACTCGAAGAAGTTGAGGGTCTCGGCCTTCTTGATGCCGGCGACGACGAGCTGGCGGTCGCCGTTCGGCTTCACCAGGTCGATCGCGAGGCCGAAGTTCACGTGCTCCGGCTTGACCAGGGTGGGCTTGCCGTCCTTCTCCGCGAAGGAGTAGTTCATCGACGGCATGGCCTTGATGGCCTGCACCATCGCGTAGCCGATCAGGTGCGTGAAGGAGATCTTCCCGCCCCGGGCGCGCTTCAGGTGGTTGTTGATGACGATGCGGTTGTCGAACAGCAGCTTCACCGGGACGGCGCGGACGGACGTGGCCGTCGGGACGTCGAGGGAGGCGTTCATGTTCTTGGCCACGGCGGCCGCCGGGCCGCGGAGCGTCACCAGCTCGGGGCCCGCGGGGGCCTCGGCGGCGGGCGCGGCCTTCTGGGCGGCGGCGGGGGCGGCGGCGGCCGGAGCCGGGGCCTGAGGGGCTGCGGCGGCCGGTGCGGCGGCCTGGGCCTGGGAGGTGACAGTCACAGCAGGGGCACCAGAGGGGGTGGCAGGAGCAGGGGCAGGAGCTGACACAGGCCTGGGCGCGGCGGCAGGAGAGGGCGCGGCGGCGCTCGCCGCCCCCGTGGCGGCGGCGTCGGAGACCTGAGGGGCGACGGCGGCGGCGGCCTGTGCGGAGGCGCCGTCCGTCGTCGGGGACTTCCTGGGCTCGTCCGGCTTCACCGGAGAAGCAGCGCCCCCCGGGTTGTAGTCGGCGAAGAAGTCCCACCAGGCCCGGTCGACCGAATTCGGGTCCTGGAGGTACTGCTGATAGATCTCGTCGACGAGCCACTCGTTGGCACCGAAGCCTGAGGCAGGGTTCTTCCCGCCCTCTGCTGCTTCGGTCGTGGTGCTCGGGTTACTGGGGGACTGTGGCGACACGGCGGCAACCGCCCTCTTCCGCTTCACAAGGTATGGACAGCGGGAATAAAGGCTACGCCTCCCTGGCCGGTGCATGCAGACCGGGCGGGAGATACGTCATGTAGGTCACACCGAACGGCGGGTTTCGCCGGTCTGAATGGCGGGAAACCAGCCTGGTTCGGGTAGGGGGCAGCGTGGTTGCGGCCCCCATGGCTTCGCACCCCTGACGGACCCCGGGCACGTGTGGCCGAGATCATGTCCTACGCACTCGAACCCTACGTCAATGTGACGCCGGGGAGCTGCCCGGAAGCGTGACGAGGATGCGGCACCCGCGTGACGATTCGGCCACCCCGATATGCCCTCCGTGCAGGCCCACGGCCCAGCGGGCGATCGCCAGCCCCAGTCCGGTGCCCCCGTCGCCGCCGTTCGCGCTGCCCCGGTTGAACCGCTCGAAGACCCGGTGCCGCTCGGCCTCCGGGATCCCGGGCCCCTCGTCCCGCACCTCCAGCGCCAGGCTCCCGGGCGCTTCGCCCTCCCGGGCCCGGACGGTGACCCGGCCGTGCGGCGGGCTGTGCTTGACCGCGTTGTCGATCAGGTTCGCCACCACCTGGTGCAGGCGCTCGGCGTCCGCGTACGCCGTCAGCTCGGGCGGGAACACGTCCAGGTGCAGGTGCACGTCGTTGCGGGTGTGCCCGCCCGAGCCGGAGGACAGGCCCGGCCGGCCGGCCGCGGCGAGGCCCGATTCCTTCAGCACGCCCGACAGGTACGGCCACACCTCGAAGCGGCGGGCCTTGAGCGGCACCACCCCGTTGTCCACCCGGGACAGGTCCAGCAGGGTCTCCACGAGCCGGCCCAGGCGCTCGGTCTGCTTCAGCATCGTGCGCATGGTCTCGGGATCGGCGGCCGAGACCCCGTCCACCACGTTCTCCAGCACCGCCCGCAGTGCCGCGATCGGCGTGCGCAGCTCGTGCGAGACGTTGGCGACCAGCTCCTTGCGGTGCCGGTCCACCGCCTCCAGGTCGTCCGCCATCAGGTTGATCGTGGAGGCCAGGTCGCCCAGCTCGTCGCGGCGCCCGGCCCCGCGCACCCGGCGGGTGTAGTCCCCGTCGGATATCGACCGGGCCACCGTGGTCATCTCGTCCAGCGGCGCCGTCAGGCTGTGCGCCACGAACTGGGTGATCAGCATCGAGGCGATCACGGAGAAGACCGTGATGAACCGGAACTCGGTGCTGGTGCGCACCGCCACCATCAAGAGGCCCGTGGTGATGAAGACCGAGACCACGACGAGCGTGCCCAGCTTGGTCTTGATCGAGAACGGGGAGAAGGGCCGCAGGCCCCCGGTGCGAGCACCGGCTCCACCGGATCGGCTGACGCCGCGCCCCCGATCGCGCCCGTTGCTCACGCCTGCGCCGGGGTCTCCAGGGCGTACCCGACGCCATGGACCGTACGGATCCGCTCCGCCCCGATCTTGCGGCGCAGGGCCTTGATGTGGCTGTCGACCGTACGGGTCCCGGACGCGTCGGCCCAGTCCCACACCTCGGCGAGCAGCTGCTCCCGGGAGAGCACCGCCCGCGGGGTCCCGGCCAGGCAGACCAGCAGGTCGAACTCGGTCGGCGTCAGGTGCACGTCCTCGGCCTGCACCCGGACGCGCCGCTGCGCGTGGTCGATCTCCAGGTCGCCCAGGCGCAGGGTGGCCCCGCGCGGGGCGGTGGCGGCCAGGGTGGCCCGCTCCACGCGCCGCAGCAGTACGTGGACCCGCGCCGCGAGCTCGCGCATGGAGAACGGCTTCGTCATGTAGTCGTCCGCGCCGACCCCGAGCCCGACCAGCATGTCGGTCTCGTCGTCCCGCGCGGTGAGCATCAGCACCGGCACCGGACGCTGCGCCTGGACGCGGCGGCAGACCTCCAGGCCGTCGAAGCCGGGCAGCATCACGTCGAGGACCAGCAGCTCGGGCTGCCAGCTCTCGGCCGCCGCCACGGCGGCCGGTCCGTCGAATGCGGCCTGCACCTGGAAGCCCTCGGCGCGCAGCCGGGCCGCGATCGCGTCGGCGATCGTGCGATCGTCCTCGACCACGAGCACGCGCCGCTGAGCGCCTGGGGTGGCCGCGGCTCCGCCGTGGGTGGTGTGTGTCTGTTCCATGTCCCGCCCCTGAAGATCCGCGTGGTAGGGGTGCAGCGTAGAGGAGGCACCGGCCTGCGGCTATGCGGGGTTCGGACAGGGAAACGTGCGGAACCTGGGGTTCCGATTACGGCGGGAATGCGGATATGGGAGGTGATGCCGGGTGGCCGTCCCCCCACTGAACGGCCACCCGGTGCGCGGTGATCATCAGCCACCGCGCGCATGTGACGACCTTTTTGTCGACCCCCTACAGGGACAGGCCGTGCCCGTACGGGAACACAGGGTCGACCGTGTCGTTCGGCACGTCCGGCCGTGAAGCCTCCACCGCGGCCATCGACCGCGGCAGCTCGAAGGGCAGCCGCCCCCGTGCGGCCGTGCGGCCGAAGGCCACGTCCAGCAGGGCCGCGTCCTCGGCGCCGTAGTCCGCGATCAGCGCCGCCGCCCGCTCGGCGATCTCCGGGATCACCGCCGCCCGCTCCAGGTTGATGCAGACCAGGGTGGGTACGCGGGACAGGAGCGCCAGGATCCGCGAGAGCTCCGGCTCCGGGAAGGCCAGCGACCCCGAGTGGAAGAACGACTCGAAGAGGTTCTCCCGCGGCTCGTACGGGGTGCGCAGCCGCAGCACCGCCAGGTCCGCCGCCCCCGGGTCCGGCACGACCTCGCCGTAGCCGGCCGCGACCGCCCCGTCCACGCCCTCCACGTACAGCTTCGGGGTCCCGGGGACCGGCAGGAGGCCGCCGGGGTTGGTGAGCACCGTGAGCGAGCGGCGCTGGGCCGCCGCGCCCGCGGCCGCGAAATCGGCCCGGCCGACGGTCTCCGCCGCCGCGTCCGGGTCCACGTACGGGTTCTCGAACAGGCCGAGGACGAACTTCTCGCGCAGCAGCCGCGCCACCGACGCGTCGATCCGGGCCTGCGGGATCCGGCCCGAGCGCACCAGCTCCACGATCACCTCGGGACACTGCTCCCCGCCGAACTGGTCCGCTCCGGCGTCCAGCGCGCGGGCCGCCCGCTCGGCGACGCTCAGGTGCTCCACGCCCCAGGCCCGCGCCGGATGGGTCTCGCCGAAGATCGAGGAGTCGTTGAGCAGCCCCCAGTCGGTGCAGACGATCCCGTCGAAGCCCAGCTCCTCCCGGAGCAGCCCCGTGACCACGCCCTTGTTGAACCCGAAGCCGACCTCCTCCCAGTCCGTGCCGATCGGCTGGCCGTAGTACGGCATCATCTGCGCGCAGCCCGCGGCGATCGCCGCCTTGAACGGCTCCAGGTGGTGCTCGCGCATCCCGCCCGGGTAGACCTGCTCCTTGCCGTGGGCGAAGTGCGGGTCCTCGCCGTCCTTCTGCGGGCCGCCGCCGGGGAAGTGCTTGACCATCGCCGAGACGGACTCCGGTCCGAGCTCCGGGCCCTGCAGGCCCCGTACGTACGCCCTCACCAGCTCGGCGGTGAGCCGCGCGTCGGAGCCGAACGTGCCGGTCTGGCGGGCCCAGCGGGGTTCGGTGGCCAGGTCGATCTGCGGGTGCAGGGCGACGCGGAAGCCCACGGCCAGGTACTCGCGGCGGACGGTGTCCGCGAAGCGGAAGACCAGCTCGGGGTCGCCGATCGCGGCCAGGCCCAGCGCCTCCGGCCAGGCGGAGAAGGCGCCGGAGTTGAAGGAGGCGCCGACGTTGTCGGTGAAGGCGTGGCGCGGGTCGGTCGAGAGGGTGACCGGGATGCCGAGGCGGGTGGCCGCGGCCATCTCCTGCACCGCGTTCTGCCACTGCGCCATCTCGCGGGCGCCGTAGGTGCCGAGCAGGTTGAAGTGGCTGATGTGCCGGTCCCCGATCAGCTCGGGGGTGGTGAACGGGAGCATCGAACCGTCGGTCTCGGTGACCGGGGTGCCGTCCGGATTCATCATCAGCATGGAGTGGAAGAGCTGGCCGGCCTTCTCCTCCGGCGTCATCCGGGAGAGCAGGTCCGCCACGCGCTCGTCCACGGGGAGGGCGGCGTCCTTGTACGGGGGGATGGCGGCGGGGGGCGTGGCGTTCATCGGCGTACGGCTCCTGGGTGCGGTGCGGTGCGGTGCGGTGCGGCGGTTCCGGGGAGGGTGCGCACCACCGTAAGCGCGAAAACCTTGCACCCACTAGGTTTTGGAAAAGTGAGCTGGATCACCCCTTCCGGGGTCCGCGACGGCACCGCCTAGGGTGGTCCGCATGGCACAGCACAAGGAGGCGGCCGCCCCGAAGGCCGCCGGCCGCGGCACCTACGCGGTGGGCGACGCCCGCCGCCGCAAGATCCTCGACACCGCGGTGGAGCACTTCGCGCAGTGGGGCTTCAACGCCTCCTCGCTCGCCCGCATCGCCCAGGACTGCGGCATCACCCAGGGCGGGCTCCTGCACCACTTCCGCGGCAAGGAGGACCTGCTGCTGTCGGTGCTTGCGCGGAGCGAGCAGCACGACGTGGAGCGGCTGTTCAGCGAGCCGGCGCAGTCCGTCGCCGCGTACTACGCGACCGTCGTCGCCCTGGCCGCGGACAACGCCCGCAGGCCCGGCCTCGTACGGATGTACAACACGCTCGTCGGCGAGTCCGGAAACCCCGGCCACCCGGCGCACGGCTACTTCACGCAGCGCTACGCCCGGGTGCTCGCCCACAACGTCCGGCTGCTGGAGACGGGCGTGGCGCGGGGCGAACTGCGTCCCGCCACCGACTGCGAGGCGGTCGCCCGCGAGACCCTCGCCGTGATGGACGGCCTCCAGATCCAATGGGTCCTGGCCCCCGGGGCCGTGGACATGCCGGCCCTGCTGCACGCGTACCTGGACCGGCAACTGCGCGGGATCTCGACGTCGGGCACGGGCCTGCCGGCGGCCTGAGCGGCCGGGGGCGGCCGGGGCGGTGGGCAAGGGCGCGCCGGCGGGCCGACCGGACCGGCCGCGCGCGTCAGTGCGGTACGGCGTCCGCCGCGTCGCCTTCCTTGAACGGCAGCCCGTTCGGGTAGCCCGCTTCCTTCAGGCACACCGCCACGAACTGCTGCTGGGCCTCGGCCGTCGCCCCCGCGGGGGCCTTGGCCACACAGGCGGCCTTGACGGCGTTGAACCGGCGGATCTCCCGCGCCTGCTGCGCGTCCTCCCGCGGCGCGGGCGGAGGCTGCGCGGGCGGGGGCTGCGCGGGCGGGACCGGGTTCGCGGGTACCGGCACGAGCGGAGGGCACTTGGACTGCTTGAGGGCGGCGTCGTACGCCTCGCCGTAGCCGTCGACGTACCCGTGGCGGTAGCGGTTCTGGGGATCGCCGTAGTCCAGGGAGGGCTTGGGCTTGCACTTGAGGCCGACCGGCCAGCCGGCGGCGTACCCGGCGCGGCAGCCGTCCCAGTACGGGTCGGCCTTGGTGAGGCAGGTGAACGTCGGAGCGGCCGCCGCCGACGGGCCCCGGGCGGGTGGCGCCGCGGCCTGAGCGACACCGCCCCCCGCCCCGATCACCTGGGACAGCGCGAGTGCGGCGAGGATCGGCAGCGTGCGCGCGACGGGGTTCGGACGTCTGCGATACATGGGCCGCGACCTTTCTCGGGGGAGCCCCCCTCGGCGGACCTCTGTTGCGGTGGTCGCTCCTCTTTCAGTCAACGGCCGGGCCCGGGCGTAGTCAACGCGACGGGTCGGCCTCGAACGGGGGCAGTTCGGCCAGCACGCCGCGCAGGGCCGGGGTCAGGGAATCCTGGGCCACCGTGACCTCGTAGCCGCCGTGCACGAAGGTGTAGACGAACCCGTCGAACACCGCCGGGCCGCCCGTCGGGAACCTCGGCAGGCGCGCGAGGTCCGCCTGGGCGAGCGCCGTGCGCAGCCTCGCCTCCCGGTCCGCCGGCAGCTTCCCGGTGCCCGCCGGGTTCAGCCGGCGGTCCAGCCGGGTCCACGAGCCGTCGCCCTTGACCGCCAACGTGGCCGCCTTCCCGGCGTAGCCGCCGGTGCGGGTGACGGTGACCAGGCGCTCCAGCGCCGAGGAGGGCCCGGGGGAGACGGGCACGGAGGAGGCGCTCGGGGCGCCGGACGGCTTCCCCGGCGCGGGGTCCGTCGCCCCTGGGGACGCGGGCCCGGAAGACGGCTGCGCCGGAGCGGAGGCCGACGGCGGAGCCGACGCCGCACCGCTGCCGCCACCGCCCGCCGGGGGACTCCCGGACGGCTTGTCCGAGCCGCCGCCCCCCGAACCGCACCCCGCCAGGAGAACCGCACCCAGCAGTACCGCCGCGACCGCTCGCAAGGTGCGCACACGACCACCCCCAAAGGTTTTCGGACCGATCCCCGAGTATGGAGTCGGCACCACCCGCACGGACAGCACCAGGAGGACGACATCCGCCGCCGCATCGCCGCCTGGCGCTGGCTTCCGCCGCTGCTCGCCGTCCTGCTCGGCCTCTGGGGCCTGGAGCGCGCCGGCGCGGACGGCCGCGGCAGCATGTGGCGCGACGAGTCCGTCACCTGGCAGGTCGCGCACCGGGCGCCCGGCTCGATCGCGGAGCTGCTCGGCCGGGTCGACGCCGTCCACGGGCTGTACTACCTGCTGATGCGCGCGGTGTTCCTGGTCTGGGACGGCGGGGGAGCCGGGCCGGGCGGCGGGCCGGGTGCGGCCGGCCTGTGGGCGCTGCGCCTGCCCTCCGTCGCCGCCACCGCCCTCGCCGCCGCCGGGGTGGCCGCCGTCGCGCACCGGCTCGCCGGGGAGCGGGCGGCGCTGTGGTCCGGCGCGGCCTACGCCGTGCTGCCGCCCGTGCAGATGTACGCCCAGGAGGGCCGCTCGTACGCCCTCGTCGCGGCCGCCGTGGTGTGGGCGACGTACCTGATGCTGCGCGAGCGCTGGATCGCGTACTCCGCGGTGCTGGTGCTCGGCTGCTGGCTGCACGAGTTCGCCGTACTGGCCCTCCTCGCGCACGGGGTCACCGCCCGGCGCTCCCGCGGCTGGCGGTGGAGCGCCGCCGCGGTGGTGGCCCTGCTGCTGCCGCTGGCCGCGGTGAGCGCCCGGCAGGCGGAGCAGCAGCTGGGCTGGCTCGGCCGGCCGAGCTGGCGGGACTGGGCGGCGTACGCGGTGGTGGCGGCGGTCTCGCTGCTGCTCGCGCGGAGCCCGGCGCTGCCGCGGGAGCTGGTCCGGGTCGCCCTGCCGCTGGTCTTGCTGCCGCCCGGCCTGCTGATGGCGGTCTCCCTCGTCCACCCCTGGTACGTGGACCGGTACGTGCTCTACGCGCTCGCCGGCCTCGCCCTGCTCGCCGGGGCCCGGCTGGCGGCGGCCCGGGGGTGGTGGCCGTGGGTGCTGGTGGGCGCCCTGCTGGTGCCGTTCGGGTGGTGGTCGGTATGGCTGCGCACCCCCGAGAGCCGCAAGGACGACGTGCTCGCGGTGGCCGCGACCGTACGGGAACGGGCGCGGCCGGGAGACGCCGTGCTGTTCATGCCCTCGCGGCGGCGCGAGTGGCTGCTCTCCTCGCCGCGGCTGTACGGGAGCCTGCGCGACCTGGCCCTGGACCGCACCCCGGGGGCCTCGCACAGCCTCCAGGGAACGGAGCTCCCGCCCGCCGAGATCCGGACCCGCCTGGCGGACGCCCCCCGGGTCGTGGCCCTCCTGGACCCGGCGGACCAGCCGCTGGACCCGTACCCCCGCGAGGCGGTCAAACGCCAGACGCTGGCCTCGCACTTCGAGCTGTGCTCGGTGGACGAGGTCCGGGGCGCCCGGATCGCCCTCTACGCGCGGCCGGGCCACTGCGGTCGCGACGACACCCCCTAGCGAAGTCTGTCCTGGTAGCGGGCGTGTGGACCGGCGAACGGTTCGACGTAGTCCTGCTGGTGCGCCGGGTTCAGCTCGGTCGTGTCGGGTCCGAGCAGGAACGGCTTGCCGTGGTCGGTCAGGGTGAACGCGCTGCGTTCGCCGGTCGGCAGGGTGACCGTCACGTCCACCGTCATGCCGTAGGTGGCCTGGGTGGGCGCGACGACGGCGCCGATGCCGAAGGTGCCCCGGCCGTCCGTGCCCGCCTTGCCGAAGGCGAACAGCTCGTCCACGGCGAGCGGCATCGACAGGCCCACGCCCCGCTCGGGGCGCCAGCTCGGGTCGTACTTCAGCGAGCCGCTGGGGAAGGGGCCCAGCGCGTGCAGGGTGTTGGGGAACAGGTGCCGCTCGATGCCGATCATGTCGATGGGGGCGACCGGCTTCACGCCGTCGCGCGCGCAGGAGTAGCGGTAGCGCTGCGCGGCGTCGAGACGGACGCTCTCCAGCCGCACCGACGCGTTCAGGACCGCTCCCTCCGTGAGGGGAGGGCCGCTGATCACGAGCTGGAGCTGGTGGTCGCCGGCCGGAACTCCGCCGGCGCGCAGCACCGAGTCGTACATGCGGCCACAGGCCACCTCGCCGAGCCGCGCTTCGCCCCCGACGGCGGCCGGCGGGTCCTGCGGGGCATCGGACTCGGCCTCCCAGTGGTCGGGCTGCGGCACGAGGGCGGCGGCGACGGAGACGCCGGCCTGGGGAGGCTGCGGGTCGCCGAAGGCCCGGGACAGCGGGCGGGGGATCTGGAAGTCCCGGTCGGCGGAGGTCGACAGCGCGGCCGCCGGCGGTGCCAGGGTGAAGGGGCGGCCGTCGTCGTCCACCCGTACGGTGACCTGCCTGCCGCTCTCCTCCACGTCCAGTTCCAGCCACCAGGAGCAGGCGCAGGTGGTCGTCGTGACGGTGACCAGCCCCGTGGCCGTACCGCCGGCCCGGACCGGAAGCGGGGCCTCCTTGCGGATGCCGGCGTGGTCCAGGGAGAGGCGGACCGGCTGCACGGGCTTGCCGCGGGCCACGGTGACGGCCGCCAGCCGTTCCTCCCGCCCCCGTCCGGCGCAGCCGACGTCGTCGCCGCGCGGCACGGATATCGCGGGCCCCTTGACCACGCGCACCCCGCGGACCACGGCCGCCCGGGAGGGGGAGGCCCCGACGGAGTACGCGAGGGTGACCTGCCCGCGGGGTACGGCTCGGGCAGCGGTGGCCCACCGGAACAACGGGACGCAGCCCAGCACGCCGCGCATCAGCTCGGCGGGCGGCTTTCGGCCGGGCTGGGGGAGGGTGGCGCTCCAGGGGCCGCCGTCGCCGGCGACGTCCAGGAGCGGTGCGCCCGTCGCGTACAGGCCGTGCCGGCCGGGACCGTCCGGGGCGGGGAACAGCGCACGCAGGAGCGCGACGGTGAGGGCGGAGCACAGGACGAGGACGAGGACGGAGGCCGCCGCGGTGACGGCGGAACGGCGCCGGCCCCCCGGCCGGCGGCTCGCCGCGTCGGCGCTCATCCCGCTTCTCCCGGTGCGACCCACTTGGTGCCGTTGCAGCGGAATGCCCGGTTCAACGTGTCGGTCCCCTGGGCCAGGACGAACGGACGTCCCGCCGTGTCCACGAGCAGGTGCTGCTGACGGCTCCCCTGCGTGTAGGCGACGTCGAGCACGAACTCGTAGGCGACGGCCGCCGGACCCGTCGCGGTGCCCGCCTCGACGGCGACGTCGAAGTAGGCCGGATCCCCCTGGGCCGCCACCTGGACCTTGGAGCTCGGATACTGCGCCTGCGGCTGCCCTTCGGCACCCTGCTCCATGGCGGGCTGCCGGGGGCGGGACAGATCGAGGGTCACCCGGCTGACTTCACCGACTCCCTGGGGCCCGCCGCAGCGGTAGAGCGGGCCGGCGGGCACGGGGTGCGTGCGTTCGATGCGGGCCCGGACGGAGGTGATGGTGGCGGGCGTGCGGGTGAGGTTCGTGAGGATCAGCCGGATCCTCATCATGCCCGCGTCGACCCCGCCCTCGGCGACGATCTGCGCCAGGGAGTCCTGGGCATCGCCCATGAGGAGCGGTTCCTTCTCGTACGTGGAGCCCGGCGCGGCCCGTACGAGGTGGTGGTCGTTGAGCAGGTCCCACCAGACCTCGGATGCGGCCGTGATCCGCGGGGCACCGGGCGGTGGCTCGCTCGCGGACCAGATGTCGAGGTACGCCGAGACGACCGCGGCGACGACCGCGCTGAGCGCCACTCCGGCGGCGGCGAGCGCGAAGGTCCGCAGCTGTCCGCGCACCCGGGTGCCGAGTCGGCGGCCTTCGGAGTCCGGCTCCGGCTCCGGCTCCTGATCCGGCTCTTCGGGCGGGGTGGCGGGCGCGGCTTCGGGCTGGTCGTCGGCTTCCGCGTCCGGTTCGGCCTCCGCGTCGCTTTCGGGTTCGGCATCGGGTTCGGCTTCGGCGTCGGGTTCGGCGTCGGGTTCGGCTTCCGCGTCGGATTCCGATCCGGCCTGTTCCGTCCGCTCGTGCGGCTCCACCGGTCCGCCGTCGGATGCCGCCCCGACGGGGCGCGCGGACCCGGCCGCCGGTTCGTGCTGCTCGCTGGTCGTCTCCGTCACGGCTCCCCCAAGCCTTGGCCCCGGCTCCCCGGGGACCGCCATGGTGCGGTACCCGGGGCCCGGAGCAGAGACGAAATACGGCCAACTACCTCATGGGCAAGGTGCCTTGCCGGAGCGCCGCGACTTCGTAGGAGGATGTGCGTGACGGGCCGCCACGTCTTCGGCCCGCCGACCGTCCGGAGGTGCCGCATGACCACGATCCGCCCGCCCGCAGAGGCCCCCGCCCGGCCCGGGCCGCCGCCCGGCCCGCTGGTCGGCGTGGACTGGCTGGCCGGCCGGCTCGGCGAGCCGGGGCTCGTCGTGTTCGACGCCTCCGTGGGCGCCCACCGCGGCGCCGGCCGGCGGATCCCGGGGGCGCGCCCCTTCGACCTCGACGGCGACCTGTCCGACCACGGCGCCCCCGCCCCGCACACCATGCCCGCGGCCGCCGCGTTCGAGGAGGCGCTGCGCGCGCTCGGTGTCGACGACACGAGCACGGTCGTCGTCTACGACGGCGCCGGCCTCTACTCCAGCGCACGGGCCTGGTGGATGCTGCGCGCCATGGGCTTCGACCGGGCGGCCGTCCTGGACGGCGGGCTGCCCGCCTGGACCGCCGCCGGACTGCCCGTCGCGGAGGGCGGACCCGCGTACGAGGGCCCGCCCGGCTCCTTCACGGCCCGGCCGCGGCCGGGGCTGCTGGTGGACTTCGCCGCCGTCGGGGCGGCCCTCGCCGATCCGGGGGCGCTCGTACTGGACGCCCGTACGCGCGAACGCTTCACCGGCACGGCCCCCGAGCCGCGGCCGGGGCTGCGCGGGGGCCACATGCCCGGCGCGGTGAACCTGCCGTTCGGGGACCTCCAGCGCGGCGGCCTGATGCGGCCGGCCGGGGAACTCCGCGAGGTGTTCGCGGCGTTGACCGGTGACCGGGAACGGCTCTACTTCAGCTGCGGCTCGGGCGTGACGGCCTGCGTCCTCGCTCTGGGCGCCACCCTCGCGGGCCGCTCCTCCCTGGCGGTCTACGACGGCTCCTGGACGGACTGGGCCGGCCGCCCCGAACTCCCGGCCGCCACGGGCTGACGGCTCGGACCGGGGGCTGGCCCCACCCCGGGCAGGGGTACGACCCCCATCGAAAGAGGGCGGCCCGGACACCACACTCGAACGCATGCCTTCCCACATCACGTCATTGCGCTTCAGCCGGACGGTGGTCGTCCTCATGACCGCCGGACTGCTGCTCTACGGCTGCTCCTTCGAGGACACCGGGCAGCGGACGGCCACGGCCGACGAGACGGTGGCCGAGGCCGTCAGCGCGGTCGAGGTGAAGGAGGCCCGGAGCGGCTCCGTCGAGGTGACCCCCGGCACGGGCCCGGGGGTCACGGTCCGGCGGACCGTCCACTACCGCGGCGGCGCCGAGCCGAAGCCGGGCCGGCGGATGTCGCAAGGCGTCCTCACCCTCACGGACGGGTGCACGGACTCCTGCCGCGTCGACTACCGCCTGGAGGTCCCGGCCTCGGCCACGGTGACGCTGGCGAGCGGCAGCGGCCGCATTTCGGTGAGGGGGGTGGCGGGGGCGGACCTCTCGTCCTCCTCCGGCGACGTCAGCGCCGACCGCATCGCCGGCCCCCTGAAGGTCCGTACCTCGTCGGGGTCGGTCACCGCCACCGCCCTGACCGCCCCGGAGGCGGACCTCCGCACCTCCTCGGGCGACGCCCGCGTGGCGTTCACGAGCCCGCCGGCCAGGGTGACGGCGCAATCCCGCTCGGGCGACATCACCCTGAGCGTCCCCCGGGCCCCGTACGACATCACCGCGGCCACCACCTCGGGCACCCGCGACACCCTCCCCACCACTTCCGGTGCCCCGTCCCGCCTCTCGGTCCGCACCTCCTCGGGCGACATCCGCATCCGGCCGGCGGGCTGACCCCGCGCCGCCCGCCGCCGGCCGCCCGCCGCCCGCCGCCCGCCGCCGGCGCCGTCGGCGTCGTGCGAGGTCGGCGCCGGGTTCCGGGTGGAGAGGCCGGGCGCGCACCGGGTGTGGCGACGGGGGTGCTCCGGGTGTTCGCCGGGGGCGAACGGTGGTTGGGGAACATTGGGGGGCGCACATGCATTGAGTCGGCATAGCTCAACTTCACTGCCGGAGGGAAGATCATGGCTTCGACGTCCGTAACGCTCACTCTGCCCGTGCTGCCGCTCGACGACGAGGTCGTGCTGCCTGGGATGGTCGTTCCGCTGGACCTGTCCGACGCCGAGGTGCGGGGGGCCGTCGAGGCCGCCCAGGCGGCGGTCCGCAGCGGGAAGCCCCGGGTGCTGCTCGTGCCGCGGGTCGACGGGAAGTACGCCGGCACCGGTGTGCTCGGGACCGTCGAGCAGGTGGGGCGGCTCTCCGACGGGGACCCCGGCGCGCTCATCCGCGGTGTCGGCCGCGTCAGGATCGGAGCCGGCACCACCGGGCCCGGGGCCGCGCTCTGGGTCGAGGGCGAGAGCGTCGACGAGCGGCTGCCCGACCCGCTGCCCGGGTCCGTCACCGAGCTCGTCAAGGAGTACAAGGCACTCGCCACCAGCTGGCTCAAGAAGCGCGGAGCCTGGCAGGTCGTGGACCGGGTCCAGCAGATCGAAGGGGTGTCCGCGCTCGCCGACAACTCCGGGTACTCGCCGTTCCTGACGGTCGCCCAGAAGGTCGAGCTGCTGGAGACCGCCGACCCCGTCGCCCGCCTCAAGCTGGCCATCAGCTGGCTGCGCGACCACCTCGCCGAGCAGGACGTCGCCGAGTCCATCGCCAAGGACGTCCAGGACGGCGTCGAGAAGCAGCAGCGCGAGTTCCTGCTGCGCCGTCAGCTGGAGGCCGTCCGCAAGGAACTGCGCGAGCTGAACGGCGAGAAGGACGGCGAGGAGTCCGACGACTACCGGGCCCGGGTCGAGGGCGCCGACCTGCCCGAGAACGTACGGGAGGCCGCGCTCAAGGAGGTCGACAAGCTGGAGCGCTCCAGTGACCAGTCACCCGAGGGCTCCTGGATCCGCACCTGGCTCGACACCGTCCTCGAACTGCCCTGGAACGAGCGGACCGAGGACGAGTACGACATCCGCGGCGCCCGCGCCGTCCTCGACGCCGAGCACGCCGGGCTGAGCGACGTCAAGGACCGCATCACCGAGTACCTCGCCGTGCGCAAGCGGCGCAGCGAGCGCGGCATGGGCGTCATCGGAGGCCGCCGCGGCGGCGCCGTCCTGGCCCTCGTCGGGCCGCCCGGCGTCGGCAAGACCTCCCTCGGGGAGTCCGTCGCGCACGCCATGGGCCGCAAGTTCGTCCGCGTCGCCCTCGGCGGCGTCCGCGACGAGGCCGAGATCCGCGGCCACCGCCGCACGTACGTCGGCGCCCTGCCCGGCCGGATCGTACGGGCCATCAAGGAAGCCGGGTCCATGAACCCGGTCGTCCTGCTCGACGAGATCGACAAGGTCGGGTCGGACTTCCGCGGGGACCCGGCGGCCGCGCTGCTGGAGGTCCTGGACCCCGCCCAGAACCACACCTTCCGGGACCACTACCTGGAAGTGGAGCTGGACCTCAGCGACGTGGTGTTCCTGGCCACCGCCAACGTCCTGGAAGCCATCCCCGAGGCGCTCGCCGACCGCATGGAGCTCGTGCGCCTCGACGGATACACCGAGGACGAGAAGGTCGTCATCGCCCGGGACCACCTGCTGCCCCGCCAGCTGGAGCGCGCCGGCCTCGGCGCCGAAGAGGTGGTGCTGGAGGAGGACGCCCTGCGCAGGCTGGCAGGGGAGTACACCCGCGAGGCGGGCGTGCGCACCCTGGAGCGGTCCATCGCGCGACTGCTGCGCAAGGTGGCCTCCCAGCACGAGCTGGGGGAGCGGGAGCTGCCGCTGCGCATCGGCGCCGACGACCTGCGCGGGCTCATCGGACGCCCGCACCACGTCCCGGAGTCCGCGCAGGACCCCGCCGAGCGGCGCACCGCCGTGCCCGGGGTGGCCACCGGACTCGCCGTCACCGGCGCGGGCGGCGACGTCCTGTTCGTCGAGGCCTCGCTGGCCGACCCCGAGACCGGGGCCGCCGGACTCACCCTCACCGGCCAGCTCGGCGACGTGATGAAGGAGTCGGCGCAGATCGCGCTCAGCTTCCTGCGCTCGCACGGCGCGGAGCTGGAGCTACCGGTCGCCGACCTGAAGGACCGGGGCGTGCACATCCACTTCCCGGCGGGCGCGGTGCCGAAGGACGGCCCGAGCGCGGGCATCACGATGACCACGGCCCTCGCCTCGCTGCTCTCCGGGCGGCAGGTGCGCACGGACGTGGCCATGACCGGCGAGGTCTCCCTCACCGGGCGCGTCCTGCCCATCGGCGGGGTCAAGCAGAAGCTGCTGGCCGCGCACCGGGCCGGCCTGACCACCGTGATCATCCCGAAGCGGAACGAGGCCGACCTGGACGACGTCCCGTCCGAGGTGCTGGAGGGACTGGAGGTCCACCCGGTGACGGACGTGCGCCAGGTACTGGAACTGGCCCTCAGTCAGGCGGAGGCCGTGGCGGTGCCCGCGGCCGCCTGACCGGTCCCTCTCGCGACGGTGAAGCCGGCCCCCGGGACCCACGTGGTCCCGGGGGCCGGCTTCACCGCCCTTCTCCCCGGAAGGCCGGTGCGGCGGGGTCCCGGGGCGGGCGGCGGGGCGCTGCGAAATACTGGTGCCTCAGGACACCACCGATGGGAGCGGACGTGCACGGAAGCGAAGACCAGGAGTTCCTTGCCCTGGAGCGGGAGCTGTCCGTCTTCCTCCGGCGTGCCAGGGCCTCGTCCGGGGAGATGGCCCGCGCGCTCCACCCCGAGCTGGAGCCGGCGGCGTACGGGCTGCTCGTGCGGCTGGAGGCGGCGGGCCGGCAGCGGGCCACCGAGCTCGCCGCCTACTTCGGCGTCGGCAAGGCCACCATGAGCCGCCAGCTGCGGGCCCTGGAGCTGCTGGGGCTGGTGGCGCGCGAACCGGACCCGGCCGACGGCCGGGCCTTCCTGGTCGGCCTCACGGACGAGGGCCGGGAGCGGTTCCTGCGCGTACGGGGGGCCAGGCGCGAGCAGTACATGCGCAAGCTCGCCGACTGGGACCGCGGGGAAGTGGCCGAACTCGCCCGGCTCCTGCACCAGCTGAACCAGGGAGCGGAGTAGCCGCTACAGCTCCGCGTACGCCGCCGAGGCGTCGTCGTGGCGCTTGCCGCGCCCGTGCGCGCGGGCCGGGTCCGACTCCAGGGTGCGGACCCGGGCGATCAGGGACTGCGCGCCCTCCTTGCGGAGCACCGCCAGGCACTGCGCCCAGTCGCCCTCCCCGAACGTGTCCGTCCACCGGCTCGCCCCGTCGGTGAGCGCCGCCAGCGCCCGGACCCGCCCCCGCGGGGTACGTCCCGTCACCGCCCGCGCCGCGACCTCCGGGTCCGCCGCCGCCGTGAAGAAGCCGCCCTCCGCGTTGCGCAGCGCGTCGGCCGAGGCGGCCGTCCGCAGCAGCTCGCGCGGGATCCGGTCCAGCCGGTCGTCGAGCACCGCCGTGACCTCGCCGCCGGGCGCTTCGAGGAGCAGTACGGAATCCGAGAGCACGAGGTGCTCCACGTAGGCCTCGTCCCACCGCGCCATCACCACGGTGGCCTGCGGGGTCCGCACGTGAGAAAGGTCACAGGTTTCGCGGTGCGCGTCGGCGGTGTCGCGGATGGACTGCGCCAGGATCCGGCCCAGCGGCATGTCCCGCCGCGATCCGGACAGTTCGGTCAATCGGCCCCCGAGCCGGGCCGCGAACCAGGGCACGCCGTGCGAACACCCCACCTCGCCGCTCGGCGGGGTGACCCCGTCCAGGGCGACCAGGACTCCGCCGCCCGTGGCGGGCATCGCCGCCGATAGCCAGTCCTCGTTGGGGCGTTCCGGGTGGCCGGGGGCCGAGGCGAGGTCGATGCGCATGCGGACATCCTGCCCGCCCTCCGCCGCCCGGCGGGCCGCGCCGGTCCAAAAAGTCCGTACCAATCGGGGGTTCTTCGCGCGCACCCCGTCCACCCGCCCGGAACGGCCCGGGGCGGCCCCGCCGGGGATGTGGGCGGGCATAGTGCCAAAGCCCTCGCCGATCTTTCAACCACCCGTCCATGACGGAGCTCCGAAGGCGCACCGCCGAGTTGGTCGCCAACTCATCCGTGATGTTCACTCGTTCGAGTGGCCGGGTGGGCGATGTCAGGCTCTCTCCCCAACACACTGCAAAGGTCTGAGGCGGTACGAGGGGGCAGGGGGCGTTTACTTGTTGACCGGCCGTTACCTCGGCCACACGAGTAGACGAGCACGAGCACACGTACAGGATTGCGAGCACCGGTGCAGAAGAAGCGGTCTCGGAAGAACGGCACCGCCACCGACGGACCCGCCCCCGCAGGACGCCCCGTCCGCGTGCGCAGCAGGCTCGTCATCGGCGTCGCCGTCGCCGGCCTCACCGTCCTCGCGGCCGGTGCCCCGGCCGTGGTCTCCGCGACGCGGGAGCTGAACGACTCCCAGCAGCTGGTCACGCTCGCCGAGCGGACCCAGCACACCCTCACCCTCGCGCACCTCCTCGGCGACGAGCGCGACGCCGTCGTCGAGTACGTGGCCAAGGGCCGCCCCGGCGCCCAGGCCAAGGGCCCCGTCCAGGAGCGCACCGCGCTCACCGACCGCCAGCTCGCCGAGGTCCGCAACGAGGCCGACGAGGCGCTCGCCCTCGCCCTCGGCCGCGTCCAGGCCGTCCGCGCCGAGGCCGTCGACGGGAAGGGCACCGCCCTCGCCGCCCACCAGGCCTACGCGGGCGTCATCGCGGAACTCCTCGCGCCCGGTGACCTGCTCGCCGAGCGGACCCCGCCGCGCGCCGTCGCCGCCCTCGCCACCACCCGCCCGCTGGCCCCCCTCGGCCAGGCCGTCGAACAGGCCTCGGCCACCCGCGGACTGCTGCTCGCCGCGCTGGCCGTCCCCCGCGGCGAGCAGTCCTCCAACACGGCCGCCGTGGACGAACTGACCACCGCCGCCCAGCGGGCCCGCGTACGGGAACAGGCCGCGCTCGACGACTTCAACCGGGTCGCGCGCCCCGACGTACGCCAGAGCCTCGCCGCCACCGTCACCGGACCCGACGTCAAGACGGCCGACGACTACCTCAAGCGGCTCACCGAGCGGCCCACGCTGTCCACGGCCGACCGCCGCCTCGACGGCGCGACCGTCGCCCCCTCGCTCACCGCCCGCATCGACCGCATGCGCTCCGTCGAGGCCACCCTCGCCGGACAGCGGGCCACCGCGCTCGCCACCCTGCGCGACGACGACGTGACCCGCCTGGAGATGCTGGTCGCGGCCCTCGGCCTGCTGTTCCTGGTGGCCATCGGCTTCGCGACGGCCGTCGCGCGCTCGCTGACCCGTCCGCTGTCCGTACTGCGCCGCGGCGCGGCCCGGCTGGCGACCCCGGAGGGATCGGTGGAGCCGGTCCGCTTCACCGGCCGCAACGACGAGTTCGCCGAGGTCGTGCGCCACCTCAACGCGGTCCGCGACCAGACGGTGTCCCTGCACACCCGCATCGCCGGCCTCGACGCCGACGGGCGCCGGCTCATCGGCCGCAACGAGGCCCTTTCCGCGGCCCGCGAGGCACTGGAGCGGGAACTGGCCGCGAGCCGCGAGGCGCTGGAGCTGGAGCTGACGGAGCTGCGTGCGGGGCTGGAGGAGCACCGCCGCATCATGTCGACGACCTCGGTCTCGCTCTCGCTGCGCACGCTGGGACTGGTGGAGCGCCAGCTCCAGGTCATCGAGGAGCTGGAGTCCAAGGAGCAGGACCCGGACCGGCTGGCGACCCTGTTCAAGCTGGACCACCTGGCGACGGTCATGCGCCGCCACAACGAGAACCTGCTGGTCCTGGCCGGCCAGGAACACGGCCACGGCGCCGGTGCCGCGCCGGTCCCGCTGGTGGACGTGGCGCGGGCGGCGGTCAGCGAGATCGAGCGCTACGAGCGCGTCGACCTGGCGGCCCTGCCGCCGTTCACGCAGGTCGCCGGGCACGCGGCCGACGACATCTCGCACGTGCTCGCCGAACTGCTGGAGAACGCGACGACGTTCTCGCCGCCCGAGGCCAAGGTCCGGGTCTCCGGATGGCTGCTCGACTCGGGCGACGTGGTGCTCTCCGTCGTGGACGAGGGCATCGGGATCACCGGCGACCGGCTGGAGGCGCTGAACGCCCGCCTGGCCACGCCGGAGGCCTACGACGAGGAGCCGGAGTCCGAACACGGCCTGGGCCTCGGCCTGTACGTGGCGGGCCGCCTCGCGGCCCGGCACGGGGTCACGGCCGAGCTGCGGCCCGGGCGGCACGCGGGCACGGAGGCCCTCGTGGTCGTCCCGGCCACGCTGCTGCCGACGACGCCGCCCAGGTCGCCGGTGCACACCTACGCGAACCCGGCGCCGGGCGTGCCGGAGCTGCGGCTGCCGGGTGTGATCGCGGAGGCGAACGAGAACACGATCCCGGGCCGGAGACTGCCCCAGGACCCGGCGGTGGAACGGGAAGCCGAGGCTTCGGCACAGGCCGCCCCGGCGGCCCTCGCCGCCGCCCCTGCCGAGCGCTTCCGGGACCCGGGCCCGGAGGCGGACGCGGAGCTCCTGCGGGGCATGGAGTGGGACCCGGAGCTGCCGGACACGGACTTCGCCGCCGACGCGGCCGCGGAGGGCTCTTCGGCCCCGGCTCCCGACGAGACTCCAGGTCACGGCCCGGACGCGCCCGCCGACGCCGGTGCGGCCCCGGCCCCGGAGCCGGAGGCGGCCCCGGAGCCGGACGCCGACGTCACGGCGGACGCGGCAGAGGACGGGGAAGCCTCCCCCGGTCCGGACACCACTGCGGAGGCCGGTGCGGACCTGGCCGGTCTCGGCCCGGATCTGGCCGGTGGGCTGGAGCCGGACGCGCGGGAGTACTCCCCGGCCGGAGACGGGCAGCTGCCGCCCGCCGACCAGGTGTTCACCGCCGGGCACGGCTTCGGGGAGCCCGCCGAGGAGCTGCTGGCCCGGGTGGTGCCGGACGCCGCTCCGCCGGCCGAGCCGGAGCTGCCGCCCGCCGACCAGGTGTTCACCGCGGCCGGGAGCACCGAACAGGCCCCGGGGGAGAGCGATCCCGGTGAAGAGCTCCTCGCGCGCGTCGTCCCCGACGCGGGACCGGAGGCCTTCGCGGCGCCCGGCCCCGACCCGGCGTCCCCCGAACCGCTGCCTGACGCCGGCCCGCGGGCCGACGTACCGGAAGCAGGCCTGCCGCTGCCCGGGCAGTCCGCCACCGCCGTCGCCCCCGACGGCCCGGCGGAGAACCACCGGCACGCACCCGACGAGGCCGACTGGGTCCCCCGCCAGGGGAGCCACCCCGACGCCGGACCGGAGACGGCGGCCGTCACCGGCAAGGGGCTGCCCAAGCGGACCCCGCGCACGGTGGCCGCGCCCCGCCCCGAGGCGGTACGGCCCCAGCCGCCGCGCCGGGTCGACGCGGAGGAGCTGCGCCGCCGGCTCGGCGGCTTCTACCAGGGGACGCGGGACGGACGGCGCGTCGTGGCCGCCGAGCTCGCACAGGACACCGACCAGGGGGACACCGCACAGGAGGCACGCACATGACCGCGCCCAGTACGTACGGACTGAGCACCCAGGCCCGCAACCTGCAGTGGCTGCTGACCGACCTGGTCGAGGAGGTGCCCGGCGTCAACTCCGTCGCCGTCGTGTCCTCGGACGGGCTCCTGCTGCTGTCCTCCGACCCCGGGGGAGCGGCCGCAGGCGCGGCCGCCGCCTCCGGCGAGGGCCCCGCGCGCACCAAGGGCCCGCGCGGCGCCTCCGCCGACCTGGCCACGATCGTCTCCGGCCTCGGCAGCCTCACCACGGGCGCCGCCGAGCTCATGGAGGGCGGGGCGGTCAAGCAGACGATGGTGGCGATGGAGCACGGCTCCGTCTTCGTCATGGCCATCAGCGACGGCTCGCTGCTCGGCGTGCACGCCGCCCCCGACTGCGACATGAGCGTGGTGGCGTACCACATGGCCCTGTTCGTGGGCCGGGCCGGCCACGTACTGACCCCCGAAGTCCGCAGCGAGCTGCGCCAGTCGATGGAGAAGACCCCGTGAGGAGTACGGCCCCGGCGTCAGGTGAGCCGGCTCCGGCGTCGGGTGGGGCGTCCGCCTCCGACCACCTGCCGATACGCGGAGCCGGCCGCCGGCCCGCCCGCGTCCGCCCGTACTCCGTCACGGGCGGCCGCACCCGCTTCGCACAGATCCTGCACGTGGAGACGTTCGTCGCCGCCTGCGACACCCGGGCGTCGGAGCCGCAGCGGCCCGAGCCCGAGGACCGCATGCCCGAGATGCCGGCCATAGTCGAGGTCTGCCGCCGCATGCGCACCATCGCCGAGATATCCGCGTTGCTGAAGCTGCCGCTGGGGGTGGTCCGCGTCCTGGTCAGCGACCTCGCCGACCAGGGACGGATACGCGTCTACGGGACCGGGCACGGCCCCGGCCGCCCCGAACGCGCGCTGCTGGAAAGGGTGCTCAGTGGTCTTCGCAGTCTCTGACCCGCCCGCCTACGCCCAGGCCCTGGCGGACGAGCCCGTCCAGCCCTGGCAGTACGACCGCTCCCGCGCCCCCGTCGCCGTCAAGGTGCTGGTCGCGGGCGGCTTCGGGGTCGGCAAGACCACCTTCGTGTCCTCCGTCTCCGAGATCACCCCGCTGCGCACCGAGGCGGTGATGACCCAGGCGAGCGCCCCGACGGACGACCTGTCCGGCACCCCGGACAAGAGCACCACCACCGTCGCGATGGACTTCGGCCGCGTCACCCTCGCCGACGACCTCGTGCTGTACGTGTACGGGACCCCGGGCCAGGAGCGGTTCTGGTTCATGTGGGACGACTTGGTGCGCGGCGCCATCGGCGGCATCGTCCTGGCCGACACGCGCCGGCTGCGCGACTGCTTCCCGGCACTCGACTACTTCGAGAGCTGCGGGCTCCCGTACGCCGTCGCGGTGAACCACTTCGAGGGTTCGCACGCGTACGAACCGCAGGACGTGCGGGAGGCGCTGACCATCGGGCCGCACGTGCCGGTGGTGGTCATGGACGCGCGGCGCCGGGACACCGTCGTCGAGTCCCTGGTGACGCTGGTGGGCCACGCGCTCGACGAGACCCCGGAAACCTAGAACCGCCGCAGAACTGTTGAACCGGACACCCGAATCGAGAACGTGAGATGCGCAAGATACTCGTCGTGGGGGCCGGCCAGTCGGGCCTCCAGCTCGCCCTCGGCCTCCAGGCGAAGGGGTACGAGGTCACCCTCATGTCCAACCGGACCGCGGACGAGATCCGCACCGGACGGGTCATGTCCACGCAGGTCATGTTCGACTCGGCGCTGCGGCACGAACGCGACCTCTCCCTGAACTTCTGGGAGCGGCAGGCCCCGCGGATCGAGGGCCTCGGCTTCTCGGTGGCGGCCGGGGACGGTTCGCGCCCCATCGACTGGCTCGGCCGCCTCAAGGGGTACGCGCAGTCCGTCGACCAGCGCGTGAAGATGGCGGGCTGGCTCGACGTCTTCACGCAGCGCGGCGGACAGCTGGTCGTCCACGGCGCGTCCGTCGCCGACCTGGACTTCTTCTCCCGTGCGTACGACCTGGTGCTGGTCGCGGCGGGCAAGGGCGAACTGGTGTCGCTGTTCGGGCGGGACGCGGCCCGCTCCCCGTACGAAGCGCCGCAGCGCACGCTGGCCGTCTCGTACGTGCACGGGCTGGAGCCGCGCCCCGAGCACCCGGGGACGGAAGCGGTGCGCTGCAATCTGGTCCGGGGCGTGGGCGAGCTGTTCGTCATGCCGACGCTGACGACGTCGGGACGGGCGGACGTGCTGTTCTGGGAGGGCGTTCCGGGCGGCCCGCTGGACGCCTTCAGGGGCGTGCGGGAACCGGGCGAGCACCTGGCGCTGACGCTGGAGCTGATGAGGACGTTCACGCCCTGGGAGTACGCGCGGGCGGCGAAGGCGGAGCTGACGGACGCGGGCGCGGTGCTGGCCGGGCGGTACCCGCCGGTCGTCCGCAACCCGATCGGGCGGCTGCCGGGCGGCGGGGTGGTGCTGGGGGTCGCGGACGTGGTCGTCGCGAACGACCCGATCACCAGCCAGGGCTCGAACGCGGCGGCGAAGTGCGCGGCCTCGTACCTGTCGTCGATCCTGATGCACGGGGACAAGCCGTTCGACGAGGCGTGGATGAAGGCGACGTTCGACCGGTACTGGTTCACGACGGGCAAGCCGGTGACCGAGTGGACGAACGCGATGCTGGGCGGCCTGCCGGAGCACGTACGGAAGCTGATCGGCGCGGCCGGGCGGTTCCAGGCGGTGGCGGATCGATTCGCCAACGGCTTCGACCAGCCGGCCGACTTCGACGGGTACTTCTACGACGCGCAGGACGTGGAGGACTACTTGGCGGAGGTCGCGGAGGCCGAGGAAGCCGCGGAGCTCGCGGAAGGCGCGGACGGCGCGGAGGGCGCGCGGGTCCCGGGGCTCGCCGGGGCTTCGGCGGCCGAATAGCCGGTGTCGTCGCCGGCCCCTTCGCCGGGAAGCGGCGGAGCGGTGAACTCGGCGAGCGGGGCCGCGTCGGGGTCGGGCCGTACGGCGCCGAGCAGAGGGTTCGCGGCGATGGGGGACACCTTGACCCTCGCGCCGGGTCGCGGGGCCTGGATCACCTTGCCGTCGCCGACGTACAGGGCCACGTGGGTGGCGGTGGGGAAGTAGACCACCAGGTCGCCGGGGCGCAGTTCGTCCAGGGGCACCTTGGGGAGCTGCGCCCACTGCTCCTGGCTGGTCCGGGGGATGGCGCGGCCGGCGTGCGCCCAGGCCTGCGAGGTGAGCCCGGAGCAGTCGAAGGACCCGGGGCCCTCGGCTCCCCAGACGTACGGTTTGCCGAGCTGCTCGGTGGCGTAGGTCAGGGCGGCGCCGCCGGCGGCCGTGGGCGTACGGGGGGTGGCGGCGAGCCGGCCGGACGCCAGCAGCTCGCGCTGCGCGGTGGCGGTGTTGGCGGCCTCGCGGGAGCCGAGCCGGGTGAGCTGGTCGGGGGTGAGCGAGGCGAGGACCCGCTCGACCTGCTTGAGCTTGAGGTCGACCTGCTGCTTGTCCCGCTTGCGCCGGGCGGTCAGGGTCTGCCGGGCGTCGAGGGACGTGCGGGCGGCGCCGGCGAGGAGGTCGGCGCGGCGCTCGGTGCGGGTGAGGCGGGCCAGCACCCCGGCCCGGCGGGCGCCCTCGCGGGCGGCGATCCGCCGCTGGTCCTGGGCGGCCTGGGGGTCGCCGGTGAGCAGCATGCGGGCGTACGGGGAGATGCCGCCGGCGCCCTGGTACTGGGCCCGGGCCACCCGGCCGGCGGCGGCCTTCTCGGCGCCGAGGGCGGTACGGGCCTTCGCGAGCTCGGTGCTGAGCCGGCGCTCCTCGTCCTGCCCCTCCTTGAGTGCGACTTCGGTGGCCTTGTACCCCTCGGCGGCGGCTTCCGCCTCCCGGTAGAGCCTCTGCAGCCGGGCGAGCAACTCCCCCACGCCGAGGCCCTGGAGCGCCTCGGCCCCACCGTCCGGCGCGACGCCGTCCTGCGCCCCGCCCTCCGGCGCGACGCCGTCCTGCGCGGCGGAGCCGTCCGCCAAGCCGCCGCCCGCCGCGTCGCCGGGACTTCCCGGGCCGGGGTCCTGCGGGGTGGGTGCCGAGCCGGCCTGCGGGGCGGAGCCGACGACGGCATGGCCGGCCAGCCGGTCGGCGGCACTTGGTGCGCCCGGACTGCGGTGCGGGGTGGCGGCCGTCGGGGCGTGCCGGGCGGCCGCCATCGGGGTCTGCCGGGCGGCGGCCTCCGCCGTCGCGCGGGTCTGCGGGGTCGTGGCGGCGGCCGGCTCCGAGAGGAAGCCGGGCAGGGATCCGGCGTGGGTGACGGGGAGCGGCGCGGCCGACACGAACAGGGCGGCGATACAGGCGGTACGGAGCACGCGGCGTGACAATGTGATCACCTCCAGGCGGCCGATGCTGCCACGCCCGGTATGACAAATCCCCCACCAGGGGCGGCCGGTTCCCCACGCCCACCCGTCCGGCCCAGCGGGAGCGGGACGGGCCTCCACCCGTGGGTGGAGGCCCGTCCTCAGTGCCGGTTCACCTGTCCCACACCTTCGTGCTGATCGAGCGCACGATCACCGGGATGAGCGTGGTGAACGCTATGCCCACCGCGGTCCCCGTACTGATGGACTGCGTGGCGGTGAAGGTGAGCAGCCCGACGCTCACCCCGACGACGACGCCGAGGAGGAGCAGCCACACCAGGCGCACGATGGACACGAGCCGGTCCGGTGTCTCCGCGGACACCGGCGCAGCCGCGGGGGGCGGCGACGGACGGTGCCTCAGGGCGGCGATCTTGATACGGGTCACCGTGTGGTGCCAGATCAAGGTGCGCTCCTCCTCGACTCCGCAGATGGTGAGGAAGATGTGCAGGAACTCCGTGGTGGGGAGGTCCTTGCCGTTGAGGACGGCGGTGAACGTCGCGGCCGAGATCTGGTAGATCCGGCCGCTGCGCTTCTCCAGCGTGGCGATGGTCAGCCCCTTGTCGGCGACCAGTTCGCGCATGACGGACAGCACGTCCTGCGCGGTGGTGCACAGCGCCAGCGCGGTGTGGACGCGGTCCACGGTGGGGCTCGTGACCCGCTGCAGCTCGTCGCGGGGGTGGGTCTCGACGAACTGCTGCACGAGGGCGAGGAGGCCGTCCGCGGGTGCCGGGAAGGGCGAGGGGGCCTCGGTGACTGCGTCCGTGTCGGCACTGGCGGAGGTGTCGGCGTCGCCCTCGGCCGTGTCGCCGGCGGACCCGACGTCCTCGCGCGCCTTCCTCCCGGCTTCGCTCGCCAGGGCCCAGCGGTGGATCCGGCGCCAGGAGCGCAGGTCTCCGCTGTAGCCGCAGCCGCGTACGAACGCCTCGACCACCTCCCACTTCGGGGCGCGCTGCCCCGACGCGGCCAGGGACAGGGCCGCGGCGGAGTAGTGCGAGGTCGAGGCCAGCTCGCGGTAGGTGAGGTTGCTGCGGCGGCGGAGCGCCCGCAGTTCGCGGGCGAGCTCCGCCACCTCCATCAGCGCCTCGGGCGGGATCTCCTTCTCAGGCCTCGCCACCGGACCCCGTCACCTCCCGGCCGGGGCGGGCACGGCCGTGGGCGCGCCGAACGAACTTCTGGGCGCCGCGGTGCAGGTGCCGGTGACCGGCGTGCCGGGGCGCGGCCGGAGCGGCGCGGGGCAGCGGGAGCGCGGCCGGTACGGTGCCGGCCGGTGCCGGGGGGTGGGCGCAGCGGGCGTGGCGCCGCCCGGCACGCCCGGGCCGGCGGGCCTGCCCGATGGCGGGGACGGGCGAGCCGGTCGCCCCCGGGGCGGCGGACCGCGTGCCGGACGGGGTGGTGGCGTCCCGCCCGGCGCCTCCGGCGGGGCGGTGCGGCCCGGACTCGGGAGTGTGCTCGGGGGTGTCGGTCCCGGACGTGTCGGCGGGGTCCTCGGCCTCGGCGGACGCCCACTGCTTGAGGAGGTCGCCGACGGTGGCGCTGACGAGGACGCCGACCGAGACGGAGGTGTCGGGGTCGCATCCCATGAAGTGGGCGGTGGTTCCGGCGGCTGTGCCGGCACCGTTGGCCACGGCTGCGGCGATCGCCAGCCGGCGCCTGCGAGGGGAACGGGGGGTCCTAGGCATCTCAACTCCTAGACGGCGGTCATGGACCGCAGGGGTACGAACGAGGGCGCCCCGCCTGTCTGCGGAGCGCCCTCGCCCGCCCCTGCGCGGAGGGGTTCCGTGCAGGGGCGTAACTCGGCCTGAGTGCTTGTGTATTCAGTTAGGGCGGGCGGTGGCCGGCCGGATCGGGAGCTCCAACTCCCCCGGCGGAGGAAGGGGATCCTCCGGGCTTTTGCGCGCGTACATCAGTCTGCCCTATGCGTCCCTCCGCATGGATACGCCACCGCACCGCCAAGCCGCTTCGTGCGTTTGTGAACAACCCGTTCCGCCGCGACACTCCGAGTGGTCCTCACGCCGCGATCAGCAGGAGTCTGGTAAAGCGGCCCGAGCCGCCGGGCGCCCTCCCGGAGGGGCCGCAGCGCCAGGCGAGTGAGAAGAAGCCCAAAGAATTGACCATGGAGGCGGCCTTCACACGGAAGATCCCGCAGGTCAGAGGTATTGTTTAATTGTTGCGATTCTTCAGGCTTGCGCACGGACCTGTCCGTCAGGCCCCGATTCGCACCCAAAACCCCCCGGTGGCACGCCACCATGGGGACGCGGTTCAGCTCCAACTGGCCGCGTTCAAGAGGCATCTCATGGCCTGAGTGCATCTTGGCGCCCCCCTGCGCGAGCAGGGGGGCGGAAAATCCTGCGGCAGACATCCCTTGTGCGAAAAGCCGTTCCGCCCGGTTCGTCCTGGAACATCCCCGCGGAAGGGTCATCTGTGAACAACCCGCAGCCCGCCTCTCACACAAGGCGACACATGTGATCGACCTCACCCGGACCGGGCGCGAGCGTCGGCCTGCCGGAGTCGTACTGCAGTCCGGAAATCGAGCACTTGCTCGCATCCCGGCCGCCGGACTTCGCCCTCCGTAGGGCAGTGCCCAAAGCCCTGCCGCCGGACCGCGCTCCATCGGGTCGGCGGGCGTCCCCCGCCCGGCGCCGGCCGGTCAGGGCCGGAGGAGGCGGGCCTTCGCCTCCTTGAACTCCTGGGGGGTGAGCAGGCCCTCCCGGGCCAGGTTCGCCAGCTGCGCCAGTTCCGCGGCCAGCCCCTGTCGCGGGGGCTCCGCGTCCGGGCGGGCGGTGCCGCTCCGGGCCTCCGGGGTCTTCGCCCCGGCCGACTCGGGGTCGGCCTTCGCCCCGGCCGCATCGGACTCCGGTCCGGCCTTCGCCCGCCCGGGCGCACCGGCTGCCGGGGCCGCGCCCCCCGCGGCCCGGGACAGCAGTCCCTGGAGGAGGGGGTGGCCCGTGGGGCGGTCGGCCGGTTCCACTCGCGTGCCGATCGGGCGGATGAACATCAGGCCGCCTCCGTCCGCTCCGGCGGGATCCGGACCGAGCCTGCGATCCGGCCGCCCGCCGCCCGTACCGCGATCGCCGCGTCCTCGGCCCACACGTGCTCCACGAGCAGCAGCAGCGCGCAGCTGCCGTGTTCGAGGAGGCCGGCCGACTCCGCGACGTCCTCCGCTCCGATCAGCCGCGCGGCCTCCCGGTGCCGCAGCAGTCCCTGGAGCTCCATGAACGCGTCGAACTCCGCCGCCAGCACCTCGCCCCCCGCCGTCTTCGTGACCACGAGCCCGTCGATCAGCCGTACGACCCCCGCCTTGCGCAGCCCCATCACGGCCTCGACCGCGGGTACCCGCAGCTGCTCCTCCGGGAAGGCCAGGACGATGAATTCCACTGGTCCCATGTCTCGCCGCTCCCACTCGTGACCGATTCTGACTACTCCTCGGCACTCTATGACATAAGCGGACATACCATCCGTCCGCTTGCTACGTTTCCGATATGACCGCTCTGACGGCAGAGGTGGCGGAGCCCGCGCCGCCCCCGCGCCCCGACGGCTCCGCGTCCACGCGCAGAGGCGTCGAGCTGACGCTCCTCGCCGGAGCCGTCCTCATCTGCGTCCTCGGCCACCACTACGTCGCCCTCGCCACCACCGGCCGCACCCCCGAGCCCGCAGGCCGCTACGCCGCCGGGCTCGCCGGAGCGGCCCTGCTCGCGCACCTCGCCGTCCGCTTCCGCGCCCCGTACGCCGATCCGCTCGTCCTCCCCATCGCCGTACTGCTCAACGGCCTCGGCCTGGTCCTGATCCAGCGCCTCGACGCGACCACCCCCGCCCACCTCACCGCCGGTGACCAAGTGCGCTGGTCGGCGCTGGGCGTGGCACTCTTCGTGCTCGTCGTGGTCCTGCTGCGCGACCACCGCGTGCTCCAGAGGTACGCGTACGTCTCCGTGGCCGCCGCACTCGCGCTGATGCTCGTCCCCGTGTTCTTCCCAGCAGTCAACGGCGCCCACATCTGGATCCGGTTCGCCGGACTCTCCTTCCAGCCCGGCGAGTTCGCCAAGATCCTGCTCGCCGTCTTCTTCGCCGCCTACCTGGCAGCCAACCGCACCGCCCTCGCCCTCACCGGGCGGCGCCTGTTCTGGAAGCTGCGCCTCCTGCCCGGCCGGGTGCTCGGGCCGATCCTCGCGATCTGGCTGCTCAGCGTCGGACTGCTGGTCCTGGAAAGGGACCTGGGGACCTCGCTGCTCTTCTTCGGGCTGTTCGTGATCATGCTGTTCACCGCCACCGGCCGGATCGGGTGGATCGCGATCGGGCTGCTGCTCGCCGCCGTCGGCGCGTACGCGGTCGGGACCTTCGAGCCGCACGTGCACAGCCGCGTCGAGGACTGGCTGAATCCTTTCGCCTCCATCGACAGGGGCGAGGGCCCCGGCCAGCTCGCCCAGTCCCTCTTCGCCTTCGCCGCAGGCGGACTCCTCGGCTCCGGGCTCGGCCACGGCCAGTCCTTCCTCATCGGCTTCGCCGCCAAGTCGGACTTCATCCTCGCCACGGCCGGCGAGGAGCTGGGCCTCGTCGGGATCACCGCGATCCTGCTGCTCTACGGACTCCTGGTCCACCGGGGTTTCCGCGCCGGGCTGGCACTGCGCGACCCCTTCGGGCGCCTGCTCGCCACCGGGCTCGCCTCGATCGTCGCGCTCCAGGTGTTCGTCATCGCCGGGGGAGTCACGGGGCTGATCCCGCTCACCGGCATGGCCATGCCCTTCCTCGCCCAGGGCGGCTCCTCCGTCGTCACCAACTGGGTCATCGTCGCGCTGCTCGTCCGGCTCGGCGACAGCGCCCGCAGGCCGCGTCCCCCCGAGGAGGCCCCCGCGTGATCCGCTACATCCGCTGGTGCGCCTGGTTCTGCGCCCTGCTGTTCACCGCCCTGCTCGTCAACGTGGCCCGCGTGCAGGTCTGGGAGGCCGCCGCGTACGGGGCGAACCCGGCCAACAAGCGGCCCGCCATCGAGCGCTACGCCGAGCCCCGCGGGGACATCCTGGTCGACGGCCGGCCCGTCACCGGATCCCGGGACAGCGGGCAACTGCTGCGCTACGAGCGGACGTACGCGAACGGCCCGCTCTACGCACCGGTCACCGGGTTCTCCTCGCAGACCTACGGGACCAGCCTGCTGGAGCGCGCCGAGGACGCGATCCTCGCCGGCACCGATCCGGGGCTCTCCGCCTTCCCGCTCTGGTACGACCTGGCCCGCGGCCGCCCGTCCGGGGGGAACGCGGAGACGACCGTACGGGCCGGCGCGCAGCGGGCGGCGTACGCCGGGCTCGCGGGCCGGCGCGGCGCCGCGGTCGCCCTGGAGCCCGCCACCGGGCGGATCCTCGCGCTGGTCAGCAGTCCCTCGTACGATCCGGCGGCGCTCTCCGGCACCGGCGGGCCCGTCAAGGCGGCCTGGGCCCGGCTGAACGCGGACCCCGCCCGGCCGATGCTGAACCGGGCGCTGCGCGAGACGTACCCGCCCGGCTCCACCTTCAAGATCGTGACGGCGGCCGCGGCCCTGGACACGGGCGTGGTCGACGATGTGGACGCCCCCACGCAGACCCCCGACCCCTACCCGCTGCCCGGCACCAGCACCCTGCTGCCGAACGCGGGCAGCGGCTGCCAGGACGCCTCGATGGCCGAGGCGGTGCAGTGGTCCTGCAACACGGTGATGGCGAAGATCGGGGTGCGGGTCGGGCTGCGCGCGATGGTGGACGCGGCGCGCCGGTTCGGCTTCAACGGGGAGGGGCTGCGGGTGCCGGCCTGGGTGTCCCGGTCGAACTTCGACACCGACATGAGCCCGGACCAGCTGGCGCTCTCCTCGATCGGGCAGTTCAACACGCGGGCCACGCCGCTGCAGATGGCGATGGTGGCGGCGGCGGTCGCGAACGGCGGCGAGCTCGACTCCCCGTACCTGGTCGAGCGGACCACCCAGGACGACGGGGACCAGGTCCGGCGCGGGGGGCAGCACGGCCTGGGCCGGGCGATGAGCCCGGCGACGGCGCTGCGGCTGCAGGAGATGATGGTGGCGGTGGTGGAGAACGGGACCGGGCGCAATGCCGCGATCCCGGGCGCGGTGGTGGGCGGCAAGACCGGCACCGCCCAGCACGGGGTGGGGAACGCGGGGACCCCGTACGCCTGGTTCATCGGCTGGGCCAAGGCGCAGGACGCTCCGCTGCCGGGGGTGGCGGTGGCGGTGGTCGTCGAGGACGCCGAGGCGCGCCGCGGGGACATCAGCGGAAACGGCGCGGCGGCCCCGATCGCCCGGGCGGTGATGGAGGCCGCGCTCGCCGCACCGGCGAAGCGCTGAGGGATCCTCCTACGCGGGATCCGCCCCCTCGGCGATCGCGGCCCCGACCTCCGCCACCCGGTCCGCCTCCTCCGCCGCGAAGCGTTCGCGGTCCAGTACCTCGGCGATCTCCTCGTCCTGGCTCATCAGCAGGTCCAGGTTCGAGTCGCCCATCTCGAAGACGCCCATGTCCAGGTACGCCTTCTGGAGCCGCTCGCCCCACAGCCCGATGTCCTTCACGCACGGCACGATCCGGCTGAACAGCAGCTTCCGGAACAGGTGCAGGAACTCCGACTGCTCGGTGAACTCCTCGGCCTCCTTGCGCGGGATGCCGAAGTTCTCCAGCACCTCCACCCCGCGCAGCCGGTCCCGCATCAGGTGGCAGCCCTCGATCACGAACTCCTCGCGCTCGCGCAGCTCGGCGTCCGTCAACTGCTTGTAGTAGTCGCGCAGCGCCATCCGTCCGAAGGCCACGTGCCGGGCCTCGTCCTGCATCACGTACGCCAGGATCTGCTTCGGCAGCGGCTTGTCGGTCGTGTCGCGGATCATCCCGAAGGCCGCCAGCGCCAGCCCCTCGATGAGCACCTGCATGCCCAGGTACGGCATGTCCCAGCGGGAGTCGCGCAGGGTGTCGCCGAGCAGCGCCCGGAGGTTGTCGTTGATCGGGTAGAGCATCCCGACCTTCTCGTGCAGGAAACGGCCGAAGACCTCGGCGTGCCGGGCCTCGTCCATCGTCTGGGTCGCGGAGTAGAACTTCGCGTCCAGGTCCGGCACGGATTCCACGATCCGCGCCGCGCACACCATCGCGCCCTGCTCACCGTGGAGGAACTGGCTGAAGTTCCAGGCGGTGTAGTGCCGGCGCAGCTCGCCCTTGTCCTTCTCGGTGAGCTTGGACCAGTGCCGGGTGCCGTACAGGGTCAGCGCCTCGTCCGGGGTGCCGAGCGGGTTGTACGGGTCCACCTCCAGCTCCCAGTCGATGCGCTTGGCGCCGTCCCACTGCTTGTCCTTGCCCTTCTGGTAGAGGGCGAGGAGCCGCTCGCGGCCCGAGCCGTTCTCCTGGCCGACGAACATGGCTTCCCAGCTGAAGCGCGCCGCGCCGGAGGCCGGAACCTCCCAGGCCTTCGCGCCCGGGTCCTTGGTGTAGAGCTCGTGCGTCGACACTGACGCCCCCTCGGCTCGTGTACTTCCGTACAGGACTGGATGGTTGGCAGCGTCACACGTTGGTAGACGCGGGGTCAACAAGTCGTGCGCAGGGGATTGACGGTCTTGCTGACAAGCAGTCTCATAAGTACTGACCGCCGGTAACCCGATGAGCGAGGTATCCGAAAGCCATGACGACCGTGACCGATCGAGGCGCGCTGCAGGACGCGCTCGGCCTCCTCAAGGACCGCGAAGAGATCGCCGCGCGACTGCTCGAATCCTCGGCCAAGCACTCCTTCGACCCCGACAGGGAACTCGACTGGGACGCCCCGCCCATCGACGGCAAGTACTACTGGCCGCCCGAGCTGCTCTCCCTCTACGACACCCCGCTGTGGAAGAAGATGGGCGAGGAGCAGCGCATCGACCTCTCCCGCCACGAGGCGGCGGCCCTCGGCTCGCTCGGCATCTGGTTCGAGATCATCCTGATGCAGCTGATGGTCCGGCACATCTACGACAAGTCCCTGACCAGCAATCACGTCCGCTACGCACTCACCGAGATAGCCGACGAGTGCCGCCACTCCATGATGTTCGCCCGCATGATCCAGAAGGCCGGCGCCCCCGCCTACCCGGTCTCCCGCACCAACCACAACCTCGCCCGGATCCTCAAGACCGTCTCCACCACCCCCGGTTCCTTCGCCTGCACCCTCCTCGGCGAGGAGATCCTCGACTGGATGCAGCGCCTCACCTTCCCGGACGAGCGCATCCAGCCCCTCGTGCGCGGGGTCACCCGCATCCACGTCATCGAGGAGGCCCGGCACGTCCGCTACGCCCGCGAGGAGTTGCGCCGCCAGATGCTGACCGCCCCGCGCTGGGAGCAGGAGCTGACCCGCGTCAGCTGCGGCCAGGCGGCCCGCGTCTTCTCGCTGGCCTTCGTCAACCCGAAGGTCTACGAGAACATCGGCCTCGACCGGCGCGAAGCCCTCGCCCAGGTCCAGGCGAGCGGCCACCGGCGCGAGGTCATGCAGACGGGCGCCAAGCGGCTCACGGACTTCCTCGACGACATCGGCGTCCTGCGCGGTGTCGGCCGCAGGCTCTGGAAGAGCTCGGGACTCCTCGCCTGAACCGGCTGTTTCGGGGCTACCCTGCGGGCATGACGACCGTACGCGCGTACCGCAGGCTGAGCGTCGAGGAGCGGCGGGCCCAGCTCCTCGACGCCGCCTTGTCGCTGTTCGCGCACCGGGCCCCGGAGGAGGTCTCGCTCGACGACGTCGCCGAGGCGGCGGGCGTCTCGCGGCCCCTGGTCTACCGCTACTTCCCGGGCGGCAAGCAGCAGCTGTACGAGGCCGCCCTGCGCTCGGCGGCCGACCTGCTGGAGCAGTGCTTCGCCGAACCCCAGGCCGGACCGCTCACCCAGCGGCTCTCCCGCGCGCTGGACCGCTACCTGGCCTTCGTCGACGAGCACGACGCCGGCTTCTCGGCCCTCCTCCAGGGCGGAAGCGTCGTCGAGACCTCCCGTACGACGGCCACGGTGGACGGCATCCGCCGGGCCGCCGCCCAGCAGATCCTCTACCACCTGGCCGTCCCGGCCCCCGGCCCGCGGCTGCGGATGATGGTCCGCACCTGGATCACCGCGGTCGAGGCCGCCTCCCTGATCTGGATCGACGAGGGCAAGCAGCCGGAGGTCTCGGCCCTGCGCGACTGGCTGGTCGACCAGTTCATAGCCCTCCTGACGGCGACCGCCGCCACCGACCCGGAAACGGCCGCCGCGGCGCGCGCCGCGCTGGCCCTGGAATCGGCGGACGGCCCGGTCGGGGTCCTGGCCCGCCGTGTGATCCCGGTGGTCTCCGAGGCCGCCCACCTGCTGTGACACTGGTGGGGTGAGAAGCGAACGCACGCCCTTCGAGGGCGGTCCGATGGACGGGCGGGTCCTGCCGATCCTCCTCGGCCCGACCGGCCACCCGCCGAAGTGGTACGAGATCCCGGTCCCGGCGGCCGACGGCGGCCCCCCGACGGTCCTGCTGTACGAGCGGGTCCCGTCGGGCTATTCGAAGCGGCTGCACCTCCAGAAGGGCTGGAAGTACACGTACACCCCCTCCGGCCGGAAGCCCAAGCTCCGCTGGCCCTGGACGAAGACGAAGCCGACCCCGCAGGGGGAGGGCGCTCCGTAGCGCTAGACGGTGTCCGGCGCGGGTCCGGGGAGGGTCAGGACGGCCAGCGCCCCGCCGCCGGGCGCGGCCCGGAACTCCAGCCGCGCGCCGATCACCTCCGCCTGGCCCAGCGCGATGGTCAGGCCGAGCCCGTGGCCCTTGCCCGTGCCCACACCGGTGGTCCGGAACCGCTGCGGGCCGTGCGCCACCAGGTACTCCGGGAACCCGTCGCCGTGGTCCCGTACGGTCACCACCGGGCCGTCCACCGCCAGCACCACCGGCTCCCGCCCGTGCTTGTGCGCGTTGGCGACCAGGTTCCCCAGCACCCGCTCCAGCCTGCGCCGGTCCGTCTCCACGTGCGCGTCCCGGACGACCACCACCTCCGTCCCCGTACCGGAGGCCCGCACCACCCGCCGCGCGAGGCGCCCCAGCTGGTGCAGGTCCGTCTCCACCACCTCGCGCCCCGAGTCCAGGCGCGAGATCTCCAGCAGGTCCTCGGTCAGCCCGCGCATGGTGCGCACCCGCTCCCGGACCATCTGGGTCGCCCGCCCCTCCGGCAGCAGTTCCGACGCCGCCTGCAGGCCCGTCAGCGGAGTGCGCAGCTCGTGGGCGACGTCCGCCGTGAACCGCTGCTCGCTCAGCAGCTTCGCCTGCAGGGTTCCGGCCATGGTGTCGAGCGCTCCGGCCACGGTCGCCACCTCGTCCTGGTGGCGCGCGGGGTCGTTGGTGCGCGGATCGTCCACGCGCGCGTCCAGGTCGCCCCGCGTGATCCGCCGGGCCACGCTCGCCGTCTGGTGCAGCCGCCGCGTCACCCGGGTCACCGCGAAGGCGCCCACGAGCAGCGTCCCGCCGATGGCGAGCACGGACGAGCCGATGATGGCGTTGTCCAGGCCGTTGATGGTCCGCGCGCTCTGCGAGTAGTCCACGGTCGCGGCCAGCACCTTGCCGTCCGCCGGGGCCGCCGCCCACATCGTCGGCCGGCCCCGGTACTCGGCCACCATCGTGGCGCGCTGACCGGACAGGGCCAGCGCCCGCAGCCGCGGGGGCAGTCCCGCCGGGTCGATGCCCGTGCCGGGCCGCAGCGCCTCGCCGGCCTCGTAGTCGCGGGAGACGTCCTGCAGCCGCTCCAGGGCCTTGTCCCGCGCGGCGGCGACGGTCTGCCGGGTGACCTGCACGTGCACCAGCGCGCCGAGCACGGCCGCGAGCGAGCAGCACATGACGACGATGAACAGTCCGGACTTCCAGGTCAGCGTCGCCGTCCAGGAGGGCAGCCGGCGCCGCAGCCACCTCACGGGGCCGCCTCGGCGGACGGCGTCGGCGGGGCCGACGGGGCGGGGCCCTGCGCCCTGCCCGGCAGCCGTACGATCTGCTCGCGCGTCGGCAGCATCGTCCGCTGCTTCTCGTCCCAGGACCACGCGGTGATCAGCTCGTAGCCCGGATGACCGCTCGGCACCCGCAGGACCACGTCCCGCCCGGCCAGGTCCACGGCGACGACGGTCTGCGTCGTCGCCATGATCCGGTTGAGGCGCCCGTCCGGATCCGCCGTGTAGGCCCGTACGGACATCATCCGGTCCGGCAGCTCGATGCCGACGACGAGCTCGTCGCGGCCGTTGCCCGTCAGGTCCCGGTAGTACGGGGCCAGTACCGGGCAGGTCCCGGGCGACTGCCCCGCCTTCCCGCACCCCTTGATCGCGGCGACGGTCTCCGGGGGCATCCCGTCCGGCCCGACCTCGGTGTTCGGGTGGGCGGCGAGCTCCGCGCGGACGAGGGCCACCGGGTCGACCTCGTGCACGTTCTGGTTCGTCACGGGCGCCAGCCCCCGCACGTACTCCGGCGGCGCGCCCCCGGGATCGGCGGGCGGTACGGAGGCCCCCCGGTGCGAGGGCCACAGGTGGACGGGCCCGCTCGCGGTCGGGGTCGCACCGGCGGCCACCAGCCCGCCGGTGTCACCGCACCCCGCGAGCAGGGGCAGCAGCGGGAGCAGCGGGAAGGCGAGCAGCGCGGCGCGGGACCGGTGCCGCGGGCGGGCCCGGGAGGCGGCGACCGGGAAGGTCAACGTACGCACGGCCGGCTCGGCCTCCTCTCCACGGGTACCACGCCTCATTATCGGCGAGCGAATCTTAACCTTATGCGGAGATATGACCGGTTCGGGACGATCTTGAGCGGCCTCGCGGCTCAGCCCCCGGTCCGGCCCCGGCGCAGCATGGCGAAGCCGAGCCCGGCCGCGCCCACGGCCGCGATCCCGCCGCCCGCGGCGAGCAGCAGGACGCCGTCGCCCGGCCCGTCGGCCAGCGTGTCCAGGGTTCCGCCGGCGAACGTGCGGGCGTGCCCGGCCGAGGCCTGCACGACCCGGCCGTCGCGGACCCCGGTCTTGTACCCGTCGGAGACCGCCGTGGCGGTGCGGCCGGCCGCGGCGCCCGTCTCGCCGACCCAGGAGGAGAGCCGTCCGTCGGGCTGGAGCGCCGCGTGCAGCGGGCCGGAACCGCCGAAGCCGGCCAGGCCGTCGCGGCTGGTCAGGGTGGCCGCCCTGGCGCCCTCGGCGGTCAGGATGTCCGCCTGGAAGCCGCCCGCGGCGACCCGGTAGACGTTCGCCCTGGAGGCGCCGTCCGCGAGGGCGAGGCTCTTGACCAGGGTCCGGGGCGCACCCGCCGAGCGCGCCGCCGAAGCGGCGGGCACCCCCTCGGCGAGGGCGGCGGCGGCGGGCAGCGCGAGGAGGGTTCCGGCGCAGGCGGTCACTGCGGCGGCTCGTACGAGAGTGCGGCGGTCGACGGTGCTCACGGGAAGTCCTTCGGTCCGGTCCAGGTGCGACAAACCTAGGAGTCCGCTGTGTCAGTACCGCGATGAGCATGTAACAGGCACCCGGCGGAGTTCCGTAGAAGCTGTTACACGGCCGAGAACTCCGCCGGGGGATTGCCGGGAGCCGTCCGGGCTGCTCCCATGTACGGCGGGGGGTGAGGTCCATGCGTGGACTCAAGGTGCTTCCGAGCGGCCGCCCCGGCCGCGGCCGGCTCTACGTCAACCTGCCCGACGGCCAGGCGGTGGCCTGGTACGACCGGCAGACCAACCGGATCAGCGTGCTCGCCGACCAGCACCGCGAAGCGGTCGTGGCGGCGTTGCGCCCGTACATCGCCGGCCCGTTCACGGTCGGTCCGCCGCCGGTGCCCTCACCGGCCGACCTGCGCAGACTCGCCCTCCCGCCGGACGAGGACCTGGCCCCGAACCGCCCCGGCGAACCCCTGCTGGGCGAACTGGAACACGGCTCGGCGGGCACCCGGAGCCGGCACCGGCTCCGCCAGGACCTGACGGCCCAGCAGCGCATGGGCGACCTCCTCGACTCCCTGGAACCGGAGGGCTGGCGGGTCCTGCACGGCGTCCCGCTCCCGGGCCTCGGCCGCATCGACCACCTGCTCATGGGTCCGGCGGGGATCTTCTGCGTCCGCACGCTCCCGGGGCGCAGGCAGCGCGCGGCGATCGGGGACCTGCTGCTGACGGTGGGCCGCACCGAGCCGCGCCCGGACCCGCGCTGGATACGCCGGGCGGCCGCGGCGGCCACCCGGGCTCTCGCGGCCCCGGTGCTGCCGGCCCTGGCCCTCGTCGACGCCTCGCGCGTCGAGGTGGCCCCGACGGTCCGCGACATCCGCGTCCTGGAGCCGGCGACGGCCGCGGCGCACCTCGCGTCCGCCCCGGCCACCCTCAAACCCCCGGACGTCGAAGCCCTGTTCACCCAGGCCCGCGACACCCGCTCCTGGCTCCCGCCCCTCCCGCACCGGCCCCGCCCGCGGTCGCGATCGTTCACCGGCCGGCGGCCCGGGAAGACCTCCTAAGGGCGCAGCGCGCGGGGCCCCTTGCCGAGGCGGCGGCGCAGCAGGGCCCGCAGGGCGCCCGGGCTCTCGTAGCCGACCCGGCGGGCCACCGCCGCCAGCGGCAGGCCGGTGGTGCGCAGGAGGTGCTCCGCCTGCTCCACCCGCAGGTCCTGCACCAGCCGGATCGGCGGGCAGCCGAGCGTACGGGCGACCGTGCGCTGGAGGGTGCGTTCGCTGACTCCGAGGTCGCGGGCCGCCTCGGCGATGGACAGCGGCTCCGCGATGCGGGCCCGTACCCATTGCTCGAAGGCGGCCACCAGCGGATCGTGCCGGGCCAGGGCGCTGGGGATGGCGTACGCGGCCTGCGAGGCCCGGTCGTCGACCACGAGGTAGTGCCGCACGAGGTCGGCGAGGGCGGGGCTGCGCATCCCCACGATCGCCAGCGCGAGGTCGAGGTGGCTGAACGCGGCCCCGGCGGTGGTGATCCCGTCCGAGGTGGTGACCATCCGCGTCTCGTCCACGACGACCTCGCGGTAGCGCTCACGGAAAACCGGGGCCAGCCACCAACTGGTGGTGGCCCGGCGGCCGTCCAGCACCCCGGACTCGGCGAGCAGGAACGTTCCGGTGCAGGACGTGGCGAGGGGGGTCCGGCGTTCACGGGCCTCGGAGAGCAGCCGGCGTGCGGTGCGGTGCCCGGCGGAGGACACCGTCTCCACCAGAGCCTCGGGGCGGCGCTCCATGAGGGCGGGAACGACGAGGAGGTCGGCGTCCTCGGCGGTGCGCGCGGGCTCGGTGTCGATCCGGTGGCCCAGGCCGGTGCGGACCGTGCGCCGGACGCCGACGGTACGGATGTCGAAGGCGGGCGGCGGGGCACCCGGCAGCCGGCCGCGCAGGGCATTGGCCGTGTGCAGGACGTCGAGGACGGCCGAGACGCCGGAGTCGAACACCCCGTCGAGGACCAGCACTGCGGTTTTCACCCGGCAACCCTAGCGGGCGGGAGGCGGGTGCGGTGCTGTCGGAATCGGTGTGCAAGGTGCCGGATCCGTCACTCCCGCGGCGCGCGGGGCGCGCCTAGGCTCGGCTCATGACCACGCCCCGGACCACCCCGCACACCGGCACCGGCACCGCCGCTCCCGCACCTGCTCCCGCGCCCGCCGACCGCTCCCGCACCCACACCTGGCACTCGCGCCCCGAGCCCACCCCGGAGATCCTGGGCATGAGCGGCCTGGAGATCCTCCGGGCCTGCCTCAAGGGCGACCTTCCCGAGGCTTCGATCATGAGCACGCTGGGCTTCCGGCTGGCGGAGGCCGAGGAGGGCTCCGTCGTCTTCGAGGGGGATCCGGGCGACCACCTCCTCAACCCGATGGGGACGGTGCACGGGGGGTTCCTCGCCACGCTCCTCGACTCGGCGCTCGGCTCGGCCGTGATGACCCGGCTCCCGGCGGGCACCACGTACACGACCGTGCAGCTGGGGGTGCACATGATCCGCCCGGTGCTGGCGCGGACGCCCACGCTGCGGTGCGAGGGCACGGCCCTGCACGTGGGGCGGACCACCGCGACGGCCGAGGCCCGGGTGATCGGCGCCGAGGACGGCAAGCTGTACGCGCACGCCACGACCACCTGCGTGATCCTGCGGCCCTGACCGGCCTCCCCCGGCGGTCCCTCAGGCCGAAGCCCGCTTGCGCGGCGCCGCCTTCTTCGCCGCGGCGGCGGTCTTCTTGGCCGAGGCCGCCTTCGACGTGGACTTGGCGGTGGACTTCGTCGCCGTCGACTTGGTCGCCCCGGCCGCCGTCGACCTGGCCGGGGCCGGCTTGGCCGCGGTGGACTTGGCCGCGGTGGACTTCGCCGACGCGGACTTCCCCGTACCGGCGGCCGTCTTCTTCGCCGCGGACGTGGACTTCTTCCCGCCCACCGTTTTCGGCGCCGCCGCCGTCTTCCGGCGGATCGGGGTGACCTGCGCCTCCGTCGCCTCCCCCCGCGAGGCCTTCGCCGCGTTCACGCTCTTCTCCAGCGCCGCCATCAGGTCGATGACCTTCCCTCCGGCCGGCTCCACCTCGGCCTCCGCCGGAGGTTCGAACGCACCCTGCGACTTCGCCGAGACCATCGCCTCCACGGCCTCCCGGTACTCGTCCGTCAGGGAGTCCATCTCCACCTCGCCCAACGTCGCCATCAGCGCGTCCGCCAGGTCCAGCTCGGCCTCCCGCACCGACACCTTCCCCTCCGGAGCCACCCCCTCCGGCACCCGGATCTCGTCCGGCCACAGCAGCCCGTGCATCGCGATCACGTCGTCGACCACCCGCAGCATGCCCAGCCGCTCCCGCCCCCGCAGCGCGTACTTGGCGATGGCGACCTTCCGGCTCCGCTTCAGCGCCTCCCGCAGCAGCGTGTACGGCTTCGCCGCCGTCGGCCCGTTCGCCGCGAGGTAGTACGCGGCGTCCATCTGCAGCGGATCGATCTCGTCCGCCGGTACGAACGACACGATCTCGATCGTCTTCGCCGTGGCGATCGGCAGCTGCGCCAGGTCCTCGTCCGTGATCGGGATGATCGACCCGTCCGCCTCCTCGTACCCCTTGCCGATCTCGGCGGTGGCCACCTCCTCGCCGTCCAGCTCGCACACCTTGCGGTAGCGGATCCGTCCGCCGTCGCCCAGGTGGATCTGGCGAAAGGAGATCGAGTGGCTCTCTGTGGCGTTCACCAGCTTGATCGGAATGCTGACCAAGCCGAAGGAGATCGCCCCGTTCCAGATGGATCGCACGGTTCCTCCCGATTCATGGCAGTCTCATCGTATGACGCCGATCACCATGGTGGAGGGGCGTCGCATCCCGCTCTCCAACCTCGACAAGGTCCTGTACCCCGAGACCGGTTTCACCAAGGGCGAGGTGCTGCACTACTACGCCACCGTCGCGCCCTCGCTGCTGGCCCACATCCACGACCGGCCGGTGTCGTTCCTGCGCTATCCCGACGGCCCGGACGGGCAGCTCTTCTTCACGAAGAACCCGCCGCCCGGCACCCCCGACTGGGTGAGGACCACCCCCGTGCCCCGCTCCGAGGACCTCTCCGCCGAACAGGTGGTCATCGCGGACCTGGCCTCCCTCATGTGGGCCGCCAACCTCGTCGTCGAGTTCCACACCCCCCAGTGGCCGGCCGGCGGCCCGGCCCTCGCCGACCGGCTGATCATCGACCTCGACCCGGGTGCCCCCGCCACCGCCGTCGAGTGCTGTGCCGTCGCGCTGTGGATGCGCGAACGCCTGGCCGCCGACGGCCTGGAGACGTACGCCAAGACCTCCGGCTCCAAGGGCGTGCACCTGGCCGCGGCCCTGGAACCGACCCCGTCCGACCGGGTGTCGGCGTACGCGAAGGGCCTGGCCCAGGAGGCCGAACGCGCTCTCCCCGACCTCGCCCTGCACCGCATGGCCAAGGCCCTGCGCCCCGGCAAGGTCTTCGTCGACCACAGCCAGAACGCCGCCGCCAAGACCACCGCCGCCCCCTACACGCTGCGCGCGCGGGCCCGGCCCACGGTCTCCGCACCCGTCTCCTGGGAGGAGGTCGCGGCCTGCCGCACCCCCGCCGACCTGGTCTTCCTCGCCGACGACATCCCGCCGAGGCTGGAGCGCGACGGGGACCTCTTCGCCCCGCTGACCGACCCCGGCCGCGCCCGCCGGCTGCCCGCACCCCCCGGGGGCCGGCCGTGATCCGCGTCGCGCTCGCCGCCACCGTACGCACCCTCCCGCGCGGGGCCGGCCTGGCGTACGAGCCGAAGTTCGACGGCCACCGCCTGGTCATCGTGCGCACCGCCGAGGAGGTGGTGCTCCAGGCGAGATCCGGCCGCATCGTGACCGCGGCCTTCCCCGATCTGGCGGCCGCGGCCCGGCGGTTGCCCGCCGAGACCGTCCTCGACGGCGAGGTGGTGATCTGGCACGCCGGCCGCACCGACTTCGCGCTCGTCCAGCGCCGGGCGGCGGCGGCCTCGGCCGCGCGGGCCGCCGTGCTCGCCCAGAGCCTGCCGGCCTCGTACGCGGCCTTCGACGTGCTCGAACTGGCCGGGCTGGACGTGCGCGGGCGCACGTACGAGCGCCGCCGGGCGCTCCTGGTCGACCTGCTGCTCCCGCTGGGCCCGCCGCTGCAACCGGTCCCGATGACGACCGACCCGGAGCTGGCCGCCACGTGGTACGAGACCCTGCCCGCCAGCGGTATCGAGGGCCTGGTGGTCAAACGGCTGGACCAGACGTACCCGGCGGGCCGGCGCGGCTGGCAGAAGCTGCGGCACACGGAGGTCCGGGACGCGGCGGTGGTCGGGTACACCGGCACCCCGCGCCGCCCGCTCGCCCTGGTCCTCGTCCTGCCGGTCGGGGACGAGACCCCGCTGGTGTCGAGCCCGCTGACGGCCGCGCTGCGCGCGGAGGTGGCGGCGGAGGTGGCGGAGCGCGACGGCCCCGCCCGTACCCCGGCCGGGGCCACGGTCACCGCGATCGGGCTCGGCGAGGTGCCCTACCGCCCGCTCGATCCGCCGCTGACGGCCGAGGTCCGCCACCCCTCGACGGCCCGGCACCCGCCGCCCGAGGTGCTGCGGCTGCGGACGGAACCCTGACACCCCGCGACCCGCGCCGTGGCGCGGGTCGCGGGGTGTCAGGGTCGCGGGGTGTCAGGGTCGCGGGGTGTCAGGGTCGCGGGGTGTCAGGGCGGCCGGTCAGACGGTCAGGGGGCGTCAGGCGTTCCCGGTCGGCTTGTAGGCCGGCGGCTCGCCGTGCGGGGGCTGCTGGGGCCCCGGGTACTGGGGCGGGTTGCGGTACCCGGCCTCCCGCTCGGCCCGGGCCTCTTCCTGATGGCTGTTCGTGGTGGAGCCGAAGTTCCCGTAGCCCTGCATCTCGTGCGGGCGCAGGCCGCCTTCGGGGATCCCCACGCCCTCGCGCTCCTCGCGGACCTCGTAGACCGCGCCCCCGTTCGGCAGGTGGGGCTGGCTCTCGGGGGTCGGCGGCGGCGGCTCCTTGGCCCTGACCCGCTGGCCGAGCTTGAAGGCGCCCAGCAGGAAGCCGACCACGATGATCCCGACGACCAGGAACCAGGCGATGCTGCTCAGGGTCTGGTCCAGACTCAAGGTCATGTCCATACGCACTATTTTCCCGCATCAATGCCTGTTTCACCCTGAATGCGGGGAGATCCTCTGATCAGCGGACCATGCGACTACCGCACCGGATCGAGGGCAGGTGCAACGGCGACCCGCCCCGGAAGGAGCCCGAAAATGCCCCGCGGATCTTCACCCAAACGAGAACGCCAGTACGAGCACATCAAGGAGAGCGCCGAGGAGCGCGGCGAATCCGAGGAGCGGGCCAAGGAGATCGCCGCCCGGACCGTCAACAAGGAACGGGCCCGGGCCGGCGAGTCCGCGACCGCGAGCAGGCTGTCCCTGGACGACATGTCCTCCGGGCGGCGCGGCGGCCTGCACTCCCATTCGGGAGCGCAGGGGCCGACGTACGAACAGCTCTACGCGGAGGCCAGGCGCCGCAACATCCACGGCCGCTCCGACATGAACAAGACGCAGCTCAAGCGCGCCCTCGGCGACAGCTGAGCAGGCCCTAGCGCAGCGGCCCGTCCGAATCCCGCAGCGCCCGGACCTCGTACCCCCCGAGCACGGCCAGGATCTCCGCGCAGATCGCCAGCGCCGTCTCCGGAGGCGTCCGGGCGCCCAGGTCCAGGCCGATCGGCCCGTGCACCCGCGCCATCTGCGCCTCGGAGACCCCCGAGGCCAGCAGCTCCGCGCGGCGCCGCGACGTGGTCTTGCGGGAGCCGAGGGCGCCGACGTACGGGATGCCCAGCGCGAGCGCGCCGCGCACCGTCGGCACGTCGAACTCCGGATCGTGGCTCAGCATGACCAGGCAGGCGGCGTCCCGGCGGGCCTCCAGCAGCTTCCCGGCCTCGGCGACGGAACCGACGAGCCCCGCCCCCCAGCCCAGCAGCAGGGCCTGCGCCTCGATGATCTCGGCGAGCTCGCCGCCCCCGCCGATGACCACGTACGGGGCGGACGGGTACGCCTCCACGAACACCAGACCGCGCTCCCCGTACAGCGCGTCCCGGCCGGGCCGGCGCGTGGCCAGCAGCTCGCCGGCCCGCCGCTCGGCGTCGTCGGCCGGCGCGTCGACGGCCCGCACCACCTCGCTCACCGCGTGCTCGGCCCGTTCGTCGAGCCGGGTCACGAGCGCCACGCCCACACCCTCGCCGAGCAGCTCCCACCACGCGGCGGGCACGGCCGACAGCGGCTGGAGCAGGATCTCGGCCCGCCCGCCGCAGGTCAGCTTCGCCGCCACGGCGTCGTCCGCCCCCACCGATACCTCGCACACCCGCGCGGTGGCCCCGGAGGCGGCGGCCGCGGCCGCCGCCTCCGCCACCAGCTCGGCGTCGAAGACCCCCCGGTACAGGGCCCCGACGCACTCCCCGCGCGCGTCCACGAGCAGGGCCCCCGCCGGGTCCCGCGGCCCGAACCCCTGCTCGGCCACCGGCCGGGCCAGGAACGCGGTCCGCCCCTCGGCCGCCCACTGCCGCGCCGTCTCCACCAGCTCACGCATCGCGCCGCCCCATCCTCATCGTCAGAGCCCGCCCCAAAGCACCAGGTCAGCGGCGCGGGCGGGGCCTCACGGCCAACCTACGCACGCTCCCCACCCCTACCCATCCCCCAAAACCCACAGACCCGGACCCACCTCCCTCGTACAGACCACCGGACCGGCCGCCGCACCCGAGTTGCACGCGGGCGCCGGGGGGCGTTGTTTCGAAGTACGGCAGAGAACGTCGGGGGCGACCCTTGGGGATGACCCGCAATGCTCTTCACGGACCGCGACGACGCAGGTCGAAGACTCGGCACGGAGCTCGCGAGGTACGCGGAGGACCGTCCCGTGGTGCTGGGGCTGCCGCGCGGCGGGGTCCCGGTGGCCTTCCACGTGGCCCACGCCCTCGGCGCCCCGCTCGACGTGATCGTCGTCCGCAAGCTGGGGGTCCCGCACCAGCCCGAGCTGGCGTTCGGCGCGATCGGCGAGGGCGGGGTACGCGTGATCAGCGAGGACATCGTCCGCCGCGGGCGGCTCGCCCCGCGGGACATCGCCGCCGTCGAGGAGGCGGAGCAGGCGGAGCTGGCCCGCCGGGCCGCCCGCTACCGCGCGGGCCGGCCGCAGGAGGATCTGCACGGCCGGACGGTGATCGTGGTGGACGACGGCATCGCGACCGGCGCCACGGCGGCCGCCGCCTGCCAGGTCGTACGGGCGCAGGGCGCGGCCCGGATCGTGATGGCCGCCCCGGTGGCCCCGCCGGACGCGCTGGCCCGGGTGGGCGCGGTGGCCGACGAGGTGGTCTGCCTGGGCTCGCCGCCGGGGTTCTCCTCGGTCGGCCAGTGGTACCGGGACTTCTCCCAGACTCCGGACGAGGAGGTCGTCTCCCTGCTCGCCCAGTCGCCGCGGCGGCCGGCCCCGGCCGAGCAGTCGGGGGTGGAGGTGGAGGTGGGCGTCGAGGCGGCGGGTCTGCGCCTGCCCGGCGACCTCACCCTCCCGCCGGGTGCGAGCGCGGTGGTCGTGTTCGCGCACGGCTCGGGCAGCAGCCGGCGCAGCCCCCGCAACCGCCGGGTGGCCGCGGACCTGAACCGGGCCGGTCTGGGCACGCTGTTGTTCGACCTGCTCACCCCGGCCGAGGAGGCCGACCGCTCGAACGTCTTCGACATCGACGCCCTGGCTGCCCGACTCGCCGCCGCCACGGCCTGGCTGGGCACCCGGACCCCGGCCCCGCCGGCCTACTTCGGCGCCTCCACGGGGGCGGCCGCCGCCCTGGCGGCCGCGGCCGAGCCCGACTCCCCGGTCTACGCGGTGGTCTCCCGCGGCGGCCGCCCGGACCTGGCCGGTTCCCGCCTCGCCGCGGTCCGCGCGCCCACGCTCCTGATCGTCGGCTCGCAGGACCACCAGGTCCTCGCCCTCAACCGCGAGGCCCGGGCCCGGCTGCGCTGCGAGAGCCGCCTGGAGACCGTGGAGGGCGCCACCCACCTCTTCGAGGAGCCCGGAGCCCTCCACCAGGTGTCCGCCCTCGCCCGGCACTGGTTCACCACCCACCGCCCGCCCCCCGGGGGCCCTGCGGCAGCGCGGTGAACCCGGGGCTCAGACCAGCCAGCCCGCGTCGCGGGCGATGCGGATCGCGTCCACGCGGTTGCGGGCCTTCAGCTTCATCACCACGGTGGTCAGGTAGTTGCGCACGGTCCCGGTGGACAGGTGGAGCTCCCCGGCGATCTCGGCGGCCTCCGAGCCCTGCGCCGCCATGCGCAGCACCTCGGTCTCGCGGTCGGTCAGCGGGCTCTCCAGCCCGTTCCACGCGGCGACGGCCAGCTTGGAGTCGATGACCCGGTGCCCGGCGACCACCCGGCGGATGGCACTGGCCAGTTCCTTGGGGGAGTCGTCCTTGAGGAGGTAGCCGGAGACCTGGGCCGCCAGGGCCCGGCGCAGCGTGCCGGGGCGGCCGAGACTGGTGAGCATCAGCGTCCGGCACTCCGGGAGCTGCTCGTGGATCTGCATCGCCGCGCTCAGCCCGTCGAGCCCGGGGAGGTCGATGTCGATGATCGCGATGTCGGGCCGGACGGCGAGGGCGGCGGCCAGGATCTCGTCCCCGCGCGACAGCTCGCTGACGACCTCCAGGTCGTCCTCCAGGTCCAGCAGGGCGACGAGCGCGCCGCGCACCATGTGCATGTCCTCGGCCAGCAGGATCCTGATCACCGTGACGAGCCCCCCGTCCGCGCGGTCGATCTTGTACTTGTGATCATAGCAACCAGCGTGTCCCGGCGGCCGGTTCACGACCGTCGCGGGCGGTCACCTCAGGCGACGAGCCACGAGCGCTCGCCCTCCGCCGCCTCGTCTGACTCTTCGAGATCGGGGTCGACGTCCCCGTGGGCCGGAACCCGCGCCACCAGCCGGAACAGGCTGCCGGGACCCCGGTCGACCGTCAGTTCACCGCCCACCGCCCGCAGTCGCAGCCCCAGGTTCCCCAGGCCGCTGCCACTGTGCGGCGAGGTGTCGCGGTAGCCCTCGGTGACGCCGTCGTTGGTGACCGACAGGGTCATGAGGCCGTCCTCCTCGATGGCGGTGATCTCGCAGTGCACGGCCCTGCTGTGGCGCAGCACGTTGGTGACGGCCTCCCGCAGGACGGTGGCGAGCACCGTGTCCACGGGCGAACTGACCTCTCCCATGCGGATGTCGGTCACCGCGTCGACCTCGGCGGCGCCCAGCACCGACTTGGCCGAGGCGATCTCCTCCTCCAGGGACATGTCCCGGTACCCGCTCGCCACCCGCCGCACGTCGGCCAGCGACTGGCGGGAGATGGCCAGCACGTCCTCGATCTCGTCCATGGCCCGGGCCGGGTGCGCCGGGATCAGGCGGTGGATGAGCTCGCCCTTGAGCTGGATCGCGGAGAGGCTGTACCCCAGCAGGTCGTGCAGGTCCCGGGCGAAGCGCAGCCGTTCGCGGGTGACCGCGGCGCGGGTGAGTTCGCCGCGGCTCTCGTGCAGGACGCGGACCAGCTCGGACAGCCGGGTCAGACCGAAGGTGACCAGCCCGGTCAGCAAGGTGGTCTGCACCAGGTAGACGCTGTCGACGGCGGGCCGCCCTTCCAGCAGCGGCGGCACCAGCATGCTGACGCCCACGAACCCGTACAGGATCCAGCCCGGGCGCGGGGGCAGGAGCAGCAGGAGGGAGCCGGCGAGGAAGCCGGCCATGGCGCCCCACTGCGACTTCAGGGCGATGAGCGGCAGGTAGGTGAAGGCGGCCTGCGCGCCGAGGGTCAGCGCCCGGTGGCCGGTCGGCACGCGCTGCGTGCTCGTCCGGGAGTGCAGGAGCTGGAGGGCGAAGACCGCGCCCAGGCAGCCGAAGGCGGCGGCCAGGGCGAGCCCTTCGACTCCGGCGCTGAGGATGTTCAGGGCGGTGATGCCCACGTAGCAGAGGAGTGCGGCGATGAGGATGACCTGGGCCATCCGGGGTGCGGGTAAGTCCCGGCTCCGTCGCAGAATGCCCTCGACCAGGACCGCCTCCGACGGTCCTTCCGAGGACTTGAGGCGGCCAGGCATGTCAATCCCCCTTAAGCGTTCCTCTGTTACACGCCAGATGTGAGCATAGGGGAGGGGCGTGAACCGGGGGCGGGAATCGATCGCTCATACGAACAGTGGGACCGGGTTGAGCTGGTCGTACGGTGTGGGTTCGGCCAGCCGGCCGAGGCGCACGGGGACGTCGAAGAGGCGGCCGGAGCCGTACCGCGCCCAGAAGTGGCGCAGTCCCGGTACGACCACTTTCGTCACGGGAAGTCCGAGGTCAGGTCGGCTCTGGTCGAGTACGAGAAGGTCCAGTCCTTTGCTCCGGACCAGCTCGGTGATCATGTGCACGTCGTCGAGCAGATCGGTGCCCGCTGCCGTGGGCCAGTGGTCCGGCGTACGGGTCTGCGCCATCGGATCGGCCGCCAGATATGGCTGGTTGGCGATGGTGGCCCCCTGCCACCACGACAGGGGCTCAGGGTCGGTGATCCGGTATCCGCCGCCGTCCCCGCGCGCTTCGCCGACGGCGGGCAGCAGCTGCCCCAGCTCCGACAGGGCCCGGCACAGCGCCACCCGGGGGTCGAAGTGCGCGCCGAACCCGAAGAGCACGTCCTCGGCGGGCTTGTCGGTCCGCCGCGACAGCGCCGCGATCACCGGGATCCCCAGGTCGGAGGTGAGGTCGAGCGCCCACACCTCCCGGTTCGCGCGGCGCAGCCCGTGGCGCGTCCGCTCGACCCACTCGTCCTCGAAGGAGCCCAGGTCCACCCCGGGCTGACGGGTGCGGTTGTACCACCACAGGGCGACCGCGTCCCGCTCCACCAGCTCCAGGAAGCCCTGGACCAGCGCGTCCTCGGGACTGCTGCCCGCGGCGTTGCCGTTGGAGTCGGCCCACGGCCCGCCCGCCGCGGGGTCCCCGGCGCCGTCCGCACCCCGCCCGAAGTAGAGCATCGACGTGGGGAGCAGCCGCTGGACGCCGCCGGTCAGCGACCACACCGGGGTCCACTCGGTCGGCCGGGTCTCGTCGAACGGCTCCGGTACGTGGTGGAAGCGGGAGTGCCGCGCGTTCCACAGCTCCCGCTCCGCGAACTGGCGGGGGCTGTACAGCTGGCAGTCGTTGGGGTGGACGGCCGCACCGCCCAGGCCGCGCAGGGAGTCGCGGACCACCGGCTCGTCGCCGTGCCGGGTGCCGCTGTAGCGCTCGACCGCCTCGCACAGCGCGCTCGTACGAGCCTCCTCGGCGGTACGGCCCTTGCCGCCGCTGAGTGCGCGCAGGCCCGAGCTGAGGCCGGCGAAGGACGCCGACTCCATCGCCAGGTTGTGCCCGGAGGTGTACGCGTGGACGAAGTCCGGGGCGCCCGGGGCCTGCCGGATCTCCTTGACCACCCCGGTCACCGGGTCCACCAGGTGTCCGTACCTGCGCAGCATCTGAGCCGGGGTCAGGGCGCGGTCCCCGCCCCCGGTCGCGGCGGCCTTGGGCCGCGACACGGGGACGAAGGGGGCGCCGGCCCGGCGGGCCACCAGGCCGGGGTCCCCGCAGGCCGCGCACTGCGGGAGCCGGTCCACCGGGTGGCCGGAGGTGCGCAGGCGCAGCGTGTCGAAGGTGCGGATGTGGCCCTGTTCGGGCTGGCGCAGCCCGGCCAGCCACTTGGCGGCCTCCAGGACGGCGAGGTTCACGGCGAGCGCCGTCCCGGCCGCCAGCCCGGCGGCCGGCCGCGGCACGGGGCCGGCCAGGCCGAGCGCGCGCCGTACGGGCACCTCGGAGTGGCGGTGGCCGCGCAGCCGCACGGCCAGGCAGTGCCAGCAGGGGCCGGAGCCGGGCCGGAAGAACGGGCCCACCCAGGGGTCCGTCCCGCACAGCTTGGCCGGCAGCCAGGGCCGGCCCCCGGCGCGCTGGCGGGCGTCCACCGCGGCCAGCCCGGGGGAGAGGTAGTCCTCGCACAGGACGAGGACCAGATCGGCCGCGCCGGGGTCCGCGACGACCGCGATCCCCGACTCCCGGCAGGCCTCGGCCACCGGCCCCGGATCCAGCCCGGGCAGCGCCTCGACGGCGACGGCGGCCCGGGCCAGCCCGGCGGCGGCCACACCGCCGTCGAGCCCGGCGAGATCCCAGTACGCCTCGGCCCCGGCCTCCGCCGCCGGGGTGGTGGAGCGGATCAACCCGGCATCCGCCAGGGAGCGGAGGGCGGCCTCGGCGTCCTCGGCGCCCAGGACCCGCGCGGCCTCCTGCCGGACCGCCCCCGCGGTCCGGGTCCCGTCGAGCAGCGGGACGAGGACCTCCGCCCCGCTCCCGCCCAGGGCGGTCACCCCGCGCCGGGACACCAGGTAGGCGGCGTCGCCGGGGACGACGGTGGGCCGCAGATGGGACTTGAAGCCCACCAGAGCCTCGGCGGCGGCCGGCGGAGCCGAAAGCGGCCCGGCCGGCCGGCCGCGCTCGGCAGCGCTCATGCTCCCGCCCGTCCGGCGATCGGCGCCGACGGCCCCGTGACCTGCGTCCGGCTGCAGACGGTGAACAGGGCGTACGCGGTGTCCGGCAGGGCGTCGAGGTTCTCGATCACCAGGCCCGGACGCGCGGAGCGGACGGGCATCGGTGCGGATCCGGTGCTGGGGCTGATACGGGCGTTGGCCGAAAGGCTGGTCATGGCGGTGGAGTTCCCTCTGCGTCGTCGTGGCGCGGGTCGGTCCGTTCACAGACGATTCTGCGAGGATCCGGTGAGCGCGGGACAGTGCCCCGGTCACCAGCGCGAGGTGAAGTTTTCACATGGTGCGGCGCCGCCCTCGGGCCCGAACGCTCAGGCCCGCCAGCGGACGGGCAGCTTCCGCGGGCCGCGGATCAGCAGACCCGTGCGCCACACGAGGTCACGGGGGTCGGCGTCCAGGAAGAGGGCCGGGCAGCGCGCGAGGAGCGCGGTGACGGCCGTACGGGCCTGGAGGCGGGCCAGCGGTGCGCCCAGGCAGTAGTGGATGCCGTGGCCGAAGGCGATGTGCCCGCCGGTCGGCCGGCGGATGTCGAAGCGGTCCGGGTCGGGGAACCGCGCGGGGTCCCGGTCGGCGTCGGCGAGCGCGATCAGCACCAGTTCGCCGCCGCCGGGGATCGTGGCGCCCGCTATCTCCACGGGCCCGGTGGTGAACCGGTACGTGGTGGTCTCGACCGGCCCCTCGTACCGCAGCATCTCCTCCACGGCGCTGTCGATGAGCGAGGGGTCGGCGCGCAGCGCGGCGAGCTGGCCGGGGTGGCGCAGCAGCGCGAGGACGCCCGTGGCGATCAGCTGGACGGTGGTCTCGAAGCCCGTGACGAGCAGGAGCCAGGCCATGCCGATGAGTTCGTCGGGGGAGAGCCGGCCGCCGTCCTCGTCGGTGGCGCGGATGAGGGCGCTCATCAGATCGGCCCGGGGCCGCTCGCGCATCCCGTCCACCAGGCCGGCGAGGTAGCGCGTCATCGCCGCCGTGGCCGCCGTCCTGGTCTCGCGGTCCGGGCTGCTCAGGGCCTGTTCGGCCCAGTCGCGGAAGGCGGCGCGGTCGAGGGAGGGCACGCCGAGCAGTTCACAGATGACGCCCATGGCCAGCGGGAACGCGAGGGCCTCGACGAGGTCCGCCGACCCGGCCGGCCGGGCGAGCATGGCGTCGAGGAGCTCGCCGGTGAGGGCCCGCACCCTCGGGGCGAGCACCTCGACGCGGCGCGGGGTGAACTCCCCGGCCACCAGCTTGCGCAGCCGCGTGTGGTCGGGCGGGTTCGAGCTCAGCAGGTTCTCGCCCGCGGAGAGCCGCGCGAGCGGCAGCGAGGGCGAGGCGTCCCGCCAGGACTTGGAGAGGGAGGGCTCGGTGAGCGCGGTGCGGCAGGCCTCGTAGCCGACCACGAGCCAGGCCCGCGCCCCCTCCGGCACGCGGACGCGGTGCACCGGGCCGCGGGCGCGCAGCGCCGCGTACACCGGATGCGGGTTCCTGGTGAATTCCTCGCCCAGCGCCCCGAAGTCCGCGGCGATGTCCGTTCCCACGGATCGACCCTCCTGTCGTCGTCGTGCCGTCGTGCCGTCGTGCCGTCGTGCCGTCGTGCCGTCGTGTCCCGTGCCGTCGGCTCGTCTCAGAGCGCGTGGACGTCCCGCTCCTCGAACACCTCCCGGGCCACGCCGATCGCGTTCAGCGCCCGCGGGAACCCGGCGTACGGCACCACGTGGATCAGCGTCTCCACGACCTGCGCCGGGCTCAGGCCGACGTTGAGGGCGGCCCCGATGTGCACGCGCAGCTGGGGTGCGACGTCGCCGAAGGCCGTCAGGGCGGCGACGGTGACGAGCTGGCGGCGCCGCGGTGAGAGCCACGGCCGGTGGTAGACGTCGCCGAAGGTGAACTCGACGATGAACCGCCCCAGGTCCGGGGCGATGTCCCCGAGCGACTCGATGACCTCCAGCCCGTGGTGCCCGTCGATCTCCACCAGCTTCTCGGTCCCGCGCAGGTAGCGGTCGCGCGGATCCTTCATGACCGGCGGCCGGAAGGTGACGCCCCGGTCCGCGAAGACCTTCCGGGCGACGCCGACCGCGTTCAGCGCCCGGGGGAACCCCATGAACGGGACGATGTGGATCAGGGCCTCGACGACCTCCTGCGGCCGCACGCCGACGTGCAGCGCCGCGTCGATGTGGAAGTCCAGCTGCGGGGCGGCGTCCCCCTGCGCGGCGAGCGCGGCGACCGTGGACAGCTCCCGCTCGCACAGATCGAGCCCCGCGCGGGAGTAGACGTCCCCGTACGCGAACTCGACGACGAAACGGCCCAGGTCCGGGGCGATGTCCCGCAGCGACTCGATCACGGCCGCCCCGCGCCGGCCCGAGGTCTCGTGCAGGACGGCCAGCCCGCGCTCGTAACGGGAGCCGGCGCCGGAGGTGGCCGCGGCCGCCACCGGTGCCGGGCCCAGCAGGCCCTCGGCCAGGCCGATGCCGACGAGGGCGCCCCCGGTGAGGGTGGCGCGGCGCGTCATCTCGGCGGTGCTCCGTGCGTCGTTCATGGTGTCTCGTCTCCATCCATCGATGCGAACGGCACCGTGCCGATCGCGATGACGTTGCCCTCGCTGACGTATCCGTCCGGGTCGCGCAGCGGGCCGGACGGATCGTCGGGGTCGAGGAAGGGGGCCCAGTTCCCCGGAATGCCCTCGTCCCTCGCCTGCCGGGCGAAGTGCGCGCACGCGTTCGCGTAGAACCGGAGGGCGGCCGGGGTGAGCGGAGCGTGGTGCTCCATGAGGATCGTGTGCTGCCGTACGGCGGTCAGGCCGGCCGCCCGAAGCCATCGGTACAGGTCACGGCCGCGCAGCAGCTGGCGGGCATAACCGGGGGATGCGGCGGACGCCCGGAGGAAATCGGTGATGAGGAACGGGTCCGCCGGACGGACCGTGCTCAGCGAACCGTCGACGTCCTTGACCGCCACGAGTCCGCCGGGCCGGGTGACCCGGCGCAGCTCCGCCAGCGCCCCCGCCAGCTCCGCGTCGTCCAGGTACTGCGTCGTGTTCGAACACCAGACGGCGTCGAACATGCCGTCCGCGTACGGCAGGTCGAGCAGGCCCGCCCGCCGCACCACCAGAGGCGGGGCGTCCGGCCGGTCCCGCAGCCGCCCGGCCGCGCGCTCCACGTTCTCCGCGGCCAGGTCGACGGCCGAGATCCGGCCCGAGGGGCCGACGAGTTCGGCGATCCGGGGCAGGAACGCGCCGCTGCCGCAGCCCGCGTCCAGCACGTGCCAGCCGGGCCGGATGCCGACCCCGTCCAGGGCGTCCAGGTAGTCGGCGGAGCAGGCCTCGAAGTGCGGGTCGACGATCTCCTCGTGGGTGAACGGCAGTCCGGTGGACGTCGTGTACCCCCACCCCGCGTGGCCGGCCGTCAGCACGCCGCCGCCTCCGCCCCTGCCCGTACGGCGGCCCCCGCGGCCGTGGTCCGCGCCTGCGCGAGCAGGTCCGCGAGGATCTCCGCCGTCGCCTCCGGTGCCTCCAGGGGAGCGAGGTGGCCGACCCCGGGAAGGACGGCGAGCCGGCCGTGACGCAGCGCCCCGGCCGTCGCGCAGGCCTCGTCGAGGGAGACGAGCCCGTCCTCGGCGCCGATGACCACCACCGCGGGGACCTCCATCGCCCGCAGGGCGGCCGTGGAGTCCGTACGGGCCGCGATGGCCCGCTGGGCCCAGGCGACCGAGCGGGGACGGGCCGCCAGCGCCAGGTCGGTGACCCGCGCCGGCAGGTCCGGCCGCCGGGCCCGGGTGGTGGCGCCCAGCAGGGAGGGGGTGGTCGCGGTGACGAGCCCGGGGCGCGCCGAGTCGTCGAGGACCGCCTCGGCGAAGCGCAGGCGCCCTGCGGCCGCCTCCGCGCCGTCGGCCGTGCTCCGGGCCGCCAGCAGGGCCAGCGCGCGGACGCGGTCCGGGTGGCGGCGCAGGAAGGCCATCGCCACGTAGCCGCCCATGGAGCAGCCGGCGAGGGCGACTTCGCCGGCGCCCTGCCGGTCGAGTTCGCGGGCCAGGGCGTCGGCCACGAGATCGAGCGAGGGGGAGCCGTGGGGGAGCGGCGCGGAACCGAAACCGCACAGGTCGGGGGTGAGGACCTGCCGGCCCCGGGCGCGCAGCGCCGCGGCCGTCCCGTCCCACATGGACGAGTCGAGGGGCAGGGCGTGCAGCAGGACGAGGGGGAGGCTCATCGCAGCGCCGCCCGCTGCGCGTCCTCGACGAACCGCCGTACGTGCTCCGGGGGTTCGGTCTCCCGCAGCCAGGCGAAGGCGACCGGAGAGGGCGGCAGGTCGTGCACCGGGACGACCTTGATGTCCGGCGGGACCACCGCGTCCAGGGAACGGAAGGAGAGGTGGATCGCGTACGTGCTCCGCAGCAGCCGCGCCATCGCGGTCAGCGTGGTCATGGCGTGGATCCGGCGGATCGGCCGGCCCAGCGGGGTCCGCGGCGGCACCACCAGGTCCCAGACGTGCGCCGGGAAGTCGCCGGGGCACCGGAAGCCCCCGTACTCCGCGACCTCCTCGACCGACACGGAGGCGCGTCCGGCCAGCGGGTGGTGGGCCCCGACGAGGACGGCCCGCCCGTCGAAGCCGACCGGGCGGCTCACGGCGAGGTCCGGCTCCAGCGGGTCGTACTTGACGATCATGAGGTCCGCTTCTCCGGCCCGCAGCGGGGCGAAGGGCTCGGTGACCTCGTACGGGACGTACTCCACGGACTCCGGGGCGTGGCCGGCGGCCGCGACGAGGCGGGCGGCGAGGTGCGTGGAGCCGTGGACGCCCAGGCGGACGGTGCGGGTGGCGGTGGCGGTGGCGGTGGCGGTGGCGGTGGCAGTGGCAGTGCTGCCGGTGTCGGCGGTGGTGGCGGTGGGGGCGGGCATTTCAGACCTCCGTGGTCAGTCCGGCACAGGCCTGGAGTTCTTCCGGGCGGTGGACATCGGTGTCGACGCGCAACATGGCGAGCCGGGCGCCCAGACCGGTCAGACGCGGTACGAACCGCAGCGTCAAGCGGTCCCCGTGACCGATCAGCCCGTCCAGGACGGCCTCGGCGAGCAGGTGGTTGAGGTGCACGAGCGCCTCGGTGACCGACACCCTGGCGGTGGCGACGTACAGCTCGCGGCACACCGGCGTCCGGGTGCCCGGCCGGCCGGGCACGGTCACGGTGGCCGGCCGCTGCGCGGTCAGCTCGTGCGCGGCCTCGAAGGCCTTGAGCAGCCGGCGCAGCGTGGCCGTCCGGGCGCCGGGCGCGGGTCCCGCCCAGGCCGCCGAGCCGTCGGCCGCGATGTGGTCGAAGGCGAACCGCTCGCGCAGGTTGGACGGGCTGCCGGCCAGGTAGACGGTACGGGTGAACGAGCGCCGCCACGCCTCCCGTTGCCCGGGAGCCAGCCCGAGGGCGAAGGCACAGGTCTCGCGCACCCACCCGGGCAGGTCGAGCCGGCCGATGACGGCCACGGCCAGCACCTCCTCGGACGGGGCGGTGCGGGCGCCGTGGAGCCCGGCCCGGACGGCGCGCAGCGCCTGGGCGCTGGACAGGTCGAGCCCGTCCGCCAGCTCGGGCCGGGCGGAGCGGACGCGGTCCGCGGCCGACTGGAGCAGGGCCGCGGAGGACAGGGGGAAGGGACTCACAGGAACACCGCCGACAGGAGTTCGGGATCGGGAGCGGGACGGCCCTTGCCCAGGAGGGAGCAGGCCAGCCGGTAGGGGTCGACGTACGCGTGGCCGCGCCGGTGCCGCTCCAGCGCCCCGGGCAGGTCGCCCGCGGGGGTCGCGGACCCCGAGCGCCTCAGCAGCCGGGCGGCCACGGTCAGGCAGTGGCGCAGGAGGTCGTGGCGGAAGGACTGCTGCTGGCCCGGGCCGAGGGTCGCGATGAAGTACAGCCGCATGCCGAGCCGCAGCGCGTCGTCGCCGTGGCCGTCCGCGCCCTCGCAGACCTCGGCCGAGGCCCGCAGCAGCGCGCCGGCCGTGTGGCCGCGCCAGCCGCCGTGCCGGGCCGATGTGATCTTGCCTTCGATGGGCACCCGGCCGATGGGCACCCGGCGCACCGGCGGTCCGAGGCTGGTCAGCACCCGGTGCAGCAGCCGGTAGTCCGCGTCGAGTTCGCGGTCGTGCAGCAGGACCACCTCGTCGTACCAGGGCACCAGCGGCAGCAGCTCGCGCAGGGCGCAGGCCAGGTAGTTGGGGCGGCCGTCGGCCGTGACGATGCGGCGCAGCGGCATTCCGTGGCGGGTCAGGTCCAGGTAGACGGGGCCCCCGCAGTGCCGCTGGTCGAGGACCAGGCCCACGGCGGCGAGCCGTTCGACCATCTCCTCCAGTGCGAGCCCGGGCGGCTGGTGCTCCCGCAGGCCGGGGTCGTGCATGCCGAGCCGTTCGTAGTGCCCGGCCCACAGCCCCAGCATCCGCTCGCTCACCGGATGCACCCAGCCGTCGTGCTCGACGGCGTCCCGGTAGGGCCGCAGGACGCCGGCGCCCTGGCGCGGCTCCTCGGAGCGGTGGCGGACGTACAGCTCCCCGATCTCCTCCTCGGAGAGCTGCGCGTAGTCCGTCTCGCCGCGGGTGCGGTCGAGGTACTCCCAGAAGCCGACGGTCTGTTCGGTGACGTGGTAGGTGGTGTGGCTGTAGCGGTAGTCCACCGCGGCGAGCGGGGCGGTGGCCCGGAACATCACGTCCGTCCACAGCAGGCCCTTGAGGTGGCTGGGGGTCAGCGGTTTGGTGGGGGTGACCGTGACCGGTGCCAGCAGGACGTTCTTGCGGGTCGGCACGTTCATCCTCCCTTCCGGTCGGGGGCGTGGGCGGCGATCGCCCGGCGCAGTGCGGCGTACGAGGGCGGGCGGGGGGCGGCGGGTACGGGGGCGTCCGGCGCGGCCGCCCGTACGCGGGCCGGGAACCCGGGGTCGGCGAACACCTCGCGGGGGGTGGCGAGGCTCGCCCCGATCCGGGTGATGCCCCGCCATACGGCGCGGTCGGTGGCCGCCGCCGCGAGCGCGGCGGCCAGGAGCGGCCCGGGCACGGGCGGTACGGGATCGGGCGGCACGGGCGCAGGCTGTGCGGGCGCAGGCCGTACGGGCTCGGGGACCGGCGGCTCTCCGGCGGCCGCCCGCCACCGCTCGGCCCGTGACCGGGAGTCGAGGACCCCCTGCTCGTACCAGGGGCGCAGCAACCGGTCGGCGAGCTCCGCGGCCGCCAGGCCCAACCGCTCGTCCGCCACGGGGTGTTCCCCGATCAGGTCGGCGAGCCGGAAGGCGTGCGCGAGGGCGAGGGACAGGCCCCGGCCGAACATCGGATCGGTGACGCAGGCCGCGTCCCCGGCCCGCAGCAGCCCGGCCACCGGACGCTGCCGGCCGGGCCCGGCGCCGCGCAGGATGTTGGGCGGCATGGCGATGGCCCGGACCGGGCCGAGCGGATGCGCCGCGCGCTCGTCGACCCAGGGAGCCAGGTACGGGGAGAGGCGGCAGGCGGCGGTGAAGGCGGCGGGCGTGCGCAGGGCGGCCATGGCGCGGTCGCCGGGCAGGGCGCCGAAGGTGACGGCGAAGACCTCGTTGTCCGCCGGGTGCAGGACGGCGGAGTAGTGGTCCCAGACGCCGCCGGCCGCGTTGGCGCGGTTGAGCGGGCCCGGCGGCGGGCCGTAGGGGTCGCGCAGCCGGTAGAAGCGTCCGAAGGCGTGCAGCCGGCTGGGGCCGGTCAGGTCGGCCGCCGCGGGTACGCCCGCCGCGGCCAGCCAGGACCGGGACGCGGACCTGCGGCCGGAGGCGTCCACCACGAGGCGGGCGGGGATCCGCTCGCCCCCGTCCGTGACGACGCCCGTCACGCGCGGGCCCGGCGCGGTCAGCACGCCCGTGACCGCGGTGCGGTGGCTGACGGTCACGCAGGGCAGGGCCGAGGCGGCCCGGTGCAGTACGAGGTCCAGGACGGACCGGCGGACGAGCAGCGTGACGAGGTCCTCGTCCCCCGGCTCCGCGGGGCCCGGCGGAGCCGCGGCGGTGAGGTCGGCGAGCCGGGCCCCCTCCGCCAGCGCCGCTTCGAGCACGGCCGGTGCGCGGGTGCGCAGCGTGCGGACGCCGAGCGCGTTCAGGATGTGGTCGTGCCCCGCCTGGGGCACGCCGGGCCGCTCCCACAGCCCGGCGCTCTTGACGAGCGGCCCCTGCGGCGGCGGTCCGCCCCGCTCCAGGACCCGCACCCGGTGGCCGCGCGCGCCGAGCGCCAGGGCCAGGGCGAGGCCGGCGGTGCCGCCCCCCGCGATCACGGTGCTCGCCATGGTCAGCGACGCCGGCCGTGCACGAAGAACACCCGCCGCACGTCCTTCACCCCGCGCGGCGGCACCGGGTCCGGCCACCGCCCGAAGTCGGCCTCGGGCTCGCCCGGCTGGACGGCCCGTACGTCGAACCCGTACCGCTCGAACAGGACTTCCGGCTCGTCGGTGCCGAACACCCACGGGCACCCCCAGCCCGCGAACACGTCCAGCAGGCCGCGCATGTGGGGCAGGGTCAGGGCGGCGCTGTTGACGATGTCGGCGGCGATGCGGCTGCCGGGTGCGGAGATGGCGGCGACCCGCTCCAGCATCCGGTGCGCGTCGGCCTCGGGGATGTAGTACAGCAGCCCCTCCAGCAGCCACGCCGAGGGGACGGCGGGGTCGTAGCCGGAGGCGAGGAGGCGTTCCTCCCAGTCGTCGGCGGTGAGGTCGACGGCGACCGTACGGTGGTCGACCCGGGGCTCCACCGCCCCCAGCCGCCCGGCCTTGAAGGCGAGCACCGCCGGGCGGTCGACCTCGAAGTACCGGATGTGCCCGGGCCACGGGAGCCGGTAGGCGCGCGAGTCCATGCCGGCCGGGGCCAGCACGAGCTGGGTCGTGGCCGGGTCCTGGGCCGCCTCCTGGAGCAGGTCGTCGAAGAAGCGGGTGCGGATGGCGTTGTAGTCGGGGGTGCTGGGCAGGGTCCGCGGCCGGTCGGGCGGGAACGTCGCCGCCCGGATCTCGGCGAGCAGCTCCGGACCGGCCTCGCCGACGAGTGCGGCGGCGTACGGGTCCTCGTACAGCCGGTCCTCGCGGCGGGTCTCTGCCGCGCGCAGGGCGGCGGTGAGCAGGGCGGTCCGTTCGACGGGACTGAGCACGGGCATGGGTGGCTCCTTGTACGGGGGTGCGGGTGCCGGACGGCCGACGGGGGTGGCGGCCGGGGGCGGCTGGGGCGGGGGTCAGGCGAGCGGGACCCGGGTCAGGCGCTCCCAGAGGGCGTCGTCCTGCCGGAAGAGGCGGTCCTTGACCTGGGTCGGGCGGATACCGGCGCCGACCGCCTCGTGCCAGTCGCGGTCGAACGCCTGCGCGTCCAGCAGGCGTACGGAGGGCGCGCCCAGCCGGCCGGCCGCCCGGGCCCCCGCGTACCCGGCGGACCGCTCCGCGAGGCAGCGGTCCAGGTCGGCGGTGAAACGTACGGTCTCGGCCTCGTGCCAGGGGGTGCGCGGGGCGATCGCGAAGACGTAGTGCGCGGGTCCGGGCTGCGCGGGACCGGGATGCGCGGGACCGGCCGCCGGTTCGACCCGGCAGGCCACGTTGCGCAGGGCCAGTCCGCCGCAGGACAGGGCCGAGTGCAGGGCCCGGACCACCTCCGCGTCCCGCAGCCGCTCGCCGGCCGCGTCGGAGCGCCCGCCGCGGCCCGCGTACTCCAGCCGCGGGACCCCGCCGGACACGTCCACGACGCGGACCACGTCGCCGACCGCGTACCGGTACAGCCCGCCCACGTGGCTGAAGATGACGTGGTAGTCCCGGCCGGCTTCGAGCTCGTGCGGGAGCAGCGTGGCGGAGTCCGGGGCCAGATCCCGATCGGCCGGTACGAACTCGTACACCGAAGCCGAGGCGACGAGGCTGCCGGCCGAGGCGTGCCGGTCCAGCGCCACTCCGACCGGGCCCTCCGAGGCCGCGACCGGCGCCGGGAGCACGGTGACCCCGGATCCGAACTCCTCCCGCAGCGCGGGCAGGTACAGCGAGGCCACCCCGGTCGTCCAGCAGAAGATCGCACGCAGCCGGGGCCACACCTGCGCGGGCCGTACGGTGCCGAAGTACTCCGCGAGGTGTTCGAGCTCGGCGGCCCGCCCGGGGTCCGGCGCCCGGTGCGGCAGACCGCCGAGGGTGCCGTCCCGGACCTCCTTCACGATCCGCGGCCACCACAGGTTGAGCTGGTACGGGACGGCGGCGACCATCGCCGGATTGATGCCGATCAGCGCGCGCAGATCGCTCTGCACCGCCAGCCGCAGCCGCAGGTACGCCCGCTCCAGGTGGTCGCCGGGCTCGGTCGGCACGGGCAGCGCCGCCCACGGGGCGCCCGTACCGGGTTCGGCCGAGAGGGGTTCGCCGAAGCGGGCGCCGAAGTCCACCTGGCTGGCGCCCGCATGGGGCCTGCCGTCGCCCGTGGTGGGCGGGGCGCTCAGCGGGTCGTGCTTGAGGTTGAGGACGGCGTCGGGCCGCTCCAGCACCTCGGGGAAGTGCTCGATCAGCGGGGCCCAGGCCGCGAGGTAGAACGGCATGAAGGTGGTCCGCATGAAGCGCGGGGTGACCGGCACCTTCTTGTGCGCCCCGGTGCTGCCGCTGCTGGTGAAGTAGACGGCGGGGGCGTCGGCCGACAGCAGGTTCCGCTCCCCGGCGGCCGTCCGCTCGATGAGGTCGGCGTGGTCGGCGTAGTCGCGTACGGGGACGGCCTCGCGGAAGTCGTCCACGGTGAGCACGCGGCCGAGGCCGTGCCGCCTGCCGAACCGGGTGGAGGCGTTGAAGCCCACCAGGTCGGTGAGGACGCGCTGCTGCGCGCCGCGCAGATCGGCGTGGTCGGCGGCCAGCCGCTCGCGCGCCGCGAACACGCGCTCGCGGTAGCGGCCGGTGTGGCCGGGGGTGTGCCAGACGGATGCGGTGTTCACGAGGTCAGCACCTCCCGTACGGCCTCGGCCGCCCGGCCGGCGTCGGGCTGCTCCGCCAGCATCGTGACCGGAACCTCCCGCACCTCCTCCAGCATCAGCTTGCGCAGGTTCCGCTGGTAGCGCTCGAACTCCGCCCAGCTGCCCTCCTCCCCGTCGTACTCCAGGGAGTTGAGCCGCGCGCCGTCCCCCCTGCGGCGCCACGCGGACTCGGGCGAGACGTCGAGGAAGACCACCCCGCTCGGCTGGGGGAAGGAACGCCACCAGGAGTACATCGCGCGGTCCCGGACCCCGGCCATCCGGCACTTCGCCAGGATCTTGTAGTAGTACGAGTCCACCAGCACCGGTACGCGCGGGTCCGCCTCCCGCACCTGGTCCCTGAGGTGGACCACGGCGGTCTGCAGCACGCTGGCCAGGAAGTCCGCGGAGTAGGCGGCGCCGAGCCCCGGCAGCAGGTGCTCGTGGACGTCCCGGCGCAGCCGGGTGATCAGGGCGTGCTCGGGGGCGACGAAGGCGCTGTCCGTCGAGACCATCCGCCACTCGGGCAGTTTCGACACCAGGCGGGCCATGGCCGAGGACTTGCCGGCGCCGTCGGGACCGAGCAGCACGTGGAACCGGGGCCCGGTCATCGCGTCGCGGTGGTCTCGGGGCGGCGGGCCGCCAGGTGCGCCCGCAGCTCGGGGTCCTCTCCCACGGCCACCGGATGCCCCACGAGTTCGAGCATCGGCAGGTCGGAGAGGTGGTCCCCGTACGCGAAGCAGTCGCGCGGGTCGATGCCGGGCCGCGCCGCCAGGTGGGCGAGGACCGCGGCGCGCTTGCCCTCGCCGATCACCGGGGTGGCGACCTCGCCGGTGTAGCGGCCGTCCTCGGTCAGCGGACGGGTGCACAGCACCGTTTCCGCGCCGATCTCGCGCGCCAGCGGTTCCAGGAGCGGGGGGAACGAGCCGGAGACCAGGACCAGGGGCGCCCCGGCCGCCCGGTGTTCGCGCAGGGCCCGGCGCGTGGAGTCGATGTAGAAGCCCCGGGTGGAGGTGGTGCGTTCGGAGAACCAGTCCTGCGCCAGCCGTGTGATCGTCTCCACGGACTCGCCCGTGTAGTGGCTGTAGTAGAGGCGGTTGATGTCGGAGCGGGGGGCGCCGCCGGCGGCCCGGCGGCCGATCACCGCCCGGATCCGCTCGTACTCCTCCTCCCCGGCCGCGCCGTGCCGGCGCACCAGCTGGTAGTGGAGGAAGTCGAACATGCTCTTGACGGTGATCAGCGTCTCGTCGACGTCGCTGAAGACGATGTAGGGCCGGTCCGTCCCGGACGGGAAGGGGTCCGTCCCGGACGACGGGTCCGCCCCGGACAGGGACGCGCGGACGTACTCGGCCATGTAGGCCGGCAGGTGGTCGGTCATGACGTACGGACCTCCGCTCGGGCCGGGGCCGGGGCCTGCGCGGCGGCCGCCGCCGTGGCCAGCGCCACCCCGTCCTGGAGGGACCGCTGGGCCGCCCGCGTCTCCTTGGCGTGGGAGACCTGGGTGTCGAAGGCGGTGAAGCGGACCTCCATGCCCGCGGTCTCCGACCCGCCCTGGCTCACGGAGAGTTCGCAGTGGAAGGTCATCCGGGTGCGGTGCGGGGTGCGGTGGGCGAGGACGCGGCAGCGCACCACCGCGGGGAGCGGGAAGAGGAAGTTGCGGTACCGGGTCGCGAAGGAGTCGATGACGAAGTAGCTGCTCCCGACCGCCTCGGGCGGGAGGTAGAACTGCTCGGCGACCGCTATGAACATCTGCCGGCCGGCCTCGGTGGCCAGCATCCCCTGCATGTGCTGTCCCGTGAGGTGGTCGGACATCACCTCGTTGTCGCCGTCGACCAGCAGGTCCGCCTCGTACCAGTCGTCGCCGACCGGACGCGGCTGCGAGATCAGCACGTTCTCGGGGCGGTGCTTGTGGGCGATCTCCCGGCCGGCGCGGCTGTGCAGCGCCTGGTCGTCGATGACGACCAGGTCCGTCAGCCCGCGCCGGGCCAGGGTGTCGCGTACGTACTGCACGTCGAACAGGGAGACGCCCTGCCCCACGCTCACGCGGACCCCGTCGGCGGCGCTCTCGGGGAACGCCCCGTTCCTGATCAGACGGGCCAGCTGCGAGACGGTGAACACGCCTTCGTGGTGGGCGAACTCGGCGAACACGTCGCCCACGAGGAACAGCGTGCCGGGCTTGGCACCGGTGGCCTGGGACGACTCATGGGACATGGGCACGGACATGTGTTTCGACCTTTCCTGTTCGGGTGGTGGTGGGGGTCACGTCATTCGGTGAGGCGCCGGCTCAGCACCGGGAACTCCGGGTCGCTGCCCAGGGCGCCGCCCTCGGTCCAGCGGTTGCGCGGCACCTCCCGGATGTAGACCGTGATCTTGTCCAGGGGTGCTCCGGTGACCTTCCTGACGGTCCGGGTCAGCTCTTCCATGAGCTCCCGGCTCTGGGCGTCGTCCTGGCCGTCCCAGGTGGTGACGGAGATGATGGGCATGGGAGGGGGCCTCTCAGGTCGAGGTGCGCAGGTCCCCGAAGGACGGGCCGCGCAGTTTCAGGTGGGCGTGGATGTCCCCGCCGAGGCCGAACTCCCCGATGGCGCCGCCGTAGCTGCGCTGGTAGCTCATCCACAGCACGACGACGTTGATGATCCGGTTGGCGCCGGGCAGCTCCGGGTCCGGGAACGGGTCCGGCATCGTGGCGTGGTAGCGGCCGGAACCCTCCGCGTCCGTGGTGAAGACGTTCGGCACCCCGAGCGGGCCCGGCCGGGTGGGGCCGGCCGGATCCAGGTCGCGGGCGCGCAGCGACATCACCGTGTAGACGCTGTTCGGCACGAGGCGGGAGAAGTCGAAGTCGAAGGCCGCGGACCGGCCGTCGGGGGTGACGGCCACCTCCAGGGTTCCGCTCGCCTCCATCCACCGGCCGAAGGTCACCGGCTCGGTGACCTTCGGCCCGTCCTGCGGGCGCAGGTCCGGTATCGGCACCTCGTGGAAGGCGTGGCTCGGGCGGCGGACCCGGTCGGCGGACGGCAGCTGCTCCGGCGCGAACACCATCGGGTAGTTGTTGCACGGCAGGGGCAGCGGCAGGGTGTGCAGGACGACGTCCCGGTCCGCCCCGCCGGGGTCGGCGTCCAGCTCGCGCACCACCGCGTAGGGGGCGAGGCGGCCGAACTCGGGAACCGGGCCGGCCGGCGAGACCACGGCCGCGCCCCACTCGGGCGCGGCCCCGCCGTCGGCGGTGGGCCGGTTGATCATGCCCACCACGAGGAAGTTGCCGTCGCCGTCCATGACCTCGCTCGGCGGGTACAGCGGACCCTGGGTGGTGAGGGAGAGCTCGTACTTCTCAGACATCGGCGCGCTTGTAGACGCGGGTGTAGAGACCGCTCTCGCCGCCCACGATGTAGCGGTCGCCCGCCTGGCGGACGATCTCCTGGTACTCCGGCGAGGTGAAGACGGCCTGGTACGCGGCCGGTTCGACCTCGAAGCCGGACACGAACATCACGCCCGGCTGCGAGCTGATCAGCGAGTGGTAGGCGAGGAAGGTCTGCACCTCGTCCGCGCGCCGGACCACGTCGAAGATGGTGTTCTCGCGCCATTCGCGGTACGCGGCGTACTCGCGCGGCTTCACCTCGATGTAGCGCAGCTGCACGTACGGCGTCTGCGGCAGCGGGTCGGCGGTGTCCTTCGGTGCCTCGACGAACTCCAGCAGGTGGCGCCGGAAGTCCGTGACGAGGTCGTCGGACACGGCCTCCCAGAGCCGCTTCCAGCCCGCGTTCAGGCCGTCCAGCTCGGAGAGGTCCTTGACCGGCGTGATCTCCAGGACGTTGCCGTCGTCCTCGCTGACGTACAGGGCACGGCCCGGCACCGGCTCCTTCAGGTGGAGCCGGCTCCACTCGGCGAGGACCTGGTCCAGCCGGCCCGGGGCCACGGCGACTTCATTGAGGACGAGCAGGGTGGAAGACATGGGTGTGCCCTTTCGTGAATACGTGAATACGCGATGCGCGAATGCGCGATGCGCGAATGCGCGATGCGTGAATGCGCGATGCGTGAATGAGGGAGTTCGGGAAGTGCGGTGGGGGGAGTGGGCGGGGCGACGCGTCAGGCGACGGTCACGCCCTTGGACGCGATCACCGCGGCCGCCTCCGCCACGGTCTGCTCGGGTACGAGTTCACCCATCTCGATCTCGACGCCGAAGGTCTTCTGCAACCGCAGCGCCAGCTCTTCCAGCAGCAGCGAGTCGATCTCCATCGCCTCGAACGTGGTGTCCGGCGTGACATCCGCCGTCGGCACGTCCAGTTCGCCCAGGACCACGACTATCCGGCTGACGATCGAAACATCCATGAGAATCCTCCGTGAATCACTTGGAACGCCGACTTTCGCGTTGCGGGATCGGAGCTGGTGAATTCAGCGGATCGAATGCCCTCCGCGTCCCACGGATTCATCATGGGATCCGGGAACGGGCGGAGGAAGTGTCTCCTGATCATGGTGGTGAGAACACCACCGGCACGGGAATCAGGCGGCCTCGGCATGGCAGCCGACCGCTTCGCGCGGGCGCTCCGCCGATTCCGCCCCGGGCCGGGCGACATACAGCGTCAGCAAGGATTCGGGGCTCTCGGGCACGCTCATCACCACACGGTCGAAAACCCGCACCCCGGCCCGGGGCAGCGCGATCTTGCGCCGGCTCTGATTGGGGCCGACCACCTCGTGACAGTCCCACAGCGTGGCGAAGCGCGGGCTGCGCTCGCTCAGCCGCTCGGCGATCCGGCCGAACTCCCGGTCCTCCGGGAACCGGGCCGACTGCGCCCGGAACTGGGCGACCAGACCGCGCCCCACCTCGTCCGCCTCCGGGTACTTCTCGCGCGTCGACGGCTCGGTGAAGAACTTCAGCACGCAGTTGTCCCCGCGGGCCTCGATGCGGAACAGGGAGCGGGCCGAACGGCTGGCCAATTCGATGCGCCCGTACCGGTCGGTGATGTACGCCGGATTGCGCGACCACCCCTCGACGAGCGCGTTCATCCGCGCGTACTCGCTGTCCCACCGGCGGCCCGCCGTCGGCTGCGGAGGATTGTGGCCGGCCAGCCGGTAGAAGTACGTGCGTTCCGTCTCCCCGAGCCGCAGCGCGTTGCTGACCGCGTTCACGATTCCCTCGGAGACGTTGATGTCCCGCCCCTGTTCGAGCCAGGTGTACCAGGACACCCCGACCCCGGCCAGCGCCGCGACCTCCTCGCGCCGCAGCCCCGGCGTACGTCTGCGCTCCACGTTCACCAGACCGACTTCCTCCGGCGTGATCTGCTCCCTGCGCGCCCGCAGGAAATGCCGCAGTCGCGTCCGCCGTAAAAGCCCCGATACCGCAGGGGAAGCAGTCGTCTGCATTCCTCGACCTCTTTCTCTTTCCGACTGAAGAAAACTTCGGTGCGGTGCGCCCGCCGGGCGGGCCCACCGGTGGTGGTGCCACCACCCCGTTCGACAGACACTCCCTCCCGCCGGAATTCCCCGCCACACTGGCGGCATGTTCCACACAGCGGCGAACATCCCGGCTGCCACGGCGGCGGGTACGGCGGAAAGCGCCCCGGCGAAGAACGGATCGACCCGGCTGCGCCTGTTCTGCTTCCATCACGCGGGCGGCAGCGCCTGGTCCTTCTCGGGCTGGGGGCAGTGGCTCGGCCGCGGGGTGGAGGTGGTGCCGGTGTCCATGCCCCCCAGGTCGGTGCCCGCGGCCGGCGTCCCCGGTGCCGTCAGCACGATGGACGACCTCGTACGCGAGGTGACAAGTCAGCTGACCCCCTTCCTCGACGAGCCCTACGCCTTCTACGGACACAGCATGGGAGCGCTGGTCTCCTACGGCGTGGCGCAGCGGCACATCGCCGCGGGCCGGCGCCCGCCCGCCGCATTCGTGGCCGGGGCCCACCGCGCGCCGCACGTCCAGGCTGCGCCCGACCTGACCGTAGGGCTATCGGATCGAGCCTCCCTAGAGCTGATGCTGGGCCTGGGTGGAGCCGGAAGGCTGTTGCGGGAGAATCCCGTACGGATGCGGACCGTCGTGGCACGCCTCCGCGAGGACCTGCGGATATGCGGTACCTACCGGCATCCCGAGGCCGGCCACCGGCCGCTGCCCTGCCCGGTCCACGTACTGCTCGGCCGCCGCGACCCGCTGGTCCCGGCGGCGGACGCCCAGGCGTGGCGCGCGCACACCAGCGCGGGGTTCTCGCTGCGCACCCTCCCGGGGGGCCACTTCTTCAACCGGGAGCACAAGGACCTGTTCTTCGCGGAGTTGGGCCGCATCCTCGGCTCGGTCGAAAACCGCACCGTGTGATTCCCGCCGCTGACACCGCGTGGTGGTGTGACCTACCTTCGGGCGGTATGGACGCCATGCCGTTAGGGACCGACCGTACGAAGAAGAAGCGCACCGAGCTGGCGCACTTCCTGCGGAGCCGCCGGGCCGCACTCTCCCCCGAGGACGTCGGACTGGCGACGGCCGCCCGGCGCGCCCGCGTGGGGCTGCGCCGAGAGGAGGTCGCGGTCCTCGCCGGGGTGAGCGCGTCGTGGTACGCCTGGCTGGAACAGGGCCGCCCCATCAAGGTCTCGGACGGGATACTCGACGCGATCAGCCGCGCCCTGCGCTTCGACGAACGGGAGCGGGTGCACCTGTACCGGCTCGCGGACGCCAACCCCCCGCTGCCGCTGGTGTCCGCGGACCTCCCCGATTCCGGCCTGTTCCAACGGATGGTCGACACCCAGCTGTTGGGACCCTCCTGCGTCATCGACCGGTACTGGGACGTCCTCGCGGTCAACGAAGGGGCCGCCGAGGTGCTGCGCCTGGGCCGCGAGGGCAATGACAACTTCCTGACCAGCCTTTTCTCCGGATCCCACGGTGAGCGGTACCTGAACCGGCCCCGGCTGGCCCGCCGTATGACCGCCCGCTTCCGACTGCAGTCCTCGTACGGCGCCGACGATCCGCGGTACGAGGAGATCGCCGGCGAACTGGCCGGGAGCGACCCGCGCTTCGCCGAGCTGTGGGAGCGCCACGAGGTCGAGGAGTTCGCGCCGGTGACCGTCGAGGTGGACCACCCCCGCGAGGGGCGGGTCTCCTTCGTGCTCTTCACCATGGACCTGGACGAGGCCGCCCGCACCCGGCTCCTGGTGTACCTGCCGCCGGGCGCCGCCGGGCCGGTGTCGGCCTGGTCGTAGCCGTGGGCGGCCGCCGCCAGGGTGGTGGTCCCACCACCACCGGCGGCACGGTCTGGATGGGTTCCGGGCGCCGCCGCAGAATCGTCGGGTGGCCCGCCCCCGCGTGGAGAGCGGCCCGTTCCACCGTGCCCGGCAGCGGCGTCCCGCACCGGCGACTATGGAGGCCCCCTTGACTCATGCCACCGATGCCACCGATGCCGGCGGTGCCGGCGACGCCCCCCGCGCCACCGGTGCGCCGGGCCGCGGCCGGACGGCGGTCCTCACCGGGCTCGGGACGTTCGTCCCGCCCCGCGTCGTGACCAACGAGGAGCTGTCCCGGACCATGGACACCTCGGACGAGTGGATCCGCACCCGTACGGGCATCACCCGGCGGCACTGGGCCGACCCGGGGACCGCCACCGGCGACCTCGCCGTGGCGGCGGGCGAGCGGGCGCTGAAGTCGGCCGGCTCTGCGGAGATCGACCTGGTGGTGCTCGCCACGACCACCCCGGACCACCCGTGCCCGGCGACGGCTCCCGAAGTCGCCTCCCGGCTGGGCCTGCGGGACGTGGCGGCGTACGACGTGGCCGCGGTGTGCAGCGGCTTCGTCTACGGGCTCGCGTCCGCGGCCGGAGCCATCGCCGCGGGCATCGCGGAGCGCGTACTCGTCATCGGCGCGGAGACGTACTCGACGATCCTCAACCCGGAGGACCGCACCACGTCGGTGATCTTCGGTGACGGCGCCGGAGCCGTGGTGCTGCGGGCCGGCGACCCCACCGAGCCCGGAGCACTGCTCGGGTACGACCTGGGCAGCGACGGCTCGCTGAAGGACCTGATCATCGTCCCGGGCGGCGGCTCCCGGCAGCGGTCGGCCGCGGCCGGTTCCCCCGAACCGGACCCGGCCGACGCGTACTTCACCATGCAGGGCAAGTCGGTGTTCCGGCACGCGGTGACCCGTATGGCGGCCTCCTCGCAGGCCATGCTCGACCGCGCGGGCTGGGCCGCGGACTCGGTGGACTGGTTCGTGGGCCACCAGGCGAACGTACGGATCCTGCACGCCGTCGCCGACCAGCTCGGCATGGCCCGGCAGCGCACGGTCGTCAACCTCGACCGCGTCGGCAACACCTCGGCCGCCTCCATCCCGCTGGCCCTGGCCGACGCCGTGGCCGGCGGTCAGGTCACCCCGGGCGACCGGGTGCTGATGAGCGCCTTCGGCGGTGGCGTGACCTGGGGTTCGACCGCTCTGGTCTGGCCCGACGTCACCGCGTACTGAACAACCGACCCCCCGAACCAACCCCCTGAGTCGGCCGCCGGTCACCGTGACCGGCGGCCGACTTCGTACGTACGGACACGGAAGCGAGGAGATCCCCATGAGCACGGACATGAACATCGGCATCCTGGGCGCGGGCAACATCGGCGGCCCGCTCGGCCGGCACTGGGCGGCGGCCGGGCACCGCGTGACGTTCGGCTCCCGGGACCCGGGCCGGCTCGGATCCCTCGTGGAACCGCTGGGCGAACGGGCGCGCGCCGCGACGTACGCGGACGCGGCCGGGGCGAGCGACGTCGTCCTGCTGTCCGTCCCGCACCCGGCCCTCGACGGACTGCTGCGGCAGCTGGCGGGCCCGTTGGCCGGAAAGACCGTGATCGACGCGACCAGCCCGATCGGGCTCTCGGACGACGGGCTCTTCGTCTCGGTGCTCGGACCGGGCGTCACCCAGGGGAGCTGGACCGCCGGGCGCCTCCCCGACAGCGCCGTCACCCGCGCGTTCTGCCATTTCCCCGACGAGCTGCTGTGGTCGCGCGGTACGCGGCAGCCGCACTTCTGGGGCATGGGCACCGCGGCCGACGATCCCGGGGCCCGGGAGGTCACGGAAACCCTGGTGCGCGACGCCGGCTTCGTACCGGTCCCTCTCGGCGGGCTGGAGGAGTCTGCCGCCCTCGATCCCGGCGGGGCGCTCTTCGGCCACGTCTCCACTCCGGCGGGCCTGCGGGCCGCGGCCGGCCTCTGACGCGGGAAACGGGACCGCCCGCCCCCCGGCTCGGGCCGGAAGGGGCGGGCGGTCCCTCTCGCGTGCGTACCGGCGGTCAGGCGGCGGGGGAGGAGCCGACCTTCTCGCCGGCGCCGCGGGCTTCGAGGGGCAGGGAGGCGGCGACGGCCGCAGGAGTGGCCGGCGCCGGCGTCCTCTCCGGGTTCCCCCGCCTCCTCGCGCCCTTCGGGTTCGACCAGCGCCGGGTGATCGGCCGCTCGACCAGGGTGTACAGCGCCCATGAGGCCAGGATCGCGACGCCCATGGCCAGCACCATCAGCCCGACGGCCGCCGGATTCGAGTACGCGTGGCTGCCGAGCAGCTTCCACACCGCGACCATCACCGTGTAGTGCACCAGGTAGAAGGCGAAGGAGATGTCGCCGAGCCAGACCATCGCGCGGTTGCGGAAGAGCGTGAACCGGCCCTCGTCGTCCGCGATGGCGCCGGCCGCGATGAGCAGGGCGGCGGGGATGACGCAGACCGCGCGCGTCGAGTAGATCGGCGGGGTGAAGTAGCCGAGGACGAAGGCGGCGGCGAGCAGGACGCCCGACCAGACCATGCCGATGTTGCGCCAGCGGCCCGCCATCACCGAACGGGCCACGAGAATGCCCAGGGCGAAGTCCAGCACCCGGGGCAGCGGCAGGATGTAGGAGAAGAAGTACTGGTTGACCGAGGTGTCGGGCTCGGTGGCCATCATCGCGCCGGCCGGCACCAGCAGGGTCGAGAGCAGCGGGGTCGCGATGATGCCGGCGACGACGGCGACGACCCACGAGTTGAGCCGGCGGGCCGGGATCTTCTTGATCCAGTGGAGCAGGACGGGGAAGAGGAGGTAGAAGACCGCCTCCACGCCCAGGGACCAGCCGGCCGGGTTCACGCCGAAGTTGATCGCGAAGTCCGGGTACCAGACCTGCACCATGAACAAGTTGAGCAGCCCGATCGTCATGTCCGTGATGGGCGCCGCGAACACCAGCATGGCCAGTGCCCAGACGATGACGTAGTTCGGGACGATCTTGAGGAAGCGCCGCCGCCAGAAGCGCGGCGCGGTGTCGGTGTCCCGGGCCGACCAGGTCAGCACGAAGCCGCTGAGCACGAAGAAGAACGTGACGCCGAGGGCGCCGGCGTGGGCCACGGCGTCGTAGTACGTGGTGACGGCCGAGGCACTGCTCAGCCAGGGGACGCCCAAGAAGCCCAGGAGTGCCGCGTGGTACAGGAACACCACGAAGGCAGCGGGAAAGCGCAACCCGGTCAGCGTGTCGAGGCGGGTCACCCGGGTACGCATTCTGTCCGTCGACACGATGCTGCTCCTTCAGAAGAGGGATCTGGGAAAGACGCCAGGAAAGCTACCCGAGTCGCGGCCCAATTGCCGGGGCGTACTTATCCGGTTGGTGCCACCACCAGGGGTCGCAGGCACTTCCTCCGCACGTGCGGGCGCGAGAGGATTTCACCGGCGGAACCCTCCGCTTTTGAAATCCGGGCGTCATCACGTGGCGCAATTTCTCGCCTCGCGCACACTCCGCGCACACTCCGCGCGCATTCCCTCGCGCGCATTCCCTCGCACACATTCCTCGACCCGGGAGCAGCCATGCCCACCAGCGTGAAGAGCCAGAGCAGTACGACGTCCCCGGCGACGGCCCCTCCGGGCCCTGCGGCCGCCGCCCCGCCGGGCTCGCCGGGCTCGCCCTGGCGGTCCTGGCTGGCCGTCATCGGACTGGCCCTCGGCGTCTTCTCCTTCGTCACCACCGAGACCCTGCCCATCGGGCTGCTCCCCTCCATCGCCGAGGGCACCGGGGTCTCGCAGGGTTCGGCTGGCTTCCTCGTCACCGGCTTCGCGGTGCTCGCCGCCGTGACGGCCGCGCCCCTGACCGCGCTCACCGGCCGCGTGGACCGCAAATGGCTGCTGGTCGGCCTCATGGTCCTCTACGTCGCCGGAAACTTCATGGCCGCCGCGGTCTCCGGCTACGCGCTGCTGCTGACCGCCCGCCTCATCGTGGCCCTGGCGCACGGGGTGTTCTGGTCCGTCGCCGTCTCGATCGCCGTACGGCTGGTCCCCGAGCGGCACGCCGTCCGCGCGACCTCGGTCGTCCTCGGCGGCATCTCCCTCGCCTCCGTCGCCGGCACCCCGCTCGGCACCGCCGTCGGCCAGTCCGCCGGCTGGCACGCGGCCTTCGTGTGCGTCGGCTTCCTCGGCTTCCTCGTCCTGGGGGCGAGCCTGCTGTTCATGCCCGCCCTGCCCGCGAAGGGCAGCGGCAGCCTGGCCGCGCTGCGGCACGTACTGCGCCACCGTCCGCTGCGCGTCGCCGTCGGCGTCACCGCACTGATCATGAGCGGCCACTTCCTCGCGTTCACGTACGTGGCCCCCTTCCTGGAGGAGGTCACCGGCGTCCGGCCCTCCCTCGTCGGCGCACTGCTGCTGGTCTTCGGCGCGGCCGGGCTGGCCGGGAACTTCGCGGCGGGCGCCGTCGTCGGCCGGGCCCTGCGCACGAGCATCATCGGCTGCACGGGCCTGCTGGCCGTCGTCATGGGGGTGATGTACGCGGGCGGGGCGAGCGGGCCGCTCGTCATCACGATGCTGGTGTGCTGGGGCGTGCTCTACGCAGCGCTCCCGGTCGCCCTGCAGACCTGGGTCATGCGGCTCGTGCCCGAGGAGAGCGAGGCCGCCTCCTCGCTCTACGTCGCCGCCTTCAACGGGGCCATCGGCGTGGGCTCGTTCATCGGCGGCCTGATCATCGACTCCAACGGGCCGCGCCTGGCCATGATCGTCGCCGGTGCGTTCGCGCTCGCCGCGATGCTGACCACGGCCGTCTTCGGCCGGACCGGGGACGGGACGCCGCAGCGCGCCGGGTCCTGACCGGCGCGAGTCCACGTATCCCGACGCGGCCCGTGTGACGGGCCCTCAGGGGCGGCATGAGGAATTCATGGTGGCCGTATGGCGCACGACCTGTCGTCAGGCTCGGGCGCGCGGCCATACTCGTGAAACCCTCCGCCCGGCTAGAGAGGTGCAACATGCGGTATACGACCGGGGGTGTCCAGACCTTCCATCTCTGGTCGCTGTCCGAGGACGTGATCGTCGATCAGGGGGCCGGCGGGGACGTCCTCCTCCTCACCAGCCGCTGGGGCGAGGACCGGCTCGACCGGCCCAGCCCGGCGGTGCGCGAGGTCCTGCGGAGGATGGAGCTCGGGCCGGTCCTGCTGGCCAATGCCCTGAGCGGGCCCGAGGACCAGTGCCCCTTCACGCTGCCGGCGCTCAGCAAGCTGTCGCACCTCGTGGTGCGCACCCTCGGGGTGGACGACCTGAAAGGGCCGCTGCTGTCCGTGGTCCCGCTGTCCTCGGCGGCTTCGTTCGTCCTGATCCGGCCGGCCGGCGAGCGACGGGTGTGCCTGCCCCGGCACGTGGCGTTCACCGTGCCGGAGTCGGGTACCGGATGCGTCCTGGAGTCCGACCGCTCCCCGCACCGCGTCGTCCTGCACCGGCAGGAGGCGGCGTGGGTGGCGATGACGCTCGCCTGGCCGACCACGCTCACCGCGGTGTCGGCCGCCCTGCCGCTGCCGCCGCAGGTGACCGAGGACATCGTCGGCTACCTGGCGGCCGCGGGCCTGGTCACGTCCGTGGACGAGCCCGCGTAGCGGCGGCGCCGCTCAAGGGAGGCTTGGGTTCCGGCCGAGCCCCCGTCCAGATGGTTTCAAGCCACGTGACCGATAGTGCGGCGCATGCAGCGGGAACGTCCCGTGCCTGACTCGACGGAGTGGACACCATGCTGGACGCGGACACCTTCCGTAAGGTTTTCGGTTCCTTTGCGACCCCTGTCGCGATCGTCACCGCGCTCGGCGCGGACGGCGAGCCGGCCGGCTTCACCTGCAACGCCTTCTCCGCCGTGTCGGCGGCCCCGCCCCTGGTCCTGCTGTGCGCGGGAAAGGGCTCCAGGACCCTGCCCGCGATCCTCGCCTCCCGGGCGTTCGCGATGAACTTCGTGGCCCACCGGGGCCGGGACACGGCCCTGGCCTTCGCCGGGAAGACGGAGCGCAAGTTCGAGGGCGTGGCCTGGCGCGGAGGCCTGGCGGGGGTTCCCGTACTGACCGAGGACGCGGTGGCGTACGCCGGCTGCAGGCTCGTGCAGACCGTGGAGGCGGGGGACCACCTGCTGCTGATCGGGCGGATCGAGGAGAGCGAGACCTTCGGCGGCCCGGCCGCCCTGTACCGGCAGGGCGAGTTCGGCAGGTGGGAACCGGACCGCCGGCTGGCCGTGCAGCACTGAGCGCTCGCGACCGGAGCAACGGCGAAGCTCCTGGCGGACACGGTGTCCGCCAGGAGCTTCGTCGTTCGCGCGGTGCGCGGCGTACGGCGTACGGCGCACGGCGGCGCCGTCCCGAGGGGTTCGCGGGGCACGGCCTACGCGGAGAGCGCGTGCAAGGTGGCCGAGGGGACCTGGAGGCCGGTGTCGTTGGCCAGGATGGCCTGGTGCAGCCGCTGGAGCCGTGGCGACGGTTCGACCCCCAGCTCCTTGATGAGCGCGTGGCGCAGCGCCTGGAAGGCGTCGAGCGCGCGCCAGGGGTGCCCGGCCCGGTACAGGGCGGTCATCAGCTGGGCGGACAGGGTCTCGTGCAGCGGCTGTTGGCTCACGAGCATGCGCAGCTCGCCGAGGATCTCCGCGTGCCGGCCGAGGCTGAGGTCGGCTTCGAGGCGCATCTCCAGCGCCCAGTCGCGTTCCTCCTGCATGCCGATCACCTCCGTGCTGAGGACCTCGCCGACCGGGACGTCGATCAAGGCCGGTCCGCGCCACAGGTCCAGGGCGCGGCCGAGCTGCTCCGACGCCTTCGCGGGGTCGTTCTCGGCCATCGTCCGGCCGCCGAGGCGCACCAGCTGCTGGAACGCCGACAGGTCGAGGGAGAACTCCTCGGGAGCGAGCCGGTAGCCCCCGTAACAGGTCGCCAGTACGTCCTTGGCGTTCCGGCCGGATTGCTGCTGCACGCCGGCCTGCGTGAGTTTCCGGCGTAATTGGAGGATGTAGGTCTGGAGCGTGGTGGCCGCACTGCGGGGAATGGCATTGCCCCACAATTCGGCCATCAGCGTTTCCACTTGTACGACACGTCCCGCGCGGATGGCGAGCAGCGCGAGGATCTGGCGGGGTTTTCCGGCGGTTGGTGCGATGGACGTGCCGTGCATACGGGCTTCGAGCGGTCCGAGAACTCCGAATTCCATGGATTCAGCATCGCAGCCGCCTTGAGCGGGCGGCCAGTGACGAAGGCACGAGCGGACATGAAATTCTCATACGCCTCCGCCCGCCTGCTGACGGGCGGCAGGCGGGCGGAGGGGGGAGGGGGCGGAGGCGGGCGGAGGGGGCGGAGGGGGCGGAGGGGGAACCGGCCCCGTCGGCTCAGCCGTTGACGAAGGTGAGCCCGGTCGGGTCGTAGCGGGTGCCCGCGATCTCCTCGGGCGGCGCCGCGGCCTCGATCGCGGCGAGGTCCCCGGGCGACAGCTCGACGGCCAGGGCCGCGAGGTTCTCCTCCAGGTAGCGCTGCCGGCGAGTGCCCGGGATCGGCACCACGTCCCCGCCCCGGTGCTGCACCCAGGCCAGGGCCAGCTGCCCGGCGGTGACCCCCTTCGCCGCCGCGAGCTCGTCCAGCTTCGCGACGATCGCCAGGTTCCGTTCGCGGTTGCCGTCGGCGAAGCGCGGGTGCCCGCGCCGTACGTCGGTCTCCGCCAGCTTCTCCACCGAGCCGTACCGGCCGGTCAGGAACCCGCGCCCGAGCGGGGCGTACGGGACCACGCCGACGCCGAGCTCGCGGCAGACCGGGACGATCTCCGCCTCCACGTCCCGGGACCACAGCGACCACTCGCTCTGCAGCGCGGCGATCGGGTGCACCGCGTGCGCCCGCCGGATGGTTCCCGCACCGGCCTCGGACAGGCCGAGGTGGCGCACCTTCCCGGCCCGTACCAGCTCGGCCATGGCGCCGACGGTCTCCTCGATCGGGACCCGCGGATCGACCCGGTGCTGGTAGTAGAGGTCGATGTGGTCGACCCCGAGCCGGCGCAGCGAGGCCTCGCAGGCCTGCCGTACGTAGGCGGCGTCGCCCCGTACGAGGGTGGGCTCGCCGAGCCGGTTCGCGAAGCCGAACTTCGTGGCCAGCGCGACCTCGTCGCGGCGCCCGGCGACGGCCCGCCCGATGAGCTCCTCGTTGTGGCCGCTGCCGTAGAAGTCGGCGGTGTCGAGCAGGGTCACCCCGAGGTCGAGGGCGCGGTGCAGGGTCGCGACCGACTCGGCGTCGTCGGTGGCGCCGTAGCCGTGGCTCATGCCCATGCAGCCCAGGCCCTGCGCGGAAACGGCCAGTTCACCCAGGAACCTGGTCGGAACACCGGTCATGCTGCTGCCTCCAGGGCAAAGGGACGGGACGCGAAGAGAACGGCGGCCGGGTCGAAGGTCAGGGCGATGTGGGTGGCGATGGAATTGACGTCGCGCCAGGCCCGCTCCAGCGGACTCCCGGCGCTCTGCCCGGACGTACCGGCAGCGGCGAACATCCGGTTGACGGCGCCGACGAGCAGCTCGGTGGACAGCGCGTAGTCGCGGACGTTGCGCGCGATCTCCGCCTCGGTGATCAGGGCGCCCCGGTCGGCGACGTGCGCCGCCCGCTCCAGCAGCAGCGCGGCGGCGTCGATCTCGCCGGAGCTGCGGGCCAGGACGGCCTCGTACGTACCGAGGGAGGGCCCGGGACCCCCCGCCTTGCCGGCGCCGCGCGCGAGCCGCCGGGCGGTGTCGCCGGTCCACAGCCGGAGGGCGCCGCGGGCGGCGCCGAGGGCGGAGGGCGCGCACGACAGCCCGTTCACGGCCTGGATCGGCACGGCGGGCCCGTCGAACAGCCGCTGCCGGTCCACGCTCCGCGACTCGGGCACGAACACGTCGTCGACGACGACCGTGTTGCTCCCGGTACCCCGCATCCCGGACGCGCTCCAGGTGTCCTTGACGGCGTAGGCCCCGCGCGGCAAGGCGAACAACCGCGCGCCGCCTTGCCCGGGAAGCACGGCACAGACCACCACCCAGTCGGAGAAGTCGACTCCGCTGACGCAGGCCCAGCTCCCGGACACGCGCCACCCACCGGGCGCCGCCACGGCCTTCCCGGCGGGCGAGAGCGACCCGACGACGAACGCGTCGGCCCCGCCCGCCCACACCTCGGCCTGTCCCTGCACCGGCAGAAAGGCGGCCACCCGGGCCAGACTGGACGCGACGGAAGCACACCAGGCGGCAGCGGCACACCCCTCGGCGACGACGGCCACGGCGCGGGCGAACTCACTGAAGCCGCCCTCCGCCCCGCCGAACCCGACGGGCACGAAATGCCGGGCGAACCCGCTCTCCAGCACACCCGCCACCACATCGGGAGTAAGCCGCCGCTGCTCCTCGGCATCGGCGGCCCGCCGCCGCGCCGACTCCCTCAACTCCCCGGCCCGCTCGACGAGCCCGGTCCCCGTAACCATCCTGCCTCCCCAAAAACCACCGACAAGCGGCCCGGACCATCCCACACCCCTCTCAACCCCAACTCGCGTCCGCCTAGAGCCCCCGGCCGCCGCGGCGACGGGCGCGGAGGTGGCTGCGGTGACGGCCGCGGAGGCGGCTGCGGTGACGGCCGCCGAGGCGGCTGCGGGGCGGTGCCCCGTTGCGGTGTCGATGCGGCAGGTTCACCCCCGCGGGGTGACCGGACAGGGCTGGCCTGGCCGGGTGAACGCGCGTACCACCCTGGTGGAATGGCTGGGCACCCTGGATGCCGAGCGGCTGACGGCCTTGCTGGAGGAGCGGGATCTGCCGCTCGCCGCCGAGTACCGGGAGATCACCACCCTCCGCGACCTCGCCGAACACCTGCTCACCGACGCGTCGGTGTGCCACGGCCTGATGGCGGGCACCGCCGGAGAACTGGAATTGCTCGCCTCCGTCGCCGCCCTCGCCCTGGAGCGACACGGCCCCGTGGCCGGTGACGAAGCCGAGGACGGCCCTCGGTATCCCTGGCAACAGCGCAGGCCCGTCGTCGCGGTGGAGCCCGGGGACCGACTGGTGCCCGAGCGGGACGTACTGGCCTGGTTCGAGCCGGGGCAGGAGCGGCTGCGGGCGGAGCACACGCTCGCCCGACTGCGCGAGCGCGCGCTGTTGCTCCCCACGCCCGAGGGGAAGCTGGCGCTGCCGCCGCTGTTGCACGTCAGGGCCGCCGGGTTCGACGGCTACGGGCGCACCGCCGACCGGCTGCTGACGTACGCCTACAACGCCCCCGAGATCAAGCGGATCGCAGCGAAACTCTTCGGCGAGGGCCCGGCCCGTACCCGCGACCGGGCTCAGGAGCTGATCACCGCCCTGCTCGCCGATCCGGCGCGGGTGCGGGCACTGGTGGCGGACGCCCCGGCCCGCGTCCGGGAGCTGCTGGACCACCTGGTGCCCGGCCCGCCGCAGCTGCGCACGCACTGCTTCGTCAGCCGGTACGGGGCGCAGTACGCCTCCCCCGACTCCAAGTACGTCTTCCGGGAGGGCGGCAGCGGAGACCAGGGAACCGACTGGCTGGCCGAGCGCGGACTGCTGGTCCCCGTCGGTCCCGACCTGGTGGAGCTTCCCTACGAGATCGCCCGCGCGCTCCGCGACGGGGGCACGGCCCCCCGCCCCCGGCTGGAACCGGAGCCGTTCACCGCCACCGCGCCGCTGCCGCCCGGCTGGGAGGGCGAGGGGGGTACGGCCGCGGCGGCGGCCGCCTGGCGGGCCGAACTGGCCCTTCGGGCGCTGGCCGCCGAGCCGGTCGCGATCCGCAAGTCGGGCGGGATCGCCGTACGGGACACGCGGCGGCTGGCCAAGGCGGCCGGGGCCGACGAGGCGGACACCCGGCTGTGGCTGGACCTCGCGGTGAACGCAGGCCTGGCCGCGCCCCTGGCCGCACCCCCGGGCGGCGGACCGGCCTCCGTTCCCCGCGGCCGCCACGACTCCAAGAGCCCCAAGCCGTCCGCCCGGCTGCTGCCGAGCGACCGCTATGACGCCTGGGCCGCCGCCCCGGCGGCGGGCAAGCTGCTGCCGCTGCTGGCCGCCTGGGCCGTGGTCCCCGCGGTTCTCAGCCACTGGCCGGACCCGGACGAGACCCCGGTCGCGCTCGTCAGCCCGCAGGACCAGGACGCCGTGACCCTGCGCACCGGGATCCTGCGGGCGCTCGCCGTCCTGCCCGACGGACACGGGTTGACCGGGAACGCGCGGGGATACACCGAACTGCTGTCCCTGGCCGCGTGGTTCCAGCCGGCCCTGCGCGGCCACTTGACCGCCGACGGAACCGGAGAGCTGACCGGCCTGGACGGAGTGCTCGACCGCATGGCGGCCACCCTGACGGAGGCGGCCCTGCTCGGAGTGGTGGCCCACGGCGCCCTCACCCCCCTCGGGCGGGCCCTGTGCCGGCTGCTGGACGCGGGAGCCGCACACCACTACCCGGCAGTACCCGGCGCGGGCGCCGACCCCGCCGCCCGCGGCTGCGAGGGGCTGGGCGAGGACCTCGCCCACCGCCCCGCCCTGGCCCAGGCGGTGACCACCCTCCGCGAGGCCCTGTACGCGACGCTGCCCGAACCCAGCGGCACCGCCCGCTTCCAGAGCGACCTGACCGCCACCGTGACGGGGGCGCCCGTACCCGCCCTGGCCGATCTCCTCTCCGCGGTCGGCGACATCGAGTCCGAGGGGCACGCGGTGGTCTGGCGGATCAGGGCAACCTCCGTACGCCGGGCCCTGGACTCGGGCTGGGACGCAGAGGAACTCCTCGACCGCCTCAAAGCGGCGAGCGAGCGCAATGCGCCGCTCCCGCAACCACTGGCCTACACGATCAAGGACACGGCCCGCACCCACGGACGACTCAAGGTCGTCCGCTCCGCCTGCTGCATCCGCTCGGACGACCCCGGACTGATCGCCGAAGTGGCCCGGGCCCGTGGCCTGGCCGGTCTCCGCCTGCGCCGGATCGCCCCGACCGTCCTGATCTCCACGGCCCCGCCGGAGCAGACCCTCGCCGTCCTCCGCGCGGCCGGCTACGCCCCCACCCAGGAGGCCGAAACCGGCACCACCGTCCTCGACCGCGCCCCCACCGACCGCGCCCCGAACCCCCTGCCCACCCTGGACCAGGCCCACGCGGGCCACTCGGAACAGACCGGAGGCGCCCCCGCGAGCGCCCGCCTACTGGCCGCCACCCTCACCGCGGACAGCTAGGAGACGCACCACCACCCAGGGAACCGGGGCGGGCGCCGCAGGCCTGACGCACGGGCAGCCGCAGGCGCCGGCCACCCGCTTGAGCAGCCACCCGCGGCCGACGGCTTCGAAGTCCCGCGCGGGGGACCGGAGGACAAGAACCTCCCGCACCCTGCGCGGAAGAAGAGGGCGCAGCCCACATGGGCCGTGTGTCCTGCGGCACGAAACAAGAAAACCCCCGACGCGCATCTCTGCGTCAGGGGTTTCTCTGGCACTTCCTGCGAAGTGCCCCCGGCAGGATTCGAACCTGCGCACACGGCTCCGGAGGGCACGCCAAGGGGCTGCCAGATATGCCAGCTGACCTGCAGCTTCTTTCTCAGTCAACAATGTCCGGGCTGATCTCTATCGCGTACCGTGCGCGGAGTGCCGAGGGAAGGTCACCAGTCGACGCCGGCGAGTCTAGGTCGTCACCTCGTCGATAGCGGCGAGGATCAGCTCAGGCACCGCGGCAAGGGCGCTGTCCAGGAGGTACTCGATCGCTACAGCGTCCTTGCTGCGGTTCACGTCGATCTGTGCGGTCCACTGGCCTGGCTGATAGCGGGCAAGCATCGATAGCGTGTAGAGCACCGCCCACCATGCCAGCAGAGGGTGGAGCTCGCGGTCGTCGCCGCCAAATAGCGCGTGGATCACGCGGGTGGGTCCTGAGAGGCTTCGCCCCTTCCATGGTGCGATGTCCTCGAACCGGCTCTCGGCGGCCTCCTCTCCGCCTGCTACGTCCCATACCAGGCGGCAGCCGATCGTACCTTGCATCGAATCCCAGCTCTCCGGCCCACTATCGGGGATGGCGCCAATCGATCGAAAGCGGTACCCCTTCAATGACGGATAGTCGGCGAGCCACGCGCTCACGGCCTGCTCACGATCCTGCGGATTCGTATGCTCTTGAAGGTTTCCAGGCAATCCGGACACCATCGCCTGCAACGTATCGGCGTCTACCTGATGCGTCTCTCTGGTAACTGAGAGTTGCGGACGGGCTGTCGCTTGCAAGGGCCAGAGACTTACTTCCGAGATCGACGCCCACACCTCCGCAAGACGAGCTTCGCTAGGTAGCGATCGCGATCCGAGCATCGCCGCAACTTGCGTGAACGACTGAGTTCCGGGTGCGCCCTTGTCTTTGATGGTGACCGAGCCCAGGTCTGGCTGGTCCATATTGGCTGCGACGATCCCGTGGCCGCTTAGACGGTATTTGTCAGCGGGAACGGGAGCACAGGCTGCGATGGCCCTACCTGCCTGGCTCAGGCCGTAGAAAAGCACAAGTGGCCTGGACGCCGGTCCAACCGAGGCGGCTGCGGTGAAGAGTTGCTCCGACTGCTCCAGTGCTGCGCTGAACAGCTTCTGGCGCGGGCCCTTGCTCGCGTAGCCCGGCGGGTACGGACGGAGCTCTCGTAGCGCCCTCCATACTGCCGCTGTCGCGGGGAACGTCTGATCACGGTACGTGGGATACGGTCTGCGAACCATTGCCCCATGTTGCCAGTGACGATGATCGCAGCCGAGCGATTCTTCAAAACCAGATGATGTAGCTTCGGCGCGTCCGTAGCATGCACGGCATGGCGCCTGACACGCCCGCTCCGCAGCGGGACCCTTTCCTCGAAGCCGTGGGCCGTGTGACAGTGGCGGGCGCGCTACTCGACAAGCATCTACATAACCTGCTGGGCAGTATCGCTCTTGAGCCCACGCTCCTCGTCTACGCGAACGCCGACGGAACAGCTCGCCTCATCGAACTGTGCGAGCTGGCTCTCACGGTGGGTTACGTCGCTCCTGAAGACGTTCCTCCTATCAAAGAGTGCCTTGTGCGTGCACGGGAACTGAAGAATCGGCGCAACAAGATCGTGCATTCCATTTTCGTCAGGACAGAGGATGGCCCAGCTCTGTCTGCGATGATGCCGTTGCGCAAGCAGCTGGGTGCATCCGTCACCGCGATCACCATTCCTGAGATGGAAGAGATCGCGATGCAGATTGAACGTCTGTGCAGCGACATTTTTGTTGCTGGATGGAACGCAACCTCGACGCGGAGCGGGATGACCCGCCTTCCGCAGCCTGCTGCACGCAGTTCTGAGGGAACCACTGACGATCAGTCGGGTGACCCGCCGCTAGTGCCGCATCAGGCAACGTTCGCCCTGTGATGATGTGTCGGCTGGTTGCTGCGGGAGGTGGCGTGGTGCGGTCAGAATGATCACGTGGCTGAACGTGTGCGGGTGCGTGAGATCGATGACGACGAGGGCAGGCGGCTGCTGCGGATCATCCGCAGGGGCACCGGGTCGGTGGTGACCTGGCGGCGGGCCCAGATGGTGCTGCTGTCCGCGCAGGGCATGCCAGTGGCGAGGATCGCCGAGGTGTCGTTCACCAGCGACGACCGTGTCCGCGATGTGATCCACAACTTCAACACGGACGGCTTCGACTCGCTGTACCCGAAGTACAAGGGCGGACGGCCGAAGACGTTCACGCTGCCTGAACGCCGCGAGATCAAGAAGATCGCCAAGTCCAAGCCCACCGAGCACGACCTGCCGTTCTCGACCTGGAGTCTGACGAAACTGGCGGACTTCCTGGTCGCCGAGGGGGTGGTCGACGACATCAGCCACGAGGGCCTGCGCATCCTGCTCCGCGAGGAAGGCGTCTCCTTTCAACGCCTGAAGACCTGGAAGACCTCACGCGACCCGGACTACGCGGCCAAGAAGGCCCGAGTCGAACACCTCTACGCCATCGCCGACGGCGAGGTCACACCCGAGGACGGCGAGCCCGAAGTCATCTTCTGCATGGACGAGTTCGGCCCCCTCAACCTGATGCCCCACGCCGGACGGCAGTGGGCCGAACGCGGAGGCAAGCACAAGGACCCCGCCCGCGAACCACGCCGACGGCGCCGGGCGACCTACAACCGCTACGGCGGAGTGCGCCACCTGTTCGCCGCGCTCGACCTGGCCAAGGACAAGCTCTACGGCCACATCAAGCCGGTCAAGAGGCGGACACAGTTCCTGGAATTCTGCCGCTACCTGCGCAGCCTCTACCCGCGAGAGGTCCGCATCGCGATCATCAGCGACAACTTCTCCCCGCACCTGACCACCAAGCGATGCCAGCGCGTCGGCACCTGGGCCGCGGCGAACAACGTCGAGATGGCCTACACCCCCACCAACAGCTCCTGGCTCAACCGCATCGAGGCCCAATTCACCGCCCTGCGCTACTTCACCCTCGACGGCACCGACCACGCCGACCACAAAGAACAGGGCAGCATGATCCGCCGCTACATCATCTGGCGAAACCGCCACGCCGACGACCGACGCCTACGCGCCGTCGTCGACAGGGCGAACGTTGCCTGATACGGCACTAGCCCAGTCCTCCGCCCCTTAGCTCACATCCTGCCTGCAGTTGACCGCGCCCGCTCGGCTCGCCTGAGCCGACGGCAGGTGGGATAGAGCTGCCCGCCTCAACCTCACGCAGCCGGCAGTCGAGAAGGCGCCCCGTCCATCCCAGATTCGGAGAGCCCCCGTCGGAGACGCGTCGGTGATGGGCATGTGCCAGCGGGCTGGATGCGGCTCGGAGACATACCTTGGGCCTGTCCCGGCAGGAGGGGCGGCCGTCGACCCAGCGGTCCGACGGCAAGCTCGTCGCCCGAACGGAGCTGGGAGAGCGGCCCTGCGGAGCGGAGTGCAACCGGGTGCCTGATGAGGTAGGGAGCCCCTCTCCGCGGACCCAGACGGTCTCGAACTGCCCCGATCTGCCGTGTGTCCATGAACCCGTGAGCGGCATCGCAGCCAACTGTTCGACCTGGCGCGTAGTTCTGCCAGCTAGGGTCGTTGTCCTCCCTATGAAGGGATAAGAAGCTCATGACCGTTGCATCGACCGTGCCAGCGCTGTGCGCGAGGTGCGGAACGAAGCTGAGCCGTGGTAACACCGACACCGTGTGCAGTCCCTGTCGCCGCAGCGTCGGTCCCGGGGACTCGCGTAGCCCCGGCCGCGCTGTATCGGCTGCTACTTCGCCGCATTGGCTTTCTGGCGATATCGAGCGGAGTGCGCCTCCGGACGGATCGAACCTGGCAGATGTGCTCAAGGCGTATCGAGCACTCCACAAGCTCAAGCAGCAGGATCTCGCCGACTTGCTCGGCTACGACCAGTCGTACGTGTCCTTACTCGAACGCGGCAAGCGGACTATCCGGGACATGGTCGAGCTTCGCCGGCTTGCTCACGCGCTGGCGCTGCCCGAAGACGAGCTGGGCCTGCTCCCGCCCGCCGATGCCGCGGTGACGGTCGGAGCGGTCACCGGTCGCCCGGGCGAGCGGAGTCCGCTCGCTGCTGTGGACGATCAGCGGCGTTGGCGTATGACGCGCCGCGAGCTCAATCGCCACCGGGCTGACCTTACGCAGGCTGCGGCTCGCCTCTACCCGGACGTCTCCCGTGCAGGAAACAGCCCGGTGCTGACTCGTGACTCGTGGATGTGGCCCGAGCCGGTCGACTTCGCGGACGTAGAACTGGCCTGGCTGACGCAGACCAGTCCGCCGGAGATCAGCGGGCGAGAGGTGGAAGCAGAGGGAGTTCGGCCGCTCGCACCGCACGGCGCCAAGTTCGATCGCTACACCCAGGCAATTCGGATGATCGACCGGCCGTCGCTGTTCGTGAACCGGCCGAGTTTCCGTCTGCTCGACGTGGGGCGAACGGAAGGCCGGCCCAAGCTGTCGTTCGGCTACACGACCTACTTCGACATGGCTGACATCTGCGAGGGCGTGGCGCACGAGCTGGCGAGCGCTTGGCTGAAGACGGGCAGCGACGCGGCGTGGATCGGTGAGCCAAGTTGGGCTGAACTTCCGTTCCGGACGCTCGTCGGAGACCCGTTCGACCTGGCCCATAGGGCGTTGCTGCCATCCATTGACACCCTGACCATTCGGCTTGGACCCGATGGGGCGTCCTTTCCGCTACACCACCGGTCTGCGAGCAACGTTGCTCTGGCAGGAGGGACGTACCACGTGATGCCGGCCGGGGTGTTCCAGCCGTCTTCGGTCATGCCCTGGGACCAGGCGAACGACTTCAACCTCTGGCGCAACGTCCTGCGCGAGTACGCCGAGGAGTTCCTCGGGGACCCGGAGGCCGACGGCAGTAGTGGGGAGCCGATCGACTACGACGGAACGGAGCCCTTCCGTACGCTCAACCAAGCTCGGCACGAGGGCAAAGTGCGCCCGTACTGTTTCGGGATCGGTCTGGACCCCCTCACGCTTGCAGGCGAGATCCTGAGCGTGGTGGTCATCGAGGCGGAGGTGTACGACTCAGTCTTCTCTGGCATGGTGTCCCGGAACTCCGAGGGTTCCGTCGTGGCAGGCAACGCCAACGGGAGTGGCGCGGGCATCGAGTTCACCGAGTCCAACGTCCGGCGTCTGCTGGACAATGAACCCCTGGCGTCCGCGGCCGCCGCGTGCCTGGACCTGGCGTGGCAGCACCGCGGGCTCATCCTGGGCTGAGAGGCAGATCAGTGCGCGTACTTGTGACCGGTGCGTACGGGTTCGTGGGCAATGCGGTCGTGCGACGGCTCGCCGAGGCGGGCCACGACACCGTGGCGCTCACCCATCGGCCGGCGGACGTCCCTGTACCGGAGCTGCCGGTGTCCCACGTGTTCCGAGGCGACATCCGAGACGGGGACGCCCTCAGGGAAGCCCTTGAGGGCGTCCAGGGCGTGTGCCACCTAGCCGCTCTCACGCGGGTCCGGGAGTCCTTCGAACGCCCGGAGGAGTACGAAGCCGTCAACGCCGGCGGCACGGTGACCTTGCTCGATGCCCTGGCCGCCGCGCCTACGGGCTCACAGGCACCGACAGTTGTCCTCGGCTCGACTGCTGCGGTTTACGGAGCACCCGAGCATCAGCCCATCGGCGAGGACACCGTTCCTGCTCCGAGCAACCCGTACGGCACGTCGAAGCTGGCCGCCGATAGGGCGCTGCAGGCTCGCGCGGAGACAGGCGCGATCAAGGCGGTAAGCCTTCGGTGCTTCAACATCTCGGGTGCCGTCAGTGGAGTGGGTGATGCGGACGAGAGCCGCATCATCCCGAAGGCCGTGGCGGTGGCAGCCGGCCGCTACCCGCAGCTCGAAATGAACGGCGACGGCGACGCTGTCCGGGACTTTGTGCACGTTGACGACCTGGCGCGCGCGTACGTGATGGCGCTTGAGGCCAACACCTCCGCTTCCTACCGGATCTACAACGTGGGTGCCACCCCGGCAAGCATGCGGGAGATCGTGGCCACGGTGGAACGGGTTACGGGCAGGGGCGTGCCTGTGCTGCACCGCCCCCCGCAGCCCGAGCCGCCGCGGCTGGTGGCCGACGTTTCCAGGATCACCGCTGATCTGGGGTGGAAGCCGGAGCGCTCCAGCCTTGAGCAGCTGGTGAGCGACGCGTGGTCTGTCGTGTCTGCCGACAGTCACTGAGACTTGGTCAAGCGGTCCTTGACGCTCGCGGGCAGATCGGCGAATGCCGCCTGCCAGCGGTCAAGGGCCGCTTCGCTGTGCGCGGTACCGGCTCCGCCCTTTCCTAGAGTCTCGCGTAGGGCTGCTTCAACCTCCATGCCTGCCTGCAGTAGCGGCAGGGCCCAATCCGCGGCACCGCGCGAGTGATCTGCGAGGCGGGGCGGGAACTGGGCAAAGACCCCTTTGCCTTGGTGGCCGACCACGTATCCCTCGGCCCGCAGGAGAGAGACGGCGTTCTTCACGACGGTGCTTGAGGCGCCGGAGCTTGTGATCAGATCCTGTGCTGACGGCAGGGGAGAACCGTCCGGGATCTCGCCGCTGCGAATGCGATCCCGCAGGTCATCGGCCAGCTGAAGGTATGCCGGCTGCCCTCGAAACTCTGTCACGGGGAGAGTCCTCCAGTCGGGGATGTCGTACTTAGTACACCAGTCTCCCCGTAATCCATTCCCCGTGGGCAGGGCGAGCCACTTGCCAACATGGTGCACTAGGTGCACCATGTTGGGCAGGGAGCGGCGCTGGCGTGCCGAGCCTCGTATGACAAGCCGTCATTCGATTGCGGAGCTCTGCGCGGAGAGGCTTGTCAATAAGCAGGGCCGCCACGGAAACGGCGGCTCAATCGCTGAAGAACCACTCATGAGGGGCCTTCTTTGGGCTGCTCTGAGCTGCGCAAATGCTCGACCACCAACTCAACAGCGTGATCCACCGCAGCATGACGGCCGTGACCGCACCGGCCGAGGCGAGTGGAGACCAGCCGACCGAGAACGGGCCCGTGTCACAACCGAGCCCAACACCCCGTAGGGGGACACGCCATCGGCTCTAAAGATCCGCACGGCCAGACATTGGCTGCGACGACTTCCGGGGACTCGGACCGCCCCCAGAACGAGTGGCGCCGTGCGAAGCCCAGTCCGACTCTCACCAATGACCACGGTCCTCGACGCCCGACTCTGCACTCCGGGCGTCGGCGGCCGTGGCTGTTCGTGGAATCGAGCAGCCGCTTCAACGAAGTGCGGCCCCGGTGCTGGAACACCGGGGCCGCTGCGAGCCGTCCACCTGCTAGGGAGAACACGACTCATGAAGCACATCATTGCACTTCAGAACCTCGCTGCCCCGTGGTCCGACGGCTTGGAGCCGACGGACGCGGAGCTGAATGCGATCGAGGCCGAGATGCCCGTGGTGCTGGCCGAGGTGGAGTTGCTGGACGCGCTGATCGTCCTGCTGGACCGGCCGGCGTCGGAGTTCGACGGCCGCCGGATCCGCCGGGCCCACCACCGGGTGTTGGCCGCCCGCCGGGACGCGGCCAACCGCGCCGCCGCCGGTGCGCAGGTCTCGGGGGACGCGGCATGAATGAGCGCACCGAAGCGGCTCACGCCGACCTGCTGGACGCGATCGTGGAGGCGCTGCACCTGCCGCTGCCGTCGATCGCCGATGAGGACGAGCGGCTCTACTACCGGCTGCTGGAGCGCCGGGCCTTGGCCGTGCGGATCATCGTCGCAACGAACCGCGCCGTTAGCCGGGACCCGCGGCTGGCCGCAGACGCGATCCGTACGCGGACCGCCGAGGAGCCCGTCACCTACGCCGTGTTCGAGGCCGAGAAGGACGGGGGCGAGTGGTGAGCGGCCGCCCGCTGACCGGAATCCAGAGGGCTGTCCTCGGTCTTGCGTTCGCCCCGATGCTCGCCACGGGCGCGGCCGGCGGCTACGGCACCTACTCCAACATCAAAGGCGCCTACAACTCCGGTACCGCACTCGGCGCGGTCGCCGCGGGCGAGGGTGCGACCGCGGTCCTGGCGCTGGTGTTGCTGGGGCTGACGATGCTGGGGCAGTCCTCCCCGGCCGTGGTCCGCGCCGGATTGTGGGCCTTGCCGGCCGCCGCGTCGGCTATGTCCGCCGTCGCCGCCCCCGATGGGCCGCGCACTGTGATCTACGCGATCACCCCGCTGGGCATGTCGGTCTCGGCCGAGGGCATGGCCTTCCTGGCCCGGCGGATCGTGGTGCATGTCGACGGCCGGGACGCTGAGGCCGAAGCGCGGGCGGCGGCCGTGGTCCAGGCTCTCGCCTATCACCGTGCCCGCGCCGCGAACCACCCCGACAAGAAGATCCGCAAGCGGTCGGACCGGGCGTCGTGGCGCCTGGCCCGCAAGGTCGGCTCCGCTGACACCACGCTCGGGGCGCGGCTGCTGGACGTCCAGCGGGAGCGGATCACCACTGGCGCGGACGTCGCCCTCGGCGACATGTTCGCGATCACCGTCACACCCCCCATCGCCCCCGTCACGGCAGGGCGTGACGCCGTCACGGCGGCCGTGACTCCCGCCCTCCCCTCGGTACCCGAACCGGGTGCCGGGGAGGGGGCCGTCACGGGTGGGCGTGACGGGGAAGACACGCAGGTCAACGACTCGCTGACCGGTCTAGACGGGGAGGGCGTCACACCCGCCGTCACGCCCGTGACCCTCGACCAGCTCGCGGCCATCGCCGGGGTCTCCACGCCGCTGATCGGTGAGCCGCTGACCGACGAACAGATCGTGGTCGTCCTCAGGTTCCTGCGGTACTCCGACGACCCGCCCTTGTCCTACCGGCAGAGTGCCGCAGCGTTCCGCGAGTCCGGATTCACCGGCGGCGAAGCCCGCATCCGGGGCGCCTGGGCCACCCTCATGGCCCAGGAAGAGAGCCCCCGGTGACCACCGTCTACCGGTGGCGCCTTGCCCCCGACGGGCTCGCCACCCGCCGACAGCTCCGTGCCCTCGGCCTGCGTCCCGGCGGACAGGACGTCGCCGCGCAGGTCGAGCGGCCCCGCCGCCGGCGCGGCCCGCTGGTCGCCTACCTGTACCGGATCGACCTGGCCCGCCCGGTGCGGCCGATGACCGTCCGCCGGGCCGCGGCCCTGGCGAAGGCGAACGCGGCCCGCCGCTGGTGCCCGGCCTGTCGCCGGGATGCCGGGTACGTGATCCCGGCCTCGCTCGGCATGTGCATCCCCTGCGCGGACACTCCGCGCCTCCCCGCCTGAACACACCGATTCTTCAAGGAGTTTCAGTGACCTCCCAGACCTCTCCCTCCACCGCCGCCACGCAGGCCGCCTCGCAGGGCTCCCACGCGTGGGTGCTGACGCTGGAGCTGCCCGGGCGGGGGATGACCACGCAGTACGGGACATGGACCCCGCCCAACGGCGCCACCCGCTACGACGTGTTCGTCGCGCTCCGGGGCCACATCGTCGGCCAGCACCCGGAGATGGCCTCCGCCAACACGATCTTCTTCAGCCTGGAGCCCAACCAGCTCTAGCTCCTGCGCGGCCCAAGCCCTGGAAGGAGGAGCCGCCATGTCCGGTATCGACTGGGACGAGGAGTTCACCCGCATGAACACCGAAGCCCCTGAGAAGCCCAGCACGTCGTCCAAGTTCTCCGCCACGATCGGCAAGGTCGGCGGGGTCCGCCGCAACACCGCCGCGCTCGCCGTGTGCGGCACGATCGCCGTCCTCGCGGTGTGCGGCACGGTCGTGGCCGTCACCAGCATGCAGGGCGAACAGGCCGCCCAGGACCGCGCGCAGGCCAAGGAGAAGGCCGCGAACACCCTGGTCGAGGCGCAGGCCGACAAGGAGCGGGCGCAGACCGAGGAAGCCGCGGCCAAGACCCTCTACGAGCGGGGAATGACCGTCTACCAGGAGTGCATGAAGGTCCGCGCGGCGGCCGTCGCGAAGGCCGCCTCCTGGGAGGTCTCGAAGATCCCCTCCTGCGCCGCCCCGACCCTCGGCGGCGGTACGGCCCCCAAGGCCGAGGAAGAGCCCAGCGACGCCGGCGGCTCCCTCACCTCCAGCCCCTGGCTGTGGGTGGCTGTTGTCGGCGGCGGTGGCCTGTTCGCCTACAAGAAGCTCTCCGCACCCTCCGGTTCCGGTGCGGTCACCCCCGCGAACGACAAGGGATTCACCTTCGAGAAGGGTGCCTAAAATGACGCTCCAGTTCTTCGCCCTGGCCCTTTTTTGCTGGGCCCTGTTCTTCACCTTCAAGAAGACCAAGGGAAAGCAGATGGCGATCTGCCTGATGCTGATCGTCTCCGGCATCTTCCTGCCGTACACGCCGTTCAGTGACGAGATCCGCAGCACCCTCGAATCCGTCTTCAACACGGCGAACACCACGGTCAACAACATCGGCACGTCACGCTGAGCGACCAGTCGTGCCGGTTACCGGTTACCGGTTACAGCCCGCAGACGTTCGGTTCTGAGCGCCCGGGGAGCCCGAACCGGCGTCCGCAGGGCCTGTAACCGGTAACCGGTAACCGCCGTCAACTACACAGTGTCACCTAGGGAGGGTCGTGGAACTCCTCGTTCTCCTCGCCATCACCTACCTCGTCGGCGTCGACAACACTCACGGAAAATACGAGAAGGCGGGAATCAAGAAGCCCCCGCCGAAACCGAAAGCCAAATGGTCGCCGACCAGGGCGCCGGACACCTTCCGAAACGCCGCCTACAACGCCGCCGCGAAAACGCATTACGGGTTGCTGGCTGGTGCGCATTGGGCTGGGGGGCTTCGGGATGGGTGGCGTTCCGCCTATCTGAAGAAGCCGGGTACTAAGCCTTCCGGTTCGCCTTCCGCCCAGCCTGCGCCGGGGCCCTCCGAACCCACCGCGGGGACCACCGTGCCGCCGAAGCCCACGATGCCGCCCAAGCCGACCACGCCCCCGACACCGCCGCCCACTCCGCCTGCGGCCCCGCCTCCGGCGGGGCCGACGATCCCTCCGCCTGGCACGATCCCGCAGCCCCGCACCGTCAAGCTCCCCAACCAGATCAGGACGGACCCCGCGATGCAGCCCAACCCGCCCGTTCCGCACACCGCGACCGTGGACGCCAACGGCGTCCACGTCACCACGGCCGCCGGGAAGACCCGCACCTACAGCGGCGGTGAGGTCATGACCCTGACCCAGGTCATCGACCTCGCCGAAGGCGCGGCCACCCTGTGCCAGACCAGCGCCGAGAAGTGCCTGGAGCTCGTCGACGAGTCCGCAGAGCTGGCCGCGGACTGTGACGTCCTGATCGCCGACATCACGGACAAGGGCGTCGGCGACAACCTGATCGGCAAGTGCGAGTACCTCAAGGAGCAGCTCGACCTCCAGGCCGCCGCCGCCCAGAAGTTGCACGACCAGATCCAGGGCGGCGAGGAAGCGTGCCGGACCGCGTCCGCGAACGCCGAGGTCCGCCACGGCCAGATCTTCCGGGCCGTCGCGGACTCCCCGCTGACCAAGCCCGCCGAACGCGACTTCTACAACGCCCGATAGGGGAGGCCCGCATGTCTGCCACCGAGAACCTGAAGGACGCCGCGACCTACGCGGCCCTGCGCACCAAGCTCGCCTGGCTCACCCACCAGGTCCACGCCCACGCCGACACCGTCACCCAGCTCGCCTCCGACATCGACGAGACGGCGGAGCAGATGCAGGACGCCGCCGAGACGATGAAGGCGCTGGCCGTGGACGACGCCACCACGGCCGAGTTCGCGGACGCGGCGCTGACCATGACCGGCGCCAAGGACGCCGCCGGCGCCTACACGGCCGCCGCGGACAGTGCGGCCGCGGCCGCCGGCGACGCGGAGACCATCACGGAGTCCGACCACGGCGGCATTGCCGACGCGGTGGACGCGTCCCCGGTCGAGATGGCCGAAGCCGCCTTCTACGCCCAGCAGTAAGGAGGCCGGACCATGGGGCCGACCCGAGCACAGTTCATCCAGTACGCGCCCGCCGCCCTCGCCCTGGCATCCGTGTCCGGCGGCCCCTGGTCCGCCCTCGCTGCAGGAGCGGCGGGAGTGGGGGCGTGGGCCGTCAGCGCCTCCGCCCCCGTCCTGCGCTCCCTGATCGCCTGCGGGATCACGGCCACCGGCTGCGGCATCGCCGCTCACCAGGTCCTGGCGAGCGGACTGGATCCGCTGTTCGCCCTCGGGCTGGCGGTGCCAGCCGGTGCGGCCGTCCTGGCGCACCACCGCAACACTGGCGGCGGACTGTCCGCGCTCCCGGCCACGACCACGGCCGCGGCGGGGCAGAGTTCGCAGGCTCAGCTCATCACCGCGTGGTGGACGGAGTTCATCTGCGGTCCCACCCAGACTGAGGGCCGCAAGCTCATCCACCCCGGGGCCCGCCTCGCGCACCTCGCGATCGAGGCCGGGGACGACCACATGTCGTTCACCGGGATCATCACCCTGCCCCAGGGCCAGCAGGTGAGGGTGAAGGCAGCGGACATCGCCTCCGTGTACCAGATCCCCGTCTCCCAGGTGGAGATGGGCGACCCCAAGCACTACGCGCCGAACGCGCTGCCCGTCACCGTCCACCTGAAGAAGGCAGCCCAGCAGCCGCAGATCGCTGCCGGCGGAGCGCCCACGACGGCCGAGGAGCTGTGGGCCGCGCACGTTGCCGTCCCGGAAGGGGCGATGCCTGGCACCACCCTGACCCTGACCCGCTACGACGGGCCCCTGGACTGGGAGGGGATCGCTACCCGAGACCGGAAGGCCATCGGGACCGTCAACCTCCAGGACCTCGCCGGGAACCTGGACCTGGAGACGATCCAGATCGCTCTGGCCCCGGCTGACAAGCCCTCGCAGATGGGGGTGCGCGTGATGAAGGAGCACGCGCTGATGCACGGCACCATGCTCTCCTCGGTCGTCGACGAGCTGGCCATGGACTCCCGCGGCTACATCCGCCTGGGCACCTACATCGACGCCCGCGCAGCCCTGGTCCCCCTGGCCCAGCCCGGTTCCGGCGCCCGCCACCTCTACCTCGTGGGCGGGTCCCGCTCGGGGAAGTCCGGGTGCCTGGAACAGGTCCTGCTGTCCGCCCACCGGTCCGGCATCGCGGTGATCCTGGCTTCCCCGCAGGCTGGGACCATCGCAGGAGCCGCGCTGGCCGCGTACTGCGGGGACGGTCTGGACGAGGCGATGGGCGCGTTGCGGCTGGCGTACGCGCTGATGCTCGACCGCGAGGCCCGCTACCGCTCTCCGGCCTTCCCCTTCACCGACCCGCTGATCCTGATCGTGATCGACGAAGCGCACATGCTGCTGTCGGTCTCCTCCCCGTACCACGCGGAGGCCAAGGCGATCGTGGAGCAGCTCACCCGCCGGTCCCTCAAGCGGGGGATCGGCGTGGTCCTGGCCACCCAGACCCCTCTGGCCGAAGACCTCGGGAACTCCACGGTCATCCGCTCGCAGCTCCTGATCGGCGGCGGCGCGGTGTTCCTGCGCTGCGCCAGGGGCCAGGGCTCCCTCGTCGGGGCGAACTCGGTCGAGGGCGCGGAGGGCATCGACCTGTCGATGATCCCCTCCTCCTGGCCCGGCCAGTACGCCAAGGTCGCCGACCGCGACATGAGCAGCGGCCTGGACACGGCGGCCGCCGCCGGTCCCGAGGACGGCACCTTTGGCCTCGGCTACCTCCTCACCCCCGGATCGCAGGCCGTCCAGTTCCGCTCCCTGCACCTGGACGTCCCGCCCGCCTCCCTCACCGGAGACACGACTCCCGTCGCCATTGAGAACTGCCAGGCCTGGCACCACCGGGAAGCGATCACGCGCACCCCGATGGTCGACCAGCGCGGCAAGAACCTGATCGGCAGCCTCACCGACCTCCTCACCAAGGCTCACCAGGGCCAGACCCTTCCCCAGCAGCGGGCTCAGACCGACCCCGCCGGCCCCACGGCTGCCCCGGACGGACAGGAGCTGATCAAGCCGCGAATCCTCGAACTCCTCCGGGAGGAGTCCATCCCCATGACCGCCGAGACCATCGCCCGAAAGCTCGGCACGACAGCGAAGAACGTCAAGCCGCGCCTGTCCGAGCTGAAGAAGCGAGACGAGATCACCAACGAGAACGGCCTGTGGAGGGCAGCATGACCACCCGCACCGAAACCCACTTCGCCCCTGTCGACCAGGACCTGTACGCCAAGGCGTTCCAGCTCCTCGACCCCACCCCGGAACCCGTCGCCATCGCGGCCGATACCAGCCCCGCGCCGGTCTCCGTCATCCTCGCCGCCGTGCCGGTGCACCGGCCGGGCCCGGTCGAGGAGACCCTCAGCGACGCGCTCGCCTTCCTTGACACCCACGGCTGGGCCAAGTACCGCCTGATCCACCCCGAGGGCGCCCGCTGCTCCATCGGCGCACTGCGCGCAGCGGCCGGTAGTCGCAACGCCGCTTACCGGGACGCCGGAAGGCTCCTCCTGGACGAAGCCCGCCGCCAGCACGGCCAGCACTGGGAGGCGATCCCGGCCTGGAACGACGCCCACACCGGACCGCAGGTCCGCAGCGTGTGGGAGGCCGCCATCCAGCGCGCCCACCACGCGAACATCTGACCCGGCGGGAGCCACCTTTGTCGTTCTCGTTCACCGACCCCAAACCGGACCACGATCGCTCTTTCTCCTTCACCGAGCCGACGGACGTGAAGGAGCAGTTGCAGGCGATCGCCGACATGGCGTACGAAATCCTCCGCCTCGTCGCCGAGGTCCGCAGGCAGATCAACAACTGAACGCCCGCTCAGACACAACGAGGGCGGCCCCAATTCACCAGAGTCCGGGCCGCCCTCACCCATGTCCGGACGTGCCACCGGCACCTTCAACAACCGCTGAAAGGCCCGTGTGAACCAGCCTCTGCCCGAGCGCATCGCCGACGCGCTCGCGTTGCTCACCGGGCAGCGCACCGTTGGCTGCCCGCACCCCGGATGCCGAGTGTCCATCGGCTACCGCCACGTCACCCCCGACGAGGCGAAGCGGCTGACCAGCCTGGCCACCGACCACACCCGCCACTGAGGAGGAAATTCATGACCGCAACCCGCACCACGGTCCCGTGGTTTGAGACTCTGACCGACAGCGTGTACGCCCTGGGCGCCGCGGCCCGCGAAGCACAGCGTGCCTACCACGCCGCCCGCATCACCGCCGCCCACTACGACCTCGACCGGCTCAAGCACGTCGACGGGGAGCTCACCGTGTCCGGCCGGCCGAGCAGCGTGCCGTTCCGGCCCCACGACAACGCCCTGTTCGTCATCGGGGACGTCCACCGCAAGCAGGCGGACCGGCTGCGCCGCTTGTACGCCCAGACCGGCCAGGGCTACGCCTACGGTGCCACCTGGGCCATCCGGCAGGTCCTGGCCGGTCAGCGGCCGCCGGTGGTGGAGCTGGGCCGCAGCGATCAGGGGTTCTACATCCTGCCGAGCGAGGCCTACCCGAGCACGGAGGCGTTCGAGGGACTGGGCCGGTGGAGCGGCAAGGCCGACTTCGACCGCGCCCTGGGCGAGATGCAGCGCTGCGAGGCGGCCGCTGAATACGCGGCCGACCTGGACCAGGAGCACTACCTCGCCGACCACGAGGCGTCCGCGATGCACGACGCCTACCGCGTGGCCGAGGACCTTCCCGACGCCATGCACGCCTACGGCCGAAACGCCGAGACCGCGCTGCGCTTCGCCCTGCTGGAGCCGCGCCACAAGCACGGGCGCAGCTAGATACGCCGAGGGCGGCCCCCTCTCACGCCAATGAAGCGGGGCCGCCCTCGTCAACCAGCACATCCAACTGAACTGGAGGACTCCAGCATGACCCACACCGCCGACATCCGGCGAGACCACACCGCCTGGCGTCCCTTACTCCTGGACGCCTTCTGCTGCCAGGGCGGTGCCGGCATGGGCTACCACCAGACCGGGTTCGAGGTGACCGGCGTCGACAAGGACGCCCAGCCCCGCTACCCGCTCGGCTTCCACCAGGGCGACGCCATCGACTTCATCCGGGAGTTCGGCGCCGGCTTCAGCTTCATCTCGGCCTCGCCCCCGTGCCAGCACGACACCGACTGCCAGCGCATCCAAGGCAACAACCACCCCGACCTCATCGGCCCCACCCGCGAGGCGCTGAACGCCACGGGTCGCCCGTGGGTGATGGAGAACGTCCGAGGCGCCGCCCACAAGCTCCGTCAGCCGGTGATGCTCTGCGGGGCCATGTTCGGCCTGCGGACCTACCGGCATCGGTACTTCGAGACCGGCGGCGGCTTCACCCTCACCCAGCACGAGCACCCCGCCCACATCGCCCCGCAAGCCAAGATGGGCCGCCCCGTCCCCGAGGGCTGGTATGGCCAGTACGTCGGCAACTTCTCCGGCGTCGACCAGGCCCGCCAGGTCATGGGTGTCCCCTGGATGAACCGCGACGGCATCCGGGAGTGCATCCCGCCCGCCTACGCCCAGTGGATCGGCGCACAGGCCCTGGCCCACCTTGCCGCCCTCGCCTCGGCGGTGGCCGCATGAACGACATGCTGTCCGCGGCGCTTGCCACGGCCGCCCGGGGCTGGCCCGTCTTCCCGCTCCGCCCCGGCGCCAAGAACCCTGCCCTGCACCGCGACGACCACTGCCCCCGAACCGGCCCCTGCGCGGGCGGGCACGTGAAGTGGGAGCAGCGCGCCACCACCGACGCGGCCGTTATCGCCCGGTGCTGGAGCCACAAGCCGTACAACATCGGCCTGGCCACCGGCCCGGCCGGGCTGGTCGTGGTCGACCTCGACATGCCCAAGGAGAACTGCAGTCAGGACGCGCCTGGCGGCGCGGACAACCTGTTGGCGCTCTGCGAGCGCGCCGGGCAGCCCGTCCCGGCCACCCTCACCGTGCGGACTCCCTCCGGCGGGACCCACCTGTACTTCACCGCCCCCGACGGGATCCGGCTGGGCAACACGGCGGGCAGGCTGGCCCCGCTCATCGACACCCGCGCCCACGGCGGCTACGTCGTCGCCCCCGGCAGCACCACACCGGCCGGAAGGTACGAGGTCACCGACCCGTCCCCGGCCGTCGAACTCGCGGCCTGGCTCCTGGCGCTGCTCCAGCCTCCCGCCCCGCGCCCGATGCCCCTGAGGATGCCGGGCGCGGTCCGCGGCAAAAGCGCGGCGCGGGCTGCACTGCACGCCGAGTGCGAGGCCGTCCGCCAGGCACCCGCGCAGCAGGCGAACAACACGCTCAACCGCAGCGCCTTCAAGGTGGGGCGGTTCGTCGCGTGGGGCGACCTCCCCCGGCAGGAGGTCGAGGAGGCCTTCCAAGCGGCAGGGGAGGACCGCGGACTCACCGTGGCCGAGTGCCGCGCCACGATCCGCTCCGCCCTCGACAGCTCCGCCCGCACGGTCCGCGCCCGGGAGACGGCATGAGCGCCCAGATTCCGCTCCCCTTGGAAGGCCTGCCCCCCGCCCCTGGCGGTCCCAGCCCCGCCAAGCCGGCCCCGGCCCGGGACGGCCGTGGTGCGCCGAGGGTCGTCGCCGAAGGCGTCCCTTCATCTGTTCGCCCTGACCCGCACGCCGACGGCAGGCGCCGGCCGGTGGCGTGGCTGCACATCGTGGCCCCGCCCTCCTACGGGGCGGCCCCGAGCGTCCGCTCCTGGTGCTCCTGTGGGCGCGACCTCTTCGCCGCCGGACGTGCCCGCGCCCTGGCGCTGATCGCGGACCACGAAGAGCACCGCACGTCTTGCTCCCGCCTCACTCAGCGAAGGGAAGCCGCATGAGTACGTACGACCCTGAGCTGTGGGAAGGGTTCGACGAGATGACCCCGGAGGACATCACCGGGCGACGCGGGTGGGACGAGCCCGTCCCCCTCAACCCCCGCGGGCAGCTTCCCACCTTCCCCGTGGACGCTCTGCCGGACTGGCTGGCCGCCATGACGGCCGGAGTCGCGGAGGAGACGCAGACACCCGTCGACCTCGCCGGGTGCCTCGCTCTCGCCGTCGTCGGCACCGCGGCCGGCGGACGCCTCACCGTGAACGTGCGCGGGCAATGGAGTGAGCCGGTCAACCTCTACACCGCCGTTGCCCTGCCGCCCGGCAACCGCAAGAGCGCCGTGTTCGGCCTCATGACCAAGCCCCTCCTCGCCGCCGAGAAAGCCCTGATCGAACTCACCGCGCCTCAGCGGACCGAGGCTGCTGCCTCCGCGCGCATCGCGAAGGCGGCCGCTGAGAGGGCCGAGAAGCTGGCAGCCAATGCCGAAGCCGACAAGCTGGCCGGCCTGACCGCCCAGGCCATCTCCCTCACCGAGGCCGCCGAGCGGGCTGTCGTCCCGGTCGAGCCGCAGCTCGTCGCCGACGACATCACCGCCGAGAGCCTGACCACCCTCCTCGCCCAGCAGGACGGGCGGATCTCGATCCTGTCCCCTGAGGGCGAGATCTTCGAGATCATCGCCGGACGCTACTCCGGCGTCCCGAACATGGGGATCTTCCTCAAGGGCCACGCCGGCGACATGGCCCGCGTCAACCGCCAGGCCCGAGACCCCCAGTACATCGAGAACCCCGCCATCACCATGGGCCTCGCCATCCAGCCGGAAGTCCTCGACGCCATCGGCCAGATCAAGGGCGCCGACGGACGCGGCCTGCTCGCCCGCTTCCTCTACTCCAAGCCTGAGTCTCTCGTCGGCTACCGCAACCTCACCCCCGAACTCCTCGACCCTGACACTGCCGGCGCCTACGCCCAGAACCTCGGCCGTCTGGCTCTGACCCTGGCGGGCTGGACCGAGACCGCCGAACTCACCCTCACCCCTCAGGCGGACGCAGTCCTGCTCGCCTACCAGCGCGTCACCGAATCCCGCCTGCGCAAGGACGGGAGCCTTGCGCCGATCGTGAACTGGGCCAGCAAGCGCGACGGCGCCGTCGCCCGCATCGCCGGGCTCCTCCACCTCGCCGCCCACCCCGAGGACGCTTGGACCCGGCCGATCACTGCCGAGACCATGGCCGCGGCCACTCGGCTCGGGGACTACTTCACCGCTCACGCCCTCGACGTCTTCAACGCCATGAAGGCCGACCCCGCCCAGGAGGCCGCCCACACGGTCCTGACCCACCTGCGCGAGACCCGCACCGCCGCCTTCACCAAACGCGACCTCTTCCGTGCGATGCCCCGCAGCGAGTTCCCCGCCATGGGCGACCTCGACCCCGCCCTGGACCTCCTGGAGGAACACGGCTGGGTCCGCCAGCAGCCCCCGCCGCCCCGCACCACGCGCGGCGGCCGGCCGCCCTCCCCCCGCTACGAGACCCACCCCCGCACCACCCGCGCCGCCTGAAAACCCCCAACCCGCTGACAGAACTGACAGAACCTCCCGACCAGCACTGTGACCTGCGGAAACTTGCGTTTTCGGAGCTCTGACAAAACCTCCGGAAACTCTGACAGAACTCAAAAAACCTCGCCGCGGGCGAGACGTCGGGTCTGAGAGAACCGAGGTTTTCGAGGTTCTGTCAGAGTTTTTTGAGGTTTTGTCACGCGGCCCGAACCACCAAAAGCCGCAGGTCAGGGGCCATGCGGCGAGGTTCTGTCAGTTCTGTCAGTCCTTCCGGGGGTTTCTGACCCCCTCCAACACCTTGAAGGAGCCTCGGCGTGGCCAAGCCGCGTGACGAAATGCTGAGCATCGACGAAGTGATCGAAGAACTCGCCGTACCGCGTTCTACCTTCTACCGCTGGCGCCAGTGCCGGAAGGCGCCGAGATCCATCAAGCTCCCCAACGGTGACGTCCGTATCCGACGCTCGGAACTGGACCGCTGGCTCACGTCCTTGGAGGAGGCGGCGTGACGAACAGTAGTGCCCCTGGGACCGGGCAGAACAACGGTTTGGACCCGGCAGGGTTTTCCCTGGACGTGCGCCTGTGGAATGTGACCAAGGCGCAGAGCAAGACTCGGCCATACCAACTCCGCTGGATCGTGGCTGGCAAAGTCAGCAGCAAGACGTTCGCCACGGTGACACTTGCGGGAAGCCGTAGGTCAGAACTGTGGCTGGCCATGAAGCGCGGGGAAGCCTTCCGCATCAAGGACGGCCTGCCCGAGTCCGAAGTCCGCGCTGCCATGAAGGCCGCAGCGACCGCAGATGCCCGAGAGGAACTGCCCTGGCTCGTCTTCTGCCGCGAGTACATGGCGATGCGCTGGCCTACAGCAGCGGCAAAGACCCGAGAAGGCATCGCGGATGGTCTCGCAGCGGTGACCCTGGCCATGGTGGAACAGGACAAGCAGATGCCCAAGGCGGAGGAGCTACGTCTCGCTCTTCGTTGGGCGGTCGTTCCGGCGAACGCGGAACTGGAGCCGCCGGTCGATCTCGAAGTTGCGTATCAGTGGCTCTCGAAGCGGTCGCTCCTCGTTTCGGCGCTGGAAGATCCGAAGATCCTGCGGGATGTCCATTACCGGCTCTCGTTCAAGCTGGACGGCACACCCGCAGCGGGCGAGACCTCTCGCCGTAGGCGCCGTGCCCTGAACACCGCTGTGGATTACGCGATCGAGCGCAAGCTCTTGGTTGAAAATCCTCTCGCTGGGCTCAAGAAGGTGAAGGCCTCATCATCGGATCGAGTTGATCCGCGCGTTCTCGTGAACAAGACCCAGGCAGCTCAACTGCTCGCCGCGGTTTCCTATGTCGGCACGTGGCACCGTAAGAAGGGGCGCCGTCTGGTGGCGTTCTACGCGGTGATGTATTTCGCGGCGCTCCGTCCGAGTGAGGCCGTGGGGCTGCGAAAGTCTGACTGCCACCTCCCCGAGAAGGGGTGGGGGACGCTCACCCTCCACACCACGCACCCCGTATCGGGCAAGCAGTGGACGGACAGCGGTGAGCGCCACGACAAGCGCGGTCTGAAGTCCCGTGAGGCCAAGGACGACCGGCCGGTACCGATCCCGCCGCCACTGGTCGCCATGCTCCGGGCACACCTCGAAGAGTTCGGCACGGCCAAGGACGGCCGACTCTTCACGAATGAGCGTCTCGGTCTGGTTGGCAGTAGTACGTACTGGCGCGTATGGAGGGACGCCCGGGAGTACGCGCTTTCGCCGGATCTCCAGACATCTATCCTCGGCGGTCGGCCGTACGACCTCAGGCACACCTGCATCACGACTTGGTTGAACGCCGGGGTTCCCGTCGCCGAAGTGGCCCGCCGGGTCGGGAACTCGCCTGAGGTCATCCACCGGGTGTACGAGGGCTGTATCTACGGCCAGGAGGATGCTATGAACAAGAAGATCGAGGCTGAGCTTGACTGGACTTGAGTCGCACCGCTGGGCATAAGGTGAGCGTCTGACCCGGCGAGTGTGCCCGCAGTTTTAAGAGAGGGCGCTCAGCATCATTCGCACGCCATGGAAAAGTTCGTCGTACGTCAAAACTCGTACGTCTTTCAGGCTTGATCGAAATACTTCTACAGAGTGGCGCTGCTTCTCGGAGAGAGACTCTTTTTCTAGGTCTCCGATCAGGATGGTGCAAGGGGGGCTAATCGCGCGAAGGTTGGGGGTCTGGTATGCAAGTGCCGTGATCTCCCTAATCAGGCTTTCTCGGTACGTGAGGACCTGGATGCACGACCCAGTCAGCTCTTTGGATGGCGCGAACACATTTGCGCGATATGGAGTGGGCGAGAGTAGTCGTGTAGTCGGAGTTTTGATCTCCAGAAGTGCAGAGTTTCCAGAGTTTTGGGCAAGGAAATCTACTATGTTTCCGCCACTGTTTAAAACATTCTTGCCTCCGACGTAGCACTTACTCAGGAGGCCGTACGCCTTCCCTTCGAGAGGGATGGCAAGCACCTCTGGGTGCTCTGCGAAGAATCCATGCCAGAACTCCTCGCTTGAATTATCCCGTTCGCTCTCCCAAATTGACAATGCCTCGGCGAATCGGCCGATAGTCGATACTGGAGCGGATAGCGCGGATGCGATGCGGGCGAGGTGGGCTTCGCGCATCCTCACGAGCACTTCGATGGAGTAGGTCTCGGGACTCCGGTCGACGAGGAGATGATGCGTCGGGCAGAGGATGATGATGTTGTCGCCAAGGTTCTGGTCGCCCGTCGCAAGCTCCGGGGCGTACCGAGGGCCACCGGGTGAGAGGGACGAGATGTGGGCGATCTCAAGTAGAGGAAGCCCATTGTCCAGAGTCCTGGGCGAAGGGCAGCCGGCGAACGAGCACCGCCCGCCGGCGAGTGCGATGGCTGTGCGAATGGTGGTGGCCGGGACTGCCGTCCGGGCCCGCGGGCGTCCCGTAGCGCTGTTGTCTGCCATGCAACTGATGCTGCCTCAGTGGTCTGACAGACGTCGCGGCATCTGGTGTGTCTGGCTCGCGCGCAGTTGGGGGCTGTCTATCGCAGGTCTATCGCGATCGGTGCGTAGCAACGACAAAGACCTGGACTCAGTGGGACTGGGTCCAGGTCTTCATGCTTGGCACTCGTGCAGGTCAGCGGGTGTTTCACGCTGGTCCAGCAGGAGTGCCCCCGGCAGGATTCGAACCTGCGCACACGGCTCCGGAGGCCGTTGCTCTATCCCCTGAGCTACGGGGGCGTGTCGTTCGCGTTGCGGCGACGGGTTGAACACTACCAGCTTCCGCAGGGTGATCAGGAACGGATTACGGGCCTGGGGGACGTGCGTCGCCCGGAGGGGGTGGAAGTGGCAAAAACCCGGACGCGGGGGCTTAGGCGGACCTACTCTCGAGTTGTGCCAGGCGCCTCGGGCCGGGTGCTTGTTGTCGACGACAACAAGGTCATCCGGCAGCTGATCAAGGTCAATCTCGAGCTGGAGGGCTTCGAGGTCGTGACCGCGAACGATGGTGCCGAGTGCCTGGACATCGTGCATCGCGTGTGTCCCGACGTGATCACCCTTGATGTGGTCATGCCCCGGCTGGACGGGTTCGGGACCGCCGCGCAGTTGCGTGCCGATCCGCGGACGCGGCATCTGCCCCTCGCCATCGTCAGCGCCTGTACGCAGCACGAGGTGGAGGCGGGCATCGCCGCCGGGGTGGACGCGTTCCTCGCCAAGCCCTTCGAGCCCGCCGAGCTCGTACGGGTCGTACGCCGGCTCGTCGAGCACAAGGACCGGCGCGAGCGGAAGGGTGCGCCGGCCGGGCGCGGCAGGGGGTAGGTGCGGGTGGTGGCGGTCACCTGTTCACATGGCGAAACCGTTCGCGGGATGGGCGGGCTTCTCCCCTAGGCTGGTCCCGTGACCCCCGCCGACCTCTCCAGCACCGTCGCACGCGCCGTGCGCCGCGCCGTCGAGGACGGGGAGCTGCCCGCCGAGACGGGTGTGCCCGAGCGGATCGTCGTCGAGCGGACCCGGCCCGGCGGGGCGGGTGACTACGCCAGCCCCGTCGCGTTCCAGGTCGCCCGGTCCGCCGGAAGGGCCCCCGCCGAGGTCGCCCGGGTGATCGCCGAAGGTCTGGCCGCGGAGCCCGGGCTGGTGCGCGTCGAGATCACCGGCGCCGGGTTCCTGAACTTCACCCTCGCCTCCCGCAGCGCCGCCGGGCTCGTCCGCGAAGTGCGCTCGCGCGGACGGCGCTACGGGTACGCGGCCGACGCCGTCGAAGCCGAGCCGTTCTGCCGGGCCCCCGCCGCCGAGTTCCGCCGGCGCGCCGTCCACGAGGCCGTCGTACGCATCCTGTGCAGCCAGGGTCAGGGTCAGGGCCAGGGAAGCCGAGACGGCGGCGCGCCGCCCGCCGTCGCCCCCGTCGCGCGCCGCGACGGCGACGTGGTCGCCGCCTACGGGCGGGACGCCGCCACCTGGGCCGTGCTCGCCGTTCCGGCCCGCGAGACCCCCCAGTTCGGGGCCCGGCTGCTGGTGCAGGACGAGTCCAGCGAGTTCTTCCTCGTGCGGTACGCCCACGCCCGCGCCGAGGCGCTGGGCCGCGCCGCCGCCCGCCTCGGCTTCCACGCCGAGCCCGCCGAGCCCGGCGAGCCCGCCGAGCCCGGCGAGCCCGGCGAGTCCGCCGACTCCGCCGACTCCGCCGAGTCAGCCGAGTCCGCCCACGCCCCCGCACTGCTCCGGCTCCTCGCCGAGTACCCCCTCGTGCTGGAGGCCGCCGCGCACCGGCGGGCGCCGGAGCAGCTCGTCCGGTTCCTCGTCCGCGTCGCCGACGAGCTGCTCGATTTCCAGCACTGCGTGCTGCCCAAGGGGGACGAGAAACCCTCGGCCGCCCACCGCGCCCGGCTGGCTCTCGCCGAAGCCGCCGGGACGGTGCTGGCCGGCGGCCTGGCCCTGCTCGGCATAGACGCACCTGACTGCCTGTGATCTGCGAAGAGAGATACCGATGAGCCGTTCCGCGCACCCCGCCGGGCCCCGCCACGCCGACGTCCTGCCCGAGGGCCACTACTCCCCGCCGCCCGCCGACCTCAACGCGCTCGACGAGAAGGTCTGGGCGCGGACCGTGCGGCGCGACGGCGACGGGGTGGTGACCCTGGGGGGCATCCCCGTCACCTCCCTCGCCCAGGAGTTCGGGACCCCCGCCTACTTCCTCGACGAAGAGGACTTCCGGGAGCGCTGCCGGGCCTGGGCGCACGCCTTCGGGCCCGACGCCGACGTGTTCTACGCGGGCAAGGCGTTCCTCTCCAAGGCCGTCGTGAAGTGGCTGCGGGAGGAAGGGCTCAACCTCGACGTCTGCTCCGGCGGTGAGCTGACCACCGCCCTCGCGGCCGGCATGCCCGCCGAGCGGATCGCCTACCACGGGAACAACAAGTCCGTCGCCGAGATCACCCGGGCCGTCACCGCCGGCGTCGGCCGCATCGTGCTCGACTCCTTCCAGGAGATCGCCCGCGTCGCGCACATCGCCCGTGAGCTGGGCGTACGCCAGCCCGTCCAGATCCGCGTGACGGTGGGCGTCGAAGCGCACACGCACGAGTTCATCGCCACCGCGCACGAGGACCAGAAGTTCGGCATCGCCGTCGCCGACGGCTCCGCCGCCGAGGCCGTACGGCGCGCCCTCGGGCACGACAGCCTCGACCTGCTCGGCGTCCACTCCCACATCGGTTCGCAGATCTTCGACATGGCCGGCTTCGAGGTCTCGGCGAAGCGCGTGGTGCGGCTGCTGGCCGCCGTACGGGACGAGCACGGCGTCGAGCTGCCCGAGATCGACCTCGGCGGCGGCCTCGGCATCGCGTACACCTCCTCCGACGACCCGCGCGAGCCCCACGAGATCGCCAAGGCCCTGCACGAGATCGTCGCCCGCGAATGCGAGTCCGCCGGGCTGCGCGCGCCCCGCATCTCCGTCGAGCCCGGCCGCGCCATCGTCGGCCCCACCGCCTTCACCCTCTACGAGGTCGGCACGATCAAGCCGCTCGAAGGGCTGCGCACGTACGTCTCCGTCGACGGCGGCATGTCGGACAACATCCGCACCGCCCTCTACGACGCCGAGTACGCCGTCACCCTCGTCTCCCGCGTCTCCGACGCCGAGCCCATGCTCGTCCGCGTCGTCGGCAAGCACTGCGAGAGCGGCGACATCGTGGTGAAGGACGCCTTCCTGCCGGCCGACCTGGCCCCGGGAGACCTCCTCGCCGTACCCGCCACCGGGGCGTACTGCCGCTCCATGGCCAGCAACTACAACCACGCCCTGCGCCCGCCCGTCGTCGCCGTGCGCGACGGGCAGGCCCGCGTGATCGTCCGGCGCGAGACGGAGGAAGATCTCCTGCGTCTCGACCTCGGATGATCCGGTTATTTCAGGGAGAAGCCCCCATACCCCCAAAATAGGTGTCTCACTCAATGGACCGAGGATGGAAAGTCCTGTCCATTGAGTGAGACTGGTTGAGACCCGGCGGGCAATACCGCACGCCGGGTGGTGATGGAAGATCGAAAGGCGTAGGTCGAATGATGCGTACGCGTCCGCTGAAGGTGGCGCTGCTGGGCTGTGGAGTGGTCGGCTCAGAGGTGGCGCGCATCATGACGACGCACGCCGACGACCTCACGCAGAGGATCGGCGCGCCCGTCGAGCTCGCCGGCGTGGCCGTGCGCCGCCCCTCCAAGGTGCGCGAGGGCATCGACCCCGCCCTGGTCACCACCGATGCGACCGCCCTCCTCAAACGCGGCGACATCGACGTCGCCATCGAGGTCATCGGCGGCATCGAGCCCGCCCGCACCCTCATCACCACCGCGTTCGAGCACGGCATCTCCGTCGTCTCGGCGAACAAGGCGCTGCTCGCCCAGGACGGCGCCGCGCTGCACGCCGCGGCCGAGCAGCACGGGCTGGACCTGTACTACGAGGCCGCCGTCGCCGGCGCCATCCCGCTGGTCCGCCCGATGCGCGAGTCCCTCGCCGGCGACAAGATCAACCGGGTGATGGGCATCGTCAACGGCACGACGAACTTCATCCTCGACAAGATGGACTCCACCGGCGCCGGGTACCAGGAAGCGCTCGACGAGGCCACCGCCCTCGGGTACGCCGAGGCCGACCCCACCGCCGATGTCGAGGGCTACGACGCCGCCGCCAAGGCCGCGATCCTGGCCGGCATCGCCTTCCACACCCGGGTCCGCCTCGACGACGTCTACCGCGAGGGCATGACCGAGGTCAGCGCCGCGGACTTCGCCTCCGCCAAGCGCATGGGCTGCACCATCAAGCTCCTCGCCATCCTGGAGCGCGCCGCCGACGGCGAGTCCGTCACCGCCCGCGTCCACCCGGCGATGATCCCGCTCAGCCACCCGCTCGCCTCCGTCCGCGAGGCGTACAACGCCGTCTTCGTCGAGGCGGAGGCCGCCGGGCGGCTCATGTTCTACGGGCCCGGCGCGGGCGGTTCTCCGACCGCCTCGGCGGTCCTGGGCGACCTCGTCGCCGTCTGCCGCAACAAGCTCGCCGAGGCAACGGGGCCCGGCGAGTCGGCCTACACCCAGCTGCCGGTCAGCCCCATGGGCGACGTCGTCACCCGGTACCACATCAGCCTCGATGTGGCCGACAAGCCGGGCGTCCTCGCCCAGGTGGCGACCACGTTCGCGGAGCACGGTGTCTCCATCGACACCGTGCGGCAGCAGGGCAAGGACGGCGAGGCCTCCCTCGTCGTCGTCACCCACCGCGCGCCCGACGCCGCCCTCTCGGGGACCGTTGAGGCACTGCGGAAGCTGGACACCGTGCGCGGTGTCGCCAGCATCATGCGTGTTGAAGGGGAGTAAGGACCCATGAGCAGCAATCGCACCCACCAGTGGCGCGGCATCATCGAGGAGTACCGGGACCGCCTGCCGGTGACGGACACGACTCCCGTGGTCACACTCCGCGAGGGCGGTACGCCCCTCGTTCCCGCGCAGGTGCTCTCCGAGCGCACCGGCTGCGAGGTCCACCTCAAGGTCGAGGGCGCGAACCCCACCGGGTCCTTCAAGGACCGCGGCATGACCATGGCCATCACGAAGGCCAAGGAGGACGGCGCCCAGGCCGTCATCTGTGCCTCCACGGGCAACACCTCGGCCTCCGCCGCCGCGTACGCGGTGCGCGCCGGGATGGTCTCGGCCGTCCTCGTGCCCCAGGGCAAGATCGCGCTGGGCAAGATGGGCCAGGCGCTCGTGCACGGCGCCAAGATCCTCCAGGTGAACGGCAACTTCGACGACTGCCTGGACCTGGCCCGCGCGCTGTCCGACAACTACCCGGTCGCGCTGGTCAATTCCGTCAACCCGGTGCGCATCGAGGGCCAGAAGACGGCCGCGTTCGAGATCGTGGACGCGCTCGGCGACGCCCCCGACATCCACGTGCTGCCCGTCGGCAACGCCGGCAACATCACCGCGTACTGGAAGGGCTTCAAGGAGTACAAGGCCGACGGCCTGGCCTCCCGTACGCCCCGCGTGTGGGGTTTCCAGGCCTCCGGCTCCGCGCCGATCGTGCGCGGCGAGATCGTCAAGGAGCCGCACACCATCGCCACCGCGATCCGCATCGGCAACCCGGCCTCCTGGGACTACGCGCTCGCCGCGCGCGACGAGTCCGGCGGCTTCATCGACGAGGTGACGGACCGCCAGATCCTGGCGGCCTACCGCCTGTTGGCCGCGCAGGAGGGCGTCTTCGTCGAGCCCGCCTCGGCCGCGTCCGTGGCCGGCCTGCTCAAGGCCGCCGAGCTGGGCCTGGTCGACCCCGGCCAGAAGATCGTGTGCACCGTGACCGGAAACGGCCTCAAGGACCCCGACTGGGCCGTCGCCGGCGCTCCGCAGCCGGTCACCGTCCCGGTGGACGCGGAGGCCGCGGCCATCCGCCTCGGCCTGGTCTGACCCACCCCCGAGTCGCCCCGAGTCGCCGGATTCCGCAGAGCCCGCGGAATCCGGCAACTCAGGTCGTACGGCACATAAGTCAACGGCATTCGGCGGAATCCACCGGAAGGCGCCGACACGCATCGTGCGCCTCCTGTGCGCCCTATGTCGCGAGAGAACCTTCCTTCGATAGGCTGTACTTACATCCGCCACCGCGCATATGTCCGTGGTGCTGCCCAGAGGGCCTTCGGGTGTCGTACGTTCTCCAGTACATTCGCAGCGAGCCAGCGAAGATCTCGTCTCGCACAGTCACAAGGAGTGTCATCGGACGATGGCCGGTCCAGCGTTCCGCGCCGCCGCCGTACGGGTGCGCGTCCCCGCCAGCAGTGCCAACCTCGGCCCGGGTTTCGACGCCCTCGGCCTGGCCCTGGGGCTCTATGACGACGTCGTCGTCCGGGTGGCCGACTCCGGCCTGAACATCGACATCGCGGGCGAGGGCGCCGACACCCTCCCGCGGGACGAGAGCCACCTGCTCGTACGCTCCATGCGCACCGCCTTCGACCTGCTGGGCGGGCAGCCGCGCGGCCTTGAGGTCGTCTGCGCCAACCGCATCCCGCACGGCCGCGGCCTCGGGTCCTCCTCCGCCGCGATCTGCGCCGGCATCGTCGCCGCCCGCGCCGTGACCATAGGCGGGGAGGCCAAGCTCGACGACGCGGCCCTGCTGGAGCTGGCCACCGAGATCGAGGGCCACCCCGACAACGTCGCCGCCTGTCTCCTCGGCGGCTTCACCCTCGCCTGGATGGACGGCGGCAGCGCCAAGGCGATCCGTATGGAGCCCGCCGATTCCATCGTTCCGGTGGTCTTCGTCCCCTCCAAGCCGGTCCTGACGGAAACCGCGCGCGGCCTGCTGCCGCGCAACGTCCCCCACGTGGACGCGGCCGTCAACGCGGGCCGCGCGGCCCTGCTCGTCGAAGCCCTGACCAGGCGTCCCGAGTTGCTGCTGCCGGCCACCGAAGACCGGCTCCACCAGGAGTACCGGTCCCCGGCGATGCCGGAGAGCGTCGCACTCGTCAACCGGCTGCGGGCGGACGGCATCCCCGCGGTCATCTCCGGCGCGGGCCCCACGGTCCTCGCGCTGGTCGACAACGGCGCGGCCGACAAGGTCGCGCAGCTCGCGGGCGAGGGGTGGGCGGCGAACCGGCTCGCCCTCGACGCCGCGGGCGCGAGCGTCCTGCCGCTGGGAAACCAGGGCGGCTAGGCCGTAGGGGCATACCCGCCGGGGGCGGGCGGCCAGGGCAGGCCGCCCGCGCTGCAGGCGCGATTGCCGGTGATTGAGAGGGGGAATATCTGTTGGATCCGGTAGTGTTAGTCTCAAGTGCGCATCCGAAGCCGCCATGGCTCGGTGCTCAGTGTCCCCATCCGGGACCACCTTTCTTCCGGGAGCCTCCCCGACTGCTTTGATCGCTGCCAGCAGTTTCGAGCACGCTCCGGAATCGGCGTGACATTCCCACGCTTCCAGCTCGGGGGCTTCTCGCCGGAACCACCCATGCACGTTTCTTTCCGCCGTTCCTCTTTCGGCGGACCACCGCCCCGGCCGCGGCCCATGACCCATCAAGCCATGGACCGTTGTCGGACAGCACAACCGGTCGCCGAGCCAGACAGGCCGACGTCCGCTCCAGGGAAGGACCCTTCGTGAGCGACACCACCGATCTGATGGGCGCTGCCGACACCACTGTCGACACCAGTGCCCCCGCCGCGGGCGCCGCCCCCAAGCGTCGCCGCTCCGGCACCGGCCTCGATGGCATGGTCCTGGCCGAGCTCCAGCAGGTTGCGTCGGGCCTCGGCATCAGGGGCACCGCGCGGATGCGCAAGAGCCAGCTGATCGAGGTCATCAAGGAGGCGCAGGCGGGAAGCGGCGCCCCCAAGGCCGCGGCTCCCGCCGCCGACGCCGCCGAGGCCAAGCCGAAGCGCCGCGCCACCAGCAAGGCCCGTACGGGTGAGGCCGCCGCCGAGGCGCCCGCCGAGAAGCCCGCCGCGCAGGCACAGATCGAGATCCCGGGCCAGCCGTCCCCCAAGCTCTCCGAGCAGGGAGGGACCCCCGCCGACGACGCCCCGGCCGGCGAGCGCCGCCGCCGTCGGGCCACGGCCCCCTCCGGCAGCCCGGAGACCGCGGCCCCCGCCGCCGTGCAGGTCGAGGCCAAGACCGAGACCGCCACCGCCACCGCGACCGCTCCGGCCGAGACCAAGGCCGAGGCGGCCACCGCCGTCTCAGCGCCCGCCCAGGAGGGCGAGGGCCGCGGCCGGCGCGACCGCCGCGAGCGCGGTGACCGTACCGAGCGCGAGGGCGGCCGGCGCGACCGCCGCGACCGCGGCGCCAAGGCCGACGACCAGGGCCAGGGCGCCCAGGGCCAGGGCCAGGGCCAGGCCGGCCAGGGTCAGGGCGGCGGCCAGGGCGGCCAGGGCCAGGGTCAGGGCGGTGGCCGCGGCGACCGCCAGGACCGCCAGCAGCAGGGCGGTCGCCAGGACCGCCAGCAGCAGGGCCGCCAGGACCGTCAGGCTCCCCAGGGCAACGGCCCCGAGGACGATTTCGACGACGAGGGCGGCCGTCGCGGCCGTCGGGGCCGCTACCGCGACCGCCGCGGCCGTCGTGGCCGTGACGAGTTCGCGCCGAGCGAGCCGCAGGTCGCCGACGACGACGTCCTGATCCCCGTCGCGGGCATCCTGGACATCCTCGACAACTACGCGTTCATCCGGACCTCGGGCTACCTGCCCGGCCCGAACGACGTGTACGTCTCCCTCGCCCAGGTCCGCAAGGCCGGTCTGCGCAAGGGCGACCACACCACCGGTGCCGTGCGCCAGCCCAAGGACGGCGAGCGCCGCGAGAAGTTCAACGCCCTCGTGCGTCTGGACTCGGTGAACGGCATGGCGCCCGAATCCGGCCGCGGCCGCCCGGAGTTCCAGAAGCTGACCCCGCTGTACCCCCAGGACCGGCTCCGTCTGGAGACCGACCCGGGCGTGCTGACGACCCGCATCATCGACCTCGTGTCGCCGATCGGCAAGGGCCAGCGAGGCCTGATCGTGGCCCCGCCGAAGACCGGCAAGACCATGATCATGCAGGCGATCGCCAACGCGATCACCACCAACAACCCCGAGTGCCACCTGATGGTCGTCCTGGTCGACGAGCGTCCGGAAGAGGTCACCGACATGCAGCGGTCGGTCAAGGGCGAGGTCATCTCCTCGACCTTCGACCGCCCGGCCGAGGACCACACCACCGTCGCCGAGCTGGCCATCGAGCGCGCCAAGCGCCTCGTCGAGCTCGGCCACGACGTGGTCGTCCTGCTGGACTCCATCACCCGTCTGGGCCGCGCGTACAACCTCGCGGCGCCCGCCTCCGGCCGCATCCTGTCCGGTGGTGTCGACTCGACCGCGCTGTACCCGCCGAAGCGCTTCTTCGGCGCCGCGCGCAACATCGAGGACGGCGGCTCGCTGACCATCCTGGCCACCGCGCTGGTCGACACCGGCTCGCGCATGGACGAGGTGATCTTCGAGGAGTTCAAGGGCACCGGCAACATGGAGCTCAAGCTCGACCGCAAGCTCGCCGACAAGCGCATCTTCCCGGCCGTGGACGTCGACCCGTCGGGCACCCGCAAGGAGGAGATCCTCCTCAACAGCGAGGAGCTCGCCATCGTCTGGAAGCTGCGCCGGGTGCTGCACGCGCTCGACTCGCAGCAGGCCATCGAGCTGCTGCTCGACAAGATGAAGCAGACGAAGTCGAACGCCGAGTTCCTGATGCAGATCGCCAAGACGACCCCGTCGGGCAAGAACGACGACTGATCCGTCGATCCGTCGCCGTACACGGCACCACGGAACCGCCCCCGCCGCAGCCGCGGCGGGGGCGGTTCCGTCTTTTCCGCCGCTGCGAGCTTCGCCACACTCGCGGCTTTCGCGCACCCGCCCGCCGTGCCTCGCGTGCCCTGGTAAAACCGCAGGTGGGAGCGGTGTGCCGGAAGGCGGAAGGGCCATTGGTCCCGCAGTGGCCGCCACAGTGCCCCCGTACGGGCACCCCTTTCGGCCGTGGAACCCTGGACGCCATTCGTCCGTCTGTGTTCAGAGGGAACGTACTCAGGGACCGAGGAGAGCATGAGCGAGGACAGCACGGGCGGCGGCAGGCGTGCCGCGGGCCGGCGCCGACGGAAACCGCCGAAGCGCCGCAGGGCCCTGGTCATCGCCGCGTGGAGCGCCGCCGGAGTGGTCCTGCTGGGCGGGGCGGGTCTCGGCTGGTTCTACTTCCACCTGAACGGGAACCTCAAGACGGTCGACATCGACCAGGCGCTCGGCACCGACCGGCCGCAGAACGTGGACAACGGCTCGATGGACATCCTCGTCCTCGGCTCCGACTCGCGGGGCGGCGCCAATTCCGAGTACGGACGGGACGACGGCGGCTCGGCCCGCTCCGACACGGCGATGATCGTCCACCTGTACGAGGGCCACAAGCAGGCCACCGTCGTCTCCATACCGCGCGACACCATGGTCAACCGGCCGGCCTGCACGACGGCCGGCGGCAAGACCGACCGCGGCAGCTCGCGCTCCCAGTTCAACGAGTCGTTCACCATCGGCGGGGCCGCCTGCGCGGTCAAGACCGTCGAGAAGATGTCGGGGATCCGCATGGACCACTACATCGAGGTCGACTTCACCGGCTTCAAGAAGATCATCGACAACCTTGGCGGCGTCGAGCTCACGACCAACAAGCCGATCAAGGACGGATCGAGCCACCTCGACCTCCCGGCCGGCGCGAACAAGCTCAACGGCGAGCAGGCCCTGGGCCTCGTACGGACCCGCAAGAGCGTCGGCGACGGCTCCGACCTCGGCCGAATACAGCTCCAGCAGGCGTTCATGAAGGCCCTGATCAAGCAGGTCAAGGGCATCGGCCTGTTCGACAACCCCAAGCGGCTGCTCGACCTCGCCGACACGGGCACCAAGGCGCTCACCACCGACAAGGCGCTCGGCGACGTGAAGTCCCTCATGGGCTTCGCGCAGAGCCTCCAGGGCATCGACGCCCAGAACATGAAGATGATCACGCTGCCGGTGACGCAGGACGCGCGCGACCACGACCGCGTCGCCCCGCTCGCCAAGGAGTCCCAGCTGGTCTGGAACGCGCTCCTGGCCGACCAGCCGGTCCCGGCCGAGGCCACCGCCAACTCGATGGGCGACAAGGGCACGGCCGGCCAGATCGTGCAGTGACCAGCAAAATGCCTGGTCACACGCTTTTCGCGGGGGAGCGGAATAGATGACGGACCCCTCTCGTTGAGGGAGGCGTCCTCAGAATTTTGACAGGCAGCCCGGTCCTGGCAGACTGGTCTGTCGGCCCCGGTTCACGCAGTGCGCAATTCGGCTCCTGCGACCCGGCGCCCTCCCGAATCTAGGAGACACCTTGAAGCGCGATGTTCACCCCGAGTACGTCGAGACCCAGGTCAGCTGCACCTGTGGCGCGTCGTTCACCACCCGTAGCACCCTGACCGAGGGCACCATCCGTGCCGAGGTCTGCTCCGAGTGCCACCCGTTCTACACGGGCAAGCAGAAGATCCTCGACACCGGTGGCCGCGTCGCCCGCTTCGAGGCCCGCTTCGGCAAGGCTGCCGGCTCGAAGTAGCGAGCCCCCGGCGCCGGACCCCGGCTGCACCCTGTCCAACACGGGGGCAGCCGGACCGGCGCCTTTGTCGTCCCGCAGCCCTTTTTCGCACTTTTCACTTCAGGAGCCCCCGATGTTCGAGGCGGTCGAGGAACTGGTCGGCGAGCACGCCGACCTTGAGAAGAAGCTCGCCGACCCTTCGGTCCACTCGGATCAGGCCAACGCGCGCAAGCTCAACAAGCGCTACGCGGAGCTGACCCCGATCGTCGCGACCTTCCGTGCCTGGAAGCAGTCCGCCGAGGACATCGAGACGGCGAAGGAGTTCGCGGCCGACGACCCCGACTTCGTGGCCGAGGTGAAGGAGCTCAGCGCACAGCGCGAGGAGCTCACCGAGAAGCTCCGCCTGCTGCTGGTCCCGCGCGACCCCAGCGACGACAAGGACGTGCTCCTGGAGGTCAAGGCGGGCGCGGGCGGCGACGAGTCCGCCCTGTTCGCCGGCGACCTGCTGCGCATGTACCTGCGCTACGCCGAGCGCGTGGGCTGGAAGACCGAGATCATCGACGCCACCGAGTCCGAGCTCGGCGGCTACAAGGACGTCCAGGTCTCCGTCCGCACCAAGGGCGGCAACGGCGCCACCGAGCCCGGCCAGGGCGTGTGGGCCCGGCTGAAGTACGAGGGCGGCGTGCACCGCGTGCAGCGCGTTCCGGCCACCGAGTCCCAGGGCCGCATCCACACCTCCGCCGCCGGCGTGCTCGTCACCCCGGAGGCCGAGGAGGTCGAGGTCGAGATCAACCCGAACGACCTGCGCATCGACGTGTACCGCTCGTCGGGCCCCGGCGGCCAGTCCGTCAACACCACCGACTCGGCCGTGCGCATCACGCACGTACCGACCGGCGTGGTCGCCTCCTGCCAGAACGAGAAGAGCCAGCTCCAGAACAAGGAGCAGGCCATGCGCATCCTCCGGTCGCGCCTGCTGGCCGCGGCCCAGGAGGCCGCCGAGCAGGAGGCCTCCGACGTGCGCCGCAGCCAGGTGCGCTCCGTGGACCGCTCCGAGAAGATCCGGACGTACAACTTCCCGGAAAACCGGATCTCGGACCACCGGACCGGCTTCAAGGCGTACAACTTGGACCAGGTGCTCGACGGCGACCTCGATCCGATGATCCAGGCCTGCGTCGACGCGGACTCGGCCGCCAAGCTGGCGTCCGCGCACTGATCCGGGCCGCACGGCCCCGCAGGACCCGTACCGCCCCCGCAGAACCCGTACCGCCCCGCACCACCCCCGTACGACAGCAGCCCGGAGGACCAGCGTGAACTTGCTGCTTGCCGAGGTGGCCCAGGCCACCCAGCGGCTGGCCGCCGCCGGCGTGCCCTCACCGCGCTTCGACGCGGAGGAGCTCGCGGCCTTCGTGCACGGCGTCAAGCGGGGGGAACTGCACCACGTCAAGGACGCGGACTTCGACGCCCGCTACTGGGAGGCCGTCGCCCGCCGCGAGGCGCGCGAGCCGCTCCAGCACATCACCGGCCGCGCCTTCTTCCGCTACCTGGAGCTCCAGGTCGGGCCCGGGGTCTTCGTGCCCCGGCCCGAGACCGAGTCGGTCGTGGACTGGGCCATACACGCCGTCCGCGCGATGGACGTCGTCGAGCCGCTGATCGTGGACCTGTGCACCGGCTCCGGCGCCATCGCGCTGGCCATGGCCCAGGAGGTGCCGCGCTCGCGCGTGCACGCGGTGGAGCTGTCCGAGGACGCCCTGCGGTGGACCCGCAAGAACGCCGAGGGATCGAGGGTCACCGTCCACCAGGGCGACGCGCTGCGCGCCCTGCCGGAGCTGGACGGCCAGGTCGACCTGGTGATCTCGAACCCGCCGTACATCCCGCTCACCGAGTGGGAGTACGTCGCCCCCGAGGCCCGGGACCACGACCCCGAGATGGCCCTGTTCTCCGGCGAGGACGGCCTCGACACCATCCGCGGCATCGAGCGCACCGCGCACCGGCTGCTGCGGCCCGGCGGGATCGTCGTCATCGAGCACGCCGACACCCAGGGCGGCCAGGTTCCGTGGATCTTCGCCGAGGAGCGGGGCTGGGCCGACGCCGCCGACCACCCCGACCTGAACAACCGCCCGCGCTTCGCCACCGCCCGCAAGGCGATGCCGTGACGCCCCCGACCCACCCCTCCACCCCCCAGCTGCACGAGGAGTCCCGCTGATGGCCCGGCGATACGACTGCAACGACGCGACGGACCGCAAGACGGGTCTGCGCGAAGCCGCATCCGCCGTGCGCCGCGGCGAGCTCGTCGTGCTGCCCACCGACACCCTCTACGGGATCGGCGCGGACGCCTTCAGCGCGGAGGCCGTCGGCGACCTGCTCGCCGCCAAGGGGCGCGGCCGCAACATGCCCACCCCCGTCCTCATCGGCTCCCCGAACACCCTGCACGGGCTCGTCACGGACTTCTCCGAGCAGGCCTGGGAGCTCGTCGACGCCTTCTGGCCGGGCGGTCTGACCCTCGTCGCCAAGCACCAGCCCTCGCTGGCCTGGGACCTGGGGGAGACCCGCGGGACCGTGGCCGTACGGATGCCCCTGCACCCCGTCGCGATCGAGCTGCTGACCGAGGTGGGCCCGATGGCCGTGTCCTCGGCGAACCTGACCGGGCACCCGGCGCCCGAGGACTGCGACGCGGCGCGCGAGATGCTCGGCGACTCCGTGTCCGTGTACCTGGACGGCGGCCCGACCCCGAGCACGCTGCCGTCGTCGATCGTCGACGTCACCGGGAAGGTTCCCGTGCTGCTGCGCGAGGGGGCGCTGACCGCCGAGCAGCTGCGGGAGGTCGTACCCGACCTCGAGGTGGCCCCGTGAGCCCTGAGGGGCGTGGCATAGCAAGCGGGCACACCTCCGGCGGGAGCCACGGCTGGGGGGACTCCCACCCGGCGGGCGCCGGCGGGGACACGTTCCGCATCCTCCACGTCAGCACCGGCAACGTGTGCCGCTCGCCGATCACCGAGCGGCTGACCCGGCATGCGCTGGCGCACCGGCTGGGCGGCATCCCGGTCGGCGACCTGATCGTGGAGAGCGCGGGGACGTGGGGCCACGAGGGGGCCCCGATGGAGGCGAACGCGGCGGCCGTGCTCGCGGACTTCGGGGCGGACGCCACCGGGTTCACCGGGCGCGAGCTGCTGGACGAGCACGTCATACGGGCGGACCTGGTGCTCACCGCCACGCGGGACCACCGGGCCCAGGTCATCTCGATGGGGCATTCGGCGGGGCTGCGGACGTTCACGCTGAAGGAGTTCACCCGGCTGGTCCGGGCGATAGATCCGGCCACGCTGCCGCCGCTGGACGACGGGGTCGCGGAACGGGCCCGAGCCCTGGTACGGGCTGCCGCCGCGCTCCGCGGATGGCTGCTCGCGCCCTCGCCGGACGCGGACGAGGTGTACGACCCTTACGGGGCGCCGATCACCTTCTTCCGCTCGATCGGCGACGAGATCAACCAGGCGCTGGACCCGGTGGTCACGGCCCTGACGGGCGTCAACGCCCGGTACTGACGGCCCTCGCGGCCCCTCGCCGGCCCGGACCCCGGCACCTCGGACGCCGGTCGGGACGAAATCGGGCGCGGTGGGACGGGGCGACCTAGAGTGGGGCTATTCGGGACAGCCCACTGGAGTCGCGCCATGAGCGTCATCACCCCGCCCTCGGACCTGCTGCGGCAGCAGGATCCGCAGATGGCCGACGTGCTCGCGGGGGAGGCGCGCCGGCAGGCCGACACCCTGCAGCTGAGCGCCGCCGAGAACTTCACCTCGCCCGCCGTGCTGGCGGCCCTCGGCTCGGCGCTCGCCAACAAGTACGCCGAGGGCTACCCGGGCCACCGCTACCACGGCGGCTGCGAATACGCCGACCTGGCCGAAGGGCTGGCCGTCGAGCGGGCCCGCGCGCTGTTCGGGGTCGAGCACGCCAACGTACAGCCGCATTCCGGTTCCGCCGCGGTGCTGGCCGCGTACGCCGCCCTGCTGCGGCCCGGGGACACGGTCCTCGCGATGGGGCTCCCGTACGGCGGCCACCTCACGCACGGCTCGCCGGCCAACTTCTCCGGCCGCTGGTTCGACTTCGTCGGCTACGGCGTCGACGCCGAGAGCGGCCTGATCGACTACCGGCAGGTGCAGGACCTCGCCCGGCTGCACCGGCCGAAAGCCATCGTCTGCGGCTCGATCTCCTACCCGCGCCACCCCGAGTACTCCGTGTTCCGGGAGATCGCCGACGAGGTCGGGGCCCACCTCATCGTGGACGCCGCCCATCCGATCGGGCTCGTCGCGGGCGGAGCCGCGCCGAGCCCCGTCCCGTACGCCGACATCGTCTGCGCGACGACGCACAAGGTGCTGCGCGGTCCGCGCGGCGGGATGGTCCTGTGCGGGTCCGAGTTCGCCGAGCGGATCGACCGCGCCGTCTTCCCCTTCACCCAGGGCGGAGCCCAGATGCACACCATCGCCGCCAAGGCCGTGGCCTTCGGCGAGGCGGCGGGCCCCGCGTTCACCACGTACGCCCACCGGGTGGTCGCCAATGCCCGGGCGCTGGCCGACGAGCTCGCCGCCCACGGCTTCGCGGTGACGACGGGCGGCACCGACACCCACCTGATCACCGCCGACCCGGCGGCGCTCGGCCTGGACGGCCCCACCGCCCGCGGCCGGCTCGCCGCCGCCGGGATCGTGCTGGACACCTGCGCCCTCCCGTACGGGGACCAGCGCGGGATCCGGCTCGGCACGGCGGCCGTCACCACCCAGGGCATGGCGGAGCCCGAGATGGCCCGCATCGCCGCGCTGTTTGCCGCCGCACTGCGCGGGGAAGGCGCGCAGACCCGCCCGGAGGTGGCCGAGCTGACGCGCGGATTTCCCCCGTACGGGGCGTAACAGGGACAAGCGGGGCGTACTGCAACCGGGATAGCGCCCCCTCGCGTCCTCGGTGAGGGGTACATCGCAGCTAATGTGTGGGGCTGAGATGGCCGGCGATACATCTGGGGCAGCCCGTGCGTGAATATCTGCTGACGCTTTGCGTCACGGTCGCGGTGACCTACCTGCTCACCGGGCCCGTGCGGAAGTTCGCGATCGCGGCCGGTGCGATGCCGGAGATCCGCGCCCGCGACGTGCACCGCGAGCCCACTCCGCGGCTCGGCGGCATCGCCATGTTCGGCGGGCTGTGCGCGGGGCTGCTGGTCGCGGACCACCTGCGCAATCTCAACGGCGTCTTCGAGCTGTCGAACGAGCCGCGGGCCCTGCTTTCCGGAGCTGCCCTGATCTGGCTGATCGGCGTCCTCGACGACAAGTTCGAGATCGACGCGCTCATCAAGCTCGGCGCACAGATGATCGCCGCGGGCGTGATGGTCATCCAGGGTCTGACCATCCTGTGGATTCCCGTCCCGGGCATCGGCAACGTGTCGCTGACCCAGTGGCAGGGCAACCTGCTCACCGTGGCCCTCGTCGTGATCACCATCAACGCGGTGAACTTCGTGGACGGCCTCGACGGCCTGGCCGCCGGCATGGTCTGCATCGCCGCCGCCGCGTTCTTCCTCTACGCGTACCGGATCTGGTTCGGGTACGGGATCGAGGCGGCCGCGCCCGCGACCCTGTTCGCCGCGATCCTGATGGGCATGTGCCTCGGCTTCCTGCCGCACAACATGCACCCGGCCCGGATCTTCATGGGCGATTCCGGATCGATGCTCATCGGCCTGGTACTGGCCGCCGCGGCGATTTCGATCACCGGGCAGGTGGACCCGGACACCATGGCCCTGTTCGCCGGCGGTGAGCGCAACGCGACCCACGCGATGCTCCCGGTCTTCATTCCGCTTCTGCTCCCGCTGACGATCATCGCGATCCCGATGGCGGACCTGGTCCTGGCCATCGTGCGGCGTACGTGGAAGGGCCAGTCGCCGTTCGCGGCCGACCGCGGGCACCTGCACCACCGGCTGCTGGAGCTCGGGCACTCGCACAGCCGCGCGGTGCTGATCATGTACTTCTGGTCGGGGCTGATCGCCTTCGGCGCGGTGGCGTACTCGGTGCACTCCGCCTCGATGTGGATCGTGCTCGCCATCGTCGCGCTGAGCGCGGCCGGCCTCGTACTGCTCCTCCTGCCGCGCTTCACCCCGCGCACCCCGCGCTGGGCCGAGGGCCTGGTGCCTCCGCGCTACCGCCACCGCGAGCGGGCCGCCGAGGCGGCCGCGCTGGACGTCTCGGGCCGGGAGCCGGAGCCCGCCGGGACGATCCGGGTCGGTGTCTCGGGCGTCAACGGAGCGACCGCGGTAGGCCCCCGTTCGCGCTTCCCCGACCGGCGTAAGGCCGAGTCGGCGCGCTGACGCCCGCGGTACATGTCGGACATGAACCGCCTTTACCACACACAACGACGGCTTGTCGCGCACACACGGGCGGATTAGCTCTCATGTGTGACAGTCGGCACACTCCCCGGGTAAAGCTCTCATCAAATAGTTTGTGATACCGTTCACTAAACCCGGCGACAGAGCCGAAGGACCGTAGTGCGACGGCCCATCGGCCCGAGGTTCGATCTCGGACCGGGCTTACGCTCGTCCCGTACGAGTCCCCGTAGTACGAGTCCCGTACGAGTCCGTGCCCCCACCACCACGCGGAGCAACCCGCCATGCGGTCTGATGACGTCCGATCCCTCCTGCACGCCGCTGTACCCACAGCTGTCGCCGGCGCTCTCGCAGCCGTCATCAGCGCCGTGGTGGCAGGCGGCAAGGGGGCCCTTGGCGCAGTCATCGCCACGCTGGTCGTGATGCTGTTCATGGGCATCGGATTCGTCGTTCTGCAACGCACCGCGAAATCGCTTCCGCACCTGTTCCAGGCCATGGGGCTGATGCTCTACACGGCCCAGATCCTGTTGCTGTTCGTCTTTGTCGCCGTGTTCAAGAACACGACGTTGTTCAACCCCAAGGCATTCGCGATCACGCTCGTCGCCACCACCCTCGTGTGGATCGGCGCACAGACGCGTGCTCATATGAAAGCCAAGATCCTCTACGTCGAACCGGACTCGACGAAGGGCGACAAGCCCGAAAATTCGGGGCCGAAGTCGTGAGGGGTAGGGCCGGAATAAGTGCTCGTTCGAGATGCTGCTATCGTCCGGTGCCAACTGCGGCATTGCGGGCGCGGGCATCTGAGCTGACGCCTGTTCCATCGCGAGGCTCGATGCCTGATCGCCGCCCCCACACCCGTAACACCAGTCCAGTGCCGAACAGCGGCTGTGCGCCGCGCCGACACAACGAGGTTGCCGTACCTATGCGCCACGCTGAAGGAGCCCGCGGTGAGTGCTGACCTGACGCAGGTGCTCGCTTTCGAGACCGACTGTCACATCTTCGACGGATGTGGCTTCCCCGGCCCGGGCCTGCACTCGTTCCTCTTCGAGCCGCTGTGGGGCGAAGCCGGCACCACCAGTGTGTACTTCAACAAGCCGATGCTGCTGGCCCTGCTGGGCTCCGTCATCATCGTCGCCTTCTTCTGGGCCGCGTTCCGGAAGCCGAAGGTCGTCCCGGGCAAGCTGCAGATGGTCGCCGAGGCCGGCTACGACTTCGTGCGCCGCGGCATCGTGTACGAGACGCTGGGCAAGAAGGAGGGCGAGAAGTACGTCCCCTTCATGGTGTCGCTGTTCTTCTTCGTCTGGGTCCTGAACGTCTGGTCGATCGTCCCCGTGGCCCAGTTCCCGGTGACCGCGATCATCGCGTACCCGGCGGCGCTCGCACTGGTCGTCTACTTCATCTGGATGTCGGTGACGTTCAAGCGTCACGGCTTCGTCGGCGGACTCAAGAACCTGACGGGCTACGACAAGTCGCTCGGCGGCGTCCTGCCCCTGGTCATGGTCATCGAGTTCTTCTCGAACGTCCTGGTGCGCCCGTTCACCCACGCGGTCCGACTGTTCGCGAACATGTTCGCCGGTCACACCCTGCTGCTGCTGTTCACCATCGCCAGCTGGTACCTGCTGAACGGGATCGGCATCGCCTACGCCGGCGTCTCTTTCATCATGGTCATCGTGATGACGGCGTTCGAGCTCTTCATCCAGGCTGTCCAGGCCTACGTCTTCGTACTGCTGGCCTGCAGCTTCATCCAGGGCGCACTCGCCGAGCACCACTGAGTCCGGCCCTCCCCCAAACCCCCTGTCGTCCGGTGGCCAACCCCCACCGGTCCGTGAAAGAGAAGGAAGAACTGGCATGTCCCAGATCCTCGCTGCCGCCGATGGCGTCACCGGCTCCCTCAGCTCCGTTGGTTACGGTCTCGCGGCCATCGGCCCGGGTGTCGGCGTCGGCATCATCTTCGGTAACGGCACGCAGGCTCTCGCCCGTCAGCCCGAGGCTGCCGGTCTGATCCGCGCCAACCAGATCCTCGGCTTCGCCTTCTGTGAGGCGCTCGCCCTCATCGGTCTGGTCATGCCGTTCGTCTACAGCTGACGAACCGCGACCACTAGTCCGATTAGACGAAAGGCACTGATGTGAACCTCCTGGTTCTCGCGGCCGAGACGGAAAACCCGCTCGTCCCGCCGATCCCCGAGCTCGTCATCGGTCTGATCGCCTTCGTCATCGTCTTCGGTTTCCTCGCGAAGAAGCTCCTCCCGAACATCAACAAGGTTCTGGACGAGCGCCGCGAGCAGATCGAGGGCGGTATCGAGAAGGCTGAGGCCGCTCAGACCGAGGCCCAGAGCGTGCTGGAGCAGTACAAGGCCCAGCTCGCCGAAGCCCGGCACGAGGCCGCGCGCCTGCGCCAGGAAGCGCTGGAGCAGGGCACTGCGCTCAAGGAAGAACTGCGCGCAGAGGGCCAGCGGCAGCGTGAGGAGATCATCGCTGCCGGCCACGCCCAGATCGAGGCCGACCGCAAGGCCGCCTCTCAGGCGCTGCGCCAGGACGTCGGCAAGCTCGCCACCGACCTGGCCGGCAAGCTCGTCGGCGAGTCCCTTGAGGACGCCGCCCGGCAGAGCCGCACGATCGACCGCTTCCTCAGCGAGCTTGAGGAGAAGGCCGAGGCGGCCCGATGAACGGAGCGAGCCGCGAGGCGCTGGCCTCCGCGCGCGAGCGTCTCGACGCGCTGACGGACAACACGTCCGTCGACGCGGCGAAGCTCGCCGGCGAGCTGGCAGCCGTCACCGCGCTGCTCGACCGTGAGGTCTCGCTGCGTCGGGTCATCACGGACCCGGCGCAGTCCGGCGAGGCCAAGGCCGAGCTGGTCGGCCGGCTGCTGTCCGGCCAGGTGGGCGGGGAGACCCTCGACCTGGTGTCCGGCATGGCGCGGTCGCGCTGGTCGCAGTCCCGTGACCTGGTCGACTCGCTGGAGGCCCTGGCGGCCACCGCCGACCTCACGGCGGCCCAGCGGGCCGGTGCGCTCGACGACGTCGAGGACGAGATCTTCCGCTTCGGCCGGATCGTCGCCTCGAACACCGGGCTGCGTGCGGCGCTGACCGACCGTGCGGCCACCGCCTCCGCCAAGGGCGAGCTGCTGCGCAGCCTGCTCGGCGGCAAGGCGAACGCCGTCACCGAGCGCCTGGTCGCCCGTCTTGTCACGCACCCGCGTGGACGTAGCCTGGAAGCGGGACTGGAGTCCCTTTCCAAGCTCGCCGCCGAGCGCCGTGACCGCATGGTCGCCACCGTGACCACCGCGGTTCCGCTCAGCGACGTGCAGAAGCAGCGTCTCGGTGCGGTGCTGGCCAAGCTGTACGGCCGCCAGATGCACCTGAACCTCGACGTGGACCCCTCGGTCCTCGGCGGGATCACGGTGCGGGTCGGCGACGAGGTCATCGACGGCACCATCGCGGACCGCCTCGCCGAGGCGTCGCGCCGCATGGCCGGCTGACCAGCCACCAAAAGAACAAAGCATTCCTAGCGGCCCGGTTGGGCCGTGCAGAACTTGCAGAAGATTCCTGGGGGTCGCCCCCAGACCCCTAAGAAGCTTCAGGCCCAACAAGGAGAGCAGGGAACCCAGATGGCGGAGCTCACGATCCGGCCGGAGGAGATCCGGGACGCACTGGAGAACTTTGTCCAGTCGTACCAGCCGGACGCGGCCTCGCGCGAGGAGGTCGGAACGGTCAGCGTTGCCGGCGACGGCATCGCGAAGGTGGAGGGCCTGCCCTCCGCCATGGCGAACGAGCTGCTGAAGTTCGAGGACGGCACCCTCGGTCTCGCCCTCAACCTTGAGGAGCGCGAGATCGGTGCGGTCGTCCTCGGCGAGTTCAGCGGTATCGAGGAGGGCCAGCCGGTGCAGCGCACCGGTGAGGTGCTCTCCGTCGGCGTCGGCGAGGGCTACCTCGGCCGTGTCGTCGACCCGCTCGGCAACCCGATCGACGGTCTCGGCGAGATCGCGACCGAAGGCCGTCGCGCCCTGGAGCTGCAGGCCCCGGGCGTCATGGTCCGCAAGTCGGTCCACGAGCCGATGCAGACCGGCTACAAGGCCATCGACGCGATGGTGCCCGTAGGCCGCGGCCAGCGTCAGCTGATCATCGGCGACCGTCAGACCGGCAAGACCGCTCTGGCCGTCGACACGATCATCAACCAGCGCGACAACTGGCGCTCTGGCGACGTGAACAAGCAGGTCCGCTGCATCTACGTCGCCATCGGCCAGAAGGGCTCGACCATCGCGTCCGTTCGCGGCGCCCTGGAAGACGCCGGTGCGCTTGAGTACACGACGATCGTCGCCGCCCCGGCGTCCGACCCGGCCGGCTTCAAGTACCTGGCGCCGTACACCGGTTCCGCCATCGGTCAGCACTGGATGTACGCCGGCAAGCACGTCCTGATCATCTTCGACGACCTGTCGAAGCAGGCCGACGCCTACCGCGCCGTGTCGCTGCTGCTGCGCCGCCCGCCGGGCCGTGAGGCCTACCCGGGTGACGTCTTCTACCTGCACTCCCGTCTGCTGGAGCGCTGCGCGAAGCTCTCCGACGACATGGGCGCCGGTTCGATGACCGGTCTGCCGATCGTCGAGACCAAGGCGAACGACGTGTCGGCGTTCATCCCGACCAACGTCATCTCCATCACCGACGGCCAGTGCTTCCTGGAGTCCGACCTGTTCAACGCGGGCCAGCGCCCGGCGCTGAACGTCGGCATCTCGGTCTCCCGCGTCGGTGGCTCCGCCCAGCACAAGGCCATGAAGCAGGTTTCCGGCCGTCTGCGCCTGGACCTGGCCCAGTACCGCGAGCTGGAGGCGTTCGCCGCCTTCGGTTCCGACCTGGACGCCGCGTCGAAGGCCTCGCTGGAGCGCGGCAAGCGTCTGGTCGAGCTGCTGAAGCAGGGCCAGTACCAGCCGATGCCCGTCGAGGAGCAGGTCGTCTCCGTCTGGGCCGGCACCACCGGCAAGATGGACGACGTTCCGGTCAACGACATCCGTCGCTTCGAGTCGGAGCTGCTGGAGCACCTGCGCCGCGAGCGCAAGGACCTGCTGACCTCGATCGCCGACGGCGGCAAGATGTCGGACGACACCCTGTCCTCCATCGCGGACGCCATCGCCGGCTTCAAGCGCCAGTTCGAGACCTCGGACGGCAAGCTCCTGGGCGAGGACGCACCGGCCGTCAACGTCTCCAAGTGACGACGGAAGGGACCTGACTCATGGGAGCGCAGCTCCGGGTCTACAAGCGTCGCATCCGTGCCATCACGGCGACCAAGAAGATCACCAAGGCGATGGAGATGATCGCCGCCTCGCGCATCGTCAAGGCGCAGCGCAAGGTGGCGGCGTCGATGCCGTACGCGACCGAGCTCACCCGTGCGGTGACCGCGGTGGCGACCGGTTCGAACACCAAGCACGCCCTGACGACCGAGGTCGAGCAGCCGAGCCGTGCCGCGATCGTGCTCATCACGAGCGACCGCGGTCTGGCCGGCGGCTACTCCTCCAACGCCATCAAGCAGGCGGAGCGGCTCACCGAGCGGCTGCGCGGCGAGGGCAAGGAGGTCGACACCTACATCGTCGGCCGTAAGGGTCTGGCCTACTACGCCTTCCGCGAGCGCAAGGTCGTGGATTCGTGGACCGGCTTCACCGACAGCCCGGCCTACGCCGACGCCAAGCGCGTCGCCGGGCCGCTGATCGAAGCCATCCAGACGGAGACGGCCGAGGGTGGCGTCGACGAGCTGCACATCGTCTACACGGAATTCGTGTCGATGATGACGCAGAACCCGGTCGACGGCCGGATGCTGCCGCTCAGCCTCGACGAGGCTGCGGAGGAGAGCGGTACGAAGGGCGAGATCCTTCCGCTGTTCGACTTCGAGCCGTCGGCGGAGGACGTCCTCGACGCCCTTCTGCCGCGCTACGTCGAAAGCCGTATCTACAACGCACTGCTGCAGTCGGCCGCTTCCGAGCACGCCGCCCGCCGCCGCGCGATGAAGGCGGCGACCGATAACGCCGGAGACCTCATCAAGAGCCTCTCCCGGCTTGCCAACGCGGCCCGCCAGGCCGAAATCACCCAGGAAATCAGCGAGATCGTCGGTGGCGCGAGCGCCATGGCTGACGCGACCGCGGGGAGTGACAAGTAATGACGACCACTGTTGAGACGGCCGCCGCCACGGGCCGCGTCGCCCGGGTCATCGGCCCGGTCGTCGACGTGGAGTTCCCCGTCGACGCCATGCCCGACATCTACAACGCCCTCAAGGTCCAGGTCTCCGACCCGGCCGAGGACGGCGCGCTGAAGACCCTGACTCTTGAGGTCGCGCAGCACCTGGGTGACGGCCTCGTCCGTACCATCTCGATGCAGCCGACCGACGGTCTGGTCCGCCAGGCCCCGGTGACCGACACGGGCGAGGGCATCACCGTCCCCGTCGGTGACTTCACCAAGGGCAAGGTCTTCAACACCCTGGGCGAGGTGCTGAACTACCCCGAGGCGAACGCCGAGGTCACCGAGCGCTGGCCCATCCACCGCAAGGCGCCCCGCTTCGACGAGCTCGAGTCGAAGACCGAGATGTTCGAGACCGGCGTCAAGGTCATCGACCTTCTCACCCCGTACGTCAAGGGTGGAAAGATCGGTCTGTTCGGTGGTGCCGGTGTCGGCAAGACCGTTCTGATCCAGGAAATGATCTACCGCGTCGCCAACAACCACGACGGTGTGTCGGTCTTCGCGGGCGTCGGTGAGCGTACCCGTGAGGGCAACGACCTCATCGAGGAAATGGCCGACTCCGGCGTCATCGACAAGACGGCGCTCGTCTTCGGCCAGATGGACGAGCCCCCGGGCACCCGTCTGCGCGTCGCCCTGGCCGGTCTGACCATGGCGGAGTACTTCCGCGATGTGCAGAAGCAGGACGTGCTCTTCTTCATCGACAACATCTTCCGTTACACCCAGGCCGGTTCGGAGGTGTCGACCCTTCTGGGCCGCATGCCGTCCGCCGTGGGTTACCAGCCGAACCTGGCTGACGAGATGGGTCTGCTGCAGGAGCGCATCACCTCGACCCGCGGTCACTCGATCACCTCGATGCAGGCGATCTACGTCCCCGCGGACGACCTGACCGACCCGGCGCCGGCCACCACGTTCGCCCACCTCGACGCGACGACGGTTCTCTCCCGTCCGATCTCCGAGAAGGGCATCTACCCGGCCGTGGACCCGCTGGACTCGACGTCCCGCATCCTCGACCCGCGGTACATCGCGGCGGACCACTACGCCACGGCGATGCGCGTCAAGGGGATCCTGCAGAAGTACAAGGACCTCCAGGACATCATCGCGATCCTCGGTATCGACGAGCTGGGCGAGGAGGACAAGCTCGTTGTCCACCGTGCCCGTCGTGTCGAGCGCTTCCTGTCGCAGAACACCCACGTCGCCAAGCAGTTCACCGGCGTGGACGGTTCGGACGTTCCGCTCGACGAGTCGATCACCGCGTTCAACGCGATCTGCGATGGTGACTACGACCACTTCCCCGAGCAGGCGTTCTTCCTGTGCGGTGGCATCGAGGACCTGAAGGCCAACGCCAAGGAGCTGGGCGTCTCCTGATCCGGCGCGCTCCTCACGGGGCGCTTCCGGTTCGAAGGCCCGCCGGTTCGCCGGCAGGTGTTTCGGTGGAGAGGGGCGGGTGTGTCCCGTCCCTCTCCCCACGCCCATTAGAATTTGACCCAACACCCGGCTTACCCGCCGGGTGGTGACCCGAGGAGCCACCTTGGCTGCTGAGCTGCACGTCGAGCTGGTCGCGGCGGACCGCAATGTCTGGTCCGGCGAGGCCACCCTGGTCGTCGCCCGCACCACGTCCGGCGACATCGGCGTCATGCCCGGTCACCAGCCGCTTCTCGGTGTGCTGGAATCGGGCCCGGTGACCATCCGTACCAGCGAGGGCAACACTGTCGTCGCCGCGGTGCACGGCGGATTCATCTCGTTCGCGGACAACAAGCTGTCCCTGCTGGCCGAGATCGCCGAGCTCGCTGACGAGATTGACGTCCAGCGGGCGGAGCGGGCACTGGAGCGCGCGAAGTCGGAGGCCGATGGGGCCGCCGAGCGTCGCGCCGATGTCCGGCTGCGCGCGGTCACGGGGCACTGAGCCCCGTACCGAACAGGTTTGAGACCTCAGCCGCGGTCCGGTCTGGAATTTTCCAGACCGGGTCGCGGCTGAGGCGATGCAGGTCGTTTTTCGTTTGAGGTATTCGATGAGCGAGGAGGTCGGTGAAGATGCTCCTCGCTCTGCTTGTGAGCGGCCTGGTCGTAGCCCTGGTGGTGATCGGGCTGTTTGTGTTCGGGCTGCGCCGCAGACTGATCCAGCGTTCCGGCGGCACCTTCGACTGCAGCCTGCGCTGGGGGGTCTCCGAGGAACCCGACATCTCCGGCAAGGGCTGGGTGTACGGGGTCGCCCGCTACAGCGGTGACCGCATCGAGTGGTTCCGCGTCTTCTCGTACTCCCCCCGCCCCCGCCGGCTGCTGGAGCGCTCCTCCATCGAGGTCGTCGCCCGCCGCGCCCCCGAGGGCGAGGAGGAGCTGGCGCTGCTGTCCGACGCCGTCGTGCTCGGCTGTCTCCACCGCGGGACCCGCCTGGAGCTGGCGATGAGCGAGGACGCGCTGACCGGTTTCCTGGCCTGGCTGGAGGCGGCGCCTCCGGGGCAGAGGGTGAACGTGGCCTGAGGGCCTGAGGGCCTGAGGGTCTGAGGGCCTCATGACATGACGGAGCCGGGAGACGGGGGGCGGACCCCGTCTCCCGGCTCCGTCGTTCACCGGGGGCGGTGGTGCCTACTGGAGCCCGGTGTGCACCGCGTTGGCGAGCTCCCCGTTCGCCGTGTCGCCGCTGAACTCCCAGTAGAAGGCGCCCCTGAGGCCCTGCTGCTTGGTCCAGCTCATCTTCCCGGCGATGGTGGCGGGGGTGTCGTAGCTCCACCAGTTGCTGCCGCACTTGGCGTAGGCCGTGCCGGCGACAGTGCCGGTGGCCGGGCAGCTGTTCTTGAGCACCTTGTAGTCCTCGATGCCCTGCTCGTACGTGCCCGGGGCGGGACCGGTCGCGGTGCCGCCGGGGGCGGCCTGCGTGACCCCGGTCCAGCCGCGGCCGTAGAAGCCGATGCCGAGGTTGAGCTTCGAGCCCGCGATGCCCTTGCCCTTGAGCTTGGTGATCGCGGCCTCGGAGTTGAAGCCGGCGATCGGGATGCCGGCGTACGAGGTGAGCGGGGAGTGCGGGGCGGTCGGGCCCTGGGCGTCCCACGCGCCGAAGAAGTCGTACGTCATGACGTTGTAGAAGTCGACGTACTGGGAGGCGCCCGCGTAGTCCGCGAGGTCGAGCTTGCCGCCGTTGGAGCCGTCGGCGGAGATCGCGGCGGTCACCAGGTTGCTGCTGCCGAACTTGGTGCGCAGCGCCGACAGGACGTTCTTCAGGGAGGCGGCGCCGCTGGTGTCGCAGGAGAGCCCGCAGGCGTTCGGGTACTCCCAGTCGATGTCGATGCCGTCGAAGACGTCCGCCCAGCGCGGGTCCTCGACCAGGCTGTAGCAGGAGTCGGCGAAGGCGGCGGGGTTCGCCGCGGCCTGGCCGAAGCCGCCGGACCAGGTCCAGCCGCCGAAGGACCACAGCACCTTGATGCCCGGGTACTTCGCCTTGAGCTTGCGCAGCTGGTTGAAGTTGCCGCGCAGCGGCTGGTCCCAGTTGTCGGCGACGCCGTCGACGCTCTGGTCGGCGGTGTAGGCCTTGTCGTAGTCGGCGTAGGCGTCACCGATGGTGCACTTGCCGCCCTGGACGTTGCCGAACGCGTAGTTGATGTGGGTGATCTTCGCGGCGGAGCCGGAGGTGTCCAGGTTCTTCACGTGGTAGTTGCGCCCGTAGACGCCCCATTCGGTGAAGTAGCCGAGCTTGACCTTGCCGCCCGGGTCCGGGGGCGTGGTGCCGCCGCCGGTCGTGGTGACCGATACGGAGCCGGAGGCCGGGCCCGTCTGGTCGGCGGTGTCGCGGGCGATGACGCTGTAGGTGTACGTCGTGCCCTTGGTCAGGCCGGAGTCGGAGTAGCTCGTACCGGTGACGGTGGCGATCTTGGTGCCGCCGCGGTAGACGTCGTAGTTCTTGACGCCCTTGTCGTCGGTGGCGGCGGCCCAGCCGATGGTCAGCGAGGTGTCGGAGACCCCGCTGGCGGTGGGGGTGCCGGGGGCCGACGGCGGGCTGTCGGTGGGGGTCGAGCCGCCGTCGCAGGAGCCGCCGTTGACCTTGCAGCCGCCGGGGGCGCCGGATCCGGCGCCGTTGAAGCCGAAGCTGATCGTGGCACCGGGGGCGAGGGTGCCGTTCCAGCCGACGTTCTTGCCGGTCCAGTGGGTTCCGGAGCTGGTGACGGTGGCGTCCCAGGCGGAGGTGACCGTCGTGCCGGAGGGGTAGTCCCATTCGACGGTCCAGCTGGTGAGGGTGGTGGTGCCGGTGTTCTTCACCGTCCACTTGCCCTCGAAGCCGGTGCCCCAGTCGGAGACCTTCGTGTACGTGGCCGTCGCCGAGGCGGCGGCCTCGGCGGGGCCGGCCAGGGCCACGAGTCCGGCGATGGGCAGGGCGAAGGCGGCCACGCTCGCGGCGAGCCTCCGCAGCAGTCGCATGCGGGGTGGGGGTGCCGAGCTTGCTGTGCTCAAGGGTGCTCCTCCGTAGGTCCGTCCCGGTCGTGGGGCCGACCGGGACTGGGGATGGGACCTGCGCCGCCCGTGAGCACGCTTGTCATGGCACGCTCACCACAGTTGCCGCGAGCGTAGAAAGGTCTGGACCAACCGTCAAGAGGTCCAGACCTTCACTCCGATACGCCTCTAGAGCCCCAACTCCTGTGCCAGCACGGCAGCTTGGACCCGGCTGCGCAGGTCCAGCTTGCCCAGCAGCCTGCTGACGTGCGTCTTCACCGTCGCCTCCGCCATCTCCAGCCGCACCGCGATCTCCGCGTTCGACAGCCCCTCGCCCAGAGCGCCGAACACCTCCCGCTCCCGCCGCGTCAGCGAGGCCACCGCCGCGGCCGTCTCCGGCGCCACCGGGGCCCTGACGGGCCGCGGAGCCGCGAACTCGGCGATCAGCCGGCGGGTCACCGCCGGGGCGATCAGGCCCTCCCCGCGCGCGACCGTCCGTACCGCCTCGATCAGCTCGGCCGCGTCCGCGTTCTTCAGCAGGAAGCCCGCCGCCCCCGCGCGCAGGGCGCCGAACACGTACTCGTCCAGGTCGAAGGTGGTCAGGACGAGGACGTCCGCCAGCTTCTCCGAGACGACCTGACGGGTCGCCGAGACCCCGTCGAGGCGCGGCATCTGCACGTCCATCAGGACGAGGTCCGGCCGCAGCTCCCGCGCCAGGCGGACCGCCTCCTCCCCGTCCGCCGCCTCGCCCACGACCTCCACGTCGCCCGCGCTGCGCAGGATCAGCACCAGCCCCGCCCGTACCGCGCTCTGGTCCTCTGCCACCACCACCCGGATGCTCATCCGGTCACCGCCTTCTCCTCCGCGGGCAGATCCGCCCGCACCAGCCACAGCGATCCCGTACGGCCCGCCGAGAACTCCCCGCCCAGCAGCTCCGTCCGCTCCCGCATGCCGACCAGCCCGGCCCCCGAACCCGGGGCGCGGGGGCCCGGCCGGTCCCCGTACGGGGACTCCACCCGCACGCCCAGCAGCCCGTCCGCCCGTGTCACGCGGACCCGGACCGTGCCGGGGGCGGCGTGCTTGAGCGCGTTCGTCAGCGACTCCTGGACGATGCGGTACGCCGCCAGCTCCACCGGGGCCGGCACCGGCTCGCCCGTCGGCCGGTCGTCGTGCAGTACGAAGTCCAGACCGCTCGCGGCGCCGTTGACGCGGGCCTGCTCCAGGAGGGCGTCGAGCCCGTCGAGGGAGGGCGTCGCGACCGCCTCCTGCTCCGCGCCCGCGTCCCGCAGCAGTCCGATCAGCCGGCGCATCTCGGCCAGCCCCTGCACGCTGTTCTCCCGGATCACCCCGAGCGCCTCCCGGCTCGTGGCGGGGGAGTCGATGGACAGTGCGGCCGTGGAGTGGATGGCGATGGCGGAGAGGTGGTTGGCCACCATGTCGTGCAGCTCGCGGGCCATCCGGGCGCGCTCGGCGACGACGGCCTGGCTGCGGTCCATTTCGGCCAGCAGCGCGGTCTGCTCGGCGCGCAGCCGGGCGGCCTCGGCGGCCTCGCGGTGGTTGCGCAGAGTGGCGCCGGTCAGGGCCGGGCCGAAGCTCACGATGCCGGTGATCACGCCGATCATCAGGGACTGCGGGGTGCGCAGCCAGGCCACCGCGGTGATGGTGACGGCGATGGTCACCAGGCCGGTGGTGATCGGGAGCCGCCGGGCCATGGCGGGTTTGCCGTAGACGACGGCCGCGTACATCAGGTCCGTGAAGATCAGGACCGTGCCGAGGTTGCCCACGGTGAACTGGTCGGCGATCACGCCGGCCGTGCCGACGGCCAGGGTGACGTTGGGCGCGGTGCGGCGCAGCAGCTCCATCGGGCCGAGCGCGAGGAGCGGGACCAGGGCCGCCCAGGCCGGGAAGAAGTGCCGGTTGTTCGTGCTGTAGATGCCGAGCGACCAGAGCACCAGGCCCGCGAGCACGCTGAACACCGCGAGGAGCACGTCGTCGCGGTGGGGGCGGAAGGTCCTGGCCGGCGTCGCGGCGGCGATGGTCGGGGTCACGGTGCCATCCAACAGGGTGGGGGGAGGGCCCGGCGTCGCCGCCGGGGCGGAGACCGGGCGGGGCGGGAGTACACCGAAGGATGCAGTCACGGTTCGTCACCGGCGACGACGAAGGGGTGCGGATCGGGCGGGAGGCTGGATCCAGTGGTTGCCGAAGGCCGCACACGGCAACGGAAGGGAGAATCCGGTGCTCGTCGCACTGATCATCGCCTGCGAGGTCGGCTTCTGGGTGCTGCTGGCCGGCGGACTGGCGCTGCGCTACCTCGCGAGGATGCCGAGGCTGGGGGCGGCGGTCCTGCTGTGCGAGCCGCTGCTGGAGCTGGTCCTGCTGGTGGCCACCGCGGTGGACCTGAAGAACGGGGGCGAACCGCGCTGGACGCACGGCCTGGCCGCGCTCTACATCGGCTACACCGTCGGCTACGGCCACTACACCGTGAAGTGGCTCGACCGGCACGCCGCGTACCGCTTCGCCGGGGGTCCGAAGCCGCCCGGCCCGAAGTACGGCAGGGCCAGGGCGGTCCACGAATGGCAGCTGTGGGCGCGCACGCTGGCCGGCGCGGCCGTCGCGCTCGGGCTGCTCCAGGGCGCGATCTGGTACGTGGGCGACGCGGCCGACACCGGCGCCCTGCAGAGCTGGCAGTACGTCGCCCTGCGGGTGCTCGGCATCCAGGCCGTGATCGCCGCCACGTACACGTTCTGGCCGCGCAAGCCCCCGGCGACGGAGGAGCGGGAGGAACGGACCGCGGCCGGACGGCGGAGCTAGCGCTCGCCGCCGGGCACCCAGAGGACGTCGCCGATCTCCTTGTTGGCCGTGCGCGCCAGGATGAAGAGGAGGTCGGAGAGACGGTTGAGGTAGGTCGCGGTCAGCGGGTTCATCACCTCGCCGTGCACCTCCAGGGCCGCCCAGGTGGAGCGCTCGGCGCGGCGCACCACCGTGCAGGCCTGGTGCAGGAGGGCCGCGCCGGGGGTGCCGCCGGGGAGGATGAAGCTGCGCAGCTTCTCCAGCTGCTCGTTGAAGGTGTCGCAGTCCGCTTCGAGCTTGTCGATGTAGAACTGCTCGACGCGCAGCGGCGGGTACTCGGGGTTCTCGACGACCGGGGTGCAGAGGTCGGCGCCGACGTCGAACAGGTCGTTCTGCACCCGTACCAGGACCTTCACGACATCCGCCGGCAGTCCGCCGAGCGCGATCGCCGAGCCGATGGCCGCGTTGGCCTCGTTGGCGTCGGCGTAGGCGGAGATCCGCAGGTCGGTCTTGGCCGTACGGCTCATGTCGCCGAGGGCGGTCGTGCCCTTGTCGCCGGTGCGGGTGTAGATGCGCGTGAGGTTCACCATGCGGCCAGCGTAGACGGCCCTGCCGCGGTAATCCCGGGCGCGGCGGCCTGCGGACGCCCACCACCTTGAGGGCCGCGGTGCCATGGCCGTCGAACCTGGCCGTCTGCCTGCGGCGCGGCGGCGACCGGAGCGGTTGCGCGGGCCGGCGCGCCGCCCCCGCGAGGGCGACGGGTGAACTGTGCGGCAGCGGACGGGTACTGGGCCGTCGCGGTGTGATGTCCGTCAGTTGAGACGTGACGCGTGTTACTTCGCCGTCACACGAACCCTCGCTGGCGCTAGTCTCCGCCGGAGAGGCTACGAGACTGGGCCGTATGGAAGAACGTGGGGTGTGCAGTGGCTGGGAAGCTCGCCGTCATCGGTGCCGGACTGATGGGTTCCGGAATCGCTCAGGTCTCCGCTCAGGCGGGGTGGGACGTGGTACTGCGTGATGTCACCGACGCCGCGCTGACCCGCGGCACGGACGGCATCAAGGCCTCGTACGACAAGTTCGTCTCCAAGGGCAGGATGACGGCCGAGGACGCCGAGGCCGCGCTCGCCCGCATCACGACCACCACCGACCTCGACGCGGTCGCCGACGCCGACATCGTCGTCGAGGCCGTCTTCGAGAAGCTTGAGGTCAAGCACGAGATCTTCCGCGCGCTCGACAAGCTCGTACGGGACGACGCGATCCTCGCGTCCAACACCTCCGCCATCCCGATCACCAAGATCGCGGCCGTGACGGAGCGTCCGGAGCGCGTCGTCGGCGCGCACTTCTTCTCGCCCGTCCCGATGATGCAGCTCTGCGAGCTCGTCCGCGGCTACAAGACGAGCGACGAGACCCTCGCCACCACCCGCGCGTTCGCCGAGTCCGTCGGCAAGACCTGCATCGTCGTCAACCGCGACGTCGCGGGCTTCGTGACGACCCGTCTGATCTCCGCCCTGGTCGTCGAGGCCGCGAAGCTGTACGAATCGGGCGTGGCCTCCGCCGAGGACATCGACATCGCCTGCAAGCTGGGCTTCGGCCACGCCATGGGGCCGCTCGCCACCGCCGACCTCACCGGCGTCGACATCCTGCTGCACGCCACGAGCAACATCTACACCGAGTCCCAGGACGAGAAGTTCGCGCCGCCGGAGCTCATGCGCCGCATGGTCGACGCCGGCGACATCGGCCGCAAGAGCGGTCAGGGCTTCTACAAGCACTGACCCGGGCACAAAAGCGACACTGAGCGCCAGTTCGAATATCCGCACCCGCACGGGTGAATTAGGTATCGGTTCGCTCACGGTCGGCAACCTCGCTGCCCGAACGGCAGTCAGATGCAGTGAGAGTTGCCGACCGCGGACCAGTCGGATCCCTACGTACCCGTACCCAGGACTGCCGGGAGCACATATGCACATCAGGGGCGACCACGCCGAACTCGCTGTCGGGGGCCGCCTCGACGTGCGCAGCGCGGCGGACGCCCGTACGGCCCTCCACTCCGCCCTCGACGACGGCCACGGCGACCTCGTGCTGGACCTCACCGGGCTCGACTCCTGGGACGCGACCGGACTCGGTGTGATCATGGGAGCCCACCGGCGGGCCGGCCGGACCGGCCGCCGCCTCGTCCTGCGCGGGGTGCCGCCGCAGATGCAGCGCCTCCTCGTGGCCACCCGGCTGCACCGCATCCTCGCGATCGAGGGCGGACTGGAAGCGGAATCCCTCCCGCGGGTCTGAGACGTCCACCGCTTACCCTTCTGCGGAAACGTAACGGTCCGGTGGTGATGGCACCCCTGCGGTTCCGTGCACGACCGGGCACCGTCTAGGGTTCGGGCGGAAACCGGACCCGTAGCGACAGCGGAATGTGCGAAGGCCGGACGGTACGACACGACGGCTATGGCGCAGGGCGCGATCGGGGGACGAGGTCATGGACCGCACGCAGGGGCAGCCCGAACCGGTGGAGCAGCCCGCGACGGCGCCCCTGCCTCCCGCGACGGCCGCCGGGGCGCCCGCGCCGGCGGCCCCGGCCGCCTCCGCCCCGGCCCCCGCCGCCCTCGGCGTGGCGCGGGTCGTCACCCTCACCGCCGGGGACTTCACGCTCACCGTGAACCCCGTCGACGGCAGCGAGATAGAACCGCGCCGCCCCGGCACCGGCGGCAGCGCCCCGGCCAAGCGCGACGCCGCCGGCCGCACCGCCCGGGAGGCCGCCGCGCGGCCGCCCGTCCTGCCCGGCCCCGCCGCACCGGTCACGGCGCTCCTCGCCCGCGACGAGGAGCGGGAGCGCCTCGTACGGCTGCTGGCCCGCGGCCGCTCCGCACGGCTGACCGGCCCCGCCGGCTCCGGCCGCAGCTCCCTGCTCGACGCCGTCGCCGCCGAATGCACGCGCCTGGCACCCGACGGCGTCGTACGGCTGAGCGGATACGGGCACCAGCAGCCCGGCGAGCTGCTCCACGCGCTGTACGACGCCGTGTACGAGGCCCCCCGGGAGCGTCCCGAGCGGACCCAACTCCTCGCCCGCGTACGGGACATCGGCGCCATCGTGCTCCTCGACGACCTGGAGATGGGCGGCGCCGCCCTCGACGAGCTGCTGCGCGCCACCCCCGAGTGCGCCTACCTGCTCGCCGCCACCCCCGACACCCGCGCCCCCTCCGACGACTCGCACCTGGAGGAGGTCTTCCTCGGCGGGCTCGGCCGGGCCGACTGCGTGGAGCTGCTGGAATCGGGCATCGGCCGGGCGCTGACCGAGGAGGAGACCGCCTGGGCGGGAGACCTGCGTTTCGCCTCCGAAGGGCTGCCGCTGCGCTTCGTCCAGGCGGCGGCGCTGTTGCGCCAGCGCGACGAACGGAACCTGTCCTCCGCCGAGGACGAGCACGACGAGCCGGGGGTCTTCGACGAGCGGCCGCGCGACGCCGAGTTCGTGCCGCTGCCCACGCTGGCCGAGGGAGCGGCCCCCGCCGAGCTGCTGGCCTCGCGGGTCAGCGAGTCGGCGCGGGCGGCGCTGCGGATCGCGAGCGCGCTGGGCGGGGAGCTTCCGCACCACGCCCACCTGCCGGCGCTCGTGGGGGACACCCACGCCGACGCGGCGGTCGCGGAACTGCTGGGCTGCGGACTGCTCACCCCGGTCGGCACCCGCTACCGGCTGGCCGCCGGGGTCCTGCGGCAGCTGGAGGAGGCCGGTTACGGGGACACCGCCGAGGAAGAGGCCCGTACCGCCGCCCGCCACTACGCCTGGTGGACCGGGCACGCCTCGGTGACCCCGGAGCGGGTCGCGGCGGAGGCCGACGCGGTGCTGGCGGCGCTGGCAGGCGCGGACGTGGTGGCCGCCGTACTGCTGGCCCGGACCGCTGCCCCGGCGTTCGCGGCCTCGCGGCACTGGGAGGCGTGGGAGCGGGTGCTGCGCTCCGGTGCCGAGGCCGCCCGGAAGGCGGGGGAGGTCGCGGAGCAGGCGTACTTCCACCACGAGCTCGGCGTACTCGCCCTGTGCGAGGGGCGCCTGGACCGGGCGCGGGCCGAACTGGAGGCCTCCATAGGCCTGAAGGGCGCGCTCGCCGACAAGCGGGGCACGGTGGCGGGGCGGCGGGCGCTCGCGCTGGTCGCCGACCGCGAGAAGGCGGGGGTGGAGGTCTCGCCGCCGCTGCGGCTTGAGCCGCCGGCGTCCGCGCCGGCGGGCGGGGCCGCCGAGGCCGTCACGACGGCGCTGCCCGTGGCCGCGCCCGCAGCGGCGTCGCCCGTGCTGCCCGGGGCCCCCGTGACATCCGTGGCGCCCGTGGGGCCGGTGGCGCCCGTGGTGCCGGTGATCGGCCGCTCGGAGTCCCCGACGAGCCTCACGGAGGTGTTCGAGGAGGCCTTCCCCCTCACCCCGAAGCCCGCGCCGCCGGCGGCGCCCCGGGCCGTGGGCGCGGCCGCACCGGCACGGCGTACGCGGCCGGGCCGCAAGCCGGTGCTGCTGGCCGCCGCGGGGGCGCTGACGGTGGCGGCGCTGGGTACGGTGATGGCCCTGGCGATGTCGGGCTCCGACGATCCGCAGACCCCTGCGGGCACGGACGGTCCGGCGGTGTCCTCCACGCCGACGCCGGGAACGTCGGTGCCGGGCGTGCCGGGCACGAGCGGGAACGATTCTGCGGCGGATCCGGGCACTGCGGCCCCCGAGGCGCCGGACCCGGGCTCCCCGCAGTCGACCCTCACGCCGGACCCGAACCAGCCGCCGCGGCCCCCGTCGCGCAAGCCGGTCACGCCGCCGCCGTCGCAGAAGCCGTCCTCGAACGGACCCACGTCGCCTACCCCGGTCACGTCGCCGACCCCGCCCACGGCGCCGCCCACGACGACGCCGGATCCGACGCCCACCGCGACGGCCACACCCGTCAGCCCGACGGCGACGCTGTAGCGGCGGCCGGCCGGTCGGCCGTGCGGGGCGGTCGGTCGGTAGGCCGGTCGGGGCGGTCGGCCGTGCGGGGCAGGCCGTGCGGGGCCGGCTCGGCCCCGGCTCCGTCAGAACAGGCGGAGCTTGTCGTCCTCGATGCCCCGCAGGGCGTTGTAGTCCAGCACCACGCAGTCCATGCCGCGGTCCGTGGCCAGAACGCGGGCCTGCGGCTTGATCTCCTGGGCCGCGAAAACGCCGCGCACCGGCGCCAGGTGCGGGTCCCGGTTCAGCAGTTCCAGGTAGCGGGTCAGCTGCTCCACGCCGTCGATCTCGCCGCGCCGCTTGATCTCCACCGCCACCGTCGCGCCGGAGGCGTCCCGGCACAGGATGTCCACCGGCCCGATCGCCGTCATGTACTCCCGCCGGATCAGCGTGTAGCCGTCGCCCAGCGTTTCGATGCGGTCCGCCAGCAGCTCCTGGAGGTGTGCTTCGACGCCGTCCTTGATGAGGCCGGGGTCGATGCCCAGCTCGTGGGAGGAGTCGTGGAGGACTTCCTCCATGGTGATGATGAGCTTCTCGCCCGCCTTGTTGACGACCGTCCAGACGCCGGCCTCGTCCCCGCTCCCCTCCTTGAGGGTGCAGGGGGGCGACATCCAGTTGAGCGGTTTGTACGCCCGGTCGTCCGCGTGGATCGAGACACTGCCGTCGGCCTTCACGAGGATGAGACGGGGTGCCGAGGGCAGATGGGCGGTGAGCCGGCCCGCGTAGTCGACGGAGCAGCGGGCAATGACGAGACGCATGGTCGGCAACGCTACTCGACGAGAAGGCCTGTACGCGATTCGCCCCCGAAAGCCCCGTTCGCCGATGGCGCGTTGTATGCGCATTCTCCTGGTGCGCCACCCATGGGGCGCCTACCGTGGTGAGCAGGAGGTGGCGGAGCGTGCACGCTGCGTCGCGACCTCCTTCCCTGCCCGTAAGACTCCGGCAACCCAAACCGCCGGGGTCGCGAGAGGAGAACCCATGTCGCTCGACGTCTCACCGGCCCTACTCGAACAGGCCGAGCGAGGCGAGGTCGACGAAGCCGCTTTCGTCGACTGCGTCCGGACCTCCCTGCCCTTCGCGTGGGAGATGATCAGCTCGCTGGTGGCCCAGCTGAAGGTGGACGGCGGAGAGTTCGCCGACAACCAGACGCCGCCGCCCGACGAGCAGGCGCGTGGCCAGCTGCTGCGCGCTCTCGCGAGTGACGCGATACGTGGTGCGCTGCAGCGGCACTTCGGGGTGCGCCTGGCCTTCCAGAACTGCCACCGGGTGGCCGTGTTCCCGCTGGATCCCTCGTCGGACGACCGGCTCGCCAAGTTCACTTCGATCCGCGGCCAGCTGCTCAACCAGTCGCCCGAGCTCCGGGACTGCTGACCGACCGTACTCCGCTGCCGCTCCGTATCGGGGGAGGTGATACCGGGGCGGCAGCCTCATCCGAGACGGGGCAGGACCTCGGCGCCGAGGCGCCGTACGTTCTCCTCCGTCGCGGCGAGATCCCCGGAGCCCTCCGCCAACAGCGCGAACCGCGTGATGCCCGTACGCTCCGAGGTGGCCGCCAGCCGGTTCGCCGCCAGTCGCGGGGTGCCCACCGGGTGCAGGTCGCACAGCAGCTCCGTGTAGGCGACGGGGTCCCGCATCGCGCGCTCCCGGCCGTCCACCGTCACGTGTGCGTCCAGCCCCTGCTTCAGCCAGCCCGGCATCGCCTTCAGGAGGGCCTCGCGGGCGTCGGCCGTACGGTCCGCCAGCTGGCACACGCCCGCCGACACGTGCGGGGCGTGCGGGTTCCGCCCCGCCGCGGCGGCCGTGCGCCGGTACAGCGCGACCATCTCCGCCTTGTCCTCGTCCCCGCAGTGCATGCCCAGCAGCATCGGCAGCCCCCGTTCGGCGGCGAGGCGCACCGAGGCGGGGGAGGTGCACGCGACGATCACTTCCGGCCCTGATCCGTCGCCGTCCAGGGCTTCCGACGGGCGCGGTACGACGGCCACTTCGCGGAACCCGTACCGCTCGCCGGCGGCCGCCACCCGCGGCTCGGCCAGCCAGCGCCGCAGCAGGTCCAGCCCCTCCGGGAACTCCTTCTCGTAGGAGTCCAGGCCGCCGCCGAACACCTCCAGGTCCACCCAGGGCCCGCCCCGGCCCACCCCCAGGGTGAAGCGGCCGCCCGAGGTCAGGTGCAGCAGCGCGGCCTGCTCCCCGAGGGCCACCGGATGCGTGTTCGGCAGCACGCTCACGGCCGTGCCCACCCGCAGCCGCCGGGTCCTCCCCAGCAGCAGGGCCGCCAGGGTCACCGCCGAGGGGCACACCCCGTACGGGACGAAGTGGTGCTCGGCGAGCCACACCGAGTCGAGCCCCGCCTCCTCGGCCACCTCCGCGGTGCGCACCGCCCGGTGCAGTGCCTCCCCCTGCCCCTGGCCCGGAAACTGGGCCGCCAGTACAAACGCTCCTACACGCATCGCCTTCGCCTTCCTCGTGGCTGACGCGGCCTCCCCCAGGTGGACCGGTTCATCTGATGGCAACAACGTCTGACACGTGCCAAAGGCACGGCCTGACACGAAAGTTATTGGGATAGTCAGGCTGGTCGACCGCGAGCGCGTCGAGGTCGGCCGGCCTCTGTCAGCCACCCTGCGGGTACCCGGCCTCGCTGCGCGTAGTCTGGGAGAAAGTCACTTCCGTCCGCCCATACGTGAGGTATACGTGTCACCGCGCCACAACCGCCCCAAGGGCGGCGAGACTCCGGACGAACGCCCTGCCACCGGCCTCGACCGCTTCGGGCTGGAGCGCACGGAGGAGTACCAGGGCGAGGAGTGGAAGGTCAGGCACGTCGCGGGCGCGAGCGCGGCGGGCAAGCGCTACCGCTGCCCCGGCTGCGACCAGGAGATCCCCTCGGGCACCCCGCACCTGGTGGCCTGGCCCGAGTACGGCGGCGTGGACGACCGCCGGCACTGGCACAAGGCCTGCTGGAACGCGAAGGACCGCCGCACCTCAAGGGTGCAGCGGTCCAGGAACGCTCCCAGGTACTGACTCCCGCGTACGCGGTCAGACGTCGCGGCGGCCGACCACCGCGTACGAGCCCGCCACCGCGGCGCCCGTCACCAGCAGGATCAGCAGGACCTGGGTCACGCCGTCGGGCGAGCTCCCGGTGTCGGCGTTCGGCAGGCCGAACAGCCCCATGATGGCGACCGGGGCGTTGTACCGGAGGATCATGCTGCCGAGCGGGGCCAGGGTCTCCCACATGCTGAGCATCCCCCCTATCACCGGCGGGAGCGTGACCAGCCCCAGCATCACGGCGATCGCTCCGGCGGAGTGCCGCAGCACGGCCCCGATCGCGAGGGCGAGGATCCCGAGCAGGGTGACGTAGACGCAGCCGGCCAGCGCGTCGGCCCATTCACCGCCGCCGTGCTTCCCGGCCCCCGCGCCGCCCCGCAGGATCGCGGAGGAGAGGCCCACGACCGCCACCGACCCCGCGATCGCGGCGAAGGCGACACCGGCGAAGACGAGGTACTTCGCGGTCAGCACCCGCGCCCGGTCGGGGGCGGCGGTGAGCGTCGTACGGATCATGCCCGTGCCGTACTCCGAGGTGATCGTCAGGACGCCGAGCACCATCACGGGGATCTGCCCCACCAGCAGCCCGAACAGGGCGGGCGCCGTGAGCGGCACCTCCTGGTAGTCGGTCGAGCGCGTCTCGGAGACGGCCAGCACCCCGATGCCGACGACGAGCAGGACCAGCGAGCCGAGCGTCCACACGGTGGAGCGCACCGAGATCATCTTCGTCCACTCCGAAGCCACGGCGTGCCCGAGGTGGGGCCGGGGCGTCTCCAGCGGCGAGCTGTAGCCCTTCGGGCGGTCGGAGGTGCCCGTGGTGCCCGTGCTGCTCGTGCTGTTCGTGGGGCGCGCGGGGCTCGTGGGGCCGGTCATCGGGTGTCCTCGCGGGTGTCCTGGGTGGTGTTGCGGTTGGTGCCGGCGAGCTCGCCGGGGTCGGAGGGCATCAGGAAGGGCTGCCCGCCCGCCCCGGGCGGCGGGGGAGCGAAGAAGGAGCCCCGCGGCACCTCCGGCGCCTGGAGCTCGTCCTCCCAGGCGGGGACGGTCAGCGGCTCCGGTTCCCACAGCTCGGCGCGCGGGTCCTCGGTGGAGGTGTACTCCACGTCGGCCTGGGTCATCCGCATGTAGGCCTCCTCCAGCGAGGCCCGGTGCGGGGACAGCTCCCACAGCCGTACGCCGGCCTCGTGCGCGAGGTCGGAGATCCGGGGAAGCTCCAGGCCGGTCACGCGGAGTGTCCCCTCGGGCTCCTGGAGGACCCGGCCGCCGGCTTTGGTCAGGGCTTCACCCAATGCATCCCGGCCACCGTGATCGTTGTCGGCCGCGCGCACCCGCGCGAATCCGGCCGAGTTGTGCGCGATGAATTCCTGGGTGCCCATGTCGGCCAGCAGCCGGCCGCGGCCGATCACGATGAGGTGGTCTGCGGTCAGCGCCATCTCGCTCATCAGGTGTGAGGAAACGAACACGGTGCGGCCCTCGGCGGCGAGCCGGCGCATCAGGGTGCGCACCCAGAGGATGCCCTCGGGGTCGAGCCCGTTGACCGGCTCGTCGAAGAGCAGCACCTGGGGGTCGCCGAGGAGGGCGGAGGCGATCCCGAGCCGCTGGCCCATGCCGAGCGAGAAGCCCTTCGCGCGCTGCTTCGACACGTCCTGGAGGCCGACGACGGCCAGCACCTCGTCCACGCGCTTCTCGGGGATCCCGGAGAGCTGGGCGAGGGCGAGCAGGTGCCTGCGGGCCCGGCGGCCGCCGTGCACGGCCTTGGCGTCGAGCAGGGCCCCGACGTGCCGCTGGGCGTTCGGCAGCTGCCGGAAGGGCAGGCCGTTGATCGTCACGCTGCCCGCCGTGGGCCGGTCCAGGCCGAGGATCATGCGCATGGTGGTGGACTTCCCGGAGCCGTTCGGCCCCAGGAATCCCGTCACGTGACCCGGCCTGACCTGGAAGGACAGCTGGTCGACGGCGGTCTTGGCGCCGTAGCGCTTGGTCAGGCCGACAGCCTCGATCATTGCTCTGCCTCTGCTCTGCCCCTAGCCAGGACCGGACGGCTTTCGTCCGGGTAAGGGTTAAGAGGATATCGAGTCGCCTACGGTTCCGCCCCGGACCGGATCCCTGAGCCACCCCTGACTCCGACCCGGGGATGACCCGTAGTACCCGAGGCGTCCGTCACGGGACGGACGCCTCGGACCCGCAGGGATCAGGCGTCGCGCTTCTTCAGCACCAGGTAGCCCCCGAGCACGGCGGCCAGCACCCACAGCGCCATGATCCCGAAGCCGCCCCACGGCCCGTAGGGGGACTCGCCGCTGTCCATCGCCCCGGGGACCACCTGCATGATCTTGGAGCCTGCCTGGTCCGGGAAGTACTGGGCGACCTTGCGGGTCGCGCTGACCGCCCCGAGGATCGTCGAGACCAGGAAGAAGAACGGCATCAGGATGCCGAGCGACAGCATCGAGCTGCGCAGGATCGTCGCCACGCCCATCGAGAACAGGGCGATCATGGCCATGTAGAGGCCGGCGCCGATCACGGCGCGCAGGACGTTGGGCTCGTCGATGCCGATGCTGCGGTCGCCCAGGATGGCCTGTCCCAGGAAGAAGGACAGGAAGCTGGTGACCAGGCCCACGACCAGCGCGAGACCGGTGGCCACGATCAGCTTGCCGGCCAGGAAGCTCGCCCGGCGCGGTACGGCGGCCAGCGAGGTGCGGATCATGCCCGAGCTGTACTCGGTGCCCACCACCAGCACGCCGAAGACGATCATGGCGAGCTGGCCGAGGGTCATGCCCGCGAAGCTGGCCAGGGTCGGGTCGAAGGTGACCTGCTGTTCCTGCGGCATGTCGTTGAAGGTGGCGTTGAAGACGGCGCACAGGCCGGCGCTCACGCCGACCGTGACCACCAGGGCCGCGACGAGGGTCCACGTGGTGGAGGCGACCGTACGGATCTTGGTCCACTCGGACCGGAGGACGGCGGGGAAGGAGGACATGGTCACTCGCCGCCCTTGCGCGTCGCCTCGTACCCGGCGCCCCACGCGGGGACGTCGGCCGGCCGGGCGGGGTTGTCCGCGGGGCCGGGGCCCGGGGGCAGACCCGGTTCCCCCGGTGCGTGGGCGTGGTACTCGACGGAGTCCGCCGTCATGCGCATGAACGCTTCCTCCAGTGAAGCCCGCTGAGGGCTGAGTTCGTGCAGCACGATCTGGTGCTGCGCGGCCAGCTCGCCGAGCTGCTCCGCGGCGACGCCGTCGATCTCCAGCGCGCCGGTGGCCGGGACGCTGATGGCGTCGATGCCCGCTCCGTGCAGGACGTCCTTGAGCCGCTCCTGCTGCGGGGAGCGCAGCCGGACGTAGCTGCGCGAGTTCTCCTGAATGAAATCAGCCATCGACATGTCGGCCAGAAGCTTTCCCTGGCCGATGACGATCAAATGGTCCGCGGTGAGCGCCATTTCGCTCATCAGATGGGAGGAGACGAAGATCGTCCGCCCCTCGGCCGCCAACCCCTTCATAAGATTTCGGATCCAGAGAATTCCCTCCGGGTCCAGACCATTGACGGGCTCGTCGAACATGAGGATCTCCGGATCGCCCAGCAGGGCGGAGGCGATTCCCAGCCGCTGGCCCATGCCCAGCGAAAATCCTTTCGACTTCTTCTTCGCCACGGGTGTCAGTCCGACAAGATCCAGTACCTCCGCGACCCGGCGCTCCGGGATGCGGTTCGACTGGGCAAGGCAGAGAAGGTTGTTGTAAGCGCTGCGGCCGCCGTTCATGGCTTTGGCGTCCAGCAGCGCACCGATGTGCTTCAGCGGCTCCGGCAGGTCCCGGTAGTGCTTCCCGTCGATCCGGACCGTACCGCTGGTCGGGTTGTCGAGGTCGAGCATCATGCGCATGGTCGTGGACTTCCCCGCCCCGTTGGGGCCGAGGAAGCCGGTCACCACCCCCGGTCTGACCTGGAAGCTGAGGTGGTCCACGGCGGTCTTCGCGCCGAATCGTTTGGTAAGGCCCTCAAGCTCGATCATGCCGCTCACGCTAGAACGCCCGAGGGCCCCACGCCACCTCAAACAGGTGACATAGGGCCCTCGGGCAGGACGTTCGTCCACGGGCCGGTAGACGGCGGCCGTCCGACCGGTCGACCGCCGGTGAACTCCCGCACGTGCTACCGCGCGTACCGGTACACGTACTAGCGGCTCTGCTGCGCCGGAACGCCGCGGGTGACCGGCTCGTCGTCGACGATCGGGTTGGCCGCCGCGACGGCCGCACCGGTCAGCGTCGCCAGCATCTCGCGGACGTTGGTGAGCTGGGCGTTGATCGAGTCGCGGCGGTTGGTGAGCGCCGCCAGCTCGCGCTCGGACTCGCTGCGGATGCGGTCCGCCTTCGCGTTGGCGTCGGCGACGATGTCCTCGGCCTGGCGCTGCGCGGTCTCCACCGTCTGACGGGCGCGGCGCTCGGCGTCCGTACGGAGCTTCTCGGCCTCAAGGCGCAGCTGCTCGGCGCGGTGCTCGATCTCGGCGAGGCGCTTCTCGGCCTTGGCCTGACGCGAGGCCAGGTCGCGCTCGGACTGCTCGCGGCGCTTGGCGAGGTTGGTCTCGAAGTCCGCGGCGGCCTGGGCGGCCTTGGCGCGGGTCTCCTCGAACAGGGCGTCGGCCTCCTCGCGCTTGGAGGCGGCGTCCTTCTGGGCCTCGGCGCGCAGGGTGGAGGCGTCGCCCTTGGCCTTCTCGACGATGCGGACGCCCTCGTCCTCCGCCTTCGACTTGCGGTCGGCGGCGAACGACTCGGCGTCGTTGCGCACCTGCTGGGCAGCCGACTCGGCGAGCTCACGGTGCTGCTCGGCCGCGCGACGGGCCTCCTCGCGCAGGTCCTTCGCCTCCTCCTCGGCCAGGCGCAGGATCTTCTCGACCCGGGCGCCGAGGCCGGCGTACGACGGCTCGGCGTCGCTCACCTGGGCCTGGGCGTTCTGCGTTTCGAGGTGCAGCTCCTCGATCCGCTTTTCCAGAGAGTTGATACGTCCAAGGGCGCTGTCGCGGTCGGAGACCAGCTTGGTAATGCGGTCGTCCACCTGACCGCGGTCGTAACCACGCCGCACGAGCTCGAAGCCGAAGGGGGAGGAAGTGTCGCTCATGGGGTTCCTGTCGAATGAGACCGATGAGGTGCTACGTGAGGTGTTAGGGGAATCCTAGGCGCCCGAGCGGCGTGTCATCGAGTCAATCCACGTTTGATCTGGACAATGACACCCCTTTTGAGTGGCAAGGCGACAGAATGCTTGTCACTCGTTCGGCTGAATCTTCATCAGGAACACACAACCTGATCGATTGCTAGCCCTCCGACGTCTTGCCACCCGAACGGGTGGAACCGGCTGTGGCTCCGGCCTTCACGCCCCCAGCGCCCTGACCGCCGACCACCGGCTTCCCGCCGCCCGAAGGCGCCTCGAATGATTCCAACGCCTCAAGAACGTCCTGGACACGGGAGATCTCCGCCTGAATGTCCTCGCGCCTGCGCACCAGGACCTCCAGCTCGCGGCGGCCCTCGTCGACGAGCCGCTCGGCCTCCGCCTTCGCCTCCGCGAGGGCCTTCTCGGCCTCCCGGGCCAGCTCGGCCTTCTTCTGCTCGGCCTCCTTGAGCAGCGCCTCCGCCTTGCGCACGGCCGCGATGCGGACCTTGCTCGCCTCGCTGCTCGCGTCCGACACCAGCGCCTTGGCCTTCGCCTCGGCCTCGACGCTCTGCTCGGTCGCCGCCCGCACCAGCTTGTCCACGCGCTCGCCGGCCGACTTCATCTGCTCGGCGGACTCACGGCGGGCCCGCTCGTGCAGCTCCTCGACCTCGCCCTCGACGCGGGAGCGCAGCTCCTCCGCCCGCTCCCTTATGGCGGCCGCGTCGCTGCGCGCGCCGACCAGCAGCTCGTCCGCGTCCGTACGGGCCTTCTCCACAAGGGAGTTGCCCTCGACGGTCGCCTCCGAGGAGATCCGCGCGGCCTCCTTGCGGGCCGCGTCGACCATCGCGTCGGCCTGCTCCTCGGCGGCCGTCGTCGCGGCCAGGGCCTGCGCCTGAGCGTCGCCGGTGAGCTTGTCCGCCTCGGACGCCGCCTCGGTGATGAGCCGGTCCACCTGCTCCGCGGCCTCGCTGCGGCGCTTGTTGGCCTCCTCGCGGGCCTCGTCCAGCAGCCGCTCCGACTCCGCGCGGGCCTCCGCACGGGTGCGCTCCGCCTGCGTCGCCGCCTCGGCCTTGACCCGCTCGGCCTCCGAGCGGGTACGGGTCGCGTGTTCCTGAGCCGAGGCCAGGGCCTCCGAGGCCTCCGCGCGCAGCCGTTCGGCCTCGGACTGGGCCTCGCCGACCGTGCGTTCGCTGTCCTTGCGGGTCTGCTCGGTGAGCTGGTCCGCCTCGGACGCCGCCTCCGTGATGAGCCGGTCGGCCTGCTCGGCCGCCTCACCGCGCATCCGGCCCGCCTCGGCGCGCGCGTCGTCGAGCGTCTGCTGCGACTCCCGCTCGGCGCTCGCCAGGGTCTCGTTGGCCGCGACCGTGACCCGGTCGGCCTCCGCGGTGGCCTCGCCGATGATCCGGCCGCCCTCCGCGCGGGCGTCGTCCAGGGTCCGCGCCGCCTCGGCGCGCAGCCGCTCGGCCTCGGCCGCGGCCTCGCCGACCGTGGCCTCGTTGGCCGCGCGCGTCTCGTCGACCAGCCGGTCGCCCTCGTTGCGGGCGTCGACCAGGACCCGCGCCGCGTCCCGCTCGGCCGCGGCCAGCGTGTCGGACGCCTGCCGGGTGAGCCGCTCGGCCTTCGCCGTCGCCTCCCCGAGCGCGGCCTCGTTCGCGGCGCGCGTCTCCTCGGTGAGCCGGTCCGCCTCGGACGCGGCCTCCGTGATGAGCCGGTCCGCCTGCTCCGCGGCGTCGCTGCGCAGCCGGTTGGCCTCGGAGCGCGCCTCGTCCAGGGTGCCCGCCGCCTCGGCGCGGGTGGCTTCCGCGGCCTCGGCCGCCTCGGTGGTGAGCCGTTCGGCCTCCGCCGCCGCCTCGCCGACCGTCACGGCGTTCGCCGCCTCGGTCTCGCCGGTCAGCCGCTCGGCCTCCGCCGTCGCTTCCGCGACGATCCGGCCGCCCTCGGCGCGCGAGGACTCCAGGGACTCCGCCGCCTCGCCGCGGATCCGGTTCGCGTCGTCCCGTGCGTCGGCCCGGGTACGGGCCGCGTCGCGCTCGGCCGCGGCCAGCGCGTCCGTCGCCTCCGTACGCACCCGCTGCGCGTACTCGGCGGTGTCGCCGCGCAGCTGCTCCGCCTCGGCGATCGCGTCGCCGACCGTACGCTCGGCCAGCGCCTTCGCCGCGTCCGTCTCGGCACGCGCCTCGGTGCGGATCCGGTTGGCGTCCCCGGTGGCCCGCTCGCGCTCGTCGTAGGCGTCCGCGCGGACCCGCGCGGCCTCCTCCTCGGCCTCCGTCTTCGTACGCTCCGCCACGTGCTCGGCGGCGCTGCGCAGCCCGGCGATCTCCTCGTCGGCCTCTTCGCGCAGCCCGGCCACGGAGTCCCGCACCTGCTGCGCGGTGGCCTCGGCCGCCGACACCAGCTCCGCGGCGCGCCGCTCCGCCTCCTCGGTCAGACGGGCCGCCTCGGCCTGCGCCTCCTCGGAGCGCTTGCGGGCCGAGGCCAGCAGCTCCTCGCTCTGCTCGCGGGCCTGCGCCCGCTCGCTGTCCGCGTCCGTACGGGCCGACGCGAGGGTCTCCTCCGCCTCCCGGCGGCGCCTGGCCGCTTCTTCCTGCGCCGCGGCCAGCGCCTCGGCGGCCTCCGCGGCGACCCGCTCGGCGGCGGCCTTCGCCTCGGCGCGCAGCCGGTCCGCGGTCTCCTTCGCCTCCGCGCGCACCCGCTCCGCCTCGGACTCCGCCTCGCTGCGCAGCCGTACGGCGACCTGCTCGGCCTCCGCGCGGGTGCGCCCGGCGTCGTCCGCCGCGTCCGTGCGCAGCTGGTCGGCCTCCGCCTCCGACTGCGCCTGGAGGGTACGGATCCGCTCCGCCGACTCGGCGCGCAGCCGGTCGGCCTCCTCGGAGGTCTCCCGCCGGATGTTCTCCGCCGCCCCGCGGGCGTCGCGCAGCGTCTGCTCGGCCGTGCCCAGCCGGCTCTCGGCCTCCGCGTGCAGCCGTACGAGCTCCTCGTCGGCCTCCGCCCGCTTCGCCTCGACGGCCCGCTCGGTCTCCTCGCGCCGCGCCCGCGCCGCAGCGTCGGCCTCGGCCCGTACGGACTCCGCCTCCTCCTCGGCCTCGCCGCGCAGCCGCTCCGCCTCGGCGCGCGTGCGCTCCAGCGTCTCCTCGGCCTGCCTGCGCAAGGTGGTGGCCCGCTCGACGGCCTCGGCGCGGACCCGCTCGCTCTCGGTGCGCGCGCCGCCGCGCAGCTCGTCCGCGTCCGACTTCGCCTTGCCGAGGAGCTCCTCGGCGGTCCGGGCCGCCTCCTCGATCTGCTGGACGGCCTCGCGGCGCGCCTCGCCGCGGATGCGCTCGCCCTCGGCGACGGCCTCGGCGCGCAGCTGCTCGGCCTCGCCGCGCAGCCGCCGGGCCTCCTCCTGGAGCTCGACGGTCCGGGCCCGGTACTCCTCGGTGTCGTCCTTCGCCGCGCCCTTGAGCTCGGCGGCCGTGGCCGCCGCCTGGGCGCGCAGCCGCTCCGACTCCGACTCGGCCTCGCGGCGGATCCGCTCGGCCTCCTCGGACGCGGCGCGGGTGGTGGCCCGGGCGTCCTCCGAGGCCTTGTTCAGTACGTCCTCGGCCGTGCGGGCCGCCTTCGCCAGCTGGGCGGCCGTGTCCTCGGCCGCCGCCGCGCGGGCCTGCTCCGCGGCCTCCGCGTGCAGCCGCTCCACGCCGGCGCGGGCGTCGGCGAGGGTCTGCTCGGCCTCGGCCTTGAGGACCTCGGCGTCCTTGGTGGCCTCGCCGACCAGCCGGGCCACCTGCTCCTTGGCGGTGCGGGTGCGCTGCTCGTTCACCGACTCCGCCGAGGCGAGCTGCCGGGCGGCGCTCTCCTTGGCGTCCGCGAGGAGCTTCTCGGCCTCGGCGCGCGCGGTGCGCAGGGCGCCGTCGGCCTCCTGGACCCGCTGCTCGGCCACCCGGCCGAGGTCGAGGGTCTGCTGCCGGGTCTGCTCGGCCTCGGCGGTGGTGCTGCTGCGCAGCCGCTCGGCGTGCTCGGTGGCCTCCTGGGCCTGCGCGGAGGCGGCGGTCAGCAGCCGCTCGGCCTCCTTGCGGGCGCGCAGCAGGGTCGCCTCGGTCTCCGCGCGGGCGGCCTCGGCGTCGGCGGTCAGCCGGCGGCGGGTCTCCTCGGCGACGCGGGCGGCCTCGGAGCGGGCCGCGTTCAGGGACTGCTCGGCCTCGGCACGGGACTCGTCCATGAGCCGGCGGGCCTGGGACTCCGTACGGGCGCGCAGCTGCTCGGCCCAGGCCACGTTCTCGTTGACGTGCGCCTCGACGGTCTGGCGGCGCTCGTTGAGCTCCTGGTCCAGCCGCTGGCGGCGGTTGACGGCCTCGGCGTGCAGCTCGGCCTGGAGGCGCGCCTGGTGCTCGGCGTGCTCCTGCAGGATGCGCTGGGTCTGCGCCCGGGCGTCGCGCAGCTCGCGCTCGGCGTCCGAACGCATCTGGTCGGCCTGGATCTGGGCATTGCGGAGCAGCTGCTCCGCCTGGTAGCCCATGTCCGCACTGTCGTAGGCGGGGCGGGACGCCAGATTGCGGCGCACCTCGTGGAGCTTGGCGCGCAGCACCTCGACTTGGTAGCCGAGGTCCTCGGCGTGCTGGACGGCCTTCCCGCGCTCCTTCTTCAGCCGCTCCATCTCGGCTTCGAAGCGCGAGAGATGGTCGGCTTCAGCCTGATGGCTCTCCTGGCTTTCGTAGCCCCGCACAGCGCGGTCCCATCCGTCCCCTGGTCGCAAGCTCACTCCCAATTGAGCATCGCTCGCCCGCTGAACGACGCCCCCGGGGAATGGTGTCAGATACCGGGGCAGGGGTCACAGGCCCCGACCCCGTCTCCGCACCGAACCCCGGCCGAGCCATGGCCACTCTACCGGCCGGGGAATCGGGCCATCAGTGGTCCATCAATGGTCGGGGTTCGAGGTGACCAGTTCGGTGAGGACTCCGTGGCAGTCCTTGGGGTGCAGGAAGGTGATCGAGGAGCCCATCGAGCCCGTGCGGGGCTGGTCGTAGAGGACCCGGACGCCCTTGCCGCGGATGGCCTCCGAGTCTCCCAGGACGTCCTCGGTGCCGAAGGCGATGTGGTGCACGCCCTCGCCGTTCTTGGCCAGCCACTTGCCCACCGCGGAGTCCTCCCGGGTGGGTTCGAGGAGCTGGAGGTAGGAGGCGCCGCCGTCGGAGGTCTCGTTGATCTTGAGCATGGCCTCGCGGACGCCCTGCTCCTCGTTGACCTCGGTGTGGAACACCTCGAAGCCGTACGTGGCACGGTAGAACTCGACGGTCTTGTCCAGGTCGAAGCAGGCGATCCCGATGTGGTCGATTCTTGTCAGCATGGGACCAGTGCACCGCTGCGGAGGGCGGTCACGCAACGTGCCAGCGATCACACCGACTGCCCGGTGACGGCGCGGGTACCGCTCAGTACATTCATGTAAACCCTCGTTCACCCTCATCTTCAAGGGGCTGTGCTCCATGTCCGGAACGAACAACACCACGTCAGTGATCGTCGCCGGGGCCCGCACGCCCATGGGGCGGCTGCTCGGTTCGCTGAAGTCCTTCTCCGGTGCCGATCTCGGCGGGTTCGCCATCAAGTCCGCTCTGGAGCGGGCCGGCATCGCCGGTGACCAGGTGCAATACGTGATCATGGGGCAGGTGCTCCAGGCCGGTGCGGGCCAGATCCCGGCGCGCCAGGCGGCGGTCAAGGGCGGCATCCCCATGAACGTCCCGGCGCTCACGATCAACAAGGTGTGCCTCTCCGGCCTCGACGCGATCGCGCTGGCCGACCAGCTCATCCGCGCGGGCGAGTTCGACATCGTGGTCGCGGGCGGTCAGGAGTCCATGACCAACGCCCCGCACCTGCTGCCGAAGTCCCGAGAGGGCTTCAAGTACGGCGCGATCGAGATGCTCGACGCGATGGCCTACGACGGCCTCACCGACGCCTTCGAGAACATCGCGATGGGCGAGTCCACCGAGAAGCACAACAGCCGTCTGGGCATCGAGCGCGCCCCGCAGGACGAGTTCGCCGCCGCCTCGCACCAGCGGGCCGCCGCCGCGCAGAAGAACGGCGTCTTCGAGGCCGAGATCGCCCCCGTCGAGATCCCGCAGCGCAAGGGCGACCCGGTCCTCTTCGCCCAGGACGAGGGCATCCGCCCGGAGACCACGGTCGAGTCCCTCGGCAAGCTGCGCCCGGCTTTCGCGAAGGACGGCACGATCACCGCCGGCACCTCCTCGCAGATCTCCGACGGCGCCGCCGCCGTGGTCGTGATGAGCAAGGCGAAGGCCGAGGAGCTCGGACTGGAGTGGATCGCCGAGATCGGCGCCCACGGCAATGTGGCCGGTCCCGACAACTCGCTGCAGTCGCAGCCGTCGAACGCGATCCTGCACGCCCTGAAGAAGGAGGGGCTCCAGGTCTCCGACCTGGACCTCATCGAGATCAACGAGGCCTTCGCCGCGGTCGCCGTGCAGTCAATGAAGGATCTCGGCGTGACCCCGGAAAGGGTGAACGTCAACGGTGGCGCCATCGCCCTGGGCCACCCGATCGGCATGTCCGGCGCCCGCGTGGTCCTGCACCTGGCCCTGGAGCTGGCCCGCCGGGGCGGCGGGACCGGCGCGGCCGCGCTGTGCGGCGGCGGCGGCCAGGGCGACGCCCTGATCGTCCGCGTCCCGAAGAAGAAGTAACACCGGCCCGCCGGCCCTTCCCTTCCCTACCCGAACCGAGGAGCGCAGCACGTATGACGGTGGACGTCCCCCAGCTGGTGGCCCAGGCGCGTGAGGGCAGGCCGAGAGCGGTGGCCCGGCTGATCTCGCTGGTCGAGGGGGCGTCCCCGCAGCTGCGCGAGGTGATGGCGGCCCTGGCCCCGCTGACGGGCGGGGCGTACGTGGTGGGCCTGACCGGCTCCCCGGGCGTCGGCAAGTCCACCTCCACCTCGGCCCTGGTCTCCGCGTACCGCAAGGCCGGCAAGCGGGTCGGCGTCCTCGCCGTCGACCCGTCCTCGCCGTTCTCCGGCGGTGCGCTGCTCGGCGACCGGGTCCGGATGTCGGACCACGCCTCCGACCCGGGGGTCTACATCCGCTCCATGGCCACCCGCGGCCACCTGGGCGGTCTGGCCTGGGCCGCCCCGCAGGCGATCCGGGTGCTGGACGCGGCCGGCTGCGAGGTGATCCTGGTCGAGACGGTCGGGGTCGGGCAGTCGGAGGTGGAGATCGCCGCGCAGGCCGACACCTCGGTGGTGCTGCTGGCCCCCGGGATGGGCGACGGGATCCAGGCCGCCAAGGCGGGCATCCTGGAGATCGGCGACGTGTACGTGGTGAACAAGGCGGACCGGGACGGGGCCGACGCCACCGCCCGGGAGCTGAACCACATGCTGGGCCTGGGGGAGTCCCGGGGCGCGGGCGACTGGCGGCCGCCGATCGTCAAGACGGTCGCGGCGCGCGGCCAGGGCATCGACGAGCTGGTCGAGGCCCTGGAGAAGCACCGGGCCTGGATGGACGAGCGAGGGGTGCTGGCCGAGCGGCGCAGGGTCCGGGCCGCGCGCGAGGTGGAGACCATCGCGGTGACGGCCCTGCGGGCCCGGATGGCGGACGTGCGCGGGGACGCGCACCTCGACGCCCTCGCGGGCCGGGTGGCGGCCGGCGAGCTGGACCCGTACGCGGCCGCGGACACGCTCCTGGCGACGCTGACGGAGTCCTGAGGCACCCGTCGCGCGAGAGCCGCGCCCCGGTCTTCCGGGGCGCGGCTCTCGTACGTCTGCGGGGCGGACGGTCAGGCGTTGGGACGCTTGCCGTGGTTCGCCTTCTTCTTCTTGCGTGCTCGCTTCTTGTTGCCGCGCTTGGCCATGACGCCACTCCCTCGAAGATCGGGGTAATCCGGGCGTTCGCCAGTCTAGGGGCGCCCGATCAGGTCCGCACGGGAACCCGCGGACCGGCGCGCGTCAGTTGTCGCCGCCGTCGTCGTCCGAGTCCGATGCGGACACCGTGGCCTTGCCCGACGCGGCGTCGACGTGCACGTTGGTGGTCTTGCCCCCGGACTGGATCTCGACGTTCCAGTAGCGGGAGCCGTTGTCGTCATCGTCGTCCCACTCCACGGACCGGATCTGGCCCGCGTGGGCGGCCACGGCCGCCTTCATCGCCTGCTGGGCGGTGACCTTGGCGGCGGCCAGTGCCTTGTTCCCGCCGTCGTCGTCGCCGTCGTCGTCCGCGTTCTCGGTGAACACCTTGCCGCTGCGGGTGTCGACCGTCAGCTCCGCGTGCTTGCCGTTCTTGCCGATGACGTCGACGTGCCAGACGGGGCCGTCCTTGTCGAGGGAGGTCACGACACCGGGGTACCTCTTCAGGGCGGCGGCGGCCGCGCCCGCGGCGTCCACGTCGGCGCGGGCCGGGGCGGCCGCGGGGGCGGTTCTCGCCGCGTCGGCCGTGTGCGCCGCGGCGGCCGCCACCGGGCCCCCGGCGATCAGGAGCGCGGCCGTGGCCGTGGCCGTGACGGCCACCTTGTGCTTGGAGTGCGAGTGCATGGCTGACCTCCTCTGGCCGGCCATGCGCTTACGGTTGCTCGGCGGGCGGCCGGCGAGCGAGCGTTACCACTCATTCTCGGGGCCGCCGCCGAGGACGGCACCCCGGAGGGGCGCCTTCCTCGGCGGTACCGGACCGGCGTCAGGCCTTGCCGCGCTCGTCCCGCAGGTGGTTCGCGACCGGCTCCAGCGAGGCGCGCAGCTCCGCCAGGGCCTCCGGCGGCAGCAGGTCGATGAAGTGCCGGCGGACGGACGCCACGTGGTGCGGGGCGACCTTCCGCATGAGCTCCATGCCCCCGTCGGTCAGGACCGCGTACAGGCCCCGGCGGTCGGACTCGCAGTTCACCCGTACGACCAGGCCCGCGGTCTCCATGCGGGTGATCTGGTGGGACAGCCGGCTCTTGGACTGGAGCGTCGACGTCGCGAGATCGCTCATCCGCATCCGGTGGCCCTCGGACTCCGAGAGGTTCACCAGGATCTCGTAGTCGTTGTTGGTGAGTCCGAAGGGCTGGAGATCCTTTTCCAGCTGGTGCATCAGCAGCCGGCTGACGTCCAGGTGGGTGCGCCAGGTGCACTGCTCGGCCTCGGTCAGCCAGCGGGTGGCCGTCTCGGTCTCCATGGTCTCCATGAATGAACTCTACCTAAGAAGTTGAATTACGTACAAAGAAGGAGGTGCGGAATATGTCAGAGTCCCAGGCGCCGCTGGATGTCACCCAGCTGCCCCGGCATCCGCGGCACGCCGAGCTGGCCCAGCGGACCCTGCTGCCCGTGCCCGCCGCCGTAGCCGGCCCCGGGTACGCCCGCCGCCTCCGCGCCGGCGCCGACGGTACCGATCGCCTGCTCCGCCATCAGCATCTCGGAAGACTGCAGAAGCACCGTCCCGGCCCCGACGAATTCGAACTGGTGTTCCTCGCCGGAGCTGCCGCCGATGCCCGTCAGCGAGCGCAGCCCGCCGATGACGCCCGACATGTAGCCGTGGTCGTAGTGGTGGCAGGGGGACGGGCAGTCCGCCCAGCCCACCAGCGCCTGCGGGTCCACGCGCAGCGGCGGCTCCATGAACACCACCGGTCCGTTGGACGCCGCCACGAACTTCCCGGTTCCGATCAGGGTCAGGAACCCCGGCACGATCGACTGCTTCAGGGCGAGCGAGGGCTGGTAGGCCAGCAGGTTGCCCGACCTGATCGTCAGGTTCCCCTCGTCCAGGTCGTACGAGTTCACGTCGAAGGCGCGGTCGGCCAGCAGCATCTTGCCCTGGCCCTCGGCCACCACCCAGTCGGCGGCGTGCATCGGCGAGTGGAAGCTCGTGCGCAGGAGCCGGTCGAAGCGTCCGTTGCCGACGCCGTTGAACTCGATGCGCCCGTAATAGGCGATCATCTTGCCCTTCTGCAGGAACCACTGGCTCCCCTTGAGCTCCACGCAGAAGGTATAGGCGTTCACGTTGTCGTCGGAGGGCAGGGAGTGCGGGTCGAAGACCGTCGGGGCGCCGGGTCCGCCCGTCACGGGGCCAAAATTCACAGCTTCTCCTCCGAGGCCTGTACGTACACCGCTCCCTGACCCGACAGCTCCAGCTGGAACGCCTCGCCCGAGCCGCGCCCCACCATGTCCCGCCAGCCGAGCGCGGTGGAGAGCTTGTTCCTGACGTCCCCGTGGTGGGCCACGTACGCCTGCGGGTCGACGTGGATCGGCCGGTTCGGGGTGATGGGGAGCTCGATGACCCCGCCGTGGGCCATCACGGCGACCGCGCCGTGCCCCTTGAGGGTGGTGGTGAACAGGCCCTGGCCGGTCACCTGGCCGCGGACCATGCCCATGACACCGCCCTGCGAGCCCATGAACATCGTGCCCTGCTGGAGCGTGCCGTCGAAGGCGAGCAGCCGGTCGGCCTCGACGTACAGGGTCTCGCCGGTCAGGTTGATCACCTGGATGTGGTGGCCGCCGTGGCCGAACATCACGGTGCCGTTGCCCTCGACCGACATCAGCGGGGTCTGCTCGTTCGCCACGCGGCGCCCGATCATGCCCATCACCCCGCCCTGACCGCCGGTCAGGCTCGGGGTGAAGGAGACCTCGCCGCGGTACGCGAGCATCGCGCCGCGCTGGCTGAACATCCTCTGCCCCGGGATCACCTGGGCCTCGACCATCTTCGAGTTGATCTCGCGGAACGGCATCAGATGTCGCCCCCGATGGTGTTGCGCTCGCTGGGCTGCACGTAGACCAGGCCCTCGCCCTCGAAGCGGATCTGGAACGCCTCGCCCGAGCCCTCGCCGATCAGGGTGCGGAAGTTGATCCCCGACTGGAAGGACTGCTGGAGGTTCCCGGTGTGCGCGATGTACGCCCCCGGGTCGACGGAGAGCGGGTACTGGGCGCTGACGCGCAGCACCACCGCCGGTCCGTCGGACATGATCGCCGCCTGCCCGCTGCCCTCGACGGTGGTGGTGAACAGGCCGTTGCCCGTCGCCCCGCCGCGCAGGCCGGTGAAGGTGGTGCCGGTGCGCAGGCCGGCGTCGGTGCACAGCAGGTTGCTGGACTCGACGTAGAGCTTCTCACCGCGCAGGTTGACCAGGTTGATCTCGCTCGCGCGGTCGGCGAAGAAGCAGGTGCCGTGTCCCTGCACTTCCATCACGGTCATCTGCTCACCCGTCAGCCGACGGGTCACCATGCCCCGGAGGCCTTCGCCGCCGCCGGTCATCTTCTTGAAGGCCATCTGACCGTCGTACGCGACCATGGAGCCGTTCTTCGCTTTCACGGCGTCCCCGGTCAGGTCGACGGCGAGCACCTTGCTGCCTTGGAGTCGGAACTGAGCCACGGGATGACGTTATCGGCAGCGGGCGGAGGCGAACAGGGCCCGGTGGCCGATATCCGGCGACTGCGGCATCTCACACACCCCGGGCACCCCGCCGCCCACACGCCGCGGCGGCCCCGCCTCAAGATCCGGCGGGGCGGCTGAGAGACTGGAACGGACCCCCGGCCACCACCCCGAAGGCTCATCGTGGACATCAAGACCGCTTCCGCCCTGCACCGCCTGCGCCTGATCTCCGTACCGGAGGCGCTGTCGTTCCCGGCCCTGCTGATCTTCGGATCGGTGCTGAGCCGGATCTCCGACATCGACTACCTGATGATGCCGCTCGGCATCCTGCACGGGATCCTGTTCGTCATCTACGCGGTCTTCCTGCTGGACGTGTGGAACAAGGCGAAGTGGCCGGTCAAGAAGGTCGCCCTGTTCTTCCTGCTGGCGCTGCTGCCCTTCGGCGGCCTCTACGGAGACAAGCTCCTCAAGCGCGAGGAGGCCGACAGCGTCATGGCCGCCCGCGCCCGGCGCGAGGCGGCGAACGCAGCGTGATCGTCGCGTTCTCGGTGACCCCGCTGGGGGTCGGTGAAGAGGTCGGCGAGTACGTGGCCGACGCGGTCCGCGTCGTACGGGAGTCGGGACTGCCGAACCGCACCGACGCCATGTTCACCTCGATCGAGGGGGAGTGGGACGAGGTGATGGACGTGGTCAAGCGCGCGGTGGCGGCCGTGGAGGAGAGGGCGCCCCGGGTCTCCTTCATCCTCAAGGCCGACATCCGCCCCGGAGTGGTCGACGGTCTGACGTCCAAGGTGGAGACGGTGGAGCGCCACCTGGCCTAGGCCCCCCGTTCGGCCGAGCCCCGTTCGACATGCTCAGGGTTTGTCACCTTTTGTAGTGATATAACCCTGGGCTTCGAGCACTGGAGGGGCCGTGCGGCCGGAAGGCTTCGACTACGAGACCCACAGTCGGCTCGCCGGCCCGTTCGCGGAGCCGGACCCGGCCGCCCCCTACCGGGTGGGCTACCGCTCCCTGTTGTCGCGCGAGCAGCCGCGCACCCGAATACGCGCCGTCCTGCTGATGGCCCTGGCCCCCCTCGCCGCGGCCGGGCTGCTGCTCTACCTCGTGTGGCCCACGCACCGGACCGTCCGCGAGGGCGGCGAGCACTGGCTGGTCCGCCTCGACGCCGTGATGCTCGGCTCCATCGCGCTGATCATGCTCTTCATGCTGGTCAACGTCCTGTCGGTGGCCCACGCCACGATGGTCGCCCGCGATCCCGTACCGGTGCCGCCCGAACCCGGCACCAGGGTCGCCTTCCTGACCACCTACGTCCCCGGCAAAGAGCCGCTCACCATGGTGCGGGGCACCCTCCTGGGGGCCGTCGCCCTGCGCCACGACGGCCCGCTCGACGTATGGCTGCTCGACGAGGGGGACGACCCCGAGGCCCGGGCCCTGTGCGCGGAACTCGGCGTACGCCACTTCACCCGCAAGGGCGTCGCCCGCTGGAACACCCGCGAGGGCACCCACCGGGAGCGGACCAAACACGGCAACTACAACGCCTGGCTGGTCGCGCACGGCGACGACTACGAGTTCTTCGCCTCCGTCGACACCGACCACGTCCCGCTGCCGAACTTCCTGGAGCGGATGCTCGGCTGGTTCCGCGACCCGGACACCGCCTTCGTCGTCGGCCCGCAGGTGTACGGCAACTACACGGGCCCCGTCACCAAGGCCGCCGAATCCCAGCAGTACCTCTTCCACGCGCTGATCCAGCGCGCCGGCAACCGCTACGGCGCCCCCATGTTCGTCGGCACCAACAACGCCGTACGGATCAGCGCCCTCCGGCAGATCGGCGGACTCCACGACTCCCTCACCGAGGACATGGCCACCGGCTTCGAGCTGCACCGCCGGCGCAATCCGGACACCGGCCGGTTCTGGAGGTCCGTCTACACCCCCGACGTGCTCGCCGTCGGCGAGGGCCCGGCCTCGTGGACCGACTTCTTCACGCAGCAGCTGCGCTGGTCGCGGGGGACCTACGAGACCCTCCTGCGGCAGTACTGGAAGGGCTTCTACCGGATGCCCCCGGGGCGGGCCCTCAACTACGCGCTGATGCTCGTCTACTACCCGATGACGGCCGTCAACTGGCTCCTCGGCATCCTCAGCTGCGTCCTGTTCCTGTGGTTCGGCGCCTCCGGCACCCAGGTCTCCTCCGAGGTCTGGCTCATGCTCTACACCGACGCCGCCGCCCTCCAGGTGGGGCTGTACCTGTGGAACCGCCGGCACAACGTCTCCCCGCACGAGCCCGACGGCTCCGGCGGCCTGGCCGGCATGGCGATGTCCGCGATCTGCGCCCCCGTCTACCTCGCCGCGCTGGCCTCGGCCCTGCTGCGCACCCGGGGCGCCTTCGTCGTCACCCCCAAGGGCGCGGGCGCCAGCCCCGACCGGCCGGCGACCTTCCGGATCCACCTCGCCTGGGCCGCCGTCCTGGCCCTCTCCCTCGCGGCCTCGGTCCGCCTCGGCCACACGCACGCCGCCATGCGCACCTGGGCGGTGCTCGCCCTGCTCATCGCCCTCGCACCGGTGGCGGTGTGGGCCTGGACCCGGGTGCGCGGGCGCCGCGCCCGGGCCGCCGCCCCCGCCCGGGCCGCCGCCCCCGCCCGGGCCGCCGGATCCCCGGTCCTCGGGCTCGGCCACGGGCCGGGCGAGGAGCCGGAGCCGGCGTTCGCCACGCCGACGGGAGGGAACTGACCCATGGCCCGCCGGCCTTCGAAGCAGTTCAAGAACACCGTGCTGGGCACCGGGGCCGTGGTGGTGCTGGCCGCGCTCAACGCCCCCGCCGCGCTGTCCTTCGCGCAGGAGCGCTACCACTCGTACAAGATCGGACAGTCCAGCTACAAGATCCAGTACGGCTCCTGGGAGCAGGTCCGCCTCCCCGAGGAGTACCGGATCAACGCGATGCACGCGGCCCTGCTGCACACGGGCAAGGTGCTGCTGATCGCAGGCTCCGGCAACAGCCAGAAGAAGTTCGACGAGGGCACCTTCGACACCGTCCTGTGGGACCCGCGGGACGACAGCTTCAAGAAGATCCCGACCCCCGAGGACTTCTTCTGCTCCGGCCACGGCCAACTGCCGGACGGGCGGCTGCTGGTGGCGGGCGGCACCGCCCGCTACGAGGTCCTCGACGGCAAGGTGACCCGCGCGGGCGGCGGCATGCGGGTCAAGAACGAGAGCCCCGACAAGGTGGTCCGGCTGCAGAAGGGCACCCGGTTCCGGTCCCCGTCCGGAGTCGAGTACGTGTCGAAGTTCGACGTCACCGTGCCGAAGGCCAAGCGAGAGTTCGAGATCACGTACGGGAAGAAGGGAGCTCTGAGGCCCTGGCAGAACAAGGTGGTCGCCTCGGAGGCGCGGGTCTTCGTCGAGGCGGTCGAGACCGGCGCCGGGGGGCTGACGACCGAGGCCGCGCAGTACCGCGTCGTCGGCCTCAAGGGAAAGGACGCCGACAACGTCTACGGGCTCGCGGAGCGCCTCAGCGTCGAGAAGCAGGACTTCCAGGGCATCAGATCGGCGTACGAGTTCGACCCGAAGGCCGAGAAGTACGTGCCCGTCGACCCGATGAAGGACGCCCGCTGGTACCCGACGCTGGTGGCCCTCCAGGACGGGCGGGTCCTCGCGGTCTCCGGGCTCAACGACGTGGGGGACGTGGTCCCCGGCGACAACGAGTACTACGACCCGAAGACGAGGAAGTGGACCCGCGGCCCCTCCCGCTACTTCCCGACCTACCCCGCGCTCTTCCTCGTGCAGGGCGGCAAGCTGCTCTACACCGGGTCCAACGCGGGCTACGGCCCGGCCGACAAGGGGCGCGAGCCCGGCGTATGGGACCCGAAGGCCAACACGTTCACCAAGGTGGCGGGGCTGGCCGACCCCGACCGGCTGGAGACCTCGTCCTCGGTCCTGCTGCCGCCCGCCCAGGACCAGCGGGTGATGGTGCTGGGCGGCGGCGGTGTCGGCGAGTCGAAGCTGTCGTCGAGCCGGACGGCGATCGTGGACCTCAAGGAGGACAAACCCGTCTTCCGCTCCTCCGCGCGGCTGCCGCAGGGCACCCGGTACCTGAGCAGCGTGCTGCTGCCGGACGACTCCGTGTTCACCACCGGCGGCTCCCGCGACTACCGGGGCCGGGGCGCCAGCGACGTGTACAAGGCGCAGTTCTACTACCCGCGCACCGACTCCTTCGTGGCCGCCGCCGACCCGGCGGTGGGCCGCAACTACCACTCCGAGGCGCTGCTGCTGCCCGACGGGCGGATCGCCACCTTCGGCTCCGACCCGCTCTTCGCGGACAAGGACAACACCCGGCTCGGCAAGTTCGAGCACCGGCTGGAGGTGTACTCGCCGCCCTATCTGTACCGGAACCCGGCGCTGCGGCCGGTCCTGGGCGGCGGGCCGGCCGAGGTGGGCCCGGACGGCCGGGCCACGTTCGCGACGCCGCACCCGGAGCGGATCAGACGGGCCCGGCTGATGCGGCCGAGCGCGGTCACGCACACCACGGACGTGGAGCAGCGCTCCATCGAGCTCGGGCTGGCGCGGGGGACCGGATCGGTGACGGTCGACGTGCCGAAGGACCCGTCGCTGGTGCCGCCGGGCTGGTACATGCTGTTCGCGACGGACGCGGAGGGCACGCCTTCGCAGGCCCGGTGGATCCGGGTGCGCGAGCCGGAGCGGCCCTCGGGGGAGGAGCCGCAGCCGCAGTCGTAGACGGGGCGCGGAGGGCGGCTACCGCGCGGCGCGGCTCGCCAGGCCCAGCGCGTAGTCCGGCCACCAGCGGCCCGCCGCCGGGCCGCCGCGGCAGGGCCCGTCGGACTCCCCGGGCCGTTTGATCCAGAGGTACGCGTCGACGAGCGGATCGCCCGTCCGGTCGGTGGGTGCGATCCCGAGGGCGCGGCCCGGGGGATTGCACCAGGACTCGTGGCCGCCGCCCGGGAGCGGGCCCAGGCCGTTGCGGCTGGTGTCGATGACGAAGTGCTTGCCGTGGGCGGCCGCGGAGATCCGTGCGCCGTACTCCCGGCCGGACGCGTCGGGCTGGAAGTTGGAGACGTTGAGGGAGAAGCCGTCGGCCTGCCCGAGCCCCGCCTTGAAGAGGGGCCCGACGAGCTGCATCGGGTCCGGGATCCAGGCCGGATGGCCGGCGTCCAGGTAGACCTTGGTGTTCCGGTTCCGCTTCAGCCGGGTGACGGCCTCCGAGAGCAGCCGGAAGCGCTCCTCGTGGTGGGCGGCCCGGGTGCAGCCGTCCACGATGTGCGGGACGGCGTCCGGCTCCAGGACCACCACCGCCCTGGCGTCGCCGACGGCGTCGGCGAAGGCACCGATCCAGTTGCGGTACGCGGTGGCGTCCGCGGCCCCGCCCGCCGAGTGCAGGCCGCAGTCGCGGTGGGGGATGTTGTACGCGGCGAGGAGGAGCACCCGGCCCGCCGCCTTGGCGCCCTTCGCGGCCCGGCGGATCGCGGGACCGGGGTCGTCGCCCGGCCCCCACAGGGCCATGGGCCGTTCCGAGATCCGGCGCAGCGCCTGCGCCTCGCCGTTGCGGCCCCGCGCCTCCCAGGCGGCGACCTGCCGGGCCGCGTCGCTCTCCGGGTCCACCCAGTACGGGGATGGAGCGGGCGCCGCCTCGGCGGGTGCGGCCTCGGCGGGCGCGTGCGCGGGGGCGGACTCCTCGCTCCCGCAGCCGGGGGCCGCGGCGATCAGCAGCGCGACGCCCAGCACGGCGGCGAGGGATCTGGGGCGGGGGCGGCCTGGCATCCGGGTTCCTCGAAGGGTCGGCACACGGAATCACGACCGGCATATCGTGACATGACGGTCAATCGCCCCGGTTCCGCGACACCGGACCCGCCTACGCCCGGGGACGGCCGCCCGTGGTCAGGGCGATGGCGAGCGGGGTGCGCTCGTACAGGATCCGGTGACCGTGCCGGGCCGAGATCAGCAGGCCCGCGCCGTGCAGGGCCTTCAGGTGCGCCGAGACCGTGGCCGGTGCCAGGCCCAGCCGGTGGGCCAGCGCCGTCGTGGAAGCCGGCTCGTCGAGCGCGCACAGCACGTCGGCCCGGCCCCGGCCCAGCAGCCGCGCCAGCGCCTGCGGGGTCGGACCCGCCGAGGCCGTCCACAGCGCGCCGATGCCGCGGGCCGGGTACACCAGCGTCGGCTGCCAGGGCGGGTCGTAGCCGCCCACCACCTCCGGCCACACGAACGCGCTCGGCATGAGGAGCAGGCCCTGCCCGTCGAGGGCGCGGTCGTGGTGGGTGGGGCGGTCGATGGTGAGCGTCCCGTCCGACCAGCGCAGATCCGGGTGCAGACCGTCGAACAGCGCCTCCAGCCCGCCGGCGGCGAGCCGCCGCGAGTGGAACACGATGTCGGCCTCCAGCAGGGACCGCAGCCGGGGCCAGTGCGGGGCGATCAGCGCCGTCCAGGCCTGCTCGAAGAGGTCGGCCAGCTCCTGTACGGCGCGCACCGGATCGGCGAGCATCCGCCGCCCGAGGTCGCTCTCGGCGGCGCCCGGCGTGCAGACGAGGGAGCGCCGCAGATCCTCCCGTACGGCCTCCGGATCGGCGGCGGCCGCCGTCGAGCGGACCCGGGCCAGCTCCTCCTCGAAGGTGACGGTGGGGCCGAGCGGGGGCGGGCTCAGGAAGTCGGGGTTGTGGCCGCGCGGCATCAGGAGCCACAGGGGGCGCAGATCGAGGCCGTCGGCGGCCGCGCCGATGCGGCGCAGCCAGGGCAGGTGGTACTGCTGGCGGGCCGGCCGCAGCAGGGTCCGTACCGCTTCCTGCGTCTCCCAGCGGGGCGAGATGGAGAACCGGCAGCGGAGCAGGTCCCCGGCTCCGAACCGGAAGTGGAACGCCATGTCCCTCCGGGGTGTGTGGTGCGACGGGTGATTCGGCACAGGACGAATCACTGCCGTACCCCTACCGTAGCCCCGCAGGGTCGTCCCATGTCCATCACCGTCAACGAGGCCGCCGGCGGATACCGGGGCGTGTTCCTGGTCCGGGAGTTCCGGGCCGTGTTCGCCGCACACCTGCTGTCCGTCCTCGGCGTCGTCGTCGCCGAGATCGCCCTCACCGTCCTCGTCTTCCGCGCGACCGGCTCGCCCCTGATGAGCGCGCTCACCTTCGCGCTCGGCTTCCTCCCCTACGCCCTCGGCGGCACCCTCCTCGCCGGGATCGCCGACCGCCGGCCCGCCCGGCGGGTGCTCGTCGGCTGCGACCTCGTCTGCGCCGCCTGCGCGGCGGCGATGGTCCTGCCCGGCACCCCCGTCGCCGGGTTGCTCGCCCTGCGCTGCGCCATGGCGTTCGTCGCCCCGCTCTTCCAGGGCACGCGCAACGCCTCCCTGGCCGACGTCCTCGGCCCCGGCGACGTCTACGTCCTCGGCCGCTCCCTCATGCGCATGGTGGCCCAGAGCGCCCAGCTGATCGGCTTCGGCCTCGGCGGGCTGCTGCTCACCGCCCTCGCCCCGCGCGCCGCCATCGCGCTGACCGCCGCCGGATTCCTCTGCTCGGCCCTGCTGCTCCGCTTCGGCACCCGCTCCCGCCCCGCCCGCGCCGCCGCCACCGCCCGCACCTCCCCGCTCGCCGGGGCGCGAGCCGTCCTCGGCGAGCGCCGGCTGCGCGCCCTGACCCTGCTGTTCTGGCTGCCGCCCGTCTTCGTCATCGCCCCCGAGGCGCTGCTCGTCCCGTACGCCGACGGCATCGGCGCCGGCACCGCCGCCCTGGGAGTGATGATGTGCGCGCTTCCCGTGGGCACCATCGCGGGTGAACTGTGGGCGGGCTCGGTGCTCGGCCCGCGCGCCCGCTCCCGGATCGTGGCCCCGCTCGCGGCCGCCGGCCTGCTGCCGCTGCTCGCGTACGCCTTCCGCCCCGGGGTGGCGGCCGTACTCGCCGCCCTGCTGCTCGCCGGGCTGGCGCACGCGTACACCCTCGGCCTCGACCAGTGGTACGTCGACGCCGTCCCCGACGCGCTGCGCGGCCGGGCGATGACCCTGCTGAGCACCGGGCTGATGACCCTCCAGGGCGTGGGCATGGCCCTGGCCGGGCTGGCCGCGGAGTTCCTGCCGGTGCACGTGGTCGTCGCGGGCGCGGGCGTGCTCGGTACGGGGGTGGTCCTGCTGCTCCTCGCCGAACTGCGGTCCGCGGGCCCGCGGGAGGGCCGACCGAAGAATGAGACGGGGCCCGCCGCCAAATGACCGACCGGTAGGGTCGGGTGCGTGTCCAAGCCGCTCAGCCTCCCCTTCGACCCCATCGCCCGCGCCGACGAGCTCTGGCAGCGCCGCTGGGGACCGGTGCCCTCGATGGCCGCCATCACCTCGATCATGCGCGCGCACCAGATCCTGCTCGGCGAGGTCGACGCGGTGGTCAAGCCGTACGGACTGACCTTCGCGCGCTACGAGGCGCTGGTGCTGCTCACCTTCTCCAAGGCCGGCGAGCTGCCGATGTCGAAGATCGGCGAGCGGCTGATGGTCCACCCGACGTCGGTGACGAACACGGTGGACCGGCTGGTGCGCTCCGGGCTCGTGGCCAAGCGGCCGAACCCGAACGACGGCCGCGGCACGCTCGCGTCCATCACGGACAAGGGCCGCGAGGTCGTCGAGGCGGCGACGAAGGACCTGATGGCCGTCGACTTCGGGCTGCGCGCGTACGACGCCGAGGAATGCCAGGAGATCTTCGCGCTCCTGCGCCCCCTGCGGGTGGCCGCCGCGGACTTCGAGGAGTAGCGGGCGGCCGCGGAGCGCGCTCGCCGGGCCCCCGTCAAGATCGAGCAAAACGGACGGTTAGGCTCGTCGGCATGAAGAAGAGCGTGCTGACCCGCTACCGGGTCATGGCCTACCTGACCGCGGTCATGCTGTTGATCCTCTGCACCTGCATGGTTTTCAAGTACGGCTTCGACACCGGCGCCGACCTGACCCTCGCGGTCTCGCAGGTGCACGGCGTGCTGTTCATGATCTACCTGGTGTTCGCCTTCGACCTCGGGTCCAAGGCCCGCTGGCCGTTCCCGAAGCTGCTGTGGGTGCTGGTCTCCGGCACGATCCCGCTGGCCGCCTTCTTCGTCGAGCGCAAGGTCCGCGCCGAGGTCGAGCCCCTGGTCACCGACGCGCTGGCCACCGCCGACGCCTAGAGCGCGGCTCGCGCACCGGTACCCCGGAGATAGTCTCCGGGGTTTCCCATCGACATTTACTAGGACGTCCTAGTAAATTCATGGGTATGGACGCTGACGCCATCGAGGAGGGCCGCCGCCGCTGGCAGGCCCGTTACGACAAGGCCCGCAAGCGCGAGGCCGATTTCACCACGCTCTCCGGGGATGACGTCGATCCCGTCTACGGGCCCCGCCCCGGCGACGCGTACGAGGGATTCGAGCGCATCGGCTGGCCGGGGGAGTACCCGTACACCCGCGGCCTGCACGCCACCGGGTACCGGGGCCGGACCTGGACCATCCGCCAGTTCGCCGGCTTCGGCAACGCGGAGCAGACCAACGAGCGCTACAAGATGATCCTGGCCGCCGGCGGCGGCGGGCTCTCCGTGGCCTTCGACATGCCGACCCTCATGGGGCGCGACTCCGACGACCCGCGCGCGCTGGGCGAGGTCGGCCACTGCGGGGTCGCCATAGACTCCGCGGCCGACATGGAGGTCCTCTTCCGGGACATCCCGCTGGGCGACGTGACCACCTCGATGACGATCTCGGGCCCGGCCGTGCCCGCCTTCTGCATGTACCTGGTCGCCGCCGAACGCCAGGGCGTGGACCCGGCCGTGCTCAACGGCACGCTGCAGACGGACATCTTCAAGGAGTACATCGCCCAGAAGGAGTGGCTCTTCGAACCCGAGCCGCACCTGCGCCTCATCGGCGACCTCATGGAGTACTGCGCCAAGGGCATCCCGGCGTACAAGCCGCTGTCGGTCTCCGGCTACCACATCCGCGAGGCCGGGGCCACGGCCGCGCAGGAGCTCGCGTACACCCTCGCCGACGGCTTCGGGTACGTGGAGCTGGGCCTCTCCCGCGGTCTGGACGTGGACCACTTCGCCTCCGGCCTCTCCTTCTTCTTCGACGCGCACCTCGACTTCTTCGAGGAGATCGCCAAGTTCCGCGCCGCCCGCCGGATCTGGGCCCGCTGGATGAAGGAGGTGTACGGGGCGCAGAGCGAGAAGTCGATGTGGCTGCGCTTCCACACCCAGACGGCCGGCGTCTCGCTGACCGCGCAGCAGCCGTACAACAACGTCGTGCGGACCGCCGTCGAGGCCCTCGCGGCCGTTCTCGGCGGCACCAACTCGCTGCACACCAACGCCCTTGACGAGACCCTCGCCCTGCCCAGCGAGCAGGCCGCCGAGATCGCCCTGCGCACGCAGCAGGTGCTGATGGAGGAGACCGGCGTGGCCAATGTGGCCGACCCGCTGGGCGGCTCCTGGTACGTGGAGCAGCTGACCGACCGCATCGAGGCGGACGCCGAGAAGATCTTCGACCAGATCAAGGAGCGCGGCCTGCGCGCCCACCCGGACGGGCAGCACCCGATCGGGCCGATCACCTCGGGCATCCTGCGCGGCATCGAGGACGGCTGGTTCACCGGGGAGATCGCCGAGTCGGCCTTCCAGTACCAGCGCTCGCTGGAGAAGGGCGACAAGCGGGTCGTCGGCGTCAACGTGCACCACGGGTCGGTGACCGGGGACCTGGAGATCCTGCGCGTCAGCCACGAGGTGGAGCGCGTACAGGTGGAGCACCTGGCGGCCCGCAAGGCGCGGCGCGACGACGCGAAGGTGAAGTCCTCGCTGGACGCGATGCTGGCCGCGGCCCGCGACGGGTCGAACATGATCCCGGCGATGCTGGACGCGGTGCGCGCCGAGGCCACGCTCGGGGAGATCTGCAACGTGCTGCGGGACGAGTGGGGCACGTACACGGAGCCGCCGGGCTTCTGATCCGCCGGTGCTGAGGCCGGTCGCGGCGCCCTGCGGGGCCCGCGGCCGGCCTCCGTCGTGTCAGGCGTGCGCGGGGCCCCGGAGGCCGTGCATCAGGAGGGCCGTGAAGGTGGCCACCCAGAGCTCGTCCACCGGCTCGGAGCTGACCAGGGCCCGGTGCACCACCGTGCCCGCGATCACGTCGAAGATCAGGTCCGTGGTGCGGCAGGCGAGCTCCTCGTCCTCCTCGTACGGGAGTTCGCCGCGGGCCTGGGCCCGTTCGCGACCCAGTACGACGAGACGTTTCTGCCGGTCCACGATCGCCGACCGGATCCGGTCGCGCAGGGCCTCGTCCCGGGTGGACTCGGCGACGACCGCCATCAGGGCCGTACGGGCCTCGGGCCGCCGCAGCAGCGCCGCGAACTGGAGGACCACGTCCTCGATGTCGGCTTCGAGGGAGCCGCGGTCGGGGAGTTCGAGGGAGTCGAAGAGTTCCGCCACGGCGTCCACGACCAGCTCGTTCTTGCCCGCCCAGCGGCGGTAGAGGGTGGTCTTGGCGACCCCGGCCCGGGTGGAGACGTCCCCCATCGTCAGCTTCGACCAGCCCAGGTCGACCAGCGCGTCCCGCGTCGCGGCGAGGATCGCGGCGTCCGCGGCGGCGCTGCGGGGACGGCCGGTGCGTCCGGTCGGGGGGCTGGCGTTGCGCATGGCGGAGACCATACCCGCCGGTAGCCAGAGCGGCGGGCCCCGAAAGGCTGTGGTTCAGATCACGGGGCGCGAAGGGGCGCGGGGAGTTACGCTACGGCTCGTAGCGTAAGAGCGACGACCACGCGAGCTACCGGCGCCAGGTGGGGACCCGGCGCCAACACCGCACCACCGAGGGTACTCAAGAAGCCATTTCGGCCGATCTTTTTCGTCGGCGCGCGCACACGGGGGAGGATGTACGCATGCAGCCCAGAAACATGTCCATGAGCGGCGTCGTCGACCTCGCCGCGGTGAAGGCGGCCGGCGAGGCCAAGGCGAAGGCCGAGCAGGCTCGTGCCGAAGCGGCCCGGCAGGCCGCCCAGGGCGGCGCGCCCGCGTCCGCCGGCGCCGTGCCGCCGTCCGCGCTCGTGATCGACGTCGACGAGGCCGGCTTCGAACGCGACGTCCTCCAGCTCTCCGCCGAGGTCCCGGTCATCCTGGACTTCTGGGCCGAGTGGTGCGAGCCCTGCAAGCAGCTCAGCCCGCTCCTGGAGCGCCTGACGGTCGAGGCGAACGGCCGCCTCCTGCTGGCCAAGGTCGACGTCGACGCCAACCAGATGCTCATGCAGCAGTTCGGCATCCAGGGCATTCCGGCCGTGTTCGCCGTGGTCGCGGGCCAGGTGCTGCCGCTGTTCCAGGGCGTGGCGCCCGAGCAGGAGATCCGCGCCACCCTCGCCCAGCTGGTCCAGGTCGCCGAGGAGCGCTTCGGGATCATCGGCATCGAGGTGGACCCGAACGCCGAGGGCGCCCCCGCGGGCATCCCGGCCGCCGGTGCGGACGAGCCCCCGGCGGGCCCGTACGACGCGCTGCTCGAAGCGGCCGTCGTCGCGCTGGACGCCGGCGACCTGGGCGGGGCGGTGCAGGCGTACAAGAACGTACTGGCCGACGACCCCGCCAACACCGAGGCCAGGCTGGGCCTGGCCCAGGCCGAGCTGCTCGCCCGGGTCAAGGACATGAACCCGCAGGCGGTGCGCACCGCGGCGGCCGAGGGCCCGAAGGACCCGGCGGCCCAGATCGCCGCGGCCGACCTGGACCTGGTCGGCGGTCACGTGGAGGACGCCTTCGGGCGCCTGGTGGACACGGTCCGGGTGACGGTGGGCGCGGACCGGGACGCGGTACGGGTCCGGCTGCTGGAGCTGTTCGAGGTCATCGGGGCCGACGACCCGCGGGTGGCGGCGGCCCGCACGGCGCTCGCGCGGGTGCTGTTCTAGTCCCGACGATTTATTGACACGTGGATAAACAGCAGCCGCACTTTGCCAAAACTTGGTAATTGCGGCTGCTGTTACTCGCAGTAAGTGGAGCCCCGTGAACTGTCCGGTGTGTTCGTAAATCCACCACTCTGTCGTGGCCCATGGTGACACCCAGCGTCGCCACCCGATGGCGCCGGGTCGACCCCCGGTTATCTTGCCGTTACCCGCCAGTAACGAACCCCCTTGTGCCCCGGCCTGGAATGGACCACGATCGGCGACGCTCGGTCCTTCCCGCAGTCCCGCTCATCGGAGCCGCGGTGGAGGGTCCCCACCGGGCCGGCCGGCGCCAGGGGTGCCGGCCGAGGGACAGGGGGGTCTTCGCCACACCGGCGGAGCCTGTCCTCCTGGTTGCGCGAACGCGTGACCCAGTGGTTGTCGCTCGGGGGTGAACGCCGGTGTATCGGACGCGGCTGTGCCGCGGCTCGGCCGCCTGCGCTCCTTCCCGAGGACGTAGCACTTCTCCCATCCCAGGACGGGTACGGCCCGGACCGGAGATGTACGTCCGAGAAGGAGGAACGAATAATGAGTTCTCAGGTTCGTGGCGGGACCAGATGGAAGCGCTTCGCGCTCGTCATGGTGCCGAGCATCGCGGCCACCGCCGCGGTCGGTGTGGGTCTGGCGCAGGGTGCCCTCGCGGCGTCCTTCAGCGTCTCCGGCCAGGACTTCAAGGTCTCGGCCGACAAGCTCGACGGTGACGACCTGCTCCAGTACGGCAGCGTCGCCAAGGGCAAGGGCCTGGACGGCAAGGACGCGGCGCACCCGGTCACCATCTCCGGGTTCCGCCACGCCGAGATCACCAACATGTGCCAGTCCCTGGTCACCCCGATCCCGGGCCTCGGCAACATCACGATGCAGCTGCGGACGGGCAACAAGGGCAAGCCCGCCGTCGCGGACAACATCTACCTGGATGTCGCCGAGCTCGACACCGACGCCACGTTCACCGACCTGGACATCGGTGTCGCGGTCGGCGCGGCGAAGGACGACACGCACCCCACCGCGCCGCAGGCCGGCACGGTGGCGAACGGCTCGCTGTTCTCGCAGCGCGCCAAGAAGGCCGTTCTGACCAACGTGCGTCAGAAGGCGTGGGCGACGACGGCGGGTACCTTCACGCTGCCCGACCTCAAGCTGCGCCTGCTCAGCGGCGACCAGCCGTGCTACCAGGACGAGAAGTAGTCCGTCCCGGGGCGTGACCGGTGGAGGCGGGTGGCGGCCGTGGCCGCCGCCCGCCCCGCCGGGCTCCCCCAGTTCTCCGTACCACCGTTTCCAGGGAGCTGTTGTCCATGAACCCCCAGGCCCCGGTTCGCGCCGCAGACGACGCATGGCTCACCGCGGTGTACTACCGCTTCCACGCCTGGAGTGGCGGCCGGCCCTTCTGGGCGGGCCTCTTCACTCTCATCGGGGGCGTTCCCATCGCGTACTTCCCGTACGCGGACCTCCGGCTGGGCAACGTCACCATCGCCATGGCGACGACCGCGGGCTCGGGCTCGCTGATCATCGGCGTCCTGCTGATCACCCTCGGCCTCGCCCTCTGGTTCCAGCAGGGCATCCGGGTCTTCGCGGGAGTGGCGTCCATCCTGCTCGCGCTGGTCTCCCTGCCGGTGTCCAACCTGGGCGGCTTCTTCCTCGGCTTCCTCTTCGCGCTGGTCGGCGGAGCCCTCGCCCTGGCATGGGTGCCGGGCAAGGCGGAAGGCGCGCAGCAGGCCAAGGCGGAGCAGTTCACGGAAGGCCCCGCAGGGGTCCCCGGTCCGCGCGACACGGAAACGGCTTACGCGACAGACACGACTGCCCATGCCGATGGCGGGAGGAACAGTGCGGGGTGACGAGACGCAGCGGGACGTGACCCCGAGCGCAGAGTCCCGTGAACGAAGGGGTCCGCGGCACGCCGCGCCCCGGAAGTCGCTGCTGAACAAGATCCAGATACCCGTCGGCAAGACGATGGCGCTGGCGGCCATGCCGACCGCGGTCTTCGTCGGGATGGGCATGGCGCCGAAGCTGGCGCTCGCCGACGAGGAGATCCCCTTCGCGCCCGGCCCGTGTGTGACGCGGTCCGACGAACCCGCGGAGTCGGCTTCTCCGAGCCCGTCGGCGTCCACGTCGCCCTCGCCGGGTTCCTCGCCCTCCGCGAGCCCCTCGCCGGGTGCGTCGAAGGCGCCGAAGGCGGCCCCGAAGCCGGACGCCGGCAAGTCGGCGGAGTCCTCCACCGCGTCGAAGCAGACGGCCCCCTCGGCCCCCGCCGGACCGGCCGCCGCCCCGTCCCCGTCCAAGACCCCGAACCCGCTCGACCCGCTGGGCATCGGCGACAAGGTCAAGGGCATCGTCGACGGCATCACCCACCCGGTCCTGGGCGGGCCGTCGGCCACCCCGACGCCCACGCCCACGCCCACGAAGTCGGCCCCGACGACGCCGCCGGTGACGCCACCGGTGACGAAGCCCGCCCCGGATCCGGCCGCGGACGCGATCCGCGACGCCGCAAAGAAGGCCGGCGTCGACGTCAAGGAGCTGTCCGAGGACGTCAAGGGCACCGAGGCGAAGCCGAAGGACGAGACGGGCAAGAAGGACGAGGACGAGGACAAGCCGAAGTCCGGCGAGGCGAAGGACGCGGACGGGAAGCAACCCTTCCCCTGCCCGACGTACGACGCCAAGGCGCTGGCCGACGCCGAACTGGAGCCGGGCATCCCGCTCCTGCCGGACGAGCCCTGGTACCTCGACAGCTCCCTGCTGACCCTCTACGGCCTGGATTACCACGGCATAGTCGAGGTGAAGACGGCAGGTGGCAAGACGAAGAAGGTCCTGAAGTTCACGGCGGACTCGCTGGACATCAAGGACCTCTACCAGACGGTCGGCAAGAGCGGGAACGTCGCCCACCTGAAATCCCGTCCGGGCTCCACCTCCAAGATCCGCGGCGGCACGGTGACGATGTACACCGAGAGCCTCAAGGGGAACCTCTTCGGCCTGATCCCGATCGAGTTCACCCCGAACAGCCCGCCGCCCCTGAACGTCCCGTTCGCGTTCTTCTCGAACGTCAAGGTCGTCCAGGCCGGCCAGTTCGGCGGCACCCTCACGGTCCCGGGCCTCCACAACTACGTCGGCCCGCCCGAGTAGTCCCGTACGGCCCCGCACCGCGTGCGACGCACCGAGGGCGGCACCCCGGTCCCTGTCAGGGGTCCGGGGTGCCGCCCTCGGTCTCTGTGCGGCAGAGGCGCGGCCGGGTCAGGCCGGGGACTAGGCCGGGGACTGGCCGCCCAGGTGGTGGACGCGGACCATGTTGGTCGTGCCCGGGACGCCGGGGGGCGAACCGGCGGTGATGACCATGGTGTCGCCGGCGTTGTGGCGGCCCAGCTTCAGCAGCTCGCCGTCCACCAGGTCGACCATCGCGTCGGTGGTGTCCACGTGCGGGACGATGTAGGACTCGACGCCCCAGCTCAGCGTGAGCTGGTTGCGGGTGTTGACGTCGGTGGTGAAGGCCAGGATCGGCTGGGTCACGCGGTAGCGCGACAGCCGGCGGGCGGTGTCACCGGACTGCGTGAAGGCGATGAGCGCCTTGCCGTCGAGGAAGTCCGCGATCTCGCAGGCCGCGCGGGCGACGGAGCCGCCCTGGGTACGGGGCTTCTTGCCCGGGACCAGCGGCTGGAGGCCCTTGGAGAGGAGCTCCTCCTCGGCCGCCGTGACGATCTTCGACATCGTCTTGACGGTCTCGATCGGGTAGGCGCCGACCGAGGACTCGGCCGACAGCATGACCGCGTCCGCGCCGTCGAGGATCGCGTTGGCGACGTCGGAGGCCTCCGCGCGCGTCGGGCGGGAGTTGGTGATCATCGACTCCATCATCTGGGTCGCGACGATCACCGGCTTGGCGTTGCGGCGGCACATCTCGATGAGCCGCTTCTGGACCATCGGGACCTTTTCGAGCGGGTACTCGACGGCCAGGTCGCCGCGGGCCACCATGACCGCGTCGAACGCGTCGACCACGGCCGCCATGTTCTCGACGGCCTGCGGCTTCTCGACCTTGGCGATGACGGGGACCCGGCGGCCCTCCTCGTCCATGACCTTGTGGACGTCCTTGACGTCGTTGGCGTCGCGGACGAAGGACAGGGCGACCATGTCGCAGCCCATCCGCAGGGCGAAGCGGAGGTCGTCGACGTCCTTCTCCGACAGCGCGGGGACGTTGACGGCGGCACCCGGCAGGTTGATGCCCTTGTGGTCCGAGATGACACCGCCCTCGACGACGATGGTCTTGACCCGCGGGCCCTCGACCTCGGTCACCCGGAGCTCGACGTTTCCGTCGTTGATCAGGACCTGGTCGCCCTTGGAGACGTCGCCCGGCAGGCCCTTGTAGGTGGTGCCGCAGATGGACTTGTCGCCCGGGACGTCCTCGGTGGTGATGGTGAACTCGTCACCGCGCACCAGCTCGACGGGGCCCTCGGCGAAGGTCTCCAGACGGATCTTGGGGCCCTGGAGGTCGGCGAGGACGCCGACCGCGCGCCCGGTGTCCTCGGAGACCTTCCGGACGCGGTCGTACCGCTCCTGGTGTTCTGCCTGGGATCCGTGGCTGAAGTTGAATCGGGCCACGTTCATGCCTGCCTCGATGAGAGCTTTCAGCTGCTCATACGAGTCGACGGCGGGGCCCAGCGTGCAGACGATTTTGGAACGGCGCATGGAGCGGATCCTATCCGTTTGTTTCGTAGCGGAATATTCCGTCTGGTGGAAAGTCCAAGTGACTAACGGGTAACCAAGGCGTACGCCTGGGTGGCGATCTCCAGTTCCTCGTCCGTCGGGACCACGGCCACCGCCACCCGCGCGTCATCCGGCGACACCAGCCGCGGCCGCGAAGAGCGCACGGCGTTGGCCTCCGGGTCCAGCACGAGCCCCAGCTCCGCGAGGCCGTCGACGGCAGCTTCCCGGACCTGGTGCGCGTTCTCGCCGACCCCCGCCGTGAACGCCACCGCGTCCACCCGGCCGAGCACCGCCGAGTAGGCGCCGATGTACTTCTTCAGGCGGTGGACGTACGCCGCGAAGGCGAGCCGCGCCGACTCCTCGCCCTCGCCCGCCCGCCGCAGCACCTCGCGCATGTCGTTGTCGCCGCACAGGCCCAGCAGACCGCTCTTCTTGTTCAGGAGCGAATCGATCTCATCCACCGAGAAGCCGCCCACCCGCGCCAGGTGGAAGACGACCGCCGGATCCAGGTCGCCCGAACGGGTGCCCATGACCAGACCCTCCAGCGGGGTCAGCCCCATCGAGGTCTCCTCGCACACCCCGCCGCGGACCGCCGAGGCCGATGCCCCGTTGCCCAGGTGGAGCACGATCACGTTCACGTCCTCCACCGGCCGGCCCAGCAGCGCGGCCGTCGCCCGCGAGACGTAGGCGTGGGAGGTGCCGTGGAACCCGTACCGCCGGATGGCGTACTTCTCCGCCGTCGCGGCGTCGATCGCGTACCGGGCCACGTGCTCCGGCATCGTCGAGTGGAAGGCCGTGTCGAAGACCGCCACCTGCGGGATGTCCGCGCGCAGCGAGCGGGCCACCTCGATGCCGGTCACGTTCGCGGGGTTGTGCAGCGGGGCGAGCGGGATCAGGCTCCGGATCTCCGCCAGCACCTCGTCGTCGATCACCGTCGGCCGTGTGAACCGGGTCCCGCCGTGCACCACCCGGTGCCCGACCGCCGCCAGTTCGGGGGAGTCCAGGCCCAGCCCGTCGGCGGCGAGCTCCGCCGCGACGGCCCGGAGCGCGGCCTCGTGGTCCGCGATCGCGCCGAGCCGCTCGCGCTTGCCGCCGCCCGCGGCCGGCCCGGTGAGCGGCTCGTGCACGAGACGCGAGCCCTGCTCCCCGATCCGTTCCACCAGGCCGACGGCCAGGCGGGCGGAGTCCGCCATGTCGAGCAGCTGGTACTTCACCGACGAGGAGCCGGAGTTGAGGACGAGTACGCGCGATGCGGTGGTCACGATGGGCGTCTTTCCTTCGGAAGTGGGGTGGCCGGGGCGGTACGGGGGTCAGGCGGTCGGCGCCTGCGCGGGCCGGGCGCCCTGTGCCTGGATGGCGGTGATCGCCACGGTGGTGACGATGTCCTGGACCAGCGCGCCGCGCGAGAGGTCGTTGACCGGCTTGCGCAGACCCTGGAGCACCGGGCCGACCGCGACGGCGCCCGCCGAGCGCTGCACGGCCTTGTACGTGTTGTTGCCCGTGTTGAGGTCGGGGAAGATCAGCACGCTCGCGCGGCCGGCCACCTCCGACCCGGGCAGCTTGGTCGCGGCCACCGAGGGCTCGACGGCGGCGTCGTACTGGATCGGTCCCTCGATCAGCAGATCGGGGCGCCGGTCGCGGACGATCCCGGTGGCCTTGCGGACCTTGTCCACGTCCGCGCCGGTGCCCGAGGTGCCGGTCGAGTACGAGAGCATCGCGATCCTCGGTTCGACCCCGAAGGCGGCCGCGGTCGCCGCCGACTGCACGGCGATGTCGGCGAGCTGCTCGGCGCCCGGGTCCGGGTTGACCGCGCAGTCCCCGTAGACGAGGACCCGGTCGGCGAGGCACATGAAGAAGACCGAGGAGACGATCGAGGCGTCGGGCTTCGTCTTGATGATCTCGAAGGCGGGCCGGATGGTCGCGGCGGTGGAGTGCACCGAGCCGGAGACCATGCCGTCGGCGAGCCCCTCCTGGACCATCAGGGTGCCGAAGTAGTTGACGTCGGTGACCACGTCGAGGGCCAGCTCGACGGTCATGCCCTTGTGGGCGCGGGCCTGCGCGTAGTACTCCGCGAAACGTTCCCGCAGGGGGGAGGTGGCCGGGTCGATGAGCTGGGCGGCGGAGATGTCGACGCCGAGGTCGGCGGCCTTCTTCAGGATCGCCTGCTCCTCGCCCAGCAGGGTCAGGTCGCAGACCCCGCGGCGCAGCACCACGTCCGCGGCGCGCAGCACGCGCTCCTCGGTGCCCTCGGGGAGCACCACGCGGCGGCGCTCGGAGCGGGCCCGCTCCAGCAGCTCGTGCTCGAACATCATGGGCGTGACCCGCTCGGAGCGGGCCACCGACAGCAGCCCGCGCAGCTCGGCGGTGTCCACGTGCCGCTCGAACAGGCCGAGGGCGGTCTCCAGCTTGCGCGGGGTCGCGGAGTTCAAGCGGCTCTGCAGCGAGAACAGTTCCGCGGCCGTCGGGAAGCTGTTGCCGGCCACCGAGACCACGGGCGTGCCCGGCGCCAGCTTCGAGGCCAGGGTCAGGATGTCCGGGCCCGGACGCTCGTTCAGGGTCAGCAGTACGCCCGCGATCGGCGGGGTGCCCGAGGCGTGCGCGGCCAGCGCCCCGATGACCAGGTCGGCGCGGTCCCCGGGGGTGACCACCAGGCAGCCGGGCGTCAGCGCGCCCAGGAAGTTGGGCAGCATGGCGCCGCCGAAGACGAAGTCCACGGCGTCGCGGGCCAGTCCGGCCTCGTCCCCGAGGAGCACCTCGGCGCCGAGCGCCCGGGTGATCTGGGCGACGGTCGGGGCGGAGAGCGACTTGTCGTCCGGCAGCACGTAGCAGGGCACGGGCAGCCGGGCGGCCAGCCGCTCCGCTATGCCGTCCCGGTCCTCGGCGGCCACCCGGTTGACCACCATCGCGACGACGTGGCAGCCGAGGCTCTCGTACGCGCGGAAGGCGCTCTGGGCCTCGGCGCGCACCGACTCGGCGGGGTGCCCGGTGCCGCCGACGACGGGTACCACGACGGCCCCCAGTTCGTTGGCGAGACGGGCGTTGAGCGCCAGCTCGTCGGGGAGGTTCGTGTCGGCGTAGTCGGTGCCGAGGACGAGCACGACCTCGTAGTCGCGGGCCACCCGGTGGTAGCGGTCCACGAGCCGGGACACCAGCTCGTCCGTGCCCTTCTCGGCCAGGATGGCGGAGGCCTCGTGGTACTCCATGCCGTAGGCCGCCCGCGGGTCCTGCTCGATCCGGTAGCGGGCCTTCAGGAGGTCGAAGAGCCGGTCCGGTCCGTCGTGGAGCAACGGCCGGTAGACGCCGACCCGCGCCGTCTGGCGGGTCAGCAGCTCCATGATCCCCAGCTCGACGACCTGGCGGCCGTCCCCCCGCTCGATACCGGTCACGTACACGCTGCGCGTCACGCGTGGTCTCCGTCCCATCGTGTGGATGTCGTGAATGCCGTACATGCAGTGGATGTAGTGGGTTTTCCCCCGTTAAGGTGGGCCTGACCTCTTGACAATACCCCGGCGGCCAGATAGGGCGCCCGCCGGGAAAGGCCTGTCCAGGGGGGTCGAAAGGCCTGGTGGGCGGAGCGGCGCGCAAAGCGCCGCACCCCCGGCCCGTGGAACAATCGGACAGGCCCCACCATGACGAACACGACGCCTTTCAGATGTACGGCTGTCCGCCCGCACGCGTACGGCCCGGTACGACCAGGAGCAGGAGACACAGCACGATGCGTATCGGAGTTCTCACCGCAGGCGGCGACTGCCCGGGCCTGAACGCTGTCATCCGTTCGGTCGTGCACCGCGCCGTGGTCGGACACGGGGACGAGGTCATCGGCTTCGAGGACGGCTTCAAGGGCCTCCTGGACGGGCACCACCGCCCCCTCGACATCAACGCCGTCAGCGGCATCCTCGCCCGCGGCGGCACGATCCTCGGCTCGGCACGCATGGAGCGCGCGCGGTTGCACGAAGCCGCCGAGAACGCCGAGGAGTTGGCGCGGCGCTACGGCATCGACGCCCTGATCCCGATCGGCGGCGAGGGCACCCTGACGGCCTCCCGGATGCTGTCGGACGCCGGGATGCCGGTCGTCGGCGTGCCGAAGACCATCGACAACGACATCTCCTCCACCGACCGCACCTTCGGCTTCGACACCGCCGTCATGGTCGCCACCGAGGCCATCGACCGCCTCAAGACCACCGCCGAATCGCACCAGCGCGTGATGGTCGTCGAGGTCATGGGCCGGCACGCGGGCTGGATCGCCCTGGAGTCCGGCATGGCCGGCGGCGCGCACGGGATCTGCCTGCCGGAGCGCCCCTTCGAGGTGGACGCCCTGGTGAAGATGGTGGAGGAACGATTCGCCCGAGGGAAGAAGTTCGCCGTCATCTGCGTCGCCGAGGGCGCGCACCCGGCCGAGGGCTCCATGCCGTACGAGAAGGGCGCCATCGACCAGTACGGCCACGAGCGCTTCGCCGGCATCGGCAACCGCCTCGCCGTCGAGCTGGAGCGCCGCCTCGGCAAGGAGGCCCGCCCGGTCATCCTCGGCCACGTCCAGCGCGGCGGCGTCCCCACCGCCTACGACCGGGTCCTCGCGACCCGCTTCGGCTGGCACGCGGTGGAGGCCGTCCACCGCGGCGACTTCGGCAACATGACCGCCCTGCGCGGCACCGACATCGTGATGGCCCCGCTGGCCCAGGCCGTCACCGAACTGAAGACGGTCCCGGAGGACCGCATGTACGAGGCCGAGTCGGTCTTCTGACCCACCCCGCGCCGGGACGGAAGTCCCGCCCCGGCGGGACCTGCGCCCCCGAACGTTCAGGACGAAGGCCCCCGCCGCCGCCTCGCCCCGGAGATCCGGTCTCCGGGGCTTTTTCCCGCGCCCACACCCGGCGGATATGATTTCAGCCCTGGGGGTTGGGGTGTGTGGCCGAGTCGCGTGGACGGATCGGGCCGTTGTGTCCGGCCCCGTCGTCCGTTCCCGCCGCCCGATGGAAGGTGCCCGTCTCCCGTGGCCACCCGCTCTGCCGTTCCGACAAGCAAGCCCGCCGACACCCGGCCGCCGCGCCCGGCCGAGGGCACGGCCGGCGGCGGGAGGCGGTGGCCCGTCCTCGGCGCGGCCGTGGCCCTGTCCTGGGTGCTTCCGCTCCTGCTCCACACGCTCTCCCTGGACGTGGTGCTCATCCCCGTCCTGGTGCTGGCGATCGCCTCCCTGATCCGCGTGGGCGGAGGGCTCCTCGACCGCCTGGTGATCGCGTCGTTCCTCCTGTGCGGCGCGGTGATGGCCTTCGGACTGCTCTTCTCCGTCTGGCCGTGGGGGCTGGCCCCCGTCCCCGGCACGGGACTGCTGCTGACCGTCCTGTCCGTCACCGGCTGGCTCGCCGGCCGCAGGCCGCACATACCGCTGCGCCTGCGCGGCTCGGACGCCCTCGTGCTCGCCACCGTGGCCGTGGTCTGGCGCTACCTCCACCACCCGGTGGCCGGGAAGTCGGCCATCGACCGGCTGGCGTACTTCGTGACCTCCGAGGACCGGCTCGGACACTTCTCCTACTTCGACGGCATCCACCACGTCGGCGGCTACGCCTTCCTCCACCAGGAGGCCGCCAAGGCGTACATGATGACCCCGGCCGAGGCGGTCTACCCGCAGGGCTCGCACTTCCTGCTGGCCTGGATCGACGTCCTCGTCAAGTCCTCCACCGACGGCGGCTCCGCCCTCGACATGACGCACCGCTACCTGCTGTACGTCCTGGCGGCCTACGCGCTGTTCTGCGGCGCCCTCGTCTGGGCCGCCCGCTGGATCGGCGGCCCGCGCCTGCGCGGCTGGCGCACGGCCGCGGTCTGCGCGACCGTGACGGCCGTGATGATGTCGGGCTCGATGGCGCAACTGGTCGAGCGCGGCTTCGACTCCGAGACCATAGGCCTGCTGTTCCTGGCCGTCGCCCTGGCCCTGCTCGTCCGGCCGGCGATGGGCCGGGCCGAGTTCGTGCTCGTCGGGGTGGCCGCGCTGGTCTCGGTCACCTTCGTCTACAACCTCTACGGCGTCCTCGTCGGCATCACCCTGGCCGCGGTCCTGGTGGTCCACCGCCGCCGCTTCGCCCCGCGCCGCCGCCTGGTCATCGGCGCCCTGGCCGGCGGCACCCTGATCGCGGGACTGCCCAGCGTCTTCTCGGTCCTGACCAAGCTGGACGTCGCCAAGACCTCGAACCTGGCCGGACCGATGGTCATCCCCGACCGCCCGGTGTTCATCGGCTGCGGGCTGCTGGCCCTGGTGGCCGCCTCCCTGCCGGTGAACCGCAAGACGGGCACCGGGCAGACGGTCCTGGCCATGGTCCTGGGCGCGACCGCCGTGATCGGAGTCTTCGGCGCCTGGCAGAAGCTCACCATCGGCTACTACTCGTACTACTTCGAGAAGCTCACCGCCGCCGGCCTGGTCATCGCCCTGATCTCGCTGGGCGTGATCGGGCTGATGCTCCAGCCCGCCGCCCGCACGAGCGGCTCCCCGCTGCGCCGGCGCACCGGCCTGCTGCTGCGCTCCGGCGTCGCGACGGCGGCCGCGCTCGCCCTGTTCGGCAACGTCCAGTGGGGAGTGCCGTCCGGCTGGGGCCACCCCTCCGCCTGGTACGACAGCCCGATGATGAAGTGGGGCAGGGGCGAGGCCAAGACCGACATCGGCCCTGCGGCGAACGCCCTCACCCGGCGCGACCTGAAGGGCGTCACCTCCCCGGTGATCGCCCTGTACGGCAACGACTCGTACCTGAACCTGCGGTCGACCTTCCTCGCCCAGATCCTCACGCACCGGGCGGGCACCATGGTCGGGCTCTACGAGGTCTTCTACGTCAAGATCGGCGGCCCGGCGGCGGTCGACGAGAAGGAGTACCAGGCATCGCTGGGCCGGCTGAAGGGCGCGATCGCCTCCTGCCCGGCCCCGCCGACCGTCCTGGTGGGAGACCGGAAGACGGCCGACCGGCTCAGGCAGGACCTCGGCCGCGCCGGCACCGCCGCGACCGTGGTGTACGCACCGCTCACGTAGCGGCCCCGGGAAGCGGCGGCCTACCGGGGGCCGGTGGCGTAGGACCAGAAGTGGCCCACGATGTCGGCCAGGAACTGGCGGCCCGCGTCGCCCGTGCCGGCCTCGCCCGCCGCCCCGCCCCAGCTCAGCGTGGCGACCATCTTCGACTGGTAGTCCGCGTGCAGCCGTTCCAGGACCGGCTCCAAGTGCTGCTTCGGCACCGGCAGCAGCTTGGCCAGCGGCTTCACGTACGCCTGCCAGCGCGTGGTCACCGCGTTGCGCAGCAGCTCGGCGAGCTCGTCCTGCTTCCCCGTCGCCGCCACGAACTGGGCCAGCGACAGCCCGAGCACCTGCGCCAGGGCCACGGACTGCCGTTCGTTGCCCTTCCAGCGCCCGGTGTCCTCCATCTTCTGGTACGCGGCCGTCTCCAGCCCGATCCGCCGGGCCAGCTCGTCCGCGGCCATGCCCCGGGCCATCCGGTGCTCCCGCAGGGTCACGGGCTCGGCGAGCAGCTCGCCGGGGGCGCACCACAGGACACCGGCCAGTGCCGTGAGCTCGGCGGAACTCGGGGATATCTCGCCGCGCTCCCAGGCCATCACGGTCTCGGGCTCGACGATCAGTCCGTACTGGGCACGCAGGCCATAGGCGACATGACCGGGAGCCATGCCCAGGGCTGCGCGGAGGCGACGCGCGGCGGGGGCATTGAAGGGAGGGCTGGAGTGCACAGGGCACACCGTAGAAGTGCCCAAGGGGTGGCGACTACAGACCGTTCAAACAAGCCCAGAACTCGTAGGAACGTCCTAGGGAGTTCAACGCGGTACGCGAGTTTCGCGGCGACTGTCCGGTAATCGGAACCGCACTAGATCCATTTCTCAGCGTACGGTCCCGGCCGACCGTGCGAAACCCCCGCGCACGATGTTCACGGATCTCCCGCACCCTCTCCTGAACCGGCACCCGGCCGAGCGCGTTCTCCATGGCGGGGCCCTCGCCCACGGGGGTGGCGAGGGCCCGCCCCCCACCCCGGATCCGCTCCTTGCCTTGACGTCGGCGTCAAGGCTTACGGTCGGATCATGCGAATCGGCGAACTGGCGGAGCGGGCCGGGACCAGCACGCGGACCCTGCGGTACTACGAGTCGCGCGGACTGCTGACCGCGCGGCGCACCGGCAACGGCTACCGCACGTACGACGAGGACGACCTGCGGCTGCTGCGCCAGATCCGCATGCTCCAGGACTTCGGCTTCGAGCTGGAGGAGACCCGCCCGTTCGTCGACTGCCTGCGCGCCGGCCATCCCGCCGGGGACTCCTGTCCCGCGTCCCTGGCCGTCTACCGGCGCAAGCTGGCCGAGCTGGACGGGCTGATCGGCCAGCTGGCCGACGTACGGGAGCAGGTCGCGCGGCAGCTCGCCGCCGCCGAGGACGCCGCCGGGGAGGCGGCGTCGCCGCGCTGTGAAATGACCGGACCGCAGGAGAGGGGAACCGCATGATCCATGCCAAGGGTGTCGCCGAGGTGACCGACCGGGACTTCGGGGCGCAGGTGCTCGCCGAGCGGGGGCGGCCCGTCCTCGTGGAGTTCACCGCCGACTGGTGCGGCCCGTGCCGGCAGCTCGCGCCCGTGCTGTCCGCCATCGCCGCCGAGGAGGCCGAGCGCCTCAAGGTCGTGCAGATCGACGCGGACAACAACCCCGCCACCGTCGTCCGGTACGGGGTGCTGTCCATGCCGACCCTGCTCGTCTTCCGCGACGGCGAGCCGGTGAAGCAGATGGTCGGGGCCCGGGCCAAGCGCAAGCTCCTTCAGGAGCTCGAAGAGGTCACCGGCTCCGCCGTCACGGCCTGAACCAGACCGTCGCCAGCGGCGGGAGCGTCGTCCGCAGACTCACCGGGCGGCCCTGCGCGGGCACGCGCTCGGGCCGCAACGGCTGCAGATGGCGCACCCCGCTGCCGCCGTACTGCTCCAGGTCCGTGTTCAGGACCTCCCGCCACCACGGCACCTCCTCCGGCACGCCGATCCGGTAGGCGTGCCGCACCACCGGCGAGAAGTTCGACACGCACAGCAGCGGCGAGCCGTCCTTCGCGTACCGCAGGAACGCGAAGACGTTGTCCTCCGCCGCGTCCGCCTCCACCCACGCGAAGCCCTCGGGCACCGTGTCCCGCTCCCACAGCGCGGGCGCCGCCGTGTACGTGCGGTTCAGATCGCGCACCAGGTCGCGCACGCCCCGGTGGTCATCGGCCGCCGTGTACGAGGAGTCCAGCAGCCACCAGTCCGGCCCGTGCGCCTCGGACCACTCCGAACCCTGCGCGAACTCCTGCCCCATGAACAGCAGTTGCTTGCCGGGGTGGGCCCACATGAAGCCCAGGTACGCACGGTGTATGGCCCGCTGCTGCCACCAGTCCCCGGGGATCTTCGACACCAGCGAGCCCTTGCCGTGCACCACCTCGTCGTGCGAGATCGGCAGCACGTAGTTCTCGCTGTACGCGTAGATCATCCCGAACGTCATGTCGTGGTGGTGGTACTTGCGGTGCACCGGGTCCTTGGTCGCGTACCGCAGGGTGTCGTGCATCCAGCCCATGTTCCACTTCAGCCCGAAGCCGAGCCCGCCCCCGTCCGTCGGCCGGGTCACGCCTCCCCACGCCGTGGACTCCTCCGCGATCGTCACCACGCCCGGGCAGCGCCGGTAGACCGTCGCGTTCATCTCCTGGAGGAAGCCGACCGCGTCCAGGTTCTCCCGGCCGCCGTGCTCGTTGGGCGCCCACTCGCCCTCGCCGCGCGAGTAGTCGAGGTAGAGCATCGAGGCCACCGCGTCCACGCGCAGGCCGTCCACGTGGAACTCCTGGCACCAGTACACGGCGTTGGCGACGAGGAAGTTGCGGACCTCCTTGCGGCCGTAGTCGAACTCCAGCGTCCCCCAGTCCGGGTGCGCGGCCCGCCGCGGGTCGTGGTGTTCGTACAGGGGCCGTCCGTCGAACTCCGCGAGCGCCCACTCGTCGCGCGGGAAGTGCGCGGGCACCCAGTCGACGATCACACCGATCCCGGCCCGGTGCAGCTCGTCCACCAGGAACCGGAAGTCGTCCGGACCGCCCATCCGCGAGGTCGGAGCGTAGAACCCGGTGACCTGGTAGCCCCACGAACCACCGAAGGGGTGCTCGGCGACCGGCATCAGCTCCACGTGCGTGAAGCCCAGCTCCTTGACGTACGGGGGCAGCTGCTCGGCCAGCTGGCGGTAGGACAGCCCCGGCCGCCAGGAGGCCAGGTGCAGCTCGTACACCGAGAACGGGGCCTGGTGCACCGGGCGGTCCCCGCGCCGCGCCATCCACTCCGCGTCCCGCCACTCGTAGTGCGAGGCGGTGACGACCGAGGCGGTGGCCGGCGGGACCTCCGCCGCACGGGCCATCGGGTCGGCGCGCAGGGTGTGGCTGCCGTCCGGCCGCGTGATGTCGTACTTGTACAGCGCGCCCTCTCCCACCCCCGGCAGGAACAGCTCCCACACGCCGCTCGAACCCAGCGAGCGCATGGGATGGGCGACCGAGTCCCAGTACGAGAAGTCCCCGGCGACCCGGACCCCCTGGGCGTTCGGCGCCCACACCGTGAACCGGGTGCCGGCCACGCCCTGGTGCTCCATCGGCCGGGCCCCGAGCGCGGTCCACAGCTCCTCGTGCCGGCCCTCGCCGATCAGGTGCAGGTCCAGCTCGCCGAGCGCGGGCAGGAACCGGTACGGGTCGTGCACCTCGATCTCGTCGCTGTCGTACGCGACCAGCAGCCGGTAGTCCGGTACGCCGGTCAGCGGCAGCAGCCCCGAGAACAGCCCGTCGCCGTCGTCGTGGAGCGCGGCCCGCAGCCCCTTCGCGACGACCGTGACCGATTTGGCGTACGGGCGCAGCACGCGGAAGACCACTCCGTCCCGGCGCGTCCGGGCGCCCAGCACCCCGTGGGGATCGTGGTGGCGGCCCTCCAGCAGCCGGGCCCGTTCCCCGGCGTCGAGCGCGGGCGCCGGCCGTACCCCGTGCGCGGGAGCCCTCCGGGCGCGCGGTGCCGTGGCTTTCCGCGGCGCCGCCTCGGCCGGGGCCGGGGAAGCGGGCGGGGTGGTCGAGGGTGACTGACGGGCGGGGCTCACGTGTGCGGCCTCCTAGGCGGCTGCGGGCGGGGGTGGGGGGAGAGCGAGGGGAAGCCTTCGCCGGGGGCGGGCCCGGCACCCGGGGACCCGGCGCCCGGCTGCGCCCGGCCGAATCCCCGGTCCGCGCCGGCGGCGAGCCTGCGGATGGCCGCCATCGGGACGTGCAGCCAGTCGGGGCGGTGCCGGGATTCGTAGCGCGCCTCGTACACGGCCTTGTCGGTCTCGTAGGCGCGCAGCAGGACCGGGTCCTCGCGCGGGTCCCGGCCGGTCGTGCGGGCGTAGCCCTCGCAGAACGCGGCCCGGCAGCCGTCCGCCCAGGCGGGCGCGAACGGGCGGTGGGAGCGGGCCGCGTAGTCGAACGAGCGCAGTATCCCGGCGATGTCGCGGACGGCCGGTTCGGGGCGGCGCCGGTCGGCCAGCGGCCGGGCCGGCTCGCCCTCGAAGTCGATCAGTGCCCAGCTGCCGTCGGCGGTGCGCAGGGTCTGGCCCAGGTGCAGGTCCCCGTGGATCCGCTGGGCGGGCACCCCGGCCCCGCGGGAGGCGGCCAGAGCGTCGAACGCCCCGCGCAGCCCCGCCTCGTACGGCCGCAGTGCGGGCACCTCCCGGGCGGTGGCGGCCAGCCGGGCCGTCATCCCGGAGGCGAGCCGGGCGGTCTGCTCCGGGCCCAGCGCCACGGTGGGCAGGGCGGCGGCCAGGGCGCTGTGCACCTCGGCGGTGGCCCGGCCCAGCGCGTGCGCCTCGGCGGTGAAGTCGTCCCCCGAGCGCAGCCGGCCCAGCGCGAGCTGCCAGCCGTCGTCGGAGCCGCGCAGATAGGGCTGGAGCACGCCCAGGGTCAACGGTTCTCCACCGGGCAGCGCCGCCTCGTACCAGGCGACGGGAGCGGGGACGCGGGCGCACCCGGCGGCCGCCAGGGCCCTGGGCAGTTCCAGGTCCGGGTTGACGCCGGGGCCGACCCGGCGGAACACCTTCAGGATGTACGAATCCCCGTAGATCAGCGAGGAGTTGGTCTGTTCCCCGGACAGCGGCCGGGGCGGGAGCGCGGCCGGGATCAGCGCCATCGGGTCGCGGTCGAAGCGCAGCGGGCCGAGGGTGCCGGGAGCGCGCAACCGTTCCAGCAGCAGCGCCGCCAGCCGCGGATCGCCGAGCCCCTCGTAGACGCACTGGCCGGCGTACGGGCCCTGTTCGGGCCGTCCGATCAGCGCGGGCGCCAGTGCCGGCGGCAGGGCGGGGCGCACGCCGAGCAGCAGCTGGTAGCAGTCGCCGTCGACGTCGAGGAGCAGGTGGACGAGTCCTGGGGAGGACCCCGGCGGCAACAGATCGGCCGCCGAGATCATCCGGAGCCGGCCGATGCGCCGTCCTTTGCCGGCGAACCAGCGCTGGAGCGGCAGCCAGTCCCGGAGCATCGGCTCCAGCGGACTGAGTCCGGTCGTGCTCGTCGTCCCGGCGGATGCAGCCTCCGACATGGCGTCGCGTCCTTTCCCCGGGCCGTCACAGAATGCGGAGAGTGTCCCGGATCGCGTCAGTTGCTTCTCCGGTGGTGTACGAGTGTCGGGTCAGGATGATCCGTACAGGGGCGGGCGATTGACCCATTCGCGCGCCCACCCCGTACTCGGCGGCTACTCGCTGCGCAGGCGGAACCAGTAGAAGCCGTGCCCCGCGAGCGTGAGCAGGTACGGCCATTCGCCGATCGGCGGGAAGCGCACGTCACCCGTGAGCTCCACCGGAACCCGCCCGTTGAACGACCGGAGGTCCAGCTCGGTGGGCTGCGCGAAACGCGAGAAGTTGTGCACGCACAGCACCAGGTCGTCCCCGTACTCGCGCAGGAAGGCCAGTACCGCCGGGTTGGACGAGGGCAGTTCGGTGTACGAGCCGAGGCCGAAGGCCGGGTTCGCCTTGCGGACCTCGATCATCCTGCGGGTCCAGTGCAGCAGCGACGAGGGCGATGCCATCGCGGCCTCGACGTTGGTGACCTGGTACCCGTGGACCGGGTCCATGATGACCGGCAGGTTGAGCCTGCCCGGATCGCAGGAGGAGAAACCGGCGTTGCGGTCCGGGGTCCACTGCATCGGGGTGCGGACCCCGTCGCGGTCGCCGAGCCAGATGTTGTCGCCCATGCCGATCTCGTCGCCGTAGTAGAGCACCGGCGAGCCGGGCAGCGACAGCAGCAGGGCGGTGAACAGCTCCATCTGGTTGCGGTCGTTGTCCAGCAGCGGGGCGAGCCGGCGCCGGATGCCGATGTTGGCCCGCATCCGCGGGTCCTTGGCGTACTCGGCGTACATGTAGTCGCGCTCTTCGTCGGTGACCATTTCGAGGGTGAGCTCGTCGTGGTTGCGCAGGAAGATGCCCCACTGGCAGCGGTCCGGGATCGCCGGGGTCTTGGCCAGGATTTCGGAGACGGGGTAGCGCGACTCTCTTCGTACGGCCATGAAGATGCGCGGCATGACGGGGAAGTGGAAGGCCATGTGGCATTCGTCCCCGCCCTTCGCGAAGTCGCCGAAGTAGTCGACGACGTCCTCGGGCCACTGGTTGGCCTCGGCGAGCAGCACGGTGTCGGGGTAGTGCGCGTCGATCTCGGCCCTGACCCGCTTGAGGAGCCGGTGGGTGCGCGGCAGGTTCTCGCAGTTGGTGCCCTCCTCGGCGTAGAGGTAGGGCACGGCGTCGAGCCGGAAGCCGTCGATGCCGAGGTCCAGCCAGAAGCGCAGCGCCGAGACGATCTCCTCCACGACGGCCGGGTTCTCGTAGTTGAGGTCCGGCTGGTGCGAGAAGAAGCGGTGCCAGTAGTACTGCTTGCGGACCGGGTCGTACGTCCAGTTGGAGGTTTCGGTGTCGATGAAGATGATGCGGGCGTCTTGGTACTGCTTGTCGTTGTCGGCCCACATGTAGTAGTCGCCGTACGGACCGTCCGGGTCCTTGCGGGACTGCTGGAACCACTCGTGCTGGTCGCTCGTGTGGTTCATGACGAAGTCGATGATCACCCGCATGCCGCGGTGGTGCGCGGCGTCCACGAACTCCACGAAGTCGGCGAGATCGCCGAACTCGGGCAGCACGGACGTGTAGTCCGCGACGTCGTAGCCCCCGTCGCGGAGCGGCGAGGCGAAGAACGGCGGCAGCCAGAGGCAGTCGACGCCCAGCCACTGGAGGTAGTCGAGCTTGGCGGTGAGTCCCTTCAGGTCTCCTACGCCGTCGCCGTTGCTGTCGTGGAAGGAGCGTACGAGCACCTCGTAGAAGACCGCCCGCTTGAACCAGTCGGGGTCGCGGTCCTTCGCGGGGGTGTCCTCGAACGTGTCGTGGACGGGATCGTTGATCATCATGTGGTGGGTGACCCTCCGGTGGGCGGGGACGGTCGCAGAGCCGCCAGTACGTGTGCGGGCGTGCGGCCCGGCTCCAGACGCACGTAGTTGGCCCTGCCCCAGTGGTAGGTCTCGCCGGTGAGCTCGTCGCGCACCGCGAGGGACCCGTGCCAGTCGAGGCCGAGTGCCGGCATGTCCAACGAGACCGTCGCCTCCTGGGTGTGGTGCGGATCGAGGTTGACGACCACCAGTACGGAATTGGCGCCCGCGTGCTTCGAATAGGCGATCACCTGGTCGTTGTCGGTCGTGTGGAAGTGGATGTCGCGCAGCTGCTGGAGCGCCGGGTTGCGGCGGCGCAGCCGGTTGAGGGCGGTGATCAGCGGGGCGATCGTGCGGCCCTCGCGGTCTGCGGCCGCCCAGTCGCGTGGCCGGAACTCGTACTTCTCGGAGTTCAGGTACTCCTCGCTGCCCTCCCGCACCGGGGTGTTCTCGCACAGCTCGTACCCGGCGTAGACGCCCCAGGTGGGGGAGAGGGTGGCGGCGAGGACGGCGCGCACCTCGAAGGCCGGGCGGCCGCCGTGCTGGAGGTACTCGTGGAGGATGTCGGGCGTGTTGACGAAGAAATTCGGCCGCATGACGGAGGCCGAGCGGGTGTCCGCGAGTTCTGTCAGGTACTCGGTCAGCTCGGCCTTCGTGTTGCGCCAGGTGAAGTACGTGTACGACTGCTGGAAGCCGATCGCGGCGAGCGTGCGCATCATGGCGGGCCGGGTGAAGGCCTCCGCCAGGAAGATCACGTCGGGGTCGGACTTGTTGATGTCCGCGATCACCTTCTGCCAGAAGACGACCGGCTTGGTGTGCGGATTGTCCACCCGGAAGATGCGTACGCCGTGGTCCATCCAGTACCGCAGGATGCGGGCCGTCTCCTCGACGAGACCGGCCATGTCGGTGTCGAAGTGGATCGGGTAGATGTCCTGGTACTTCTTCGGCGGGTTCTCGGCGTACGCGATCGTCCCGTCGGCCCGGTGGCGGAACCACTCGGGGTGCTTCTCCACCCAGGGGTGGTCCGGGGAGCACTGGAGTGCGAAGTCGAGCGCGATCTCCATGCGCAGCTCGCGGGCGCGGGCGACGAAGGCGTCGAAGTCCTCGATCGTGCCGAGGTCGGGGTGGACGGCGTCGTGGCCGCCTTCGGTGGAGCCGATGGCCCACGGCACACCGGGGTCCCAACTTCCAGCCGAAAGGGTGTTGTTCGGTCCCTTGCGGTACGTACTCCCAATGGGGTGGATCGGTGGCAGGTACACCACGTCGAACCCCATCGAGGCGATGGCCGGCAGCCGCTCGGCGGCGGTGCGCAGCGTTCCGCTCACCGGTTCCGCGCCGGGCTCGACGACGGCGCCCTCGGAGCGGGGGAACATCTCGTACCAGGAGCCGAAGAGGGCCCGCTTGCGCTCCACGACCAGCGGCAGGGCCTTGGAGGCGGTGACCAGTTCCCGGTACGGGCGCCGGACGAAGGCGTCCTGCACCGGGGCCGCGAGGGCGGCGGAGTACCGCAGTTCCACGGGGCGGTCCTCGTCGCGCATGGCCTCGGCGGCGGCCAGGACGTGCTCGCGGCCGTCCTTCTTGGGGATCCGGGAGCCGGCCCGCTCGTAGAGCTCGGCGCCTTCGAGGAGGGTGAGCCCGGGGTCGATGCCGGCCGGGATCTTGATCGCCGCGTGGGCCTGCCAGGTGCCGACCGGGTCGCTCCACGCCTCGACGGTGTACGTCCACCTCCCCTCGGCCTCGGCGGAGACCCGAGCGCCCCACCGGTCGGTGCCGGGCGCCAGCTCCCGCATCGGCACGGGGGGCCGCAGCCGCCCGGTGGGGTCGCGGAGCACGACATGGGCGGCGACGGCGTCGTGGCCCTCGCGGAAAACGGTGGCTGAGATCTCGAAGACCTCCTCCACGACCGCCTTGGCGGGTCTGGCGCCGCAGTCGACGGCGGGGCGGACGTCCAGAACGGGAATGCGACCGATCATGATGGGATCACCTGGGGGCAGTTCGCAGGGCTCGGTGACAACAGCCCAGCCGGGACACCGGCTGGTCGTGCACGCTCTGTTCGCTCTGTTTCTAGCCGCTCGGAAGACGGCTGGGCTGCGGGCATGGCCGCTCCTGTCCGCGTTCACTCGGGTGGCGGGAGAGGTGGTGGGGCGGGGTGCCGTGCGTGTACGCGGGGAGCCCTGCCCACTCTCACCCCGCTCAATCAGTGCACTCGGTTAACTACTCGTACGTAGTCGCGCGGCCCGGACCAAGGCCTTGGCCGACATCTGCCGAGGCTCAGTCAAGTCGGTTGGGACTAACGGATGTACGCCCTGAACCCCTCGTCACACCGGTCCCACAGGCATCGTCTGTGACCGGAGATTTGGGCAGTGAAGGGCGGAATATCCGTAGTGACAGTGGCCTTCCCCGGGTGGATCATGGGGTCGTCTCTGTGAGTTTCCTGTGCGCTTCCGCCCGCCGGGGTGTCCTGAATTCGCATCACTTTTTCCGAAGGAACGTTCCTCTTGCGTGCCACTCGTACGGTGGTCCTGCTCACCGCGGGCCTCGTCACTCTTCTCGGTGTTCCGGTCTCCGCGGCCGCCGATGCACCGGCCTCGCTCTACGTCGACAAGAACGACGCCGGCTGCTCCGACGCCGGCTCCGGAGCGCAGGCCGCCCCGTTCTGCACGGTCTCGGCGGCCGCCAGGATCGTCGGCCCGGGCCAGACCGTGCGGATCAAGGCCGGGGTGTACGCCGAGGCGGTCACCGTCGACCGCTCCGGCGAGCCCGGCAGGCCGATCACGTTCGACGGCGGCTCCGACGTCCAGTACTCCCCGGAGCTTTCCAAGGGCCTCACGCTCAGCGGCGCCGCTCACGTGGTGGTACACGGAGTGAGGGCCACCGGCGGCGTCAAGGTCGGCCGTTCCACCGGTGTCGAGCTGGACCGGATGGACATCTCCCGGGGCAGGCTCGAGGCCGTTGTCATCGGCGAGGGCAGCACGGACGTGCGCCTCACCCGGAACCGGCTGAGGGGGGCCGTCAAGGTCGAGGGGGGCTCCCGGGGCACCGTCCTCGGCCGGAACCTCCTCCTCGGCGTCTACCAGCCGCCGCTCGCGGTCGTGGACGCGCCCGCCACGGTCGTCACCAACAACACGCTCGAAGGCATGTGCGGGGCGACCCTCTCGGTCGGCGGCGGCTCGACCGGTTCGGCGGTGTTCAACAACGTGCTGCACACCAACGCGAGCTCGGTCGCCTGCCAGTCGACCCAACCGCGCGTGGGCATCTCGGTGTCGCCGGAGGCCGCGGAGGGCACCCGCGCCGACTACAACCTGCTCACCGGGCACCAGGCGCCGGCGGCCGCCTACAACTGGTCCGGCACCGGCTATCCGACGCCGGCCGCCTTCCGGGCCGCCACCGGCCAGGGCGCGCACGACATCCTGACCGCGTCGCGCGAGGGCGTCGGCGACATGCCCGGCTCGCCCACCATCGACTCCGCCGATCCGACGGCGCCGGGCGTGCTGCCGAGCGACTTCGCCGGGGACCCGGTCGCCGACGATCCCGGCGTCCCCAACACCGGCAAGGACGGCGGCTACCTGGACCGCGGCGCCCACGAGACCCAGGACGGCCTGAGCGAGGTCTGGATGGTCATCGACCGGACCTACGCCCCGGCCGGCACCCCGGTCGAGGTGCAGGCGGTCTCGAACAGCCAGTGGCCCACCGCGATGGCGTACGAGGTGGACTTCGGCGACGGGACGGCCCCCGTCGTCACCCGCCAGGGCAACGGGGCCAACGCGGTCGCCACGCACGTCTACGCCGGTCCGTGCGCCTGCACGGTCAAGGTGACGGCGGTCAACGGCGTCGGGAAGAGGGTCTCCACCGAGAAGTCCACCAAGGTGACCGCGGCCGGCCCGCTGACCGCCGCCTTCACCACGGAGCCGGTGCTGCCGGCCACGGACAGCCCGATGGACGGAGTCCGGCCGCTGACCATCCGTGTCGACGCCGGATCCACCAGTGCGCCGTGGCCCGTGGACCGCATGTACGTCGACTACGGCGACGGCAGCCCCGCGCAGCAGGACGACACCCGGCACACCTATGCGGCGCCCGGCGAGTACAAGGTGTCGCTCACCGTCCGCGACACCAAGGGGGCCGTGTCCACGGCCACGCGGAGCGTGAAGGTGGACTACGCGCCCTCCGGCTACGTCGCCACGGCGCCGTTCCGGCTGCTGGACACGCGCGCCAACGGCACCGCCCTGTGGGGCGGGAGCTCCACCGAGGTGACCCTGCCGGCCGGGCTGTCGGTGCCGGACCACGTCCTGTCCGGCGGCATGGCCGCGGCCGTCCTCAACGTCACCGTCACCGGTGCCGGCGAGGACACCCACCTGAGCGTGTGGCCCTCCGGCCAGCCGCGCCCCGCCACCTCGAACGTCAACGTCAAGGCGGGCGGCACCTCCTCCAACACCGTCACCGTGCCCGTGGGCGCCGACGGCAAGGTCTCGGCCCAGCTCAACTCCGGCAGGGCCGCGCTCGTCGTCGATTTCGTCGGCTACTACCAGCCCGGCATCGGCCAGCGGTTCACCCCGGTCGCTCCGACCCGCCTCGCCGACACCCGTACCGCGGGCGGCGCGCTGGGCGGCGGCCAGACCCGTACGGTGAAGGTCGCCGGCGTGAACGGCATCCCCGCCGACGCCACCGCCGTCGCCTTCAACCTGACCGGCACCGGCTCCACCGAGAACGCGCACGTCATCGCCTACCCGGAGGCGGACAAGCGCCCCGCGACGTCGAACCTCAACCTGGAACCCGGCAAGGACAAGTCGAACCAGGCCATCGTCCCCGTCGGCCCGAACGGCACCATCACCCTCTACACCAACACCGGCTCCACCCACCTGATCCTCGACGCCGTCGGCTGGTACGGCAAGGACGGAAAGGCCCTGTTCACCCCGGCCGCCCCGCGCCGCCTCGCCGACACCCGCACCACCGGCAAGCTCGCCCCCGGCGCCACCACCACCGTCACCGGCCTGCCCGCCGGCGCGATCGGCGCGGCCCTGAACGTCACCGCGACCGACTCCACCGGCCCCGGCTTCCTCACCGTGTACGGGTACGGCAGCGCCCGCCCGGACGCCAGCAGCCTCAACACCCGTCCCGGTGACACCGTCCCCAACCACGTCACCACCCCCGTGGGCGACGCAGGCCGCGTCACCGTCGCCAACAGCTGGGGCGGCAGCACCCACGTGATCACCGACCTGCTCGGCTGGTTCACCCAGGGCTGACCCCCCGCCGAACGACCCGCGAGACCCGCCGCCCCGGCCACCCGTGCACCGCACGCGGTGGCCGGGGCGGCGGCGTTCGGGGCGGGGTGGCCGGCGGAGTGCCCGGCGAGGTGCGCGGCGAGGTGCCCGGCGGGGTGCGCGGCGGGGTCCGGCGCACGAGGCACCGTGGCAGGCGGGGCCCCGGTGAAGCTAGCCTTCCCGGGGTGATGCGCGGACGCACAGCGTGGTGCGGCCGCTTCGATCCGCAATCGCCTGCGAAGGTAGAACGTGTGAAGGCTATCCGTCGATTCACCGTGCGCCCCGTCCTCCCGGAACCATTGCTTCCGCTTGCCGATCTCGCGCGCAATCTGCGCTGGTCGTGGCATACCGAGACCCGTGAACTCTTCCAATCCGTCGACCCCGAGGGCTGGCAGGCCGCCGGCGGCGATCCCGTCCGGCTGCTCGGCGCGGTCTCCGCACCCCGGCTGGAGGAACTGGCCGGCGACCGGCGGTTCCTGCGCCGCCTCGCCGTCGTCGCCGCCGACCTCGACGACTACGTCCACGGCGGGAGGTGGTACCAGAGTCACGAGGACCATGCCGAGCTGCCCGCCGGGATCGCCTACTTCTCACCCGAGTTCGGGATCACCGCCGCCCTGCCGCAGTACTCCGGCGGCCTCGGCATCCTCGCCGGGGACCACCTCAAGGCCGCCAGCGACCTCGGCGTCCCGCTCATCGGCGTGGGACTGCTGTACCGGCACGGCTACTTCCGCCAGTCCCTCTCCCGCGACGGCTGGCAGCAGGAGCACTATCCCGTCCTCGACCCCAACGAACTGCCCGTCTCCCTGCTGCGCGACGGCGAGGGGGCACCGGCCCGGGTGAGCCTGAGCCTGCCCGGCGGCCGGGCCCTGCACGCGCACATCTGGCAGGCCCGCGTAGGCCGGGTACCGCTGCTGCTCCTCGACTCCGACGTCGAGGACAACGACTCCGGCGCCCGCGAGGTGACCGACCGGCTCTACGGCGGCGGCAGCGACCACCGCCTCCTCCAGGAGATGCTGCTCGGCATCGGCGGCGTGCGCGCGGTGCGCGCGTACTGCCGGATCACCGGGCACCCCGACCCCGAGGTGTTCCACACGAACGAGGGACACGCCGGCTTCCTCGGGCTCGAACGCATAAGGGAACTGGAAGGGGAGCAGGGGCTCGGCTTCGAGGCCGCCGTCGAGGCGGTGCGCGCCGGGACCGTGTTCACGACGCACACGCCGGTGCCCGCCGGCATCGACCGCTTCGAGCGGGCCCTGGTCGCCCGCCACTTCGGGCCCGGCGCGGAGCTGGCCGCCCTGCCGGTCGACCGGATCCTGGAGCTGGGCGCCGAGTCCTATCCCGGCGGCGACCCCGGGGTCTTCAACATGGCGGTGATGGGGCTGCGCCTGGCCCAGCGGGCCAACGGGGTCTCGACCCTGCACGGGGCCGTCAGCCGCGGCATGTTCGCGGGGCTGTGGCCGGGCTTCGACCCGGCCGACGTGCCGATCACCTCCGTGACCAACGGCGTCCACGCCCCGACCTGGGTGGCCCCCGAGGTGGTCCGCCTGGGCGCCCGCCAGATCGGCGCCGGGCGGACCGAGGACGCGCTGTCGGTGGGCGGCTCCCAGCGCTGGGACGCGGTCGCCGACATCGGCGACCAGGACATCTGGGACCTGCGGCGCGTGCTGCGCGAGCAGCTGGTGCAGGAGGTGCGCGACCGGCTGCGGGCCTCGTGGCTCCAGCGCGGGGCCGCGGAGGCCGAACTCGGCTGGGTGGACTCCGTGCTCGACCCGGATGTGCTCACCATCGGCTTCGCCCGGCGCGTGCCCTCGTACAAGCGGCTCACGCTGATGCTGCGCGACCCCGAGCGGCTGCGCGCGCTGCTGCTCGACCCGGAGCGGCCCGTGCAGATCGTCGTCGCGGGCAAGGCGCACCCGGCCGACGACGGGGGCAAGCGGCTCGTCCAGGAGCTGGTGCGGTTCTCCGACGATCCGCGGGTGCGCCACCGGATCGTCTTCCTGCCCGACTACGGCATGGCCATGGCGCAGAAGCTCTACCCGGGCTGCGACGTCTGGCTGAACAACCCGCTGCGGCCGCTGGAGGCCTGCGGTACCAGCGGGATGAAGGCGGCGCTCAACGGCTGCCTCAACCTGTCCGTGCTGGACGGCTGGTGGGACGAATGGTTCGAACCGGACTTCGGCTGGGCCATTCCGACGGCCGACGGGCTCGGGACGGACGAGGACCGGCGCGACGACCTGGAGGCGGGCGCCCTCTACGAGTTGATCGAGGACAGGGTCGCGCCGCGGTTCTACGACCGGGCGGGCCGCAGCGGGCTGCCGGTGCGGTGGATCGAGATGGTCCGTCGCACTCTCGTCTCGCTGGGGCCCAAGGTGCTCGCGGGCCGCATGGTGCGCGAGTACGTGGAGCGGCTGTACGCCCCGGCCGCCCGCGCCCACCGGACCCTGAACGCGGACGCGGCGCGGGACCTGGCCTGGTGGAAGGGGCGGGTCCGGGCGGCCTGGCCGCGGGTCACCGTCGAGCACGTGGAGGCTCTGGCGGCGGCCCCGGTGGGCGGCACGGCCGAGCTCGGGGCCACCCTCACCCTGCGCGTGCGCGTCGCGCTGGACGCCCTCACGCCCGAGGACGTGGAGGTCCAGGCCGTCGCCGGGCGGGTGGACCCGCAGGACGTGATCCGCGACGGGCGCTCCTTCCCGCTCAAGCCCACCGCCGGGCCGGACCTGGAGGGGCGCTGGATGTACGAGGGCCCGCTCGCCCTCGACCGTACGGGGCCCTACGGCTACACCGTACGGATCCTGCCCGCGCACCCGATGCTGGCGACCCCGGCCGAACTGGGGCTGGTCGCGGCCCCGGTGGAGACCGACGCGGCCGGTGACGCGGGCGCGGGCGGCGGCGTACTGCTGCGCTAGCGGCCGGGGGGCCGCAGGGCTCCGCGGTTCAGGGGGCGGGCGGCGGATCGACCAGCCGCCCGCCCTCGACCAGCATCCCGGCCCGCTTGATGTTGCGCAGGGTCGGGATCACCTCCACGTGCCGTATGCCGGGCACCGCGCCGATCCGCTCGGTCAGGTACGTGTAGAGCTCGTCGGTGTCCCGGCACACCACCGCGGCCATCAGGTTGGCCGTACCCGTCACCGCGGCCGCGAACGGCACCTCCGGATGGCCGGCCAGCGCGGCCCCCGCCTCCGCCAGCAGTGCCGGGGCCGCGGTCAGCAGCAGCGTCGCCTCGGCCTCGAAGCCCAGCGTCGAGGGGACGAGCTCCAGGTCGAAGTAGAGCGCCCGCAGCTCCCGCAGCCGGTCGAGGCGCCGGCGCGCGGTGGACTCCGACAGGCCGGAGGCACGGGCCAGCTCCGGATAGCCGGCCCGGCCGTCCTGCGCCAGCACCGCGAGCATCGCCTGCTCCGCCTCGTCCAGGGCGTACCGCTCCTGCTCCCGGCCGTGGACCACGGGGGGCCGGGCCGGGGCCTGCCCCAGCGCCTCGACCTGCTCGGGCCGCAGCACGTCCAGACCGCACCACCCCGACGGGCCGCCGTAGTACACCCGCAGGATGGTGTGGGCGCTGACCCCGGTCACCCGGCGGGTGCGCGGGAGCTTGTCCAGCAGCAGGCCGTCGCGGTCCTGCCGGGTCCGGGCCTTGGTCAGGCAGTTGATCTCGGTGCCGCCGGAGCCGAGCTTCACCCAGGAGATGTCCGGCCGCCGCGCCAGCGCCCCGGCCACCGCGAGCGCGGCGTCCGGCGCGCACTGCACCCGCAGCCAGGATTCGAAGAGTCCGACGCGGCTGCCCAGCGGCAGCCCGATCACCCGGAGCAGCCCCGAGGTCCGCAGCCGGCGGTAGCGGCGCACCACCGTCTGGTCGGAGACCTCCAGCACCTCGGCGATCTTGCTGAAGGCGGCCCGTCCGTCGATCATCAGGGCCTCCATCAGGCCCCGGTCGAGCTCGTCCAGCTGTACGAGTGTCGTCATGGTTTCCATCATGGCAGGGCATGTGATGGAGGAAATCCGGCAGCCGGAGGGGGCTGGGTGGGGGATCGGCAGCCCGGATGGGAGTTTGGACGCACCGCCAGCCCCTTATCAACCCCCTGCCGGGCCTCCGGGTCCCGAGGAGTTCTCCCATGCGTAAATGGCTCCCGCTCACCGCGGTGTGCCTCGGGGCGTTCATGCTCCTGGTCGACGTCACGATCGTGATGGTCGCCCTGCCCGACATGGCCGCCGACATGCACACCTCCTTCTCCGGACTCCAGTGGGTCATCGACGGCTACGCCCTGGCCCTCGCCGCGCTGCTGCTCGGCGCCGGGTCCCTCGCCGACCGGATCGGCCGCCGCCGGGTCTACCTCGCGGGGCTCGGGATCTTCGCCGCCGCCTCGCTCGCCTGCGGGCTGGCCGACGGCCCGGCCGCGCTGATCGCGTTCCGCGCCGTCCAGGGCATCGGCGGCGCCGCGATGTTCGCCACCACCATGGCCCTGCTGAGCAGCGCCTACCAGGGCCGCGACCGCGGGGTCGCCTTCGGCGTCTGGGGCGCGGTCAACGGCGCCGCCGCGGCGGCCGGCCCGATCCTGGGCGGGCTTCTCACCCAGCACTTCGGCTGGCGCTGGATCTTCTTCATCAACCTCCCCGTCTGCGCCCTGGCCGTGTACGTGACCTGCCGGTCGGTCGCCGAGTCCCGCGACCCGCGCGCCAAGGGTCTCGACCTGCCCGGCATGGCCGCGTTCACCACGGGGGCCGCGGCCGTCACGTACGCGCTGATCCGCGTCGGCGAGAACGGCTGGACCGGGGCCGCAACCCTCGGCCTGTTCGGCCTCGGCGTGGCCGCCTTCGCCGCCTTCGTCCTCGTCGAACTGCGCAGCTCCCGCCCGATGCTGGACCTCTCGCTGTTCCGCAGCCGCTCCTTCGTCGGCGTGATGGCCGGGGCGCTGCTGCTGTCCGGGGCCGCGTTCTCGTACCTGATGTACGTGTCCCTGTGGCTGCAGTCCGCGGAGGGGATGGGTCCGGTCTCCGCCGGCCTGGTGCTGGTGCCGCTGAGCATCTCCTCGTTCGCCGTCTCCGCGGCGGCCGGGCGGCTGCTGCACGGGGCTCCGGCGCGGCTGACCATCGGCGGCGGGCTGCTGCTGATCGGAGCGGGCGCGCTGCTCCAGGCCTGGATGACGGACGCCGGCGACGGCTGGTCCGCCCTGGTCCCGGGGCTGGTGGTGACCGGGCTCGGCGTGGGCATGGCGACCCCGGCCCTGGCGGCCGCCGCGATGGGCGCCGTGGCCCCGGCCCGGGCGGGCATGGCCGGCGGGGCCCTGAACACCGCGCGGCAGCTGGGCATGGCGCTCGGTGTCGCGGTGCTCGGCGCGGTCTTCCAGGCAGGGCTGCGGGACGGTCTCGCCGGCTCCGGCCAGGGCCGCGAAGCGGCCGAGGCGCTGGCTTCCGGGCGGGCCGGGCAGCTGCTGGCGACGGGTCCGGCCGCACGGGCCTGGGTCGAGGAGGCCTTCGCGAGCGGGCTGCGCGGAACGTTCCTGACCTCGGGGCTGATGGGCCTGGCGGGGGCGCTGCTGGTGCTGGTGCTGGTCCGTACGAAGGACGGGGCCCGGACTCCCGTCGCGGCCGGCGCCGGTGTCCCGGCTCCGGCGGCCGAGGGCTCGCCGGCATCCGAACGCGCATCCGTGTAGCGCGCCGCGGGCGGGGCCGTGCGGGTGAAGGTGGCCGGGCCGGGAGGGTGAACCTTCGAACGTGTTGCGCATGGCGCAGTGCCTCGGCGTGGAATACCGCTCTCGCCCCTGCCCGCCGGGTGCCACCGGAGCGGCACCCTGTGCCCACAGAAACGGACTGCCCCCCATGCGTCTTCGCCAGACCGCCGTCGCGTTCCTCGGCGCCCTCGCCCTCGTCCTGCCCGCCGCCGGCCCGTCACTGGCCGGCGGCCACGACGACCTCGGCCGACTGCAATACATCATCGACAACGACGAACGGGCGCAGATCCGCCCGGCGGACAACGACACCTGCTACGAGCTGACGGACACCTCGCGGAACCGCCCGGCGACCGCGGTGCACAACGGCACCGAGTCGCGGGCCGTGCTCTACCCGAACCGTGCCTGCGGCGGCCGGGTGGAGCGCGAGCTGCAGCCGGGGGACACGGTGTACAACGTCGAGGCCCTCTCGGTGACGTTCGTGCCGGTCCGCACCCACCATGACGACTGCCGCGACGACTTCCGCCGGGGCGGCTGCGGCGATTCGCGCTGGGACGACGACGACTTCCGCTCCGCCTTCCGGAACAACGGCTGACCCTCAGGTCCGCCGAGCACGGGCGAGGGCCCGGCACCCCCGGGGTGCCGGGCCCTCGCGGCCGTCAGCGCGGCGGGATCGAACACGTGGTCCGGGGGCCGTACGTCGCCCTCCACCGCGATCCGGGTCACACAGGGTTCGCGGCGCGCCAGCCGGTCGGCGAGGGCAGGGATCTGACCGGGGACTCCCGCGCCCACGAGCACGTGGTCGACGCCTGCCAGGATCGCGCCGAACATCGCCGGGGCGGTGGCGAGCTGGATCTTCTCCAGGTGGTTGACTCCGACGACACCATCGTGTCCCTCCTTGGCGAGCCAGACCTCGACGAAGTCGCCGAGGACGGTGAGGACTTCCGCCGGGGCACCGCAGGCGGCGCGCAGCCGCGGGGTGGTCCGCATCCGGGCACCAGGATCCCCGCCGAGGCCGTCCGGGCGGAAGTGGCGGTCGAGCGCGGTCTGCGCGAGTTCGGGGAGCGGGAAGGCCGCCGGCGCGCGGCGCGCGTACCCGCCGGTGTGCGCGGGGGCCGCCGACGGCCGCCGAAGGCCCCCGCTCGCCGGGGCGCAGGTCCCGTACGGCAGGGGCACATGGAACAGGGCCGCCCGGGAGGGTCTCTCCCGGACGGCCCCGCGTTTTCAGTGGGTCAGCCGTATGGCTTCACCTGCCTGCTCCGGTGGGGTCAGAAGGTGAGCTTCCAGCTGTCGATCTTGCCGGTGTCCAGGGTGGCGGCGTCCCGGACGCGGAGCTTCCAGGTGCCCTGGGCGACCTCGGAGGAGGCGTTCACCGTGAACTGCTGGACGATGTTGTCCGCGCTGCCGCCGGTGCGGTTGCGCAGGTTGTAGACGGTGCCGTCGGGGGCGACGAGGTCGACCACCAGGTCACCGACGTAGGTGTGGACGATGTTCACGTCCACCTTGAGGGTGCTCGGGGCGTTGCCCGTGCGGGTCACGGCGATCGGGGACTCGACGGTCGCGTTGTCGGCGATCGCGTAGTCGTTCGTGTTCTCGAACACGTTCTGCTGGGACGTGCCGACGGTCCAGGTGAAGGACGCCGTGCCCGTCTTGCTCTGCGAGTCGGTCACCGTCACGGTCACGTTGGACGTGCCCGCGGTGGTGGCCGTGCCCGAGATCAGACCGGTCGAGGAGTTGATCGACAGGCCGGCCGGCAGGCCGGTCGCCGCGTAGCTGAGCGCACCCGGGTTGGTGCTGGTCGCCTGGACCTGGAGGCTCACGGCGGTGTTGATCTGGGTGGTCTGGTTGGCGATCGGGGTCACCGAGACGCCGGAGACGATGCGCGCGCCGACGTTGATGCCGGCCCAGGCGTTGGCCACGTTGTTGTACGTGGTCGAGCCCTGGCCGTACAGGTCGGCGGCGGCCTGGAGGGTCGCCGTACGGGCGGCCGCGTAGTTGGTGTTGGACTTGAAGTAGCCCACCGTCAGCGCGCGGAACCAGATCTTCGCGGCGGCGTCGCGGCCGATCGCGGTGACCGGGAGGTTGTCCGAGGTCGGCGAGTTGTAGCTGACGCCGTTGATGACCTTGGCGCCGGAGCCCTCGGACATCAGGTAGTAGACGTGGTTGGCCGGGCCCGAGGAGTAGTGGACGTCGATGCCGCCGATGCCCGAGTACCACGCGTCCTTGGAGCCGCCGTCCTTGCTCGGCTTGTCCATGTAGCGCAGCGGGGTGCCGTCGCCGTTGATGTCGATCTTCTCGCCGACCAGGTAGTCGCCGACGTCCTGCGGGTTGTTGGCGTAGAACTCGACGTTCGCCGCCATGATGTCGGAGGTCGCCTCGTTCAGGCCGCCGGGCTCACCGCTGTAGGTCATGTTGCCGGTGACCGAGGTGAGGCCGTGGGTCATCTCGTGGGCGGCCACGTCGATGGACGTCAGCGGGTGCGTGTTGCTCGTGCCGTCGCCGTACGTCATGCAGAAGCAGGAGTCGTCCCAGAACGCGTTCACGTACGCGTTGCCGTAGTGGACCCGGCTGTACGGGGCCACGCCGTCGTTGCGCAGGCCGTTGCGGCCGTGCACGTTCTTGTAGTAGTCCCACGTCAGCTGGGCGCCGTAGTGCGCGTCGGCACCGGCGGTCGCGCGGTTGGACGCGGCGCCGTTGCCCCATACGTCGGTCGTGTTGGTGAACAGGCTGCCGGTGCCGGAGCTGCCGCCGTTGAGGTCGTACGTCTTGTGGTTGCCGCGCCCGGCGTCGGTCAGCGTGTAGTTGCTGCCCGACTGGGAGGTGCCCATCGTGACCTGGCCGCTGTACATGGTGTTGCCGGTGCCCGTCTCGATGGCCTGCCACTGGGTGATCTTCGCGCCGGTCTTGGCGTCGGTGACCACGTGCAGCTCGCTCGGGGTGCCGTCGTCCTGGAGGCCGCCGACGACGGTCTCCCAGGCGAGGACGGGGGCGCCTTCGGCGGCCCAGATCACCTTGCGGGCGCTCTTGGACGCCTTGGCGTCCTTGGAGCCCGCGGCGTTGGCCGCGGAGACGGCCTGGCCCTCGGCACCCGCCGGGGTCACGGTCGCGGTGGTGTCCGCGACCTTGATCTCGTGGTTGGTGGCCTTGGTGATGCTCTTGGTGACGCCGGCCTTGGCGTGGACCGTCAGGTCGCCACCGAGCACGGGGAGTCCGCCGTAGGTGCGCTCGTACGTGGTGTGCGTGGTGCCGTCGGCGTCCTTGACGACGTCGCGTACGACCAGCTTCTCCTGCTCGCCGAGGCCGAGGGCCTTGGCCGCCTGGACGGTGGTCGAGTTGGCGTCGGCTATGAGCGTCGCACGCTCGGACGCGCTGAGGTTGACGGCCGCCGCGCCCGCGTTGGACTTGGCGGAGGGTGCCTGCGACGCGGTGGCGTCGGCTGAGGCGGTGCCGGCCTGGATGCCGACGGCGAGCAGCGCGGCGGCGGCGACGAGAGCGCCGGCCGCGGTGGCACGCCTGTGGGGGGTGTGACTCAACGCAGACTCCTTCTGCAAGGGGGGTTCCGGATGGCTGGGTGGGCCTCCGGGCAGAGCAGGGCTGGTGCGTAGAACGGATCGAAGAGTGCCAGCTGTCGGCGTCGATGTCAGGGCCGCGTCAAAAGGTTGGCCGGAAACGGTTCGTTGACCGATGAGACGTATCCGGTATCCGAACCATTCACCTTCGCGTGCGAAAGAGGGGTCCGATATCTGGAACGGTTGGTACCGGTTGCTAACACTTGCGCAACAAGAGGCCCCGTTCGGGCAATCGGCATTTGTCGTACGGGCGTTTGTCGTACTGTTTCCCGGTGCGCCAGTTGTCCGAAGCCAGGGGAAGCCACGGGCACGCGCCACTGTCATAGACCACGTGCCAGGGGGGCCCATGAGGCATGTCCATTTTCCTGCGCAAAGACTGGCCGGAGCGGCGGCTGCCGCCGCGGGGCTCGCAGCAGCCCCGGTGAGGCGGATCGGCGACAAGGCGCGCTGGTACCTGCCCGCCGCCCTCACGGCCGACTTCCTCGGCGCCGCGGTCCCCGTGGGGCTGGTCTTCCATGCCGCGCAGCAGGTCCGGCCGGTGTACTGCGCCCTCGGCGCGGCGCTCGCGTGGACCGGCGTGCAGGCGGTGCGCCGCCGCTACGCCTCCCGCGCCCTCGGAGAATCGCGCGGAGTGCTGCCCGTCCTGCACGACTGGCTGATTCTCATCGGTGTCCTGGCCGTCGCCCGTGTGGTGACCGGCGAGAGCACCCCGCGGCTGTCCGCGCTCGGCGCCCTGCTGCCCGCCCTCCTCGTCACCGTGGCCTGCCACAAACTGACCTACCGCCACCTCTCGGCGGCCCGCCGCGAGGCGCACGCCGTCAGCCGGGTCCTGGTGGTCGGCGAGCCCGGCGCGGCAGGGGCCGTCATCGAACACCTGGCCGCGCGCACCGACCACCCGTACGTGGTGGTCGGCGTGGTGCCGGTCGGCGCCGGCCCGCTCGAAGGCGGGGTGCCCGTCGCGGCCCGGCTCGACGAGAGCGTGCCCGAGGCCCCGAACGCGGACTCCACCGCCGTGCTCGGCGCCGTCCGCAGCCACCACGCCGACCTGGTCCTGGTCGCCCCGGGCGCCAGGATCGCGGGGGAGAGGCTGCGCAAGGTCGCCTGGGCCCTGCACGACGCGGGGCTGGAACTCGCCGTCTTCCCCGGGCTCGTGGAGGTCTCCGTCAAGAGGCTGGAGACCCTGTCCGCCGGCGGGCTCGCCGTGCTGAGGGTGGCGCCGCCGGTGAGCCGCGGCGTGCAGACCCTCCTCAAGTCGGTCCTCGACCGGGCCGGGGCCGGCATCGGACTGCTCCTGCTCTCGCCGGTCTTCCTCGGCATCGTCCTGGCGATCCGGCTCGGCTCGCGCGGCCCGGCGTTCTACCGCCAGCAGCGCATCGGGCGCGACGGGGTCCCGTTCACCATGTGGAAGTTCCGCACCATGGTCGTGGACGCGGACCGGCTCAAGAACGAGCTGTCCGGGGCCAACGAGAACGACGGCCTGATGTTCAAGATCCGCCGAGACCCCCGGGTGACCCGGGTGGGCCGGCTGCTGCGCCGCACCTCCATGGACGAACTGCCCCAGCTGCTGAACGTGCTGGGCGGCCACATGTCACTGGTCGGCCCGCGCCCGCCGCTGCCGGAGGAGGTGGCCCGGTACGACGAGGTCGAACTGCGCCGGCTCACCGTGCGGCCGGGCATGACCGGACTGTGGCAGATCAGCGGGCGCTCCGACCTCTCCTGGGACGAGACGATCCAGCTCGACCTTCAGTACGTGGACAACTGGTCCTTCACCAGTGACGTCGACGTCATGGGGCGTACCCTCCGCGCCGTCGTCGACGGCCGCGGAGCGTACTAGGAGGTCCTCGGTACGTGCGCTCAGCCCTGCTCGCGCCACCACCGGTAGGTGGCGGCGATCCCGTCCCGCAGCCCGATCTCCGGCTTCCAGCCCAGCGAGGTCAGGCGCGTGACGTCCAGGAGCTTGCGCGGCGTGCCGTCCGGCTTGGACGTGTCCCAGGCGAGCCGGCCGCGGAAGCCGGTCACCTCGGCGACGGTCTCGGCGAGGGCCTTGATCGTGAGGTCCTCGCCGCAGCCGATGTTGACCGGCTCGTCCCCGTCGTAACCGCCGAGCAGCACCGCGCAGGCGGCCGCCAGGTCGTCCACGTGCAGGAACTCGCGGCGCGGGGTGCCGCTGCCCCACAGGGTGACCTCCTCGCGGCCCTCGGCGGCGGCCTCGTGGAAGCGCCGGATCAGGGCGGGCAGCACGTGCGAGGTCTCCAGGTCGAAGTTGTCGCCCGGGCCGTAGAGGTTCGTCGGCATCGCCGAGATGTACGAGGCCCCGTACTGCTTCCGGTACGACTGCACCTGGACGATGCCGGCGATCTTCGCCAGGGCGTACGCCTCGTTGGTCGGCTCCAGCGGTCCCGTCAGCAGGGCGTCCTCGCTGATGGGCTGCGGGGCCAGCTTCGGGTAGATGCAGGAGGAGCCCAGGAACAGCAGCCGGCCGACGCCGGCGGCGTGCGCGCCGCCGATGACGCTGAGCTGGATCTTGAGGTTGTCCTCCAGGAACTGCACCGGATAGGTGCTGTTGGCCATGATCCCGCCGACCTTGGCGGCCGCCAGCACGACGGCGTCGGGGCGGACGTCCTTCAGGTACGCCTCCGTGGCGGCGGCGTCGCGCAGGTCGAGGTCGGCGCGGCCCCGGGTGAGCACCTCGTGGCCGTCGGCCGTGAGCCGGCGGGCGACCGCGGAGCCCACGAGGCCGCGGTGGCCCGCGACGAAGACGCGGGCGTTCGGGGGCAGGAGCGGCAGCGAACTTGTCATACCGCCGATGATGCCACCCGCCGCCGGCGGGCCCGGGACCAGCCCGCATTCCGGTCACCGCCGCCCCGGAGCGCCCCCGCGCGGGGGGACCGGGGCGCCCCGCGAGCCGTACCGCCCCGCCGGGCCCGGCGCGTGCCGCGGCGGAATCCGCCGCAAAGACGTCCGCACCGGGCGTGTACGGTACCCATCCAGCCCTCCGGGCAGCGGCCCGGCGGCGAGGTGCGCCACCCCCTGCCAGGGCCCGGCCCGCAGCCACCCCGAGGCCCAGCCTCACCACGACCCACAGCAACCACCATCAAGGGGACCCCATGGGCAAGACCGCACTGATAACCGGCGTCACCGGGCAGGACGGCTCGTACCTCTCCGAGCTGCTGCTCTCCAAGGGCTACACGGTGCACGGCCTGGTGCGGCGTTCCTCCAGCTTCAACACCGAGCGGATCGACCACATCTACCAGGACCCGCAGACCGCCAACCGGTCCTTCGTCCTGCACCACGCCGACCTCTCCGACGGCGTGGCGCTCGTGAACCTGCTGCGCGAGATCCGGCCCGACGAGGTCTACAACCTCGGCGCCCAGTCGCACGTCCGCGTCTCCTTCGACGCGCCCCTCTACACGGGCGACGTGACCGGCCTCGGCGCGCTGAGGCTCCTGGAGGCCATCCGCGCCAGCGGTGTGGACACCCGGATCTACCAGGCCTCGTCCTCGGAGATGTTCGGCGCCACCCCGCCCCCGCAGAACGAGAAGACCCCGTTCCACCCGCGCAGCCCGTACGGCGCCGCGAAGGTGTTCGCGTACTGGACCACGGTGAACTACCGCGAGGCGTACGACATGTTCGCCGTCAACGGGATCCTGTTCAACCACGAGTCCCCGCGCCGCGGCGAGACCTTCGTGACCCGCAAGATCACCCGCGCGGTCGCCCGGATCAAGGCCGGACTCCAGGAGCACCTCTACCTGGGCAACCTCGACGCGGTGCGCGACTGGGGCTACGCGCCCGAGTACGTGGACGCCATGTGGCGGATGCTCCAGCAGGACGAGCCGACCGACTACGTCGTCGCCACGGGCGTGGCCGCCACGGTGCGCGAGTTCGTCGAGTCCTCCTTCGCCCACGCGGGCCTCGACTGGGCGGAGCACGTGCGCTACGACCCCAAGTACGAGCGCCCGAGCGAGGTCGACGCCCTCATCGGCGATGCCTCCAAGGCCAACGAACTGCTTGGCTGGAAGCCGACGGTGCTCGTGGCCGAGCTGGCGCAGATCATGGTCGACGCCGACATCCGGCAGGTCGAGGACCAGCTGGCGGGCGCCACGGTCCGCATCGACCGCTGAAGGCCTTATATTTCCCCTACGATTTGCCGTGTCCCGGTCATCTCCACTGGTATCGGTGGGTGTGGCCGGGGCAAACCTGCCGTATGTCCGCTGTGCCCCCTCCAACCTGAACCGTTCATTCCAAGTTGGTATGCAAAGGGTCAAGGGGGGTGACCAGGTTCTCGCTGGAGCCCTAGTCTGCGCCAGTACATATGGCTGTTCGGATAGTTCCAGCCATCAAACCGGGCGATTGCCCTGGGGGGCTCATGCGTAGATCCAGAGGGCTGACTGCTGCCCTCGTCCTGTCACTGGCCGGCGCCGGCACCGGCATAGGCCTGGTGTTGATGCCCGAGGCGTCCGCCATCACGCCTCCCGTGGCATTCACCGCCGACGAGCTGCCCACCTGGCAGCCCAACGGCATCGTCTTCGCGACGGCCGAGGCGAACGGCACCGTCTTCGCCGCCGGCACCTTCTCCGCCGTCCGCCCGCCCGACGGCACCAGCGGCGCGGAGCAGGAAGCGGTCAACTTCGTGGCGCTCGACGCCGCGACGGGCAACCCGACCTCGTGCAAGCTCGCCTTCACCACCGGCGACGGCAGCGCGACCGTGCGTGCCCTGGAAGTCTCCAAGGACAAGAAGACCCTGTACGCGGGCGGCTACTTCGGCGCCGTCAACGGCACCCCGGTCTCCAGCATGGCCGCGATCGACATCGCGACCTGCACCCCCAAGGCCGCCTTCCACCCGGGCTTCCCCGCCACCGTGCGCGGACTCGCCGTCACCGACGACACCGTGTACGCGGCCGGCGACTTCGGCACCGTCGAGGGCCAGACCCGCGAGCGGTTCGCCGCCGTGGACGCGGGCTCCGGCGCGCTGAAGCCCTTCACCGCCAACGCCGACGAGCCGGGCCGCGCCATCGAGGTCACCCCGGACGGCAAGAACGTCCTGCTGGGCGGTGACTTCTTCGACATCAACGGCAAGAGCACGCACGCCCTGGCCGTCGTCAACGCCACCACCGGCGCGGTCGCCAAGACGTACAGCAACATCCCGTCGAACTCGGTGGTCAAGGACATCGCCACCGACTCGACCGGCTTCTACACCGGCAACGAGGGCTCGGGCGGCGGCGTCTTCGACGGCCGCATCGGCCTGAACCTCAGCGACTTCAGCGAGAAGTGGCGCGACCGCTGCCTCGGCGCGACCCAGGCCGTCCTGCCGTACGACGGAGTGCTCTACAGCGCCTCGCACGCGCACGACTGCTCCCTTGAGGGCCAGTTCCCCGACGGCAAGCGCAACTTCTTCAACGCGCAGCTGACCAACTACGAAGGCGCCGCCCCCGCGCCCGTGGACGGGTTCGTGCGCAGCCCGCGCAAGCTCGGCTGGCACCCCACCGCCAACGACGGCATCGGCGAGGGCATCGGCCCGCGCACGCTGACCATCGCCGAGAAGAACGACGTCAAGTACCTGTGGTCGGGCGGTGAGTTCACCACCATCAACGGCAAGCCGCAGCAGGCGCTCACCCGCTTCGCCTCCACCGGCGACGTCGGCGCCCCGACCACCCCGGTCGCCAGCGCCGGCAGCGTCAAGCCGGACGAGGTCCAGGTCCGCTGGCGCACCAGCTACGACGCCGACGACAGCAAGCTGACGTACCGCATCTACCGCAACGGCTCGTCCAGCCCCATCGCCACCGTCGCCGCCGAGTCCCTGGAGTGGCAGCGTCCGCAGGCCTCCTGGACCGACACCACGGCCAAAGCCGGCCAGTCGTACACCTACCGCGTGACGGCCACCGACGCGGCGGGCAACACCAGCGCCCTGTCGGCCAACGCCGCGGTCACGGTCCCGAGCTCGGTCCAGTCCTACCCGGAGCAGGTCCGCGCCGACGGCGCCGGCCTGTACTGGCGCTACGACGACGTCGTCAGCCCGTACGTCGCCGACTCCTCGGTCGCCGGCAACACCAGCGGTGTCCAGCTCAACGCCCCGGCCCTGCGCCAGACGCCCGGCGCGATCAGCGGCGCCAGCACGGCGATGGGCTTCAACGGCACCAGCCAGCAGGTGTACAGCGACCACCGCCAGACGGTGGGCAACACCTTCTCGATCGAGACGTGGTTCAAGACGAACACCACGCGCGGCGGCAAGCTGGTCGGCTTCGGCAGCAACACGGACCGCTCCAGCGGCTCGTACGACAAGCAGATCTACATGACCAACAACGGGCGTCTGGTCTTCGGCGTCAGCAACGGTTCGGCGCGCACCATCACCACCGGCCTGTTCGACACGTACAACGACAACAAGTGGCACCACGTCGTCGGCACCCTGGGTGCGGGCGGCATGGAGCTGATCGTCGACGGTCAGAGCAAGGGCACGCTGAACAACGTCACCAGCTCGGTCGCGTACGAGGGCTTCTGGCACGTCGGCGGCGACAACCTGAGCGGCTGGCCGAACAAGCCGACGAGCAACTTCTTCGCCGGCCAGATCGACGAGACGGCCGTCTACCCGAAGGCGCTCACCGCGGCCCAGGCCAAGAAGCACTACGACCTGGCCAAGGCGCCGTCCGACACGGTCTCCAAGGTCTCCGCGACCGAGGACACCTACGTCAACCAGGGCGCCCCGAGCGCCGCCAACGGTGCGAGCACCTCCCTGGCGGTCCGCGGCACCTCGGCGTACCAGACGTACCTGCGCTTCAACCTGCCGGCCGCGCCGGCCGGGCAGGTCCTGAAGTCCGCCGCGCTCCAGATCAAGACGTCGACCCAGGCGAACGCCGGTACGACCGACAAGATCTCCGTGGTCCCGGTCACCGGTACCTGGAGCGGCGCCGGCACCACCTTCAACACCAAGCCCGCGCTCGGCGCCACCGAGCTCGGCTCGTTCGCGAGCGTGCCGGACGGCTCGGCGATCCAGAGCACCCCGCTGGACACCGCCGCGCTCACCCCGGTGCTGGGCACCGGCTACAGCATGGCCCTGACGAGCACGGGCACCGACCCGCTGTGGATCTGGTCCATGGAGGCGACGGCCGCGGACGCCGCTCCGCAGCTCGTCCTCACGTTCGGCCCGAAGTAAGCGCCTGACGGACGCGGGGCCCGGCACGCACGACGGCCGGGCCCCGCGCTCCACCCCCGAGTTCCGCCGGTCAGCTCGACCGGCACGTAATACCGGCACGTAATACGGGAGCCCCAGAGATGTACCGACGCTCCGCCGCGGCTGCTGTTCTGCTGGCCGCGGCTCTGACCCTGACCGCCTGCAGCTCGGGCGGCGAAGGCAAGGCCGACGCAGGGGCGGCGAAGCCGAAGCCGCCGGCCGCCTCGTCGGTCCCGGATCCCGCGGACGCCTCGGCCGCGCCCGTCTCGCCCGACGCGAAGCCGACCGGTCCGGTCCTGCCGGACTCGAAGCTCACCCCGAAGACGGGAAGCTTCAAGGCCAACGAGAAGCAGTACCTGAGCGGGCGCGTCCCCGAGAAGATGGACCCGGCGGCCGTCCTCCAGACCGGCCAGGAGTCCTGCCAGCGGGTGGAGCGCACCGCGAAGCGCGACAAGGACGCGGCGACCGGGGCCATCGTCGCCGGGGAGATCCCGGGGGCGAAGGACGCGATCACGTACCTGTGCCCGGAGCAGAAGCCGATCCTGGACGCGGCGTCGAAGGGCTTCCCCGACGGGACCCGCACGTCGCCCGCGGCGGGCACGTACCGGGCGCTGACCCAGGCCACGAACTGCACCTGGGAGGCGAAGGGCAAGGACGGCGCGGTCCTGGCCTCGGGCCCCGAAGCCCCCGTGAAGGCGGGCGACAAGATCACGGCCACGATCCCCGCGGGCACGGCGGCCTTCACGTCGGCGGGCTGCTACGCCTGGATCCCGGCGTAACCCCTCCCGTCCCGCACGGACGCGAACGCCGCCCCCTGCCCGAACTCCGGGCCGGGGGCGGCGTTTTCGCATCCGCTTCCCGGGTAGCCGCGCGGTCAGACGACAACGACTGCGGAGGCGAATCACATGGGAGGCATCGGCGGCTGCATCGCGCTGATCGTGGTGGGGGCCATCCTCACCTTCGCGACGGACTGGAAGATGGAGAGCGTCAACCTCGACGTCGTCGGGCTGATCATGATGGCGGCGGGTGCCATCGGCCTCGCCGTCTACGCGAGCGTCTTCAAGCGCCGCCGCGCGGCGGCCCTCCCGGTGGTCGACGAGACCCACCGCGAGCTGTAGCCCGTCACACCCGCCGGCGCATGGCCCCCTCGTAGACCGGCAGGAGGGTGTCCAGGACCGCGTCCATCGAGAAGGCGGACGCGGCCAGTTCGCGGGCCGCCGCGCCGGCCTTCGCGTTCGCCCCGGGGTCCAGGAGCTCCAGGACGGCCTCCGCCACGCCCGCCGGGCCCGGCGGGACCGCCCGGCCGGCGCCCGCGGACGCGATGTCGCGGGCCAGGCCGTTGGAGTGCGTGACCACCGCGGGGACGCCGACCGACAGGGCTTCCAGCACCGACATCGGGAACGGCTCGTCCACCGAGGGCAGGACGTAGACGTGCGCCCGGCGCAGCTCCGTCAGGACCTCGGCGGTGGACAGCGCGCCCGGGACCGTGAAGCGGGAGGCCAGGCCCAGCTCCGCTATGCGCGCCCGCACCGCCGCCAGTTCGCCCTCGTCCGGGCCGGCCACCACGAACTCCGCGTCGGGGTGGGCCGCCAGGACCGCCGGGGCCGCGTCCACGAAGTCCACCGGGCGCTTGCGGGCCTGCAGGCGCGCCGAGTACAGGATGCGCGGGGGACCGGCCGGGGCCGGCCGCTCCTCCTGCGCGGGCGTGCCGTTCACCAGCCGGACGGCCCCCGCCAGAGGGCCGCCCACCACCGCGTCGAGGCCCTCGCGTTCGTGCGGGGTCAGGTACAGCACCGCGTCCGCGCCGCGCAGCAGCCTGCGTACGGCCACCGCGTCCAGCACCTTGGCCAGCAGCTTCCCGCTCGGGTCCACCATCCCGTGGGTCTGGAGCACCAGCGGTCTGCCGGCCCGCAGCGCGGCGAGGGCCACCGGCAGGGTCACGAGGTCCCGCGCCAGGTGGACGTGGACCAGGTCCGCGTCCCGGACCAGGCGGCCCGCCGAGGCCAGCAGGGCCGGCGAGGTCATTCCGCTGAAGCCCAGCGGCAGGATGCGGCGGGCCGGGAACAGCTTCGCCGGCACTCCCTCCACCGAGGTCGGCCACGGGTCGGGGAAGCCCTCGCCGAGCGCGAGCAGCCGTGCCTCGTGGCCGCGGGCCCGCAGTCCCCCGGCCAGGTTCAGCGCGACCCGGACCGGCCCGCCGAACGCGTGCGAGGGGGAGTGGAGCGTGACGGCGTGCAGGACTCTCACTTGGGCTCCTCGACCGGGCGGCGCTGCCCGTCCATCGTCTGCAGCGTCAGTGCAGGAAGGTTTCTGTGGACCACGGATCCGGCACCCGCCACCGCGCAGCGGCCCACCGTGACCCCGGCCAGCACGGTCGCCCGTACGGCCACCCACGCACCGTCCTCGACCACGATCGGCGCGTTGCGGTAGCGGAAGTCGGCGGCCCGGTGGTCGTGCGAGCCGGTGCAGAGCATCGCCTCCTGCGAGACGCAGACGTTCGCCCCGATGGTCACCGGCTCCAGGTTCAGCAGCCAGGCGCCCTCGCCGATCCACGTGTGGTCGCCGACGGTGAGCTTCCACGGCCACAGCACCCGCACCTTGTGCCGGATCAGCACGCCCTCGCCGATCCGCGCGCCGAACGCGCGCAGCAGCGCCACCCGCAGCCGGGCCGGGCAGAACCACGCCATGAACAGCGTGTTCATCACCGCGAACCAGAGCGCCTGCGTCAGCAGTCCGCGCCCTTTGTCGTATCCGGCCAGCGTGAAAGCAGGAAGGTCACGCAACTGTCGCCCCTCATCGTGCGCCGCGGGCTCGTCGCCCTCCGCGGGAGCGCCTCCCCGGGCGCCGCCCGCTCAGATTAGACTGCGCGCGGACCAGGCACATCGGGCGGGGGCAGCAGTGGCAACGGACATACGCAAGCCCTCGGTGACCCCGCCGGTTCCGCCCGTCCCCGAACCGGACGACGCGCACAAATGGGGCCGGGTCACCACCCCGCGCACCCTGCTCTCCCGCGCCCTGTCCGTCCCGCTCATCCTCGGCTTCACCGTCTTCCTCCCGCTGATCGTCGCCGTCCAGCCCGGCGACGGGCAGCGCGACGCGGCCTTCTGGCTCCAGCTCCTGCTCACGATGTACGCGGGTGCCCGGCTCTCCGCGATGGTCCTGACCAGTCGGCGCAAGCTGCTCCAGGGCTCCTTCTGGCTCTTCGTCTACATGGCGATGGGCGTGGCCCCGCTCGCCCAGGCCGTCCTGGGCCGGGTCCCGACCCCCGTGGTCGGCCCCCGCTCCGACCTCACCGTCGCCATCGGCCTGGTCCTGCTCGGCTGCACGGCGTTCGACGTCGGCGTCCTGCTCGCCCGCCACCGGCCGGCCGGGCGGGCCGGCGGATCCCAGAAGGAGCCGCGGCCGGTCATGGCCCACCGGCGCCGCCTCCAGCTGCTGACCGGGCTCGCCTTCCTGTGCAGCGCCGCGTTCATCATGAAGCTCGGCGGCCCGGCGGTGTTCTTCTCCAGCCGCCAGGAGATCATCGCGGGCATCGAGGAGGCGGGCGTCTCCAACGGCGACGGCCAGGCCGGGCAGGCCCTGCTGCGCGGCTTCGGCACGGTCCCGGCGCTGCTCGCCCTGCTGCTCTACACGCGCTGGCTGATCACCTCCACGTACGCCCGCCGCAAGGTGTCGATCATCGTCACCTGGGGGGCGCTCGCCCTGCTCAACCTGGTGGTCAACAACCCGATCTCGAACCCGCGGTACTGGTTCCTCACGGTCATGTTCGCGCTGCTGTTCACCGTCTTCCCGGTGAGCGCCGCGATGTACCGGGTGGCCCTGTCGATGGCCGTGGTGATCGCCCTGCTCGTGTTCCCGTTCGCGGACCGCTTCCGCTACGACGAGAAGAACTACAAGCCGGTCGAGACCACGTCGTTCCTGGAGCCGATGGCGCTGAAGGACTACGACCAGATCGGCATGTTCGCCAACACCATCACGTACTCGAACTCCGGGCCCGGGCACCTGTACGGGCGCCAGCTCGCCGGATCCGTCTTCTTCGCGGTGCCGCGTTCGGTGTGGCCGGGCAAGCCGAAGGACACGGGCGTGATGGTCGGCGAGTGGATGGGGACGGTCAACACCAACCTCTCGTCCCCGATCTGGGCCGAGCTGTGGCTGGACTTCGGCCCGCTCGGCATGGGCGCGGGGCTCCTGGCCACGGGGTACGCGGCCGCCCGGGTGGACCGCCGCTACGCGAAGCGCGCCACGCGGCGCTCACCACCGGGCAGCCTGATCTCGGTGGTGGTCCCGCTGGTGGCGGGCTACTCGTTCATCCTGCTCCGCGGCCCCCTGCTCCAGGCCTCCGGCCGGGTGGCGATCGCCGCCCTGTGCCTGGCGCTGGTGGCGACGTACCGCCAGGACAAGTCCACCGTCCTGCGCTAGGGGTGTCGTCGCGGTCAGGTGGCTCAGGCCGCGGTGGTGATGCCCGCCTCGGAGGGGCGGGCGGCCGGGAGGCGGGAGACGCGCAGCCACGCCGCCGCGGCCTTCAGGGCCGAGCCGGCCGCCAGCCCCCAGGCGGCGCCGGCCACCCCGGCCAGCGCGTACCCGCCGAGCAGCAGGGCCACCGACAGCAGCGAGAAGACCACCTGGAGGGAGAGCGTCGCCTTCGGGTTGAGGACGCGCAGGGTGAGCAGGGCGCACGTGCCGAGGCCCATCACCGCGTACTGGGCTCCCGTGGCCGGGAGGAGGGCGGAGGCCGCTGCCCACGTGTCGCCCAGCAGTTCCCGGCCCAGGCGCTCGGGCAGCGCGTAGAGGACCGCGCCCCAGCCTGCGCCCAGCGCCGCCAGCACACCGCCCATGGCCACCGTCAGCCGGACCACGCCCCGTTTGCCGGACGCGCGCCCCACCACCGGCGGGCCGAACGCGTTCGCCGAGTTGAACAGGACGTTCAGCGGGCCGAACAAGGTGGTCGCACCCCGCAGCGAGCCCACCGCCAGCGGGGTCGCGAACAGGCCGAGCCCCAGCACCGCCAGCTGGCTGGAGCCGTTGCCCACCGCGAACTCGACCACGAACCGCTGACCGAGGTGCCCGCGCCGCAGGTACGGCCGCAGATCGGCCGCCGAGCCCCGGACGTACGGACGCAGCAGCACCAGGCCCAGCGCCAGCGCCGGCAGCGCCGAGACCCCCCACACCAGCACGAGCCGCCCCGCCGAAGCCCCTTCAGGCTGGAGCAGCAGCGCGGCGACGACGCACACCAGCCGCAGCGCGTCCGCGGCCAGCGCCCGCTCGGGGGTCCGCAGCGCCGAGAAGCAGTACCGCAGCCCGTCCTGGACGAGCACCAGCGGCAGCACGAGGCCCAGCGCGAGGAAGGCCCGGCCCGCGGCTCCGGGTACGGCGAGGCCGACGAGGGCCAGCAGCACTCCGGCGGCTGCCGAGGCGGCCGCCGTGAAGGCCAGGCCCGAACGGCACACCGCGCCCAGCCGCTCCTCGTCCTTCTCCAGCACCACCGTCTGGCCGACGTACGCCATGTTCAGCCCGAGGAGCACGCTGAACGTCACGTACACCATCGAGAAGTCGGCGAACCCGGACGCCGAGGACAGCCGGGCGGCCAGCACCAGCACCAGGATGTTGGTGGCGCTGGACGCGGCCTGGTCCAGGACCGAGGAGACGGCGGCGAGGCCGCGCCGGCTCATCTGCGGCCCATGCGCACCGTGCGCAGGGCCACCGTGTCCGTCCCGTCGCCCGGGATGTGCTGCTCGGGCTCGGCCTGCCGGTGCGCCTGCTGACCTTGCTGGCCCTGGCCCTGGCCCTGACCCTGGTTCGGCTGCCGCGTGAGCGGCTGGGCCTGCGGCGCGGACGGCCGCGAGGAGGCCTGCGCCGGGGCGGGGGGCGCGCCCTTCGCCTTGCCGCCGCGCCCGCCCCGGCCGCGCTTCTCGCCCGGCAGCGGTGCGTGCAGCACCGCGCCGAGCACCGTGCCGCCGGCGCCGCTGATCAGCTCGCGGATCCGGGACAGGTCGGTGCGGTGGACGGCGCGCGGGTCACAGACGACCAGGACGCCGTCGACGCGGTCGACGAGCGCGAGCGCGTCGGCGTACGAGAGCACGGGCGGCGCCAGCACGACGACCGTGGAGTTGGGGGAGTCCGCCTCGGAGATCAGCCGGGTGGCGCGCGGGGAGGTCAGCGCGCGGGCCACGTTGCGCACCGGCTCGCCCGGGATCAGGTCGAAGTCGCCCGACTCCCCGGCGTCGACGACGAGCTGGCGCCCGTCGGGCCAGTCGGTGTCCCCGTGGGCCGCGGCCGCGCCGCCGCCGGAGGCGCCGCCCGGCGCCTGGCTCCAGCGCGGCCGTCCCGCGCCGGTCGGCAGCTGGCTGGCCAGGACCGGCGTGCGCAGGTCGGCCTCGATCAGCAGGACGTCCTTGCCGGTCTCGGCGAAGGAGGCGGCCAGGTTCACGGCCGCCGCGGCGGCCGTCTCGCTGCTGCCGCGCGGGGCGACGACCAGCAGCCGGCGCCGGTCGGCGAAGCGGGAGTCGTACGCGAGGCGGAAGGCCACCGAGCGGAACTCCTCGGCGAGCCGCGGGTCCTCCTCGCCGGCCGCGAGCAGCGGCCCGCCGCCGGTCTTGGGACGCGGAAGGTAGCCGAGCACGGGGGCGCGCAGGGCCCGCGCGACATCGCCCTCGGAGCGCGGCGCGGGGTCGAACACGAGCCGGACCCACGCGGCGAGCAGGCCCAGGGCCAGGCCCACGGCCGCGCCGAGTGCCAGCGACATCACGAGGCCCGGACCGTCGGTGTCGGACGGCGGGGTCGCGGGGCTGGTGACCCGGCCCGGGCTCATGTCGAGGGCCTGGAGCTTGGCGATGTTCCCGTTGAGGGTGTTGACCTTGCTCTGCAGGTCGGTCTTCGAGGAGTACGCGGCGTCGCGGCCCGTGCCCGCCGGCATGGCGTTGATCTGCTTGACGAGCTCGTCCAGGTTCTTGGCGACCGGGTCGCGCTGGTCCTGGTAGCCCTTGACCATCTTGTCGCGCGTGACGTCGAGGGACTCCTGCCGCTTGAGCAGGTACGCCTCGGTCATCGCGTTGGCGCGGGTGGCTGCCTCCCTGGGGGAGGACGCGGTGTAGGTGAAGCGCAGCACCATCGTCTGCGGCGGGTTGGTCACCTGGAGGCCGCTGCGCAGGCCGGCGAAGTCCTTCGAGGTCACGCCGAGCTTCTTCGCGGCCTCGTTGGCTATGGAGGAGCTGAGCGCGACCTGCCGCTCCGAGCCGATGTTGATCGCCTTGTCGGGGGCCAGGCTCGGGTTGAACGGGTCGTCGGTCGGCGCGCGCAGCACGATGTCGGCGGTCGCGACGTACGTGTCGGACGTGGAGATGCCGAGGTAGACGCCGCCCAGCAGGCCGATGCCGACACCCGCCCCGAGGAGGCGGCGGTAGCGCAGGAGCTGTTTGAACTGGTCCCTGAGGAGGTCCGGTTCGTCCTCCGCCGGGACCGACGCAGGGCGGTTCGTCTCGATCACGGCTGCGGACCCCCAAGTGCTTCGTCTATCAGTGCGTCGATGCGGGCCAGGCCCGCGTCACGGCTCAGGTGGGCCGCCACGTGCCGGGGCCCGGCCGCCCCGAGCGCATCCGCGCCCTCGGGGTCCTCGGCGAGGGCCCGTACGGCCTTCAGCAGGGCGTGCGGGTCCTCCGGTGGTACGAGTACCCCCGCACCCGAGCGTTCCACTTCCTGGGCCGTGCCGCCCTCCGCCGCGACGGACGCGATGACGGGCCGGCCGGCCTGGAAGTAGGAGGTCAGTTTGGACGGCACGCTCATGTCGAGCACGGCCGCGTGCTGCGTCACGGCGAGTACGTCCGCCGCCGCGAGGATATCCGGGAACTCTCCGTCGGCGGCAGGGGGGATGATGTCCAGATTCGGCACGTCTGCCGCGAGGTCGGCGAGGGCGGCGCGCTGACTGCCGTCGCCCATGAGGACGAAACGGACGCCAGGGTCCAGGCGGGCGGCGCCCACGAGCACTTCGAGGCCCTGCTTGAGGCCCATGTTCCCGGAGTGCAGGACGACCGGTTCGCCCGGGGCCCAGCCGAGGTGGCGCCGGGTCTGGCCGCGCGGCCGGGTGGGCTGCGGCACATGGGACCAGTTGGGCACCAGGCGGATCTTCTCCGGGTCCACGCCCATGCCCACGACCCGGTCCACGAAGGTCTCGTGGATGACGCCGACCAGCGTGGCCCGCTTCAGGGCGTACGCCTCCGCGCGCCCCGCGATCGCCGCCGCCTTGTCGCCGCCGCTGATGCCGCTCTGCGCGGCGGCGGCGCCCATCAGGTCCTGGACGACCGGGACGAAGGGGACCTTCCAGCGGGCGGCGAGCCGGGCGGCGAGCACCCCGCCGGCCAGGCTGGGCATCTGGGCCATGACCGCGTCGGGGCGCGGCATCCGGGGCGGGGCCACGGCGCCGTGCAGCAGAATCGATCCTTCAAAGAGGGCCCGCTTGACGGCGGTCTGGCGGGGCGGCACGGTGTGCGCACGCCGGTGCACTGTGACCCCGGCGCGCCGTTCCGTGCGCCGGAGCGCCCCCTTGTACTCCGGCTCCAACGACCACGACGGGTAGTGCGGCATGCCGGCGAGCACGTGCGCGTCGTGGCCGAGATCCGCCCAGTGCTCCGCGATCTGGGTGGCGTACGGCCCAATCCCCGCGTGCTCGGGAGCGTAGTTGGTGGAAACCAGCAGTAGGCGCCGGTGACCGGATCTCGACACTGAACGTCCCCTTCTCCCCAGGATGATGCGCACGTCACCCTATTCGTTCACCGACAGCACGGGGAACGTGCACGCTATTGTCTGCTAATCCGCCACACCGGGGGGTGTGGTCGCTGGGGGGTAACTCATGACGGAGCGCGACATGTCCGACCTTGGCGCACCTGCGCACAGACCGTACCGAGTGGGGTATGCCCCAGGTGCGTACGATCTGTTTCATATCGGACATCTGAACATCCTTCGGCACGCCCGGAGTCAGTGCGACTACCTGGTCGCCGGGGTGGTCTCCGACGAGATGGCGGAACTGGCCAAGGGGCGCCGTCCGATGATCCCGCTCGTCGAGCGGCTGGAAATCGTCCGTAGCGTCCGGTATGTGGATGCGGCGTTCGTCGAGACGGTCCCGGACAAGGTGGAGACCTGGAAGCAGGTCCGCTTCGACGTGATCTTCAAGGGCGACGACTGGAGGGGCACCCCGAAGGGCGACAAGCTGGAGAAGGACTTCGCCGCCGTCGGCGTCGACGTCGTCTACTTCCCCTACACGGTGCACACCTCCAGCACCCAGCTGCGCCGGGCCCTGGACGCCCTGTCCGAGCCCCTGGACGCGCGGACCGAACCGCTCAGCGCGGAACGGCGCTGAGCTCCCGGAACCACTTCGCGAGGAACGCGGCCAGGAACAGCGCGGCGATCGCACCGAGCCCCGCGTACGCCCAGCGGAACAGTCCCCCGCCCCCGAGGACGAGGAACACCAGGCAGAACACGCCGTAGTCGACGGGCAGCAGCGCGACCGCGCGTACGGTCGACGGCGCGGCGGCGGGGCTGCCCGGGGCCGGCTTGGCCTTGAGCTTCTCGGTCAGCAGCCCGCCGAAGAAGGTCACGACCGACGAGAACTGGAAGCCCAGCGGCACCAGCAGCCAGCCGTGCCCGCCCGTCCCGTACGCCTCGGGGAAGCGGTAGAACGCGATCAGCACGCAGGTGTGCAGCGCGGTCAGCTTGGCGCAGTCCACCACGTGGTCCAGCCACTCGCCCGCCGCGCTGCCGCCCCCGCGCAGCCGGGCCAGCTGTCCGTCGGCCGAGTCGAAGGCGAAGCCGACGGCGAGCGCGGCCCACACCGCGACGCCCAGCCCCCACGAGGGCGCGGCCAGCGCCACGGCGGCCGCGGCGGCGAAGCTGAAGGCGGCGCTGACCAGTGTCACCTGGTTCGGGGTCAGCCCGAGCGCGTACGACACGGCGGCCAGGTAGCGCCCCGCGGGCCGGTTGACGAACCGCGAATAGAGCGACACCCCCTTCGCCGACTTCTGCGCCCCGCGCAGCTCCCGCAGCGCGGTCCCGACCTTCGCCATGCGTACCCCTGATTCCTGCTGCGGCGGCACACGTGTACGGGTGCACGTGTGTACGAAGGCACATCATCGCAGGGCGAGTGAGGCTTCCCGCTCCGCTTCCCCGCGGACGTCCGGGAGCAGCAGTACGGACAGGTTCGCGGCGGCGGTCAGGGCGGCCGCCGCCAGCAGTGGAGCCGCGGTCCCGGTGACCCCCGCCAGCGGCGCCGCCACCGCCAGCCCCAGCGGCCGGGCGGCGAAGGAGATGAGGGTGTCGAACGAGCCGACCCGGCCCAGCGTCTCCAGCGGGATCCGGCGCTGCATCTCCGTCTCCCACAGGGGGCTCAGCACGCCCACGCCGAACATCCCGGCGAAGAAGGCGCCCGCCGCCACCGCAGCGGGCAGCCGCAGCGCGAAGGCGGTGAGCGGCAGCGCCTGCGCCGAGGCCCCGACGGCCACCGCGTACAGCGGCCGCCGCACGGGCAGCCGGCCGGCGGCCCAGACCCCGACGAGCAGGCCGGCCGTGCCCACCTGGGCGATGACCACCCAGGTGGCCGCCCCGCCCAGGCTCTCCACGGCGATCAGCGGTCCCAGGGTGAGCAGCAGGCCCGCCGCGAAGTGCCAGACCCCGTGGGCGAGCACATTGGCCAGGAACCAGGGGTGGCGCCGGGTCTCGGACCAGCCGGCCCGCAGCTCGGCGGTGAACCCGGCGCGGGTGCGCGCGAGCGGCGCCGGAGCGGTCCGCAGTCCGCCGAGGGTGAGCGCGGAGGCGACGAAGAGCGCGCCGGTCAGCAGCGAGGACCAGCCGGCCCCGAGGGCCAGCATCATCGCTCCCGCGGCGGCCGGCCCCGCCATCTGCGCGATGCCGGTCGCCACCCCGAGCCGGGAGTTGACCCGCAGCCGCCCCGCGGCGGGGACGGCCGCCGCGACGAGCGTGCGGGCCGCGGGGTTCCCGAAGGCGACGCCGGCGCCGGTGAGCGCCGCCAGGGCCGCGAGCTCGGGGACGCGTACCGGACCGGACAGCAGCAGCGCCCCGGTCGCGACCTGCGCGGCGGCGCGCACCAGGTCCGCGGCCAGGACGACCCGCCGGGCGGGGAAGCGGTCGGCGGCCACGCCCGCGACGGGCATCAGCAGCAGCATCGGGAGCAGTTCGCTCGCGAGCACGATGCCGAGGTCCGCGGCCGAACCGGTGGGCACGACGGCCAGGGTGAGGGTGGTGGGGATCAGGGCGCTGGCGAATGCCGCGAAGGTGCGCCCGGCGAGGAGCCGCCAGATCGTCGGGGTCATGACGGCAGACAGTATTTCGCCAGCGAATCATTCGTCAACGAATTATTCGATCGGAGGTGCGATACTCGGGGTCATGGACACGGAGTACGCCGAGGATTCGGTCGACCGGCACATCGCCCGCTGGAGCGGCAAGGTCCCCTTCGACGTGCCCACCGAGGCGGTCATCACCCGGATCCAGCTCCTGGCCAAGCACGTGAAGTACGGCAAGGAGCGGGCTCTGGCCGAGACCGGGCTGCAGGAGTTCGAGTTCGAGACCATGCACCGGCTCGCCTCCCGCGGCACGCCCTGGCGGGCCCCCTCCGCGGAACTCGCCGCCGAACTGCTGCTCTCCCCGGCCGGGATGACCGGCCGCCTCGACACCCTGGAGAAGTCCGGGCTGGTCCGCCGGGTGCGCGCCTCCGTGGACCGGCGCCGGGTCGACGTGGAGCTGACCGACGACGGCCACCGGCGCTGGACCGAGGCCATGCGCTGGCGCGGTATCGCCGAGGCCGAGATGATCGGCCCCCTCGACGACGGGGAGCGGGCCGCGCTCTCCGCCCTCCTCAAGCGGATGCTGCGCCACGTCGAGGAGAAGCAGGAGAAGTAGCGGCCGCCCCCCCGGCCGCCCCCGCCTCCCGGCCGCCCCCGCCTCCCCCCGGCCCGCGGACCCGCGCCCCCTCAGCCGGTCACCCGCAGCAGCAGCACCGACCGGGCCGGCACCGTCAGCACCTCCCCGCCCCGGTGCCGGGTGCCGGGGGGTGCCGCCTGGTCCTCCCGGGCGGTGTCCAGCACCAGCTCGTACCCCGCCGCCCACGGCGCGCCCGGCAGCACCCACTCCACCGGCCGGTCCCCGGCGTGCAGCAGCGCGAGGAAGCTGTCGTCGTCGACCTGCCGTCCGCGCTCGTCCCGGCCCGGGATGTCCCGCCCCGACAGGTACATGCCGAGCGCGGCGGCGGGGGCGTACCAGTCCCGCTCGGTCATCTCCTTGCCCGCCGGGGTGAACCAGGCCAGGTCCCGCAGCCCGTCCGCGCCCTGCGGCCGCCCGGAGAAGAAGGCCCGCCGGCGCAGCACCGGATGCTCCTGACGCAGCGCCACCAGCCGCGCGGCCAGCGCGAACAGCTCCCGCCAGACCGGATCCTCCAGCAGCGACCAGTCCACCCAGCCCGTCTCGTTGTCCTGGCAGTACGCGTTGTTGTTGCCGCCCTGCGTCCGCCCGAACTCGTCCCCGGCCACCAGCATCGGCACCCCGGTCGACAGCAGCAGCGTGGTCAGCAGATTGCGCAGCTGCCGCCGCCTCAGCACCCCGACCCGGGCGTCCGTGCCCTCCGGCGGATCCCCCTCCACCCCGCAGTTCCACGAGCGGTTGTCGTTCGTCCCGTCGCGGCCCGCCTCCCCGTTGGCCTCGTTGTGCTTGTGCTCGTACGACACCAGGTCGCGCAGGGTGAACCCGTCGTGCGCCGTCACGAAGTTCACCGAGGCGTACGGCCGCCGCCCGCCCCACGCGTACAGGTCGCTGGAGCCCGACAGCCGGTACCCGAGGTCCCGCACGTCGGGCAGCGCGCCGCGCCAGAAGTCCCGTACGGCATCGCGGTAGCGGTCGTTCCACTCCGTCCACAGCGGCGGGAACGCCCCCACCTGGTAGCCGCCCGAGCCCACGTCCCAGGGCTCGGCGATCAGTTTGACCCGCCGCAGCACCGGGTCCTGGGCGATCACCGCGAGGAACGGCGACAGCATGTCCACGTCGTGCATCGAGCGGGCCAGCGCCGCCGCCAGGTCGAAGCGGAAGCCGTCCACCCCCATCTCGGTCACCCAGTAGCGCAGCGAGTCCGTGATCAGCCGCAGCACGTGCGGACGCCCGGCGTGCAGAGTGTTCCCGCAGCCCGTGTAGTCGGCGTACCGGCGCTGGTCGGACTGGAGCCGGTAGTAGCCCCGGTTGTCGACCCCGCGCAGCGACAGCGTCGGCCCCAGCTCGCCCGCCTCCGCGGTGTGGTTGTAGACCACGTCGAGGATGACCTCGATCCCGGCCGCGTGCAGCGCCCGCACCATCCGCTTGAACTCGCCCACCTGCTGCCCGGCCGTACCGCTCGACGAGTACCCGGCGTGCGGGGCGAAGTAGCCGATCGAGTTGTACCCCCAGTAGTTGCGCAGGCCCCGGCGCAGCAGGTGGTCCTCGTGCGCGAACTGGTGCACCGGCAGCAGTTCGACCGCCGTCACGCCCAGCTTCACCAGGTGCTCCACCGCGGCCGGATGGGCCAGACCCGCGTAGGTGCCGCGCAGCTCCTCGGGAACACCCGGATGGCGCATCGTGAACCCGCGCACGTGCAGCTCGTAGATCACCGAATCGGCCCACGGGGTCTTCGGCCGGACGTCGTCCGCCCAGTCGTCGTCATCGTGGACGACGACCCCCTTCGGCACGTGCGGCGCCGAGTCGCGGTCGTCGCGCACGGTGTCCGCGATGTACTGCTGCGGCCAGTCGCGGACGTGCCCGTACACCTCCGGCGGCAGCGTGAAGTCCCCGTCGACGGCCCGTGCGTACGGGTCCAGGAGCAGCTTGGCCGGATTGAACCGGGCCCCCGTCCAGGGGTCCCAGCGGCCGTGCACCCGGAACCCGTACCGCTGCCCGGGACGCACCCCGGGCAGGAATCCGTGCCAGATCTCGTGCGTCAGCTCGGTCAGAGCGCACCGGGTCTCGGCGCCCTCCGCGTCGAACAGGCACACCTCCACCGCCTCCGCGCCCTGTGCCCACAGCGCGAAGTTGGTACCGGCCGTCCCGTCCGGGCCGGTGCGGAACCGTGCCCCCAGGGGGTGCGAGGACCCGGGCCACACCGGGGGCCCCGGGCGCGTGACGGTCCGCAAGGCCGACTCGCGGCCCAGTATCACCGGACCGCTCCACTGCCCGTTGACGTGCGGGACGGGCGACTCCACTGAGGTCACTGACTCCATGGCGGCGGTATCCACCGCCTCTTGCTCGGCTGCGCTCGACACTGCCCGCCTCCACGGCTCCTGGGTACCGTCGGGGGAAGGCAGTGCGGCCCCGGCGTCCCGGCTGGGGCCCGCCCCCGTCTGGTCCTTCCCACTGTTCTGCCCGGAGAGATCTGCCCGGAACGTGGCCCGCGCTCACGTTTCCCCCGGAGGGGCCCGGTCGTTGGAGGGATCGTGACACTTCTGACGAGGCGGGCGGCGGCCGGCTTGGCCGCCGCAGCGGCGATGGCGGGCCTGCTGGGCGGCCTGGCCGGATGTACCGCGAGCGGCGGTTCCCCCGTCGAGATCCAGCTCCCCGGCAAGCCCCGGTCGCCCGACGAGGCCATCCGCATCACCCCCGAGGACAACGCCAAGGGGGTGCCGGCCGAGGGGCCGCTGACCGTCAGAGTGCCGGAGGGCCGGCTCGAACGGGTCGTGGTCACCAAGGTCGAGGACGCCCAGGAGGAGCGCGTGCCCGGCTCCATCGCCCCCGACGGGCTCAGCTGGAGCCCCGACACCGAGGGCGGCAAGCTCGCGCTCGCCGCCAAGTACACCGTGGACGCGGTCGCGCTCGACGGCCACAACCGGCGCCAGGCCCGGCACACCACCTTCACCACCTACGTCCCCGAGGAACGGTTCATCGGCTACTTCAAGCCCGAGAACCGCTCCACCGTGGGCACCGGCATGATCGTCTCGTTCAACTTCAACCGGTCGATCGCCAACCGCGCCGACGTCGAGCGGGCCATCACCGTCACCTCCAAGCCCCCGGTACAGGTCGTGGGCCACTGGTTCGGCAAGGAGCGCCTCGACTTCCGGCCCAAGACGTACTGGAAGCCCGGCACCGAGGTCACCGTCACCATGAACCTGCGGGACGTGCAGGGCGCGCCCGGCTCGTACGGCATCCAGGACAAGTCCGTCACCTTCACGGTCGGCCGCTCCCAGGCCTCCCTGGTGGACGCGGAGGCGCACACGATGGAGGTCCGCCGCGACGGGAAGCTGGTCCAGACCCTCCCGATCAGCGCCGGAGCCCCCAAGAACACCACCTACAACGGGAAGATGGTGGTGCTGGAGATGTTCGACGTGACCCGGATGAACGGCCAGACCGTCGGCTTCGGCGGCGAGTACGACATCCCCGACGTCCCGCACGCCATGCGGCTCACCACGTCGGGGACCTTCCTGCACGGGAACTACTGGGCCAGCCCCGACACCTTCGGCTCCTCCAACACCAGCCACGGCTGCGTGGGGCTGCGCGACGACAAGGGGGGCGGCTCGGACACCCCGGCCGGCTGGTTCTTCGACCGGACCCTGGTCGGGGACGTGGTCGAGGTCGTGAACTCGCAGGACAAGACCGTGGCCCCGAACAACGGGCTGGGCGGCTGGAACATGTCCTGGGCGGACTGGGTCGCGGGCTCGGCCATCACCTGACCCCCGGCCGTGCCCGCTGCCCCCTCCGGGTGATCCGGGGGAGCGGATGCCGTAGCCGCCGGGTGTCCTCACCGGCTGCGCGGACGCCCCCCTCCAGCCTGTCAGGGCACACCAGCCCCCGGCAGCAGGCAACGGACGGAGCGTCATGTCAGCAAGGAACTGGGCCCTCGGGCTCTCGATCGGAGCCGTCCTGGCCGCGGGCGCGGTGCCCGCGGCGCAGGCCGCGAGCGCAGGCGCCGCCGATCGGCCGGCCGCGGTCGTACGGGTGCCGCTGCCCGGCGGCCTCGGACCCTGCGTTCCCGGCAGCTGCCCCGACCCCTTCCCGCCGGTCGGCAGCGACGGCTCCGTCAAGGGCCGCGACAACGCGGTCAACATCTTCGTCGGGGAGGACTTCCGGGTCCGCGGCACCGCCTCGGAGGCCGAGGGCCGCCTCGTGGTCCTGCGCGACTTCGACCAGGACAAGCAGGCCGGCGCGGACCAGCGGTACAACGTCGGCATCGTCGGTGCCGGGTCCCTGGTGCCGCCGCCCGCCGGCGCGGACTTCCTCACCACGGGCCGCGACGTCACCGTCGCCACCGGCGAGCGCCTCATCGCCGACGGCGGCGTGGTCCGCCACGCGGGCACCCTGGGCGGCACCGTGAGCGGCACCCTGACCCATGACGCCGGGGCGGTCGCACCGTACGCCGGCCTGCGGGACCGCCTCACGGCCGCAAGCCGCTGCTATGCCGGGCAGGAGGCCACCGGCAGGGTCGTGAACAGCGGCCACGAGACCGTCCTCACCGGCGACAACACCTCGCGGCTCCAGGTCTTCAACGTCCGCGCGGACCTGGTCAACCCGAACGGCGGCGGCCAGCAGGGCATCAGGTTCGCCGGGATCCCGGCGGGCGCGACCATCCTCGTCAACCTGCTGGGCGACACCGTCCGCACGATCAACACCTACAGCGGCGGCATCCAGGACACCGACCCGCTCAACGCCTACCGCGAGCGGCTCCTGTGGAACTTCCCGGCCGCCGCGACGGTCAACCTGAACGGCACCGGCCAGTTCCAGGGCAGCGTCCTGATCGGCAACCAGGCCTCGCAGACCACCGTCTCCCTGCCCGGCGTCAACGGCCGGTTCTTCACCACGGGCTCGGTCACCCACGGCAGCTCCAGCCTCCCGGGCAGCGGGCAGGAGTTCCACGCCTACCCCTTCAACGGCGACCTGCCCGACTGCTCGGTGACCCCGCCCGTCCCCGTCACCGGATCGGTCTCCGTCCTCAAGCGGGACGAGGCCGGCCGGCCGCTCGCCGGGGCGCGCTTCGAGCTGTGGCACGAGACCAACGGCCGGACCGGCGCGCAGTTCACGGGCGAGGACGCCGACACCAAGGTCGCCGACTGCGTCACCCCCGCCGACGGCGTCTGCGCCCGGGAGTCGGAGCTCGGCACGTATTACTGGCGGGAGACGGCCGCGCCCGACGGGTACGTGCTGCCCGAGCAGCGGGTGTTCACCCTGGTGCTGACCGCCGAGAACGCCGACGCCGGGGTCCGCCACGTCGTGGACAACGTGCGGGTGCCGGTGCCGCCCACCGGCGGGGTCGCCGTCCGCAAGGTCGACGCCGCCACCGCCGCCCCGCTCGCCGGGGCCGTCTTCGAGCTGTGGCGAGAGACCAACGGCCGGCCCGGCCTCCAGACGGCCGGCGCAGACCCCGACACCCTCGACGAGAACTCCTGCGTCACCGGGACCGACGGCCGGTGCGAGCGGGTCGTCCGGCTCGGCACCTACCACTGGCGGGAGATCACCGCCCCCGCGGGCTACGAGCTGCCCGCGCAACCGGTCACCACGCTCGTCCTCGACGAGGCGGGCGCCGTCGCCGGGGTCACCGTGACGGTCTCCAACTCCAAGGAGGAAGAGGAGTACCGCGGCTCGCTGGAGGTACTGAAGAAGGACGCCAAGACCAAGCGGCCGCTGCGCGGCGCGGTGTTCGAGGTCTGGAAGGAGACCAACGGCACCGAGGGCCTGCAGACCGCGGGCATCAACGCCGACGTCAGGGTCAAGGCGGGCTGTGCCACCGACGGCGCGGGCGTCTGCACCTTCGAGTCCCTGGAGGCCGGGTCCTACTACCTGAGGGAGACCGACGTTCCCGAGGGGTACGTGCTGCCGGAGAACCGGGTGACGGGTCCGCTGCGGCTCGACGGGCAGACCCCCGGCCACAAGCTGGTCGTGACGGTGGACAACCGGCGCGACGACCACGGCAAGGGCAAGGAAGGCAAGGGCGGCAAGGAAGGCAAGGGGGGAGGCGGTCGCGGCTGATCCGCCCGCGGGTACGCCGGTGAGGTGAGCCGCTCACCCCACCGGCGCACCTGCGCAGGCCGCCCGGAGCCGGGCCGGGTTAGCTGGGCTCCGGCGGCCCGGCCGGCGGGCCCGAGGAGGCCCGTATGACCGCAGGCGACCCCGCCCCGCCGGTGCGCGCAGCCGCCGCGTACCGGGCGGCGGCCGTACTGGCCGCCGTACTCGTACTCGCCGCCCCGGCCCACGCGGCCGCGGCCCCGGCCGTCCCCGAACCCGCCTGCACCGCCGGGACCGGCCCCTACCAGCGCGAGCTGGAGGCCCACCTCGGGCGCACCGTCGACGGGACGCAGTCGGCGGCCGACTGCGCGGCCGTCCGCACGTTCCAGGAGGCCAACGGCATCACCCCCGCCGACGGTTACCCCGGCCTCGCCACCTACCGCACGATGGTGGCGGTGACCGCCCGCGCCCGCCCCAACGCCGCCGGCGGCTGCCCCGTCCGCACCGGCCGGGTGACCTGCGTGGACCTCGACCGCCAGCTCCTGTGGGTGCAGCGCGGCAGCAGCGTCGTCTTCCCGCCCGTGCCCGTCCGCACCGGCCGCGACGACCAGGAGACCCGCCCCGGCTGGCACGAGGTCTACTGGCGCAGCAAGGACCACGTGTCCACGCTGTACGACAACGCCCCCATGCCGTACGCCCAGTTCTTCGACGGGGGCCAGGCCCTGCACGGCCGCCCCGGCGACCTCTACGCGCACGGCGGCTCGGCCGGCTGCGTCAACCTCTCCGTACCGGACGCCGAACGCCTGTGGAACCTGCTGGACGAGGGCGACGCCGTCTACGTCTGGGGCACCAAACCGGGTACGGAGGACTGAGCCCGCGCCGGTCCGCCGGGAGTTCGCCCCTCTTGGGACGGAACGGTAACAAGACCGTTTCTCTTCGTGATCCCCCCGTGTGATTTCCTGTCGACATGCGCGCGACTGTCCGCGCGCGGGGGACATGGGGAGAAGAAGAGTGAACCTGCAGCCGATACGCGGCCGCGCCCGCCGCACCGGCCTGCCGGCCCTCCTGCTCGGAGCGGCGCTGCTGCTCACCAGCGCGTGCAGCGGAGGCGGCAACACGGGTGGTGGGGGAGGCGGCGACAACGGCGGCGGCGGTGGCGGAGGCAAGACCGGTACCGAAGCGTCCAAGGCCGTCGTCAGCGTCAAGCCGGACGACGGTGCCAAGGAGGTCGCCACCAGCGGCATCCTGAAGATAACCACCACGGGCGGCAAGCTCACCACGGTGACCGTCGCCGACACCAAGGGCAACGCCGTCGAGGGCAAGCTCGCCGCGGACGCCGCGAGCTGGGAGCCCGCCCGCAACCTGGCCGCCGCCACCGAGTACAAGGTGCACGCCGTCGCCAAGGACGAGGCCGGCCGGGAGTCCGCCAAGGACACCACGTTCACGACCCTGACCCCGACCAACACCTTCGTCGGCCACTACACGCCCGAGGACGGGGAGACCGTCGGCGTGGGCATGCCGGTGTCGTTCAACTTCACCCGCGGCATCACCAACACCGAGGCCGTCGAGAAGGCCATCACCGTGACGGCCGAGCCGTCCGTGCCGGTCGAGGGCCACTGGTTCGGCAACGACCGCCTCGACTTCCGCCCCGAGAAGTACTGGGCCGCGGGCACCAAGGTCACCGTGAAGATCGCCCTCGACGGGGTCGAAGGCCGCCCCGGCGTCTACGGCAAGCAGACCCGTACGGTCACCTTCACCATCGGCCGCTCGCAGGTCTCCACGGTCGACGCCAGCGAGCACACGATGCAGGTCGTCCGCGACGGCCAGGTGCTCAAGGACCTCCCGATCACCGCGGGCGCCCCGTCGACGACCACGTACAACGGACAGATGGTCATCAGCGAGAAGTACAAGGTGACCCGGATGAACGGCGCGACCGTCGGCTTCGGCGGCGAGTACGACATCTCGGACGTCCCGCACGCCATGCGCCTGTCGCAGTCGGGCACCTTCGTCCACGGCAACTACTGGGCCTCCTCCGGAACGTTCGGCTCCGAGAACGTCAGCCACGGCTGCGTGGGCCTCAAGGACGTCCGCGGCGCCGGTGACGGCAACCAGCCCGCCGCATGGTTCTTCAACGAGTCGCTGGTCGGCGACGTCGTCATCGTGAAGAACTCCAAGGACAAGCAGATCGCCCCGGACAACGGCCTCAACGGCTGGAACATGGACTGGGCGGAGTGGATCAAGTAGTCCTCCGCCGTACGTAGTCGAGTGGCCCGGTGCTGTGACCCACGGCACCGGGCCACTTCCCGTTAACCGCCGCTAACCTTTCGCGTATGACCCTCTCTCTCGAAGTCTCCGAAGGCGTCGGCACCCTCCGCCTGGACCGGCCGCCCATGAACGCCCTGGACATCGCCACCCAGGACCGGCTGCGCGAGCTCGCGGTGGAGGCCACCGACCGGTCCGACGTCCGCGCGGTGATCATCTACGGCGGCGAGAAGGTGTTCGCGGCGGGCGCGGACATCAAGGAGATGCAGACGATGGACCACGCGGCGATGGTCGCCCGGTCCCGCGCGCTCCAGGACGCGTTCACCGCCGTGGCGCGGATCCCCAAGCCGGTCGTCGCCGCCGTCACCGGCTACGCCCTCGGCGGCGGCTGCGAGCTCGCGCTGTGCGCCGACTACCGGATCGCCGCCGACAACGCGAAGCTGGGCCAGCCCGAGATCCTGCTGGGCCTGATCCCGGGGGCCGGCGGCACCCAGCGGCTGTCCCGGCTGATCGGTCCGTCCAAGGCCAAGGACCTCATCTTCACCGGCCGCATGGTCAAGGCCGACGAGGCGCTCGCCCTCGGTCTCGTGGACCGGGTCGTGCCCGCCGCCGAGGTGTACGAGCAGGCGCACGCCTGGGCCGCCAAGCTGGCCCAGGGTCCGGCGATCGCGCTGCGCGCCGCGAAGGAGTGCGTGGACGCGGGCCTGGAGGCGGACATCGACACCGGCCTGACCATCGAACGCAACTGGTTCGCGGGCCTGTTCGCCACCGAGGACCGCGAGCGCGGCATGCGCAGCTTCGTCGAGGAGGGCCCGGGCAAGGCGAAGTTCGTCTGACCGCGAAGCGGTCGGTCCTCCCTAGGGGTGGATTAGCCAGGCCTTAAGGCAGCCTTAAGAACCGGTGGAGATCCACTCCGGATGATCTTCCGCGAGCAGCGGGTCACCGCAGATCAGGGTCGTCCCACGGCGGTCCGCTTGCCCCGCGCATATGACGGAACGCCCCTTCGGAATCAATGATTCCGGGGGGCGTTTTCCCGGGGAACGGCCCGGACGGGCATACCGGCCGTCCATGATGGGTTCATGGCGGGCCTGGAGGGTGTGGAACAGCCGCGGCAGCGCAGCAGTGCTTCCGCTGTGCGGCTGACGGCGGCTCTTGAGGACGAACAGGGACTCAAGGCGCTGGAGTTGTACGGGAACCCGGCTGAGGCGGAAGTGATCCTGCCGTCCCTGCCGGAGTCGGCGAGCAGTGCGCGCCGTCTCGCCCGCTACGTGGTGATCCGCTTCTGGGGCTTTTCCCCGCAGGTGTCCGAGCACACCGTCCTGCTGGTCTCCGAGCTCGTCGGCAACGCGGTGCGCCATACCGGCGCCCGGTCGTTCGGCTTACGGATGCACCGGCGGCGCGGCTGGATCCGGGTCGAGGTGCGCGACCCCTCGCGCGGACTGCCCTGCCTGATGCCCGTCCACGAGCTGGACACCACCGGGCGGGGGCTCTTCCTCGTCGACAAGCTCTCCGACCGCTGGGGCGCCGACCTGCTGCCCCGCGGCAAGATCACCTGGTTCGAGATGAGAGTGGCCGACCGCTGACCGCACCCGCGCGGGGCCGTTCCTCCCGCACAAGCCTGAAGCCCCCGCTCGCCGTGGTGAGGCGTCGTGGGGGCTTCATGGGTGCGCCGAGGATCGAAGGGGGTGTGATCCTCGGCGTGGCGACTTCGCTCGGGTCAATGGGGAAGCCGTGATTCCGACTATGGCAGACGGGCGACCAAACGCCAAAAGTCCCAACCTGGACATAAGTGTGCAAATACTCAGAGTTTCGGGCTAAATCCTAGGTGAGGTGGGCCACTCACCTCACATTCAATGAATAACTATCCACCGCTCCGTGTGATTCGTTGATCGAATACCGGACACTCCCTCATTTGGGCTTACCCCGGCGAAGGTCCCGAAATGGGTCAATCGTTATCTTCTGCGGCTTCCGCCCCTTAAATGGGCAGGTGCTCTGCTACCCGGACCGCCGATCCGCCCTCCGCGCCGGGGCCGCGGCCGCCGTCGGCGCCCTCACCGCCGCCTGCGGCACGGGCGCCCGTACGCCCGCCGGCCCGCCCGCCGAGGCCGCCTCGGCGAAACCCGCCCCGGTCCGGGCCGCGGCCGCCCCGCGCCGGTTCCCCGGCCAGCCCGACGAGATCGCGCACGGTCCGCGCGACCGCCCCCGCGTCGCCCTCACCTTCCACGGCAACGGGGACCCCGCCATCGCCCGGGCCGTGCTGGCCGAGGCCGAAAGGGCGGGCGCGCGGGTCACCGTACTGGCGATCGGCAGCTGGCTCGACGCCCACCCGGACATGGCCCGCCGGGTCCTCGACGGCGGCCACGAACTCGGCAACCACACCCAGCGCCACCTCGCGATCAACGACATGCCCGAGGCGGAGGCCTACGCCGAGATCACCGGCTGCGCCCAGCGGCTCAAGCGGCTCACCGGCTCCATCGGCACCTGGTTCCGGCCCTCCCAGACCCAGTACGCCACCCCCCTCGTCAAGGAGCTGGCCCGGCGGGCGGGCTACCCGCACGTCCTCTCGTACGACGTGGACTCCCTCGACTTCACCTCGCCCGGCGCCGCGGCCGTCATCCGCACCGTCACCGGGACGATCCACGGCGGATCGGTGGTGAGCCTGCACTTCGGCTACGCGGACACGGTCGACGCGATGCCGCCCCTCCTCGAAGAACTCGCGCGCCGCAAGCTGCGCGCGGTGACCACCACGGAGCTGCTGACCTCATGACGACCACCCGCCTTCCCCGGAAGGCCACCGTGCTGCTGGCCGGTCTGGTCCTCGCCGCCCTGGCCGGCTGCGGAGCGGCCGACAAGAAGCCCGCCGAGGCGCTCGGCTCCGCGGCGCCCGCCCGGCAGCCGGTCAAGGCCGTCCCGGCCGTTCCGCCCGGCCTGGCCGGCATGCCGCCGCTCCTCGATCCGAACGACGTGTACGCGGCCGACCGGCCGAACAACCTCTCCCCGACGGTCAGGGACTTCCCGTCGCGCGTCTACGTGCCGAACACCACCTCCAACACGGTGTCCGTCATCGACCCGAAGACGTACAAGGTCATCGACACCATCCCGGTCGGGATCCAGCCCCAGCACGTCGTGCCGTCCTGGGACATGAAGACCCTGTGGGTCAACAACAACCGCGGCCACACGCTCACCCCGATCAACCCGGCCACGGGTGAGGCGGGCGAGCCGGTCGAGGTGCACGACCCGTACAACCTGTACTTCACGCCGAACGGCAAGTACGCGGTCGTGATGGCCTCCATGGACCGCGAACTGGTCTTCCGCGACCCGCACACGATGAACCGGGTGAAGACGGTCCCGGTCACCTGCTTCGGGGTCAACCACGCCGACTTCTCCGCGGACGGCCGCTACTTCATCGTGAGCTGCGAGTTCTCCGGCGAGCTCCTCAAGGTCGACACCGAGAGGATGGAGGTCGTCGGCCAGCAGAAGCTGCCGTTCGAGGGCGCGATGCCGCAGGACGTGAAGGTCTCCCCTGACGGCAAGACCTTCTACGTCGCCGACATGATGGCGGACGGGATGTGGGTGCTCAGCGGGGACAAGTTCGACGTCCCCAAGCTGCTGCCCACCGGGAAGGGCACCCACGGCCTCTACGTGGGCCGCGACTCCCGCGAGATGTACATCTCCAACCGGGGCGAGGGCAGCGTCTCCGTCTTCGACTTCAAGCAGAACAAGCTCACGAAGAAGTGGGAGCTGCCGGACGGCGGCAGCCCGGACATGGGCGGGGTCTCCGCGGACGGCAAGGTGCTGTGGCTGTCGGGCCGCTACAACTCTGAGGTGTACGCGATCGACACCGCGACCGGCGAGCAGCTCGCCAAGATCAAGGTGGGCGGCGGCCCGCACGGCCTGGCCGTCTACCCCCAGCCGGGCCGCTACTCGCTCGGCCACACGGGGATCTTCCGCTAGGACCCGGTCCGCGGGAGCGGCCCGGTACGGCCGGACGCCCCCCGGACGGAGCGGCCGCGGACTGCCGCTACCCTTGGCCGGTCAACAAGCACCGAGAAGGGGTGGATCCCAGTGGCTGACATCGAGAGCGCGCGGGCGACGTTCGGCAAGTTCGACGCGGACGGTGACGGCTTCGTCACGGCGGACGAGTACAGCGCGGCCATGAAGGCGATGGGCGACGCGTTCGTCACCGGCGCCGTCGCGGACGCCGTGATCGCCGCCAAGGACGCGAACGGCGACGGCCGTATGAGCTTCGACGAGTTCTGGGACGCCCTGAACAAGTAGGCAGGCTTCGCGAAGCCCCCGACCGCCCCCTGCAGGGCGGTCGGGGGCTTCGCCGCGTCTCACCGGTCAGGCCATGTCCTCGACCTCGGCCAGGGCCTCCTCCAGCCAGCGCAGCCAGAACGTCTCCAGGCCGACGCCGCCGTGCAGGACGAGCCGGCGCAGGCGGTCCTCGTCGGAGTCCCGCCCCGGCGGGAAGTCCTTCTCCTCGATCGCCTCGTAGACCGCCAGCTGCCGGCGGTGCAGATCCAGATGGCGCCGCAGCTCCGCGGCCAGCCCGTTCGGGCCCACGACGGCGGCCGCCCGGATCCGCAGCAGCAGCGGATCCCGGATGGGCTTCGGGTCCTGGCTCTCGCCGACCCACCGCGCCAGCTCCGCGCGACCGGCGTCCAGCACCTCGTACTGCTTCTTCTGCCCCCGTACGGGCACCTCGCTGGGCAGTTCCCGGATCAGCCCGGCCTCCTCCAGCCGGCCGAGCTCGCGGTAGATCTGCTGGTGCGTCGCGGACCAGAAGTACCCGATCGACTTGTCGAACCGCCGCGTCAGCTCCAGCCCCGACGAGGGCTTCTCCAGCAGGGCGGTGAGGATGGCGTGCGGCAGCGACATGCGGCCATCCTAGGGACGCGGGGAGCCGGGCACCGCGATCCGGTCCCCGGCGGCGACGGCGGGACGCGGGGCCGGACCCCACTGCCCCTACTGCCAGGCGGCCAGGGCCTCCGGGGTCTTCGGACCCGGCGCCAGCGGGTCCAGGAGGGCGTGGGCGCGCAGGAGGGACGTCACCGCCGGGGACCAGGCCTGGCGCAGACCCGCCGAGGCCAGCAGCTCCGGGTCCGACAGCAGGCCGTGCGCCGGGCCCGTGCGGATGCCCGAGGGGGTCAGGACCGCCGCGTCGTCGGCCCAGCGGACCGCCAGGTCCACATCGTGCGTGGCCATCACCACCGTGGTGCCGGCCGCGCGCAGGCCCGCGAGGACGTCCAGCAGGCGCTCCTGCCCGTCCGGGTCCAGGCCGGCCGTCGGCTCGTCGAGGATCAGCACCCGCGGAGCCATCGCCACCGCCCCCGCGATGGCGGCGCGCTTGCGCTGCCCGTACGAGAGCAGGTGCGTCGGGCGGTCCCGCAGCGCCGTGATGTCCAGCGCGGCGAGCGCCGAGTCCACCCGGGCGCGCACCTCATCGGCCGGCAGGCCCAGGTTCATCGGGCCGAACGACACGTCCTGCTCCACCGAGGCCGCGAACAGCTGGTCGTCCGGGTCCTGGACCACCAACTGCACCGCCGTGCGCAGGCGGGTCAGCCCCGCCCGGTCGTACGCGACCGCCGTCCCGTCGAGGCGCAGCGCGCCCGTGCCGGGCCGCAGGCCCCCGCTCAGCAGCCGCATCAGCGTGGTCTTGCCGCTGCCGTTGCGGCCCAGCAGGACCAGCGCCCGGCCCTCGGCGATGGCGAAGTCCACGCCGGCCAGGACCGCCGGGCCGTCCTCGTACGCGTAGCCGGCGCCGGCCAGTTCCACCAACGGGTTCACAGGCAGAGCCCCTTCAGGGTCAGAGTCAGGGTGATCAGGGCCGCCAGCAGGGCCCCCGACGCCGCCAGGAACCGCCACGACAGGGCCGCCTCGGGTACGAGGACCCGCAGCGCGCCGTCGTAGCCGCGCCCGGCCAGGCCGTCCTGGAGGCGGGCCGCGCGGTCGAAGGCCCGTACGAAGGAGGTCGCGGCGAGCCCGGCCAGCGAGCGCCACACCGCCGCCCGCCCGGACTGGCCCAGCCGGGCCGCCTGGGCGCGCCGGACCTGGGTCATCGAGTCCAGCAGCAGGAAGCCGATGCGGTACATGACGAGGGCCACGTCCACCACGGGCGCCGGGACCCCGGCCCGGACCAGCCGGGGCAGGACGTCCGACACGGGCGTGGTGAAGGCGAACAGCAGCACGCCGAGGGAGGCCGCCGAGGTACGCAGCAGCAGCTCGGCGGCGTGCCGGGGGCCGTCGGGCGCGAGCGAGACGAGCCCGGCCGGGCCGCCGACGGCGACCAGCAGCGGCAGCGCGCCGGTGAAGCAGAAGCCCAGCGGTATCCGGAAGGCCCGCCACAGCTGCCGCCCGGCCACGCCGGCCGGGCCGAGCAGCACGGCGAGCGTGGCGGCGGCGACCAGCGGCCCGCCGGGCCAGGGCGGCAGGCACACGGCGGTGACCGTCAGCCCGAGCCCGAGCAGGGCCTTCTCCAGCGGATGCCGGCGCCGCCACCGGCTGCCGTGCGCCGCCACGTCGATCGGCAGCACCGCCTACGACTCCGAGGCGGCGGTGTCCGGTGCGGCCGCGGGCGCACCGGCCGCACCGGCCGCAGCGGCCTGACGGCGGCCCTTGCGGACGCCGAAGTAGTAGGCGAGCACGCCCGCACCCAGGGCCGCCTGGAGGGCGAACAGGGCCGACTCCACCTCCCCGGAGGGGGGTTCGTACAGCGGCGAGAACCACGGCTCGTACTCCGGATCGAGCTCGGTGATCGCGGTCTCCGCCTGCGCGTCGGCGCCCGTGAAGGGCTCCTCCTTGCCCTCGCCCATCCCCAGTGCGATGGGCAGTACCGCCAGCGCCGCCACCAGGAGCAGCAGCAGTCCGTTGATCTTCGCGTTCCGGCTCAGGCTCATCACACGGCCGCCTTCTGCTCGCTGCGGCCGGTGAGCTTGGCGACGCCCAGCCGGACCAGGTCGGACTTGCTCGACTGCATCAGCAGCCGCATCACGAGCACCGTCAGCAGCCCCTCGCTCACCGCGAGCGGGATCTGGGTCACCGCGAAGATGCCCCCGAACTTCACGAGCGCGCCCGCGAACCCGGTGCCCGGGTCCGGGAAGGCCAGCGCCAGCTGCACGGAGGTCACGCAGTACGTCACCAGGTCGGCGAAGAAGGCGCCGAAGAAGACGGTCACCATCAGCGGCACGTCGAAGCGCTTCAGCAGCAGGTACACCCCGTACCCCGCCCACGGCCCGGCGATCGCCATCGAGAACACGTTCGCGCCGAGGGTGGTCAGCCCGCCGTGCGCCAGCAGCAGCGCCTGGAAGAGCAGGGTGATCGTGCCGAGCACCGCCATGATCGGCGGCCGGAACAGGATCGCCCCGAGCCCGGTCCCGGTGGGGTGCGAACAACTGCCCGTCACCGATGGGATCTTCAGGGCGGACAGGACGAAAGTGAACGCTCCGGACGCGCCGAGCAGCAGCGTGCTCTCCGGGTTCGCCTTCACCTCGCGGGTGAGGGCGCGGACACCGTGGACGACGAAGGGGGCGGACGCGGCGCCCCAGGCGACCGCGTGCAAAGGGGGCAGGAACCCCTCGGCTATATGCATGAGTGGGGAGACCTCTCCAGCACCTCGTGGATGGACAACGCGCCCCGGCCGGTCTCCTGGCTCACGGGTGCTGATGCCCTGGCCCCGCCTTCCCGGGCGGTGCGGAACCTCCCGCGCCGCCCAGTGGCTTCCCAAAGGAGTGGAGCCGGACTTCCCGTTCACAGTGGCGAGGGCCGCACCGGTTTTCCACCGGTTTCCCGTACACCAAGGCCCGCTGACCCTAGTCGCAGGGACGGACCTGCACCAACCCGGCCCGAACGCCCGCCTGTCCGGACACCCCGTGCCCGAACGGACGCGGTCCGCTGCCGGCGCCGGCGGGACCGGCGCCGGCGGCGTGCCACGGTCACCGGCAGACGTTGCGGTGCGCGACGTCCAGCACGAGGCGCTCGGGCCCGTGCAGCGTGAAGGAGCTGACGGAGGGCTTGGCGCCGAACGCGGCGCCGAAGGTCACGTACCCCTCGAAATCGCCGGTCAGGGCGAGGCCCTTCAGCTGCGGCAGGCGGATGTTGACCAGCCGCGGTCCGCGGTAGGTGCCGGCGCCCGCGCGGTCGTGCGCCGCGGCGGGATGCAGGCGGATCTGGAGGAAGTACTTCCCGGCCAGCGGGACGGGAGCGCCGGACCCGTCGTGGACCAGCCGGGGGACGCGGGTGACGGTGGCCCGCGGGGCGTGTCCCCGCAGGTCGATGACGATGCGGTCGTACGTGCAGTGCCCGCCCCAGCGGGCGTTCACGACGAGCGGCGTGGGCCGCACGGCGGCCGAGGCCGGAGCGGCGAGGGTGATCCCGGCGGTGAGCAGCGCACCTGTGGCGAGGGCCGCGAGCTGCCGGCGGCGGAGGTGGTTGCGGAGGTGGTTCATGACGTCCCCCTGATTCTTCAGAGGCGGGGACCGGTGTCACTGCTGAGGACACTCCCCGGCAGGCTCATGGTTGCACCCAAAACCACCCAGACAAAAAGAAAACATGCCAAAAGGGAACTTAGCGGGGCAGCAGGGTGCTCAGCTCGGCGTCGAGGTCGTAGTGGCGCTGCTCCTCGCCCCGGGGCACGAGCCCGACCAGCCGCCGGCACAGCGCCCGCACGTCCTTCGCCCGGGCGGACACCACGCAGCTCTGAGCGCCGTTGGTGAAGGCGAGGAAGACCCGCGGTTCCCCGCCCTGCCAGCGCGGCCACACCTGGATGTCCCCCTCGCCCGTCACGCAGCTCTCCCCGTCGATCAGCAGGTCCCGGGAGAACACCCAGCGCGCCAGGTGCGTCCCGGCGCCCCGGAAGTCGAGCGCCAGCTCGTAGGGCCGGTCGGGGCGGTAGGTGAAGGCCCCGTCCACGGACACGGGCTCGGGGGAGGCCTCCAGCCGGAGCGGGAGGACGCGGTATTCGATTCCGTCCATGCGCAGCGCCTCTCAGTCGTGTCCGGCCGGGGCCGGCGGCCCTATCGGGCAAGCTAGCCCACCTCCCGGCTACCCCCGCGGGCCGAAAGTCCTCAGCCCGGGGGCCGCTGGACCCCATTCGTCACAGGAAGGGGAACGGGTGCGGGTGCGGTGGCGGGGGAGGGAACGCGAAGGGGCCCGCCCTCCGGGGGGAGGGCGGGCCGCCGGGTCACCGGTCCGCTACGGAACGGGGTTGAACACGAACGAGTCGTTGGACTGCCCGATGGCGGTGAAACCGGCGCCGTTGGCCTGGGCGCCGTTGTTCTGGTTGGACGCCCCGGAGCCCGTGGCGAGCTGCTGGGTGGTGGAGGAGTTGCCGAGGTTGCCGCCGGCGACCCCGCTGCCGAGGATCTCGCCGGCGGCGGCGTTGGACGAGACGCCCGCACCGGCTCCGTTGTCGGCCTGGGCCGTACCCGTGAAGAGCAGGGCGGCGAAGGGGAGCGCTGCGACAGCCGCCAGGACTCGGATGCTGCGGTTGCTTGCCATGATGAAGTCCTCCAGTACGCAAAAAGGCTGCGGTCCAAGGCGGTTGGCCGACCGCCGGGGGTGTGGCCGCGACGTCACGTGATCACCATGGCGCATGTGATCATCGAGAGACCAGCCCGGGGAGGAGGGTTCGCCCTCACGCGTGATCAACTCCGGGCAAACCTCAATTGGCCTGCGAATTCACCAAGTTGTGGAACGCCGGAGGGGCCCGGCGCACCGCGCCGGGCCCCTCCTTCGTCATGCGTGCCGGATCAGCATTCGATGACGTTGACCGCCAGGCCGCCGCGGGCGGTTTCCTTGTACTTGACCTTCATGTCGGCGCCGGTCTCCTTCATGGTCTTGATGACCTTGTCGAGGGACACCTTGTGGGAGCCGTCGCCGCGCATGGCCATCTTGGCCGCGGTGACGGCCTTGACCGCCGCCATGCCGTTGCGCTCGATGCACGGGATCTGGACGAGGCCGCCGACCGGGTCGCAGGTGAGGCCCAGGTTGTGCTCCATGCCGATCTCGGCCGCGTTCTCCACCTGCTCCGGGGTGCAGCCCAGGACCTCGGCGAGGGCGCCCGCCGCCATCGAGCAGGCCGAGCCGACCTCGCCCTGGCAGCCGACCTCGGCGCCGGAGATCGAGGCGTTCTCCTTGAAGAGCAGGCCGATCGCGCCGGCCGCCAGCAGGAAGCGGACCACGCCCTCCTCGTCGGCGCCGGGCACGAAGTTCATGTAGTAGTGCAGGACCGCCGGGATGATGCCCGCGGCGCCGTTGGTCGGAGCGGTGACCACCCGGCCGCCGGCCGCGTTCTCCTCGTTCACGGCCATCGCGTAGAGGGTGATCCACTCCATCGACAGCGCCTGCGGGTCGCCCTCGGAGCGGAGCTTGCGGGCGGTGTTCGCGGCCCGGCGGCGGACCTTCAGGCCGCCCGGCAGGATGCCCTCGCGCGACATGCCGCGCGCGACGCACGCCTGCATGACCCGCCAGATCTCCAGCAGACCCTCGCGGATCTCCTCCTCCGTGCGCCAGGCCTTCTCGTTCTCCAGCATCATCGCGGAGATCGACAGGCCGCTCTCGCGGGCCATCCGCAGCATCTCGTCGCCGCTGCGGAAGGGGTACTTCAGCACCGTGTCGTCGAGCTTGATCCGGTCCTCGCCGACCGCGTCCTCGTCGACGACGAAGCCGCCGCCGACCGAGTAGTACGTCTTCTCCAGCAGCGGGGCGCCGGCGGCGTCGTACGCGAAGAGCGTCATGCCGTTCGCGTGGTACGGCAGGGACCGGCGGCGGTGCAGGATCAGCTGGCTCGGCTCGTCGAAGGCGATCTCGTGCGCCTCCCCTATCTCGGTGCCGAGCAGGCGCAGGCGGCCCGTCCTGCGGATGCGCTCCACCTCGTCGTCGGCGCTCTCCACGTTCACCGAGCGGGGGGAGTGGCCCTCCAGGCCCAGGAGCACCGCCTTGGGCGTGCCGTGGCCGTGGCCGGTCGCGCCGAGGGAGCCGTAGAGCTCCGCCCGGACCGCCGCGGTCTGGGCGAGCACGCCGTCCTTCTTCAGCCGGGTCACGAACATGCGGGCGGCCCGCATCGGGCCGACCGTGTGGGAGGAGGAGGGGCCGATGCCGATGGAGAAGAGGTCGAAGACGGAGATGGCCACGGTGGCGGACTCCCTTGTCTGCTCGTGGGTGGAGGGGCAGGCGGGGTGGATCGTATCGAGGGGGGATTGTTCGGATTTTGTCCGACAGTCGAGCTTAACGTGGCAAGGTGAACGTTTCGCCTGCCGGCGATGGTGGCCGGAAGGCGCTCGGGTATGGCTCGTGTCACACAGGAAGGGCCCGGCCCTGTGTGACACCAGGCCGGGCCCTCCCAAGCCGTCGCTAGAGCGTCGGGTACAGCGGGAACTTCGCGGCGAGCGCGGAGACGCGCGCCTTCAGGTCCTCGCTGTCGTACGCGGGCTTGAGCGCCTGCGCGATGATCTCGGCGACCTCGGTGAAGGCCTCGGCGTCGAAACCGCGGGTGGCCAGGGCCGGCGTGCCGATCCGCAGACCCGAGGTGACCATCGGCGGCCGCGGGTCGTTCGGGATCGCGTTCCGGTTGACCGTGATGCCGACCTCGTGGAGGCGGTCCTCGGCCTGCTGGCCGTCCAGCTCGGAGTTGCGCAGGTCGACCAGGACCAGGTGCACGTCGGTGCCCCCGGTGAGGACGTCCACGCCCACGGCCTTGACGTCGTCCTGGACCAGGCGGGCGGCGAGGATCTTCGCACCCTCCAGGGTGCGCTCCTGGCGCTCCTTGAACTCGGGCGAGGCCGCCACCTTGAAGGAGACCGCCTTGGCGGCGATCACGTGCTCCAGCGGACCGCCCTGCTGACCCGGGAAGACCGCGGAGTTGATCTTCTTGGCCAGCTCCTGCGTCGACAGGATGACACCGCCGCGCGGACCGCCGAGGGTCTTGTGCGTGGTGGTGGTGACGACGTGGGCGTGCGGCACCGGGTTCGGGTGCAGGCCCGCGGCCACCAGGCCGGCGAAGTGCGCCATGTCGACCATCAGGTACGCGCCGACCTCGTCCGCGATGCGGCGGAAGGCGGCGAAGTCCAGCTGGCGCGGGTAGGCGGACCAGCCGGCGACGATCAGCTGCGGCTTGGACTCCTTGGCGAGGCGCTCGACCTCGGCCATGTCGACCTGGCCGTCCTCGCCGACGTGGTACGGGACCACGTTGTAGAGCTTGCCGGAGAAGTTGATCTTCATGCCGTGGGTCAGGTGACCGCCGTGGGCCAGGTTCAGGCCCATGATCGTGTCGCCGGGCTTCAGCAGCGCGAACATCGCGGCGGCGTTCGCCTGCGCACCGGAGTGCGGCTGGACGTTCGCGGCCTCGGCGCCGAAGAGCTCCTTGATGCGGTCGATCGCGATCTGCTCGACCACGTCGACGTGCTCGCAGCCGCCGTAGTAGCGGCGGCCCGGGTAGCCCTCGGCGTACTTGTTGGTCAGGACCGAGCCCTGGGCCTCCATGACGGCGACCGGAGCGAAGTTCTCCGACGCGATCATTTCCAGGGTGGACTGCTGGCGGGCGAGCTCGGCGTCGACGGCGGCGGCGACGTCGGGGTCGAGCTCGTGGAGGGGGGTGTTCAGAACGGACATCAGGTTCCCCTGGGACTCAGTTGTCGGAGTGGGTGAGCGCGGCGTACTCGTCGGCCGTCAGCGCGTCCTTCGGCTCCTCCGAGAGGCGCACCTTGAACAGCCAGCCACCCTCGAACGGAGCGGTGTTCACCAGGGCCGGGTCGTCCACCACGTCCTGGTTGGACTCGACGATCTCACCGGAGACGGGGGAGTACAGGTCGCTGACCGACTTGGTCGACTCCAGCTCGCCGCAGGTCTCGCCCTCGGTCACGGTGTCGCCGACCGCGGGGAGCTGGGCGTAGACGACGTCACCGAGCGCGTTGGCCGCGAACTCCGTGATGCCGACCGTCGCGACGCCGTCCACGGCGTCCGACAGCCACTCGTGCTCCTTGGTGTAACGCAGCTGCTGGGGGTTGCTCATGACCTGATTCTCCTGGATGCGGGGGAGTGGATACGAACAGTGGTCTTGCGGAGTGAGACGGCCGGTACGGCGTACGGGCGCTACTTCTGCCGCTTGTAGAAGGGCAGGGCCACGACCTCGTACGGCTCATGCGTACCGCGAATGTCCACGCCGACGCCGGAGGTGCCGGGCGCGGCGTGCGCCGCGTCCACGTACGCCATCGCGATCGGCTTGCCCAGCGTCGGGGACGGGGCGCCCGAGGTGACCTCGCCGATCACCTGGCCGCCGGCCACGACCGGGAACCCGGCGCGCGGGACGCGGCGGCCCTCGGCGATCAGGCCGACCAGCTTGCGCGGCGCCTTGGAGGCGGAGCGCTCGGCGGCGGCCTCCAGCGCGGCGCGGCCGACGAAGTCGCCCTCCTTCTCGAACTTCACGACCCGGCCCAGCCCCGCGTCGAACGGGGTGAGGGAGGTGGTCAGCTCGTGCCCGTACAGCGGCATGCCCGCCTCCAGGCGCAGGGTGTCGCGGCAGGACAGGCCGGCCGGGACCAGGCCGACGCCCTCGCCGGCCTTGGTGAGGGCCTCCCACAGCTGTACGGCGTGCTCGGGGGCGACGAACAGCTCGAAGCCGTCCTCGCCGGTGTAGCCCGTACGCGCGATCAGGGCGGGCACGCCCGCGACCGTGCCCGGCAGGCCGGCGTAGTACTTCAGCCCGTCGAGGTCGGCGTCGGTGAGGGAGGCGAGGATGCCGGGGGACTCCGGGCCCTGGACGGCGATCAGCGCGTACGCGTCGCGGTCGTCGCGGACCGCGGTGTCGAAGCCGGCGGCGCGCTCGGTCAGGGCGTCCAGGACGACCTGGGCGTTGGAGGCGTTCGCGACGACCATGTACTCGGTCTCGCCGAGGCGGTAGACGATCAGGTCGTCGACGATCCCGCCGTCCTCCCGGCAGATGTGCGTGTAGCGGGCGCGGCCGACACCGACGGTGGAGATGTTGCCCACCAGCGCGTAATCCAGGGCCTTGACGGCCTCCGGGCCGGTCAGCGTGATCTCGCCCATGTGGGAGAGGTCGAAGAGGCCGGCCTTGGTGCGCACGGCGTTGTGCTCGTCGCGCTCACTGGCGTACCGCAGGGGCATGTCCCAGCCCGCGAAATCGGTCATGGTCGCACCGAGAGAACGGTGCAGCGCGTCGAGGGCGGTCAGGCGGGGGGCAGTGCTCATGGGTGTGGCTCCCGGGTCCCAGGGCATGACATGACGAGGACGATCCTCCCCATCTGTCATCGGAACCTGAGAGGTTCGCCGAGAGTTCCCGGTCGGACCCGGGGAACGTCGACTTGCACCTTGGGTGGAGCGCACGCGGATGCCGTCGCGGGGGACGGCGGCGCGGCTCGCTTTTCAGATCTGCCTCATCCACGCGGTACGGGGCCTGAGAGATTCAAGGGAGGTACTTGCTCCTTCGGCGCCCGGGCACCGCCTCGCGGCGTGCCGGGACTCTCCCGCGCGGATTCAAGCGGCCGGTATGCAGTTGGTCCAGATGGCGCACATCATTGCACGCCGTCCGGGCGATCGGGCGTTCGGGCCCGGAAGAACGTACGGAAGGGGCGCGCCGGGATGGCGGACCGGTGGTGACGGACCGGTGACGCATCCGGGACGAGACCGGGAAACACGACCGGAACCGGGGCTCCCGGATTACCGTCTCTTTACACTCAGTGGGCATGGGGCCCCTGCGGGGCCCGGATGGGGGAGGCGATCACCGTGCGGAGATTCGGAGTGCTGGCGTCGACCGGGACGGGGTCCGTGGGGGTGCCGGCGGCCCGGCGGGCGCGCGCCGAGGGGGCTCCCGTACGCGACCTGCGCGGCCGGGGCGCGCACGGACCGCGGTGGCTCGGCTTCGCGGAAGGGGACATCGTCGTCGTGTCCGGCCTGCCGGGCGGCGGCAAGAGCACGCTGATCAAGCGGGCCGCCGAGGGCGGAGGCATCGACTCCCAGGACGTGCGCGAGCGCTGGGAGCGGCGGATGCCGAAGGCGGTGCCGTACGGGGTGTACCGGCCGCTCGTCCGCCTCGCCCACTACTGGGGGCTCTGGCGGACCCTGCGCTCCGGCGCCTCGGCGGTGGTCCACGACTGCGGAACGCAGTCCTGGGTGCGCGGCCTGCTGGCGGCGGCCGCGCGGCGGCGGGGCCGGGCGCTGCACCTGCTCCTGCTGGACACCAGCCCGCAGGAGGCGCTGGCGGGGCAGGAGGCGCGCGGGCGCGGGGTGTCGGCGTACGCCTTCGCCCGCCACCGCAGCGCGGTGGCCCGGCTGCTGCGCGAGGCGGAATCGGGCCGCCTCCCGGCCGGGTGCACCTCGGCGGTCCTGCTGGACCGCGGCTCGGCCGCGTCGGTGACCCGCATAGCCTTCCGCCGGGACCCCGCCTGATCCGCGGGACACTCCCCGGCCCCCCGGTGTCCGGTGCCGCCCGAGCCGTTAACCTCGGGCGACGGCAGGGGCGACAACCACAGCGGAGGCGTAGATGCAGGGCGGCGGCTGGCCGGACAACGAGCTGGAGCAGGTGCTCGGGGCGGCGCTCGGGCAGGCGGACGCCGGGGCCCGGATCGTCGAGGTGCTCGGGCGCAGCCGGCTCTGGGTGCCGCTGCCCGGCGGCACCGCCCCTGACGCGGCCGGCGCGCTCACGCTGCCCACCATGGAGATCAACGGGGCGCCGTACGTACCCGTCTACAGCTCCGAGGCCCAGTTCCGCGCCTGCGCCGGCCCCTCCATGGACTTCGCCGTGGCCCCCGCCGTCGAGTTCGCCCGCGGCCTGCCCCCGCAGCTCGGCATCGCCGTGAACCCCGAGGGCGCCGTCGGCGTCCCGCTGCCCCCGCCCGCCGTCGCCGAGCTCTGCCGCACCGGCCGGACCCCCCTCGACGGCCCCGCCACCGGTGGCCGCGTCCGGCTCTACGAGCCCGACTGGCAGGAGGACCCGGTGGACTTCCTGACCGCCGCGGCCGAGGAGTTCCGCGCCGCCGGCGTGGTCGCCGCCGCCCACCGCTGCCTGGCCAGCGTCGAGGGCGGGGCACCGGAGCTCTACATCGGTGTCCGGCTGCTGGGATGGGAGCCCGGGATGCGGAACGCCCCGATGGACGCCCTCGGCCGGGCCCTGGCCCGCGTCGCGCCGCCCTGGCCCGTGCAGTTGATCCTCCTCGACGCCGCGCAGGACCCGGTGGTCGACTTCATCGCCGAGCGCGTACGCCCCTTCTACCTCGCGTAGCGCCGCTTAAGCTGGGTGCCGATACGGGTGGACGGGCGGACGAAGAGGGGTACCGGGTGAGTGCGTCAGGCACGGCCGCGGCCGGGCAGGTCGAGCACATGATGCGCCAGGTGACGCCCGGGCGCTTCGAGAGCTACGAGTCGCTTCTGCACGCCCTGGCCGAGGGCCGGCTGTGGATGCTGCTCTGGCAGGGCCAGCCGGGTTCCCCGGACGCCCAGTACGGCGGCATGGAGGTCGAGGGCCTCGGGTACGCGCCCTGCGTGACCTCCCCCCAGGAGCTGGCCGCCAGCGGCTGGAGCCGGGGCTACGAGGTGGTCACCGGCCGGGACATCGCCCGCGCCCTCTACCCGGACCGCTGGGGCCTGTGGCTCAACCCGCACGCCCAGGGCGGCGGCCTCGGCATCCCCTGGGCCGACCTGCGCCGCATCGCCACCGGCCTCGACCGGATGCCGGCGGGCCCGCTGCGGCTGTCCGAGCCCGCCCTGGAGCTCCCGCAGTTCTACGGTCTGCTGACCCAGCACGCGCACCGCACCCCCGCCGTGCGCTCGCTGCGCCGCGCCTGGGTGCAGCCCTCGCTGGGCTCGCCGTACCTCGCGGTCGGGCTCGACCTGTACGACGCCTCCGCGCCCGCGCTGGAATCCGTACGGGAGATGATGCGCCAGTCGGTCGGCGCGGTGCCCGAGGGCGTGCCGGTGTGCACGGTGGCGCTGGCGGACGAGCACGACCCCGTCGCGATGTGGCTGCGCGCCCAGACCCGCCCCTTCTACGACCGCGAGGGCCAGGCTCCGGCGTACTGAGCAGGCCCGGTCCACGGACCGGGACGACCGTATCGAGCCAACCGAAGGCCGCGGGGAACGAGCGTTCCCCGCGGCCTTCGGCTTGTCCGGATTTCGCCGCCCTTGTGGGTCCAAAACGCATGGTCCTACCGCGAGTTGGGCGCCATGTCCGATTGCGTACCGAACGGACGGGCTTGATCCGCTCAGGCGAGAGCGAAGTCCGGATAACGGGAACCCGGCCCTCACATCACGGTTGCGCATCCATTCATCTGCGGGTCTGGCGGCTGATCGCGGCGCCGATGAAGACTCCCCACCCAAGAGCCGGTCAAGCCTCAAAGGCCCGGTTCGGCAAATGATTTTTTGCTTGTGGCTTTGCACGGCACTTCCCGCAATTCCTGCACCTCACGCGCGTCCTGCGCAGCACCACGCACTCCGAGCGCCACTCCGCACCAACGCCGCCACAGCGGCGGGCATGGGCCGGCAACCCGTCGGCCGAGAGGGGTCCCCACCACGATGACGGCACCACTGCATGACGCGAGCGCGGAAGCACCCGCACCCGTGTCCGTAGCCGACGTCCCAGCCAAGGCCATCGAAGGCCGCTCGCCCGGCCGCATCGCCTGGATGCGGCTCAAGCGCGACAAGGTCGCGCTGACCGGCGGCGTGGTCGTGATCTTCCTGATCCTGGTGGCGGTCTTCGCGCCGCAGATCGTGAGCCTGCTGGGCCACCCGCCCAACGAGTTCCACGAGGACCTGATCGACCCGGACCTCGGCACACCGCTCGGCTCCTTCGGCGGCATGAGCTCCGACTTCCTGCTCGGCGTCGAACCCACCAACGGGCGCGACGTGTTCAGCCGGATCGTCTACGGCGCCCGCATCTCCCTGGTCGTCGCCTTCCTGTCGGCCTTCGTGTCGGTCACCATCGGCAGCCTCCTCGGCGCACTCGCCGGGTTCATAGGCGGCTGGGTCGACGGCATCATCAGCCGCATCATGGACCTGCTGCTCGCCTTCCCGCAGCTGCTGTTCACCATCGCACTGGTCTCCGTCGTCCCCAACTCCCTCTGGGGGTTCTCGGGTTCGGGCGTCCGGATGGGCGTACTGATCGTCGTGATCGGCTTCTTCGGCTGGCCGTACATCGGGCGCATCGTCCGCGGCCAGACGATCTCCCTGCGGGAGCGCGAGTACGTCGAGGCGGCGCGCAGCCTCGGCGCCGGGCGCGGCTACATCCTCATCAAAGAGCTGCTGCCCAACCTGGTCGCGCCGATCCTCGTCTACTCGACGCTGCTCATCCCGACCAACATCCTGACGGAGGCGGCCCTCAGCTTCCTCGGCGCCGGCGTCAAACCGCCCACCGCCTCCTGGGGAAAGATGCTCTCCGACGCCATCCCCATCTACCAGGACGACCCCGCGTACATGGTGGTCCCCGGTATCACGATCTTCATCACCGTCCTGGCGTTCAACCTCTTCGGGGACGGGCTGCGCGACGCACTCGACCCCAAGGGCAGCTGAACCGCTTCAACGATTCACCCACCAATGGAGGTTGGACCAACGTGATCCGCAGAAAGCAGGCATTCGCGATCACCGCCGTGATCGCCGCCCTGTCCTTGACCGCCGCGTGCGGTGGCAGTGACGGCGACACGAAGACCGAGGGCAAGGGCGGCGCCGCCTTCAACGCCGCCACCACCGGCATGGTGAACCCCTCGGACGCCAAGGGCGGGGAGCTCAAGCTCTGGTCGCCGCAGGACGTCGACTACCTCGACCCGGCGCGTGCCTACTACGGCTTCGTGTGGGACATCCAGCGCCTCTACGTGCGTCAGCTGCTCGCGTACGACAGCAAGCCGGGCAAGGACGGCAGCAAGCTCGTCCCGGACCTCGCCGAGGCCCTGCCGGTCCTGAGCAACGAGGGCAAGACGTACACCCTCAAGATCAAGGACGGCGTCAAGTTCGAGGACGGCACGCCGATCACCTCGAAGGACTTCAAGTACGGCATCGAGCGCGTCTTCGCGCAGGACGTGCTGTCCGGCGGTCCCACCTACCTGATCGACATCCTCGACCAGGGGCAGAAGTACCCCGGCCCGTACAAGGACACCGACGCCAACAAGATGGGCCTGAAGTCCGTCGAGACGCCGGACGACAAGACGATCGTCTTCAACCTGGCGAGCGCGAACTCCGACTTCAGCTACCTGCTGGCGATGCCGTCCTCCTCGCCGGTCCCGCAGGCCAAGGACACGGGCGCCACGTACACCAACAAGCCCGTCTCCACCGGCCCGTACAAGGTCGAGAGCTTCACCGCGAGCAAGGGCGCGACCTTCGTCCGCAACGAGAACTGGGACCCGAAGACCGACACGATCCGCAAGGGTCTGCCGGACAAGGTCTCCTTCACGGTGACCACCAACCCGGACGACATGGACGCGCGTCTGCTGTCGGGCGACATCGACCTCGCCATCGACGGCACGGGCATGCAGCAGGCCGGCAAGAACAAGGTCCTCAAGGACGCGAAGCTGAAGGCCAACGCGGACAACCCGTTCACGGGCTACATCCGCTACTTCGCCTTCCCGACCACGGTCGCGCCGTTCGACAACATCGAGTGCCGCAAGGCCGTCATCTACGCGGCCGACCCGAAGTCCCTGCAGACCGCCCGCGGCGGCCCGACCAGCGGTGACCTCGGCGCGAACATGCTGCCGCCCGGCATCCCCGGTGCCGACAAGGGCTACGACCCCTTCAGCCTGACCAAGGGCGAGCCGCAGGAGGCCAAGGCCAAGGAGGCCCTCAAGGCCTGTGGCAAGCCGGACGGGTTCGAGACCACCATCGCGGTGCGCAACAACCGCGCCCCCGAGGTGAAGACGGCCGAGTCGCTCCAGGCCTCGCTCGCCAAGGTCGGCATCAAGGTCACCATCGACCAGTACGACGGCAAGCTCTCCTCCTCCGTGATCGGTTCGCCCGAGAACGTGAAGAAGAAGAACTACGGCATCATCGTGATGGGCTGGGGCGCCGACTACAACTCCGGTTCGGGCTTCCTGCAGCCGCTCGTTGACGGATCGTTCATCCAGCCCAACGGCAACAACAACTACACGATGATCAACGACCCGGAGATCAACCAGCTGTTCAAGACGGCAGCCGCCGCCGCGACTCCGGAAGCCGCCGCCCCGTTCTACACGGACATCAACAAGAAGGTCATGGAGAAGGCGCTCTACCTTCCCATCAACTTCGACAAGGCCTTCGTCTACCACAACCCGCGTCTGACGAACGTCTACTTCAACGACTCCATGGGCAAGATCGACCTGGCCACGGTCGGCATCGCCGCCAAGTAACAGCAGGCAAGTGCCTTCACCGCACATGCGCTAGTCCGAAGGGCAGGTGAAGGCCGCAGGCGGCGGCTGCCGTCCCCACGAGGGACGGCAGCCGCCCGCCCCGGGCGGCCGACTGCAGTGCTCGTCTACCTCATACGGCGGCTGTTCAACGTCGTCGCCACGCTGTTGGTGGTCTCCGTGGTCACCTTCGGCATCTTCTTCGCGGTCCCCAAGATCACAGGCAGCGATCCGGCCCTGATGTACGCCGGTCGCGAGACCAACGAGACCGCCCTGGCGGGCATCCGCGTGAAGATGGGCTTCGACAAGCCCATCTCCGAGCAGTACCTGACCTTCGTCAAGGGCATCTTCGTCGGCCGTGACTACGACGGCGGCACCGATGTCACCCACTGCGCCGCTCCCTGCTTCGGATACTCCTTCAAGACCGAGGCGCCCGTCTGGGAGACCATGGTCGACCGCATGCCGGTCACCCTCTCGCTCGCCCTCGGCGCGGCGGTCATCTGGGTGATCGCCGGTGTGGCGACCGGTGTGGTCTCGGCGCTCAAACGCCGGACCGCCATCGACCGCACCGTGATGGTCGGTGCGCTCGCCGGCGTCTCCCTGCCGATCTTCTTCACCGGCATGGTGGCCCCCGCGATCTTCGTCTACGGACTCGGCTGGCTGGACGTGTCCAACTACCGACCACTCACCGAGGATCCGGTGGCCTGGCTCAACTCCATGATCCTGCCCTGGGTGACCCTGGCCTTCCTGTTCGCCGCCACCTACGCCCGCATCACCCGCGCCACGATGCTGGACGTGCTCGGCGAGGACTACATCCGCACCGCCCGCGCCAAGGGACTCAAGGAGGGCGTGGTCATCCGCAAGCACGCCCTGCGCTCCACCCTCACCCCGATCGTCACGATGTTCGGCCTCGACCTCGGCGGACTCCTCGGCGGCGCGGTGCTCACCGAGACGACCTTCAACTTCCAGGGTCTGGGGACGGCGGCCGTCGCCGCCATCGGCCAGGGCGACCTGCCCGTGATCATGGGCGTCACCCTGCTCGCCGCTCTGTTCGTGGTGATGGCCAACCTGATCGTGGACCTGCTGTACGCCGTCATCGACCCGCGCGTGAGGCTGACGTGACCGAGAACCCCACCACCGGCAGCGGGCCCGCGTTCGTGCCCGAGCAGGCCGGGCCGCCGTCCCAGGGCACGGCCTTCCTGTCCGTACGCGACCTCAAGGTGCACTTCCCGACCGACGACGGCCTGGTCAAGTCCGTCGACGGACTCTCCTTCGACCTGGAGCGCGGCAAGACGCTCGGCATCGTCGGCGAGTCCGGCTCCGGCAAGTCGGTGACCTCGCTGGCCATCATGGGCCTGCACCGCACCGGCAACGCCCGCAGCCGCCCGCACATCTCGGGCCAGGTCGTGCTCGACGGCGAGGACCTCGTACGGGCCGACGCCGACCACGTGCGGCGGCTGCGCGGCCACAAGATGGCGATGGTCTTCCAGGACCCGCTGTCCGCGATGCACCCGTACTACTCGGTCGGCAAGCAGATCATCGAGGCGTACCGGACCCACCACGACGTCGACAAGAAGACCGCCCGCACCCGGGCGGTCGAGATGCTCGACCGCGTCGGCATCCCGGAGCCGCAGCGGCGCGTGGACGCGTACCCGCACGAGTTCTCGGGCGGTATGCGCCAGCGCGCGATGATCGCGATGGCGCTCGTCAACAACCCCGAACTGCTCATCGCGGACGAGCCGACCACCGCCCTCGACGTCACCGTCCAGGCGCAGATCCTCGACCTGATCCGCGACCTCCAGAAGGAGTTCGGCTCCGCGGTCATCATGATCACGCACGACCTCGGCGTGGTCGCCGAGATGGCCGACGACATCCTCGTGATGTACGGCGGCCGGTGCATCGAGCGCGGCACCGCCGAGAAGGTCTTCTACGAACCCCGCCACCCCTACACCTGGGGCCTGCTCGGCTCCATGCCGCGCATCGACCGCGAGCAGACCGAGCGCCTGATCCCGGTCAAGGGCTCGCCGCCCAGCCTCATCAACATCCCGAGCGGCTGCGCCTTCAACCCGCGCTGCCCGTACGCCGACGTCCCCAAGGGCGGCATCACCCGCACCCAGCGGCCCGAGCTGACCGAGGACGGCAGCCGGCACTGGTCCGCGTGCCACATGTCGCACGAGGAGCGGACCCGGATCTGGACCGAAGAGATTGCGCCGAAGCTGTGAGCGACATGAAGAAGACGGACGCGCCGCAGGCCTCCGAGGCGCAGCCGCTGCTGAAGGTGACCGGCCTGGTCAAGCACTTCCCCATCAACAAGGGCCTGCTGCGCCGGCAGGTCGGGGCCGTCAAGGCCGTGGACGGCATCGACTTCGACGTCCGCCGCGGTGAGACGCTCGGCGTGGTCGGCGAGTCCGGCTGCGGCAAGTCGACGATGGGCCGGCTGATCACGCGCCTGCTGGAGCCGACGGGCGGCACGGTCGAGTTCGAGGGGCGCGACATCACGCACCTCGGGGTCTCCGCGATGCGGCCGATGCGCCGCGACGTGCAGATGATCTTCCAGGACCCGTACGGCTCGCTGAACCCGCGGCACACGGTCGGCACGATCGTCGGCGCCCCCTTCAAGCTCCAGGGCGTCCAGCCCGAGGGCGGCCTGAAGGCGGAGGTGCAGCGACTGCTGTCCCTGGTGGGCCTCAACCCGGAGCACTACAACCGGTACCCGCACGAGTTCTCGGGCGGCCAGCGCCAGCGCATCGGCATCGCCCGCGCGCTGGCCCTCAATCCGAAGCTGGTCGTCGCCGACGAGCCGGTCTCGGCGCTGGACGTGTCGATCCAGGCGCAGGTCGTGAACCTGCTGGACGACCTCCAGGAGGAGCTCGGCCTCACCTACGTGATCATCGCGCACGACCTGTCGGTCATCCGGCACGTGTCGGACCGCATCGCGGTGATGTACCTCGGCAAGATCGTGGAGCTGACCGACCGCAAGTCGCTCTACGAGACCCCGATGCACCCGTACACCAAGGCGCTGCTGTCGGCCGTGCCGGTGCCGGACCCGCGCCGGCGCGGTGCGAAGAGCGGGCGCATCCTGCTCAAGGGCGACGTCCCGTCACCGATCTCGCCGCCCTCCGGCTGCCGCTTCCACACGCGGTGCTGGAAGGCCACGCAGATCTGCACCACGCAGGAGCCGCCGATGCTGACGCCGGCCACGGGCCACCAGGTGGCCTGCCACCACCCGGAGAACGCCGCCGACCAGGCCCCCGGCGACCCGGCCCTGCCGGGCGCGGCGGAAGCCCTGGCCGTGGTCTCGGAGTAATCCGCCGCCGCGCCGCCGCCACGCCGCCGTCCCGGGCCTCCGACCGGAGCCCCGGGACGGCGGCGTTCGGGCGCCCGGGCCGGACGCGTCGAACCGCCGGCCGGGCGCGCTGCACAATGGGGCGGTGCTCCACGATCTCTTCCCGCCCGGGATCCAGCATGCCCTGGACCTCGCCGGCATCTTCGTCTTCGCCACCGCGGGCGCGCTGCTCGCCGTACGCAAGAACTTCGACGTCTTCGGCATCTGCGTGCTCGCGCTCGTCACCGCCCTCGGCGGCGGCCTCTTCCGCGACCTCGTGATCGGCGCCGTCCCGCCGGCCGCCTTCGGCGAGCTCAGCTTCTTCGTGACCCCGCTGGTCGCGGCGGTCATCGTCTATTTCCTCCACCCCGAGGTCCAGCGGATCAACCGCGCCATCAACGTGTTCGACGCGGCCGGCCTCGGCCTGTTCTGCGTCACCGGCACGACCAAGGCCTACGAGTACGGCCTCGGACTCACCGCCTCCGCCGCGCTCGGCGTGGCCACGGCCGTCGGCGGGGGCGTCCTGCGCGACGTCCTGGCCAACGACGTGCCCTCGCTGCTGCGCGACCGCGAGATGTACGCCGTGCCCGCCATCGTCGGCGCCGCGATGGTGGCCCTGTCCATCGCCTTCGACGCCCTCAACGCCGCCACGACCGCCGCGGCGATCGTCACCACGTTCGTGCTCCGGCTCCTCGCCATGCGCTACCACTGGAGGGCGCCGCTGGCCTGGAACCGCCGCTCCTCGGTGGCCGAGGAGCCGTAACCTGCATGTAGCAATGGAAAGCTACCGCTTAGTAGCTACCGGCGGTAGGCTGAATCCATGGCATACGCAGCGGCCCAGGCCTCCATCGGCGACAGTGAATTCGACCGGGACACCACCGTCACCGCACGCGCGGACGAGTCCGGCGTGTACGACGCGGAGCTCTCCGCCGGGTGGACGATCATCACCGCCGTGAACGGCGGCTATCTGCTGGCCCTGGTCGGCCGGGCCCTGTCGGCGGCCCTGCCGCACCCGGACCCCTTCACCGTCTCCGCCCACTACCTGACCTCGTCGGTGCCCGGCCCCGCCGTGATCCGCACCGAGGTCGTCCGGATCGGGCGCACCCTCTCCACCGGCCAGGCCTCCCTCTTCCAGTACGACGAGAGCGGCGCCGAGATCGAGCGGATCCGGGTCGTCGCCTCCTACGGCGACCTCGCCTCCCTCCCGGACGACGTCCGCACCACCGCCGTCCCGCCGGTGTTCCCGGCGTACGAGGACTGCCTCGGCCCGGAGGCCGGCCCGGCCCCGATCCCCGGCAGCAACGCGATCGTGGACCGCCTCCGGCTGCGGCTGGATCCGGCCACCGCGGGCTGGGCCGTCGGCGCGCCCTCCGGCAAGGGCGAGATGCGGGCCTGGTTCGAGCTGGCCGACGGCCGCGACGCCGATCCGCTGTCGATGCTCCTCGCGGTGGACGCGCTGCCGCCGACCTGCTTCGACCTGGGCCTGATGGGCTGGAGCCCCACCATCGAGCTCACCGCGCACGTCCGCCGGCGCCCGGCCCCCGGCCCGCTGCGGATCTCCATCACCACCCGGAACCTGGCCGGCGGCTTCCTGGAGGAGGACGCCGAGGTCTGGGACTCCGCCGGCCACCTGGTGGCCCAGTCCCGCCAACTGGCCCGCGCCCCGCGCTGACCGGGATCCCGGCCACTGCGGGCCCCCGTTCCCGGCCGCCCCGGGCCCCCCACCGCACCGGGGGGTCCGGGGCCCGGGAGGGGACTCGTAGAATCAGGGGATCATGGCCTACCTCGACCACGCCGCCACCACCCCGATGCTCCCGGAGGCCGCTGCGGCGATGACCGCGCAGTTCGCCGCCACGGGCAACGCGTCCTCCCTCCACGCCGCCGGCCGCCGTGCCCGCCGTACCGTCGAGGAGGCCCGCGAGGCCCTCGCCGAGGCACTCGGCGCCCGCCCGAGCGAGGTGGTCTTCACCGCGGGCGGCACGGAGGCCGACAACCTCGCCGTCAAGGGCCTCTACTGGGCCCGCCGCGACGCCGACCCCGCCCGGACCCGGGTGCTCGCCAGCCCCGTCGAGCACCACGCCGTCCTCGACGCCGTCCACTGGCTCGGTGAGCACGAGGGCGCCCGGATCGAGTACCTCCCCGTCGACCGCTACGGCCGCGTGCACCCCGACGACCTGCGCGAGGCCATCGCGCGCAACCCCGGCGACGTGGCCCTGGCCACCGTCATGTGGGCCAACAACGAGATCGGCACCGTCATGCCGGTCCGTGAACTGGCCGCCGTCGCCCGTGAGTTCGACGTCCCCTTGCACTCCGACGCGGTCCAGGCCTTCGGACAGCTCGACGTCCGCTTCGGCGACAGCGGCCTCGCCGCGATGACCGTCAGCGGCCACAAGATCGGCGGCCCGTACGGCATCGGCGCGCTGCTGCTCGGCCGCGACCAGAGCCCCGTACCCGTCCTGCACGGCGGCGGCCAGGAGCGGCACGTGCGCTCCGGGACCCTCGACGTGCCCGCCATCGCCGCCTTCGCGGTGGCCGCCGTGATCGCCGCGGAACGGCGCGAGCGGTTCGCCGCCGAGATCGGCGCCCTGCGCGACGAACTGGTCGCCGCCGTGCTGCGCCAAGTACCCGACGCCGTGCTCGGCGGGGACCCCGAGGGCCGGCTCCCGGCCAACGCGCACTTCAGCTTCCCCGGCTGCGAGGGCGACTCGCTGCTGCTCCTGCTGGACGCCCAGGGCATCGAGTGCTCCACCGGCTCCGCCTGCACCGCCGGCGTGGCCCAGCCCAGCCACGTCCTGCTGGCCACCGGCACCGATCCGCAACTGGCCCGCGGCACCCTGCGCTTCTCCCTCGGCCACACCTCCACCAAGGAGGACGTCGCCGCCGTGGCCGCGGCGATCGGCCCGGCCGTCGAACGCGCACGTACGGCGGGCCTCAGCTAGGCCGCTCGTCGGGCAGGGCCGGTCAGGCCGGGATGGCCGCGAGCTCCGAGCGGACCAGGACCAGGTAGCGGTCCCAGTCCCAGTGGGGGCCCGGGTCCGTGTGGTCGGTACCCCGGACCTCGGAGTGGGCCAGTATGTGCGAACGGTCCACGGGTATGCCGTAGCGGCGGCAGACGTCGGCGGCGAGACGGGCCGAAGCCGCGTACAGCGCCTCCGTGAAGTCCTGCGGCCGGTCCACGAAGCCCTCGTGCTCGATGCCCACGCTGCGCTCGTTCATCGAGCGGTTCCCCGAGTGGAAGGCGACGTCCATCTCGCGCACCATCTGCTCTATGCGCCCGTCCTGGCCGACGATGTAGTGCGCGGACGCCTGGTGGAACGGATTCCTGAAGGCGTCCACCGAGGACGCGAAGCTGCCCTGCGTGACATGCACCACGATCCGGTCCACCCGGTAGTCCCCGGGCCGGTCCGCCATCCGCCAGTTCGCCGGCGAGGCCGACGTCCACCCCACGCCCGCGTGGTCCACCTCGCCCTCCTTGCGCGGCTTGCCCACGCCCGGCAGCAGCCACCAGGCGCGCCGCAGCTCGTCCTGCCCCGCGATCGCCGCCACCGCGAAGACCCCCAGGCCCCCGAACAGCACCGCACGGCGCGTCCTGCGCGGTCCCGCCTCCGGCTCGGCCCCGACCCTGCTCCCCATGTGATCCACCCCCTGCACGTGCTAACGCGCTGTGACCCCGGCCGGTTCCCCCGTACTCTGGACGGTGCTATGACTGAGAACCTGCCGCGCACCTCACGCCTCCCCCTCGCTGCGCTGGGGGGACGCCCACTTCGCGTCCTGGCCGCCATGTCCGGCGGCGTGGACTCCGCCGTCGCCGCCGCCCGCGCCGTCGAAGCCGGGCACGACGTGACCGGCGTCCACCTCGCGCTCTCCGCGAACCCGCAGTCCTTCCGGACCGGCGCCCGCGGCTGCTGCACCATCGAGGACTCCCGCGACGCCCGCCGCGCGGCCGACGTCATCGGCATCCCGTTCTACGTGTGGGACCTCGCCGAGCGCTTCCGCGAGGACGTCGTGGAGGACTTCATCTCCGAGTACGAGGCCGGGCGCACCCCCAACCCCTGTCTGCGCTGCAACGAGAAGATCAAGTTCGCGGCCCTGCTCGACAAGGCCCTCGCCCTCGGCTTCGACGCCGTGTGCACCGGCCACTACGCGACCGTCGTCCTGAACGAGGACGGCTCGCGCGAGCTGCACCGCGCCTCCGACATGGCCAAGGACCAGTCCTACGTCCTCGGCGTCCTCGACGAGAAGCAGCTGGCCCACGCCCTCTTCCCGCTCGGCGACACCCTCACCACCAAGGAAGAGATCCGCGCCGAGGCCGAGGAGCGGGGCCTGGCCGTCGCGAAGAAGCCCGACAGCCACGACATCTGCTTCATCGCCGACGGAGACACCCAGGGCTTCCTCGCGAGCCGCCTCGGCAAGGCCGAGGGCGACATCGTCGACGAGGCGAGCGGCGAGAAGGTCGGCACCCACGACGGCGCCTTCGGCTTCACCATCGGCCAGCGCAAGGGCCTGCGGATCGGCCACCCGGCCCCCGACGGCAAGCCGCGCTACGTCCTCGACATCTCCCCGGTGAACAACACCGTCACCGTCGGCCCCGCCGAGGCCCTCGACGTCGCCGCCCTGACCGCGATCCGCCCCCGCTGGTGCGGCGCCGCGGCCGCCGCCCCGGGCACGTACACCGCGCAGCTGCGCGCCCACGGCGGCGAGACCGAGGTCTTCGCCGAGCTCGTGGACGGCGAGCTGCGGGTGCGTTTCACGGAGCCGGTCCGGGGCGTGGCCCCCGGCCAGGCGATCGTCCTCTACGACGGCACGCGCGTGGTCGGCTCCGCCACCATCGCGACGACCACCCGGGCCGCGGCCGCCGTCTGAGGGCCGTTCCGGCCGCCTAGGCGACGGTCAGGACGATCTTGCCGGTGGTGCGGCCCCGCTCGCCGATCTCGTGGGCCTTCGCGGCCTGCTCCAGCGGCAGGACCGTGTCGACCAGCGGCTTCAGCAGACCGCGGTCGGCGAGCGAGGCGATCTCCTGCAGCCCCTTGAGGTCCGGCTCCACCAGGACCCAGGAGGCGTGCACGCCCTGCGGGTCGGCCGGGAGGCCGTCCGGGCCCGGCAGCGTCACCAGGTGCCCGCCCGGCTTCAGCACCTTCAGCGAGCGCTGTCCGTAGTCGCCGCCGACCGCGTCGATCACGACGTCCACGCCGGAGACGGCGTCCTCGAAGTCGGTGGTGCGGTAGTCGAGCACCTCGTCGGCGCCCAGCCCGCGCAGCAGCTCGTGCTTGGCCGCGCTGGCCGTGCCGATCACGTACGCGCCGCGGGCCTTGGCGATCTGCACCGCGAGGTGGCCGACCCCGCCGGCCGCGGCGTGGACCAGCACCCGCTGTCCGGCCGTGACCCCGGCCGTGTCCACCAGGGCCTGCCAGGCGGTCAGCGCGGCCAGCGGCAGCGCGGCGGCCTGTACGTGGTCCAGGGAGGCCGGCTTGCGGGCGAAGTGCCGGGCCGGGGCGGCCACGTACTCGGCGTAGCCGCCCGCCTGGCGCGGGAAGTTCGGCATCCCGTACACCTCGTCGCCCGCGCGGTACAGCGTCACGCCCGGTCCGACCGCCTCGACGGTGCCCGAGACGTCCCAGCCGACCATCGGGACCTCGCCCCAGCCGATGAGGCCGCCGCTGGCCCGGGTCTTCCAGTCCACCGGGTTCACGCCGGCCGCGTGGACCCGTACGAGGATCTCGTTCAGGCCCGGCTCGGGGCGCTCCGCCTCGACCTCGGTGAGAACCTCCGGCCCGCCCCACTGGCTCACGACGACGGCACGCATAACTGTCTCCTTCATTGCTTTCCGTACCGGTTTTCCCGGCCGGTGCATCCAGCTTGGCCGCCGTCCCGGCCGCATGGTGTTGGCCGAACGGCCACCATGTGACAGGATCTGGCCATGACCGTTGTGCACCGAATCGCCGTACTCGCCCTGGAGGGCGTCGCCCCGTTCGAGCTCGGCATGCCCTCGCGGGTCTTCGGCAACGCCCGCGACGAGGACGGCAGCGCCCTGTACGAGGTCACCGTCTGCACCGCCGACGGCCTGCCCGTGAACAGCGACGCGGGCTTCTCCGTCGGCGTGACGGCGGGCTCCGAGGCCCTCGCCGCGGCCGACACCGTGATCGTCCCGCCCACCCACGCCATGCCGGGCCTGCTGCGCGGCGAGCCCCTGCCGCAGGCCCTCGCCGAGGCCCTCGCCGTCATCCGGCCCGGCACCCGGATCGTGTCGATCTGCACCGGCTCCGAGGTGCTCGCCGCCGCCGGGATGCTCGACGGGCGGGCGGCCACCACCCACTGGGAGCACGCGCCGGAGTTCCAGCGCGCCTTCCCGCGGGTCAAGCTCGACGAGGACGTGCTCTTCGTCGACGACGGGGACGTCCTCACCTCGGCCGGCGTGGCCGCCGGCATCGACCTGTGCCTCTACCTGATCCGCGCCGACCACGGCACCGCCGTCGCCAACCGCGCCGCGCGGCTGTGCGTCGTACCGCCCTGGCGCGACGGCGGGCAGGCGCAGTACATCGACCGGCCCGTCCCCGAGCCCACCGTCGCCACCACCACCGCCACCCGCGCCTGGGCCCTGGAGCGGCTCGCGGAGCCGGTCACCCTGGCCGAGCTGGCCGCCCACGCCCGGATGAGCCTGCGCACCTTCACCCGGCGCTTCCGTGACGAGGTGGGCATGACCCCGGTGCAGTGGCTCACCGTCCAGCGCCTCGAAGTCGCCCGCCAGCTGCTGGAGTCCAGCGACCTGCCGGTGGACCTGGTCGCGCACCGGTCGGGCTTCGGCTCCGCCAACTCGCTGCGCCAGCACATGCGGGCCGCCCTCGGCATCTCGCCGATCGCCTACCGCAGGACCTTCCGGCCGGGCAGCGCCGTTCCCGTCGGGGCATGACCCCGGAGGTCATGGCCTGCGGCTCCCCGTCTTGGCAGGATCGGACCGACAGCCCGATCCGGCACAGCACTTGAGACTGCGGAGGCCAGACCCGTGACCGCGTACGCCATCGCCCACATACGCCCCGAGACCCTGAACGAGGACGTCCTCCGCTACATCGAGGAGATCCAGTCGACGATGGACCCCTTCGAGGGCCGTTTCCTCGTCCACGGCACGGAGGTTGAGGTCCTGGAGGGCCCCTTCCCCGGCACGGTCGTCGTGATCGCCTTCCCGGACGTGGAGCGCGCCCGGGCCTGGTACGCCTCCGAGGCCTATCAGGCCATCCTCCCCCTCCGCACGGACCACATCCCGGGCGAGGTCATCCTCGTCGACGGCGTCCCGCCCGGCTACGACGCCGCGAAGACGGCGGCCCGCCTGCGCGCCGAGGCCGGGTTCTGATGGGCAACCGGGCCGTGTTCGTGCTCTGCGGCCCCGGCGGCCCCGTCCGCCACCGCTCCTCCTACGGGGCCGTGGGGCTGGACCTCGACCTCCTGGCCGGTCCGGACACCGTGTTCCCGTTCCTGGGCGGCCACGTGCGGGAGGAGAGCTGGTACCCCGATGACATGACGGAGGCGGGCGTCCTGGCCGACCGTGAGCGCCGTCTCCTGCTGGTCTTCGCATGGGAGGGCCACATCGCCTCGCTGCGCACCCGGGCCGTCACCCTGGAGCTGCTGCGCCGCGCCTGGCCCGGCTGGGAGGTGCGCTGGCTCTACGACGGCCAGAGCGGCCTGCGGGCCCACCTCGGGCACGGCGGCGTGCAGGAGGCGGAGGCCGCCGTGTTCCCCTGCCCGGTGCTGGGGCCGGACGACGAGGAACTGGCCGAACCCGACCCGCTGGTCGCCGTGGTCACCATCGGCGCCGACCGCTGTCACGTGCTCGGCGCCATCAACGACCACCCCGTCGAGGAGGGGCCCGCGCTGCTGGACCGGCTGCGGGGAGCACCGGACCACGGCAGCCACCGGCTGTACGCGGACGCCGGCATCCACGTGGACCCGCGCCGGCGCCGGGTCGGCTGGTGGCTGACCACGGCCCGGGCCCGCGGCCACGACGTCGCCGACCGCTGGCCGGGCTGGACGGTGGAGTTCTGGGAGGACCGCTGGACCGAGCACGTCCGGGCCGCCGGCGGCCGCTTCGCCCCGCCCGTGCCCGACCGCGCCGCCGCGCTGGCCGAGGTGCGCGACGAGGCCCTGGAGCGGTGGTCCGGGCCGCGGGCCGACGCCCGGGCACGGCTCGTCGCGGCGCACCCGCGCATGTTCGTCGGCCAGGGCTTCGGCCCCGCCGTCACCGCCGCACAGGCGGCCGCCGCCCGCGCCGCGGTCGAGGCCGCCCACGGGGCGGCCGTCCGTCCCTGACCCGGACCGGGGCAGCCCGCCGGGGGTGCGAGCATGGGGCGTATGGCTACTCACCTGATCACCGGTGCCGGCGCGGGCATCGGCGCCGCCGTCGCCGCGCGCCTGCACGCCCGCGGCGACGACCTCGTCCTGCTCGCCCGTGACGCCGCCCGCGGCAAGCAGCTCGTCGAGCGCTACCCCGGCTCCCGGGCGCTCGTCGGCGACCTCGCCGACCCCGACCGGCTGTCGTGGGCCTTCTCCAAGCAGCCCATGCCCGAACGGATCGACTCGCTCCTGCACATCGCCGGGATCGTCGACCTCGGCCCCGTGGGCGAGCTGCGCCCCAAGACCTGGCACCAGCAGCTCAACGTGAACCTGATCGCCCCCGCCGAGGTCACCCGCCTGCTGCTGCCCACCCTGCGCGCCTCCCGCGCCACCGTGGTCTTCGTGAACTCCGGCGCCGGCCTCAACGCCCACGCCGACTGGAGCGCGTACGCCGCCTCCAAGCACGGGCTCAAGGCCCTCGCCGACTCGCTGCGCGCCGAGGAGAAGCCGAACGGCGTCCGCGTCACCTCCGTCTACCCCGGCCGGACCGCGACCGCCATGCAGGCCAAGGTGCGCTCGCAGGAGGGCAAGGAGTACGACCCCGCCGACTGGATCGACCCCGAGTCCGTGGCCACCACGATCGTCATGGCCGTCGACCTGCCCCGCGACGCCGAGGTCAACGACCTGAGCGTCAGGCCCGGCCGATGACCGCGGGCGCCACCGGCGTCGGCTCGCTCCCCGGCGGCGACGCACGCGAGGCCGCCAAGACCGCCACCGGCTCCTTCGAGGACTTCCCGTACCTCCCCGAGCTCCCCGCCCGCGGCCCCGGCGCGGACATGATCGGCCGCTCCCTCGGGCTGCTCGTCGACATGTACGCCCACGTCGAGCCCAGCGGCTGGCGGATCAGCGACCGACCCGGCCGGGACTCGAAGCGGGCACGGTCCTGGCTGGGCGAGGACCTCGACGCCCTGGAGGAGTTCACCCAGGGGTACCAGGGGAAGCTCAAGGTCCAGGCCGTCGGCCCGTGGACGCTGGCCACCGCCCTGGAGCTGCACGGCGGCGAGGCCGTGCTCCAGGACGCCGGCGCCTGCCGCGACCTGGCCGGATCCCTCGCGGAGGGGCTGCGCGACCACCTGGCGGACGTCAGGAAGCGCATCCCCGGCGCCGAGATCGTGCTCCAGCTCGACGAGCCGTCCCTGACCGCGGTGCTGCTGGGCCGCGTACGGTCCGCGAGCAAGTACCGCACGTACCGGGCCGTGGACCGGCAGGTCGTCGAGGGCGCTCTGCGCGAGCTGTTCGCCGTCCACGACGGGGAGGTCGTCGTCCACTCGTGCGCGCCCGAGGTGCCCTTCGGCCTGCTCCGGCGAGCCGGTGTCACGGGAGTGTCGTTCGATTTCTCCCTGCTCACGGAGCGCGAGGACGACGCCATCGGCGAGGCCGTGGAAAGCGGCACGAAACTCTTCGCCGGAGTGGTGCCGGGCACCGACGCCCCGTTGTCGGACCCGGGCGGTAGCGTCATGGGTGTCAGGAAGCTCTGGCGCAGGTTGGGACTGGCCCCGGGGGCTCTGGCGGAGTCCGTCGTGGTCACCCCGGCGTGCGGTCTGGCGGGCGCTTCGCCCGCCTACGCGCGCGCCGCGCAGGCGCACTGCGCCAGGGCGGCGAGGTCGCTCGCCGACAACCCTGAGTGACGGAAACAGACGGGCCACGGGAGGACACGGCATGGCAGCCGAACAGAAGCAGGCCGGCGACGGCGCGGCCGCACCGGCGGCGGTGCGAGAGCAGCACGCGCTGCTGGCCGAGCAGGTCGAGGAGCACCGCTTCCGGTACTACGTGAACGACCAGCCGGTCGTCAGCGACGCCGAGTTCGACAAGCTGCTGCGCTCGCTGGAGGCGCTGGAGGGCCAGTACCCGGAGCTGCGCACGCCCGATTCGCCCACCCAGAAGGTGGCCGGGGCGTACGAGACGGACTTCGCGTCCGTCGAGCACCGGGAGCGCATGCTCTCCCTCGACAACGCCTTCGACGACGAGGAGTTGGCGGCCTGGGCCGAGCGGGTGGCCCGGGACGTCAACACCCCCGATTTCCACTACCTGTGCGAGCTCAAGGTGGACGGCCTCGCCGTCAACCTCACGTACGAGAAGGGCCGACTGACCCGGGCCGCCACCCGCGGCGACGGCCGCACCGGCGAGGACATCACGCCCAACGTGCGCACCATCGCGGACATCCCCGACCGCCTCAAGGGCGACCGGATCCCGGATCTGGTCGAGATCCGCGGCGAGGTCTTCTTCCCGATGGAGAAGTTCGAGGAGCTCAACGCCCGGCTCGTCGGGGCGGGCGACAAGCCCTTCGCCAACCCGCGCAACGCGGCGGCCGGTTCGCTGCGCCAGAAGGACCCGAAGGTCACCGCCACCCGCCCGCTGCACATGGTCGTGCACGGCATCGGCGCGCGCGAGGGCTTCGAGATCGACAAGCTCAGCCACGCGTACGAGCTGCTCGGCGAGTGGGGCCTGCCCACGGCCCGGCACAACAAGGCGGTGTCCTCGCTCGCCGAGGTCCGCGAGTTCATCGCCCACTTCGGCGAGAACCGGCACTCGGTCGAGCACGAGATCGACGGGGTCGTCGTCAAGCTCGACGAGATCCCGCTCCAGGGCCGCCTGGGCTCCACGGCCCGCGCCCCGCGCTGGGCGATCGCCTGGAAGTACGCCCCCGAAGAGGTCAACACCAAGCTGATCGACATCAAGGTCGGCGTCGGCCGCACCGGCCGGGTGACCCCGTACGCGCAGGTGGAGCCGGTGACGGTGGCGGGCTCGGAAGTCGAGTTCGCGACCCTGCACAACCAGGAGGTCGTCAAGGCCAAGGGCGTGCTCATCGGGGACACGGTGGTGCTGCGCAAGGCCGGCGACGTGATCCCCGAGATCCTCGGCCCCGTGGTGGACCTGCGTGACGGCACCGAGCGGGAGTTCGTCATGCCGGCCGAGTGCCCCGAGTGCGGGACGGCGCTGCGGCCGATGAAGGAGGGCGACATCGACCTCCGCTGCCCCAACGGGCAGACCTGCCCGGCCCAGTTGCGCGAGCGGCTCTTCTACCTGGCCGGCCGCGACTGCCTGGACATCGAGAACTTCGGCGCCGTGGCCGCGGCCGCGCTCACCAACCCGCTGGAGCCGGCCGAGCCGCCGATGCTCGACGAGGGCGACCTGTTCGGCCTCACCATCGAGCAGCTGCTGCCCATCAAGGCGTACGTCCTGGACGCCGACAGCGGGCTGCCCAAGCGCGATCCGAAGACCGGCGAGGAGAAGATCGTCACGGTCTTCGCCAACCAGAAGGGCGAGCCGAAGAAGAACGCCCTGTCCATGCTGGAGAACATCGCGGCCGCCAGGGAGCGGCCGCTGGCCCGCTTCATCAACGGCCTCTCCATCCGTCACGTGGGCCCCGTCGCGGCGCAGACCCTGGCCCGCGAGTTCCGCTCGATCGAGCGGATCGAGCAGGCCACCGAGGAGGAGCTCGGCGCGACCGAGGGCGTCGGGCCGATCATCGCGGCGGCGGTCAAGGAGTGGTTCGCCGTCGACTGGCACCAGGAGATTCTGCGCAAGTGGCGCGAGGCCGGGGTGCGGATGGAGGAGGAGGGTTCCGGCGAGGACCAGGGGCCGCGCCCGCTGGAGGGCCTGACCGTCGTCGTCACCGGCACTTTGCAGAGCCACACGCGCGACGGCGCGAAGGAGGCCCTGCAGAGCCGAGGCGCCAAGGTGACGGGATCCGTCTCGAAGAAGACCTCGTTCGTCGTGGTCGGCGAGAACCCGGGCTCCAAGTACGACAAGGCGGTGCAGCTGAAGCTGGCCGTCCTCGACGACGCGGGCTTCGCGGTCCTCCTCGAACAGGGCCCGGACGCGGCGCGCGAGGCGGCGCTCCCGGTGGACGGCGTCGCCGCGGCGGAGTAACAGGGCCCGGCCGACACGCGGGTCCCGCGGCGGGGGAGTGGCGAAGGCGAACGGATGCGTGGCGTGCGGCCGTACGGGCGGGCGCACGCCAGGCGCAACTCCCGGTGGTAAAAGGCCGGTACAGGGCTGTTCGCAGGGTGGTGACCTGTCGGATCATCGGATGGGTGACCCGGGAGTCCTGGTCCGAACTCACCCGTTCGGCGGATACCGTACTGATGAGGATGGCTGGGCCGCATTCGGGCAACCGCCGCCGACCGCTGCCCCTGGGGGCCTCCCGCGTCCTACTGTTGAGGGGGGCGCCTGTCGTGCACGGCTGCGTGATGCGCTTCCGGCCGTGATGGCATGACATCGGGGCCATCGCGTGGCATCGGCATTGCCGGCTGTGAGAGGGACGGGCATGAAACCCACCGAAAGCGCCGACCCGTCACCTGATGTCGGCGGGGAGATCCCGTCCATGCGGACGGGCCGGCTCGGTGTCCTGGGCGCCAGGACACCGGACACCCACCCGCTCGACTCCGGTATGGGCCCGGGCAGAGCGGCGGCGCAGCGCACCGTGCTGCCGTTCATCGTCGTGGGCCTGTCCGCCGTCGTCCTCGCGATCGGCATCGTCTCCGCGCTGAGCGAGCGTCACGCCCTGTTCCCCGGCGGCCCGGTCGGCTGGGCGCTGGCCCTGCTGACCGGCATCATCGTCGGCCACCTCGTCGCACTCGGCCGCGACCGCTGGTGGGGCGGCACCGGTTCGGGCGCGGCGCTCACCCTCGGCGTGCTCGTCCTCTACGGGTGGGTGCCCGCGGGACTGGTCTCGCTCGCGGTGGTCTCCCTGGTCGGGGCCGCACGCCGGCACCGCTGGCGGCAGGGGCTGCTGCACGGCGCCACCGACATCCTCGGCATCGGGGCCGGGGCCCTCGTACTCGCCGCGTTCGGCGAGGAGCCGACCGTCGAGTCCCCCTGGCGGCCCACCACCTGGGGGCTGGAGGCGGTCCCGGAGATCGTCCTGGTGGCCCTCGCCTACCTGCTGGTCACCAAGGTCCTGCTGTGGCTCGCGCAGACCCCGCGCGGCGGCTCCCTGCCCACCGTCGCCCGCACGGCCCTGCTCCGCCAGGTCTTAGTCGCGGTCGCCCTGCTCGGCATCGCGCCGCTGATCTGCGTGGTCGCCGTGACGCAGCCGGTGCTGCTACCGCTGTTCGCCGTACCCCTGATCGCCCTCGACTCCACCCTGTGGATCGCCCGGGCGCGCGCCGAGGAGCAGCTGCGCGATCCGCTGACCGGGCTGCCGAACCGGCAGTGGCTGCTGGAGCGGGCCTGGTCCGCCCTGGACGAGGCTGAACGTTTGGGCACCCGGTCTGCTCTTGTGCTGATCGACCTGGACCGCTTCCGCGCGGTCAACGACACGCTGGGCCACCTCGCCGGCGACCGGCTGCTGCTCCAGATCGCCGACCGGCTCCGCCAGGCCCTGCCCCAGGACGCCGAGGCCGCACGCCTCGGCGGTGACGAGTTCGCCGTACTCCTGCCCGTCGCCGACTCCACCACCAGTGCCCAGCGGGTCGCCCGCCACCTCGTCGCCGAACTCAGCTCACCCCTCGACCTGGACGGCCTGACCCTCGTCCTGGAGGCCAGCGCCGGGCTCGCCGTCTTCCCCGACCACGCGCTCGACGCGGAGGGGCTGCTGTGCCGCGCCGACGTCGCGATGTACCAGGCGAAGCGGGACCGCACCGGCGTGGAGGTGTACGAGTCCAAGCGCGACAGCAACACGCCCGACCGCCTGGGCCTCCTCGGAGACCTGCGCCGCGCCCTCGACGCCGGCGAGGTGGAACTGCACTACCAGCCCAAGGTCCGCTTCGACGGCCAGGTCGCCGGGCTCGAAGCCCTGGTGCGCTGGGTGCATCCGGAGCGCGGCCGGGTGTCGCCGGACGAGTTCATCGCGATCGCCGAAACCTCGGGGCTGATGCCCCACCTCACCGAGTACGTGCTGGAGACGGCCCTCGCCCAGGTGGCGCGCTGGCGGGCGCAGGGCCTCAAGGTCCCGGTCGCCGTCAACGTCTCGCCGCGCGACGTCCACACCCCCGGCTTCGCGGGCGCCGTCGCGGCCCGGCTGGCCCGGCACGGGGTCCCGGCCAGCGGCCTCCAGCTGGAGATAACGGAACACGTGCTGCTGGAGGACCCGCAGCGGGCCGCCGACACCATGGCGGGTCTGACCGGCCACGGCGTCAAGATGTCGCTCGACGACTTCGGCACCGGCTACTCCTCCCTCGTGCACCTGCGACGGCTGCCGGTCAGCGAGCTGAAGATCGACCGCTCGTTCGTGGCGCGGCTCGCGGTCGACGCGCAGGACGCGGAGATCGTCCGCTGCACCGTCGACCTGGCGCACTCTCTGGGGCTGCTCGTCGTCGCCGAGGGCGTCGAGGACGACGAGACCTGGGAGCGCCTGCGCGACCTGGGCTGCGACGCCGTCCAGGGCTGGCTCGTCGCGGCCGCGATGCCCCCGCAGGAGGCCACGGCCTGGCTGCTGGCCCGCGGTGAACGCGGCTGGCGCCGGCCGGCGGACATCACGGCGGAACTGTCGGCCGCCCCGGCCGCGGCACCGGCGGAAACCCCGGCCCCGTAGCCGGGAGCGGCGCGCGGCGAAGGGTCCGGGGGCCGGAGCGGCCCCCCGGCGGCAAACGGTTTCGTGGGTCCGGGGCCCCGCCCCATAGGATTGGCCACGAAACTACACACTCACCACCCCCAGAGGATCGCTGCATGCCTGGCATCACGCGCGAGGAGGTCGCCCACCTCGCTCGGCTGGCACGTCTGGAACTGAAGAGCGAAGAGCTCGACCACTTCGCCGGACAGCTCGACGACATCATCGGCGCGGTCGCCCGCGTCTCCGAGGTCGCCGACCAAGACGTCCCGCCGACCTCCCACCCGCTGCCGCTGACGAACGTCATGCGCGCGGACGAGGTCCGTCCGTCGCTCACCCCCGAGCAGGCGCTTTCCGGCGCTCCCGCCCAGGAGCAGCAGCGTTTCAAGGTGCCGCAGATCCTGGGGGAGGACTAACAACCATGACTGACCAGATCATCAAGCTCACGGCCGCCCAGACCGCCGAGAAGATCGCCTCCGGCGAGCTCACGGCCGTCGAGGTCACCGAGGCCCACCTGGCCCGCATCGACGCGACCGACGAGAAGGTCCACGCCTTCCTGCACGTCGACCGCGAGGGTGCCCTCGCCCAGGCGCGCGCCGTCGACGCCAAGCGCGAGCGCGGCGAGAAGCTGGGCCCGCTGGCCGGCGTCCCGCTCGCCCTCAAGGACATCTTCACCACCGTCGGGGTCCCGACCACCGTCGGCTCGAAGATCCTCGAAGGCTGGATCCCGCCGTACGACGCCACCCTGACGCGCAAGCTCAAGGAAGCCGACGTCGTCATCCTCGGCAAGACCAACATGGACGAGTTCGCCATGGGGTCCTCCACCGAGAACAGCGCGTACGGGCCCACCGGCAACCCCTGGGACCTCACCCGCATCCCCGGCGGCTCCGGCGGCGGCTCCGCGGCCGCGCTGGCCGCCTTCCAGGCCCCCCTCGCGATCGGCACGGACACCGGCGGCTCCATCCGCCAGCCCGCGTCCGTCACCGGCACGGTCGGCGTGAAGCCCACGTACGGCGGCGTCTCCCGCTACGGCATGGTCGCCTTCTCCTCCTCCCTCGACCAGGGCGGGCCCTGCGCCCGTACGGTCCTGGACGCGGCGCTCCTGCACGAGGTCATCGCCGGCCACGACCCGATGGACTCCACCTCCATCGACGCCCCGGTCCCGCCGGTCGTCGAGGCGGCCCGCAACGGCTCCGTCGCCGGCATGCGCGTCGGCGTCGTCAAGCAGTTCGCCGGCGAGGGCTACCAGGCCGGCGTCGTCCAGCGCTTCAACGAGTCCGTCGAGCTCCTCAAGGAGCTGGGCGCCGAGATCGTCGAGCTGGACTGCCCCTCCTTCGACCTCGCGATGGCCGCGTACTACCTGATCGCGCCGTCCGAGTGCTCCTCGAACCTGGCCCGCTTCGACGCCATGCGCTACGGCCTGCGCGTCGGCGACGACGGCACCAAGTCCGCCGAGGACGTCACCGCGCTCACCCGCGAAGCCGGCTTCGGCGACGAGGTCAAGCGCCGCATCATCCTGGGCACGTACGCGCTGAGCTCCGGCTACTACGACGCGTACTACGGCTCCGCCCAGAAGGTCCGCACGCTCATCACGCGGGACTTCGAGAAGTCCTTCGAGCAGGTCGACGTGATCGTCTCCCCGACGACCCCGACCACCGCCTTCGCGATCGGCGAGCGCACCGACGACCCCCTCGCCATGTACCTCGCGGACCTGTGCACCATCCCGACCAACCTGGCCGGCAACGCCGCCATGTCGCTCCCGTGCGGCCTGGCGCCGGAGGACGGCCTGCCGGTCGGGCTCCAGATCATCGCCCCGGCGATGAAGGACGACCGGCTGTACAAGGTCGGCGCCGCCGTGGAGGCGGCCTTCGTCGCACGCTGGGGTCACCCGCTGCTTGAGGAGGCACCGTCCCTGTGAGCACCAGTGCACTGACCAAGGCCAAGGGCTTCAAGAAGTCCAAGACCGGCACGTACCTGTCGATGGGCACCACCGCCTTCGGCGCCCTCGGCGTGATCAAGCAGGTCAAGAAGGCCCGCACCGAGCACGACACGCTGAAGCTCGTCGACGCCGTCGTGTCCGCCGCCGCCATCGTCACCGGTCTCGCGATCCTGTACCGCGAGCTGAAGCGCCTGGGCGACGACGACGTCCTGCTGGGCTGAGAGGGAAAGTTTCACCGTGACCACCTTCACCGAACTGCTGTCGTACGAGGACGCTCTCGCCTCGTTCGACCCCGTCATGGGCCTGGAGGTCCATGTCGAGCTCGGCACCAAGACCAAGATGTTCTGCGGCTGCTCGACCGAGCTGGGCGCCGAGCCCAACTCGCAGACCTGCCCGGTCTGCCTCGGCCTGCCCGGCGCGCTGCCCGTCGTCAACGCGATCGGCATCGAGTCCGCCGTCAAGATCGGCCTCGCGCTGAACTGCGAGATCGCCGAGTGGTGCCGCTTCGCCCGGAAGAACTACTTCTATCCGGACATGCCGAAGAACTTCCAGACCTCCCAGTACGACGAGCCGATCGCCTTCAACGGCTTCCTCGACGTACAGCTGGAGGACGGCGAGATCTTCCGCGTGGAGATCGAGCGCGCCCACATGGAGGAGGACACCGGCAAGTCGCTGCACGTCGGCGGCGCCACCGGCCGTATCCACGGCGCGTCCCACTCCCTGCTGGACTACAACCGCGCCGGCATCCCGCTCATCGAGATCGTCACCAAGCCGATCGAGGGCGCGGGCGAGCGGGCCCCCGAGGTCGCCAAGGCGTACGTCGCCGAGCTGCGCGAGGTCATCAAGGCGCTCGGCGTCTCCGAGGCCCGCATGGACAAGGGGCAGATGCGCTGCGACGTGAACCTGTCGCTGCGCCCCACCCCCGAGTCCGAGTTCGGCACCCGCAGCGAGACGAAGAACGTCAACTCGCTGCGCTCCGTCGAGCGCGCGGCCCGCTTCGAGATCCAGCGCCACGCGGCCGTGCTCTCGTCCGGCGGCACGATCGTGCAGGAGACCCGGCACTTCCACGAGGAGGACGGCTCCACCACCGCCGGCCGCATCAAGGACAACGCCGAGGACTACCGGTACTTCCCGGAGCCCGACCTGGTCCCCGTGGCCCCGGCCCGCGACTGGGTCGAGGAGCTGCGCGGCGGTCTGCCCGAGATGCCGCGCGTGCGCCGCAACCGCCTCCGCGAGGAGTGGGGCGTGAACGAGCACGACATGCAGTCGATCCTCAACGCGGGCGCGGTGGACTCCATCGTCGCCACGATCGAGGCGGGCGCCGACTCGACGGCCGCGCGCAAGTGGTGGATGGGCGAGCTGGCCCGCAACGCCAACGAGCAGGGCGTCGTCGTCGACGAGCTGCCCATCACCCCGGCCCAGGTCGCGCGCGTCGCGGCCCTGGTGGCGGCCGGTGAGCTCAACGACAAGCTGGCCCGCCAGGTCCTGGAGGGCGTCCTCGCCGGCGAGGGCACCCCGGACGAGGTCGTCGAGAAGCGCGGCCTGAAGGTCGTCTCGGACGAGGGCGCGCTCGGCGCGGCCGTGGACGAGGCCATCGCGGGCAACGCGGCCATCGCGGACAAGATCCGCGGCGGCAAGGTCGCGGCCGTGGGCGCGCTGGTCGGCGCGGTCATGAAGACCACGCGCGGCCAGGCCGACGCGGCCCGCGTGAAGGAGCTCATCCTGGAACGCCTGGGCGTGAGCGAGGGCTGACCCCCTCGGCCGTGAAGGCCGGGACGTCCGGAGGCCCCGCACCCGTTGGTGCGGGGCCTCCGTGCGTTCCCGTGTACGGGACGGCCGGGGCCGTTGCCGCGGCGGGGATCCGTCAGCGCTTGAGGACCGGGGCCGCGATGATGGCGCTGCCCCGGTCCCGGCAGGTCTCCTCCACCTTGATGCGAAGCCTCAGGGCCCCCTTGATGTCCAGCGACTTGGTGACCGGCTTGCCCAGGTGGACCTGCTCGGAGAAGAGAGCGGGCTTGTCGTCCACGGAGATGGTCACGCGGGCCTCCTCCACCGTCGAGCCGTCGTCGACGCCCGCGGTGAACTCCAGCGTGGACCAGGCCCGGTTCACGTCGTATTCGACGCTCGCGCCGACGTAACAGCTCCCGAGCAGGGCCGCCCCGTACTCCTTCGTGTTCAGCTTGGCGGAGCCGACCTCGAAGTTGTGGATCTCCCCGACCGAGGACAGCACCGTCAGATCCGCCACGTTGCTGTCCTTGACCGACCCCGGGTCCCGGCTGCCCGAGGCCGCCGGACTGGGGGACTCCTGGGGGGTGGGACTCTCCTCGGAGGGATCCGCCGAGGGAGTCGCCGAGTTCGAGGCCGAGGCCGGTGCCTTCGGTGTGCTGTTCCCGGCGGGCTTTCCGTTCGCCGCGGTGTTCTCCTTGTCCTTGTCGCCCAGGAGCTGTACGCCGAGCACCGCGAGCGCCGCCAGGACCACCACGGTGGCCACCGAGCCGAGGACCAGGCCGGTCCGCCGCTTCCCGGCGGGACGCGGCGGCTCGGGGGCGGGGACCGGGGCCGGACTTCGGTGGTACGCGGGCCCGTACCCGGCGGGCACCGCGTCGGGCACCGTGGCGGGCCCCGGATCGGGGGAGGGGGCCGGGGCCGGATCGGGGGCCGACGCCGGCGCGGTCGGCACGTACGCCGCGGGCGGTACCGGCGGCGCCGACAGGGGCGCTGACAGGTGCGCCGGCGCCGGCGCGGGCGCGGCCGCGGGCTGCGGCGGGACGGCCGGGGGCGGTGGAACGGCCGGCTTCGCCGGCACGGCGTCCTGGACCGCGCGCTGCGAGGTGGACGTCGTCGTGGACACCACGGCGTGGCGGATGTCCTTCATCCAGCCGGCCAGGTTCACCGGCCGCCGCCCCGGGTCCGCCGAGCAGATCGCCGTGATCCGGGCCCGCTGCTCGGCGTCGAGTACGGCGATCTGCGGGAGCCCGGCCATGGCCTGGGCCAGCTGCTCCGGAGTGGCCGGCGGGGACTCCCCGCTCAGCAGGAAGTACGCGATGGCACCGAAGGCGTACCGGTCCGTACCCGGCGTGCGCTTGCCGTCGAATACCTCGGGGGCCGCGTACCCGGGCGTGAACCACACCTCCGCCGTCTGGTGGTCGGCGGTCAGCTTGCTCAGCCCGAAGTCCACCAGCGTGGCCTGGCCGTGGGCGTCGACCATCACGTTGCCGGGCGACAGGTCGCCGTGGATCACCTGGCGTCCGGAGGGGGTGGCCTTCCCCGAGTGCAGCCAGTCGAGTACGTCGGCGAGCTGCTCCAGCGTCCGCATCACCTCGCGCCGCTCGGCGGCACCGGCCAGCGTCCGCTCGGCCCGCCAGTCCCGCAGGTCCAGCCCGTCGACATGGTTCATCACGAGGACGAGCGCCCGGCCGGTGAGCGTCGAGGAGTCCCCGGCCCGGTGGATCGGCGGCCCCTCGAAGTGCTCCCGCACCCCCACCACGCCCGGCCGGTGCACGAACCGGAGCAGCTCCGCCTGCTCGTTCCACTTCTGGCTGATCCGGTCGAAGACGTCGGGCGTGATCGTCGTCTTCGAGTCGAGCACCTTCACGACCACCGGCTCGGCCCCGCCGGCCAGCTCGATCTCCGCGAGATAGAGCACGGCCTCGCCGCCGCGGCCGATCGACCGGAGCAATCGGTACCGGTCCGCTGCCGCGTCCGGCCCGATGTGCAGATTCTGGCTGGTCAATTGTCCCCCACTGCAAGTGCTTTGAGTGGGCCTCAGCTTCCAGCCGCCGGGTGCGCCCGGTCAATGGGGAACGACACATTCCACCACCGCGGGGAGCGACGGGAGGGTCGCTGCCCGCAGCGGTGCTGCGCGGGCGCCGCGCGGTGGCAGGGGGTGCCGGTCAGCCGCCCTGCGGGCCGCTGAGGAAGGCGAGGCGGGCCCGCTTCGCCGGCAGGTACACCTCGGGCAGGTCGATCTCCGGGAGGTCGATCTCCGGGCCCAGCTCGAAGCCGGACCGCACCAGGCGGGTCATGGCCTTCTCGTTGCGGGCGTCGGGCTCCGCCACGATCCGGCGGGTGCTCCCGTCCGAGAGGACGTACGAGAGGAAGGCGCCGAACACGCCGGCGCTGAAGCCGCGTTCGGAGGCGCCGCGCGTCGGACCGATCAGCAGGTGCACGCCCGTGTCGCCGGGCAGGACCTCGTAGCACTCGCTGATCCGGTCCTCGGCGCAGTCGTACGTCTGGAACAGCCCGACGGGCTCGCCGTCGCGGCGCGCGAGGAACGCGTGGTGGGTGGTGCGGCGGTCGACGTCCTCGTAGATCTCCTGGACGAGCTCGCGGCTGGCCCCGCCCATGCCCCAGAAGCGGGCCCGCTCCTCGGTGACCCAGGAGTGGATCAGCGGGGCGTCGGCGACGGGGTCGACGGGGGTGAGGGTGACCGTTCCGACGCCCTCGACGCGCTGGGAGTACACGGGCTGCCGGGTACCGGCGGCGGAGGCGGAGGACGCGCTGCTGCTGGTCATACGGATTCCTTGGTGAGACGGGTCCAGTCGGTGACGACGGGGACGAGTTCGCACCGGGCCCAGAACGGGAGCTGGTCGCGGTGGTGGGGCGATCCGGTGACGCCGTCCGCGCCGAGCGGGACCGCCCAGAGGCTGTCCTCACGGCGGGCCAGGTCCCACACGTAGCGCGCCGCCGACGCGCGGGCGGTGAGATCGGTGAAACCGGGCACGGTCGAGGTGGCGTTCACACAGTCATGATCGCCGCCGAGTCCGGGCCACTGGGCATCGGGGTCGGGCAGCGCCGACCAGGGAGCGAGGCGGTGTACCCGTGACCACGGGGTGTCGGGGGTGTCCGCCGCGGCCGTCTCCTCCAGGGCGGCCCGTACGTGGGCCGCCCGGTCGAGGGAGGGCAGCAGGGGTGTGGTCAGCAGCCCCTCCAGGGCGTAGCCGACGCGGGGGACCAGGTACAGCCACGGGTGGAACACCTCGGGGCCGGTCGGCGCCCCGGCCAGCCCCGCGAGGGCGGGATCGGCGGCGAAGCGGCGTACGGTCGCGGTCCGCAGCGCCGAGAAGACGGTGGCGTCGGTGCTCTCGGCCGCCATGTGCCGGTCCCAGGCGAGCAGTCGGGCGCGCAGGGCCTGCGCGGCGGGGGAGAGGCCTTCGAGCCCGGGCAGCAGGGCCAGCAGCGGCGCGGCCGAGGCCAGGTGGGTGTCCGCGTGCACCTCGGCCATCGCCTTCGGGGACCAGTCAGCCGAGCCGGAGAGCAGCTCGCGGATGCGGTTGGCGCGGTGCGGGGGCGCGAACTCGACGCCGAGCGGCGAGGCGATGCCGCGCGCGTTGGCCATGACGGCGAAGCCCTGCACGGGCTCGGCGGGGGTCTCGGCCCAGCCCTGCCAGACGTACCGGGGATCCCAGGCGGGCACCGGGCGCAGCCGGTTGGCCGGGTCGCGCAGCGGGACGGCGCCCGCGACGCGGTGCAGCAGGCCGCCCTCGGTGTCGGCGGCGTGGACGACGTTGACGGGCTCGGCCCAGCCGTCGAGGGCGCGGTCGATGTCGGCGACGGTACGGGCGCGCAGCAGGGCGGGGAGGACGGCGAAGCCGAGGTCGCGGCGGACCCGGGGCGGGTAGCGGAGCGAGAGGGTCTGGTCCGCCGGGCCGTCGTGGACGATCACGGGGCCGCGGGCGGTCTCCAGGACCTCGACCTCCACCGGGTCGGCGCCGGCCACGGTGATCGTCTCGGTGTGCCGGTGGACGGGCTCCCAGGCGCCGTCGGGGCCGAGGGCCTCGATGCCCTCGCCCTGGGCGGCGGGGCGCAGCCGCTCGGCGTAGAGGTCCTGGTAGTCGGCCATGGCGTTGGTGATCGCCCAGGCGGCGCTGCCGGTGTGCCCGAAGTGGCCGAGGCCGGGGATGCCGGGGACGGCCAGGCCGATGACGTCGTACTCGGGGCAGGAGAGCCGTATCTGCTGGTAGACGCCCGGGTCCTCGATGAACCGGTGCGGGTCGCCGGCGATGAGCGCCGAGCCGGTGGCGGTCCGCTCGCCCGGGACCAGCCAGCCGTTGCTGCCGGCGGTGCCGGGGCCGTCGGTGGCGAAGAGGGTGACGGCCTCGTCGCCGAGGGCGCGGCCCACCCGCTCGCGCCACAGCTTGGTGGCGAACCCGGCGAAGAGGATGTGGGTGGCGATCCAGATGGCCAGTGGGACCCACGGCTCCCACGGGGTGGGGGCGTGGCCGGTGCGGGCGAAGCGCTCGTCGCGGGCGGCGCCCCGGGCGAGCCCGTCGTTGACGCCGTCCACGTAGGCTCCGACCCAGGCGGCGGTTTCGGGGTCGAGGGCCTCGTGGCAGCGGCGGGCGGTGTCGGCGAGCCGGGCCTGGCGCACGAACCGGTCCCAGGCGACGGAGTCCTGGCCGAGGAAGGCGGCGCTGGAGCCCTGGGCGCGGTGGCGCTCGACCTCCAGCTGCCAGGCGCGGTCGAGGGCGGTGGCGTGGCCCTGGGCGTAGGCGAGGCGGTCGGCGTCGGAGGCGCGGAGATGGGGGACGCCCCAGTCGTCCCGGTAGAGCTCGAAGGCTTCGCCGGCGCCGGCGTTGTTCAGAAGGCTCACACTCATCCCCCAGTGCATTAGGTTAGGCTGCCCTAACTATAGGGGTTCTTCAGGGAGGGGTGGTCGCACATGGCGGGCGTCGGCAAGGGATGGGAAGGCGTGGTCCTGCGGCTTCTGCGCGGCAAGGACTTCACCTTCACGGTCACGGGCGCGGAAGAGGTCACGGAGCACTACCGCCGCGTGTACGTGACGGACGGCGGGCTGCTGGCCGCGGCGGGCGAGTCGATTCACCCGACGATGTGGGTGCGGCTGTGGTTCGACAACGCCGGCAAGCCGCACACGCGGGCGTACACCCTCGTCGACCCGGATCCCGGGGCGGGAACGTTCGCCCTGGAGTTCGCCCTGCACGACGGCCCCGCGAGCGCGTGGGCGCGGGCCGCGAAGGCGGGCGACACCATCGAGGCCACCGTCCAGGGGACGGGCTTCACGGCACCTGCGCCGGCGCCGGAGCGACTGCTGGTGATCGGAGACCCGGCCTCGGTGCCGGCGATCAACTCCCTGCTGGACGCCTACCCGCAGACCCCGGCCACGATCTGGCTGGAGACCCAGCACGCCTCGGACGCCGACCTCCCGGTCCGGCTCGACCCGGCCCGGCACGAGGTCCGGCGGGTCGGGCGCGCGGGCTCGGCGCTGGTGGAACAGGTCAAGGCGGAGCTCCCGGAGCTCGTCGCGGACCCGGAGTCGGCGTACGTCTGGCTGGCCTGCGACACCGCCACGACGCGCACGCTGACGGCGTACCTCCGCAAGGACCTGGCCCTGCCGAAGCAGCGGGTGAACGGCCTGGGCTACTGGCGGGCGGCCTGACGGATCCCCGGACGGGCCGCCGGAGGGCGGGGCGTCCCGCCGGGGCCGGCCGTCAGGCTCCGGTGGCGCCGTCGATGGCCTGGCGCAGGAGGTCGGCGTGGCCGTTGTGGCGCGCGTACTCGTGGATCAGGTGGAGCATGACGAGCCTCATCGAGGCCTCCTCCTTCCAACTGGCCACGTACGCCGTCACGTCGAGGGACCCGGCAGCCGCCTCGATGCGGCGCGCGTGCGCGACCTCCGTCTCCCAGGCCGTGAACGCCTCCTCGCGCGTGGCGCCGGAGGCGTCGTAGGCGGCCTGGAAGTCGTGGGTGTCGGACCAGAGGTGGGGAAGCTCCTCCCCGTTCAGGGTGCGGCGGAACCAGTGCCGCTCGACCTCGCCCATGTGCCGGACCAGGCCCAGCAGGGAGAGCGTGGACGGCGGCATCGAAGACCGCCGCAGCTCCTCGTCGGTGAGCCCCTCGCACTTCCAGGCGAGGGTGGCCCGGTGGTAGTCGAGGAATGCGCGCAGTGTCTCCCGCTCGTCCCCGGTCAGGGGCGGCCCGATACGTTCCATCCCGCGATCTTCCCCCGGAGCCGCCCGCCCGCGCTACGGCTTTGCGGTCCAGATGTACGGGACCGTCGTGCCCAGGGTCGCGAAGCCCAGACGGTCGAGGATCGGGCGGCTGTCGGCGGAGGCGTCGACCTGGAGGTACCGGATGCCGCGGGCCGCCGCGATGCGGGCGCGGTGGGCGACCAGGAGGCGGTAGATGCCGCGGCCCCGCCACTGAGGCAGGGTGCCGCCGCCCCAGAGTCCGGCGAACGAGCAGCCCGGGCGCATCTCCATGCGGGCCGCGCTGACCGGGGTGTCCCCGGCCATCGCCACCACCGCCGCGAGGGTCTCCGGCTCGTCCCTCAGCAGGGTGAGCAGCTGGTGCCGCATCGCGGGGCGTTCGGTACCGAAGGCCTTCGCGTGGACGTCCATCATCAGGTCGACGCCGGCCTCGTCCGTCACCACCCGCAGGGTGATCCCCTCCGGCGGCTCCACCGGCAGCGCGGCGAGCTCGTCGGCGCGCCCCACCATGAGGGTCTCGGCCGGCTCCGGCACGAACCCCGCCGCGCGCAGCCGGTCCCCGAGATCGGCCGGCCGGTCGTGGCCGTACAGCTTCCACTCGACCTCGTCGGCCCCGCGAGCCGCGAAGTAGGCCACCTGCGCCGCGATCTCCGCGTCCGCCGTCTCCTCGTCGAGGTCCGACCAGAGCACCCAGTTCCACCCGGCCCCGCCACCGCCCTCGGCGCCGGCGGCGTTCGCGGTCTGCCGTACGACCGCCCCCGCCCGCTCCACCCGGACGGCCGCGGAATCCGGCAGCGCGTCGCGGCGCATCTCCCGGTCGTACGCGGCCCGTACGCTCACCAGTTCGTCAGCATTCATCGTCATCGGCCCAGCTCACCAGCCCTCCGCCCGGCCGCACAACTGCATTAGCCTCACCCCGTGAACGACGACCCCGCCTCCCCCTCCTCCATCTCCTCCGGCTCGGCCTCCTCCTCGGCCCGCACCGCCGCGGACTCCGTCTACACCGGCAAGGCCGCCCTGGACGCCGCCACCGACCGCGGCTGGCTCCTCGGCCACTTCAAGGACCCCGCCGATCCGCGCCACAGCAAGGACGTGGAGATCAAGTGGGGGGTCCACCCGAAGGGCGAAGAACGGGCCCAGTGGGTGCGGGGCGAGGAGCGCACCGCCCTCCAGGTGCTGATCAGCGGCCGCTTCCGGCTGGAGTTCCCCGGCCGGACCGTCGTCCTCGCCGAACAGGGCGACTACGTCGTCTGGGGCCGCGGCGTCGACCACTCCTGGTACGCCGAGGAGGACGCGGTGGTGCTCACCGTCAGGTGGCCCTCCGTCCCCGGCTACCGGGCCGACGGGCCGGACGGCTCGCCGAACGGCCCTTCGGACGCGTGACCTCGGTCCCGTACCGCCCCCGGCCCCTGTGACGATGCACACGAAACGGGCCAACGATCACCAAACGCTGGGATCGTGGCGGTGCAGACCATCTTGGCCGATCTCCGGCCGAAATCCGGCCGGTCCCTGGGCGATCCTCCGGGCCGTCGGCCGGGCCTTCACGAGTTCCAGCGTCTTTGCGTCGGGCAGCCCCGGTAAAGATCCGAACCACCAGGGAGCACGTCCGTTGGCAGTGATCGCGCGCTGGTGCCTGCGGCACCGCCTGCCGACCGTCCTCCTCTGGCTGCTCGCCCTCGGCGGCACGGCCGTGGCCGCGGGGACCGCCGGATCCGCCTTCTCCAACGACTACGAGGTCCCCGGCACCGAGTCCAGCCGTGCCCACGCCCTGCTGCGCGCCGGATTCCACGGCCAGGGCGGAGACACCGACACCATCGTGTGGCGGGCCCCGGAGCACCAGAGCGTCCGCACTCCCGCCGTCGAACAGCGCATGGCCGGAGCCCTCGACACCATCGCCGGGCTCCCCGGGGTCGGTTCGGTCGCCGGGCCCTACGGGCCCGGCCCCGAGAGCGCCGCGCAGATCAGCCCCGACGGCCGGACCGCCTACGCCGTGGTGACGTTCGACCGGCCGGCCGACTCCGTCCCCAAGGCGCAGGCCAAGGCCGTCGTCGCCGCCGCGAAGAACCCGGCCACCGAGGCGGACGGACTCCAGGTGGAGCTCGGCGGCCGGGCCGTCGCCCTGACCGAGGCCCCCGCCACCCACCTCGCCGAGGTCATCGGCGTGGCCGTCGCGGCCCTGGTCCTCTTCCTCGCCTTCGGCTCGCTCGCCGCGAGCCTGCTGCCCATCGCGACCGCACTCGTCAGCGTGGGCACCGCGTACTCCGGCATCACCCTGCTCGGACACGCCATGCCCGTCGCCGACTTCGCCCCGATGCTCGGCACCCTCGTCGGACTCGGCGTGGGCATCGACTACGCCCTGTTCATCGTGACCCGGCACCGCAAGGGCCTCATCAGGGGCCTGCCGGTCGAGGAGGCCGCCACACGGGCCGTCGCCACCACGGGCCGGGCCGTGGTCTTCGCCGGGGCCACCGTGTGCATCGCGCTGCTCGGCATGCTGGTGCTGCGGCTGAACTTCCTGAACGGCGTCGCGATCGCCGCCTCCCTCACGGTGGTGCTGACCGTCGCCGCCTCGGTCACCCTGCTCCCCGCACTCCTCTCCTGCATCGGCATGCGCGCCCTCTCGCGCCGCGAGCGCCGGCGGCTCGCCGCCGAGGGCCCGCGCCCCGAGACGCCCACCGGGTTCGCCGCCCGCTGGTCCGCCTTCGTGGAGCGCCGTCCCCAGCTGCTCGGCATCCTCGCCACGCTGGTCATGGCGGTCCTGGCACTGCCCACCTTCTCGCTCCACCTGGGCACCTCCGACCAGGGCAACAACCCGGCGGGCTCCACCACACGGCAGGCCTACGACCTGCTCGCCGACGGGTTCGGGCCCGGAGTGAACGGCCCGCTCACGGTCGTCTCCCGCCTCGGCGGAGCCGGGGACCGGCTCGCCGTCGAGCGGCTGGCCGAGGCGCTCCGCACGACCGACGGCGTCGCCGCCACCGGCCCGGCCGTCTTCAACCGGAGCGGGGACACCGCCGTCCTGACCGTCATCCCGGACTCCGCCCCCCAGTCCCGGGCCACGAGCGAGCTGGTCACGACGCTGCGCGAGAGCGTCATCCCGGCCGCCGGCCGGGGCAACTCCATGACTGCCCACGTCGGCGGCGTGACCGCGGGCTACGACGACTTCGCCGACGTCATCGTCGGGAAACTGCCGCTGTTCGTCGGGGTGGTCATCGCCCTCGGCTGCGTCCTGCTGCTGCTGGCCTTCCGCTCCCTCGGCATCCCGCTCAAGGCGGCCGCCATGAACGTCGCGGCCGTGGCCTCCTCCTTCGGCGTCGTCGTCGCGATCTTCCAGTGGGGCTGGGGCAGTGAGCTGCTGGGCCTGGGCAGCGCCGGCCCGATCGAGCCCTTCCTGCCGGTGATCATGGTGTCGGTGCTCTTCGGGCTGTCCATGGACTACCAGGTGTTCCTCGTCAGCCGGATGTACGAGGAGTGGCTGGAGACCGGCGACAACCGCCGGGCCGTCCGCGTCGGGCTCACCGAGACCAGCCGGGTGATCAACTCGGCGGCGGTCATCATGATCTCCGTCTTCCTGGCCTTCGTGCTCAGCGGCGACCGGATCATCGCGATGTTCGGCATCGCGCTCGCGGCGGCCGTCGCACTCGACGCCTTCGTGCTGCGCACCCTCCTCGTCCCGGCGCTGATGCACCTGCTCGGCGGCGCCAACTGGTGGCTGCCCGCCTGGCTGGACCGCCGGCTGCCCAAGATCAGCATCGAGCCCCCGGAATGCCGAGCGCGCGCGACACTGCCCGCGCAGCGGCCCGCCGCGGTCGCCGCCACGAGAGAGGACGGCGCCGAGCCCGCCCCCGCATCCCGGTGACGCGGCGACCCGCCGGCTGCCGCGCGAGAACCACCTCCACCGCGGCGTCCGACAGGACACCGAGGTCCGGGCCGTCCTCGGCCACGCGCGGCCGCCCGCCCCGACCGGCTGACGCCACCCGCCGCGGCCCCGGCCCGGGCCCGCCGCCGAGCCGGTCCGAAGGCGCCGGAGCCTTCTCAGAAACCTCTCAGACAAGCCGCCTACGGTGCCCCGCATGGACACCACGAAGACCGCCGACCCGACCGCGCCCGAGGCGGACACCGCCGAGCCCAAGGCCACCGAGGCCAAGGCCGACCTCAAGGACGCCCCCGCCGCGGGGAGCGCCGAGGCCGCAGAGGCCGCGGAGGCCCCCGAGGCCGACCTCACCGACGAGGACCTTGAGGACGAACTCCACGACGAGTTCGACGAGAGCGAGAAGAAGTCCGAGGGCGTCGGCGCCGCGGCCTCCGCCGTCGTCGCGGCCGGGCTCGGGCTCGTCGCCCTCAGCGGAAGCTGGGTCTCGCGCGTCATCGCCGAGCGCCAGACCCTCGTGGGCCAGATCGAGTCGGTCAACGCCGCCACCACCGAGGCGAAGATCGAGGCCCTGTACGGCGACGCCTGGCACATGACCGCCCTCGTCAACGGCGTCCTGTCCACCCTCGCCCTGCTGCTCGCCGTCTTCGTCCTGGCCCGCCCGGCGTTCGGCGCCCCCGGCCGCACCCTCCCCACCTGGGTCCGCGCCGTCTCCTGGGCCGCCGTCGCCCTCGGCGCGCTGGGCGTACTGCTCTTCGGCCTCATGTACTTCGACATCCTGGCTCCCCTCCCGAAGGCCGCCTAGGACCTCCACCCGCCTGCCTAGGACCCCCTCCTAGGCACTCCCGGTCAGACCCGGGGTCCTTCGGCCGCGGGCCTAAGGACCCCCGTCTCGTCCGGATGCGGCATGCGCCCGATGTGCCGGCACCCCCTGGGACGCGAATCTTGGATCACACCGAACGAGGTGCCGAGAAACACGAACCAGGGAGTACAAGATGTTCGAGTACGAGATCGCCACCGCCCGCCGCGCCGACCAGATCCGCGAGGCCGCCCGGTACCGCCTGATCCAGGAGGCCAAGAAGGCGCGCCGCGCCTCCTCGCGCAGCCAGGAGCCCGAACGGCGGGTGACAGGACAGCGGAGCCGCTTCACGCGCGCCGCGTGACCCGCGCCGCGGACCGCGTGGACTGACACGTGATGAGAAGCGCACCCCCGACCAGTGCCGCGGGCCAGGGCTCCTGTGCGATGCTCGGCGACGTGGAGACCAGATCTGTCAGCCCGGTGTTCGTCGGCCGAGCCGACGAACTGGCCGTACTCACCGACGCATTGACCCGCGCGGCGGGCGGGGAGCCGCAGGCGATGCTCGTCGGCGGCGAGGCCGGGGTCGGAAAGACCCGCCTCACCGAAGAGTTCCTCTGCGAGGCGGACCGGCGCGGCGCCGTGGTGGCCGTCGGAGGCTGTGTGGAGATCGGGGCGGAGGGCCTTCCCTTCGCCCCGTTCTCGACGGCCCTGCGCACCCTGCACCGCCTGCTCCCGGGGGAGCTGGCCGCCGCGGCCGCGGGCCAGGAGGACGAACTCGCCCGGATCCTCCCCGAACTCGGCGACACCCCCCGCGGACCGCACGACGAGGAGAGCACCGCCCGGCTCTTCGAACTGACGGCCCGGATGCTGGAGAGGCTCGCCGCCGACCGGACCGTCGTCCTCGTCCTGGAAGACCTGCACTGGGCGGACACCTCCACCCGCCACCTGCTCTCCTACCTGTTCCGCACCCTCGCGAGCGGCCGGCTCGTCGTCGTCGCCACCTACCGGGCCGACGACGTCCACCGCCGTCACCCGCTGCGCCCGCTGCTCGCCGAACTCGACCGGCTCCGCACCGTCCGGCGCGTCGAACTGCCCCGCTTCACCCGGGCCGAGGTACGCCGCCAGCTCGCCGGCATCCTCGCCTCGCAGCCCGACGAGGCGTTCGTGGACTCCGTCTTCGACCGCTCCGACGGCAACGCCTTCTTCGTCGAGGAACTCGCCGCCTGCAAGCGGAGCGGCTGCCACGCGGGACTCACCGAATCCCTGCGCGACCTGCTGCTCGTCCGCGTCGAGGTGCTGCCCGAGGCAGCCCAGCGCGTGGTGCGGATCGTCGCCGAGGGCGGCTCCACCGTGGAGTACCCGCTCCTGCGCGCCGTCGCCGGGCTCGGCGAGGACGAGCTGATCGAGGCCCTGCGGGCCGCCGTCGGCGCCAACATCCTCCTCGCCACCCCCGACGGGGACGGCTACCGCTTCCGCCACTCGCTGGTCCGCGAGGCCGTCAGCGACGACCTGCTGCCCGGCGAGCGCGCCCGCGTCAACCGCCGCTACGCCGAGGCGATGGAAGCCGACGACTGGCTGATCCGCGCCGAGGAGCGGGTCATCCGGCTGGCCAGCTACTGGTACTGCGCCAACGACGCGGCCAAGGCGCTGCCCGCCGTGCTCGCCGCCTCGGTCGCCGCCCGCCGCCGGCACGCCTACTCCGAGCAGCTCAACCTCCTGGAGAGGGCGCTGGACCTGTGGGAGAGCGCGCCGCAGGAGATCCGCGAGTCGCTGCGCCCGGTCGACTACACCGACGTGTACCCCCCGTGCGGCTGCGACCCGGCCACCACCCCGTTGAAGCGGCTCGACCTGCTGGCCGAGGCGACCGTCGCCGCCCGCTTCGGCGGCGAACGCGAACGGGCCCTCAAACTCACCAAGACGGCGCTGCGGCTGCTGGAGGAGGACCAGGACCCGCTGCGCGCCGCCTGGTTCTGGACCGAACGCTCCCGGCTCGTCTCCAGCCTCGCCCGCGGCGACGGCTGGGAGGAACTCGCCAAGGCCCAGGAGCTCGTCAAGGGGCTGCCCCCGTCCCAGGTGCACGCCGAGGTCCTGGTCCGGGCCGCGGGCTGGGGCATGCTCCACAGCCCGGGCCCCGGCAACCTCGAAGCCGCGGAACGCGCAGCGGCCTACGCACGCATGCTGGGGGCCGAGGAGATCGAGCTCAACGCCCGGATCACGGTCGGCTGCCTGCTCACCGACGCCGGCGACCCCGAACGCGGACTCGCCGAGATGCTCGTGGTCCGGGAGCGGGCCGCCGAACTCGGGCTCGTCATGTTGGCGGGACGTGCACATATCAACCTCACCTCTCAGCTGGAAAGCATGGGCCGGTCCCGCGAAGCCGTGGAACTGGCCGAACAAGGGGTCGAACTCGTCAAGAAGTCACGACTGCTGGACACCGAGGCCTGGCTCAGCGGGAACATGGCGGAGAGCCTGTACAGCCTCGGCCGCTGGGACGAGGCGGCCGAGGCCGCCCAGCGCGGTCTGCGCGTCGGCCAGAGCGCGGCCCCGCGCGGCTCCGCCTCCGCACGTCTGTCCTACCTGGCCCTGGCGCGCGGCGAACTGACCGAGGCGAGCAGCCGGCTCACCGCCGCCCACGCCCACTTCGGCACCCACGACAGCCAGCCCCAGCACCGCATACCGCTCTACCGCCTCGCCGTCGGCATAGCCGCAGGGGAAGGCCGGATCGCCGACGTCCGCTCGGAGATCACCGACGCGGTCGCCTACGGCTTCCCGCTCGGCCACCACCGCTACGCCTGGCCGCTGCTGCTCGCCGCAGCCTCCGCCGAGGCCGACGCCCGGGGACTCCCGGTCGCCGACGCCGGCCGCGAAGCCGCCCTCGACGTGCTCCGCGCCGCCGCCCGCGCCCTGGCCACCCCCGTGCCCGTGTGGGCCGTGCACGCCGACTTCCTCCGCGCCGAGCTGCTGCGGGCCGAGGACCGGGACACCGTCGCCGACTGGTCCGCCGTCGAGCGGGCCATCCGCCCGCTGGAGCGCCCGTACCTGCTGGCCCGCGCCCGCCACCGGCTCGCCGAAGCCCTGCTGACCTCCGGCGGCGACCGCGAGGCCGCCGCGGCCCTGCTCCGCGAGGCGTACGCCACCGCCGGCCGGCTCGGCTCCCGCAGGCTCCGCGAGGACCTGGCCCTGCTGGCCCAGCGCGCCCGGCTCCCGCTCACCGCGGCCGACGAGCCCGCCGCCCTGCCCGCACCGGCTGCGGACCCCGTCGAGGCCCTGGGCCTGACCAGCCGCGAACGGGACGTCCTGGGTCTGGTCGCGGCGGGCAAGAGCAACCGTCAGATCGCCGAGGAGCTGTTCATCTCCCCGAAGACGGCCAGCGTCCACGTCTCGAACATCCTGGCCAAGCTGGGCGTCGCCGGCCGAGGCGAGGCGGCCGCCCTGGCCCACCGGCTCCGGCTGTTCGAGCCGCTCACCCCCGCGGGGACGGCTCCGCCAGGCGTATGAGCACCGTGCCGGAGTCCAGGTCTATGGGACCGCGTCCCGGATCGCCGTCGTTCACATCGGTCCGGGACAGCTCCAGCCGCTTCTTCTCCTCGTCCGTGTGCTTGCGCCCCGGGTTGAAGAGCTCCTCGATCATGTTGAACACCGCGTCCACCGTGCCTTTCGCCCCCCACCCGGGGCCCCGTCGGTCACCGCACTGTCAGTGTCAGGATCCTGTCGTCGCCCGCCTCCGGCGACCCGCGCCCGTCCGTCTCGCTCGTGACCAGCAGCAATCTGTCCCCGCCGAGGGCGATCACCGTGCGCAGCCGGCCGTACTTCCCCGTCAGGAAGGCCTCCGGCTCGGCCACCGGAACCGCCCCGGCCAGCGGGATCCGCCACAGCCGCTCGCCCTTCAGCCCGGCCATCCACACCGAACCCTGCGCCCACGCGATCCCGCTCGGCGAGGCCTCGTCCGTCTTCCACACGGCCACCGGATCCCGCAGACCCGGCTTTCCGGCCTTCCCCTCGGCCTCGGGCCAGCCGTAGTTCACGCCGGGCTCGATCAGGTTCAGCTCGTCCCAGGTGTTCTGGCCGAACTCGGCCGCCCACAACCGTTTGTCCTTGTCCCATGCCAGGCCCTGCACATTGCGGTGCCCGTAGGAGTAGACGACCGAGTCGGCCTCGGGATTCCCGTGCACCGGCTGCCCGTCCGGGGTCATCCGCAGGATCTTGCCGCCCAGCGACTTCTTGTCCTGCGCGAGCCCGGTGTCACCGGTCTCACCCGTCCCCGCGTAGAGCATCTTGTCGGGGCCGAAGGCGATCCGGCCCCCGTTGTGGATCAGACCCTTGGGGATTCCCCGGAACACCGTGTCCGGCGCGCCCAGTTGCTGGCCCGCGTCCCGCTGCTCGTCGTACCGCATCCGGGCGATGCGGTTGTCGGACTCCGTCGTGAAGTACGCGTACACCATCCGGTCCGAGGCGTACGAGGGCGACAGTGCGAGCCCCAGCAGCCCGCCCTCGCCGCCCGGGGCCACCCCCGGCACCTTGCCGATCTGCGTCACCGTGCCGGTCGCCGCGGCGACCCTGCTGATCGTCCCCTTGTCCCGCGAGGCGACCAGCAGGTCCCCGCCGGGCAGCGGGGCCACGCCCCAGGGGGACTCCAGGTCCTTGGCGACCTCGCCCGCCACCGTCACGGAGCCCTTGGCCGGGGGCGCCGCCTCCGAGGAGCCGGACGGAGCGCCGGACGGGGAGCCCGCGGCGCCGGACCCCGATGAGGCGGGTGCCGGGCCCGGTGGTGACGTGCCCGGCTTGGCGGCCGGTGCGCCCACCGGTGCGCAGCCCGCTGCGAGCAGAGCCCCGCAGCCCGCCAGGGCGAACGCCGCCAGCACTCCGCGGGTCCGGGCGCGCGGGCCCTCGTACCTCTCGGATGCCTGTGCCTGTGCCTGTGCCTGTCCGTATCGCATCGTCCTGCTCCCCTCCGGTCGGCGATCGCGCCTTTCACCTGTCTCAACAGCTGCGGCACTTCCCGAAGTTCCGGCGCTCGTACACCCGATCGAGTGGTTGTCCCGGGCCCGGAACCGGCTCGCGCCAGGGCTCAGTCCCAGGCTCCCACCGCCGCCGGCAGGGACGCGATCTCGGCCAGGTCCCCGGCCGTCAGCCGCAGCCGCGCCGCCCCCGCGTTCTCCGCCGCCCAGTGCGCCCGGTCGGCTCCCGGCACCGGCACCACCTGCGGACCCTGCGCCAGCACCCACGCCAGCGCCACCTGCGCGGCCGTCACCTGCGGCCCGTGCCGCCGCGCCACCCGCCGCAGCCCCGCCACCAGCACCTGGTTCGCCGCCATCGACTCCGCAGTGAACCGCGGGTGCCGGGCCCGCACGTCCTCCCACTCGAAGCCCTCGCCCGGCCGCAGCGTCCCGGTAAGGAACCCGCTGCCGAGCGGCATCGCCGCCAGGAACCCCACCCCGCGCGCCGCGCACCAGGGCAGCAGCCGCCGCAGCGCCTCCCGGGACCACACCGACAGCTCGGCCTGCACCGCACTCACCGGGAACACCTGCTGGACCCGCTCCAGGTGCCCCAGGGTCACCTCGTACGCCCGGTCCCCGCGCCGGCCCGCCCCCGGCCCGGCGCCCGCCCCGAGCGCGCAGAGCCCCAGTGCCCGCACCTTCCCGGCACCCACCAGCTCCGCCATCGCCCCCCAGGTCTCCTCCACCGGGACGTCCGGATCCACCCGGTGCAGCTGGTAGAGGTCTATGACGTCCGTCCGGAGCCGGCGCAGAGAGGCGTCGCACGCCCGCCGCACGTATCCGGGCCGCCCGTCCGCCACCACGTGCTGCTCGCCCGCCCGCAGCCCCACCTTGGCGGACACGAACGCCTCGGCCCGCCGCTCCCGCAGCACGCGCCCCAGCAGCAGCTCGTTGGTGAAGGGCCCGTACAGGTCGGCGGTGTCCAGCAGGTTCGCCCCGAGGTCCAGCGCCGCGTGCACCGTGGCCAAAGACTCGTCGCGGTGGCGCCGCGAGGGCGCGTACGCCCAGCTCATCGGCATGCACCCGAGCCCGACGGCACCCACCGCCAGCGCACCCGCCCCGATCGACCTGCGCTCCACCCGTGCGTCCCCCTCCCGGTCCGGCAAACAAACTAACGGCTTGATCAGGATCCTTTGCCCTTGGCATAGCCTCCTGGCCATGGATGCAAAGACCGCGGATGTCTGGCTGCCGTTCCCCGCCGAGGAGATCGAGGAGCTCCCCGACGCCTTCACCTACCGGCAGTGGGACGGGGAGGACGCCTTCCCGGCCGACCCGGCCGCCTGCGTCTTCTACGTCACCCCGTACATGAAGTCCCCCGAGGTGACCCTGCGGCCGCTGCCCGGCATGCCGCACCTGGAGGTCGTGCAGACGCTGACCGCGGGCATCGACCACGTCCTGGGCGGCCTCGGCCTGCTCCGACCCGGCGTACGGCTGTGCAACGCGCGCGGGGTCCACGAGGCGAGCACCGCCGAGCTGGCGCTCACCCTCACCCTCGCCTCGCTGCGCGGGATCCCGGGGATGGTGCGCGGACAGGACCGCGAGGACTGGCGCTCCGGCTTCTACGACGCCCTCGCCGACAAGTCCGTGCTGATCGTCGGGTACGGGTCGATCGGCGCGGCCATCGAGGACCGGCTCGCACCCTTCGAGTGCGCGCGGGTCGTACGGGTCGCACGCTCGGCGCGCACCACCACGCGCGGGCCCGTGCACGCTCACGCCGAACTGCCCCGGCTGCTCCCCGGGGCCGACGTGGTGATCCTCTCCACTCCGCTGACGGACGCGACGCGGGGCCTGGCCGACGCCGCGTTCCTGGCCCGGATGAAGGACGGAGCCCTGCTGGTGAACGTGGCGCGCGGCCCCGTCGCCGACACCGGAGCCCTGGTGGCGGAGCTGGAGTCGGGCCGGCTGCGCGCGGCACTCGACGTCACGGACCCGGAACCGCTGCCCGCCGGCCATCCCCTCTGGCATGCTCCCAATGTCCTGATCACGCCTCACGTGGGCGGCAGCAGCACGGCGTTCGCGCCGCGGGCGCGGCGCCTGGTGGCCCGCCAGCTCCACCGGTTCGCCGCCGGTGAGCCCGTGGAGAACACGGTCCTGGTCACCGACTGACGCGCGGTGCGCACGCTCCGCATCCGTCCGGACGCGCACAGTGGCAACAACTCCCCGCTTGGTAACGGAGAGTAGACCGTCTATGTCCCTGAGTGACGAAAGTGGTGTATCGTCCGGAACAAGGGGCTGCAGCGCGTTCGTCTGGCGCTGGGGAGTGATCGGACACTTTGGGGGGCGACGGGCGATGTACGGCCAATGGACGAAGGATCCGATGCGGCACGGCCGCCGGAGGCGACGCTGCCGGGACTGGGCCGCGCCGGAACCAGCCGGCGAGGGGGACCGGTGAGTGCCCCGGGGGCGGCGCTGCTGACCAGGCCGCCCGTCTCGGGCGGCGGCGCCAGGAGCCTGGCGATGCAGCTGCTCCTGGCCGTGATCAGCGGCGGATACGCCGTCGGCGCCGCCCTCGGCTGGGGCTCCGGGGAACTCGCCGAGGTCATGGGCGACTTCGGGCTCAGCGCCGCCGCGTTACTCGCCGCCGTCTCCTGCTACGCGTACGCGAGGACGATCGACAGCCGGGAGCGCCCGGCCTGGCTGCTCTTCGCGTTCTCCTCCCTCATGGGCGCCTGCGGCAACGGCGTCTGGGGCTGGTACGAGGTGGTCCTCGGCGAGCCCGTGCCGAAGCCCTCGCTCGCCGACTTCGCCTTCCTCTGCTTCGCGCCGCCCGCCATCGTGGGCCTGCTCGTCCTCGCCAAACGCCCGGTCACCCGCGCCGGATGGGTCTGCCTCGGGCTCGACTCCTGGCTCATCGGCGGCTCCCTGCTCACCCTGTCCTGGAGCCTGGCCCTCGCGCACGCGGCGCGTACCGCCCAGTCGGGAGCTCCCGGCAGCGTCCCGCGCGCCGCGCTCTCGCTCGCCTACCCGCTGCTGGACATCGCGCTCGTCTCCATGGTGCTCGTCCTGCACTTCCGGCGTTCCGAGGCCAACCGCTCGGCGGTCAACACCGCCATCGCCGCCCTGGCCCTGACCGTGCTCAGCGACGCCCTCTTCACCTCGCCGCTGCTGAGCGCCGAATACCAGTCCGGCCAGCTGCTCGACGCCGGCTGGTTCGCCGGCTCGCTGCTGCTCGCGTACGCGCCCTGGGGAGCCCGGCGGGCCCATCCGGAGCCGGGGCCGCCGGGGCCCGCCCGCGGCGACCGGCCGGTCAGCCGCCCCATCACCGGCTCGCTGCCCGCCCTCACGCCGTACCTCGCGGCCGCCGTCTGCACCCTGGGCATCCTGTACAACGTGGTGGACGGCCGGAAGGTCGACCGCGTGGTCGTCTTCACCGGCTGCACGGTGGTCCTCGCCCTCGTCATCCGGCAGGGCATCATGCTCATCGACAACATCGCGCTGACGCAGGAACTCGCCCAGAAGGAGAACCACTTCCGCTCCCTGGTCCAGGGATCCAGCGACGTCATCATGATCGCCGCGCCCACCGGGACCCTGCGGTACGTCAGCCCCGCGGCCGCCGGGGTCTACGGGCGCGAGGCCGAGGAGCTCGTCGGCACGGAGCTGGCCACCCTGATCCACCCGCACGACCTGGGCCGCGTGGTCCACGAGGTGCGCCGCTTCCTGGCCGCGCCGCCCGCCGAGGAACCGACCACCCGCATCGAGTGCCGGTTCAAGTCCGGCGGCGGCGAATGGCTCAACGTGGAATCGACGGTCAACCGCCACCAGGGCGGCCTCATCCTCAACAGCCGCGACGTCACCGAGCGGGTCCGCCTCCAGGCGCAGCTCCAGCACAGCGCCGAGCACGATCCGCTGACCGATCTGCCCAACCGGGCGCTGTTCACCCGCCGGGTCCGCCAGGCCCTGACCGGGCGGCGCGCCGGGGACCACAGCACGGCCGTGCTCTTCATCGACCTCGACGGGTTCAAGGCGGTCAACGACACCATCGGCCACCAGGCCGGCGACGAGCTGCTGACCGAGGCCGCGCGCCGGCTCCAGGACTCGGTGCGCGCCGGGGACACCGCGGCCCGGCTCGGCGGGGACGAGTTCGCGGCCCTGATCCTGGGCGACGGCGGCCGCGACCGCAGCGCCCGCGAGTACCAGGTGCGCGAGATCGCGGACCGGCTGCGCACCACCCTCTCCCAGCCGTACCGGATCGCCGGGAGCGACGTACGGGTCGCCGCCAGCATCGGCGTGGCCTTCGCGGACCCGGGCATCACCCCTTCGGACCTCATGCGCAACGCGGACCTGGCGATGTACCGCGCCAAGGCGGGCGGCAAGGACCGGGTCGAGCTGTACGCGCCCCAGATGCAGGCCGAGGTCGTGCGGAAGGCCGAGCTCGCCGGGAGGCTGCGCACCGCGCTCCACGACGGGGAGTTCGCGCTGCTGCACCAGCCCGTGGTCTCGCTGGCGACCGGCGAGGTCACGGCCGTGGCGGCGCAGGCCCGCTGGCGCTCGGCCCAGGGGATCCTGTTCACCCCGGCGGAATTCCTCCGGGTGGCCGAGTACAGCGAGGGCGCGGCGAGGGGGTCCGACGGCCGCTCACGCCTCCCTGCGGGCACGCCCACCCGGGCCGCCGAGCTGGGGCACTGGCTGCTGGAAGAGGCCGTGGCGCAGGCCGCCGAGCGGCACCGGATCGGGCACGACGTCCCGGTGGCCGTACGGATGAGCGCCCAGCGGCTGCTGGACCCGGGGATGTCCCCGGTGGCAGCCGGGGGAGCCGCGCCGCCCGGCTCCGTGGAGGCCCTGCTGACCCGGCACGGGCTGCCGTCGGGGGCCCTGGTGATCGAGATGACCGTGTCGGACCCCAGAGTCCCCTTCGACGAGCTGGAGCGCCGTCTGGCGGCCCTGCGCCGGCTCGGGGTCCTGATCTCCCTCGACGGCTTCGGCAGCGGCTACGCGGCCATCAGCGCCCTGCGCAGACTTCCCGTGGACATCCTCAAGGTGGACCGGGGCCTGGTCGAGGGCGTGGTCGAATCCGCCCGCCTCCACAAGATCACCGCTGGTTTGTTGCGCATTGCAAATGATTTGGGCATGCAGTCCGTGGCCGACGGCGTGGACCTTCCCGAGCAGGTCATGGCCTTGCGCGCGATGGGGTGCACGCACGGCCAGGGAGTGGCATTTTCCGGCCCACTCGACGAGTACAGGCTGCGCCGCGCGCTCGTGCGCGGTACGTTCCCAGTACCGGGCGGAACGGCCCAGCCTGCCTTGGCCGGTGGTTCGCCCGGGGGCTCGATGGCCATCCGCAGAGGCTCACATAATGAGACGCCCGTCCCACCCGCTTGACATCCCCCTCCCGCCGGAGGGAGGGTCAGTGCCATGCGCACCCGAATTCTCGTACTTGGAAAGCGCGTCGGCTGAAGCTGGGACCAGCATGTCCCTGCTCCACACGCCCGACGCGCTCCCCTCGCTTGCCTCCCGGCACGAGGGGTTTTTTGTTGCACTGGCACACCTTCGAATCCTCGTAAAACCCTCAGCTTCGAGAAGAGAATGCCGATGACCGAGCAGGCCACCGGGGCCCACCATCCGCAGCCGCGGCCCCGTTCCGGCGGACACCAGCCCGCCGCAGTTGAGCACGTCACGGGTGCGCAGTCCCTCATCCGCTCTCTCGAAGAGGTGGGGTGCGACACCGTCTTCGGTATCCCGGGCGGGGCCATCCTCCCGGCGTACGACCCGATGATGGACAGCACCAAGGTCCGCCACATCCTGGTCCGCCACGAGCAGGGCGCCGGCCACGCCGCGACCGGCTACGCGCAGGCCACCGGCAAGGTGGGCGTCTGCATGGCCACCTCCGGCCCGGGCGCCACCAACCTGGTCACCCCCATCGCCGACGCGCACATGGACTCCGTGCCGCTCGTCGCGATCACCGGCCAGGTCTCCTCCAAGGCGATCGGCACCGACGCCTTCCAGGAGGCGGACATCGTCGGCATCACGATGCCGATCACCAAGCACAACTTCCTGGTCACCAAGGCCGAGGACATCCCGAAGACGATCGCCGAGGCCTTCCACATCGCCTCCACCGGCCGCCCCGGCCCGGTCCTGGTCGACATCGCCAAGGACGCCCTGCAGTCGAAGACCACCTTCTCGTGGCCGCCGTCGCAGGACCTCCCGGGCTACCGGCCGGTCACCAAGCCGCACGCCAAGCAGATCCGCGAGGCCGCCAAGCTCATCTGCCAGGCCAAGCGCCCGGTCCTGTACGTCGGCGGCGGCGTCATGAAGTCCGGCGCGACCGCCGAGCTGAAGGTCCTGGCCGAGCTGACCGGAGTCCCGGTCACCACCACGCTGATGGCGCTGGGCTCGTTCCCCGACAGCCACCCGCTGCACGTCGGCATGCCGGGCATGCACGGCGCGGTCACCGCCGTCACCGCCCTGCAGAAGTCGGACCTGCTGATCGCGCTCGGCACCCGTTTCGACGACCGCGTCACCGGCAAGCTGGACAGCTTCGCCCCGTTCGCCAAGGTCATCCACGCGGACATCGACCCGGCGGAGATCGGCAAGAACCGCGAGGTCGACGTCCCGATCGTCGGCGACGCCCGCGAGGTCATCGCCGACCTGATCCAGGCCGTCCAGGCCGAGCACACCGAGGGCAACGCCGGGGACTACACCGCCTGGTGGAAGGACCTCAGCCGCTGGCGCGAGACGTACCCGCTGGGCTACGACCTGCCCGAGGACGGGATGCTCTCGCCCCAGCAGGTCATCCAGCGCATCGGCCAGCTCGCCCCCGAGCACACCATCTACGCGGCCGGCGTCGGCCAGCACCAGATGTGGGCCTCGCACTTCGTCGACTACGAGGAGCCCCGCACCTGGCTGAACTCCGGCGGCGCCGGAACCATGGGCTACGCGGTCCCCGCCGCCATGGGTGCCAAGGTCGGCATGCCGGACCGCACCGTCTGGGCGATCGACGGCGACGGCTGCTTCCAGATGACCAATCAGGAACTGGTCACCTGCGCGCTGAACAACATCCCGATCAAGGTCGCGATCATCAACAACGGTGCGCTGGGCATGGTCCGCCAGTGGCAGACCCTGTTCTACAACCAGCGGTACTCCAACACCGTCCTGCACGCGGACGAGACGGGCCACGACACCGTCGGCTCCCAGCTCGGCGAGTCCACCGCCCCCCGCAAGGGCACCCGCGTCCCGGACTTCGTCAAGCTGTCCGAGGCCATGGGCTGCGTGGCGCTGCGCTGCGAGGACCCGGCCGACCTGGACAAGGTCATCGCCGAGGCCAACGCGATCAACGACCGCACCGTCGTGATCGACTTCATCGTCCACGAGGACGCCATGGTGTGGCCGATGGTCGCCGCCGGCACCTCCAACGACGAGGTCATGGCCGCCCGGGGCGTCCGTCCCGACTTCGGCGACAACGAAGACGACTGAGCCGAGAGAGCCTGAGAGAGAGAACGACTCACATGTCCAAGCACACGCTCTCCGTCCTGGTCCAGAACACGCCCGGCATCCTCGCCCGGATCGCCGCGCTGTTCTCCCGCCGCGGGTTCAACATCGACTCCCTCGCGGTCGGCGTCACCGAGCACCCCGACATCTCGCGCATCACGATCGTCGTGAACGTCGAGGACCTCCCGCTGGAGCAGGTCACCAAGCAGCTGAACAAGCTCGTCAACGTGCTCAAGATCGTCGAGCTGGAGCCGCACAACGCCATCGAGCGCGAACTCGTTCTGGTGAAGGTCCGCGCCGACAACGAGACCCGCTCCCAGATCGTCGAGATCGTCCAGCTGTTCCGGGCCAAGACGGTCGACGTCTCCCCGGAGGCCGTCACCATCGAGGCCACCGGCGGCGCCGACAAGCTCGGCGCGATGCTCAAGATGCTGGAACCGTTCGGCATCAAGGAGCTCGTGCAGTCCGGCACGATCGCCATAGGGCGAGGCGGCCGGTCCATCACGGACCGCAGCCTGCGCGCGCTCGACCGCAGCGCCTGAAACACACCCTGACGTCGCGTTGCCTCTCGCATCGCGAGACCAGGAAACTTCCTTCACGTTCCCCGCCGTACGGTGGGAGCAACACCAGCGCACCAAGGAGATATCCCAGTGGCCGAGCTGTTCTACGAGAACGACGCCGACCTGTCCATCATCCAGGGCCGCAAGGTCGCTGTCATCGGCTACGGCAGCCAGGGCCACGCCCACGCGCTGTCGCTGCGTGACTCCGGCGTCGACGTCGTCGTCGGCCTCAAGGAGGGCTCGAAGTCCAAGGCCAAGGCCGAGGAGCAGGGCCTGAAGGTCGTCCCCGTGGCCGAGGCCGCCGCATGGGCCAACGTCATCATGATCCTGACGCCGGACCCGCTGCAGGCCGAGATCTACGAAGAGTCGATCAAGCAGCACCTGGAAGAGGGCGACGCGCTCTTCTTCGGCCACGGCTTCAACGTCCGCTACGGCTTCATCAAGCCCCCGGCCAACGTGGACGTCGCCCTGGTCGCCCCGAAGGGCCCTGGCCACCTGGTGCGCCGCCAGTACGAGGAAGGCCGCGGCGTGCCCTGCATCGCCGCCGTCGAGCAGGACTTCTCCGGCAGCGCCTTCGCCCTCGCGCTCTCGTACGCGGCCGGCATCGGCGGCACCCGCGCCGGCGTCATCAAGACCACCTTCACCGAGGAGACCGAGACCGACCTGTTCGGTGAGCAGGCCGTCCTCTGCGGTGGCGCCTCCGCGCTGGTCAAGGCCGGTTTCGAGACCCTGACCGAGGCCGGCTACCAGCCGGAGATCGCGTACTTCGAGTGCCTGCACGAGCTGAAGCTCATCGTCGACCTCATGTACGAGGGCGGCCTGGAGAAGATGCGCTGGTCGGTCTCCGAGACCGCCGAGTGGGGCGACTACATCACCGGTCCCCGCATCATCACCGACGCCACCAAGGCCGAGATGAAGCAGGTCCTCGCGGAGATCCAGAGCGGCGAGTTCGCCAACACCTGGATGGCCGAGTACAAGGCCGGTCTGCCGAAGTACAACGAGTACAAGAAGGCCGACGAGGCGCACCTGCTGGAGACCACCGGCAAGAAGCTGCGCAAGCTCATGAGCTGGGTCGACAGCGACGAGAGCTGATCCGTACGCGGCGGGGCCGGGACGAGGAGTCCCGGCCCCGCCGCGCAGGACGGGCCGGATCGGACAGCTCCGTACGCGGTGCTTGTCCACCCTGGCCAACCCCGGACGGGTGATCCTTCCGGACAGGCGGAATTCCCTGCGGAATCCGCCACTACACTGCTCAACACAACGCGTCAGGCCCACAGTGTCGTGCGTCTTCCACGCGGCTACCCCCTCCACCGCCTGCGGCCGTCGGGACGGCCGTCCGCACTGGACTTGTGAGGATGACCCACGTGAGCTCGAAACCTGTCGTACTCATCGCCGAAGAGCTGTCGCCCGCCACCGTCGACGCGCTCGGTCCGGACTTCGAGATCCGGCACGTCAACGGAGCCGACCGCGCGGAGCTGCTCCCCGCGATCGTGGACGTCGACGCCATCCTGGTGCGCTCCGCGACCAAGGTCGACGCGGAGGCCATCGCCGCCGCGAAGAAGCTGAGGGTCGTCGCGCGCGCCGGTGTCGGCCTGGACAACGTCGACGTCTCCGCCGCCACCAAGGCGGGCGTGATGGTCGTGAACGCCCCGACCTCCAACATCGTCACCGCCGCCGAGCTCGCCTGTGGCCTGCTCGTCGCCTCGGCCCGCAACATCCCGCAGGCCAACACCGCCCTGAAGAACGGCGAGTGGAAGCGGAACAAGTACACGGGCGTCGAGCTCAGCGAGAAGACCCTCGGTGTCGTCGGCCTCGGCCGCATCGGCGTCCTGGTCGCCCAGCGCATGTCGGCCTTCGGCATGAAGATCGTCGCGTACGACCCCTACGTACAGCCCGCGCGCGCCGCCCAGATGGGCGTCAAGATGCTGACGCTGGACGAGCTCCTCGAGGTCGCCGACTTCATCACCGTGCACCTGCCCAAGACCCCCGAGACCCTCGGTCTCATCGGTGACGAGGCCCTGCACAAGGTCAAGCCGTCCGTCCGCATCGTCAACGCCGCGCGCGGCGGGATCGTGGACGAGGCCGCGCTGTACTCGGCCATCAAGGAGGGCCGCGTCGCCGGCGCCGGCCTCGACGTGTACGCGAAGGAGCCCTGCACGGACTCCCCGCTCTTCGAGCTCGACCAGGTCGTCTGCACCCCGCACCTCGGCGCGTCCACGGACGAGGCCCAGGAGAAGGCCGGCATCGCGGTCGCCAAGTCGGTGCGCCTCGCGCTCGCGGGCGAGCTCGTACCGGACGCGGTCAACGTCCAGGGCGGTGTCATCGCCGAGGACGTCCGTCCGGGCCTGCCGCTCGCCGAGAAGCTCGGCCGCATCTTCACCGCCCTCGCGGGCGAGGTCGCGGTCCGCCTCGACGTCGAGGTCTGCGGCGAGATCACCCAGCACGACGTCAAGGTGCTGGAGCTCTCCGCCCTCAAGGGCGTCTTCGAGGACGTCGTCGACGAGACGGTCTCCTACGTCAACGCCCCGCTGTTCGCGCAGGAGCGCGGCGTCGAGGTGCGTCTGACCACCAGCTCGGAGTCCCCGGACCACCGCAACGTGGTGACCGTGCGCGGCACCCTGTCGGACGGTCAGGAGGTGTCGGTCTCCGGCACGCTCGCCGGCCCGAAGCACCTCCAGAAGATCGTCGGCATCGGCGAGTACGACGTGGACCTGGCGCTCGCCGACCAGATGCTCGTACTGCGTTACACCGACCGTCCGGGCGTGGTCGGCACCGTCGGCCGCATCCTCGGCGAAGCCGGCCTCAACATCGCGGGCATGCAGGTCGCCCGCGCCGAGGAGGGCGGCGAGGCGCTCGGCGTCCTCACCGTCGACGCGGAGGTCCCGGTGAACGTCCTCGCGGAGATCTCCGCCGAGATCGGCGCCGTCTCGGCGCGTACGGTCAGCCTCGGCTGACCCGCACGGCACAGGGAGGGGCCCGGGGAACTCCCCGGGCCCTTCTTCGTGTCCCGCCGCTCGCCCCTGCCGTACGGGGATCAGGTGTACGGGGTTCAGGCCGCGAGGGCCGGATCCTGCCCGGCGGGCTCCTCGGCGGGCGGCGCCGCGGTGGCGCCGAGCCCCCGCAGCAGGGCCGCGGCGAGCAGGGCCGCCGCCAGCAGCAGAGCCGTACCGCCCCAGGCGGCGTACTGCATGCCGTGGACGAAGGCTTCGCGGGCCAGGGCCAGCAGCTGCTCCCCGGCGGGCCCGCCGAGTTGCCCGGCGGTGGCCACGGCCCCGCCCAGGGTCTCCCGGACGGCGGGCTCGGCGCCCGACAGGTCGGAGCGGTAGACGGCGGTGCCGAGGCTGCCCAGGACCGCCATTCCGAGGGCGCCGCCGAACTCCTGCCCCGTCTCGAGCAGGGACGCGGCCGCGCCGGCCTTCTCCGCGGGGGCCGCGCCCAGCGCCATGTCGGAGACCAGGGACATCACGGTGACGATGCCGCAGGCCAGTACCCCGGCGCCGGTCAGCAGTAGCCACAGGGAATCGCTGCCGACCTGTCCGATCAGGGCGAATCCGGCGGCTGCGAGGGTGAAGCCGCCGGCGATGACGTAGGCCCGGTCGGTCTTCCGGGCCAGGGCCGCGCCGACGGGGGCGGCGGCGCCGATGAGGAGCGAGGGCGCGAGGCTCCACAGGGCGGCCTCCAGGGTGCCCATCCCGAGCACCGACTGCAGGTACTGGGTGGTGAAGTAGGCCGAGCCCATCATCGCGAAGGCGGCGAGGGTGCCCAGGGCGATCCCGGCGCCGAATCCGCGGCCCCGGAAGAGGGACCGTCCGACCATGGCGTCGTCGCGGGTGCGCTGGCGGCGGACGAAGGCGTACCCGAAGGCCAGGCCCGCGGCGACGCAGGCGAGGTACAGCGGCTCCGGGCCCTCGGCGGCGATCTCCTTGAGGCCGTACACGACCGGGAGGACGGCGGCCGTCGACAGCGGGACGCTCAGCAGGTCGAAGCGGCCGGGGGCCGGGTCCTTGAACTCCGGGACCAGCACCGGGACGAGGGCCAGCAGGAGCAGCATCGCGGGCACGTTGACCAGGAAGACCGAGCCCCACCAGAAGTGGTTCAGCATCACGCCGCTCATCACCGAGCCGAGGGCGATGCCGCCGGCCATGGCCCCGGACCAGATGGCGATGGCCCGGCCGCGCTGGCGGTCGTCCTGGAAGAGGTTGCGCACGAGGGCCAGGGTGGAGGGCATCAGGGTCGCGCCGCCGATCCCGAGCAGCACGCGGGCTGCGATCAGCATCTCGGCGCTGGTGGCGTAGGCGGCGCAGACGGAGGCGACCCCGAAGGCGGCGGCGCCGGCCAGCAGCAGCTTGCGGCGGCCGATCCGGTCTCCGAGCGAACCCATGGTGATGAGCAGGCCGGCCAGGGCGAAGGCGTAGCTGTCGAAGATCCAGAGCTGCTGGGTGGCGCTCGGGTCGAGCTCGCGGGTGATCGCCGGGATGGCGAAGTAGAGGACGGAGACGTCCATCGAGACCAGGAGCAGCGGCAGCAGGAGGACGGTGAAGGCGATCCATTCCCGGCGGCCGGCGAGACGTGCGGAGTTCGTCATGAGCAGCAATGTACAAGTGTCATAAACGCTTGTCTAGTACGGCTGTATGGAACTGCCGTATAGGACGCTTGTCTTGATACGGTGAGGGCATGGGACACCGTGAAGATCTGCTCGAAGGCGCCAAGAAGTGCCTGGCCGAGAAGGGTTTCGCGCGGACGACCGCGCGCGACATCGTCAACGCCTCCGGCGCGAACCTGGCGTCGATCGGCTACCACTACGGCTCGAAGGACGCCCTGCTCTCACAGGCGTTCATCTCGATGGCCGAGGAGTGGGGCGACTCCTTCAAGCCGGACGTCACGGGTGAGGGAGGCTCGCTGGACCGCTTCCGCTCGGTTTGGGACGGCATGATCGGACAGCGCGATCAGGCGGCCCCGATGTGGGCGGCCAGCATGGAGATCGCGATGAACCGCGACCGGCTGCCGGAGCTGCGGGAGATGGTCGTGGCCTCGGAGGGCGAGGGGCGCAAGGGGCTGACCGAGATGTTCACGGGCATCCCCGAGGAGCAGCTCGCAGAGCGGGACGTCCGGACCCTGGGCGGGCTGTACCAGGTGCTGGTCGCCGGGATGATGGTGCAGTGGCTGTACAACCCCGAGAACGCGGTCACGGCCGAGGAGTTGACGGAGGGGATGCGCCGCGCCGCGCAGATGATGGTGAACGGCAAGGACGCAGACGCCGATGCCGGCGCCGGCGCCCCCGCCTGAGCCGTCACCCCGTTCAGCCGTACAGGCGGGCCGCCTTGAGGGCCATGTGGAGCAACAGCCGGTCCTCGCCCTCGTCCAGGTCCAGACCGGTCAGCTGCTCCACCCGGGCGAGCCGGTAGTACAGGGTCTGGCGGTGGATGCCCAGGGCGGCCGCCGCGCGGCCCGCCTGGCCCGCGCAGTCCAGGAACAGCTCGGCGGTACGGGCGAGTTCCCGGTGGGCGGGCTCCAGCAGGACCCGCGTCGCCGGGTCGCCCGCCGGGCCCGCGGCCGCCAGGGCCGCCAGCATCCGGTACGGGCCGATCGCCGACCACCGGGCCACCGGCCCGAACCGGGGCTGGGCCGCGGCCGCCTGCGCCGCCGCCGAGGCCTGCGACCAGGCGTCGGCCAGCGCCGCCAGCCCCCGGCGGGGCTCCGCGATCCCGGCGCTCGCGCCGCCGCCCGCCAGCAGCCGGGTCGCGACGCCCTCGGCGGGAACGAGCACCTCGGCCGAGCGGAGCCTGACCAGCACGGCGAGAGCCTGCCCGGCCCGCGGGCCCGGCCGGTCCCCGGAAGCGGCGCCGGAGCCCGGCCCGGCCGCGGAGCCCCCCTCGGCGCCGGCCCCGCCGGCCCGGCCGTCCTCCTCGCCGGCCCCCGGCCAGGGAACCGTGCACACCGCCGCCGTGCCCGGTACCGACGCGGGCGCCTCGCCGGGCCACGGCCTCACGCACACCACCGCGTGCAGCCCGTCGGCGCCCGGGCCGAGCGCCGACCGCAGCGCGGCCACCGCCATGTCCTGCTGCCAGCCCCGCCCGGCCACGAGCACCGCCCGGAACTCCCGCGACAGGTCGGCCCCGGCCTTCGCCTCCTCGGCGAGCAGGACCCCGATCCGCTCGGCCACCTCCATGGCCGCGGCCAGGGCGTCCGGACCGGGGCCGGGATCCTGGTCGAGGAGCCACACGTACCCCTGCACGATCCCGCGGTACCGCACCGGCAGGCAGATCCGCCCCCGGAAGACCCCCGCGTCGGGCGCCGCCGGGATGCGCACCGGCCCGGTCGCCCGCGCGATGCCGAAGCCCTCGAACCAGGCCCGCACGGCCGCCGTCGACTGCCGGGTCAGGATCGAACGGGTGCGGACGGGGTCCATCGCGAGGTCGTCCTCGCTGTCGTGCGCGCCGAAGGCGATGAGGCGGAAATCCCGGTTCTCCAGCGTCGCCGGGGCGCCGAGGAGCGCCGAGATCTCATCCACCAGGTCCTGGTAATCGCCCTTCACCCGGACATTCTCCCACCCGAGAACCCGGTCTTCAGACAGATGTATGAGATCGGGGACACGGATGCGTGACAGCTGTCGATGGCAGAGGATCAAAGCGATCCTTAGGTTTCACGGTGGTTTTACTTGCGTTTTCTTTACGGCACCGCCCACCCCTTCGCGGACCGTACGACTGCTTCTGCCACCTGTTGGAGGTGCCCCGTGCTGGGTCCCGCGATCCTCGCCGCTTCGCGCAGCGACAAAATGCGCCGAATCGTCTCCGCCGCCCCGGTGACCAAGCCCGTGGTGAACCGGTTCATCCCCGGTGAGACGGTCGACCAGGTCATCCCGATCGTCGTGGACCTCACGGAGAAGGGCCTGGAGCTCACGCTCGACGTGGTGGGCGAGGACATCACCACGGTGGAGCAGTCCCACGCCGCACGTGACGCCTACCTCGACCTCATCGAGCACCTGGCGGGCCTGGGCCTCGGCGAGAAGGCCGAGATGTCGGTCAAGCTGTCGATGTTCGGCCAGGCGCTGGAGGGCGGCCACGAGCTCGCGCTCGCCAACGTCCGCCCGGTCGTCGAGGCCGCCGCGGCCATCGGCACCACCGTCACGCTGGACGCCGAGGACCACACCACCCTCGACTCGATGTTCGCCATCCACGAGGAGCTGCGCCGGGACTTCCCGCAGACCGGCTGCGTGATCCAGGCGTACCTCTTCCGCACCGAGGGCGATGCCCGCCGCCTGGCCGCCGCCGGCAGCCGCGTCCGGATCGTGAAGGGCGCGTACAAGGAGCCCGCCGAGGTCGCGTACCAGGACAAGGCCGAGATCGACAAGGCGTACGTCCGCATCCTCAAGACGCTGATGGACGGCGAGGGCTACCCGATGATCGGGTCGCACGACCCGCGCCTGATCGCCATCGCGCAGGAACTCGCCCGCAAGGCCGGGCGCAAGCTGGACGAGTACGAGTTCCAGATGCTGTACGGCATCCGCAGCGAGGAGCACCTGCGGCTCGCCGCCGAGGGCCACCGCATGCGCGTCTACACCGCGTACGGGACGGACTGGTACGGCTACTTCATGCGGCGCCTCGCCGAGAAGCCGGCCAACCTCCTGTTCTTCCTCCGCTCGATGATCACCAAGAACTAGCCCAGAACCAGGTCAAGGAGTTACCAGCCCCATGGATGCTGTGACCCAGGTCCCCGTGCCGGTCAACGAGCCGGTCCACTCGTACGCCCCCGGCACCCCGGAGCGCGCGCGTCTCGAAACGCAGCTGAAGCAGCTGTCCGAGAACCCGATCGACCTGCCGATGACGATCAACGGCGTCAAGCGGATGGGCGGCGGCGAGCGCTTCGACGTCGTGCAGCCGCACGACCACAAGTCGGTCATCGGCACGTACGCGAACGCCACCGGGGCCGACGCCCAGGAGGCCGTCGACGCCGCCCTGGCCGCCGCCCCGGCCTGGCGCTCGATGTCCTTCGACGACCGCGCCGCGATCATCCTGCGCGCCGCCGAGCTGCTGTCCGGCCCGTGGCGCGAGAAGCTGGCCGCCTCCACCATGCTGGGCCAGTCGAAGACCGCGCAGCAGGCCGAGATCGACACCCCCTGCGAGCTCGTCGACTTCTGGCGCTTCAACGTCCACTTCGCCCGCCAGATCCTGGCCGAGCAGCCGGTCGCGAACTCCGCCGGCGTGTGGAACCGCAGCGACCACCGCCCGCTCGAAGGCTTCGTCTACGCGATCACGCCGTTCAACTTCACGGCCATCGCCGGCAACCTGCCGACCGCCCCCGCCCTGATGGGCAACGTGGTCGTGTGGAAGCCGTCCCCGACGCAGACCCACTCCGCGGTCCTCCTGATGGAGCTCCTGGAGGAGGCCGGCCTGCCCAAGGGCGTCATCAACCTGGTGACGGGCGACGGCATCGCCGTCTCCGAGGTGGCCCTGAACCACCCCGAGCTGGCCGGCATCCACTTCACCGGCTCGACCAAGACCTTCCAGTACCTGTGGAAGACGGTCGGCAACAACATCGAGAAGTACAAGTCCTACCCGCGCCTGGTCGGCGAGACCGGCGGCAAGGACTTCGTCGTCGCGCACCCGTCCGCGGACCGCGCCGTCCTGAAGACCGCCCTGACCCGCGGCTCCTTCGAGTTCCAGGGCCAGAAGTGCTCGGCGTCCTCGCGCGCCTACGTCCCGGCCTCGATCTGGAACGACGGCTTCAAGGAGGCCTTCGCGGCCGAGGTCGACGGCATCACCATGGGTGACGTCCGCGACCTGACCAACTTCATCGGCGCCGTCATCGACGAGCGTTCGTTCGCCAAGAACAAGGCCGCGATCGACCGTGCGATCGCCGACCCGACCTGCGAGATCATCGCCGGTGGCACGTACGACGACTCGGAGGGCTACTTCGTCCGCCCGACCGTCATCGCGTGCACCGACCCGGAGAACGAGGTCTTCACGACCGAGTACTTCGGCCCGATCCTGGCGATCCACGTGTACGAGGACGCCGAGTTCGACGCGATGCTGGCCCAGATGGAGTCGGTGTCGGCGTACGCGCTGACCGGCTCGATCATCGCGGGTGACCGCTACGCGGCCGCGGACGCGATGGAGAAGCTCCGCTTCGCGGCGGGCAACTTCTACATCAACGACAAGTCGACCGGCGCCGTGGTCGGCCAGCAGCCCTTCGGCGGCGGCCGCGCCTCGGGTACGAACGACAAGGCGGGCGCCGCGTCGAACCTGATGCGCTGGACCTCGACGCGCTCCATCAAGGAGACGCTGGTCGCGCCGACGGACTACGCGTACCCGCACATGGGCTGATCCAGGCCCCCTGCTGAACCCCGCCCCCGTTCCGGTACCCCCAAGCCCGGATCGGGGGCGGTCCCAGTTCCACCCCCGCCGGTCAGGGGATCATGACCACCTTGCCGAGGTTGCGCCGCTCCTCGATCAGGGCGTGCGCCCGGGCCGCCTCGGCCAGCGGGATCATCCCGTGCACGGCGGGGCGCAGGGAGCCGTCCCCGTACGCCTGCCACAGCTCGCGCCGCCAGCCCTCGAACTCCTCGGGCCGGCCCTGGGCGACGGCCCGGATCTGGAAGCCGGTCACCGAGGCGCCGCGCACCAGCAGTTCGTACGCTTCCACCGAGCCGCCGCCGGAGCCGTAGGCGACCAGCCGGCCGCCGGTGGCCAGGGCCCGCACGGCGGGGCCGAGCAGTTCGCCGCCGACCCCGTCGAGGACCACGTCGTACGGGTCGCCCCAGGCGGCCGGGTCCCCGTGGGCGTCCCCGTGGATGTCCCCGTACAGCACCACCTCGTCGGCGCCGAGGCTCCGGACGAACCCGGCCTTCTCCGGGCCTGAGACGGCGGCGACCACCCGGCCCGCCCCGGCCGCCCGGGCCACTTGGAGCGCGAGGCTGCCGACCCCGCTCGCTGCGGCCGTCACCAGCACGGAATCCCCGGGGCGGATCCGCCCGGCCTCGCAGGCGCCCCGGGCGACGAGCCCGCTGCGCACGAGCGCGACGGCGTCCACGGAGCCCGCCCCGTCGGGGACGGGGGAGGCGAAGGGGGCCGCGAGCAGTGCGTACTCGGCGTACCCGTGGCCGAAGCACAGCCCGGTGACCCGGTCACCGGGGGCGAAGCCGCGCACCCCCTCGCCGAGCGCGGCCACGGTCCCGGCGACCTCGCCGCCCAGCGGCACCGGCCCGGCGCCCTCCCGGACCTTGCGCACGACGGGCAGCGTGACCCCGACGGCCTCGACCGCGACGAGCAGCTCCCCGGGGCCGGGGACGGGCACGGCCACGTCCTCGGCGAACAACACCTCGGGGCCGCCGTTGACCTCGTGGCGGATGCGCAGCACAGGACCTCCCGGAAGGATCGACTTATTCGTTGGGAGACCCAACGATATAGGAGATCGTGGGGAATCCCAATGAATTGTTAGGCTGGGTCCATGACCTCGGCCCTCGCACACATCCAGTCCCTCCCGAGCTGGCTCGTCGGACGGGTCGCGGCGCGCGGCCGCGGCCTGGTCGCCGAGGCGCTCGCCGCCGAAGGGCTGAAGCTCGCGCACCACGCGGTGCTGGCGGCGACCGAGGAGTACGGCCCGGTGGCCCAGGCCGACCTCGGCCGCCTGCTCGGGATCGACCCCAAGGACCTGGTCGGGCTCCTGAACCACCTGGAAGGCGCGGGCCTCCTCCTGCGGGCCCCGGACCCGGCGGACCGCCGCAAGAACGCGGTCACCCCCACCCCGGCGGGCCGGGCCGCCCTCACCCGCTGCGCCGCCCTGGCCGAAACGGCGAACGCGGCGTTCCTGTCACCCCTGACCCCGGCGGAACGCGCGCAGCTGACGACCCTCCTGACCCGCCTGCACGAAGCCCCGTAACGAGGATGAACCCCTGCCGGCGTGGAGGGGGCCGTAGGCACGGAGAGGCGCTCCGCACGACGTGCGGACGGACCGCGGGGCCGTTGGTAGCTTCGCCGTATGGACGTACTGCTGAAGCACACCTCCCAGCTCACGCACGGCGAGCTCCGCGCGCTGCGGGAGCTGCTCGACGGGGCCTTCGGCGGGGACTTCGCCGACGAGGACTTCGAGCACGCGCTCGGAGGCATGCACGTCCTCGTCCGCGAGGGCGGGGAGCTGATCGCGCACGGGAGCGTGGTGCAGCGGCGGGTCCTGTACCGGGGCAGGGCCCTGCGGGCCGGATACGTCGAGGCGGTGGCCGTACGCGCCGACCGGCGCCGCCGCGGCCTCGGCGGGCGGGTGGTGGCCGCGCTGGAGGGTGTCATCGAGCGGGCGTACGTACTCGGCGCCCTGTCGGCCTCCGCCGACGGGGCCCGGCTGTACGAGGGGCGCGGATGGACCGTGTGGGGCGGGCGGATCGGAGCCCTGTCGCCCTCCGGACCGGTGCGGCTCGCCGAAGAGGAGGGGTCGACGTACGTGTGGCTGCCGCCCGGCGGGGCCCTGGAGGACCCCGCCGGGCGGCTCGACTTCGACTGGCGCGACGGCGACGTGCTGTAGCGCGTCAGCCCGAGATGCTGGGCGCGCCCGTCTCGATGTGGCCCGTGTAGCGGCGCGACCAGGTGCCGTCGTTGTCCGCGAGGATCGTGAAGTCGTACCAGCCGTTGTTATAGGCGACCGCGTTGAAGTAGTCCTCGCGCGAGGAGTTCGCCGGGACGGTGTACGTCCACGGGCCGTCCGAGCGGTACGCGTTCGAGCGGATCGTGAAGGTGACCGGCGCGGCCGAGCTGTTCGTCATCTTGAACCAGATCGCCGTCTTGCCCGTGCCCGGCTCCACCGCGAAGCGGGCCGCCACCTCGACCGCCTTGCCCGCCTTCGAAGCGTCGCCGATGAACCGGCGCAGGAAGCGGTTCGGCCCGTACATGGAGATGTCGTACTTGCCGGAACCGCTGCCGAGCCCGATGTTGAAGTAGTCCGTCGCCGTGCCGGCCGGATCCACCGTGTACTGCCAGGCCGCCGTGTCCCGGTACTGGTGCGGGTGGATCGAGAAGTGCGCCGCCTGCTTCGCCTGCGCGCCCTGGTTGGTCATCGAGAACCAGGCCAGGATCTTGCCGGCCGCGCCGAACTCGAAGCGGTCCAGGTTGCCGTTCACCTGGTACGGAACCGCGCGCGCCGGGCGGGTACCGGCCTCCTGCACCGGGAGCGCGTTGTCCTGCGGCGCCGGGTTGGGCAGCGGGCCGCAGGTCGCCTGGCCGATGACCTTCGCGGTCGGGGGAAGCCCGGCCGGCACCCCGTACACCGGGCGCGCGAAGTCGAAGACGCCGGTCAGGTCGCCGGTCACCTTGCGGCGCCAGGCGCTGATGTTGGGGCAGGCCGCCGGGGTGCCGAGGGCCGCCGTCCACGTCTCCATGAACCGGAGCACCGAGGTGTGGTCGAAGACCTCCGAGCTCACCCAGCCGCCGCGCGTCCACGGGGACATGACGATCATCGGGACGCGGAAGCCGAGCCCGATCGGCGTGCCGTCGATGTACTCGCCGGGGGTGCCGGGCGGGGCGATCGGCGGCGGGACGTGGTCGAAGAAGCCGTCGTTCTCGTCGTAGTTGAGGAAGAGGACGGTGGAGTCGAAGACCTCCGGGTTCGCCGACAGCGCCCGGTAGACGAGGTCCACGAAGTGCGCGCCGTCGCCGGGCGGGGCGTACGGGTGCTCCGAGAAGGCCTCGTTCGCGACGACCCAGGAGACCTGCGGCAGGGTGCCGGCGACGACGTCCGCGCGGATGGCGGCCGCGATGTCGTCGGGGGTGGAGCCGGTGACCTTCGGGACGGAGCCCATGCCGCGGTCCCACAGCGGGTTGCCGGGCGCCGCGTCCGTGAACTTCTTGAAGTAGGCCAGCCCGTTGTCCCCGTAGTTGTCCTGGGCGTTCTGGTAGACCTTCCAGCTCATCCCGGCCCGCTGGAGGGCCTCCGCGTACGTCTCCCAGGTCAGCCCGGACTCGTCGCCGCCGTCCTTGCTGCCCGCGTCGACCTTGCCGCTCCACAGGAAGGTGCGGTTCGGGCCGGTCGCGCTCAGGGTGGAGCAGAAGTAGGCGTCGCAGATCGTGTAGTTGTCGGCGAGACCGTAGTGGAACGGTATGTCGCCGCGGTCGAGGTAGCCGAGGGTGCGGGTGTTGCCGACGCCGAGGACCCAATTGTCCATCCGGCCCTTGTTCCATGCCGCGTGCTGCGAGGACCAGCTGTGCGGAAGGTCGCCGTTGCACTGGGCGAGGGTCTCGCCGTCGACACCGCCCGCCGCGGGGGTGGAGCTGAGCTTCCACGGGTACTGGCGGCCGCCCCAGTTGGACTGGTTGAACGTGCCCCAGCCGCCCGGGATGTTGCCGGCGGCGCGGTCGCCGAAGCCGCGGACACCCTTCAGCCTGCCGAAGTAGTGGTCGAAGCTGCGGTTCTCCTGCATCAGGATCACCACGTGCTTCACGTCGGTGATCGTGCCGGTCGCGGCGGCGGCGGCCGCCGACGTCGGCGCGATCGCCGGCAGGGCGGCCCCGGCCATCAGCCCGGCGCCGATTCCCACGAAACCTCTGCGGCTGATCGGTGTCACTGGCTACTCGCCTCCAACTCAAGTGCCCCGCTGGCACATTGACGGAAAGAGTGGCGGGCGCCGCGCCAAAGGTCTACATCCGTGCGGTAAGAAGTCGGTGAACATCCGGTTGGCTGGATTCAGCCCGTGAGACGGACCAGCATTTTGCCCAGATTGTCGCCTCGCAGCATGCCCAGAAAGGCCTCCACCGTGTGATCAATTCCCTGGAAAACGGTGGTGTCCATACCGATCCGGCCACTCTGCAGGTGGGGGACCAGGAAGTCCTCCATCTCGTCCTGCAAATTGGTGTGATTGCGAACCAATACCCCTTCCAGGCGGAGCGACTTGTGGACGACCTCGAAGAGGTTGCGCGGCGCGGCGGGCGAGCGGTCCCCGTTGTACGTCGAGATCGCGCCGACCCAGGCGATCCGCCCGTACTCGCGCAGCACGTCGATCGCGCCCGCCAGATGGTCCCCGCCCACGTTGTCCACGTACACGTCGATGCCGTCGGGCGCGGCCTCGGCGAGCTGCTCGCCGACCGGCCCGTCGTGGTAGTCGAAGGCCGCGTCGAAGCCGAGCGTGCCGGTGAGGTGGCGGACCTTCGCCGCCGAGCCCGCGCTGCCGATGATCCGTCCGGCGCCCAGCAGCCGCGCGATGTGCCCGGTGGCGGTGCCCACCCCGCCCGCTGCGGCCGAGACGAAGAGGTCCTCGCCCTCGCGCAGCGCCGCGGTCCGGGTGAGGGCGGCGTACGCGGTCAGGCCGGTGCCGCCGAGGATGCCCAGGTACGCCTCCAGCGGGACGCCCGCGTGGCCGCGCAGCTTGCGGGTGCCGTCCGCGCCGAGCGTGACGAGGGCGTGGGTGCGCCAGCCCGCGCGGTGGAAGACCAGGTCGCCCTCGCGCAGTTCCGGGTCGCGGGAGGCCAGTACCCGGCCCACCGCCCGGCCCTCCAGCGGGGTGTTCAGCTCGAAGCCGCCCTCGCCGCCGTCCATCATCCCGCGGTGGTACGGATCCACCGAGAGCAGCAGGTTCTGCACCAGGGCGGTGCCCGGAGCGGGGGAGGGGACGGGGGTCTCGACGTACGCGAAGTCGGCCGCGACGGGGAAGCCGGCGGGGCGGGCGATCAGGTGGACGGCGTGGGCGGTGCGGTTCGTGGTCATGGCGAGGACGCTAGGAAGGAATCACCGGCCCGGGCAGGGGGTTGCGCTCATGGAAGCCGCACATCCATGAACACCGCTCATAGAACGAGGTGAGAGCCGCCGTGGCCGAGCTCGCCCCGCACGAACTCCGCGTCCTGGTCGCCGTCGCCGAGACCGGCGGCTTCTCCGCCGCGGCCGTCCGGCTGGGCCTCACGCAGTCGGCCGTCTCGCATTCGGTGCGCGGCAGCGAGGCCAAGGTCGGCGCGGTCCTCTTCGAGCGCGGGCGCGCCGGAGCCTCGCCCACCCCGGCGGGGGAGCGCGCGGTCGCCCTCGCCCGCAGGATCCTGCGGCTGTACGAGGTGCTCGGCGCGGAGGTGCGCGGCGCCGGCCGGGACCCCGGGGACGCAGTCGGGGGCGTCCTGCGCATCGCGGCGTTCCGCAGCGCCGCCCTGCACCTGCTGCCCCCGGCCCTGGAGCGGCTCACGGCCCGCCACCCCGGCATCCGCCCCGAGGTGCGGGTGGTGCGCGAGCTCGGCGCCGGCACGGCCGGGGAGGTGGCGGCGGGCCGCGCCGACCTCGGCATCGCGACGCTGAACGGGACCGGGCCCGCACCCGCGGAGGCCCGCGCGGGGGCACTGCTGACCGGGGTGCTCCGGGAGGAGGCGTACGCACTGGTCCACCCCGCCGGACACCCGGACCCGAAGGCGCTGCCCCTGCTGGACTGGGACGAGAACTGCGGCTCGTACACCCGCGACTGGTGGCGGGCCCAGGACTGGATCCCGCGCGCCACCGTCAAGGCGGAGGACGACGCGATGGTGCTGACCATGGTCGGGCGCGGGCTCGGCATGGCGATCCTGCCCGAGTTGTCGCTGCGCGAGGCCACGGACGCCGTCGACGTCACCGGACTGGGCCCTTCGGGGCCCGTGAGACGCGTGGGATACGTCACCACCCCGGAATCCGCCTCGACTCTCGCCGTACGGGCTCTGATCAGGGAACTTCGCTCCGAGAAGGCCTGAATCGGAGCTTCGTTGAGGGCCCTTTCGAGGGGGTGGCCGTCTCAGATAGTAGGAAGCCCGACTAATTGCGGAGACATACAACGGGAGCTGCCCTAGCTTTGTAGAAGCCGAACGTCTCGCCGATCCGGCGAATGGCGGTCGAGAGCGCGCGCCCCTGGGCAGGCAACCCCTGCCGCGCACTGCTCCCCGCCTCTTCCGGCGCCTTGAAGGAACCCCTCATCCGTGGCCCCGCCACGCCGTGATCTCAAGGAGTCGATCACCATGACCGCATCCACCGCAGCCCGCCGCGTCCGCCACTCCTCCACCGCCGACGCCGACCGCAAGAACGCCGCGGCCGCTCTCCAGCGCGCCCTCGACCGCCGGGACAACGGCGGCTCGACCGGCCACTGAGCACCCCCCGACGAGCACGCCGGCCCTCGGTCGGATTGGTCCACATGGTGGACGCAATATGACCGAGGGCTGGGACCGGGAGTACGGTTCCGACATGTCGACCAGCATCAATCTCGCAGTGATCCCCGGTGATGGCATCGGCCAGGAAGTCGTGGCTCAGGGCCTCAAGGTCCTTACCGCGGTCCTGCCCCAGGATGTGAAGCTGGAGACCAAGGAGTACGACCTCGGCGCGCAGCGCTGGCACCGCACCGGTGAGACCCTCCCGGACGCGGAGCTCGAAGCCCTCAAGCACCACGACGCGATCCTGCTGGGCGCCATCGGCGACCCGTCGGTCCCGTCGGGCGTGCTGGAACGCGGCCTGCTGCTCAAGCTCCGCTTCGCCTTCGACCACTTCATCAACCTGCGCCCGTCGAAGCTCTTCCCGAACACGGCCACCCCGCTGGCCGGCCGTCCGGAGATCGACTTCGTCGTGGTCCGCGAGGGCACCGAGGGCCCGTACACCGGCAACGGCGGCAGCCTGCGCACCGGTACGCCCGCCGAGGTGGCCACCGAGGTCAGCATCAACACGGCGTACGGGGTGGAGCGCGTCGTCCGCGACGCCTACGAGCGGGCCGACTCCCGCCCCCGCAAGAAGCTGACGCTGGTCCACAAGAACAACGTCCTCGTGTACGCGGGCCACATGTGGAAGAACATCTTCGACAAGGTCGGCCAGGAGTACCCCGAGGTCACCACCGACTACCTGCACGTCGACGCCGCGACGATCTTCTTCGTCACGCAGCCCGAGCGCTTCGACGTCATCGTCACGGACAACCTCTTCGGTGACATCCTCACCGACCTGGCCGCGGCCGTGACCGGCGGAATCGGCCTCGCCGCCTCCGGGAACATCAACCCGACCGGCGCGTTCCCGTCCATGTTCGAGCCCGTCCACGGCTCGGCCCCGGACATCGCCGGCACCGGCAAGGCCGACCCGACCGCCACGATCCTCTCCGTCGCCCTCCTGCTGCGCCACCTCGGCTTCGAGGACCGGGCCGTCCGCATCGAGGACGCGGTCAGCGCCGACCTCGCGGAGCGCGACGGCACCTTCCGCAGCACCGAGCAGATCGGCGACGCGCTCGCCGCCCGAGTAGCCGGCTGACCCGGCAGCTCCACCTCCAGGAAGCCGCCGGGTCGCGCGCACGACGCACCCGGCGGCTTTTCCTGTGCGGCCCCGGGTGCCACCATCTCCCCTGGGCCGCATTCACTCCGCTTCACCCCGCTTCTCCGCAGGCACCTCGCGAGCGATAATCGAACGCGAGACCGCGAAATGCGGGGAAGCTCGGACGTCCTGGTACGCCGTGAGCGCGGTCCGCCCTACGAAACCGGTGAAGGACAAGCACTCATGACGACGCCCACGATCGAGCTCAAGCCCTCCTCGAACCCGCTGTCCGATGCGGAGCGCGAGGCGATCCTGGCCAGCCCCGGCTTCGGCCGCCACTTCACCGACCACATGGTGACGATCAAGTGGACCGAGGGCCGCGGCTGGCACGACGCAGAGCTGGTCCCGTACGCGCCGCTGTCGATCGACCCGGCGAACATGACCCTGCACTACGCGCAGACGATCTTCGAGGGCCTCAAGGCCTACAAGCAGCCCGACGGCACCGTCGCCACGTTCCGCCCGCGGGCCAACGCCGAGCGCTTCCAGGCGTCCGCCCGCCGCATGGCGATGCCCGAGCTGCCCGCCGACCTCTTCATCGAGGCCTGCGACGCGCTCATCAAGCAGGACCGGGCCTGGGTGCCGGAGTCCGGCGAGGCCTCCCTGTACCTGCGGCCGTTCATGTTCGCGTCCGAGGTCGGCCTCGGCGTCCGCCCGGCCAACGAGTTCCTCTTCATGGTCATCGCCTCGCCCGCCGGCGCGTACTTCCCCGGCGGCGTCAAGCCGGTCTCCGTCTGGCTCTCCGAGGAGTACGTCCGCGCCGTCAAGGGCGGTACGGGTGCGGCCAAGACCGGCGGCAACTACGCGGCCTCGCTCGTGGCCCAGGCCCAGGCGGCCGAGCACGGCTGCGACCAGGTGGTCTGGCTCGACGCCGTCGAGCACCGCTGGATCGAGGAGATGGGGGGCATGAACCTCTACTTCGTGTACGGCGACCGCATCGTCACCCCGGAGCTGACCGGCTCGCTCCTTCCGGGCATCACCCGCGACTCCCTCCTCACCATCGCCCGCGACCTCGGCTACACCGCCGAGGAGGGACGTATCTCCACCGAGGACTGGAAGCGCGACAACGAGAACGGCACCCTGACCGAGGTGTTCGCCTGCGGCACCGCCGCCGTCATCACCCCGGTCGGCTCGGTCAAGTCCGAGCGCGCCAACTGGACCCAGGGCACGGGCGAGCCCGGCGAGGTCACGATGAAGCTCCGCAAGGCGCTGCTGGAGCTCCAGACCGGCCGCACCGCCGACACCCACGGCTGGATGCACCCGCTCGGCTAGTCGGCTCCGCGCCCGCCGCGAAGAACGCCACGACGAAGAGGTCCCGGCCGGGAGGCCGGGGCCTCTTCGTGCGTCCGGGGCGAGCGGCGCCCGGCGGTGCGGCGGGCCGCCGCACCCGTCCGCGCCACCCGTACGGGGGTACGGGTGGCGCTGTGGCGCACCGTCGCCCGCGACGGCCGCGGGAGCCGCCCCTGCCAGTGCCCACGGGCGTTGCGGCCCCGCCGGCCGCTGCGCGCAGAGCGTGCGTCCGGCCGCTTCGGACGTGCGGTGGGCGGACCGCCGTGCGACGTTGATCGCGCCTGCCCATGCGGCGCCGGACACCGGCTCCGGGCGGCACGGTACGCCCCCAGGGGCGTGAATCTCTCGTGCGTCGGCCGTCCGGGCCGGCGGGAAGGCGGATCCCCATGAAGCGGTTCGTTGCCTCCGGCCTGCTGTGCGCGGCCGTGGTACTCGGCGCCTCGGCATGTTCCAGCGACGACGACACGACGCCGGCGGAGGCAGCCTCGTCGGCCAGTGCCGCGCTGTGCACCAGCCTCGTCCAGTTGAAGTCGGACAACGCCGCGCTCAAGGCGTTGAGTCCGGCCACGGCCACCAAGGACCAGCTGAAGTCGGCGTACGACGCCGTCCAGAACGACTGGAAGAACGTCAAGGAGCACACCTCGGCCCTGAAGTCCGCCGAGAAGGACGCGGTGACTTCGGCCGCGGAGAACCTCAAGAAGGCCTACGAGGACCTGCCGGGCGACACCACGGGCAAGGACGCGATCACCCAGCTCCAGCCGCAGATCCAGGCGCTGGACACCGCGGCCACCCAGGCGACGACCGCGAACAACTGCCGCTAGCGCGCGACGGCGACGGCCGCGGGCCCCCGGGAGGACGTCCTCCCGGGGGCCCGCGCCGCGTACCGGTCCCGCTGTCCGCCCTCAGTCGGCGGCGACGGCGACCCTGTCGGCCGGCGCGGCCGGCGCGGCCGATTCCGCGGTCCCGGCCGCCGCCGCGGGGGAGCGCCGTGCGGTCAGGGCCGTGTAGACGAGGCCGCCGGCCAGGCCGGACAGGACGAAGGAGCAGTCCACGCCGCCGGTCAGGGCGAGCAGCGGGCCCTCGTAGAAGGGGGTGGTCACCGCGAGCAGGCCGACTGCGGCGCCGACGGCCCAGGAGACGGTGGCCGCCACGTTCCAGCCGGCGCGGTACCAGTAGATCCCGCCCACCGAGCGGCGGTTGAAGACCTGGAGGGCGTCGGCGTCGTACCGCCCGCGGCAGCGGACGTGGCCGATCAGAGTGATCACGGCCCAGGGGGTGCCGATCGCGGTCAGCAGCAGGACGAACGAGGTCATCGCGGACTGGACGTCCCACTCGAAGGAGCCGATGAAGACGAACGCGGTGGCCACGGCGGCCGCGACCAGCGTGGCCTTGGCGCGGGTGGCCTTGGGCACGATGGCGTCGAGGTCGAGGCCCATGGAGTAGAGCATCAGCCCGGCGTTGCCCACCGAGCCGGCCGCGGCGACGGCGAGCAGCGGGAGCAGGTACCAGAACGGAGCCGCTTCGACGAGGGGCCCGGCGTAGTCGGCGCCGGCCTTGGCGGCGAGCGCGGTGTAGGTGCCGAACAGCTGCGGGATCAGCAGGCCGATCAGGAGACCGAGGGCCGTGGACCAGAACACCTTGCGGGAGCCGTGCTCGCGGGGGGAGATGTAGCGGGTGTAGTCGCCGAGCAGGGTGATGAAGGCGACGGGTCCGCTGAGCCCGGCGGCGACGGCGGCGAGCAGCCAGGTCGGCCAGAAGGAGCCGAGCAGGTACGAGGTCTCCGGCGGGGCGGCCGTGGTGAAGTCGGGGGCGTAGGCGAACAGGCCGACGGCGAGCAGGACCACCATGCCGATGGAGAGCACCTTGCTCATGCGCAGCAGCAGCCGGTAGCCGAAGACGGCCCCGACGACGGTACAGGCGGCCAGCACCCCGTACATCGCGGCCCGCGTCACGCCGGTGTCGGCGAGCCCGGTGAGCCGGGACAGGACGCCGGCCATGACGTCGCCGCCGATCCACAGGGTGAGCGCGGTGTAGCCGAGTGCCAGCAGCAGGCCGACCACCGAGCCGACGAGCCGGCCGCGGACACCGAACTGGGCGCCGCTGGAGGTGGAGAGATTGGTCGCCGTGCGCAGGGACACCAGCGCCAGCGGCGCGGTGAAGGCGATGCCGACGAGCGTGCCGGTCACGATGGCGGTGACCGAGGGCCACAGACCCAGTCCGAAGGACGGGGGCAGCCAGCCGAACACGATCACGCCGAGGCAGAGGTTGGAGCCGAGCAGGATCGAGATCAGGTCACGGGGACCGCTCGTCCGCTCCTCCTCGGGGATGGTGTCGACTCCGCGCTGTTCGATGGGCATGGGGGGACTCCCTTGGCAGGGCGGGGGGTGGTTCGCAAGTGTTTGAGCGACACTCAATGTGACCTAACCCCTGGTCCCAGGTCAATGCTTCATTGCCGAGAAATGAAGAGTTAGAGTGATGCTCTAACCCATCGACTCAAAAGGTGGTGGATCGGCGTGCGGCTGACCCCTACGGAGCGCGACCGGCTGCTGCTGCGCAGCGCGGCGGAACTGGCCAGGGCCCGCAGGGCCCGCGGGCTCAGGCTCAACGTGCCGGAGGCTACCGCGCTCATCGCGGACACGGTCTGCGAGGCCGCGCGCGACGGCAAGCGGCTCGCGGAGGCCATCGAGGAGGCCCGCGGCGTGCTCGGCCCGGCCGATGTGCTGCCGGGCGTCTGCGACGTGGTCACCGAGGTGCACGTGGAGGCCGTCTTCGACGACGGCTCCCGCCTCGCGGTGGTCTCGGCCCCGATCCGGGGCGCGGTGCCGCTCGGCGAGAACGCCCCGGGCGCCGTCGTGCCGGGCCCCGGCGCACCCCAGCCGGAGCCGGCGCTGCACCTGCGCGTGCGCAACACGGCCTCCGTGCCGGTGAGCGTCACCTCCCACTTCCACTTCTTCGAGGCGAACCCCCGCCTCGACTTCGACCGCGCCGCGGCATACGGCATGCGGCTGTGCGTGCCCGCGGGTTCGTCCGTACGGTTCGATCCGCACGGCGAGGCCGAGGTCGGCCTCGTCCCCATCGGCGGCGACCGCATCGCCATCGGCTTCGCCGGACTGGTCGACGGACCCCTGGACGCCCCCGGGGCCAAGGAGGAGGCCCTGCGCCGCGCCGCCGCCTGCGGCTACCTGGGCAGCGGAACCGGCGATGCCGGCGACGCGGCAGAGGGAGGGCGGGCGTGAGCAAGCAGACCAGGCACGGCGACCACTGCGCGCCGGGCAGCCGGCACATCGACCCCCACGAGTACGCCTCCGTCTTCGGCCCCCGTGCCGGCGACCGGGTCCGGCTCGGCGACTCCGGACTCACCGTCCGCGTCGAGTCCGACTCCCAGAAGCCGGGCGACGAGTTCCTGGCCGGCTTCGGCAAGACCGCCCGCGACGGACTGCACCTGAAGGCCGCCGCCGTCCGGGAGACCTGCGACGTGGTGATCAGCAACGTGCTGGTCATCGACGCCGTCCTCGGCATCCGCAAGGTCTCGATCGGCATCCGCGAGGGCCGCATCCACGCCATCGGCCGGGCCGGAAACCCGGACACCCTCGACGGGGTGGACGTCGTGGTCGGCACCGGCACGAGCATCGTGTCCGGCGAGGGCCTGATCGCCACCGCCGGCGCCGTCGACACCCACGTCCACCTGCTCTCCCCGCGGGTCATGGAGGCCTCGCTCGCCGCGGGCGTCACCACGATCATCGGCCAGGAGTTCGGCCCCGTCTGGGGCGTCGGCGTCAACTCCCCGTGGGCGCTGAAGCACGCCTTCAACGCCTTCGACGCCTGGCCCGTCAACATCGGCTTCCTCGCCCGCGGCTCCTCCTCGGACGCCGCGCCGCTGGTCGAGGCCCTGGCCGAGGGCGGCGCCTCCGGCTTCAAGGTCCACGAGGACATGGGCGCGCACACCCGCGCCCTGGACACCGCGCTGCGGGTGGCCGAGGAGTACGACGTACAGGTCGCCCTGCACAGCGACGGCCTCAACGAGTGCCTCTCCGTCGAGGACACCCTGCGCGTCCTGGACGGCCGCACCATCCACGCCTTCCACATCGAGGGCTGCGGCGGCGGACACGTCCCGAACGTGCTCAAGATGGCGGGCGTGCCGAACGTCATCGGCTCCTCCACCAACCCCACCCTGCCCTTCGGCCGGGACGCGGTCGCCGAGCACTACGGCATGATCGTCTCCGTCCACGACCTCAAGCCGGACCTCCCCGGCGACGCCGCCATGGCCCGCGACCGGATCCGGGCGGGCACCATGGGCGCCGAGGACGTCCTGCACGACCTGGGCGCGATCGGCATCACCTCCTCCGACGCCCAGGGCATGGGCCGCGCCGGCGAGACCATCCGCCGCACCTTCGCCATGGCCGCCAAGATGAAGGGCGAGCTCGGCCCCCTCGAAGGCGACGGCGAGGGCGACGACAACGCCCGCGTCCTGCGCTACATGGCCAAGCTGACCGTCAACCCGGCCATCGCCCACGGCCTGGCCCACGAGATCGGCTCCATCGAGGTCGGCAAGCTGGCCGACATCGTCCTGTGGCGCCCACAGTTCTTCGGTGCCAAACCGCAGCTGGTCCTCAAGTCCGGCTTCCCCGCGTACGGGGTCACCGGCGACCCCAACGCGGCCACCGACACCTGCGAACCGCTGGTCCTCGGCCCGCAGTTCGGCTCCTACGGGGCCACCGCAGCCGACATCTCCGTCGCCTTCGTATCGGCCGCCGCGGCGGCGCTGGGCAGCGACGAGATGCCCACCCGGCGCCGCCGCGTCGCCGTCCGCGGCACCCGCGGCATCGGCCCCGGGAACCTCCTCCTCAACTCCCGGGTGGGCGCGGTCGACGTGGACGCGCGCAGCGGTCTCGTCACCCTCGACGGCGACCCGCTGCGCTCCGAAGCGGCCGACTCGGTCTCCCTCAACCGCCTGTACTTCCTGTAACGCCCGTACTCCGCGCACGGCGCACAGCCCTTAAGGACCCCTGCCATGACTGCAAAGCCCACGGACCACGGCTTCCGGATGCCCGCCGAGTGGACGCCCCACGAGCGCACCTGGATGGCCTGGCCCAGCCCCAACCCGACCTTCACCAACGCGCAGGAGCTCGCCGAGGCCCGCGAGGCCTGGGGCGCCGTCGCCCGCGCGGTCCGCGCGTACGAGCCGGTGACCCTCGTCGTCTCGCCGGGTGACGCCGAGAGCGCCCGCGCGGTCGTCGGCGAGGACGTACAGCTGGTGGAGCGCGAGCTCGACGACGCCTGGATGCGCGACATCGGCCCGACCTTCGTGACCAACGAAGCCGGCGAGCTGGCCGCCGTGGACTGGACCTTCAACGGCTGGGGCGCCCAGGAGTGGGCCCGCTGGGAGCACGACTCCAAGGTCGCCCGGCACGTCTCGGACCTCGCCGGCACCCGTACGTACAGCACCCCGCTCGTCAACGAGGGAGGCGCGATCCACGTGGACGGCGAGGGCACCGTCCTGCTGACCGACACCGTGCAGCTGGGCGCCGGGCGCAACCCCGGCTGGACCCGCCAGCAGGTCGAGGAGGAGATCCACGCCCACCTCGGCACCACCAAGGCGATCTGGCTGCCCTACGGCCTGGCCGGCGACTACGGCACCTACGGCACCCAGGGCCACGTGGACATCGTGGCCGCCTTCGCCCGCCCCGGCGTGGTCATGGTCCACACCCAGCCCGACCCGGCCCACCCCGACCACGAACGCTGCAAGACCATCGCCGCCATCCTGCGCGCCTCCACCGACGCGCGGGGCCGCCGGCTCGAGGTCGTGGAGGTCCCGGCGCCGACCGTGCTGGAGGAGGACGGGGAGTGGGTGGACTACTCCTACATCAACCACTACCTGTGCAACGGCGGGGTGGTGCTGTGCTCCTTCGACGACCCGCGTGACGAGGAGGCCGCCGAGATCTTCCGCGGCCTGTTCCCCGAGCGGACCGTGACACTGGTTGACGCACGTACGATTTTCGCCGGGGGTGGCGGTATCCACTGCATCACCCAGCAGCAGCCGAAGGTCTGACCTGCGGCGGATCGACGAAGGAGTGGCCCATGGCGGCGGGTGGAGTACGTGCGGTGCGGAAGAACGCGCCGCCGCGCGAGGACGTACTCGTCGCCGCCATGGCCACGATCGCCGAGCGCGGCCTGGAGGGCCTGACCATGGCCGGGCTGGGCCGCCAGGTCGGCATGAGCAGCGGCCACCTCCTCTACTACTTCGGCAGCAAGGACGAGCTCCTGCTGCAGACGCTGGAGTGGAGCGAGGCGGCCCTGGGCGCCCGTCGCCGGGCCCTGCTGGCCCGCAGCAGCTCGGCCCGCGAGCGGCTCCAGGCGTACGTGGACCTCTACGTGCCCGAGGAGGCCCGGGATCCGCACTGGACCCTGTGGCTGGAGGTCTGGAACCGCTCGCAGAACGCCGGTCCGCAGGAACGCGAGCGCCAGGCGGCCATCGAGGGCGCGTGGCACCGCGACCTGGTCGCCCTGCTGGCCGAGGGCATCTCGCGCGGGGAGTTCCGGCCCGTGGACCCGGACCGCTTCGGCGCCCGGCTGCGGGCCCTGCTCGACGGGTTCAGCATCCAGGTCGCCGTCGGCCTGCCCGGGATAGGGCGGGGGGACATCCTGGCCCACGTCTCGGAATTCCTTGACGAGGCTCTCGTATCGTGAGACGCGGTGCTCTCGCGGTGAGACGGTGTGACACACTGCGGGCGTGCCTGCTCAGCTCATGATTATGGACAGCAGCGCGCCGGTCCGCAGTGGCCGCTGAACCGCGGAAGAACTTCGCGGAAGCGGCCACAGTGCCCCAGACCCGCGCGCAGACCTCTCGCACCCGCGAGGGGTCTTTTCGTTTCCCGGCTCCACTCCTGCCGGAAGCGGGCCGCGCGCGATGATTGGGGGCAGTGGCGGCAGCCCGCTCTCGGGCGGGCAGTCCGGAACCACTCATCCGACAGGAGTCACTCAGCATGACGACGACAGAGGCGACAGGGCCGGCGGCTCAGCACCCCGCCGACGACGCAGACAGCTTCCACGTCTTCGACACCACCCTGCGCGACGGCGCCCAGCGTGAGGGCATCAACCTCACCGTCGCCGACAAGCTGGCGATCGCACGGCACCTGGACGACTTCGGGGTGGGCTTCATCGAGGGCGGCTGGCCCGGCGCCAACCCCCGGGACACCGAGTTCTTCGCCCGGGCCCGCGCCGAGATCGACTTCAAGCACGCCAAGCTGGTCGCCTTCGGCGCCACCCGGCGGGCGGGCGGCTCGGCCGCCGAGGACCCCCAGGTACGGGCCCTGCTGGAATCGGGCGCCCCGGTGATCGCCCTCGTCGCCAAGTCCCACGACCGGCACGTCGAGCTCGCCCTGCGCACCACGCTCGACGAGAACCTGGAGATGGTCCGCGACACCGTCTCCCACCTCGTCGCCCAGGGCCGCCGCGTCTTCGTCGACTGCGAGCACTTCTTCGACGGGTACCGGGCCAACGCCGAGTACGCGAAGTCGGTCGTGCGCACCGCCCACGAGGCCGGCGCCGACGTGGTCATCCTCTGCGACACCAACGGCGGCATGCTCCCCGCCCAGGTGACCGCGGTCGTGGCGACCGTCCTCGCCGACACCGGAGCCCGGCTGGGCATCCACGCCCAGGACGACACCGGCTGCGCCGTCGCCAACACCCTGGCCGCCGTCGACGCGGGCGCCACGCACGTCCAGTGCACGGCGAACGGCTACGGCGAGCGCGTCGGCAACGCCAACCTCTTCCCGGTCGTCGCCGCGCTGGAGATCAAGTACGGCCGCCGGGTCCTCCCCGAGGGCGCGCTCGCCGAGATGACCCGCATCTCGCACGCCATCGCCGAGGTCGTCAACCTGACGCCCTCCACGCACCAGCCGTACGTCGGCGTCTCGGCCTTCGCGCACAAGGCGGGCCTGCACGCCTCGGCCATCAAGGTCGACCCGGACCTCTACCAGCACATCGACCCCGAGCGCGTCGGCAACACCATGCGGATGCTGGTCTCCGACATGGCCGGCCGCGCCTCGATCGAGCTCAAGGGCAAGGAACTCGGCGTCGACCTCGGCGGGGACCGCGCGCTGGTCTCCCGGGTCGTCGAGCGGGTCAAGGAGCGGGAGCTGTCGGGCTACACGTACGAGGCCGCCGACGCCTCCTTCGAGCTGCTGCTGCGGGCCGAGGTCGAGGGCCGTGCCCGCAAGTACTTCCGCACGGAGTCCTGGCGGGCCATCGTCGAGGACCGCCCCGACGGCACCCACGCCAACGAGGCCACGGTCAAGCTGTGGGCCAAGGGCGAGCGGATCGTCGCCACGGCGGAGGGCAACGGCCCCGTCAACGCGCTGGACCGGGCGCTGCGGGTGGCCCTGGAGCGCTTCTACCCCCAGCTGGCCAAGTTCGAGCTGGTGGACTACAAGGTCCGCATCCTTGAGGGCAAGCACGGCACGGAGTCCACGACGCGCGTCCTGATCGCCACGACGGACGGCACGCGCGAGTGGTCCACGGTGGGCGTGGCCCCCAACGTGATCGCCGCGTCCTGGCAGGCCCTGGAGGACGCCTTCACGTACGGCCTGCTCCACGCGGGCGTCGAGCCGGCCGAATAGCGGGCGAGTCCCGCCGCCCGCGCCCTCGTGGCCGAAGCGGTGGGGTTTATGTCCAGCTCACACAGAAAAGGGGCGGTTCCGGTAGCGTCTGGAGCATGAGGACCAGGCTGATATCCGTACGTCCCGGTCGGCTGCTGGCCGCTCTGCTGCTGGCCCTGTCCGCGACCGCGCTGGTGGCCGCCCCGCAGGCGGCGGCGGCCACCGGACCCGCCGCCGTGGCCGAGGCCCTCAAGGAGGGCCCGGTGTACGTGGACCCCCGGGCCGAGGCGCAGCTGCCGAAGGCCCAGGCGGACGCGCTCGCGAAGAAGATCAAGGATGCCGGCAAGCCGGTGTTCGTCGCCGTGCTGCCCGCCGGCTCCGAGTTCCCCGCCGACAGCGTGCTGCGAACGGTCCGGGCCGAGACCGGCATCACCGGGCTGTACGCGATCCGGCTCGGCGACGGCTTCAACGCGGGCGCCGACCGGGCGGTCATGCCCCCGAACGCCGTCCGCAACCTGACGGACGCGGTGAAGGCCGGCGGTCCCGTGGACGCGGCCACGGAGATCAACAACTTCGTCGACCAGGCGCTGACGCAGGTCAAGGGCCGGGCACCGGCCTCCTGGGGCGACACGGGCGCCGGCTCCGAAACTCCGGTCGGCGGTCTGGTCGCGCTCGGCGCGGTGGCCGTGATCGGCGGCGGCGGTGCGTACGCGCTGGTGCGCCGGAACCGCAAGAAGAAGGAAGAGGCGCGGCGCGAGGCGATCGAGAAGCTGCGCGTGGTCGTCGACGAGGACATCACGGCCTTCGGCGAGGAGCTCGACCGGCTGGACTTCCACCCCGGGGAGCCCGGCGCGGACGACGCCATGCGCGGGGACTACGAAAAGGGCCTCGATTCGTACGAGAAGGCCAAGGACATCATGGCCTCGGTCCAGCACCCCGAAGAGGTCAAGGGGGTCACCCAGGCCCTGGAGGACGGCCGGTTCGCGCTGGCCAGCCTGGACGCGCGCCGTCGGGGGGAGCCCCTGCCCGAGCGCCGCTCGCCCTGCTTCTTCGACCCGCGGCACGGGCCGAGCACGGAGGATGCCGCGTGGTCTCCGGCCGGCGGGGCGGCGCGTACGGTCCCCGTGTGCGCGGCGGACGCCGTCCGGCTGCGTGACGGCAAGGACCCGATGGTCCGTACGGTCGACACGGAGTACGGCCCGCGTCCGTACTACGACGCGGGCCCGGCGTACGGCCCGTGGGCCGGTGGGTACTTCGGCGGCGGCATCCTGCCCGGTCTGCTCGTGGGCACGATGCTCGGCTCGATGATGTCGAGTCCCGCCTACGCCTCCGACATGGGTGGCGGTTTCGACGGCGGGGACTTCTCCGGCGCCGACTTCAACTCCTCCGACTTCGGGGGAGGGGACTTCGGCGGCGGCGGTGGGTTCGACGGCGGCGGCGGGTTCGACGGTGGGGGCGGCTTCTAGGGGCTGTGCCCCTCGGTGCCGCCCCCGGGACCCGGCGGCGTCAGGCGGTTCAGGCCTGCTTGATGGCCGAGATGTCGAAGGTCAGCTTGACCTTGTCGCTGACCATGACACCGCCGGCCTCCAGGGCGGCGTTCCAGGTCAGGCCCCAGTCGGAGCGCAGGATCTCGGCGGTGCCCTCGAAGCCGACGCGCTCGTTGCCGTAGACGTCGGTGGCCGAGCCGTTGAACTCCAGGTCGATGGAGAGCGGGCGGGTGACGTCCTTGATGGTCAGCGCGCCGGTGATGCGGTACGCGTCGCCGCCGAGCTGGGCCGCCTCGGTGGAGCGGAACGTCATCAGCGGGAAGGCCTCGGCGTCGAAGAAGTCGCCGCTGCGCAGGTGGCCGTCGCGGTCGGCGATGCCGGTGTCCACGGAGGCGATCTTCACCTCGATGGAGGCGGCGGAGCGGGCCGGGTCGCTGCCGTCGAGCTGCAGGGCGCCCGAGTAGTCGGTGAAGGCACCGCGGACGTTGGTCACCATGGCGTGGCGGACGGTGAAGCCGATGCTGCTGTGGGCGGCGTCGATGACGTACTCACCGGTGAGGGCCGCGAGGGCCGGGTCCACGTCGAGGGTGGCGACGGTGGCGGTGGCGTCCTGGCTGCGGCGGTTGAAGAGACCCATGATGTGCTCCCTGGTGCTGGAGGGGCAGGTGCGCCCCGTGTTGGTTGAACTTTCAACGAGAACGACGCTAGACCTATTCCGTTCAAATTTCAACATCCTGGGGCGGTGTGTCGCCGTTTTGTCGAACCTCCACAAAGGAGAGGGGTCCCGCCTGGTGGTGTCCGCTCATCACATGGCGGTTCTGTCCGGGCCGGACAGCGGAACACTTCCGAGACTGTGTGAAATCAACGGAGGTTTTTCTTCGACCGCTTCGTAAGGTCGATACATGACCGTTGTGGACCAGACTCCGAGCGAGCCGACGGACGCCCGCGGGCGCGTGGCCGAGCTGCACTCCCTGCGCGAGCAGGCGCGGCGTGGACCCAGTGACCGGGCGACCGAGGCGCAGCACGCCAAGGGCAAGCTGACCGCGCGAGAGCGCATCGCGCTGCTGCTCGACGAGGGTTCCTTCAAGGAGGTCGAACAGCTGCGCCGCCACCGTGCGAGCGGCTTCGGCCTCGAAAGCAAGAAGCCCTACACCGACGGTGTCATCACCGGCTGGGGCACGGTCGAGGGCCGCACGGTCTTCGTCTACGCACACGACTTCCGCATCTTCGGCGGCGCCCTGGGCGAGGCCCACGCCACGAAGATCCACAAGATCATGGACATGGCCATCGCGGCCGGCGCCCCGCTGGTCTCGCTGAACGACGGTGCCGGCGCCCGTATCCAGGAGGGCGTCTCCGCGCTCGCCGGCTACGGCGGCATCTTCCAGCGCAACACCAGGGCCTCGGGCGTCATCCCGCAGATCTCGGTCATGCTGGGTCCGTGCGCCGGCGGCGCCGCGTACTCCCCGGCGCTGACGGACTTCGTGTTCATGGTCCGCGAGACCTCGCAGATGTTCATCACCGGCCCCGACGTCGTCCGCGCCGTCACCGGTGAGGAGATCTCCCAGAACGGCCTCGGCGGCGCCGACGTGCACGCCGAGACCTCCGGCGTCGCGCACTTCGCGTACGACGACGAGGAGACCTGCATCTCCGAGGTGCGCTACCTCATCTCGATGCTGCCCTCCAACAACCGCGAGAACCCGCCGGTCCACGAGACCTCCGACGCCGCCGACCGGCGCTCGGACGTCCTGCTCGACCTGGTCCCCGCGGACGGCAACCGCCCGTACGACATGCACAAGGTGATCGAGGAGCTCGTCGACGAAGGCGACTTCCTGGAGATCCACGAGCGCTGGGCCCGCAACATCATCTGCGCCCTGGCCCGGCTCGACGGCCAGGTCGTCGGCATCGTCGCCAACCAGCCCGCCCACCTCGCCGGCGTCCTCGACATCGAGGCCTCCGAGAAGGCCGCGCGCTTCGTCCAGATGTGCGACGCCTTCAACATCCCGATCATCACGCTGCTGGACGTGCCCGGCTTCCTGCCGGGCGTCGACCAGGAGCACGGCGGCATCATCCGCCACGGCGCCAAGCTGCTGTACGCGTACTGCAACGCCACCGTCCCGCGGATCTCGCTGATCCTGCGCAAGGCCTACGGCGGCGCGTACATCGTCATGGACTCGCAGTCCATCGGCGCGGACATCACGTACGCCTGGCCGACGAACGAGATCGCGGTCATGGGCGCCGAAGGCGCCGCCAACGTCATCTTCCGCAAGCAGATCGCGGAGGCCGAGGACCCCGAGGCCATGCGCGCGCGCATGGTCAAGGAGTACAAGGCCGAGCTGATGCACCCGTACTACGCGGCCGAGCGCGGTCTCGTGGACGACGTCATCGACCCGGCGGAGACCCGCGAAACCCTGATCAGCGCACTGGCGATGCTCCGCAGCAAGCACGCCGACCTGCCGTCCCGCAAGCACGGCAACCCGCCGCAGTAGAGCGAAGGAGACCTGCCACCCATGACCAAGACCGCCGACACCCTGCTGCGCGTCGAAAAGGGCAACGCAGCCCCCGAGGAGCTGGCCGCGATCACCGCGATCCTGCTCGCGCGCGCCGCGTCCGCCCCCGAGGGCCCCACGGTGCACCGCATCGGCTCCCAGGCCCGCTGGCGCCGCCTGGAGCGCACCCCCGGCTTCCGCGCCCCGCACAGCTGGCAGGGCTAGCCCGCGAGGCCGGTCCCACCGGAACTTCCCGGGACGCCGAAAGGCCCCCGCACTCCTCGGAGTGCGGGGGCCTTTCGCATGCTTGCCGCGGTGCCTACCGCAGGCGGGCCATGAGGGCGTGCTCGACCAGGGTGATGAGCGCGCTCTTGGCGTCCGCGCGGTGGCGGGCGTCGGTGGTGATGATCGGGGCGTCCGGGCCGATCTGCAGGGCCTCGCGGACCTCCTCCGGCGTGTACGGCTGGTGGCCGTCGAAGCCGTTGAGGGCGATGACGAACGGCAGGCCGCTGTTCTCGAAGTAGTCCACGGCCGGGAAGCAGTCCGCCAGGCGCCGCGTGTCCACGAGCACGACGGCGCCGATGGCGCCGCGGACGAGGTCGTCCCACATGAACCAGAAGCGGTCCTGGCCCGGCGTACCGAAGAGGTACAGGATCAGGTCCTGGTCCAGGGTGATGCGGCCGAAGTCCATCGCGACCGTGGTGGTCGTCTTGTCCCCGGTGTGGGTCAGATCGTCGATGCCGGCCGACGCGGACGTCATCACGGCTTCGGTGCGCAGCGGGTTGATCTCGGAGACCGCGCCGACGAACGTGGTCTTGCCCACGCCGAAGCCGCCCGCCACCACGATCTTCGCGGAGGTGGTGGAGCGAGCCGCTCCGCCGTTAGAGCTTGCGAAGTCCACTGAGCACCCTTTCGAGCAGTGTCACATCTGGCTGGCCGCCGGCAGACTCGTCGCCGCCGGGCTGGTGAATGGCGACAAGGCCCGCCTCCGCCAGGTCGGCGACGAGGATGCGGGCGACACCAAGAGGAATGGAGAGAAGTGCCGAGATCTCCGCGACGGATTTGATCTCCTGGCACAGGCGGCAGATGCGCTGGTGCTCGGGCAACTGCCCTTGCAGGCGCGCCGGATCCGCCGTGGTACTGACCAGCGCCTCGATGGCGAGCTGGTAGCGCGGCCGGGTACGGCCGCCGGTCATCGCGTACGGACGCACCAGCGGGTTGTGTGCCTTGGGGGCCTGCTGCTGCGGAGCCCGGAGGGGCTGCTGCGAGGGCCTGTGGGGCGGCTGGGCCTGCTGGGGCTGGCCGTACGGCTGCTGCTGGTAGGGATTGTGCTCCGGAACCTGCCGGCTGGGAGCGGAGGGGAAGTTGAAGCGGTTCTGGTCGTGCTGCCCACCCTGCGGCTGCTGCGCGCCGCCATAAGGATGTCCTCCGGGTGTTGTCACGTCTCCTCCTCCGACTCCAAGAACGCAGTACTCCCTGTGGAACCGCGCCACCGCACCCTATGGTGCGATGACGCGAAACGCACTGCCTGTTTGCTAGTTGAGAAGACTTCCCTGCAGCTCCGAACGCAGTTCCGGGGTGAGGACACTGCCTGCTCGGTCCACGAGGAGGGCCATCTCATAGCCCACGAGGCCGATGTCGCACTCGGGGTGCGCGAGCACCGCGAGGGACGATCCATCGGAAACGGACATGAGGAAAAGGAACCCGCGGTCCATCTCGACGACGGTCTGGTTGACGGCGCCACCCTCGAAGATGCGGGAGGCTCCTGCGGTCAGCGACGTCAGACCGGAGGCCACGGCCGCCAGCTGATCGGCGCGGTCGCGCGGGAATCCGTCGGACATCGCCAGAAGAAGGCCGTCGGCGGAGACCACCACCGTGTGGGACACCCCGGGGGTGTTGTCCACGAAGTTGGTGATCAACCAGTTCAGGTTCTGTGCCGCCTGGCTCATCGGGCTCACACTAACGCTCCTGGTCATAGCTGTTACTTGACTGCTCAGAACCCGCGTTGCGTCCCTGCTGGACACCGCGCCGCAGGTTGCTCAACCTGCCGCGGACGTCCTCCGGTGCGCGGGAGACCTGGGGGCCGCCCTGCGGGGTCGTCTCCGCCGCGCCCTCGACCAGGTTGGCCTTGGGCACGCGCCGAGGGAGACCGGACGGGGTGACCCCGCCCGCCTTCGGCTCACGGAGTTTGGCGGCCTGCTGCCAGCGCTCGTCGTTGTTCGAGCGCCAGTCTTCGCCGCCGTCCGCACCCTCCGGGGCCTGCTCCGTCCCAGCGGGCCGCTGCTGTCGCTGCGGCCGCTGTTCGAAGAGGGATCCGGTGGACTCCGCTTCCTTCTGTGCCGGCTGCCACTGCTGCTGGCTGCCGCGGCGCGGCAGGCCCGCTCCGGTCACTTGGTGGCCGGTGTCGGCAGCGGCGCCCGGACGGTCGAAGCCTACGCGGTCCGGGGCGGGTTCGGGAGCGGACTGGGGTTCCGATTCGGTCCCGTAGCCCTGCTGGTAGCCGCCGGAATAGCTGTTCTGTTCGGGCCACTCCGCCTGGGGGGACTGGGATGCGTAGCCGGTGTCGTACGCCGGGGCGCCCTGCCGGCCATCCTGGTATCCGGCTTCCGGATAACCATAGTCCTGCTGCGGGTACGTCTCGTAGCCCTGCTGGGCGGCCGGGGCCTGCCGGGAGTCGTACGAGCTTTCGTAACCCTGTTCGGGCTGCTGCTCGTACTCCTGGTACGGCTGGTACCCGTGCTCGGGCTGGGGTTCCGCATACTCCTGCTCGGCGAACTCGCCCTGCTGCTCCTGCCCGTAGCCCACCTGGGCTTCGAGCGCGGCCCGGCGCTCCTGCTGGGCCAGGGAGCGGCCGACCGGGTTCAGCCCGTTGCCCTCGCCGCCCTGCTGGCCGGCGCCGCCCGCCTCGTAGCGGGAGTCGTCGAAGCCCAGCTCGGCGGCCGTGCGCATCGGGACGGCCTGCTGGATCTGCTGCTGCGGGATCATCGAGGAGACCGTGAAGTCGTCGTCCGGGATCCCCTCGCCACCACCACCATGGGTGATCGCGTCCGGGAGCATGACCAGCGACGTGGTGCCGGCGGCCTCGCCCGAGGGGCGCAGCTGGACCCGGATGCTGTGGCGGTCCGCCAGCCGGCCGACCACGAACAGACCCATGCGCTGGGAGATCGCGGCGTCCACGGTCGGCGGGTTCGCCAGCTTGTGGTTGATGTCCGCGAAGTCCTCGGCGGTGAGGCCGATGCCCTTGTCGTGGATCTCCACCATCACGCGGCCGTCGGGCAGGCGCGTGGCGTTGACGCGGACCTTGGTCTGCGGGGAGGAGAACGTCGTGGCGTTCTCCAGGAGCTCGGCGAGCAGGTGCACGAGGTCGGTCACGGCCTGGCCGTGGATCTCGGCCTCGGAGACGCCCGAGAGCTCGATGCGCTCGTACTGCTCCACCTCGGAGGAGGCGGCGCGCAGGACGTCGACGAGGGGGACCGGCTGGTCCCAGCGGCGGCCCGGTTCCTCACCCGCGAGGATGAGGAGGTTCTCGCCGTTGCGACGCATACGGGTGGCCAGGTGGTCCAGGCGGAAGAGGTTCTCCAGCTGGTCCGGGTCGGCCTCGTTGTTCTCCAGGTCGGTGATGAGGGTCAGCTGGCCCTCGATCAGCGACTGGTTGCGTATGGAGAGGTTGGTGAAGATCGCGTTGACGTTCCCTCGCAGGAGCGCCTGCTCGGCGGCGAGCCGGACCGCTTCCCGGTGGACCTGGTCGAAGGCGCGGGCGACCTCGCCGATCTCGTCCTGGGAGTTGATCGGGATCGGCGCGACACGGGTGTCGACCTTGCCCGGGTCGGTGCGCGAGAGCTGGTCGACGAGCATCGGCAGGCGCTGCTCGGCGACGTCGAAGGCGGCGGTGCGCAGCCGGCGCATCGAGTTGCTCATCTGGCGGGCCATCATGGCGGCCAGGATGAAGGCGGCGAGCAGGGCCACGACCACGATGGCGCCGGTCCAGATGGCGTCGTTGCGGGCCTCGTCGGAGACGGCGACCGAGTCGGTCACGGCCTTGCCGAGGAGCTCCTTCTCGATCTCGGCGTAGCCCTCGAACTTGGCGGTGGCGCCGGCCTGCCAGGCCTGGGGCGTGGTGCCGCCCGCGATGACCTTGTTCTTGCTCTCGCCGCTGGCTATCGCCTCGGTCATGCCGGTGAGGGCGGAGTTGTTGACGATCGGCGGAGCCTTGAAGGGGGTGCCGGCCTGTTCGGCCGCCCGCTTGGCCAGCGCGAGCTTCTCGGCGCCCTCCTGGGACTTCTTGCCCATGACGTCCTGGAGGCGCTTGACGTCATCCTCGGTGCCGGCCGCGACGTACTCGCCGATCGCGATGTCTTCGAGGTAGGCGTACGAGGAGAAGGCGACGAGCTGGGCCTTGCGGATGTCCTCGTTCTCGTTCGGGCGCACCAGGAGGTGCGTGCCGACCGAGCGCTGGAGCGAGTTCGCGGCCTTGGCCAGCTCGACCGCGTAGACCATGCGGCCGTAGCTGGTGACGTTGCCGGTGCCCAGACCGAGTTCGTTGGAGAACGTCATGAGGTAGTGCTGGACCAGCACGTACCCCTCTTCGGTCGGGATCGGGCCGTTCGCGCTCGGCGGGTTCTTCTTCGCCGTCTCCTGCGCGGCGTACGCCGACTGGCGGACGGCGGCCAGCTTGGGCTCCTCCTGGTGGAAGAGCTCCAGGCGGCGCTCCAGCCCCGAGTTGGAGGGGAGGTCCTTCGAGGCCTGGGCGAACTTCTCCTTGGCCGCGTCGGTGGCGGCGTACGCCTTGGTGACGGCCTGGTTGTTCCGGTCGCCCTTGAGGAGCGGTTCGGCCGTGAGGTCGCGCTCGTTGAGGAGGGCCTGGCCGTATTCGGCCGCCGCCTGGACGATGCGGGCCGTCTTCTCGGCGTCCTTGGCCTCGTTCCAGCGGTCGACGGATCCCTTGACCTGGAAGCCGCCCATCACCAGTCCGACGAGGACGGGGACGAGCAGGATCGCGTTCAGCTTGGTCGGCACACGCCAGTTGCGGGGGGAGAACCTGCTGGTGCTGCCGCTCTTCGCCGGCGGGTCGACGGGTACGTCGACGGGCGACGTACCCGCACGCTGCGGCGGGGTGAAGTTGCCGCGCGCGGGTTCATCCGCGGGGCTTGAGTTGCTTCGCCTCACTCGACCAACAACCTTCCGGCGGTGCTACTAGCTAGTTAGTTGAATTCCAGCACGCTCGACGGTCGTGTTCCAAACAGTTGGAATCAGCCATTCCCCGAGCCTTATGTCACGCATAAATCGGACATAAAGAGCGAGCTGCGGCAAAAATGGAGCCGGTTGTGAGCGCAGCGGCACCGCCCGACCGCGCGCTGTGTCCAAGTGGCGCTAATTCACTGTCGAAACGTTATGAACCGAGAGGGCGGGCCGTGTCCTATGACACAGCCCGCCCTCTCTACGTTGTGAAGAACCCGTGGTACTTGAGTGGTGCCCCTTGAGCGCCGTCGCCCGGGTCGTGTTACTTGAGTCGGGCCATGAGGGCGTGCTCGACGAGCGTGATGAGCGCGCTCTTGGCGTCCGCCCGGTGGCGGGCGTCGGTGGTGATGATCGGGGCGTCCGGTCCGATCTGCAGGGCCTCGCGCACCTCTTCGGGGGTGTAGGGCTGGTGTCCCTCGAAGCCGTTGAGGGCCACGACGAAGGGCAGCCCGCTGTTCTCGAAGTAGTCGACCGCGGGGAAGCAGTCGGCGAGCCGGCGGGTGTCGACGAGCACGATGGCACCGATGGCGCCGCGGACGAGGTCGTCCCACATGAACCAGAAGCGGTCCTGTCCGGGGGTGCCGAACAGGTACAGGATGAGGTCCTGGTCCAGGGTGATGCGGCCGAAGTCCATCGCGACCGTGGTGGTCGTCTTGTCCCCGGTGTGGGTCAGATCGTCGATGCCGGCGGACGCGGAGGTCATCACGGCTTCGGTGCGCAGCGGATTGATCTCCGAGACGGCCCCGACGAACGTGGTCTTGCCCACGCCGAACCCGCCCGCCACCACGATCTTCGCGGAGGTGGTGGAGCGGGCGGTTCCGCCATTAGAGCTTGCGAAGTCCACTGAGCACCCTTTCGAGCAGCGTTACATCCGGCGTGCCGCCGGCCTCTCCATTGCCCGGCTGGTGGATGGCCACCATTCCGGCCTCGGCCAGGTCGGCGACGAGGATCCGGGCGACACCGAGCGGCATCGACAGCAGTGCGGAGACCTCCGCGACCGACTTGACCTCGCGGCACAGCGTGCAGATGCGCTGGTGCTCGGGGAGCAGGCCGGACAGGTGCATCGGATCGGCCGTGGTGCTGACCAGCGCCTCTATGGCGAGCTGGTAGCGGGGCCGGGTCCGGCCGCCGGTCATCGCGTACGGGCGAACGAGCGGCTGGTCGCCTTCCGAGTACGAATCACCGTACGAATCGGAATAGGCGGGGGGCGGGGTCATTGATCCTCCGGGCTGGACAGCAGTGGTCAGCGTGCCGTCTGACGGGGCGGCCGGTGGGGGGAAGGTATGACGGCCTGGCGGTGGTACTGGGTTCCGGGGCGGGCCCCCGGTCCCCCGGCCGGAAGTACCGTCCGGCCGGGGGATGTGGCGTCAGATGAGCAGGCTTCCCTGCAGCTCCGCGCGCAGGTCCGGGGTGAGGACGCTGCCGGCGCGGTCCACGAGGAGGGCCATCTCGTAGCCGACGAGGCCGATGTCGCACTCGGGGTGTGCGAGCACGGCCAGGGAGGATCCGTCCGAGACGGACATGAGGAAGAGGAATCCCCGGTCCATCTCGACGACGGTCTGGTTGACGGCGCCACCCTCGAAGATGCGGGAGGCTCCTGCGGTCAGCGACGTCAGACCGGAGGCCACGGCCGCCAGCTGATCGGCGCGGTCCCGGGGGAAGCCCTCGGACATCGCCAGAAGGAGGCCGTCGGCGGAGACCACCACCGTGTGGGACACCCCGGGGGTGTTGTCCACGAAGTTGGTGATCAACCAGTTCAGGTTCTGTGCCGCCTGGCTCATCGAACTCAACTAACGCTCCTGCTGGTAAGTGGGGTCGATGTGGTAACTGCCGGTCGCCGGGCCGTTGTTGCCGGCCTGACGGCCCTGCTGAATACCCCGTCGGAGGTTGGTCAGACGGCCGCGGACGTCGTCCGGCGCTCGCGAGACCTGCGGGCCCGACTGTGCGTCGGACTGCTGCTGCGCGGTGCCGGCCACGAGGTTCGCCCGCGGTACCCGGCGGGGCAGCCCCGAGGTGGTGATGCCGCCGGCGGCGGGCTGGCGCACGCGCTCGGCCTGCCGCATCAGCTCGTCGTTGGGCGAGGACCGCCAGCTGACGGTCGGCGAGCTGCCGGTCGCGGCCTGGGCGGGCTCCGCCGCGGGCTCCTGGCCGCGCTGCGGCAGCGGCTGCTGCAAGCGCTGCTGCGGAGCCGGAGCCGGGGCGGTCTGCTGCGGCTGCTGGGGAACCGGCGCCTGACCGGGGGCCTGCGGGCCCTCCTGGTGGAACCAGTTCGACTCCAGCGTGTCGAAGATCGGGCTGCGCTCGTTGCCGGAGCTCGGGGCCGGCGGCAGCGCCTCCGGCTGGTGGGCCTGCGGCAACTGCGGAGCCTGCGGCTGCTGGGGGGCGAGTCCGCCGACACCGGGACCGCCGGGCCGCGGGGCCTGGAAGTCCGGACGGGCGAACTGGCCCGTGGTGGAGGGGTCCACGCCACCGCGCGGCTCCGGGCGCTCGAACTGCCCGGTGGTGGACATGTTCTGGCCGGCCGGGGGCAGCGGGGCCCGTACGTCGGGGCGCTCGAACTGGCCGGTGGTGCTGTTGCCGGCCGGCGGGCGCGGGGCGCCGAAGTCCGGACGGGCGAACTCGGCCGTCGAACCGGGGCCCGAGAGCTCGTCGTGGCCGCGCGGGACCTCGTGGCCGCCGTGGCGCGCCTGGTCGGCGCCCCAGCTGGTGGTCTGCGGGATCCCGGCGGGACCGCCGCCCGTGCCCGGAAGCTCCGGACGCGGGGCGCCACCGCGCGGCGGCAGCTGCGGCCGGGAGCCGCGCGGAGCCGGGGCGGCGGGTGCCTGCACCGAGGGGACCGGGCCCGTCGGGGCGGGCTGCTGCTGCGGGTTCTGGGGGCCCTGCGGGTTCAGGGGGCCCTGCGGGTTCTGCGGGCGCTCGAAGCCGTTGCCCTGCGGGAAGCCGCCCTGGCCGGAGGCCGTGGGCGCGGGCATCGGACGGGAACCGGGACCGCCGGCCGGACCGCGGCCCGGCAGCGGTGCACCGCCGCCGAAGGCGCCGTCGGCGAAGCCGCCCTGGCCCTGCGAGGCCGGGGCGCCCGGCATGCCGGTCATCCCCGGGCCGCCCTGCGCACGCGCGCCCGGGCCGCCCTGCTGCGGACGCCCACCGGGACCGGCCTGCGGGCCCTGCGGACCTGCCGAGCCGTCGCGGCCCGGCAGCGCGGCACGCTGGCCGCCGCCGGAGACCTGGCCGCGCTGCTGGCCGGCGCCGACGGGCTGGCGTGCACCGCCGCCCGGCACCGAACCCTGCGCGGAAGCGCCCGGCATGCCCTGCGGGGCGCCGGAGCCCGGAGCGCCGGGACCGCCCTGGCCCGGCATCGGACCCGGCTTCTTGCCGCCCTGGGCGACGTCCACCGGCAGCATGACGAGGGCCGTCGTACCGCCCGAGTCGGAGGGGCGCAGCTGGATGCGGATGCCGTGTCGCAGGGACAGGCGGCCGACCACGAACAGGCCCATGCGTCGGGAGACGGAGACGTCCACGGTCGGCGGCGACGCGAGCCGCTCGTTGATCGCGGCGAGGTCCTCGGGGGAGAGGCCGATGCCGGTGTCGTGGATCTCGACGAGCACGCGCCCGTCGGGCAGCGCGTGACCGGTGACCTTGACCTTGGTCTGCGGGGAGGAGAACGAGGTGGCGTTCTCCAGCAGCTCGGCGAGGAGGTGCACGAGGTCGTTGACGACGCGGCCGGCGACGTCGGTGCCGGGCACCGACGCGAGTTCGATGCGCTCGTACTGCTCCACCTCGGACGCCGCGGCGCGGAGCACGTCGACGAGCGGGACGGGGCGGGTCCACCGGCGGCCCGGCTCCTCGCCCGCGAGGACGAGGAGGTTTTCGCCGTTACGGCGCATGCGGGTCGCGAGGTGGTCGAGTTTGAAGAGCGAGGACAGCTGGTCCGGGTCGGCCTCGCGCGACTCCAGCTCGGAGATGAGCGAGAGCTGGCGCTGGATGAGGCCCTGCGAACGGCGCGAGAGGTTGGTGAACATCGCGTTGACGTTGCCCCGCAGGAGGGCCTGCTCGGCGGCGAGGCGGACCGCCTCGCGGTGCACGTCGTCGAAGGCCGCGGCCACCTGGCCGATCTCGTCGCGGGTGTGCAGGCCGACGGACTCCACGGAGGTGTCCACGTCCTGCGGGTCCGACTCGGAGAGCTGCTTGACGAGCTCGGGCAGGCGGTCCTGGGCGACGCGCGTGGCCGTGTCCTGCAGGCGGCGCAGCGAGCGGATCATGGACCGCGCCATGACGAAGGCGCCGACGAGCGAGACACCGAGGACGAGGAGGATCAGGGCACCGTTGATGATGGCGTCCTGCTGCGACTCGTTCTTGAGCTCGCGGGCCTTCTGCTCCATGTCCTCAAGCAGGGTCAGCTCGATGACCTTCATGGCCTGGACCTTGTTGTCGTCCGCGTCGTACCAGTCGAGCCAGGACCGGTACTGCGTCTCCTTGGCGAACTGCCCCTGGGTCGACAGGACGCGGCGGGCGTAGTGGTCGGCCTTGCCGATCTCCGCGTTGCCGTCGCCGAGCGCGGCGAGGAGCTCCTCGGGCTTGCCCTGGTAGACGAGTTCGAAGGTCTTCTTGGACTGGCTCTCGCCGCGGAGCGCGGAGAGGGCGTACAGGCGGTCGTTCTCGGTGAGCGTGGTCCCGGTCTGGCCGCTGTCGGGGAGCGAGGCGGCGATGACGGCGCGCTGGATCGAGGCGTATTCCTTGGCGGAGGAGAAGGCCGCCAGGGCGCGCGTGCGCTTGATCATCTCCGGGTTGGAGGTGGCCTGAGCCATGTCCTGGGAGAGCGACAGGAGCGAGACGATCAGCGCGTTGTACTCGGTGACGGTCTGCTGGGCGCCGTTCTGGTAGGCCTTCTTGCGGATTTCCTCGATGCCGGTGAGCTGGCGGCCGATCTGCAGGATGTTGTTGCGGATCGACTTGAGGGTCTCGTCCTTGTCCTCCGCGCTGTCGACCTTGTCGGTCGCGGCCTCGAAGGCCTTCGCGGCGGCGTCGGTCTGGTCGCGTACGCCCACGACGAGGCTGTTGGGCTTGCCCGACTTGTCGGCCGACAGCGGACCGGCCGACTTGTCCCGCTCCTCCTGGAGCATGGCGGCCAGGTTGGTGGCCTGCCGGGTCATCGTCGTGAGCAGCTGCATGTGCTCCAGCTGGTCGATGTCGTTGAGCGAGTCGTTGATGCGGAAGCCACCGAGCGTGGTGGCGGCGACGACCGGCAGGGTCAGCAGCGACACGAGTCGCGTGCTGATGCGCCAGTTCTGCATGGCGAATCGTGAACCGGGCCCGCCGGGGGCCTTCGGTATCGCGACGTCCTTGTCGGCCGGCTCTTCGCTCTTCGTCTTGCCCCGGGGCTTGAGGCGAGCCTTCCCCTTCACCGCGTTCACCGTGGTGGAGGAGTCGGGGCCTGCGCCTTCGACAGCCGGCCCGCGGTTCTGGGCGTGCTGGGGCGAGGAGCCACGGTCGGTCCCGCCGCGCGGCTCCTGCTCCGCCGCAGCGCTGCCATCCCTCTTGAATCGTCCCTGCACTAGCGTCGCAACCTCTGGACCAGGCGTCCCGCCGGGCGACCGGTGGGACGGTGTCGAGTCGTGGGGCGTTCCCGCCCCATGGTGGTCGTCGGTGACCGGCGCGTCTCCCTCTCCTTGCCGCCGCGCGCGGCGCTGTCTCGCGCCACCTGCGCGCCGGCTGTTTCCCGCGGCGGTCCCGCGAATTCCAGCACAGTGGCGGATCTCCAACAAGGTGCGCGTGTCGGCCTGGAGTTTCGGTGACGGAATGCGATTGCGGCGTTACGCGATGTGGTCCGCCTTTCGGGATGAACCGGACTTACGCCGACCAAACGCGGCGGCTGGCAAGGTGTCCCAGTCGAGATGATCAGGAGCGGAATGGCTGATTCAGTGGCGCAATATCCCTTTTGCCCCCTGAAATTGACTGCCGGTTATGCCCAGATTGTCGGGTCATGGGTGAGCAAACTCACATAGCCGTGGCCATTACTTCCCGGTTGGGCCGGGGAATCGGATGTTTAGCCTTGCCCTTTACAGGGTTGAAGGATCCGACAACCCGCCACCCGACAACCGAGCCGAGGGCCCGAAACACCGTGAAGACGACGATGATGTTCCGCAACATAGCCAACCCCCGCCGCACCACCCTCGCGCACCTCAAGGACGCCGAAGAGCTGCAGGCGATCGAGGCTCCGGACCACGCCGTCGAGCTGCCCGCCCAGACCGCGAACCCGCGCCGCACGATCCTGATGGACGCGCCGGTCGCCGCGGCGCAGTAACCCGCTCGGCAAAAGGAGCGCGAGGCGCCGCCGCCCGCCGCGTTAGCCTGGACACGCAGACTCCAGCCAGCGGAAATACAGAGGGGCAGACGCAACACGTGCGCATCGCCAGGTTCTCCATCGACGGCAATGTCGCGTTCGGCGCGGTCGAGGGCGACACCGCCCCCGGCGCCGAGGGTGAGCTCGTCCTCGACATCATCAAGGGCATCCCGTTCGCGGACTTCGAGCTCTCGGGCACGAAGGTCCCGCTGAGCAAGGTCCGGCTGCTGCCGCCCGTGCTCCCGAACAAGGTCGTGGCCATCGGCCGCAACTACGCGGAGCACGCGGCGGAGCTCGGTCACGCCATCGTCGACGACCAAGGCCGTCCGGACGCGCCGATCACCTTCTTCAAGCCCTCCACCTCGGTGGTCGGCCCGGGCGACCCGATCGCGTACCCCTCCTTCTCCCAGGACCTCCACCACGAGGCGGAGCTCGCCGTGGTCATCGGCCGCATGTGCCGCGAGGTCCCGAAGGAGCGCGTCAAGGACGTGATCCTCGGCTACACCTGCGCGAACGACGTCACCGCGCGCGACGTCCAGCAGCGCGAGAAGCAGTGGGCCCGGGCCAAGGGCTTCGACAGCTCCTGCCCCCTCGGCCCCTGGATCGAGACCGACCTCGACCCGACCGACCTGACCATCCAGTGCACCGTCAACGGCGAACAGCGCCAGCTCGGCCGCACCAGCGACATGGTCCGCTCCATCGAGGACCTGATCGTCCACATCACCGAGGCCATGACGCTCCTCCCCGGCGACGTCATCCTCACGGGGACCCCGGCCGGAGTCGGCCCCCTCAACGTCGGCGACGAGGTCGCCGTCACCATCGAAGGCATCGGCACTCTCACCAACAAGGTGATCAAGCGTGGCTAACGCGAACTACCGCGTCCGTTTCTGTCCCTCCCCGACCGGCAACCCCCACGTGGGCCTGGTCCGGACCGCCCTCTTCAACTGGGCGTTCGCCCGGCACCACGGCGGTACGTTCGTCTTCCGCATCGAGGACACCGACGCGGCGCGCGACTCGGAGGAGTCGTACGAGCAGCTGCTCGACTCGCTGCGCTGGCTCGGCTTCACCTGGGACGAGGGCCCCGAGGTCGGCGGCCCCCACGCCCCGTACCGCCAGTCCGAGCGCATGGACATCTACGCGGACGTGGCCCAGCGCCTGCGTGACGGCGGGTACGCGTACGACTGCTACTGCACCACCGAGGAGCTCGACGCGCGCCGCGCCGCCGCCCGGGCCGCGGGCAAGCCCTCCGGCTACGACGGCCACTGCCGCGAGCTCACGCAGGTGCAGCTGGAGGCGTACCAGGGCGAGCACCGCCCCTCGATCGTGCGCTTCCGGATGCCCGACGAGCCGATCACCTTCACCGACCTGGTCCGCGGCGAGCTGACCTTCACCCCGGAGAACGTGCCGGACTTCGGCATCCTGCGGGCCAACGGCGCGCCGCTGTACACGCTCGTCAACCCGGTCGACGACGCGCTGATGCAGATCACGCACGTGCTCCGCGGCGAGGACCTGCTCTCCTCCACCCCGCGCCAGATCGCGCTGTACAAGGCGCTGATGGAGATCGGCGTCGCCACCGGCGTCCCGCAGTTCGGCCACCTGCCGTACGTGATGGGCGAGGGCAACAAGAAGCTCTCCAAGCGCGACCCGGAGAGCTCGCTCAACCTGTACCGCGAGCGCGGCTTCCTCCCCGAGGGCCTGCTGAACTACCTCTCGCTCCTCGGCTGGTCCTTCTCCAAGGACCAGGACGTCTTCTCGATCGAGGAGATGGTCGCGAAGTTCGACATCGACGGCGTGAACGCCAACCCGGCGCGCTTCGACCTCAAGAAGGCCGAGTCGATCAACGGCGACCACATCCGCCTCCTCGACCCGAAGGCCTTCGCGGACGCCTGCGCCCCCTGGCTGCGGGCCCCGCACGCCAACTGGGCGCCCGAGGACTTCGACGCCGAGGCCTGGGCGGCCATCGCGCCGTACGCCCAGACCCGTGTGACCGTTCTCTCGGACATCACCGCCAATGTCGACTTCCTGTTCCTGAAGGAGCCGGTCGAGGATCAGCAGTCCTGGGACAAGGCGATGAAGGGCGAGCCCGCGGCCCTGCTGACCAGCGCCCGCGCCCACCTGGACACGGCCGACTGGAACGACCCCGAGTCCCTCAAGCAGGCCGTCCTGACCGCCGGCGAGGCCCACGGCCTCAAGCTGGGCAAGGCCCAGGCCCCGGTCCGCGTGGCCGTCACCGGCCGCACGGTCGGCCTGCCGCTCTTCGAGTCCCTCCAGATCCTGGGCAAGGAGCGCTCGCTGTCCCGCATCGACGCGGCCCTGGCGAAGCTCGCCGCGTAGGCACCACCCGTACGTCCTCTCAGGGGGCGGCGGCCGGGAAACCCCGGCCGCCGCCCCCTGGGCGTTGTCCGGGGGCCTGCGGACGTCCGCGCGGCCGTCCGCGTCCGGGCAGCCGGCATCCGCAAACCCCCTCGACGGCGCCCCGCGATGTCGTAGCGTCGGAGGCATGCCGATCCGCGCCGTGCTGTGGGACATCGACGACACCCTGTTCGACTACACCGGGGCGGACACCGCCGGCCTCGCGCGCCGGCTCGCCGAGGAGGGCATCGCGGAGCGGTACGGGTCCCCCGCGGAGGCGCTCGCGCTGTGGCGGGAGACCACCACCCGCCACTGGGACCGCTTCGCCGCCGGGGAGGTGGACTTCCAGGAACAGCGCCGCGACCGCGTACGGGACTTCCTCGGGGAGCCCGGGATGAGCGCCGCCGAGGCCGACGGCTGGTTCGACCGGTACGTGGTGCACTACAAGGCCGCCTGGACGCTGTTCCCCGACGTCGTGCCCGTACTGGACGCCCTCGCGGCCGAATACCGGCACGGGGTGCTCTCCAACTCCTCCACGGTCAACCAGGACCCCAAACTGCGCCACCTCGGGCTGCGCGAGCGCTTTGAGGTGCTGCTCTGCGCCGCGGAACTGGGCGTCAGCAAGCCGGAGGCCGCCGCCTTCCTCGCCGCCTGCGAGGCCCTCGGGCTGCCGCCGGGCGAGGTCGCGTACGTGGGGGACCAGCCGGAGATCGACGCGCGCGGGGCACGCGACGCCGGGCTGACCGCGGTCTGGCTCGACCGGGACGGCGCGCGGGGTCCGGGCCCCGCGGGAGTGCACCGGATCGCCGGTCTCGCCCTGCTCCCGGAGCTGCTGGCCTCCGATACCCGTTTTGGAGCACGGTCAGGCATCCGGTAATGTTCTTTCTGCGCCGCCGGAGCGGGCCGAAAGGCCGGACGGAGGCGCCACTCGAAAGAAAAGCCCCCCAAGGGGTTGACTTTCGGTGGGGTATAGTGTAATTGGCAACACGAGGGTTTCTGGTTCCCTTATTCTAGGTTCGAGTCCTGGTACCCCAGCGCAGTGCAGCAGTAACGCAGTGCTTTGCCCCCGTTGTGTAGCGGCCTAGCACGCCGCCCTCTCAAGGCGGTAGCGCCGGTTCGAATCCGGTCGGGGGTACAGATCCTTCCCGCAAGGTCTCCATTGGGTAGCTCCCGGACGTCTTGATGCAGGATCGCTAGGGCCCCCGTTGTGTAGCGGCCTAGCACGCCGCCCTCTCAAGGCGGTAGCGCCGGTTCGAATCCGGTCGGGGGTACTGGTCTGGTATAGACCACATTGGGCTATGGTGTAATTGGCAACACGAAGGTTTCTGGTTCCTTTGTTCTAGGTTCGAGTCCTGGTAGCCCAGCGCAGTACAGAGCAAGCCCCCGTTGTGTAGCGGCCTAGCACGCCGCCCTCTCAAGGCGGTAGCGCCGGTTCGAATCCGGTCGGGGGTACGCACGGAAGAGGCCCTCCGCGTTCATCGCGGAGGGCCTCTTCGCTGTTCCCGTATGCGCCCGCCCCACGATGCCCGCGCACAAGTGCGGGCCCGGAGGCGCGTCTTCGGACGTGTGCGGCGTCGTACGCGCCCCCGGGCCCGGGGGAGTGGGAAGAGGGGGGTCAGCCGGAGCGGCGCAGGGCCTCCGACAGGCGGGCGGCCGCGTCGATGACGGCCTGGGCGTGCATCCGGCCCGGGTGGCGGGTCAGGCGCTCGATCGGCCCGGAGACCGACACGGAGGCCACCACGCGGTTCGACGGCCCGCGCACCGGCGCCGAGACGGAGGCCACGCCGGGCTCCCGCTCGCCGATCGACTGCGCCCAGCCGCGCCGCCGTACGCCCGACAGGGCCGTCGCCGTGAAACGCGCGCCCTGCAGCCCGCGGTGGAGCCGCTCGGGCTCCTCCCAGGCCATCAGGATCTGCGCGGCCGAACCCGCCTTCATCGGGAGCGTCGAGCCCACCGGGACGGTGTCCCGAAGGCCGGACAGCCGCTCGGCGGCTGCCACGCAGATGCGCATGTCTCCCTGACGGCGGTAGAGCTGCGCGCTCTCGCCCGTCACGTCACGGAGGTGGGTGAGTACCGGTCCCGCCGTGGCCAGCAGGCGGTCCTCGCCGGCCGCGGCGGCGAGCTCCGCCAGCCGCGGTCCGAGGATGAACCGGCCCTGCATGTCCCTCGCCACCATCCGGTGGTGTTCCAGTGCCACGGCCAGGCGATGTGCCGTGGGTCGTGCGAGCCCTGTCGCCGCGACCAGCCCGGCGAGGGTGGCCGGACCGGACTCCAGTGCGCTCAATACCAGAGCTGCCTTGTCGAGAACGCCGACGCCGCTAGAGTTGTCCATGAAACGATATTCGCGTCTCACACTGTGAAACGCAAGTTCAATTTTTCCAAGAACCAGCGAGTCTGTATGTACGGGTCCACGAACCACTGGGTCCGGGACGGTGAGCCGGAGGGAAAGCGATGGGTAGGACACTCGCGGAGAAGGTCTGGGACGACCATGTCGTCCGGCGCGCCGAGGGCGAGCCCGACCTCCTCTTCATTGATCTGCACCTGCTGCACGAGGTGACCAGCCCCCAGGCCTTCGAGGGCCTGCGCCAGGCCGGCCGCAAGGTCCGGCGGCTGGACCTCACCATCGCCACCGAGGACCACAACACCCCCACCCTGGACATCGACAAGCCGATCGCGGACCCGGTCTCCCGGGCCCAGCTGGAGACGCTGCGGGCGAACTGCGCCGAGTTCGGCGTGCGCCTGCACTCCCTGGGCGATGTCGAGCAGGGAGTCGTCCACGTGGTGGGACCGCAGCTGGGCCTGACCCAGCCGGGCACCACCGTGGTCTGCGGTGACTCCCACACCTCCACGCACGGCGCCTTCGGCGCGCTGGCCTTCGGCATCGGCACCAGCCAGGTCGAGCACGTGCTGGCCACCCAGACGCTGCCGCTGGCCCGCCCCAAGACGATGGCCATCACGGTCACCGGCGAGCTGGCCGAGGGCGTCACCGCCAAGGACCTGATCCTGGCGATCATCGCGAAGATCGGCACCGGCGGCGGCCAGGGCTACATCCTGGAATACCGCGGCGAGGCCATCGAGAAGCTCTCGATGGAAGCGCGCATGACCATCTGCAACATGTCGATCGAGGCCGGTGCCCGCGCGGGCATGATCGCCCCCGACCAGGCCACCTTCGACTACCTGAAGGGCCGCGACCACGCCCCCGGGGGCGAGGACTGGGACGAGGCCGTCGCCTACTGGCGGACCCTGCGCACCGACGAGGACGCGGTCTTCGACGCCGAGGTCGTCATCGACGGCGCCACGCTCTCCCCGTTCGTCACCTGGGGCACCAACCCGGGCCAGGGCGCGCCGCTGTCCTCCCGCGTCCCCGACCCTGCTTCGTACGAGGACGCTTCGGAGCGCCACGCCGCCGAAAAGGCCCTGGAGTACATGGGGTTGACGGCCGGACAGCCGCTGCGCGACATCAGGGTCGACACCGTCTTCGTAGGTTCGTGCACCAACGGCCGCATCGAGGACCTGCGTGCCGTCGCCTCCGTCATCGAGGGCCGCAAAGTCGCCGACGGCGTACGGATGCTGGTCGTCCCGGGCTCCGTCCGGGTCGCCCTGCAGGCCGTGGAAGAGGGCCTGGACGCGGTCTTCAAGGAGGCCGGCGCCGAATGGCGGCACGCGGGCTGCTCGATGTGCCTGGGCATGAACCCCGACCAACTGGCCCCCGGTGAGCGCTCCGCGTCCACCTCCAACCGCAACTTCGAGGGCCGGCAGGGCAAGGGCGGACGCACCCACCTGGTCTCCCCGCAGGTGGCCGCCGCCACCGCGGTACTGGGCCATCTGGCCTCGCCCGCCGACCTGTCCGCCGCCGACGCGACCGCCGGAGTCTGAACCATGGAAGCCTTCACCACCCACACCGGCCGGGCCGTCCCGCTGCGCCGCTCCAACGTCGACACCGACCAGATCATCCCGGCCCACTGGCTGAAGAAGATCACCCGTGACGGGTTCGAGGACGGGCTCTTCGAGGCCTGGCGCAAGGACCCCGGGTTCGTCACGAACCGCCCCGAGCGCCAGGGCGCGACCGTGCTGATCGCCGGCCCCGACTTCGGCACCGGCTCCTCCCGCGAGCACGCCGTCTGGGCCCTGCAGAACTTCGGGTTCAAGACGGTCATCTCGTCCCGCTTCGCCGACATCTTCCGCGGCAACTCGCTGAAGAACGGTCTGCTGACGGTGGTCCTGCCGCAGGAGACCGTCGACCGGCTGTGGGAGCTGACCGAGGCCGACCCGAGTGCCGAGGTGACCGTCGACCTGGTCGCGCGCCAGGTCCGCGCGGCCGGAATCGAGGCGGAGTTCGAACTCGACGACAACGCCCGCTGGCGTCTGCTGGAGGGTCTGGACGACATCTCCCTCACCCTTCAGAACGAAGCGGACATCGCCACCTACGAAAGCGCCCGCCCCAGCTTCAAGCCGCGCACGATTAGGGTCTGATTCCAGCCTGATCAGCGCTTATTCACCCCCGGGTGATCACATCGACAACACTGTGCCCCCCGCCCTCCGGCGGGGGGCACAGCCGTGTGTTGAGGCCCCGTGAGGCGACAACTCGCCCCAGATGGCACAATCTGTGCATGGAACGCGACAGTCAACTTGAGCTCTACGAACTCGTCGCGGACCGGCTGAAAGAAGCACACGCAAGGGTGCGCACACTGCAAGTCCCGGAGGGCGTAAGGATGGCGCTGTCCCGGAAGCTGTTGGTCGTCACGGCCGCGGCGAAACATGATCTCGCCGATGCGGCAAGGCGCCTGGACAGGTTGATGAAGGACCTCGACGAGGGTCGATTCCCTGAAGGCGACTGATGCGAAGGAACTCCGTAACGACCTACACCGTTGCGGCACTAGGGTGATTAGCCCGTTTCGTGTTTGATTTGCGGTATATATCCGCCTAACGTGCGAAATAAGCTTGAACACATTCGTTCTGGCGAAGTCTCCGAAGGGGAAGACGTGAACAAGGCGCAGCTCGTAGAAGCGATTGCCGACAAGCTGGGCGGCCGCCAGCAGGCCGCGGACGCCGTCGACGCGGTACTGGACGCGATGGTCCGCGCCGTGGTCGCGGGCGACCGGGTCTCGGTCACGGGCTTCGGCTCGTTCGAGAAGGTCGACCGCCCGGCCCGCTACGCCCGCAACCCGCAGACGGGTGAGCGCGTCCGGGTCAAGAAGACCTCTGTTCCCCGCTTCCGCGCGGGCCAGGGCTTCAAGGACCTGGTCGCGGGCACCAAGAAGCTGCCCAAGGGCGGCGAGGTGTCGGTGAAGAAGGCGCCCAAGGGCAGCCTCTCCGGCGGCGCTTCCGCGACGGTCAAGAAGGCCGCGGCCAAGAAGGCCACCACCGCCAAGAAGGCGGCGGCGAAGACCGCGGTCGCCAAGAAGACCACCGCCGCCGCCAAGAAGGTCGCCACCGCCAAGAAGGCGGTCACCAAGACGGCCGCGGCGAAGAAGACCACGGCGACGGCGAAGAAGGCCACCGCCACCGCCAAGAAGGCGGCCCCGGCGGCCAAGAAGACCACCGCCGCCGCCAAGAAGACGGCTCCGGCGGCCAAGAAGGCCACCGCGAAGACCACGGCGCCCGCCAAGAAGACGACGGCGCGCAAGACCACCGCGAAGAAGACCACGGCCCGCAAGAAGTAAGGCCACGAGTCACACACGCCGGGCCGGCTTCCCCCTCCTGGGGAAGCCGGCCCGCGGTGCTGTGTGAACTGTCGTTGCAGGTCAGAAGGGTCGCAGGGGCTCGCGGTGGCTCACAGTGGCTCGCGCTGGCGAGAGTCAGAAGGTCTGCAGGGTGACCAGCGTGATCCGCAGCGCCGGCCCCTCGCCGTCCGTCTCGATCCGGACCCGCTGCCCGGGCCGCAGCAGCCGCAGGCCGCCCGCATCGAAGGCCGGGGCCTCGAAGGGCACCGGCGTGCCGTCGTCCAGCAGCACACTGCCGCTGCGGGTCTGGGAGTCGTACGTGTACGCGGTCGCCTGCATACGGGCACTGTATCGGGCCGTGTGACGGCCCACACCGAGGGCGAGGGCCGCGCGCAGATCGGCTCCCGTGTCCACGTCCCGCCGTACGCTCTCCACGTCCGCGAGGCTTATTTCCGCAGCCCCCGAGGCCGAATGCCGGGCACGTGACGGACCCCCGAACGAGGGTGCCAATTCCACGTCCGGAGCAGCGGAAAGCAGCGTCGTGCCGATTCCCGCGGCGTCCGCGAGAAATGCCCGCGCAAATACGGACGCGGCTTCGAGCACGCGTAGCAATTCCGAAGGCCGCAGCGCGGGCAGATCCGCGTTCATCGCGGCCACCGCCGCACCCGGCCGGCCCCTGCGCACCTCCCGCGCCCCGTGGACGAGCGCCGGGTTGAGCCCGGTGGCCGGGGCGTCCGCCACGATCCGCGCCCCCAGCCGCGACAGTTCCTTTCCGGCCTCGGCGTCATCCGTGACGACCACCACATCCGCGACCGCCGGGCAGGCCAGCGCGCCCGCCACCGTGTCCAGCGCGAACGCCAGCGCGAGCCCGGGGCGGGACGCCCCCACGGCCGCCGCGAGACGGCTCTTGGCCACCGCCAGCGGCTTCAGCGGGACCACCAGACTCCAGACCGCGTTCGTGGCGGACCCCCCTTCCTCCGGCGCGCGCCCGTCCATGTGCGGACCATGGCCGGGTCATGGCCAGGTCATGCATCGGCCCATTGTCGCCTCTGCCGGGTCGACCCGGAGGTCCGGTGCTCCGGGCGGGGCGTACGGTGTTCTCGACAGAGACCGGAGCCGAGGCCACACTTGTCCGGCCGACGAGGTGCCCCAGCCGCGCACCGGTCCTAGAGGAAGGTGTCCGAGTGTCCCGCCGCAGAATCGGCTTCTGGTACCGCCTGGCGGCGGTCATCGCAAAACCGCCGCTGGTGGTGCTCTTCAAGCGGGACTGGCGGGGAATGGATCACATTCCGGCCGACGGCGGGTTTATCACGGCCGTCAATCACAACTCGTATCTGGACCCGCTCTCCTACGCGCACTTCCAGTACAACACCGGCCGGGTGCCCCGATTGCTCGCGAAGGCGGCCCTCTTCAAGGTCCCCATTGTCGGCGCGATCCTGCGCGGCTCCGGCCAGATCCCCGTCTACCGCGAGACCACCAACGCCCTGGACGCATTCCGGGCCGCCGTGGACGCGATCGAGCGCGGCGAATGCGTGGCCTTTTATCCCGAAGGCACTCTCACGCGCGATCCGGACATGTGGCCGATGGCCGGCAAGACCGGCGCGGCGCGCGTGGCGCTCATGACCAAGGCGCCCGTCATTCCGGTGGCCCAGTGGGGCGCGAACCTCGCCATGCCGCCGTACGCCAAGGAGAACAAGGTCCGCCTGTTCCCGCGCAAGACCCTCCAGGTGCTGGCCGGACCGCCCGTGGACCTCTCCGAGTTCTATGACCGGGAACCCACCCCGGACGTGCTCAAGGAGGTCACCGAGACCATCATGGCGGCCATCACGGAGCTGCTGGAGGAGCTGCGCGGCGAGAAGGCGCCCGAGCAGCCGTACGACCATCGCAAGGCCAGGCTGGAACAGCGGCGCAAGGCCGCGGGGGAGGACCAGAAGTGACACGTCCCGTGAAGGCGGCCGTCTTCGGAACCGGCTCCTGGGGCACGGCCTTCGGCATGGTGCTCGCCGACGCCGGCTGCGAGGTGACCCTGTGGGGCCGCCGCAGCGAGGTCGTCGACGCCATCAACAGCGGCCGGACCAACCCGGACTACTTCCCGGACGTCGAACTCCCCGCGAACATGCGCGCCACCACCGACCCGGCCGAGGCCGCGGCCGGCGCCGACTTCGCGGTCCTCGCCATCCCCTCCCAGACCCTGCGCGGCAACCTCGCCGAATGGGCCCCGCTGCTGCCCGCCGACGCCGTCCTCGTCTCCCTGATGAAGGGCATCGAACTCGGCAGCGCCAAGCGCATGAGCGAGGTCATCGAGGAGGTGGCCAAGGTCCCCGCCGAGCGCGTCGCCGTCGTCACCGGCCCCAACCTGGCCCGCGAGATCGCCGCCCGGCAGCCCGCCGCCGCCGTCGTCGCCTGCTCCGACGAGGCCGTGGCCCAGCGCCTCCAGGCCGCCTGCCACACCCCGTACTTCCGCCCGTACACGAGCACCGACGTCATCGGCTGCGAGCTGGGCGGCGCCGTCAAGAACGTCATCGGCCTCGCCGTCGGCATCGCGGACGGGATGGGCCTGGGCGACAACACCAAGGGCTCCCTCATCACCCGGGGCCTCGCCGAAGCGACCCGGCTGGGCCTGGCCATGGGCGCCGACCCGCTCACCTTCTCCGGTCTCGCGGGCCTCGGCGACCTCGTCGCCACGTGCTCCTCGCCGCTCTCCCGCAACCACACCTTCGGCACCAACCTCGGCCGCGGAATGACCCTGGAGGAGACCATCGCGGTCACCAGGCAGACCGCCGAGGGCGTCAAGTCCTGCCAGTCGGTGGCCGATCTGGCCCGCCGCCACGGGGTGGACATGCCGATCACCGACACCGTCGTCGAGATCGTCCACCACGGCAAGCCGCCGCTGGTCGCACTGAAGGAACTGATGGGGCGCAGCGCCAAACCGGAACGCCGCTGACTCCTTTCAGGACGTCCGACCGGGTATCGTCGTGGCGATATGAGCAGCGAGAACCTCCCCCAGACCCCTGAGCAGCAGGGCCGCAAGCCCCGCGTGGCCGTCGTGTTCGGCGGCCGCAGCTCGGAACACGCCATCTCGGTCGTCACCGCGGGCGCCGTGCTGCGCTCCATCGACCGGTCCAAGTACGAGGTGCTGCCCATCGGCATCACCACGGACGGCCGGTGGGCGCTGACCGCCGACGAGCCCGCGCGGATGGCCATCGCCGACCGCAAGCTCCCGAACGTCGAGGAGCTGGCGGACTCCGAGGAGGGCACCGTCGTGCTCTCCGTCGACCCCGCCAACCGCGAGGTCGTCTACACCGAGCCGGGAGCCGTCCCCAAGGCCCTGGGCGAGGTCGACGTCGTCTTCCCGATGCTGCACGGCCCGTACGGCGAGGACGGCACCCTGCAGGGCCTGCTGGAGCTCTCCGGCATCCCGTACGTCGGCTCGGGCGTCCTCGCCTCCGCCGTCGGCCAGGACAAGGAGTACATGAAGCGCGTCTTCACCTCCTTCGGCCTCCCCGTCGGCCCGTACGTGACCATCCGGCCCCGCGAGTGGGACGCCGACCGGGACGCCGCCAAGGCGCGCATCCTGGACTTCGCCGGTGAGCACGGCTGGCCGCTCTTCATCAAGCCCGCCCGGGCCGGCTCCTCCATCGGCATCACCAAGGTCGACGAAGCCTCCGGCCTGGACGCCGCCATCCGCGAGGCCCAGCGCCACGACCCGAAGATCATCGTCGAGGCGCTGCTGCGCGGCCGCGAGATCGAGTGCGGGGTGCTGGAGTTCGAGGACGGGCCGCGCGCGAGCGTGCCCGCCGAGATCCCGCCGGTCTCCAGCCACGACTTCTACGATTTCGAGGCGAAGTACATCGACTCCGCCTCGGGGATCGTGCCCGCCCCGCTCACCCCGGAGCAGACCGCCGAGGTGCAGCGGCTCGCGATCGAGGCGTTCGACGCCGCGTCCTGCGAGGGCCTGGTGCGCGCCGACTTCTTCCTCACCGAGGACGGCACGTTCGTCATCAACGAGATCAACACGATGCCGGGCTTCACCCCCATCTCCATGTACCCGCGGATGTGGCAGGAGTCGGGCATCGAGTACCCGGAGCTGGTGGACCGCCTGATCCAGGCGGCCCTGAACCGCTCCACCGGCCTGCGCTAGCCGGCCGCAGCGCGCGGCCCGAAACGCCGTACACGCCGACCGCCCGCCGGGATTCCCGGCGGGCGGTCGGTGTGCGAAGGGGCGAACGGTCCCGTCGGCACGGTCAGTACGAGGAGATGCCCTCCGGGACGGTCCCGGCCACGGCCGTGGACAGCCCGACGAGCATCCCCGCATCCGTGGCATGCTCCTTGTCGACCCGGACCTCGGTGTACGCGAGGCGCAACCCGGTGATGAACCGGAACCCCCCGCCGGCGCTGTCGGGGACCTTCTCCAGCAGCCACCGGACGCCGTTGACCTCGACGCCCTCCTGCTTCGGATCAGCCATCTCGGGGGGCTTGGGGACACCGCACCGCAGTACGATCGCCGAGCCGCCCCACGCGGCGGTCAGATCCGACTCCGGCGCCGTCTCCGCCCGCGCCAGGCCGGCCACCTTCTCCGGGAGTTCCCCGTGCAGCGCTGCACAGAACCCCGCGACGTCGGCGGGCGGCGTGGGCGGCGGATCCACCCGGGCTTCGGAATCACCCGGGGTACAGCCCGCGAGGGCCAGTACCGCGACCAGTACGGGCAGGGCGGGCACACGCAGGGGCCGGCGGTGGAGGGTCATCACCGGCCAAGAGTAGACGGGGGCTACAGATGGACCACCGGGCAGGTCAGGGTGCGGGTGATGCCCTCCACCTGCTGCACCTTGGCGACGACCATGCGGCCGAGCTCGTCGACGGTGTCGGCCTGGGCGCGCACGATCACGTCGTACGGCCCCGTCACGTCCTCGGCCTGGATCACCCCCGGAATCTGGCTGATGGACTCGGCGACGAACGACGCCTTGCCCACCTCGGTCTGGATAAGGATGTACGCCTGTACCACGGAACCTCCAGGGCGGCCACGAGGATCGATTCCCCTAACCTTCGGGTGGGCCCAGGGATGCGAGTGGGCCCGGGGAAAGGGACGCCACGGTACCGCGTTGCCGAGCACCACGGGGAGACCCGGGGGCCCGGCGCCACGCACGGCGGGGCGTACGGAGAGCAGAAGTTGACGTATCTGTTGACGGTACCCAGAGCTGTGACGGCTCGCGACCGCAAGCGGACTGGGCAAGAAGGGGCACAGCGATGAAGGGCACTGTGGGCGAGCTGGGGGAGTTCGGGCTCATTCGAGAGCTCACCTCACGGCTCACCACCACCCCGGCGGTCCGGCTCGGACCGGGCGACGACGCCGCGGTCGTGTCGGCCCCCGACCGGCGGGTCGTGGCGAGCACCGACATCCTGCTGGAAGGCAGGCACTTCCGGCGCGACTGGTCCACCGCGTACGACGTCGGCCGCAAGGCCGCCGCGCAGAACCTCGCCGACATCGCGGCCATGGGCGCCGTGCCGACGGCGCTGCTGCTCGGCCTCGTCGTCCCGGCCGAGCTGCCGGTCACCTGGCCCACCGAGCTGATGGACGGCATCCGCGACGAGTGCCAGGTCGCCGGCGCGGCCGTGGTAGGCGGCGACGTCGTCCGCGGGGACACCATCACCGTGGCCATCACCGCCCTCGGCGACCTGCGCAACCACGAGCCCGTGCTGCGCTCCGGCGCCCAGCCCGGCGACGTCGTGGCCGTCACGGGCTGGCTGGGCTGGTCCGCGGCCGGTTTCGCCGTGCTCTCGCGCGGGTTCCGCTCCCCGCGGGCCTTCGTCGAGGCGCACCGGCGCCCCGAGCCTCCGTACCACGCCGGCCCCGCGGCCGCCGGGCTCGGCGCCACCGCCATGACCGACGTCAGCGACGGCCTGATCGCCGACCTCGGGCACATCGCGGAGGCCAGCAAGGTACGCATCGACCTGCGCTCGGCGGCCGTCGACATCCCGACGCAGATGCACGACATCGGGCAGGCCGTCGGGGTCGACCCCTTGCAGTGGGTGCTCACCGGAGGGGAAGATCACGCCATCGTGGCGACCTTCCCGCCCGACGTGAAACTGCCGGCCCGGTGGAAGGTCATCGGGGAGGTGCTGAACCGGTCCGCGCTGCCCCAGGTGACCGTGGACGGCGCCCCCTGGACGAGCACCGGCGGCTGGGACCACTTCGGCTCCGACCCGTCCACCGAGGAGACCACCAGATGACCGACGCGCCACCGCTGTGCCTGACCGTCGCCGGATCCGACTCCGGCGGTGGCGCCGGGATCCAGGCCGACCTCAAGACGATGCTGGCACTCGGCGTGCACGGAATGAGCGTGGTGACGGCCGTGACCGCGCAGAACTCCCTCGGGGTGCAGGGGGTCTGGGAACTGCCCGCCGAGGCCGTGAAGGCCCAGTACCGGGCCGTCGTGGACGACATCGGCGTCCACGCCGTCAAGACCGGGATGCTGGCCTCCACCGCCCTGGTGGAGACGGTGGCCGAACTGCTGGCCGCCGCCTCCGCCCCCGCCGTCGTGGACCCGGTCGGGGTCTCCAAGCACGGGGACCCGCTGCTCGCCGCCTCCGCGCTGGACGCCGTACGCAAGGAGCTGCTGCCGCGGGCCACCGTGGCCACCCCGAACCTGGACGAGGTGGCCCAGCTCACGGGCGTCATCGTGGAGAGCGAGGACGACATGCGGCGCGCCGCCGACGCCGTGCTCGCGTACGGCCCCCAGTGGGCGCTCATCAAGGGCGGGCACCTGGCCGCCCACGGGAACCAGGCCGCCGACCTGCTCACCGACGGGGACACGCTGCTGTGGCTGCGGGCGCCGCGCCACGGCAACCGGCACACCCACGGCACCGGCTGCACCCTCGCCTCCGCACTGGCCGCGGGGCTCGCCAAGGGACAGGACGTGCCGCAGGCCGCCATGGAGGCCAAGGAGTACGTGAGCGGCGCCCTCGCGGCCGGCTTCGCGCTCGGCGGCGGCATCGGCCCCGTGGACCACGCCTGGCAGTGGAACCGCTGACGGCTGCGCAACGGCGGAGGACCACCGCATCACATGATGCGGTGGTCCTCTTCACGCCCGGTCGGTCCAGGCAAGGCAAAAGGCCGGTCCACGAGGTGGACCGGCCTTCTTGGCAACCGGAAAGGGCTGCGCTACGACGGTTGGCGTCAGCGCGAGACCTTGCCGGCCTTGATGCACGAGGTGCAGACGTTGAGGCGCTTCGGCGTCCCACTGACCATGGCACGAACGCGCTGGATGTTCGGGTTCCAGCGACGCGAGGTGCGGCGGTGCGAGTGGGAGATGTTGTTGCCGAAGCTCGGCCCCTTGGCGCAAACGTCGCAGTTGGCAGCCACAGGTCACTCCAAAGACTTCAGATGCACTTACAGTGAAATCCGGCGCACCGGATCAGAAGTCTGAGGAAGTCTGAGTGGTTTGCCGGGGGAATTGGCCCGACTCTCATCGGGCAACCGGAGCAGCATACAACGACTGCGTCCGTCCAAGAAAACTACCATGACCGCCGCCGATCCCGCCCGGGGCCCCTGACACCCGGCAGTCCTTGGTTACCCTGCGGTGAACCCCGGCCCGCACGAGGAGGAACGCCCGGTGCAGCACGAGCCGCAGCCGCAGCCCGCCGACGAGCTCGACGCCCGGGCGGTGCGCACCTGGAGCTCGCTGGCCGTGGCCGCGCTGGGCCGGGCCCGCGAGGACATCGACGCGATCAACGTCTACCCGGTCGCGGACGCGGACACCGGAACCAACCTCTACCTGACCGCCGAATCGGCGGACCGCGCCCTGGCCGAGGCGCTCGGAACACCCCCCGCGGGAGTGAGCGAGACCACAGCGGACCCCACGCTGGCCGAGGCCGTACGGGCCTACGCGCACGGCGCCCTCATAGGCGCCCGCGGGAACTCCGGGACGATCCTGGCGCAGCTGCTGCGCGGCGTGGCCGAGGTGCTCGGCGACGAGCCCGGGGAGCGCGGGCCCGGCCGGCTGCTGGCCGAGGCGCTGACCCGGGCCGCCGAGGAGGCGTACCGCGCCGTCGCGCACCCGGTGGAGGGCACGATGCTCACCGTCGCGGCCGCGGCGGCACGCGCCGGGGAAGCGGCCGGGGCGGCCGCCGCCAGCGCCGCCGACGTGGCCCTGGCCGCCTACGACGGGGCCCGCGCGGCCCTCGCCGACACCCCGGGGCAGCTGGCCGAGCTGGGCCGGGCCGGGGTGGTCGACGCGGGGGGCTGCGGGCTGGTCGCCGTACTCGGGGCCCTGTGGCAGGCGCTGTCCGGCCGCCAGCCCGCCGCCGAGGCCGTACGCGGGCGGGCCGTGCCGGTACCGCAGCCGCCGCGGCCCTGCGACGCCGAGGAACAGGGCGGGCCCGCGTACGAGGTGATCTACCTGCTGGAGGCCGCCGAGCCGGACGTCGCCGAGCTGCGCGAACGCCTCGACGGACTCGGGGACTCCCTGGTGGTGGTCGGCGGCGACGGACTGTGGAACGTGCACGTCCACGTCGACGACCCCGGCGCTGCCGTCGAGGCCGGCGTGGTCGCCGGGCGCCCCTACCGGATCCGCATCACCCACTTCGGCGACGAGCGGCGCCGCGCGCGCGGCGAGCGCGTCCAGCGGGCCGTCGTCGCCGTGGTCCCGGGCGAGGGACTGGCCGGACTGTGCGGGGAGGCCGGCGCGACCACCGTCCTCGCCCGGCCCGGAGAGACCCCGGACGCCGCCGCGCTCGTCGACGCCATCCGGCGCGCCCACGCCCGCGAGGTGGTGCTGCTGCCCGGCGGGGCGGACCAGCGCGCGGTCGCGGCCGCCGCCGCCGAACAGGCCCGAGCCGACGGCGTACGGGTGGCCGTGATCCCGACCCGGTCCGCGGTCCAGGGCCTGGCCGCCCTCGCCGTCCACGACCCCGAGGGCAGCTTCGACGAGGACGTCGTCGCCATGACCGCGGCCGCCGGAGCCACCCGCTACGGGGAACTCGCCGTCGCCGAACGGCAGTCCTTCACCTCCGCCGGCATCTGCCAGGCCGGGGACGTGCTCGGGCTCATCGACGGGGACGTCGCCGTCATCGGCTCCGGCCTCGACGAGACCGCCCAGGCCGTCCTGGAGCGGATGCTGGGCTCCGGCGGCGAACTCGTCACCCTCGTCCTGGGACCGGAGGTGCCCGACGCCCTCGCCGAACGCCTGGAGGCGTACGTACAGCACGGGCACCTGGCGGTGGACACGGTCACCTACCGCGGCGGGCGGTACTCGGCGCCCCTCCTCATCGGGGTCGAATAGCCGACATGTCAGCGCCATGGTGTGCAATGAAGGCGTGCCCGCGCTCGACGAAGACCTCAAGAAGACGCTCGGCCCCGCCACCGCCAAGGTGCTGGCCGAGCAGCTCGGCCTGCACACGGCCCTGGACCTGCTGCACCACTACCCGCGGCGCTACGCCGAGCGCGGCGAGCTGACCTCGCTGGCCGAGCTCGCCGACCAGATCGACGAACACGTGACGGTCGTCGCCCAAGTCGCCGACGCCCGGATCCTGACCTTCAACGGGGGCCGCGGCAAACGCCTGGAGGTGACCATCACCGACGGCAGCGGCCGCCTCCAGCTGGTCTTCTTCGGGGCGGGCGTCCACAAGCCGCACAAGGACCTGCTGCCGGGCACCCGCGCCATGTTCGCGGGCAAGGTCGGCCTGTTCAACCGCAAGCTCCAGCTCTCCCACCCCGCGTACGAGCCGCTCGGCGCGGACGCCTCCGACCGGGACGCCGCGACCGCCTTCGCCAACCAGCTCATCCCGATCTACCCGGCCTGCGCCAAGCTGGAGTCCTGGAAGATCGCCAAGTGCGTGGACGCCGTACTGCCCAGCGCCGGGGAGGCCGTGGACCCGCTGCCGGAGACCCTGCGCCAGGGCCGCGGACTGGTCCCGCTCACCGAGGCCCTGCTGAAGATCCACCGGCCCGCCGCCAAGGCCGACATCGAGGACGCGCGGCAGCGGCTGAAGTGGGACGAGGCGTTCGTCCTCCAAGTCGCCCTGGCCCGCCGCCGGCACGCCGACTCCCAGCTGCCGGCCGTCCCCCGCCGCCCCGCCGCGGGCGGCCTGCTCGACGCCTTCGACGCCAAACTCCCCTTCACCCTCACCGACGGCCAGCAGACGGTGTCCCGCGAGATCTTCGAAGACCTCGCCACCGAACATCCCATGCACCGCCTCCTCCAGGGAGAAGTCGGCTCCGGAAAGACGATGGTCGCGCTGCGGGCCATGCTCGGCGTCGTGGACTGCGGCGGGCAGGCCGCCATGCTCGCGCCCACCGAGGTGCTCGCCCAGCAGCACCACCGGTCCGTCACCGAGATGATGGGCGAGCTCGCCGAGGGCGGCATGCTCGGCGGCTCCGACCAGGGCACCAAGGTCGTGCTGCTCACCGGCTCCATGGGAATGCCCGCGCGCCGCCAGGCCCTGCTCGACCTGGTCACCGGGGAGGCCGGCATCGTCATCGGCACGCACGCGCTCATCGAGGACAAGGTGCAGTTCCACGACCTCGGCCTGGTCGTCGTCGACGAACAGCACCGCTTCGGCGTCGAGCAGCGCGACGCGCTGCGCTCCAAGGGCAAGCAGCCCCCGCACCTGCTCGTCATGACCGCGACCCCCATCCCGCGCACCGTCGCGATGACCGTCTTCGGGGACCTGGAGACCTCCGTCCTCGACCAGCTGCCCGCCGGCCGTTCCCCGATCGCCACCCACGTCGTACCGGCGAAGGACAAGCCGCACTTCCTGACCCGGGCCTGGGAGCGGGTGCGCGAGGAGGTCGAGAACGGGCACCAGGCGTACGTCGTGTGCCCGCGCATCGGCGACGGGGAGGACGACCCGAAGAAGAAGGCCTCCGCCGAGGACGACGCCGAGAAGCGGCCCCCGCTGGCCGTGCTGGAGATCGCCGAACAGCTGCGGCGCGGACCGCTCGCCGGGCTGTCCGTCGAGGTGCTGCACGGCCGGATGGACCCGGCCGACAAGGACGACGTCATGCGCCGCTTCGCCGCGGGCGAGGTCAAGGTGCTGGTCGCCACCACCGTCATCGAGGTCGGGGTGAACGTCCCGAACTCCACCGTCATGGTGATCATGGACGCGGACCGGTTCGGCGTCTCCCAGCTCCACCAGCTGCGCGGCCGCGTCGGCCGAGGCTCCGCGCCCGGCCTGTGCCTGCTGGTCAGCGAGATGCACGAGGCGAGCCCCGCCCGCGCCCGGCTCGCCGCCGTCGCCGCCACCCTGGACGGGTTCGAGCTCTCCCGCATCGACCTGGAGCAGCGCCGGGAGGGCGACGTGCTGGGCCAGGCCCAGTCGGGAGTGCGCTCCTCGCTGCGCATGCTCGCGGTCATCGAGGACGAGGAGGTCATCGCCCAGGCGCGGGAGGAGGCCGCCCGCGTGGTCGCCGAAGACCCCGAGCTGAAGGGGCTGCCGGGCCTGCGGAGCGCGCTGGAGGCCTTGCTGGACACGGAGCGGGAGCAGTACCTGGAGAAGGGCTGAGCCGCGGCCGCCCGGTACCGCCCGGGGCCCTCCCGGGCGGTACGACCTATCGTGGAACTCCGCAGTAGCCATGACCGTCGTACCGAAGGACCCCAGATGACCCGCGTGATCGCCGGCAGCGCCGGCGGGCGACGGCTGACCGTGCCCCCGGGCACCGGCACCCGGCCGACCTCGGACCGGATGCGCGAAGGCCTGTTCTCGACCTGGGAGTCGCTGCACGGCATCGAGGGGGCCCGGGTGCTCGACCTGTACGCCGGCTCCGGCGCCGTCGGCCTGGAGGCCCTCTCCCGCGGCGCGGCCCACGCACTGCTGGTCGAGCCCGAGGCCAAGGCCGCCAAGGCGATCCGGGACAACATCAAGGCGCTGGGCCTGCCCGGCGCCGAGTTCCGGGCGGGCAAGGCGGAGCAGATCGTGGCGGTCCCGTCGGGCGCGGCCCCGTACGACGTCGTCTTCCTGGACCCGCCGTACGCCGTCGGCCACGACGATCTTGGCGAGATCCTGCTCACACTCCGCGCCAATGGCTGGCTCACGGGCGATGCGCTCGTCACCGTGGAGCGCAGTACGAGGAGCGGGGCCTTCCCCTGGCCCGAGGGCTTCGAGCCGCTGCGCTCCCGCAAGTACGGCGAAGGCACCCTTTGGTACGGTCGCGCCGCCTTCACCAGCGAAGACTCATGATGCCCGCATCGGAGAGCGAGGGACCCAAGTTGCGCCGAGCCGTCTGTCCCGGGTCATTCGACCCCATCACCAACGGACACCTCGACATCATCGGCCGGGCCTCCCGGCTCTACGACGTCGTGCACGTCGCCGTGATGATCAACCAGTCCAAGCAGGGGCTGTTCACCGTCGAGGAGCGCATCGAGCTGATCCGCGAGGCGACCGCCGACTACGGGAACATCGAGGTCGAGTCCTTCCACGGACTGCTCGTCGACTTCTGCAAGCAGCGCGACATCCCGGCCATCGTCAAGGGCCTGCGCGCCGTCAGCGACTTCGACTACGAGCTGCAGATGGCCCAGATGAACATGGGGCTCTCGGGCGTCGAGACGCTGTTCGTGCCGACCAACCCCACCTACAGCTTCCTGTCGTCCTCCCTGGTCAAGGAGGTCGCGACCTGGGGCGGCGACGTCGCCCACCTGCTGCCGCCGCACGTGCACGCGGCGCTGACCGAGCGGCTCGCGAACCGCTGACGTACTGACGGGCCGTCAGTCCGGTGCCGGGCGTTCACCCGGTGGCCGTACAGTCGTCCCGTCCGTCTCAGGAACCGCCCGAGGCCGAGAGAGTGCGAGCCCCCATGGACGTGCAGAAGAAGCTCGACGAGATCGTCGCGGCCGTCGGCGGCGCCCGGTCCATGCCCATGTCGGCCTCCTGCGTGATCAACCGTGCCGAGCTGCTCGCGCAGCTCGAAGAGGTGCGCCAGGCGCTGCCCGGCTCGCTCGCGCAGGCGCAGGAGCTCATCGGCGGCCGCGAGCAGATGGTCGAGGAAGCCCGCCGGGAGGCGGAGCGGATCATCGAGTCGGCGCACGCCCAGCGCGGCTCGCTGATCTCCGACACCGAGGTCGCGCGCCGCTCGCAGGCCGAGGCGGACCGGATCCTGTCGGACGCCCGCAGGGAGGCCGAGGAGATCCGGGCCGAGGCCGACGACTACGTCGACAGCAAGCTCGCGAACTTCGAGGTCGTGCTCACCAAGACCATCGGCTCGGTCGACCGCGGCCGCGAGAAGCTGCTGGGCCGCGGCCCCGGCCTCGACGAGCAGGGCTACCCGGACGCCGAGGCGCCCGAGCGCAGCCACGATCCGCAGACGCAGCGCGAGCAGGCGGACGCGTACGTGGACACCAAGCTGGCGACCTTCGAGGCGGTGCTCGCCAAGACCCTGGAGGCGGTCGGCCGGGGCCGGCAGAAGCTGCTGGGCCGGGTGCCCACGGACGACCTCGGCGCGCACATCGCCGCCCAGGACGCGGCGGGGGCGCAGCAGTCCCGCTCGGCGAGCGACGCGGACTTCCTGGCGGGGCTGGCGGAGCCCGCGGCCCCGGTGATCCCGGCGCAGGTCCAGCAGGAGCCCGCGTACGACGCGTACGGCTACCAGCAGCCCCAGCAGCAGGACGCCTATCCCGGTGCGGGCACCGGCTCCACCGGAGCGGCCTACGCCGCGCCCTCCTATGGGGACCCCTACGGCTACCAGCAGCAGCCGGATCCGTACGCGGCGATGGGCTACGAGCAGCAGCCGGACCCGTATTCCGGTGCGAGCACCGGCTCCACCGGAGCGGCCTACGCCGCGCAGTACGCCGCGCAGCAGCCGCAGGCCGCACAGCACCACCAGCAGGCCCCGCAGAGCCAGCAGGCCCAGCAGCCCGCGCTCGACGAGACCAGCTTCTTCGACACGAGCATGATCAACCTGGACCAGCTGCGCCAGTACGAGCAGGGCCGCTGAGCCCGGATTGGGCTCAGGGCGAAGCGCCGGGTATCCTGGCTCTTCGGTCGCGCGTATGTACCGCGATCCATGCTGCCCGTATGTGGCGGAATCTTTGATCTTCAGCGATCTGTGAAAGCAGGAACGGCCCTGAATACCCGCCTCGACCACCGCAACCCCCTCGTGTTCGACACGCACGAGCTGGGTCGGCGTCCTGGTGCCATGCAGCGGCTGTCCCGTGAGATCGCGGCACCGGCGGACTTCGGTCTCGCCGGGGTCATCGGTGTGCCGGAAGGCGCCCCGGTGAAGCTCAGCCTCCGCCTTGAGTCGGTCATGGAAGGGGTGCTTGTCACAGGCACCGCCCGTGCATCGGCCACCGGGGAGTGCGTAAGGTGTCTGGAGTCCGTCGAGCGCGAGCTCAAGGCGGACTTCCAGGAGATGTTCTCGTACCCTGACGCCGACGACCGGAGCCGCGCAAAGGCGGAGCCGGCCGACGACGCCGAGGACGACGAGGACACGCTCTTCCTCGAGGACGGCTTGTTCGACCTCGAACCCGTGCTGCGCGATGTGGTGGTGCTCGCACTGCCCATGCAGCCGGTGTGCCGGGAGGACTGTCTCGGACTGTGCCCCGATTGCGGGCTCAGCCTGAACGACGACCCGGACCACCACCATGACGCCGTCGACATCCGTTGGGCGGCATTGCAGGGACTCGTCGTGACCGATCAGGACGACGAGAAGGACAACATGAGCGGCACTGCCTCTGACGGAGTTCAGGGCGCCGCCGAGAAGCAGGAGAAGTAGCCGTGGCTGTTCCGAAGCGGAAGATGTCGCGCAGCAACACGCGCCACCGCCGGTCGCAGTGGAAGGCTGCGGTCCCCACCCTGGTTTCGTGTGAGCGTTGCCAGGAGCCGAAGCTCCAGCACATTGCGTGCCCGAGCTGCGGCACCTACAACAAGCGCCAGGTCCTCGAGGTCTGAGCGGCTGGTGAGAGGCGCAATGTCTGAGCTGTCCAACGCTGAGAAGCAGGCAGACAGTAACAACGCGGCCTCGTCCCACACGCTTCTGGAAGGGCGGCTCGGGTATCGACTCGAGTCCGCCCTTCTGGTGCGTGCGCTGACCCACCGCTCGTACGCGTACGAGAACGGCGGTCTGCCCACCAACGAGCGCCTGGAGTTCCTCGGGGACTCCGTGCTCGGCCTGGTGGTCACGGACACGCTGTACACGACCCATCCCGACCTGCCCGAAGGCCAGCTGGCCAAGTTGCGGGCCGCGGTGGTCAACTCGCGCGCACTGGCGGAGGTCGGGCGCGGCCTCGACCTCGGCTCCTTCATCCGGCTCGGCCGGGGTGAAGAGGGCACGGGTGGCCGGGACAAGGCCTCCATCCTCGCCGACACCCTTGAAGCGGTGATCGGCGCGGTCTACCTCGACCAGGGCCTCGACGCGGCCTCGGAGCTGGTCCACCGGCTCTTCGACCCGCTCATCGAGAAGTCCTCGAACCTCGGGGCCGGCCTGGACTGGAAGACCAGTCTCCAGGAGCTCACGGCGGCCGAAGGGCTCGGCGTGCCCGAGTACCTGGTCACCGAGACCGGTCCGGACCACGAGAAGACCTTCACCGCTGCCGCCCGCGTCGGTGGTGTCTCGTACGGCACCGGCACCGGCCGCAGCAAGAAGGAAGCGGAACAGCAGGCCGCGGAGTCCGCATGGCGCGGAATCCGGGCCAAGGCGGACGAGCGGATCGCGGCGGAAGCCGCGGCATCCGCCGCCGCCAAGGTGACGGTGACGGCTCAGGCCGACACCGGTGCCGATGCCGCGGTCGCGGCATCGGCCGAGGACGGCGGGGCGCCGACGCCCGCCGACCCGACGCCGAACGGCTGAGTCCTTCCTTCGGGACCTCCCGCCCGCCCCTGCCTCCGGGCAGGGGCGGGCGGACCCGTTTCCGGGCCCGGCCGGGGAGGCCGGTACGCTCGCCGGGAGCGACCACGACGCACCACGACGCACCAGAACCGCATCGCCCCCGGAGGACCGCCGTGCCCGAGCTGCCCGAAGTCGAAGTCGTACGGCGGGGCTTGGCGCGCTGGGTGGCCGGCCGCACGATCGAGGCCGTCGAGGTGCTCCATCCGCGCGCGGTACGCCGTCACCCGGCCGGCGGGGCCGATTTCGCCGCCCGGCTGACGGGCGGGACGATCGGCGTCCCGCAGCGGCGCGGCAAGTACCTCTGGCTGCCCCTGGAGGGGCGTGGCCTCTCGGTCCTCGGGCACCTCGGCATGAGCGGACAGCTCCTCGTGCAGCCCGAGGACGCCGCCGACGAGAAGCACCTGCGCATCCGCGTGCGCTTCGCGGACACTGCGGGGACCGAGCTCCGCTTCGTCGACCAGCGCACCTTCGGCGGGCTCTCGCTCCACGAGAACACGCCCGACGGACTGCCCGACGTCATCGCGCACATCGCGCGGGACCCGCTGGACCCCCTCTTCGACGAGGCCGCCTACCACGCGGCGCTGCGCGCCAAGCGGACCACCGTCAAGCGGGCCCTGCTGGACCAGTCCCTGATCAGCGGGATCGGCAACATCTACGCCGACGAGGCGCTGTGGCGGGCGCGGCTGCACTACGAGCGCCCCACCGCCACGCTGACGCGCCCCCGGAGCACGGAACTCCTCGGCCACGTGCGGGACGTGATGAACGCGGCGCTCGACGTCGGCGGCACCAGTTTCGACAGCCTGTACGTCAACGTGAACGGCGAGTCCGGCTACTTCGACCGCTCCCTCGACGCCTACGGGCGCGAGGACGAGCCCTGCCGGCGGTGCGGCACCCCGATGCGGCGCCGGCCGTGGATGAACCGGTCCAGCTACTTCTGCCCGCGCTGTCAGCGGCCGCCGCGCGTGGCGTCGTAGGACTCCCGGGCCCCGATGACCTGGGGCATGCTGCCTTCGAGGAAGTGGATGAGCGCGAGCAGCCGGTCGGCGATCCCGATGCCGAGCGGGGTCAGCTCGTAGTCGACGCGCGGCGGGTTCGTCGGCTGCGCCTCGCGGTGGACGATGCCGTCGCGCTCCAGCGCCTGCAGGGTCTGGGAGAGCATCTTCTCGCTCACGCCGTCGACCTTGCGGCGCAGCTCGTTGAAGCGGCACGAGCCGTCGCGCAGGGCGCCCACGGTGAGGCTGCCCCAGCGGCCCGTGACGTGCTCCAGGGTCTCCCGGGACGGGCACGCGCGCGCGAAGGCGTCGAAGGGCGGCTGTGTTTCCATGCCGGCCAGCTTAACTCCGTACAGCGCTGACCAGAAGTGGGCGCTTTCGGTTGGTAAGTGTTGCTGCGGGCTGGTGAGGCGGCGGCTAGAAGCCGAAGTCCTGGGTCCACCAGGGGCCGCCGTCGGCGACGTACATGCCGACGCCGAGGGTGCGGAACTCGCAGTTGAGGATGTTCGCCTTGTGGCCGGGGCTGTTCATCCACGCGTTCATGACCGCCTGGGCGTCGCCCTGGCCGCGGGCTATGTTCTCGCCGCCGAGGCCGGACAGGCCCGCCTTGGTGGCGCGGTCCCACGGCGAGTTCCCGTCGGGGTCGGTGTGGTCGAAGAAGCCGCGGGTGGCCATGTCCTTGCTGAAGGCGGCCGCCAGCGCCGCGAGCGGCGGGTTCGCGCGGACCGGACCGCAGCCGGCCTGGGCGCGCTCCTGGTTGACCAGGGTGAGTACGGCGGCCTCCTCCGGGGAGTGGCCGTCGGCGGGCGTCGGGGCCGGCGGGGCGGACGGCTCGGGGGCGGCCGTTTTGGGCGCGGCCGGCTTGGGGGCGGCGGTCTTGGGCGCGGCCGTCTTCGGCGCGGCCGGGACCGGGACCGGGAGCAGGCCCTTCTGCGGCTTCGCCTGCGCCTTGGGGGAGGCGGACGCGGAGGCGTCGGGCGTGGGCGAGGCGGAGGGGCTCGGCGAGGCCGGCGTAGGGGAGGCCGAGGGGGAAGGGGAGACGGAGGGGGAAGGGGAGGTGGAGTGCGTGGGAGTTCCCGCGTCGGGAACGGCCGAGGCGCGGCCGGAGAGGTTGGCGAGGCCGCCCTGCTCCTGGGCCACCGGCTTCGGGCTCGGCGAGGGCTCGGCCCCGGCCCGTGTCTTCCCGGTCGAGTCGTCGGCGTCGACGCCGACGTAGGGGAAGGAGCCGCCGACCGGCACCATGCCGGTGGTCACGGCCGCCGTGCCGAGGGCCACGGCCACGGCGCCGCCCAGCAGGGCCGCGCGCACGAGGGTGCGGCGGTTGCCGTCGCGGTCCGGCGCGGCGTGGAGTCGGTGGCGTCCCATCGGCGACGTGCCTTCCTTGCGGCTCAAGATCATCCCTTACGCACCCAAATGGGTGAGTTCACTGCTGCGGGACTGTACGCGATGGGGAGCCGGGGCGATGTGGGGCGAAACTCCTCGCCCCGTTAGCGTTCACGCATGAATGAAGACGTCCGCATGACCGCGTGGGTGCGCGGCCGTGTACAGGGAGTGGGCTTCCGCTGGTTCACCAGGGCCAATGCGCTGGAGATCGGCGGTGTCGTCGGGTTCGCCCTCAACCTCGACGACGGGCGAGTGCAGGTGGTGGCCGAAGGTCAACGTGAGAATTGCCACCGGCTGCTCGACTGGCTGCGCTGCGCCGACACGCCCGGGAGGGTGGACGGAGTGACAGAGATCTGGGGTACACCGCGCGGTGGCTACGACGGGTTCGCGATCCGATGACCGATCGGCTGATCATGTACTGATCACACCTCGGAGCGGTCCGCACCCGGCCGGATCTGCACGTTCCGCTGTCGGTGCGTTGCCGGAGGCGGCGTTCCGTGGAAGGCTCGAAGCAGCGGACGATCTCCACGCCCCTTGGGAGAACCGGGCTGCCCGCCGATACGGGGCGTGATCGTGTTGACCGTCAAACTTTTTGGTGAGACGCTGGAAGCCCCGCGCACCTGAGCTGTTTGGCAGTGCTGGTACCAGTAAGCGCAGTGACTGACAGTTGCTGCCGGACATCCGCGGGTGCGATTCCCTCACGACCCACACCGCTTCGGTCGGTCACTCAGTGTGGAGGACCATCCATCATGGCAAAGGCGCTTCTCGGTTACGTCGGCGGTTCCGACCCGCGACTCCTCGCCGAGATGCGACGGCTTCAGCAGCGCGTCCAGGACCTTGAGTCCGAGCTCGTACGGATTCAGTCCGAAAATGACGCTCTGAACGCGGCCGCCGCTCAGCACGGAGACTCGCTGCTGGACCGCATCGACATCGACGTACCCCAGGCGGAGCCTGCGCTCACCTGATCCGCGCTCTATTCGTCGCTCGACTCCAGCCCCGCAAGATCTGCAAGGGACGCTTCGGCGTCCCTTCTTTCTTGTTGGGCCGGGTGGGGGGACGATCCCTTTGACGTCGGTTCTCCCCTGCACCTTCATGGGTGAAACCGGACGCGAAAGGTAGAGTCCGGCGGCGTGCACCTCAAGTCCCTGACCCTGCGTGGCTTCAAGTCCTTCGCCTCCGCAACCACCCTGCGCTTCGAGCCCGGCATCACGTGCGTCGTGGGGCCCAACGGCTCGGGCAAGTCCAACGTGGTGGACGCGCTGTCCTGGGTCATGGGGGAGCAGGGGGCCAAGTCCCTGCGCGGCGGCAAGATGGAGGACGTCATCTTCGCCGGCACCACCGGGCGGCCGCCGCTCGGACGGGCCGAGGTGTCTCTGACCATCGACAACTCCGACGGCGCCCTGCCGATCGAGTACGCCGAGGTCACGATCACGCGGATCATGTTCCGCGGCGGCAGCAGCGAGTACCAGATCAACGGGGACACCTGCCGGCTGCTCGACATCCAGGAACTGCTCTCCGACTCCGGCATCGGCCGCGAGATGCACGTCATCGTCGGCCAGGGGCAGCTGGACTCCGTCCTGCACGCCGACCCGATGGGCCGGCGCGCCTTCATCGACGAGGCGGCCGGCGTACTCAAGCACCGCAAGCGCAAAGAGAAGGCGCTGCGGAAGCTGGACGCGATGCAGGCCAATCTCGCGCGCGTACAGGACCTCAACGAGGAACTGCGGCGCCAGCTGAAGCCGCTGGGACGCCAGGCCGCGGTGGCCCGGCGCGCCGCCGTCATCCAGGCCGACCTGCGCGACGCGCGGCTGCGGCTGCTCGCCGACGACCTCGTGACGCTGCGGGGCGCGCTGGACGCGGAGATCGCGGACGAGGCGGCGCTGAAGGAGCGCAAGGAGGCGGCCGAGGCACAGCTCGGTCAGGCGCTGCGGCGCGAGGCGGAGCTTGAGGAAACCGTGCGGCGGTTGACGCCGCGGCTCCAGCGGGCCCAGCAGACCTGGTACGAGCTGTCCCAGCTGGCCGAGCGGGTACGGGGTACGGCGTCCCTGGCCGACGCGCGGGTCAAGTCGGCCTCGGCTCCGCCGGAGGACGAGCGGCGCGGCCGGGACCCCGAGGACATGGAGCGGGAGGCCGCGCGGATCCGCGAGCAGGAGGCGGAGCTGACGGCCGCGCTGGAGGCGGCTTCGCGGGCGCTGGAGGACACCGTCGAGCACCGGGCGGAGCTGGAGCGCGCGCTGGCGGCCGAGGAGCGGCGGCTGCGGGACGCGGCACGGGCCATCGCCGACCGGCGCGAGGGGCTGGCGCGGCTGACGGGGCGCCTCGGCGCGGCCCGGTCCCGGGCCGGGGCGGCGCAGGCGGAGATCGACCGGCTGGTGGCGGCGCGGGACGGGGCCCGGTCCCGGGCGGGCGCCGCCCAGGCGGAGTACGAGGCGCTGGCCGAGGAGGTCGGCGGGCTCGAAGACCCGGCGGTGGACGAGGAGTACGCGGCGGCCCGGGCGGAGCTCGCGGCGGCGGAGACCGCGCTGGGGCAGGCGCGGGACGCGGCGGCGGCCGCGGAGAAGTCCCGGGCCGCGGTGTCGGCGCGGCGCGACGCGCTGGCCCTCGGGCTGCGGAGGAAGGACGGCACGGGAGCGCTGCTCGCCGCGCGGGAGCGGCTGGCGGGGCTGCTGGGGCCGGCGGCGGAGCGGCTGTCGGTGACCCCGGGGTACGAGGTCGCGGTGGCGGCGGCACTGGGCGCCGCGGCGGACGCGCTGGCGGTGTCCTCGCCGGGGGCGGCGGCCGATGCGATCCGCCATCTCCGCGCCACGGACGCGGGACGGGCCACCCTCCTGATCACGCCCCCGCCGCCCGGCATCCCGATCCCGGGCCAGGGCGAGGCCGCCGCCGGCGTGCCGGTCCCGCCGGCCGCGACCCCGCTCCCGGGCCGGGCCGCGGGGACGGCCGGCAGCACGGACGCACAGCCCCCGGCGGGCTCGCCGTCGGGGATCCCGGGCCAGGCGGCGGCCGGGGCGAACGCGGGGGCCGTCCCGGCGGGTTCGCCGCGCGCCCAGGCGCCGACGGGGCAGGACCCCGGGACCGTCGCGGGCCACGGGTCCCAGACACCGGCCGGGCCGGCGCGGGCCGCCGAAGGCTCCGCCGCCGGCGGTGTGGCCGGCGGGCCGGGCGCGGCGGCCGCCGCGCTCCCCGCGGCGCGGGGTTCGGCGTCGGACCCGGCCGGCGCGGCGTTGCCCGCCGGGGGGCTGGTGCGGGGGGACGCGGAGGCCGTGCGGGCCGTCGGGTGGGTGTTGCGGGAGTACGTGGTCGTCGGGGCGCTGGACGAGGCCGAGCGGGTGGTCGCGGCGCGGCCCGGTCTCGTCGCCGTGACCCTTGAGGGCGACGTGCTCGGTGCGCACCTCGCGCACGGGGGGTCCGCCGGGGCGCCCAGTCTGATCGAGGTGCAGGCAGCCGTCGACGAAGCCGGCGCGGAACTGGTGCGGCTCGACGCCGAGTGCGCGGACGGCGCCGCCGCGCGGGATCGCGCCCAGGAGCTGCGGGGCGAGCTCGTCGCGCGGGTCGAGGAGGTCGGTGAGCGGCGCCGGGCCGGGGAGCAGGCCCGGGCCGGGGTGGCGCAGCAGCTGGGCCGCCTCGCCGGGCAGGCGAAGGGCGCAGCGGGCGAGGCCGAGCGCAGCGCCGCCGCCGCGGCCAAGGCCCAGGACGCGCTGGAGCAGGCGCTCGCCGAGGTCGAGGAGTGCGCCGAACGCCTCGCCGTCGCCGAGGAGATGCCGGTGGAGGAGGAGCCGGACACCGCCGTACGGGACCGGCTCGCCGCCGACGGGGCCAACGCCCGCCAGACCGAGATGGAAGCCCGGCTGCAGCTCAGGACCCACGAGGAGCGGGTCAAGGGGCTGGCCGGCCGGGCCGATTCCCTCGACCGCGGAGCCCGCGCCGAGCGCGAGGCCCGCGCCCGCGCCGAGCGCCGCCGCGACCGGCTGCGCCACGAGGCCGAGGTGGCCCGCGCCGTCGCCGACGGGGCCCGGCAGCTCCTCGCGCACCTGGAGGTCTCGCTCGGCCGGGCCGAGCAGGAGCGCACCGCCGCCGAGTACGCCAAGGGCCTGCGCGAACGGGAACTCGGCGAGGCCCGGAGCCGCGGCCGCGACCTCAAGGGCGAGCTCGACAAGCTGACCGACTCCGTCCACCGCGGCGAGGTGCTCGGCGCCGAGAAGCGGCTGCGCATCGAACAGGTGGAGTCGCGCGCCCTGGAGGAGTTCGGGATGGAGGCGGCGGCCCTCGTCGCCGAGTACGGGCCGGACCAGCCCGTACCGCCGAGCCCGCCCGCCGAGGGCGAGGACGCGGACGAGGCCGCCGAGCCGGGTCCCTTCGTCCGGGCGCGGCAGGAGAAGCGGCTCAAGGCGGCCGAGCGCGCGTACCAGCAGCTCGGCAAGGTCAACCCGCTCGCCCTGGAGGAGTTCGCGGCGCTGGAGGAGCGCCACCGCTTCCTGAGCGAGCAGTTGGAGGACCTGCGCAAGACCCGGGCCGATCTCCTTCAGGTAGTGAAGGAGGTCGACGAGCGCGTCGAGCAGGTGTTCACCGAGGCCTACCGGGACACCGCCCGGGAGTTCGAAGGGGTGTTCTCGCGACTGTTCCCCGGCGGCGAGGGCAGGCTGGTCCTCACCGACCCCGACAACATGCTGACCACCGGCGTGGACGTGGAGGCCCGCCCGCCCGGCAAGAAGGTCAAGCGGCTCTCCCTGCTCTCGGGCGGCGAGCGCTCGCTGACCGCCGTCGCCCTGCTGGTTTCGATCTTCAAGGCCCGCCCCAGCCCCTTCTACGTGATGGACGAGGTCGAGGCCGCTCTCGACGACACCAACCTGCAGCGGCTGATCCGGATCATGGAGGAGCTCCAGGAGAGCTCACAGCTGATCGTCATCACGCACCAGAAGCGGACGATGGAGGTCGCCGACGCGCTGTACGGCGTCTCCATGCAGGGCGACGGGGTCTCCAAGGTCATCAGCCAGCGGCTCCGTTGAGCTTTTACTTCACTTAGTGAACACATTCAGCCAGGGCTCATGGGTCAGCTCTGTGAAGAATCGGGTTCATTCCTCCTATTGACTTCAGAAAGTGAAGCCATAGGCTCTGCTGTGCCGTGTTGACGTTCAGGTGGTGGCAAGCAGTTTGCTGTGCGCCACTAGAGGAACACGAGCAAGCAACAACGAAACCCCCACACAGCCCGCCGTCGCCGCCGGGCCCAGGAGCGCACCTTGACCAGCACAGCGAACGCACCCGCGTCAGGCGGTGGAAACCCGGTTCACCCCGACCACCTCGGCCACGTCATCTTCATCACCGCGGCCGCTGCCATGGGCGGCTTCCTCTTCGGCTACGACAGCTCCGTCATCAACGGCGCGGTGGAAGCCATCCGCGACCGCTTCGACGTCGGCTCGGCAGTGCTCGCCCAGGTGATCGCAGCGGCGCTGATCGGTTGCGCCATCGGCGCCGCCACCGCCGGCCGCCTCGCCGACCGGATCGGCCGTATCCGCTGCATGCAGATCGCCTCGATCCTGTTCACCGCGAGCGCCATCGGCTCGGCCCTGCCGTTCGCCCTCTGGGACCTCGCGATGTGGCGCGTCATCGGCGGCTTCGGCATCGGCATGGCCTCCGTCATCGGCCCCGCCTACATCGCCGAGGTCTCCCCGGCCGCCTACCGCGGCCGGCTCGCCTCCTTCCAGCAGGCGGCCATCGTCATCGGCATCGCCGTCTCACAGCTGGTCAACTGGGGCATCCTCAACCTCGCCGACGGCGATCAGCGCGGTGAGATCGGCGGGCTCGAAGCCTGGCAGTGGATGCTCGGCGTGATGGTCGTCCCGGCCGTGCTCTACGGCCTGCTGTCCTTCGCCATCCCGGAGTCCCCGCGCTTCCTGGTCTCGGTCGGCCGCACGGAGAAGGCCAAGGAGGTGCTGCGCGAGGTCGAGGGCTCGGGCATCGACGCCGACGCCCGCGTCCGCGAGATCGACCACTCCATGCGCTCCGAGGTGAAGTCCACGTTCAAGGACCTGCTCGGCGGCCGGTTCGGCTTCCTGCCCATCGTCTGGATCGGCATCGGCCTCTCGGTCTTCCAGCAGCTGGTCGGCATCAACGTGATCTTCTACTACAGCTCCTCGCTGTGGCAGTCGGTCGGCATCGACGCGAGCTCCTCGTTCCTGTACTCCTTCGAGACCTCGGTCGTGAACATCATCGGCACGGTGATCGCGATGATCTTCGTGGACCGGCTCGGCCGCAAACCGCTCGCCCTCATCGGCTCCATCGGCATGGCGCTGTCGCTGGGCACGGCGGCCTGGGCCTTCTCGTTCAAGACCGGAACCGGCGACGACATCTCGCTGCCGCACGCGCAGGGCATCACCGCCCTGGTCGCGGCCAACCTCTTCGTTCTGTTCTTCGCCCTGTCCTGGGGCGTGGTGGTCTGGGTGCTGCTCGGCGAGATGTTCCCCGGCCGCATCCGAGCCGCCGCCCTGGGCGTGGCCGCGGCCGCCCAGTGGATCGCCAACTGGGTCATCACCGTCACGTTCCCGTCGCTCTCCGACTGGAACCTCTCGGGCGCCTACATGATCTACACGTTCTTCGCGCTGCTCTCGATCCCCTTCATCCTCAAATGGGTGCCGGAGACCAAGGGCAGGGCGCTGGAGGAGATGGGGTAACCACCCCCGCCAACACCCCTTCTCCTCGATACTGCCCCGGCTCAGTCCTTGAGCCGGGGCAGTACCTGTTCGCAGAGCAGGTGCAGGCTGCGCCAGCCCTCGTCCAGCGGCATCCCGCCGCACAGCGGGTGCAGCACCAGGTTCCCCGCCTCGCCCGCGCCCCGGGCGTACGCGACGGCCTCGTCCGGGGTCAGCACCCGGTACACGCCCTCCGCGCGCAGCTCCGCCACCGAGCGCGCGCCCGACCGTACGGCGCTGCGGATGTCCTTCGACTGCCACGAGGCGTACATGCCCGCCTCGTGCAGGAAGCGGTCGCCGTGCTCGGCCCACACCCGGTCCGGGTCCTGCGCGATGTGCAGCAGCGGGGTCTCGGCCGCCGGCATCATGCAGAATCCCTCCGTCCCGTGCTCCGCGAGCTGTGCCTGGTAGTACGCCTCCAGCTCCGGCAGGTGCGCGCTGGGGAAGAACGGCAGCCCGAGCCGGGCCGCCCGCCTGGCCGCGGCCTTGGAGCTGCCGCCGACCAGGAGCAGCGGGTGCGGCTGCGTGAAGGGCCGCGGGGTGACCCGTACCGTACGGCCGCGGTACTCGAACGGCTCACCGGTCCACGCCCGCAGCAGGGTCTCCAGCAGCTCGTCCTGGAGCCGGCCGCGGCGGCCCCACTCGACGCCGTGCTGCTCGTACTCCTCGGGCCGGTAGCCGATGCCCGCCACCGTCACGAGGCGGCCGCCGCTCAGCAGGTCGAGGACCGCGATGTCCTCCGCCACCTTCAGCGGGTCGTACAGCGGGCCGATGATCGCCGAGACGGTGACCGCGATCCGGCGGGTGGCGCCGAAGACGGCGCCCGCGAAGGCGAACGGCGAGGGCAGCCAGTTGTTGGTCGTGCCGTGGTGCTCCTCGGTCTGGACCGTGTCGATGCCGCGGTCGTCCGCGTACTTCGCCATCTCCAGCGCGGCCTTGTAGCGGGCGGAGAGGCTCTCGGGGGTGCCGTTCGGGTCGACGAGATTGAACCGGGCCACGGTGATGGGCATGGAGAAGTCCCCCTTCGCCGGATGTGGGTGCGCAAGCGAAGGGGGACGTTAGCTGACGTGACGTCAGATGGATAGGGATCCGGCGGCCGCGGGCTCGGGCTCGGGCTCGGGCTCGTCGGCCCCGGCGGTGGGGGAGGCCGCGGCCGCCGTGCGCGGCAGTACGGCGTACAGCAGGCCCGAGGTGACGATGCCGGCCGCCCAGCCCAGGCCGTTCCGCCCGATCCAGGTGCCGGCGAGCGGCCCGCCGAACCAGTCGACCTTCGTGAAGAGCAGCCCCACCACCAGGGCCGTGCCCCACGCGGTCATCGCCTGCCAGGCGAAGCCGCCCCGGTACCAGTAGGCGCTGGTGCGGGTCGTGTCCAGCAGCGCCGCGCCGTCGTACGAGGTGCGGCGCAGCATGTCCACGCCGAAGACGCCGATCCACGCGGAGAAGGCCACGGCCAGCAGCGTCAGGAAGGAGATGAACGAACCGAAGAAGCTGGTCGCGACGACCATCAGCAGGAAGCCGAAGACCAGGCTGATGACGGCGTTGACGCTGACGGCCGCTGCGCGCGGGACCTTGATGCCGAGGGTCTGAGCCGTGAAGCCGGCCGAGTACATGGACATCGAGTTGATCAGCAGCATGCCCAGGAGCGCGATCAGCAGGTACGGCACCGCGATCCAGGCGGGCAGCAGATTGCCGATGAAGGAGACCGGGTCCTGCGCCGTGGCCAGGTCCGGGGTGCCCACCGCCATGACGGCGCCCATCAGCACCATCGGGATCACCACGACGGCCGCGCCGCCGATCGTCGCACCGACCATGCCCTTGGCGGAGGCCGTGCGCGGCAGGTAGCGGGTGAAGTCCGGGCCCGAGGGGACCCAGCTGATGCCGCCCGCGGCGATGGTGCCGATGCCCGCGATCATCATCGCGGTCGAGCCGGCCGGCTTGTCGAAGACGGCGGACCAGTCGCTCTCCACGACCAGGTAGCCGAGCACGAGCACGCTGAAGGCGCCGAAGAGGTACGTCGACCAGGTCGAGCACACGCGCAGGGCGCTGATGCCGAGGCCGGACACCAGGAAGGTGCAGCCGACGAAGAGCACCAGGGTGACCACGATCAGCGCGGTGTTCTTCTTCACCCCGAACAGCAGGTCCAGCACGGTGAGCATGGCGAAGGCCCCGCTGACCGCGTTGATGGTCTCCCAGCCCCAGCGGGCGACCCAGATCAGGGCCCCGGGGAAGAGGTTGCCGCGCTGGCCGAACACGGCCCGCGAGAGCGCCATGCCGGGGGCGCCGCCGCGCTTCCCGGCGATCGAGATCAGCCCGACGAGCCCGTACGAGACGACGGGCGCGGCGATCGCGACGACGAGCACCTGCCAGATGTTGAGCCTGTTGAAGATCACCAGACCGGCGCCCATGGTCAGCAGCAGCACGCTGATGTTGGCGGCGACCCACGTGGGCACGAGCTCGCGGACCCGGCCCGTGCGCTCGCCGTCCGGAACGGGCTCCAGGCCGCGGGTCTCGACCGAGGTCTCGGCGGACGGTTCGGTCGGCGGCTGTATCGCGCCGTCGGCGGGCTCGGCAGGCATGCGGTACTCCGGTGAGCAGGGCGTACGGGTAAGTCGCCCATCATCGTAGATGTGCCGCCAAGTCCACAAATAGAGCCTTACGGCACCACCGGAACCGCAGGAATCGGGGGTCCGGGGCCGCCGTGGCCGATACTGGACGGGTTATGGACATCCTCATCCTTGCTGTAGTCATCGCCCTGGTCGCGGTCGGCGCGATCAGCGGGCTCGTGGTCAGCAGCCGCAAGAAGAAGCAGCTGCCGCCCTCGGCACCGCCGAGCACGCCGACCATCACTGCCCCGCCCGCCGAACCGCAGGTGGGGGAGGACGCCGTAGAGACGGCGGAAGAGTCCCGCCGCACGATCGAGGAGGTCGTCCTCCCCGAAGCGGAGGCTGCGGCTCCCGAGGCGCCCCCCGTCGTCGCCGAGCCCGAGGCACCGGCCGCCCCCGAGATCGAGGTGCCCGAGCCCACGGCCGGCCGTCTGATCCGGCTGCGCGCCCGCCTCGCCCGCTCGCAGAACTCGCTCGGCAAGGGGCTGCTCACGCTGCTCTCCCGGGAGCACCTCGACGAGGACACCTGGGAGGAGATCGAGGAGACCCTCCTGATCGCCGACGTGGGTGTCGTCCCGACGCAGGAGCTCGTGGACCGGCTCCGCGAGCGGGTCAAGGTGCTCGGCACCCGCACCCCCGCGGACCTGCGCGCCCTGCTCAAGGAGGAGCTGCTGACCCTGGTCGGCACCGACTTCGACCGCGCCGTGAAGACCGAGAGCGGCGTGGACACCCCGGGCGTCGTGATGGTCGTCGGCGTCAACGGCACCGGCAAGACCACCACCACCGGCAAGCTGGCCCGCGTGCTCGTCGCCGACGGCCGCTCCGTGGTGCTCGGCGCGGCCGACACCTTCCGCGCCGCCGCCGCCGACCAGCTCCAGACCTGGGGCGACCGCGTGGGCGCCCGTACGGTACGCGGCCCCGAGGGCGGGGACCCGGCCTCGATCGCCTACGACGCGGTCAAGGAGGGCATCGCCGAGGGCGCCGACGTGGTGCTCATCGACACCGCCGGCCGCCTCCACACCAAGACCGGCCTCATGGACGAGCTCGGCAAGGTCAAGCGCGTCGTGGAGAAGCACGGCCCGCTGGACGAGGTCCTGCTCGTCCTCGACGCCACCACCGGGCAGAACGGGCTGACCCAGGCCCGCGTCTTCGCCGAGGTCGTGGACATCACCGGCATCGTGCTGACCAAGCTCGACGGCACCGCCAAGGGCGGCATCGTCGTCGCGGTCCAGCGCGAGCTCGGCGTCCCGGTCAAGCTCGTCGGCCTCGGTGAGGGCGCCGACGACCTGGCGCCGTTCGAGCCGGAGGCGTTCGTGGACGCCCTGATCGGCGACTGAGCGCGGCTCCGTACGACCGTACGCACGAAGGTGCCCCGCGTTCCGGCCGGAACGCGGGGCACCTTCGTTCACTGGCGCCGCAGCCGGTGGCAGATGTACGCGAGGGTGCCGAGCAGCAGCCGGGCCTGCGGGGGGCCGCCCGCGGAGTCCAGCGCGGGCGGGCGCAGCCAGCAGACCGGGCCCAAGCCCGCGTGATCGGAGGGCGGGGCGGTCAGGAAGGCGCCGGACCCCAGGGCGCGCAGGTCGAGGTCGGCGTCGTCCCAGCCCATCCGGTACAGCAGCTGCGGCAGGCCGGCGGCCGCGCCCGGGGCCACGAAGAACTGGGCCCGGCCGTCCGGGGTCGCGGTGACCGGCCCGAGCGGCAGGCCCATCCGCTCCAGCCGGACCAGCGCCCGGCGCCCCGCTTCCTGCGAGACCTCGATGACGTCGAAGGTGCGGCCGACGGGGAGCAGGACCGCCGCGCCGGGGTACCCGCTCCAGGTCTCGGTGACCTCGTCGAGGGTGGCGCCGGCCGGGACGGTCGGAGCGAGGGGCAGCGGATGCGCCCCCGGCGCGCTGCAATTCGTATGACCGCAGGAACAGCCGCGGGCGGGGGCCGCGGCGCGGGCGCCGGGGACCACGTCCCAGCCCCACAGCCCGGTGTACTCCGCGACGGCCGTGCACTCCGACGTCCGGCCGCGGCGACGCGTGCCCGAACGGAACTCCTTGGTGCTGCGGCTGCCGCCGATCGTGAAGCCCATGCCCATGCCCCCTCCAACGGGTCGGACGCGCAGGTGGTTACGACGTCGGCGGGACGGGATGCGGGGCCGGGTGCGAGCCCGGTGCCCGAAGGGGTCGCCCGGCGCACTCCTCGCCGCGCGCGCCCCCGTCGCACTCCCGTCCATCCGATCGTTTTCGCCTCGGTGTCAAGTGAATCGCGCCTGGCGGGTGGCTAGTTCATTCAAAGGGGTGGCGAATGGTGGCGTTTCTGGAATCGACCTCGCGGAGGGGGTGATCGTAGGATTACTTTCAGTGCACCAAACCCCGAAGGCGGGCCGTCCGTGGTTATGCCGGAGGCAACGTGTGGAGGACCTGTGAAGGTCCGTGGCGGCGTTCGCCGCTCCAGCCAGGGTTTCGTGTGAAGAGGCTGAGTGGATGGGGGCGTTCCAGTGAGCGGCAACGGCGCAAGCGGAACGAGCGTGGAACCGGAGGTCCCGGGCTCCGCGGCCCGCAACGAGCAACTGACCTCCTGGTTCGTCCGCAGCGGCTGGTCGAAGGGCGAGCTGGCACGTCAGGTGAACCGGCGCGCCCGCCAGATGGGCGCCCACCACATCAGCACCGACACCTCCCGGGTGCGCCGCTGGCTCGACGGTGAACAGCCCCGCGAACCCGTCCCGCGCATCCTGTCCGAGCTGTTCTCCGAGCGCTTCGGCTCCGTCGTCGCCATCGAGCAGCTCGGACTGCGCACCGCCCACCAGACGCCCTCCGTCTCCGGCGTCGACCTGCCCTGGGCCGGACCGCAGACCGTCGAGCTCCTCGGGGAGTTCTCCCGCAGCGACCTGATGCTGGCCCGCCGGGGTTTCCTGGGCACCTCTCTCGCCCTCTCCGCCGGCCCCGCCCTCATCGAGCCCATGCAGCGCTGGCTGGTCCCCGTGGCCGCCACCGACCCGGGTCCCCGCGAGGGCGGCGCGCCCGGCGCCCTCAGCGGCCACCGCCCGCCCCGGCTCTCCGAACCGGAACTCGGCCTCCTCGAAGCCACCACCGTCATGTTCCGCCAGTGGGACGCCCAGTGCGGCGGCGGACTGCGCCGCAAGGCCGTCGTGGGCCAGCTGCACGAGGTCACCGACCTGCTCCAGGAGAACCACCCCGCCCCCGTCATGCGCAGGCTGTTCAAGGTCGCCGCGGAACTCGCCGAACTGGCCGGCTGGATGAGCTACGACATCGGCCTGCACCCCACCGCGCAGAAGTACTTCGTCCTCGCGCTGCACGCCGCCAAGGAGGGCGGGGACAAGCCGCTCGGCTCGTACATCCTCTCCAGCATGAGCCGCCAGATGATCCACCTCGGCCGCCCCGAGGACGCCCTGGAACTCATCCACCTCGCGCAGTACGGCAGCCGCGACTGCGCCGGCCCGCGCACCCAGGCCATGCTGTATGCGATGGAGGCCCGCGCCTACGCCAACATGGGCCAGCCCAGCCGCTGCAAGCGGGCCGTCCGCATGGCCGAGGACACCTTCTCCGACGTCGACTTCGGCGGCGAGCCCGAGCCCGACTGGATCCGGTTCTTCTCCGAGGCCGAGCTCAACGGCGAGAACTCCCACTCGTACCGCGACCTGGCCTACGTGGCCGGGCGCAGCCCCATGTACGCCTCCCTCGCCGAACCCGTGATGCAGCGGGCCGTGGACCTCTTCGAGAAGGACGAGGAGCACCAGCGCTCGTACAGCCTCAACCTGATCGGCATGGCCACCGTGCACCTGCTCCGCCGCGAGCCCGAACAGGCCGTCGTCCTCGTCGACCGCGCGCTGAAGGTGGCGGAAAAGGTGCGCTCCGAACGGGTCAATACGCGGATCCGCAAGACCGTCGACAGCGCCGCCCGTGAGTACGGCGACGTCGCCGACGTGGTCCGGCTGACCGACCAGCTCGCCTCCCGGCTCCCCGAGGCCGCGGAGGCCGTCTGACGGCCCGCACGGCCGCCCCCGAAGGCCCCGGCCGCGGCAGTCACCCCGTGAAGCCCGATCAGGCTCCCCCAGCCAGGTCCCCCCGGGTACTGCCGCGGCCGGCCACCTCTTTGCCTGCCTGAACCGGCGCCGCTCTCGCGGAGGCGGTTGCCCGCCGTCGTGGTTCCCCAATCGACGGCTGCCGTGTTCACCACGTCGTAACACCACAGGTGCCTTCGTCATCGGTGCGAAACACCCAGCGGCGCCGCCGGAAACCGGCCTGCGCGAATCTCAGGGCCAATAACCGGCCAGCCCCCAGGCCCCCACCCCCCGGCCTTACGCCTTGCGCCGCTCAGGTTTTCACGATCGCCCGCACGCGAACGTACCGACGACGAGGAGACGCCGATGGCATCAGCCATCACGACCCTCGCGGCAGACGCCCCGACGCTCTCTGCCGCGAACACCGGGTTCATGCTCATCTGCTCCGCCCTGGTCATGCTGATGACCCCGGGACTGGCCTTCTTCTACGGAGGCATGGTCCGCGTCAAGAGCAGCCTCAACATGCTCATGATGAGCTTCATCAGCCTCGGGATCGTCACGATCCTGTGGGTCCTCTACGGCTTCAGCCTCGCCTTCGGCACCGACTCCGGCAGCCTCATCGGCTGGTCCTCCGACTACGTCGGCCTCAGCGGCATCGGCATCACCGAGCTGTGGGACGGCTACACCATCCCGGTCTACGTCTTCGCCGTCTTCCAGCTGATGTTCGCCGTCATCACCCCCGCCCTGATCAGCGGCGCCCTGGCCGACCGCGTGAAGTTCAGCGCCTGGGCCCTGTTCAGCGCCCTGTGGGTCACCGTCGTCTACTTCCCCGTCGCCCACTGGGTCTGGGGCGCCGGCGGCTGGCTCTTCGAGCTCGGCGTCATCGACTTCGCCGGCGGCACCGCCGTCCACATCAACGCCGGCGCCGCGGCCCTCGGCGTCATCCTGGTCATCGGCAAGCGCGTCGGCTTCAAGCGCGACCCCATGCGCCCGCACAGCCTCCCGCTCGTGATGCTCGGCGCCGGCCTGCTCTGGTTCGGCTGGTTCGGCTTCAACGCCGGCTCCTGGCTCGGCAACGACGACGGCGTGGGCGCGGTCATGTTCGTCAACACCCAGGTCGCCACCGCCGCCGCCATGCTCGCCTGGCTCGCCTACGAGAAGCTGCGCCACGGCTCCTTCACCACCCTCGGCGCCGCCTCCGGCGCGGTCGCGGGCCTCGTCGCGATCACCCCCTCCGGCGGCTCCTGCTCCCCGCTCGGCGCGATCGCCATCGGCGCCATCGCCGGCCTCGTCTGCGCCATGGCCGTCGGCCTCAAGTACAAGTTCGGCTACGACGACTCCCTGGACGTCGTCGGCGTCCACCTCGTCGGCGGGGTCATCGGCTCGCTCCTCGTGGGCTTCTTCGCCACCGGCGGGGTCCAGTCCGACGCGGCCGGCCTCTTCTACGGCGGCGGCCTGGAACAGCTCGGCAAGCAGGCCATCGGAGTGTTCTCCGTCCTCGCCTACTCTCTCGTCGTGTCCGCGGTCCTCGCCTTCCTCCTGGACAAGACGATCGGGATGCGGGTCACCGAGGACGACGAGGTCTCCGGCATCGACCAGGTCGAGCACGCCGAGACCGCCTACGACTTCAGCGGAGCCGGTGGCGGCGCCTCCTCCCGGAGCACCGCCTCCCACGCCCCCGCTGCCGCCGCGAGCAAGAAGGTTGACGCATGAAGCTGATCACCGCGATCGTCAAGCCGCACCGGCTCGACGAGATCAAGGACGCCCTCCAGCGGTTCGGAGTCCAGGGACTCACGGTCTCCGAGGCCAGCGGATACGGCCGCCAGCGCGGCCACACCGAGGTCTACCGCGGCGCCGAGTACACCGTCGACCTCGTACCGAAGATCCGCATCGAGGTGGTCGTCGAGGACGACGACGCCGAATCGGTGATGGACGTCCTCGTACAGGGCGCCCGTACCGGCAAGATCGGCGACGGCAAGGTGTGGAGCGTCCCCGTGGACGCGATCATCCGCGTCCGCACCGGCGAGCGCGGCGCGGAAGCGCTCTAGGCGACGGGAGCTCCTGGGTGACGAGCGTCGAAGAGACCATGACAGGCGATTCCGACGAACCGTCCGCCCCGGCACCCGGCGGTTACGCCGCGGCCCGGCTGCGACTCCTCCAGGAGGAGTCGCGGTCCGGGCCTTCGCGGCGTTCCGCGCTGGCCGGGCTGACCGACGACTGGCTGAACGCCCTGTTCACCACGGCCCTGCGGGAGACCGGGGTACGGGGGGCCGCCCTCGTCGCCGTCGGCGGCTACGGGCGCGCCGAACTCTCGCCGCGCAGCGACCTCGACCTGCTGCTGCTCCACGACGGCAAGGCCGAGCCGCGGGCGCTGAGCGCACTGGCCGACCGGATCTGGTACCCCGTGTGGGACCTGGGCGTCGCCCTCGACCACTCGGTGCGGACCCCGGCCGAGGCCCGCAAGACCGCCGCCGAAGACCTCAAGGTGCACCTCGGGCTGCTGGACGCCCGGCCGGTCGCGGGCGACGCGGGGCTGCTCGCGGGCCTGCGCACCTCGGTACTGGCCGACTGGCGCAACCAGGCCGCCAAACGGCTCCCGCAACTGCACGCCCTGTGCCGGGAGCGCGCCGAGCAGGCCGGGGAGCTGCGCTTCCTGCTGGAACCCGACCTCAAAGAGGCCCGCGGCGGGCTCCGCGACGCCACCGCGCTGCGGGCGGTCGCCGCGTCCTGGCTGGCCGACGCCCCGCGCGAGGGACTGGCGGAGGCCCGGCGGCGGCTGCTCGACGCGCGGGACGCCCTGCACCTGGTGACCGGCCGGGCCACCGACCGGCTCGCGCTCCAGGAACAGGACCAGGTCGCGGCCCGGCTGGGCCTGCTCGACGCGGACGCGCTGCTGCGCGAGGTGTACGAGGCCGCGCGGGTCATCGCGTACGCCGGGGACGTGACCTGGCGCGAGGTCGGACGGGTCCTGCGCGCCCGGGCGGCCCGGCCGAGGCTGCGCGGGCTGCTGGGGGCGCGCGGGGCCGCGGCGGCCGAGCGGGCGCCGCTCGCCGAAGGCGTCGTGGAGTCCGACGGCGAGGCCGTCCTGGCGCTCGCCGCCCGGCCCGACCGGGACCCGGTGCTCGCGCTGCGGTTCGCGGCCGCGGCCGCGCAGGCCGGGCTGCCCGTCTCGCTGCACGCCGTACGGCGGATCGCGGCGCAGGCGAAACCGCTGCCGGTGCCCTGGCCCGCCGAGGCCCGGGAGCAGCTGCTGACCCTGCTGGGGGCGGGGGAGCCGACGGTCGCCGTCTGGGAGGCCATGGAGGCCGAGGGGCTGATCACGCGGCTGCTGCCCGACTGGGAACGGGTGCGGTGCCGGCCGCAGCGCAATCCCGTGCACACCTGGACCGTGGACCGGCACCTGGTCGAGACGGCGGTACGGGCCTCCGCCCTGACCCGCCGGGTCGGCCGGCCCGACCTGCTGCTGATGGCCGCGCTGCTGCACGACATCGGCAAGGGCTGGCCGGGGGACCACTCGGTGGCGGGGGAGACCATCGCCCACGACGTGGCGGTCCGCGTGGGCTTCGACGAGCGCGACGCCGCCGTGCTGGGGGTGCTCGTACGGCACCACCTGCTGCTGATCGACACCGCGACGCGGCGCGACCTCGACGACCCGGCGACGGTCCGGGCCGTCGCCGAAGCCGTGGGATCGCCCGGCACCCTGGAGATCCTGCACGCGCTGACCGAGGCGGACGCGCTGGCCACCGGGCCGGCGGCGTGGAGCACCTGGCGCGGCTCGCTGGTGGCGGACCTGGTGGCACGGGTGGCCTCGGTCCTGCGCGGAACGCCGCCCCGCGCGGCGGAGCAGGCCATCGCGACCACCGAGCAGGAACGCCTCGCGGTGGAGGCACTGCGCACCGGGGAGCCGGTCCTCGCGCTGCACGCGCGCCAGGAGGAGGACGACGCGGTCGGCGTCGAGCTGGTGGTGGCGGTCCCGGACCAGCCGGGGGTCCTCCCGGCGGTGGCCGGCGTCCTGGCCCTGCACCGGCTCACGGTGCGGGCCGCGGACCTGCGCTCGCTGGAACTGGCCGAGCTGGCCGGCGAGGTACTGGTCCTGCGGTGGAGGGTGGCGGCCGAGTACGGGGCGCTCCCGGAGGCGGCGCGGCTGCGCACCGACCTGATCCGGGCGCTGGACGGCTCGCTGGACGTCCCGGCGAAGCTGGCCGACCGCGAGGCGGCGTACCCGCGGCGGCGCGGGGTGGTCCCGCCGCCGCCCAGGATCACGGTGGTGCCGGAGGTCTCCTCGCTGGCGACGGTCCTGGAGGTACGGGCCCCGGACGCGTTGGGACTGCTGCACCGGATCGGGCGCGCGCTGGAGTCCTCGCGGGTACGGGTGCGCAGCGCGCACGTCTCGACGCTGGGCGCCAACGCGGTCGACTCCCTGTACGTGGTCGACCCCGACGGAAAACCGCTGTCGCCCGCCTCGGCCGCAGCCCTGGCCGCCGCGCTGGAGGCCGCCCTGCGCTGACCCGGAGGCCCCTCCCCCTGTCCGGTTACGGGCGGGTCCCCGGACAGGGGGAGGGCCCGATACCCTGGGGGGCGACCACACGCCCCCGACCCGAGGAATCGCGACCACCGTGTTCGATACGCTTTCCGACCGCCTCAGCGCGACCTTCAAGTCCCTCCGGGGCAAGGGCCGCCTCTCCGAGCAGGACATCGACGCTGCGGCGCGGGAAATCCGTATCGCCCTCCTTGAGGCCGACGTCGCCCTCCCGGTCGTCCGCTCCTTCATCGCGAACGTCAAGGAGCGCGCCCGCGGCGAAGAGGTCTCCAAGGCCCTCAACCCGGGCCAGCAGGTCCTCAAGATCGTCAACGACGAGCTCGTCTCGATCCTCGGCGGCGAGACCCGGCGGCTGCGCTTCGCCAAGACCGCGCCCACCGTGATCATGCTCGCCGGCCTCCAGGGTGCCGGTAAGACCACCCTCGCCGGAAAGCTCGGCCTCTGGCTCAAGGGCCAGGGCCACTCCCCGCTGCTCGTCGCCTGCGACCTCCAGCGCCCCAACGCCGTCAACCAGCTCAGCGTCGTCGCCGAGCGCGCCGGAGTCGCGGTCTACGCACCCGCCCCCGGCAACGGTGTCGGCGACCCGGTGCAGGTGGCCAAGGACTCCATCGAGTACGCCCGCACCAAGCAGTACGACATCGTCATCGTCGACACCGCCGGCCGCCTCGGCATCGACGCAGAGCTGATGCAGCAGGCCGCGGACATCCGCGACGCCGTCAGCCCCGACGAGATCCTCTTCGTCGTCGACGCCATGATCGGCCAGGACGCGGTCAACACCGCGGAGGCCTTCCGCGACGGCGTCGGCTTCGACGGCGTCGTGCTCTCCAAGCTCGACGGCGACGCGCGGGGCGGTGCCGCGCTCTCCATCGCGCACGTCACCGGCAAGCAGATCATGTTCGCCTCGAACGGCGAGAAGCTCGACGAGTTCGACGCCTTCCACCCCGACCGCATGGCGGGCCGGATCCTCGACATGGGTGACATGCTCACCCTCATCGAGCAGGCCGAGAAGACCTTCAGCCAGGCCGAGGCCGAGAAGATGGCGGCCAAGCTCCAGAAGGGCCCGAAGGAGTTCACGCTCGACGACTTCCTGGCCCAGATGGAGCAGGTCCGGAAGATGGGCTCCATCTCCAAGCTGCTCGGCATGCTCCCCGGCATGGGGCAGATCAAGGACCAGATCAACAACATCGACGAGCGCGACGTGGACCGCACCGCCGCGATCATCAAGTCGATGACCCCGGCCGAGCGCCAGGACCCGCACCTCATCAACGGCTCGCGCCGCGCCCGTATCGCCAAGGGTTCCGGCGTCGAGGTCAGTGCCGTCAAGAACCTCGTCGAGCGCTTCTTCGAGGCCCGCAAGATGATGTCCCGCATGGCGCAGGGCGGCGGCATGCCGGGGATGCCGGGCATCCCCGGGATGGGCGGCGGCCCCGGCCGGCAGAAGAAGCAGGTCAAGCAGGCCAAGGGCAAGCGCAAGAGCGGCAACCCGATGAAGCGCAAGGAAGAGGAGGCCGCAGCGGCGGCCCGCCGCGAGCAGGGCCCCCAGGCGGTCGAGCCCGCCCCCGGCGGCAACCCCTTCGGCCTTCCCGCCGGCGGCCAGTCCGGCCAGGACTTCGACCTTCCGGACGAGTTCAAGAAGTTCATGAAGTAAGCGCGGTCGTACGCGAGAGGGCCCTGGCCGGATGATCCGGCCAGGGCCCTCTCGCGTACGCCCTGGGGGCGCCGAGGTGCGTTTTGTCCCTTATGGTCGGCCACGAGGACGGCAGTAAGGAGGCCACGTGCCCAGCCCCACCCCCGTACCGCCTCGCGACCGCGCCGACACGCCCTGGCGCTCGGAGGGCGCGCCGCCGGCCCCGCCGCCCAAGAGGAAGATGCCCGGGGGCTGGCGCGGACTCGTCCTCGCCGCACTGATCGTCTTCCTCCTCGCCAACGTGGCCCTGTCGTTCTTCAACCAGGGCGACGAGCCGACCGTCTCCTACACCGAGTTCAGCAAGCAGGTCGCCGACGGCAACGTCTCGAAGATCTACTCCAAGGGCGACGCCATCCAGGGCGAGCTGAAGAACAAGCAGCCGCTGCCCGACGGCGGCAAGGGCGACTACACCAAGTTCGTCACCCAGCGCCCGGCCTTCGCCGACGACGACCTGTGGGCGAACCTCAGCAAGCACAACGTCGTCGTCACGGCCTCCCCGGTCGTCGTCCAGCGCAGCTTCCTGGCCAACCTGCTGATCTCGCTCGCCCCGATGCTGCTGCTGGTCCTCCTGTGGGTGTTCATCGCCCGCCGGATGGGCTCGGCCATGGGCGGCGTCGGCGGCCTCGGCCGCAAACAGCCGCCCAAACCCGTGGAGCTGGACGGCGGCAAGCGCACCACCTTCGCCGACGTGGCCGGCATCGACGAGGTCAAGGGCGAACTGGGCGACATCGTGGACTTCCTCAAGAACCCCGGCCAGTACCGGGCCCTCGGCGCCCGGATGCCCGGCGGGGTCCTGCTCGCCGGACCGCCCGGCACAGGCAAGACCCTGCTGGCGCGGGCGGTCGCGGGCGAGGCCGGGGTGCCCTTCTTCTCCGCCTCCGCCTCCGAGTTCATCGAGATGATCGTCGGCGTGGGCGCCTCCCGGGTCCGCGAACTCTTCTCCGAGGCGCGCAAGGTGGCCCCCTCCATCGTCTTCATCGACGAGATCGACACCATCGGCCGGGCCCGCGGCGGCGGCGCCGCCATGGGCGGCCACGACGAGCGCGAACAGACCCTGAACCAGATCCTGACCGAGATGGACGGGTTCTCCGGCTCGGAGGGCGTCGTCGTCATCGCCGCCACCAACCGGCCCGACGTCCTCGACCCCGCCCTCACCCGCCCCGGCCGCTTCGACCGCACGGTCTCCGTCGCCCCGCCCGACCGGGCCGGCCGCGAGTCCATCCTGCGCATCCACACCCGCGACATCCCGCTCGCCGCCGACGCGGACCTCGACCAGGTGGCCCGCACCACCCCCGGCATGACGGGCGCCGACCTCGCCAACCTCGCCAACGAGGCCGCCCTGCTCGCGGTGAAGCGGAAGCAGACCCAGGTCACCCAGGCCGACTTCATGGACGCCCTGGAGAAGGTCCAGCTGGGTGCGGCACGGTCGCTGGTCATGCCGGAGGAGGAGCGCCGCCGCACGGCCTACCACGAGAGCGGCCACGCCCTGCTCGGCATGCTCCAGCCGGGTGCCGACCCCGTACGCAAGATCACGATCGTGCCGCGCGGCCGGGCGCTCGGCGTCACCCTCTCCACCCCCGACGCGGACCGCTACTCCTACACCGAGGACTACCTCCGCGGCCGCATCATCGGCGCGCTGGGCGGCATGGCCGCCGAGCACGTCGTCTTCCAGGTCATCACCACGGGCGCGGAGAACGACCTGGAACAGGTCACCAACCTCGCCCGCGGCATGGTCGGCCGCTGGGGCATGAGCGAGCGCGTCGGCCGCCTCACCGCGATCCCGGCCGACGCGCAGAGCCCGTACGGGCTGCTCGCGGCCCCCGCCACCCTCGACGTCGTGGACCACGAGATGCGGCGCATCGTCGACGAGTGCTACGAGGAGGCCTGCCGGCTGCTGCGCGAACACCGGCCGAAACTCGACGCGCTGACCGAGGCCCTGCTGGCGAACGAGACCCTGGACGAGCCGGCCGCCTACGAGGCCGCGGGCATCCCCCGCCTCTCGAAGGAGGCCACGTAGCCGCAGCCGCCGCCCGCGACCGTCACGGTCAACGCACGCGGGCGATCACATAGCGAAAGATGTTCGGCAGCCACACGGCGCCGTCCGGGCGCTCGAACGGGTGAAGGGCCTCTGCCAGCTCCTTCTCGACCTGGGCCGGATCGGACGCGGACTCGTACAGCCCCGTCGACAGCAGCCCCCGTACCGCGCTGTCCACGTCCGCGTACCCGAAGGGGCAGAACACCCGCCCCGAACCGTCGGGCGCGAGCCCGGCCCGCTCCACCGCCCCGTCCAGGTCCCGCGGCGCGGGACCGCCGCCCAGCACCGCCGGCACCGTGCACCGCTCCGCCGGACCCCAGTCGGCCAGCACCACCGCCCCGCCCCGCCGGACCGCCGACAGGGCCGCGTCCAGGGCCGCCGCGGACGGCGAGAAGGCCAGCAGCACGTCGTACGGGCGCGCGCCGTCCGGCGGGCCCGGGACCACCTCCAGCAGCCGCTCGCGCGCCAGCGCCCGGCGCGCCGGATCCGCCTCCACCCCCGTGGCGGCGGCTCCCCGGCCCGCGGCCAGCAGCAGGGCCAGCCCGGACCCGCAGTCCAGGCCGAGCAGCCGGTCGCCCGGCCCGACCTCCAGCCGGTCGTAGACCGCTTCGTAGAGCGGTACCAGCATCCGTTCCTGGATCTCCGCCCAGTCACGGGCGACGAGCGTCGCCGTCGGCGTCGGTGTCATCGAAAGAGCGCTCCTGATTCCTTGTCGCCCCCTTGCCCCCGTTGCCAGAGAACTCCCCATTCGCCCCCGCGTCCAGAGGAGTGCGCCACCCGATTCACGCATCGAGTGCCCGGCGCCGTACCATTCGCGCCATGGCAAAGGCACCCGTTCTCACCCCCCAGGCGGAGGATTTCCCCCGCTGGTACCAGGATCTGATCAACAAGGCCGAGCTGGCCGACAACGGTCCGGTACGCGGCACCATGGTCATCCGACCGTACGGCTACGGGCTGTGGGAGCGGATGCAGCAGGAGATGGACGCGCGCATCAAGGACGCGGGCGCCCAGAACGCGTACTTCCCGCTGTTCATCCCGCAGTCGTACCTGACGCGCGAAGCCGAGCACGTCGAGGGCTTCGCCCCCGAGCTCGCGGTCGTCACGCACGGCGGCGGCAAGGAGCTGGACGAGCCGGTCGTCGTCCGGCCCACCTCCGAGACGATCATCAACGACTACTTCTCCAAGTGGGTCCAGAGCTACCGCGACCTGCCCCTGCTGATCAACCAGTGGGCGAACGTGGTCCGCTGGGAGATGCGCCCGCGCGTGTTCCTCCGTACGAGTGAGTTCCTCTGGCAGGAGGGCCACACCGCCCACGCCACGTACGAGGACGCCCGCGACTACGCCGCCCGCATCCACACGGACGTCTACGGCGACTTCATGACGAACGTGCTCGGCATCGACGTCGTGCTCGGCCGCAAGACCGCCAAGGAGCGCTTCGCCGGCGCCATCAACACCCTCACCCTCGAAGGCATGATGGGCGACGGCAAGGCGCTGCAGCTGGGCACGAGCCACGAGCTCGGCACCAACTTCGCCAAGGCCTTCAACACGCAGTACCTGTCGAAGGAAGGCAAGCAGGAGCTCGTCTGGCAGACCTCGTGGGGCGTCTCGACCCGCATGGTCGGCGGTCTGATCATGTCCCACGGCGACGACAACGGCCTGCGCGTCCCGCCGCGCCTGGCCCACGTCCAGGTCGTCGTCATGGCGATCAAGGGCGACGAGGCCGTGGCGAAGGTCCGCGAGCTCGGCGCGCAGCTGAAGGCCGCCGGCATCCGCGTGCACGTGGACGACCGCGTCGACACCCCCTTCGGCCGCCGCGCCGTGGACTGGGAGCTCAAGGGCGTTCCGGTGCGCGTGGAGATCGGCCCCCGCGACCTGGAGGCCGGCACCGCGATGCTGGCCCGCCGGATCCCGGGCGGCAAGGAGCCCGTGCAGATCGACGCGCTCGCCGACCTGCTGCCCAAGGTGCTCGACGAGGACCAGGCGCAGCTGCTGCGCGAGTCCCGCGAGCGCCGCCTGGCCCGCACCTCCGACGTCTCCACCATCGAGGAGGCCGCCGAGGCCGCCGTCGCGGGCGGCTGGGCGCGGATCCCGTGGGCCGACCTCGGCCCCGAGGGCGAGGCCAAGCTGGGCGAGCAGGCCGTCTCCGTACGCTGCCTGATCGCCGAGGACGGGTCGGTTCCGGAGGCGGACGACGCCCCCGGTACCCTCGCCGTCGTCGCGCGCTCGTACTGACCGCCACCGTCTGATCCAGGGCCCGGGCCCGGCGCACGGCACGAGCCGTGCGCCGGGGCCGGGCCTTTTGGTCGACGTTACGTACCGACTCCTCCTGGGATCGGCGCACCCGTCCTCGTCGGGACGCATGAGACTGAACTGACTGGTACGTGCAAAAAATTTGGAATGGCCCGGAATCGGAACACCGGGGGCCCCCGGCTCGTTGTCACGACGTGAGCACGACACCACCTGTTCTCGCCGCAGAGCTGGCGCAGGCGTGGGCCGACATTCAGCGGTACCACCCCGAGCTGCCTGACCTTGCCGCGCCCGAGTCCCTGATCGGAGAGTCCTCGTCCGCCTGTGGCGCCGAGCTCTCCTTCGAGCGACTGCTGCACGAGGCAGTCCACGGCATCGCCGCCGCCCGCGGAGTACGCGACACCTCGCGGGCAGGCCGCTACCACAACCGCAGATTCCTCGCGATCGCCGAGGAGATGGGGCTGGACCACTCCGACGAGCCGCATGCCAGCAGCGGCTTCTCACTGGTCACGCTCAACCCCGAGGCGAAGAAGCGCTACCGCCCCACCATGGAGCGGCTGCAGCGCGCGCTCAAGGCGCATACGGCCGCGACGGCCGCCGACACCAAGCGAAGCTTCCGCGGGCCAGCCGCCCGGCACGGCTCCTCCGGTGGCGGCGTCCGCGTCAAGGCGGTCTGCGACTGCGGGCGCAACGTGCGGGTGGTCCCCTCCGTGCTGGCCCAGGCGCCGATCGTGTGCGGCGGCTGCATGAAGCCGTTCCGCATCCCCGAGGTGGCCCTCTCCGCCGCTGCTTCCTGAGCCCGGCCGACTCCCCGCGAGAAGCGCCGCAGGCATGTGGCACAATGGCTAGCTGTACTCGACAGTCGCATAGGACCCCTCTCTCCTCCGGCTGACGCGTCCATCGGGCACCCGAGTACCGCAACCCCACGTGGCATCTCATGTGCCCAACCACGTCAAGTTCAGGAGACACCACTCCAGTGGCAGTCAAGATCAAGCTCAAGCGCCTCGGCAAGATTCGCCAGCCGCACTACCGCATCGTCGTCGCCGACGCCCGTACCCGTCGGGACGGTCGCGCGATCGAAGAGATCGGTATCTACCACCCGACGTACAACCCGTCGCGCATCGAGGTCAACGCCGAGCGTGCGCAGTACTGGCTGTCGGTCGGCGCCCAGCCCACCGAGGCTGTGCTCGCCATCCTGAAGCTGACCGGTGACTGGCAGGCGCACAAGGGCCTCCCGGCCCCCGCGCCGCTGCTGCAGCCGGAGACGAAGGAGAGCAAGCGTCGCTCCTTCGACGAGTTCGCCAAGGCCCTTGAGGGCATCGGCGAGACCAAGGGCGAGGCCATCACGCAGAAGGCCAAGAAGGCCGACAAGAAGGCGGACGAGGCTGAGGCCGCCGCCGAGTCGACCGAGGCCTGATCATGCTCGAGGAGGCTCTTGAGCACCTCGTGAAGGGCATTGTGGACAACCCCGACGAAGTGCAGGTCGCCTCGCGCAACCTGCGTCGCGGGCAGGTGCTTGAGGTCCGGGTTCACCCGGACGACCTCGGGAAGGTGATCGGCCGCAACGGCCGCACCGCACGTGCTCTGCGTACCGTCGTGGGCGCCATCGGCGGCCGGGGGATCCGCGTCGACCTCGTCGACGTGGACCAGGTCCGCTGAGACTTGGTTCATTGAGAACGTGAATCACCGGCACGGGCCGGGGAGGGCATTCGTGCCCGCCCCGGCCCGTCGTCGTCTGAACAGGAGAAAACACAAGTGGAGCTGGTTGTCGCGCGGATCGGCCGCGCCCACGGGATCAAGGGTGAGGTCACCGTCGAGGTGCGGACCGACGAGCCGGAGCTGCGGCTCTCGCCCGGCGCCGTTCTGCGGACCGAACCGGCGTCGGCGGGTCCGCTGACCATCGAGACGGGCCGCGTGCACAGCGGGAGGCTCATGCTCCGCTTCGCCGGCGTCAAGGACCGCACCGGCGCCGAGGCGTTGCGCAACATCCTCCTGATCGCCGACGTCGACCCGACGGAGCTCCCCGAGGAGGAAGACGAGTACTACGACCACCAGCTGATGGACCTGGACGTCGTGCTCGAAGACGGCACCGAGATCGGCCGGATCACCGAGATCTCCCACCTGCCCTCGCAGGACCTGTTCATCGTGGAGCGCCCCGACGGCACCGAGGTGATGATCCCCTTCGTCGAGGAGATCGTCGCCGAGATCGACCTGGAGGAGCAGCGCTGCGTCATCACGCCCCCGCCCGGGCTGATCGACGACCGCGCCGAGATCGTCTCCACGCGCGACGCCGAGCCCGAGGGCGAAGCCTGATGCGTCTCGACGTCGTCACGATCTTCCCCGAGTACCTGGAGCCGCTGAACGTCTCCCTCGTCGGCAAGGCGCGGGCCCGCGGGCAGCTCGACGTACACGTCCACGACCTGCGGGACTGGACGTACGACCGGCACAACACGGTCGACGACACCCCGTACGGCGGCGGTCCCGGCATGGTCATGAAGACCGAGCCGTGGGGCGAGGCCCTGGACGAGGCCCTGGCCGACGGGTACGAGTCCGGTGCGCACGGGCCGGTCATGGTCGTCCCGACGCCCAGCGGCCGCCCCTTCACCCAGGAACTGGCCGTCGAGCTCTCCGAGCGGCCCTGGCTGATCTTCACGCCGGCCCGGTACGAGGGCATCGACCGCCGCGTCATGGACGAGTACGCCACGCGCATGCCGGTCTACGAGGTCTCCATCGGCGACTACGTGCTGGCGGGCGGCGAGGCCGCCGTCCTGGTGGTCACCGAGGCCGTGGCCCGGCTGCTGCCCGGCGTGCTCGGCAACGCCGAATCGCACCGCGACGATTCCTTCGCCCCCGGCGACATGGCGAACCTGCTGGAGGGGCCGGTCTACACGAAGCCCCCGCAGTGGCGCGGCCGGGAGATCCCGGACGTGCTGCTCAGCGGCCACCACGGGAAGATCGCCCGCTGGCGCCGGGACGAGGCCTTCCGCCGTACCGCGCGGCACCGCCCCGACCTGATCGAGCGCTGCGAGGCCTCCGCCTTCGACAAGAAGGACCGCGAGATCCTGAGCATCCTGGGCTGGCGCCCGGCCGCCGACGGCCGATTTTGGCGTAGGCCGGAGGCCGTGGAAGAATAGGCGGCTGCTGTGTGCTCGCGGACGCCCCTGCCACAGGGGGACAGTCGTCCGGCGAGTGACGCGGCTCCCGAATTCTCTCCGGAAACCCGCACCGGCGGCCTGTGGCGTCGTGCGAAGAAAGCAGACGAAGAACATGTCTCACCTGCTCGATGGCGTCAACGCCGCCTCGATCCGCTCCGACGTCCCGGCCTTCCGCCCGGGTGACACGATCAACGTGCACGTCCGCGTCATCGAGGGCAACCGCTCCCGTATCCAGCAGTTCAAGGGCGTCGTCATCCGTCGCCAGGGCTCCGGCGTCTCCGAGACCTTCACCGTTCGCAAGGTCTCCTTCAGCGTCGGCGTCGAGCGCACCTTCCCGGTGAACTCCCCGATCTTCGAGAAGATCGAGCTCGTCACCCGCGGTGACGTGCGTCGCGCCAAGCTGTACTTCCTCCGTGAGCTCCGCGGCAAGGCCGCGAAGATCAAGGAGAAGCGCGACCGCTGATCTCCTCTCCGGGTCCCGGAGGCGGCCGGATAGGCTCGCCCTCGATGGACACGGAAGCAGAGCTCACACCACGCGGCCACTCCTCCCCCGAAACGGGGGAGGGGCGGCCGCGTTTGGCGTTGTGGGGGCGGCGCCCGCTCCCCGGGTGGCGGGCCTTCCTGACGCTGCGGGGGGCCGCGGTGCTCGGCGTGCTCTGCACGGCCTTCCTGCTGCTGCTCAGCAATTTCGTCGTACAGCCCTTCCTGATCCCGAGCCGGTCGATGGAGCCGACGCTGCGGGTCGGGGACCGGGTGCTGGTGAACAAGCTGGCGTACCGTTCCGGAGACCGGCCGAAGCGCGGGGACGTGGTGGTCTTCGACGGCACGGGGTCCTTCGTACGGGAGAGCGCCGGGGGCAATCCGATCGGCGAGGCCCTGCACGGCGCGGCCTCCGCGCTCGGGATCGGCGAGCCGTCCGAGACCGACTTCGTCAAGCGGGTCGTGGGTGTCGGCGGGGACGACGTGGTGTGCTGCGACGCCGGCGGCCGGATCAAGGTGAACGGGGTCCCGGTGGAAGAGCCGTACGTGTACCCGGGCGACGCGCCCTCGAAGGTGCCCTTCCGGATCGTCGTGCCCCTTGGGACCCTGTGGGTCATGGGTGATCATCGATCCCAGTCCCGGGACTCCCGGGACCACCTGGGAGAACCGGGCGGGGGGATGGTGCCGGTGGAGAAGGTGATCGGACGGGCCGACTGGATCGGCTGGCCGGTGTCGCGCTGGGGATCCCTTCCCGCGGCTCCCGCCCCGACCGTGTCCTCCGGCGGCGGTCATGGGTAGCCGGGGGCGTTCCAGAGGCGGCCGGATCCCCGAGCCGGATCCGGAGCCCGAGTCGAGACGGACGCCCCAGCCCCCGACCCGGTCCACGCCCGCGCCCGCGCCCGCGCCCCGATTCTGGCGTGCGCCCGAGACTCCGGGCGGCCCCGAGCCCCGGTGGGAGCCCGAGCCCGAGGCGGCCCCCGAGGCGGCCCCCGAGCGGCCCGTGCGGGAGCCCGGGTCGCGGCGAGGGGCCACGGCGCAGCCCGTCGCGGCCGAGACCGGCGGCCGGGCGGCGCGGCGCCGGCTGGCCCGGCGGGTCAAGCGGCGCAGACGCACCCGCCGCGTGGGTGAGGTGCCGCTGCTGATCATCGTGGCGCTGTGCATAGCGCTCGTCCTCAAGACCTTCCTCGTCCAGGCCTTCTTCATCCCGTCCGGATCCATGGAGCAGACCATCCGGATCGGCGACCGCGTGCTGGTCGACAAACTGACCCCGTGGTTCGGCTCCAAGATCGAGCGCGGCCAGGTCGTGGTGTTCAAGGACCCCGGAGGCTGGCTCAAGGGCGAGGCCGCGCGCCCGCCCGAGGACCCGGTGGGCGTCAAACAGATCAAGGAGACGCTGACCTTCATCGGCCTGCTCCCCTCCGCCGACGAACAGGACCTGATCAAGCGGGTCATCGGCGTCGGCGGCGACACCGTCGTGTGCTGCGACGCCGAGGGCCGCGTCACCGTCAACGGGACGGCGCTCGACGAGCCGTACGTGAGCCCCGGCAACGCACCCTCCGAAATCCGGTTCGAGGTGCGCGTCCCCAAGGGCCGGCTCTTCGTGATGGGAGACCACCGGGCCAATTCGGCCGATTCCCGCTACCACCTCGACGAGGCCTTCGACGGCACCATCGACGAGAACGGTGTCGTGGGGCAGGCCGTCGTCATCGCCTGGCCGTTCGACCACTGGCGGAAGCTCGAACAGCCGGCCACCTTCCGTTCGGTCCCCGATCCGGCCCCGGGCGGGCGACGCGGCCGCCGCGGGCGCCGACGGGGCCCGCCGTTCGCATAGTGTGTCCTCGGTCTCCCGCGCCTTAGGGAACTCCCGCTCGTTAAGGGAGGGGAGGGCCCGTGCCTGCTTCGGCGCGGGCGGCGATCTGCGAGGTTGAGGAGTGGATGTGGGGGATGTGGCGGTAGGCGCGCGATCCGGACGCGATGAAGGCGAGGAGCGGCCGGACGATGCCGAGCGCGGAGCCGAGGACGAGGACAGCGGTGTAGAGGCGAAGCCGCACCGCTCGTTCTGGAAGGAGCTCCCGCTCCTCATCGGCATCGCCCTGCTGCTCGCCCTGCTGATCAAGACCTTCCTGGTGCAGGCGTTCTCGATCCCGTCCGACTCGATGCAGAACACCCTGCAGCGCGGTGACCGGGTCCTCGTGGACAAGCTGACCCCGTGGTTCGGCTCGGAGCCCGAGCGCGGCGAGGTCGTGGTCTTCCACGACCCCGCGAGCTGGCTGGCCGGGGAGCCCACCCCGGAGCCCAACTTCGCGCAGACGATCCTCAGCAAGATCGGCCTGATGCCCTCCGCGGACGAGAAGGACCTGATCAAGCGGACCATCGCCATCGGCGGTGACACGGTCGAGTGCAAGAAGGGCGGACCGGTCGTCGTCAACGGCAAGGAGCTCGACGAGCCGTACATCTACCCGGGCAACACCCCGTGCGACGACGCCCCGTTCGGTCCGATCACGGTGCCCAAGGGCAAGATCTGGGTGATGGGCGACCACCGCCAGAACTCGCAGGACTCCCGCTACCACATGCAGGACTCCACCCAGGGCTTCGTGCCGGTCGACAAGGTCGTCGGGCGGGCCGTGGTCGTGGCCTGGCCGATCACCCGCTGGGCGACCCTGCCCATCCCGGACACCTTCGACCAGCCGGGCATCGGGAACCAGACCAAGGCCACCGCGATGGGTCTCGGGGCGGCCGGGCTGGCGCCCGTCGGACTGGGCCCGGCCGCGCTCGGCCTGGCCGGAGCGGTGCCGGTCGTGATGTGGCGCCGGCGGAGGCTGACCAGCGGGACTACCGGCAGGTAGGGTGCCGCCCAGGTCGTCGATCCCGGAAGCATGGGGGCGCTGCAATGGGCGAAACGCTGCAAACGCAGACAAGCGGTACTGAAGGAATACGCGGTGCCAAGGACGGCCGCGGCGGTCTCGGCAACGTACTGTCGGGAGTCGCCGTGGCCGTCGGCTTCGTGCTCTTCCTGGGAGCCTTCGCGTGGGGGGCCTTCGTCTACCGGCCGTACACCGTGCCCACCGACTCGATGATGCCGACGGTGAACCCCGGGGACCGCGTGATCGCTCAGCGGATCGACGGCGGTCAGGTGCGGCGCGGCGACGTGGTCGTCTTCACCGACCACCTGTGGAGCGACACGCCGATGGTCAAGCGGGTCGTCGCCATCGGAGGCGACACCGTGAAGTGCTGCGGGGCGGGCGGCCGCCTCACCGTGAACGGCAACGAGCTCGACGAGCCGTACCTCGAGCACGCCCTGCCCGAGGGGGCGGCCGAGAGCAGCGCCGCCGTGCCGGCCTCCGACATCCCCTTCGAGGTCAAGGTGCCCGAGGGCAACCTCTTCCTGCTCGGCGACCAGCGCGCCGCCTCCCTCGACTCCCGGGCCCACCTCCAGGAGGCCGGCCAGGGCACCGTGCCCCGCTCCGCGGTCCAGGCCCGGGTCGACGCCCTCGCCTGGCCCTCGATGAAGATGCTCGAACGGCCCGCCACCTACGCCTCCCTGCCCGGCGGGATCTCCCGGCCCGGCCCGCTTCGCCTCCAGCTGGCCGCAGTGGCGGCCGGAGCCGCCCTGGTGCTGCTGGGAGCCGCGTACGGGCCCCTCGTACGGATCCTCGGGCGAGGGCGGCGGCGGGAGCCGGCCGGTGCCCGCTGACGCGGCCGCCGCGGGCGGCCCCCGCCAGGTGTCCCGGGTGATCCTGCTGGACCCCTCGGACCGGATCCTGCTGCTCCACGGTTTCGAACCGGACAATCCCGCGGACCACTGGTGGTTCACCCCGGGCGGCGGACTCGAAGGCGGCGAGACCCGGGAGCAGGCCGCACTGCGGGAGCTTGCCGAGGAGACGGGGATCACAGAGGTGGACCTGGGGCCCGTCCTGTGGCAGCGCTACTGCTCCTTCCCCTTCGACGGGCGCCGCTGGGAGCAGGACGAGTGGTACTACCTGGCCCGGACCACGCGGACGCGGACCGACATGGGCGGCCTCACCGAGCTGGAGCGGCGCAGCGTCAGCGGTGCCAGGTGGTGGACCTCCGAGGAACTTCTCTCGGCCCATGAGACGGTGTACCCGACCAGACTCGCCGAGCTGCTCCGTACGCTGCTCGACGACGGTCCTCCGGGTGCGCCGGTGGTCCTGGCCCCGGAAATCGTTTAGGGGCGCGGGGGCCTGGCGCACAATAGGGGGACGCACGGCTGAAGGGGAACATGCCATGAGCGCCGAGGACCTCGAGAAGTACGAGACCGAGATGGAGCTGAAGCTCTATCGCGAGTACCGCGACGTCGTCGGGCTGTTCAAGTACGTGATCGAGACGGAACGTCGTTTCTACCTCACGAACGACTACGAGATGCAGGTGCACTCGGTTCAGGGGGAGGTGTTCTTCGAGGTCACGATGGCCGACGCCTGGGTGTGGGACATGTACCGGCCGGCCCGGTTCGTGAAGCAGGTGCGCGTGCTGACCTTCAAGGACGTGAACATCGAGGAGCTCAACAAGAGCGATCTCGAACTGCCCGGCAGCTGACGCCCGGCCCCGAGCCGCCCGCGCCCCGCCCGCACGCCCACCGCCCCGGCCTCCCCGGCCTCACCCCCAAGGGTGAGCCGGTTGTCCACAACGCCCTCGCCGTCCACCAAGATCCACAGGGTGGGCGGGGCCACGGGATCGTCGGGGGCGGAGGTGGTGCCCGATGGACGCGAAGAGCGCGGCACGGCAGGCATTGGGGCGGTACGGCGAGGAACTGGCGGCACGACGGCTCACCGAATCCGGGATGACGGTCATCGCCCGCAACTGGCGGTGCCGCAGCGGAGAGATCGACATCGTCGCGCGGGACGGGGACGCCCTCGTCGTGTGCGAGGTCAAAACACGCCGCACGGGGGATTTCGAACACCCCATGGCCGCCGTCCGGCCCGGCAAGGCCGAGCGCCTGCGCCGGCTCGCCGGGCGCTGGCTCGCCGACCACGGCGGACCACCCCCCGGCGGAGTACGGATCGACCTCGTGGGAGTCCTGCTGCCACGGCGCGGCGCACCCGTCGTGGAGCACGCCCGGGGGGTGGCGTGATGGGGTTCGCACGAGCCTGCTCGGTCGCCCTGGTCGGCGTCGACGGCGTGGTGGTCGAGGTCCAGGCCGACCTGGAACCCGGGCTCGCCGCCTTCACCCTCGTGGGGCTGCCCGACAAGACCCTGACCGAAAGCCGCGACCGGGTGCGCGCCGCCATCGTGAACTCCGGCGCCACCTGGCCCCAGAAGAAACTCACGGTCGGGCTCAGCCCGGCCTCCGTACCGAAATCGGGCGCCGGATTCGACCTCGCCGTCGCATCGGCCGTGCTGGGCGCCGCCGAAGTGATCGACCCCGCCGCCATCGCCGACCTGGTACTCATCGGCGAACTGGGACTGGACGGCCGGGTACGACCGGTGCGCGGCATCCTGCCGGCCGTCCTCGCCGCGGCCGACGCCGGCTACCGGAACCTGGTGGTGCCACAGCAATGCGCCGCCGAGGCCATGCTCGTCCCCGATGTCAGCGTGCTCGGCGTCCGCAGCCTGCGCCAGCTCATCGCCGTCCTCACCGACGCGGAGCTCCCCGAGGAGGAACCACCGGATCGACTCGGGCGGCCCGATCCCATGCTGGCCGGACTGGTGGTCCCGGGCGCGGGCATCGGCACCGGAATCTCCCGCGGCGCCGGCCGCGCCGGGGACGGCGAGACCCCCGACTACCCCGACCTCTCCGACGTCGCCGGACAGCACGGCGCCCGCCGCGCCCTCGAAGTGGCGGCCTCGGGGGGCCACCACATCTTCCTCAGCGGCCCCCCGGGAGCCGGCAAGACCATGCTGGCCGAACGCATCCCCTGGATCCTCCCGCCGCTCCGCCGACAGGACTCCCTGGAGGTCACCGCCGTCCACTCCGTCGCCGGGCTCCTGCCGCCCGGCGAACCGCTCGTCGCCCGGCCCCCGTACTGCGCACCCCACCATTCGGCGACCATGCAGTCCCTGGTCGGCGGCGGAGCGGGCGTACCGCGCCCGGGAGCGGTCTCCCTCGCCCACCGCGGCGTGCTCTTCCTGGACGAGGCCGCCGAGTTCAGCACGAAGGCGCTGGACGCGCTGCGCCAGCCCCTCGAATCGGGGCACGTGGTCATCGCCCGGGCCGCCGGCGTGGTCCGGCTGCCGGCCAGGTTCCTGATGGTCCTCGCGGCGAACCCCTGCCCCTGCGGGCGGCACACCCTGCTCGGCACCGGCTGCGAATGCCCGGCCTCGGTGATCCGGCGCTACCAGGCCCGGCTGTCGGGGCCGCTGCTGGACCGGGTCGACCTGCGCGTGGAAGTCGAGCCCGTCACCCGCTCCGACCTCCTGGGGCACGGCGGCCGCGGGGAGAGCACCGCGGCCGTCGCCGACCGGGTGCGCGAAGCCAGGGACCGCACCGCGGCCCGGCTCGCCGACACCCCGTGGCAGCTCAACGCCGAAGTACCGGGACACGAGCTGCGCACCCGCTGGCAAGCCGCCCCCGGGGCACTGGCCCAAGCCGAGCGGGACCTGGAGCGCGGACTGCTCACCGCCCGCGGCCTCGACCGGGTGCTGCGCGTCGCCTGGACCGTGGCCGACCTGCGCGGCCGCGACCGCCCCGAGGCCCTGGACGTGGCCGTCGCCCTGGAACTGCGCACCGGCATCGCCCGCGGCGCCACCCTGGCCATGGGAGCCCAGCCATGACCGCCACCGGAACCGGACCGCAGAGCGCATCCCGGGCGCACACCGAGCCCGATCCGGAGTCGCTGGCGCGGGCCGCGCTGACGCGGGTGCTGGAGCCCGGCGACGAGACCGGAGGGCGATGGCTGCGCGAACACGGAGCCGTCGGGCTGATACGGCTGCTGACCGGCCCGGACGGCGAGACGGCGACCCTGACCGGGGTGCGCGAGGCGCGGCTCGCGGGCTATCGCAGACGGGCCGCGCTCGCCGACCCCCGCCGGGACCTGGCGGCCGCCGCCCGCACCGGAGGCCGGTTCATCCGCCCCGGCTCCCCGCAATGGCCGACCCAGCTGGACGACCTCGGCGACGCCCGGCCCATCGGACTCTGGCTGCGGGGCAGGCCGGACCTGCGGACCTGGGCACTGCGCTCCGTCGCCGTGGTCGGAGCGCGGGCCTGCACCCCGTACGGGGCACACATGGCCCAGACCCTGGCCGCCGGCCTCGCCGAACGGGGCTGGGTGGTGGTCTCGGGGGCGGCGTACGGAGTCGACGGCGCGGCCCACCGAGGAGCCCTCGCCTCCGGCGGCGCCACCGCCGCGGTGCTCGCCTGCGGCGCGGACGTCGCCTACCCGCGCGGCCACGCCGAGTTGCTCGGCCGGATCGCCGAGCAGGGGATCGTCCTGGGGGAGCTGCCACCGGGAAGCCACCCGACCCCGAGCCGGTTCGTCCTGCGCAACCGGGTCATCGCCGCCCTGACCCGGGGCACCGTGGTCGTCGAGGCGGCCCACCGCAGCGGCTCCCTGGTCACCGCCCGCCGGGCCCAGCGGCTCGGGCGGGCCACCATGGGCGTCCCCGGACCGGCCACCAGCGGGCTCTCGGGAGGGGTCCACGAACTGCTGCGCGGCGAAGCCGTGCTCGTCACGGACGCCGCGGAAGTCATCGAGCTCGTCGGAGACATGGGCGAACTGGCCCCGGAGCGGCGCGGCCCGGTGCTCGCCCGGGACCTGCTGGACCCGGACACCGCCCGCGTGCTCGAAGCCCTCCCGGCCGGCCGCCCCGCCCACGCGGACGAAGTGGCCCTCGCCGCGGGCACCGACACCGATGAAGTCATCGGCAGACTGTACGAACTTCACTCTCTGGGGTTCGTCGAACGGCAGGGCGAGGGCTGGCAGTTGACCACACAATCACCTGAAGGAGGCACACAAACCGGTGGCACCCGGCGAGGCGGTCATTGACCTGGGGTGTTCCGGTGAAAGAGTGAAGCCGATGAGAGACGCGGTCTCCCCGGTGGCAGCGGCCGGGACCGAGCGCCAGGCGCCGGTCCCGGGTCGCCCGCGCGAGTCAGGACGCCCCGGTGGCCGTGCGCGATCCCGTACTCTTCGCGCACCGCGACACTTCCGTCACGCTACGCTCCCACCCAATCCCGCTCCGGCAAAGGCGAAGCATGCCCCAGCACACCTCAGGGTCTGACCGCGCTGCGGTGCCCCCCGCTGCCCGCGGCAGCGGGCGGACCACCGCGCCCTCGTCCCTTGAGGTGCTGTGGCGCACGTACAAGGAGAGCGGTGACGAGCGGCTGCGGGAGCAGCTGATCCTGCACTACTCGCCCCTGGTGAAGTACGTGGCCGGCCGGGTCAGCGTGGGCCTGCCGCCCAATGTGGAACAGGCCGACTTCGTCTCCTCCGGCGTCTTCGGGCTGATCGACGCCATCGAGAAGTTCGACATCGACCGGTCCATCAAGTTCGAGACGTACGCGATCACCCGCATCCGGGGCGCGATGATCGACGAGCTGCGCGCACTGGACTGGATCCCGCGCTCGGTCCGGCAGAAGGCGAGGGCCGTGGAGCGCGCCTACGCCACCCTCGAAGCCCAGCTTCGCCGCACCCCGACCGAACACGAGGTGGCCGGGGAAATGGGCATCGCCGTGGAGGAACTCCACGCCGTGTTCAGCCAGTTGTCGCTGGCCAACGTCGTCGCCCTGGAGGAGCTGCTGCACGTCGGCGGCGAGGGCGGAGACCGCCTCTCACTGATGGACACCCTGGAGGACACCGCCGCCGACAACCCGGTCGCGGTGGCCGAGGACCGCGAGCTGCGCAGACTCCTGGCCAGGGCGATCAACACCCTGCCGGAGCGGGAGAAGACCGTCGTCACGCTCTACTACTACGAGGGCCTCACACTGGCCGAGATCGGCAACGTGCTCGGGGTCACCGAGAGCCGGGTCAGCCAGATCCACACCAAGTCGGTGCTCCAACTGCGCGCCAAGCTGGCGGATGTCGGACGATGAGCTTGCGCCACCTCCGTAGAGTGGAGGTGTGCCCAGGATTCGAGCGGCCTCCGTGGCCGAGCACCGGTCGATGCAGCGAGGCGCCCTGCTGGACGCCGCGCGCTCCCTGCTGTCCGAAGGCGGAACGGAAGCGCTGACCTTCCCCGCCCTGGCGGAGCGCACCGGCCTCGCCCGGTCCTCCGTGTACGAATACTTCCGCTCCCGCGCGGCAGTGGTCGAAGAGCTGTGCGCGGTGGACTTCCCCGTGTGGGCCGCCGAGATCGAGGCGGCGATGGAGCGGGCCGATGCGCCGGAGGCCAAGGTCGAGGCCTATGTGCGCAGCCAGCTGGGACTCGTCGGGGACCGGCGGCACCGGGCGGTGGTCGCGATCTCGGCCAGTGAGCTGGACGCGGGGGCGCGGGAGAAGATCCGCGCCGCGCACGGGGGGCTCGTGGCGATGATCGTGGAGGCGCTGGGCGCCCTCGGGCACGAGCAGCCCCGCCTCGCGGCGATGCTGCTCCAGGGAGTCGTCGACGCGGCGGTGCGGCGCATCGAGCTGGGCGCCGCCGAGGACCCCGGTGTGGTGACGGAGGCGGCCGTGACCATGGCACTCCGGGGCGTGCAGGGCTGAGGCCGGGAGGCTCATCCCCCCGCCCCCCCGGCCCCCCCCGCCCCCTCACCCCCTGCCCCCTGCCCCGCCCCTCGCCCTCCCGGAGCCCCGCCCTCGCGGCGTGCTCCCCCGGCCCCGGCCCGCGTCGCCCCCCTCAGTCGTCCTGGGGTGTGAGGGGCAGGAGTCTTGGTGTCGGGCGGGGGAGGACCGTCAGGGGGTTCAGGTACGTCGTGCCTGAGAGGAGCCCCCAGTGGAGGCAGGGGGTCGCGCAGTGCGTGCCCTCCGTGAGGACCGCCACCAGCTGGCCGGCCGTGACCTCCTCGCCCTCCGCGACCAGCGGCCGGACCGGTTCGTACGTGGTGCGCAGGCCGCCCGGGAGGGTCAGGGACAGGACCCCGCGGCCGGCCACCGGCCCCGCGTGGTGCACCCGGCCCGGGCCCACCGCCCGGAGCTCCGCGCCCACCGGGGCGGCCAGGTCCACCCCTCGGTGCCCCGCCGCGTACGGGGTCGGGGGAGGGTCCCACCAGCGCGTCACCACCAGGGGCGGCGGCAGTGGCCGGGCCCCCGGGGAGAACGCCTGGGCGAGGGTCAGGAGCAGGGTGAGCAGCAGTGTCGTCATGCCGTCCAGGTTGCCGCCGGGTCGCGCCGCGTGAGCGGGGCTGTGGACGACCGGCCGGGTGTGGACAACGGCGTCACCTGGCATACCGCCCGGTCCCGTACACTTCTTACGGCGATCCGGGTCACCGGGTCGACTTCGCACGCCCCAGCACCAGCCGCTCAGGCCGGGTGAAAGCGTCTCTCGGTCCCCTCGTCGGGGGCAGGACGCGGTGGGGCGTCAGGAACCAAACCGAGAAACCAAGGAGATGGCCATGGCCGTCGTAACGATGCGGGAGCTGCTGGAAAGCGGCGTCCACTTCGGTCACCAGACCCGTCGCTGGAACCCGAAGATGAAGCGCTTCATCTTCACCGAGCGCAACGGCATCTACATCATCGACCTGCTCCAGTCGCTGTCGTACATCGACCGCGCCTACGAGTTCGTCAAGGAGACCGTCGCCCACGGCGGCTCCATCATGTTCGTCGGTACCAAGAAGCAGGCCCAGGAGGCCATCGCCGAGCAGGCGACGCGCGTTGGTATGCCGTACGTCAACCAGCGCTGGCTGGGTGGCATGCTCACCAACTTCTCCACCGTCTACAAGCGCCTCCAGCGTCTGAAGGAGCTTGAGGCGATCGACTTCGAGGACGTCGCCGCCTCGGGTCTCACCAAGAAGGAGCTCCTGGTCCTCTCCCGCGAGAAGATCAAGCTGGAGAAGACCCTCGGTGGTATCCGCGAGATGTCGAAGGTTCCCAGCGCCGTCTGGATCGTCGACACCAAGAAGGAGCACATCGCCGTCGGTGAGGCGCGCAAGCTCCACATCCCGGTCGTCGCGATCCTCGACACCAACTGCGACCCCGACGAGGTCGACTACAAGATCCCGGGCAACGACGACGCGATCCGCTCCGTCACCCTGCTCACCCGCGTGATCGCCGACGCCGTCGCCGAGGGCCTCATCGCCCGCTCCGGCGCTGCGACCGGTGACTCGAAGCCGGGCGAGAAGGCCGCCGCCGAGCCGCTCGCCGAGTGGGAGCGCGACCTGCTTGAGGGCGAGAAGAAGGCCGACGAGACCGAGGCCGCTCCGGCTGCCGAGGCTGTCGCCGAGGCCCCGGCCGCCGAGGCCGAGGCTGCCGAGGCTGCCGAGGCTGTCGAGGCTCCGGCCGCCGACGCCGAGCAGGCCTGACCCTCTGAGAGCGCCCGGCGTTCATCCGCCGGGCACTCGCAGCACGGACGATGACGGCGGGGGAGCCGCGCCACGAGCGCGCCTCCTCCGCCGTTCACCCGTAGATCTACGACTTCGAGAGAGAATCACAGACTCATGGCGAACTACACCGCCGCTGACGTCAAGAAGCTCCGCGAGCTCACCGGCGCCGGCATGCTGGACTGCAAGAACGCGCTGGTCGACTCCGACGGTGACGTCGACAAGGCCGTCGAGGCGCTCCGTATCAAGGGCCAGAAGGGCGTCGCCAAGCGCGAGGGCCGTTCTGCCGAGAACGGTGCCGTCGTGTCCCTCATCGCCGACGACAACACCTCCGGTGTCATCGTCGAGCTGAAGTGCGAGACGGACTTCGTCGCGAAGGGCGAGAAGTTCCTCGCCGTCGCCAACGAGCTGGCCGCGCACGTCGCCGCCACCTCCCCGGCCGACATCGAGACGCTGCTCGCGTCCGAGATCGCCCCGGGCAAGACCGTCACGGCCTTCGTGGACGAGGCGAACGCCAACCTCGGCGAGAAGATCGTCCTGGACCGCTTCGCGCAGTTCACCGGCGGTTACGTCACCTCGTACATGCACCGCACCATGCCCGACCTGCCGTTCCAGATCGGTGTCCTGGTCGAGCTCGACAAGGAGAACGCCGAGGTCGCCCGCGGCGTCGCGCAGCACATCGCCGCGTTCGCGCCGAAGTGGCTGTCCGCCGAGGACGTCCCGGCCGAGGTCGTCGAGTCCGAGCGCCGCGTCGCCGAAGAGGTCACCCGCGCGGAGGGCAAGCCCGAGGCCGCCCTGCCGAAGATCGTCGAGGGTCGTGTCAACGGCTTCTTCCGCGACAACACGCTGCTCGGCCAGGCGTACGCCCTGGACGCCAAGAAGTCCGTCCAGAAGGTCCTGGACGAGGCCGGTGTCACCCTGGTGCGTTTCTCGCGCATCAAGGTCGGCATCTGAGTCCGTCCTTACAACGACGGACACCGGACCCCGGTAGGGTCTGAAGCAGTCGTCCGCGTGCGCGCGGAACGACCGCAGATCTGACGAGGAGGCCATTGCCGTAGAGGGAACCGCGAGGACCCACCGGCAATGGCCTTCTTCGTATGTGCACGAGGAGATCTCCATGAATCAGGGCGTGGACCCCCACACCGCTTCCGACGACAAGAGCGACCACGACAAGAAGGGCCGCCGCTTCATGCTGAAGCTGTCGGGCGAAGCCTTCTCCGGTGGTGGAGGACTGGGCGTCGACCCCGACGTCGTCCATGCCATCGCGCGCGAAATCGCCGCGGTGGTCCGTGACGGCGCGGAGATCGCCGTCGTGATCGGCGGCGGAAACTTCTTCCGCGGCGCCGAACTCCAGCAGCGCGGCATGGACCGTGCGCGGTCCGACTACATGGGCATGCTGGGCACCGTCATGAACTGCCTCGCCCTCCAGGACTTCCTGGAGAAGGAAGGCATCGACTCCCGCGTGCAGACCGCCATCACCATGGGCCAGGTCGCGGAGCCGTACATCCCGCTGCGCGCCGTACGGCACCTGGAGAAGGGCCGCGTCGTGATCTTCGGCGCCGGCATGGGCATGCCGTACTTCTCCACCGACACCACGGCCGCCCAGCGGGCCCTGGAGATCGACGCCGAGGCCCTGCTCATGGGCAAGAACGGCGTCGACGGGGTCTACGACTCCGACCCGAAGAAGAACCCCGACGCGGTGAAGTTCGACGCGCTGGAGTACAGCGAGGTGCTGTCCCGCGACCTCAAGGTCGCCGACGCCACCGCCATCACGCTGTGCCGCGACAACAAGCTGCCGATCCTGGTCTTCGAGCTGCTCGCCGAGGGCAATATCGCCCGCGCCGTCAAGGGTGAGAAGATCGGCACGCTCGTGAGCGACCAGGGCACCCGGGCCTGAGCGTCCCGACGCCGGGCCCGGCCCCGCTGGGCCGAGCCCGTCCCGCCCGCCTGAACCATCCATATCTGACATGCAGGAGCACGTGGTGATCGAAGAAATCCTCCTCGAGGCCGAGGAGAAGATGGAGAAGGCCGTCGTCGTCGCCAAGGAAGACTTCGCGGCGATCCGCACCGGTCGTGCGCACCCGGCGATGTTCAACAAGATCGTGGCGGACTACTACGGCGCCATCACGCCCATCAACCAGCTCGCGTCCTTCTCGGTGCCCGAGCCGCGCATGGCGATCGTGACCCCGTTCGACAAGAGCGCCCTGCGCAACATCGAGCAGGCCATCCGCGACTCCGACCTGGGTGTCAACCCCAGCAACGACGGCAACATCATCCGGGTGACCTTCCCCGAGCTGACGCAGGACCGCCGCAAGGAGTACATCAAGGTCGCGCGCACCAAGGCCGAGGACTCCAAGGTCTCGATCCGCGCCGTCCGCCGCAAGGCGAAGGACTCCCTCGACAAGCTCGTCAAGGACAAGGAGTCCGGCGAGGACGAGGTGCGCCGCGCGGAGAAGGAGCTCGACGACACCACCGCGAAGTACGTCGCGCAGGTCGACGAGCTGCTCAAGCACAAGGAAGCCGAGCTCCTCGAGGTCTGATGAACGACTCTCCCTGGGCCACGGAGCCGGTTCCGGCGGGTCCCGCATACGATGCGCTGGTGGGCCCGCACACTCGGCCCATGCCCATCGTGCCCGATGCCGCCGGCCGTGACTTCGACGACCGGGAAGCACGCGATCGGGGGGCCGCCGCCGAAGGCGGCCCCCCCTTCCGCGCCGAGACGCCGCCGCAGGAGCCCATGCCCAGCCCCCCGCCCCCGCCCTCGCAGGCACCGCAGGACGCCACGCCCCCGCCGAAGAAGCGGGCGGGGCGAGACCTGCGTGCTGCCATAGGGGTCGGTGTCGGCCTCGGTGCGGTGATCTTCGCTTCGCTGTTCATCGTCAAGGCGGTCTTCGTCGGCGTCATCGTCGTCGCGGTCGTCGTGGGCCTGTGGGAGCTCACCTCCCGGCTCCAGGAGAAGAAGGGCATCAAGGCCCCGCTCGTCCCGCTCGCGGTCGGCGGCGCCGCGATGGTCATCGCCGGGTACGTCCGGGGTGCCGAGGGCGCCTGGGTGGCCATGGCCCTGACGGCACTGGCGGTCCTGGTCTGGCGGATGACGGAGCCGCCCGAGGACTACCTCAAGGACGTCACCGCAGGCGTCTTCGCGGCCTTCTACGTGCCCTTCCTGGCCACCTTCGTCGCGATGCTGCTCACCGCCGAAGACGGCCCGGAGCGCGTGGTCACCTTCCTGCTGCTGACCGTGGTCAGCGACACCGGGGCGTACGCGGTGGGCTGGCGCTTCGGCAAGACGAAGCTGGCGCCGCGCATCAGCCCCGGCAAGACCCGCGAGGGGCTGTTCGGCGCGGTGGCCTTCGCGATGGCGGCCGGCGCGCTGTGCATGGAGTTCCTGATCGACGGGGGCGCCTGGTGGCAGGGCCTGCTGCTCGGTCTCGCGGTCGCGGTCAGCGCCACGCTGGGCGACCTCGGCGAGTCGATGATCAAGCGGGACCTGGGCATCAAGGACATGGGCACGCTGCTCCCGGGCCACGGCGGCATCATGGACCGCCTCGACTCCCTGCTGCCGACCGCCCCGGTGGTGTGGCTGCTGCTCGCCGCTTTCGTCGGCACCGGCTGAAACCGGGCCCCCGCAGCTTCCGGCCGGCGGGCGGTTCACCAGGGCAACCCCGCTGAGCTGGGACGACGTACGTCTGAAGGCTTTGGGTGGGTCCGGGCGGTTACTCTTGAAGGGCGCGCTGCTTCTGCGGCGCGCCTTTCGTCTTACGAGGAGTACCAGCCATGGCCCGCCCTGTCCCGGGAGAGCTCACCTTCGTCGCCCCTCGCGGGGCCAAGAAGCCGCCCCGGCATCTCGCCGACCTCACCCCCGAGGAGCGTCGCGAGGCGGTCGCCGCGATCGGCGAGAAGCCCTTCCGGGCCAAGCAGCTCTCGCAGCACTACTTCGCCCGGTACGCGCACGACCCGGCCGAGTGGACCGACATCCCGGCGGGCTCGCGCGAGAAGCTCCGCGACGAGCTGCTGCCGGACCTGATGAGCGTCATCCGCCACATCTCGTGCGACGACGACACCACGCGCAAGACCCTGTGGAAGCTGCACGACGGAACGCTCGTCGAGTCCGTGCTCATGCGCTACCCCGACCGGGTCACCATGTGCATCTCCTCGCAGGCCGGCTGCGGCATGAACTGCCCGTTCTGCGCAACCGGCCAGGCGGGCCTGGACCGCAACCTGTCCACCGCCGAGATCGTCCACCAGATCGTCGACGGCATGCGCGCGCTGCGCGACGGCGAGGTCCCCGGCGGCCCGGCCCGGCTGTCCAACATCGTCTTCATGGGCATGGGCGAGCCGCTGGCCAACTACAAGCGGGTCGTCGGCGCCATCCGCCGCCTCACCGACCCCGAGCCCGACGGCCTGGGCCTGTCGCAGCGCGGCATCACGGTCTCCACCGTCGGCCTGGTCCCGGCGATGCTGCGCTTCGCCGACGAGGGCTTCAAGTGCCGCCTCGCGGTCTCCCTGCACGCCCCGGACGACGAGCTGCGCGACACCCTCGTCCCCGTGAACACCCGCTGGAAGGTCCGCGAGGTCCTCGACGCGGCCTGGGAGTACGCCGAGAAGTCCGGCCGCCGGATCTCCATCGAGTACGCCCTGATCCGCGACATCAACGACCAGGCCTGGCGCGGCGACCTCCTCGGCCGTCTGCTCAAGGGCAAGCGCGTCCACGTCAACCTGATCCCGCTGAACCCGACGCCGGGCTCGAAGTGGACCGCCTCGCGCCCGGAGGACGAGAAGGCCTTCGTCGAGGCCATCGCCCGCCACGGGGTGCCGGTGACCGTACGGGACACCCGCGGCCAGGAGATCGACGGCGCGTGCGGCCAGCTGGCCGCCTCGGAGCGCTAGCCTGCGGTTTTCGCGGGCCTGCGGGCCCGCGGGGCCGATTCGGCCTCGGGGTACCCTGTGGCCGAACCAATTGCATATTCCGACAGGGGAGCGCCACAGCGCTGAGAGTGCGGTAACCGTCATCCGCAGACCCTCTGAACCTCGCCCCGGTCATTCGGGGTAGGAAGTTCGGTCATCACTCAAGCTGTTGCGCCCTGCCCGGCGACCGCTCGCACTGAGCGCCGGGCAGGGCCGCGTCTTCTCCTGGTCATCCCAGGAGGAATCACCAGTGAGCACCACCAAGAAGTTCGCGGGCGCTGCGCTCGCGGCCGCGCTCGGCGTCGCCACGCTCAGCGCCTGCGGCGGCGCCAAGGACGAGTCCGCGTCCGGCGCCAGTGACGCGCCGAAGTCCAAGACCGTCACGCTCGTCTCGCACGACTCCTTCAACGTGACCGACACGGTTCTCAAGGAGTTCGAGCAGCAGAGCGGCTACACCGTCAAGGTCCTGAAGTCCGGGGACGCGGGCGCCGCCCTCAACCAGGAGATCCTCACCAAGGGCTCGCCGCGCGGCGACGTGTTCTTCGGCGTGGACAACACCCTGCTCTCCCGCGCCCTCGACAACGGCATCTTCACGCCGTACGAGGTCAAGGGCCTGGCCGACGTGAAGCCCGAGTACGTGCTCGACAAGGAGCACCGGGTCACGCCCGTCGACTCCGGCGACATCTGCGTCAACTACGACAAGGCCTACTTCGCCGAGAAGAAGATCGCCCCGCCGCAGACGCTGGACGACCTGGTCAAGCCGGAGTACAAGAACCTGCTGGTCACCGAGAACGCGGCGACCTCCTCGCCGGGCCTCGGCTTCCTGCTCGCCTCCGTCGGCAAGTACGGCGAGGAGGGCTGGAAGGACTACTGGAGCAAGCTCAAGGCCAACGGCGTCGAGGTCGTCGACGGCTGGGAGCAGGCCTACAACGAGCGCTTCTCCGGCTCCGCGGGCGGCAAGAAGGCCAAGGGCGACCGGCCGCTGGTCGTCTCGTACGCCTCCAGCCCGCCGGTCGAGGTCCTGTACGGGGAGCCGCAGCCGGCCGAGGCCCCCACGGGCGTGGCCACCGGCACCTGCTTCCGCCAGGTCGAGTTCGCGGGCCTGCTCAAGGGCGCGAAGAACGAGGAGGGCGGCAAGGCGCTCCTCGACTTCCTGGTGGGCAAGAAGTTCCAGGAGGACATGCCGCTCCAGATGTTCGTGAACCCGGTGGTCAAGGACGCCAAGCTGCCGGAGTTGTTCACGAAGCACGGCGTGGTCGTCGAGAAGCCCGAGAACGTCGCTCCCGAGACCATCGCCAAGAACCGTGAGCAGTGGGTCAAGACATGGTCCTCGCTCGTCGTGAAGTAGGACGCGAGAGCGCACGCGGTACGGCCGTCCGGCTCGCGCTGATGGCCGTACCGCTCGCCTTCTTCGGGCTGTTCTTCGCGTATCCCGTGGCCGCGATCGTCGGGCGCGGGATCAAGACCGACGAGGGCTGGCAGTTCGGCCGGATCGGCGAGGTGCTGGCCCGGCCGGACATCGCCGACGTGCTCTGGTTCACCACCTGGCAGGCGCTCGCGTCCACGGCGCTCACGCTCCTGATCGCACTCCCCGGCGCGTACGTGTTCGCGCGCTTCGAGTTCCCCGGCAAGCAGCTGCTACGGGCGGTGGTCACCGTTCCGTTCGTGCTGCCGACGGTGGTCGTCGGCACCGCCTTCCTGGCGCTGGTCGGGCGGGGCGGGCTGCTGGACGAGCTGTGGGGCGTCCGGCTCGACACCACCGTGTGGGCGATCCTGCTCGCGCACGTCTTCTTCAACTACGCCGTCGTCGTACGGACGGTCGGCGGGCTCTGGGCGCAGCTGGACCCGCGCCAGGAGGAGGCCGCCCGGGTGCTCGGCGCCGGGCGGTTCGCCGCCTGGCGGCGGGTGACGCTGCCCGCGCTCGGGCCCGCGGTGGCCGCCGCCTCGCTGATGGTGTTCCTGTTCACCTTCACCTCCTTCGGCGTCGTGCAGATCCTCGGCGGGCCCTCGTACGCCACCTTGGAGGTGGAGGTCTACCGGCAGACCGCGCAGCTGCTGGACCTGCCTACGGCCGCCGTCCTCACGATGGTCCAGTTCGTGGCGGTCGGCCTGATCCTCGGGATCCACGCCTGGACGGTGCGCCGGCGGGAGACGGCCCTGCGGCTCGTCGATCCGGCGCGGACCGCGCACCGGGTCGCCGGGCCGGGGCAGCGCGCCCTGCTGGGCGGGGTGCTGCTGACGGTGGCACTGCTGATCGTGGCCCCGCTGGCGGTGCTGGTGGAGCGCTCCCTCGACGTGCCCGGCGGGTACGGGTTCGGCTTCTACCGGGCGCTCCAGGACGTGGGCGCGGGTGGCGGAACGTTCCTGGTGCCCCCGCTGGAGGCGATCTGGAACTCCCTCCAGTACGCGCTCGCCGCCACCGCCATCGCCCTGGGTGTCGGGGGGCTCGCGGCGGCGGCACTGACCCGGCGTGCGGGCCGGTTCGTGCGCGGGTTCGACGCGCTGCTGATGCTTCCGCTGGGGGTGTCGGCGGTGACGGTCGGCTTCGGGTTCCTGATCACCCTGGACGAGCCCCCGCTGGACCTGCGGACCTCGTGGATCCTGGTGCCGCTCGCGCAGGCGCTGGTGGGCGTGCCCTTCGTCGTACGGACCATGCTGCCGGTACTGCGGGCCGTGGACGGGCGGCTGCGCGAGGCCGCCGCCGTGCTCGGGGCCTCCCCGCTGCGGGCCTGGCGGGAGGTGGACCTGCCGCTGGTGCGGCGGGCGCTGCTGATCGCGGCCGGATTCGCCTTCGCCGTATCGCTGGGGGAGTTCGGGGCGACCGTCTTCATCGCGCGGCCCGACCGTCCGACGCTGCCGGTGGCCGTGGCGCGGCTGCTGGGGCGGGCCGGTGAGCTGAACTACGGGCAGGCGATGGCCCTGAGCACGATTTTGATGCTGGTGTGCGCGGTGTCCCTGCTGGTGCTGGAGCGGCTGCGCCCCGACAAGACCTCGGGAGAGTTCTGATGACGTTGCTCGAACTGGCCGGGGTGTCGGTGCGCTTCGGCGAGCGTGCCGTCGTCGACGCGGTCGACCTGGAGGTCGCCGAGCACGAGATCGTGTGCGTGCTCGGGCCCAGCGGCAGCGGCAAGTCCACGCTGCTGCGGGTGGTGGCCGGGCTGCAGCCGGTCTCGGCGGGGCGGGTGCTGCTGGGCGGGGCGGACCAGGCGCGGGTGCCGGTGCACCGGCGCGGGGTCGGCCTGATGTTCCAGGACCACCAGCTGTTCCCGCACCGGGACGTGGGCGGCAACGTCGGGTTCGGGCTGCGCATGCGGGGCTCGGCCCGGGGGTCCGGACGTACGTCGTACGAGTCCCGGGTCGCGGAGTTGCTGGAGCTGGTCGGACTCCCCGGGGCCCAGGGCCGCTCGGTGGCTTCGCTGTCGGGCGGTGAGCAGCAGCGGGTCGCCCTGGCGCGGGCGCTGGCGCCGTCGCCGAGGCTGCTGATGCTGGACGAGCCGCTGGGGCAGCTGGACCGCGGGCTTCGGGAGCGGCTGGTGGTGGAGCTGCGGGAGCTGTTCTCCCGGCTGGGGACCACGGTGCTGGCCGTCACCCACGACCAGGGGGAGGCCTTCGCGCTGGCCGACCGGGTGGTGGTGATGCGGGAGGGGCGGATCGCGCAGGCCGGGACCCCGCTGGAGGTGTGGCAGCGGCCGGCCTCGGAGTTCGTGGCGCGCTTCCTCGGCTTCGAGAACGTCATCCCGGCGGTGGTGGCGGGCGGGGCCGCGGTGACGGCGTGGGGGAAGGTGCGGGTGCCGGCGGGATCGCCGCAGGGGGAGCAGAACCTTCTGATCCGTCCGGCCGGGGTGGTGCAGGCGGCCGCGGGGCTGCGGTGCGAGGTGCTGTCGCGGACGTTTCGCGGGACGCACGTCGCGCTGCGTTTGCGGCCGGAGGCGGGGCCGGAGCTGGAGGCGGAGTGCGGGCTGGCCGGGGCTCCGGGGGTGGGGGAGCGGGTCGCGGTGGCCTTCTCGCCGGCCGAGGTGGTCGTGCTCCCGGCGGCGTAGCCGCTGCGCCGGGCCCCGGACCCGGCCCCGGCCCCGCCGCCGGGCAGGTCCGGGGCGGGACCCGGCTACCTCAGACGCCGGCGGGGGCGGGTTCCTTCGCAGGGGTCTCGGCGCCCTCGTGGTTGCCGTACCAGGCGACGGCCACGGCGCCCGCGACGGCCAGGACGAAGCCGAGGACCGCCAGCCAGGCCAGGCCCGGGCGGGAGGCGTCGCCCAGCCACAGGACGCCGATCGCACCCGGCAGGACGGTCTCGCCGACCACCAGCGCGGCCGTCGCGCCGTTCACCGAGCCGATCTGGAGGGCGACCGTGTGCAGGTACATGCCGCCGACGCCGGCCAGCACGATCGCGTAGAGGGCCGGGTCGGCGAGCAGCGTGCCCAGGTCGAACGGGTCGATGCCGTCGAGGATCCGGACGCCGACGCCCAGCGCGCCGAAGGCCAGGCCCGACAGCAGGCCCGCCAGGATCGCCGCCCGGGAGCCGAGGAGGCGCACGGCCACCGTGCCGCCCGCGATGATCAGCAGGGTCACCGCGAACAGCCACCAGTGCGTGGACATCGGGGCGTGGTGGCCGCCCTCGTGGCCCGCCGCCGTCGCCAGCAGCACCAGCGCCGCGCAGACGACGCCGATCGAGGTCCATTCCTTACGGGTCAGCCGGATGCCCAGCATCTTCACGCTGAGCACGGCCGTGATCACCAGGTTGGCGCTGATCACGGTCTGCGAGAGGAACAGCGGCAGCAGCCGGGCGGCCAGCGCGCCCAGCCCGAAGCCCACGAAGTCCAGGATGGTGCCGACGATGAACTCCCACGTCATCGCCGCCTTCGCGGTGGACGAGAGGTTCGGGCCGCCGTGCGCGGTCACCCCCGCGGCGGCCGGGGACATCCGCGCCGCCCTGCGGGAGCCCACGGCTTGAAGGACGGACCCCGTGCCGTAGCAGATGGACGCCGCGATCGCGGTCAGCAGGCCTATGAGCACCGAGGGCTCCGTTCACGTCTGGCAGGTTTTGCGAGTTGATTACCTATGGCAGACGTGTGATCGGGCCGGGAAGTTGCCTCGGGCCGGCCGATAGTTCAGTTCGTCCCGTCGGCCGCCGTCATCGCCGCGAGTGCCGCGGGGACCTCGTCCACCGAGTCGACCAGCGCGATACGCGACTCCATCGCGCGGCCGCGCGCCAGCGCCCGCAGCAGCGGCCACGCCGGAAGGTGCTCGGTCCAGTGCGTACGGTCGACCAGCACCATCGGGGTCGGCTCGCCCCGCGACCCGTAGTAGTTCGGTGTCGCGTTGTCGAATATCTCCTGGAGGGTGCCGGCGGCACCCGGCAGGAAGACCACGCCCGCGTTCGACCGGGCCAGCAATCCGTCCTCGCGGGTGGCGTTCGCGAAGTACTTGGCGATGTGGCCGGCGAAGGCGTTCGGCGGCTCGTGCCCGTAGAACCAGGTGGGGATGCCCACCGAGTCGCCGCCGCCGGGCCAGCGCTCGCGCACGGCGAACGCCGCCCGCGCCCAGTCGGAGACCGAGGGGACGAAGGAAGGGGCCTTGGCCAGGATCTCCAGGGCCTCCGCCAGGGCCTCGTCCGGGGCCGCCGCCAGGTAGGCGCCGAGGTTCGCCGCCTCCATCGCACCCGGGCCGCCGCCGGTGGCCACCGTCAGCCCGGACCGGGCCAGCTTCCGGCCGAGCTCGGCCGCGCCCTGGTAGTCGAGGCCGCCGCGGGACATCGCGTGGCCGCCCATGACGCCCACCACCCGGGCGCCGGCGAGGTGTTCGTCGAGGGCGTCGGAGATCGCGTCGTCGTGGATGGACCGCAGCATCGAGGAGAAGACGTCGCCGTCCGCCTTGGTCTCCTGGAACCAGGCGTACGACTGGGCGTCCGGAGTGGTCTCGTAGCCCGCGGGCAGCCCCGTGAACAGCTCGTCGGCGCTGTACAGGAGGCCGCGGTAGGGGTTGAACGGGAGGTCCGGGACGGGCGGGAAGACGAGCGCGCCGTCGGCGCGCACCTTCGCCGAGGCGTCGGGCTCCATCGCGCAGCCGAGGAAGACGGCCGCGGAGGTGTCGCAGGACAGCAGGGCGAACGTGCGCTCCAGCAGGTTGACCGACTGGACCCGGTAGCCGCTGAGCGAGCCGCGGGCCGCGACCCGGTCGAATTCGGCGAGCGTCTCGATCTCGATGTCTGCGTTGTCTGCGTTGACCATTCGGCCCACCCTATGGGCTGCCCTCGTCAGCGGGTCAATGCCAGAGACGTCAGCTGTGCCACACCCCACACGACCGGTCCGCACACGGCCACCAGGGCGGTCGCGCGCAGGGTCGCGGCCGTGCGCAGGACTCCGCCGGGGGTGCCCATGTCGCGCAGTGCGGTCCGGGTGGCCGAGCGGTCCTGGCGGACCTCGACGGCCCGGGTGATCAGGGTCGCCGCCGCGCACAGCACGACCAGGGCGCAGGCCGGTCCGGTCAGCGGGCCCGGCGGGACGCCGAGGCCGCCGCGGGCGCGCAGGGCCGCGGCGGTGAGGGCGCCCGCGGCGATCGCGCACAGGACTCCGAGGGGTCGGCCCAGCCGGGGCGCCTCTTCCTGGAGGGTCCGCCCGGCCAGCAGTCGCATGGCGCCCGGGCGGACCGCCTGGACCAGCGCTCCGCAGGCGTAGGCGAGTCCGGGGCCCGCGAGGGAGAGGCCGACGGCGGTGAGGGCCCAGCCGGCCGGCGTCCCGGCGCGGCCCGGGCCCGCGTACGCCAGGGCCGCCAGTCCGCAGGCGGTGAGGGCGATGCCCCAGGGCAGGGCGGTCTGCGGGGCCAGCGGCGGGTGCGGGCGCAGGGCGAGCGCGGTGGCGGCGGAGGCGCTCAGCGGGATCAGGGCCAGCAGGGTGAGGGCGGCCGCCACGGGCAGCGGCCGGTCGGCGTGCAGCAGTCCGGCCGCGGCCCCGTCGAAGGGCAGGCCGGTGAGCTCGCCCCGCAGGTGCAGGAAGGCTGCCAGGGCCAGGGCGCTGCCCAGGGTGCACGCGATGGCGGTGGAGACCGTCGCGACGAGGGTGAGCCGTACGGGTCCCAGCCCGACGGCGTCCAGCCCCTCGCGGGGCCGGGTCGCGGGGTCGGTCCGCGCGACGGCGACGGCGAACTGCACGGTGACGGCGAGCGGGACCATGGCCCACAGCAGACGGGGGAACGATCCGGCAGGCCGGGCGGTGGCTTCCGCGAGCACGTACAGCAGGAGGAAGCCGGTGCCGGCGCAGGCGGCGGCGACCAGCAGCCGGCGCAGCTGGACGAGCGGGCGGGACCCGCGGGCTAGGCGGAGAGCGAGCACGCGGCCTGGCCCTCCGGGGTCTCGTCGGAAGGACCGCCCACGCCGCCGGCACCGCCCGCGTCGCCCACGCCGCCGATGGCGTGGGTGGCGTGGGTGGCGTGGCGGCCGTCGAGCAGTTCGACGCTGCGGTCGGCGACGGCCGCGCTCTCCTCGTCGTGGGTGGCCAGCAGCACGGTGATCCCGTGCGAGCGGGCCGCGGTGGTGAGCGTACGGAGCAGCAGGGAGCGCTCGGCCCGGTGCAGCGGGGCGGTCGGCTCGTCGGCGAAGACCACCGACGGCTCCTTGACCAGGGCCCGGGCGAGGGCGACCCGCTGGGATTCGGCACGGGTCAGCGCGCCGGGGCGCTTGCGGGCGAAGGCGCCGATGTCGAGCCGGTCCAGCCATTCGCAGGCGGCGGCCTTGGCGGTGCGGTGGGAGGCGCCGGAGACCAGCAGCGGCAGCGCCGCGTTCTCCCACACCTTGAGCTCGGGCAGCAGCAGGGGATCGGGGCCGATCCAGCCGAACCGGTCGCGGCGCAGCCGTTCGCGGGCCACGGCGCCCATGGTGTGGACGGGCACGCTGTTGAACCAGATCTCGCCCTGCTCGGGCACCAGATGCCCGGACAGGCAGCGCAGCAGGGTGGTCTTCCCACTGCCTCGCGGGCCGGTCAGGGCCAGGATCTCGCCCTGGCGGACGCCCACCGAGACCCCGATCAGGCCGGGGGAACCGCTGTGGGAGTAGTGAACGGACCGTGCCCAGAGGACGTCATTGTCCGGTGGGGCGTTGTCCGGTGGAGCCACCATGGCGTACACCTCCGTCCGGGGGAACGAAGCGGAACCGGCTTAAGTCACTGGCGCCGCAATGAGATGTAAAGAGATGAACGTCTTGGATGGTGACAGCACACGGCCCGGACCCCCGCGTTCTCACTCGAACGGGGGATCCGGGCCGTGTGGTTCGGACTGTTCACTGCTCGTCGGCAGCGCTTTTTACAGCTTGGTCCACGCCTCGGTGAGCACCGAGCGCAGGATGCCCTCGATCTCGTCGAAGGTGCCCTGGTCCGCGATGAGCGGCGGGGCCAGCTGGATGACCGGGTCGCCGCGGTCGTCGGCCCGGCAGTACAGGCCGTTCTCGAAGAGCGCCTTGGAGAGGAAGCCGTAGAGCACGCGCTCCGTCTCCTCGTCCGTGAAGGACTCCTTGGTGACCTTGTCCTTGACGAGCTCGATGCCGTAGAAGAAGCCGTTGCCGCGGACGTCGCCGACGATGGGCAGGTCGTGCAGCTTCTTCAGCGTCGAGAAGAAGGCGTCCTCGTTGTCCAGCACGTGCTGGTTGAGGCCTTCCTTGTCGAAGATGTCGAGGTTGGCGAGCGCCACCGCGGAGGACACCGGGTGTCCGCCGAAGGTGTAGCCGTGCAGGAAGGTGTTGTCGCCCTTGTAGAACGGTTCGGCGATGCGGTCCGAGACGATGCAGGCACCGATCGGGGAGTAGCCCGAGGTCATGCCCTTGGCGCAGGTGATCATGTCGGGCACGTAGCCGAACTTGTCACAGGCGAACATCGTGCCGAGGCGGCCGAAGGCGCAGATCGTCTCGTCGGAGACGAGGAGCACGTCGTACTCGTCGCAGATCTCGCGGACGCGCTGGAAGTACCCGGGCGGCGGCGGGAAGCAGCCGCCGGCGTTCTGCACCGGCTCCAGGAAGACGGCGGCGACGGTGTCGGCGCCCTCGAACAGGATCTCCTGCTCGATCTGGTCGGCGCACCAGCGGCCGAAGGCCTCGGGGTCGTCGCCGTAGATCGGGGCGCGGTAGATGTTGGTGTTCGGCACCTTGTGCGCGCCGGGGACCAGCGGCTCGAAGGGGGCCTTCAGGGCCGGCAGACCGGTGATGGACAGGGCGCCCTGCGGGGTGCCGTGGTAGGCGACCGCACGCGAGATGACCTTGTACTTGGTGTGCTTGCCCTGCAGCTTGAAGTACTGCTTGGCCAGCTTCCAGGCGGTCTCGACGGCCTCGCCGCCGCCGGTGGTGAAGAAGACCTTGTTCAGGTCGCCCGGGGCGTAGTCGGCGAGGCGCTCGGCGAGCTCCACGGCCTTGGGGTGCGCGTACGACCAGATGGGGAAGAACGCGAGTTCCTGCGCCTGCTTGTAGGCGACCTCGGCCAGTTCCTTGCGGCCGTGACCGGCGTTGACCACGAACAGTCCGGCGAGACCGTCCAGGTAGCGCTTGCCCTTGTCGTCGAAGATGTAGGTGCCCTCACCCCGCACGATGGTGGGGACGGGGGAGTTCTCGTACGACGACATGCGGGTGAAGTGCATCCACAGGTGGTCGTACGCGGTCTTGGAGAGGTCCTGGCTCACGGGCTATCGAGTTCCCCACATGTAGGTCTGCTTCTTCAGCTTCAGATAAACGAAGCTTTCGGTTGATCGCACGCCGGGGAGCGCGCGGATCTTCTTGTTGATCGTCTCCAGCAGGTGGTCGTCGTCCTCGCAGACGATCTCCACCATCAGGTCGAACGAGCCCGCGGTCATGACCACGTACTCGCACTCGGCCATCTGGGTCAGTGCGTCGGCCACCGGGTCGAGGTCTCCCTCGACGTTGATGCCGACCATGGCCTGGCGTCGCAGGCCCACGGTGAGCGGGTCGGTGACGGCGACGATCTGCATGACGCCCTGGTCGAGCAGCTTCTGCACGCGCTGGCGCACGGCCGCCTCCGACAGGCCGACGGCCTTGCCGATCGCTGCGTAGGGACGGCGCCCGTCCTCCTGCAGTTGCTCGATGATCGCCAGGGACACAGCATCGACCGAAGGGGACGGTTGTCTGTTCCTGGAATCTGCGCTTCGACTGACCACGACCTCACTGTGCACGAGGAGTCGTCTGTTCCGCAAGACGGAATCGATGAAATCCGTTGTTTGGCATCCCGGATCTCACTGATTTCGTAGTTGGTGGCATCCGGCCCTGCCGAAAGCGTCCGCCTAGGGGCTAGGATTGGGATTCGTCTCAATCGTTGGACATGTGATCAGGAGTGTGGCTGGAGTGACCACCGAACTGCGTCGTCTGCGCAACTACATCGGCGGAGAGTTCAAGGACGCCGCCGACGGGCGGACCACCGAGGTGGTCAACCCCGCCACCGGCGAGGTGTACGCCACCGCCCCGCTCTCCGGCCAGGCCGATGTCGACGCCGCCATGGCCGCCGCCGCGGCCGCCTTCCCGGGCTGGCGCGACACGACCCCGTCGGAGCGCCAGAAGGCCCTGCTCAAGATCGCGGACGCCTTCGAGGCGCGCGCGGACGAGCTCGTGGCCACCGAGTCGGAGAACACCGGCAAGCCGCTGGGCCTCACGGCCAGCGAGGAGCTGCCGCCGATGGTGGACCAGATCCGCTTCTTCGCGGGTGCGGCCCGCCTCCTGGAGGGCCGCTCGGCCGGCGAGTACATGGACGGGATGACCTCGATCATCCGCCGCGAGCCGGTCGGCGTGTGCGCCCAGGTCGCGCCGTGGAACTACCCGATGATGATGGCCGTGTGGAAGTTCGCCCCGGCCATCGCCGCGGGCAACACCGTGGTGCTCAAGCCCTCGGACACCACCCCGGCCTCCACCGTCCTGATGGCGGAGATCATCGACTCGATCCTGCCCAAGGGCGTCTTCAACGTCGTGTGCGGCGACCGTGAGACCGGCAAGGCCATGGTCGAGCACTCCACCCCGGCGATGGCCTCCATCACCGGCTCGGTGCGCGCCGGCATGCAGGTCGCCGAGAGCGCCTCGAAGGACGTCAAGCGCGTCCACCTGGAGCTCGGCGGCAAGGCCCCGGTCGTCGTCTTCGAGGACGCCGACCTCGCCAAGGCCGTGGAGGACATCGCGGTCGCCGGCTACTTCAACGCCGGCCAGGACTGCACCGCCGCGACCCGCGTGCTGGTGCACGAGTCCATCCACGACGAGTTCGTGACCGCCCTCGCCAAGGCCGCCGCCGACACCAAGACCGGCGCCCCGGACGACGAGGACGTGCTCTACGGCCCGCTGAACAACCCGAACCAGCTGAAGCAGGTCGCGGGCTTCATCGAGCGCCTCCCGGCGCACGCCAAGGTCGAGGCCGGCGGCCACCGGGTCGGCGACAAGGGCTACTTCTACGCCCCGACCGTGGTCTCGGGCCTCAAGCAGGACGACGAGATCATCCAGAACGAGGTCTTCGGCCCCGTCATCACCGTCCAGTCCTTCACGGACGAGGCCCAGGCCCTGGAGTACGCGAACGGCGTCGAGTTCGCCCTCGCCTCCTCCGTGTGGACCAAGGACCACGGCCGCGCGATGCGGATGTCCAAGAACCTCGACTTCGGCTGCGTGTGGATCAACACCCACATCCCGCTCGTCGCCGAGATGCCCCACGGCGGCTTCAAGAAGTCCGGCTACGGCAAGGACCTCTCCGCCTACGGCTTCGAGGACTACACCCGCATCAAGCACGTGATGACCTCGCTCGACGGCTGACGGTCTCCACGGGGGTCTCCGCAGGGATCGCATCGATCACCGGAGGGGCTTGAGAGGGCGGGCAGTAGACAACATGTCTATTGCCCGCCCTCCTGTGTTCCCCGAGGCTTTGCCCATGCCTGAACTCGCCTTCTCCCGCCGCGCGGCGCTGCGCGGCATCGGTGCCGCCGGCCTGTTCGCGGCCCTGACCGGCTGCGGTGTGCCCGCCGCGTTCGTCCCCGAGGACCGGCGGGAGGGCCCGGACCGCTCCGAGCGGGACAAGCGGGTCGCCTTCTCGAACTGGCCGCTCTACATCGACACCGACGAAGAGGACGAGGAGCGCCGGCCCACGCTGGACGCCTTCTCGGAGAAGACCGGCATCGAGGTCCGGTACTCCGAGGAGATCAACGACAACGACGAGTTCTTCGGCAAGGTCAGCCCGGCCCTGATGAACCACCAGGAGACCGGCCACGACCTGGTGGTCGTCAGCGACTGGATGGCCGCCCGCTTCGTCCACCTGGGCTGGGCCCAGAAGATGGACCGCTCGGCGCAGCCCAACGTGGCCGCCCACCTCGACCCGCAGCTGCGGTCCCCCGCCTTCGACGAGGGCCGCCTGCACACCGTCCCGTGGCAGTCGGGCATCACCGGCATCGCCTACAACCGCAAGGCGCTGGGCCGGGAGATCAAGTCGGTGGGCGACCTGTGGCAGCCGGACCTGGCCGGCAAGGTCACCCTCTTCTCCGGCCTGGACGAGTCCTTCGCCCTGCTGATGCAGGGCGACGGCGTGGACGTCACCCGGTGGACCGAGTCCGACTTCCACCGGATGTGCGACCAGGTGGAGAGCATGGTGAAGAAGAAGCACATCCGCCGCTTCACCGGCAACGACTACACCTCCGACCTGAGCAAGGGCGACGTCCTGGCCTGCCAGGCGTACTCCGGTGACGCCATCCAGCTCCAGGCCGACAACCCGGACATCGAGTTCGTCGTCCCGGAGGAGGGTGCCGAGCTCTGGGCGGAGAGCCTGCTCGTCCCCAACCTGGCCCGGCACAAGGCTAACGCCGAGGCCCTGGTCGACTACTACTACGCGCCGGAGGTGGCCGCCGAGCTCGCCGCCTCCGTCAACTACGTCTGCCCCGTCCCGGCCGCCCGCGAGGTCCTGGCCGCCTCCGAGGACAAGGAGACCGCCGAACTCGCGGAGAACCCGCTGATCTTCCCCGACGCGGAGATGCGCAAGCGGCTCGTGGTGGCCCGGGACATCTCCTCGGCCGAGCGCCGCTCCCTCGCCCAGCGCTGGAACGCCATCGTCGGCCTCTGAGCACCGGCCGGGGCCGGAACGATCACGATCGCGACCCCGTCACGGAACTGAACATGTTCAGCAATTTGGCTGAACGCGTTCAGAAACGGGCGTAGGCTTCCTTCCATGAGCGAGAGAAGCGCCCTTCAGCGGCGTATCCGTGCCTGGCTGGTCCTGTTCATCGTCTGCCTCGTGCTCAGCGGCCTCACCGCCTTCCCCCTCGTCAGCGAACTCCACTGGGCCAACTCCCTGGTGTCCCACGCGTGGCTGCGGCGGGTGGGGGACGGACTGGACCAAGCCGACCGGGACCACCCCTTCCTCCTCTACGGCACCGACTGGCTCGCCTTCGCCCACCTGGTGATCGCGGTCTTCTTCTACGGGGTCCACCGCGACCCCGTCCGCAACGTCTGGATCGTCGAAGCCGGCATGATCGCCTGCGCCGGTGTGATCCCCCTGGCCCTGATCTGCGGACCCGTCCGGGGCATCCCCTTCGGGTGGAGCCTCATCGACATCTCGTTCGGCGTCTTCGGGGTCGTACCCCTGCTGGTGCTCCGCCGCATGATCAAGCGCCTGGAGGCCATGCCGGGCGAGGGCTACCGGGCGAAGGCCGCCATCACGATCCCGTAGGCCACCTTGTTCATGTCCTGCCCCTTCGCATCGGTGGAGTTGACGGAGTAGACGAGGGTGCGCGAGAGATCGCGCGCCCCGCCGATCACCGTGCTGTAGCCGTACCGGGAGCCCGTCTTGCCGTAGACCACCGTGCCGTCGGGCAGGACGAACCGCTTCATCCCCGCGGTCTGCACCGCGTCCTCCCCGGAGTCGAAGTCCTTGACCGCGGGAACCGTGAACATCTCCTCCAGCTGTGCCTTCGGCACCACCCGGCCTGCGAACAGGGCCTGGGTGAACCTCTCCAGGTCCTCCGTGGTGGATATCAGGTCCCCGGCGGCCCAGTTGGACGAGGAGTTCCAGTCGGTCACGTCCACCAGGGTGCTCCCACCGCCGGGCTCCTCCACGGCCTGGTAGCCGTGGTGGTGCGGGCCCGGTATCCGGTTCTCCCCGCGCGCCGGAACCGAGGTGTGGCGCAGGCCGAGCGGCTTCAGGATCCGCTCGGACAGGGCCTGTTCGTACGTCGTCCCCGTCAGCTTCTCGATCAGCACGGCCAGGACCGTGTAGTCGATGTTGAGGTAGTGCTGCTTCTCGCCCGGCTTGAACTCGGGTCCCTTCGCCACCGCCTCGGCGATCAGCGCGTGCGGATCGACCACGTCGAACCGGTGCGCGTACTGCGCCTCGAAGGAATCCCCCGGCCCCTCGGCCGGCTGTATGCCGCTCGTGTAGTTCAGCAACTGCCGCACGCTGATGGGCTCGAAGCCCTTCGGTCCCGACGGCAGCAGCCCGGGCAGGTACTGCTGCACGGGCCTGTCCAGATCCACCCTGCCCTCGGCGGCAAGCCGGAGCACCAGCGCCGCCGTGAACGTCTTCGTCACCGAACCGGCCCGGAACCGGGCGTCGTCGAATGCCTTGCGTCCGGTGCGGACATCGGCCACACCGGCACGGCCCACCCATTGGCCGCTCGTACCGCCCACCCGGACCAGCGCGGCCGTCGCGTCCCCGTTGCCCGGGCCGATGCCGGCGATCGCCTTGCGCAGCGCCGTCGCATCGGGCGCGGTCGTGTACACGGGCGGGTCCACATCGCGGGCCGACATCGGCACGGCGGCCGGAGCGGCATGGGCCACGGCCGGTCCGGCCGCGATGCCCAGGACCAGGGCGGTGGCGATCAGTGCGCGCGTACGTACCTTCATGACGGAATCCCCCCGGTTGTCATCCGGGCCCCAGCGGCCCCGATGACTCAATGCTGCAGGTCACAGGGGTCCTCGCGGATCACCACCAAGAGGGGTCTTCACCGGTACGACAACTCACCGGCGCGAGGGAGCCCGCCCCCGCCCCCTCACTCCCCGGAGGGAGATACCCCAGAGGTACCCGCGCCCCCGGCCCCCGCCCCGGCCCCCGCCCCGGTCCCCACTCCGGCCGCGATCAGACCCGTCTCGTACGCGCAGATCACCGCCTGGATCCGGTCCCGCAGCCCCAGCTTCGCCAGCACGTTGCCCACGTGCGACTTCACGGTGTGCTCGCTCACCACCAGCGCGGCGGCGATCTCCGCGTTCGACAGCCCCCGCCCCAGGTGCAGCAGAGTCTCCCGCTCCCGCGCCGTGAGCACCTCCAGCCGCTGCACGGACAGCGCCCCCACCGCCGCCGGCCGCGCCGTCACCGCCGTGTACTCCTCGATCAGCCGCCGCGCCACCGAAGGCGCCAGCAGCGAATCGCCCGCCGCCACCACCCGTACCGCGTGCACCAGATCGTCCCGCCGCACGTCCTTCAGCAGGAACCCGCTCGCCCCCGCGTGCAGCGCCTCGTACACGTACTCGTCCGAATCGAAGGTCGTCAGCATCACCGTCCGGCACGAGGTCCCGCCGGAGATCGCCCGGCAGGCCTCGATCCCGTCGAGCACCGGCATCCGCACGTCCAGCAGCGCCACGTCCGGCCGCAGCTCCCGCACCGCCGCCACCGCCGCCGCGCCGTCCCCGGCCTCCGCGACGACCTCGACGTCCTCCTGCGCGTCCAGGATCATCGCGAATCCGCTGCGCACCAGCTCCTGGTCGTCCGCCACCACCACACGAATCGTCAACGCCCCACCTCCAGCGGCGAGGTTACAAGGACGACGCGCAGCGAGAACCCCCGGCCGCCTGGCCCCGGGCCGTACTCCGCCGTACCGCCGTGCGCCGCCGCCCGCTCCCGGATCCCGATCAGCCCGTGCCCGCCCGCGGCGGCGGCCGCCGGTCCCGGACCCCGCCCGTCGTCCGTCACCCTCACCGTGAGCGCCCGCTCCCCGTACTCCAGCCGCACGGACACCACCGACGCCCCGGCGTGCTTCACCACGTTCGTCAGCGCCTCCTGCACCACCCGGTGCACCGTCGCCTCCAGCGCCGCCGGCAGCGCGCGCACCGCCCCCGTCCGCTCGTACGACACCCGCTGCCCGCTGCCCCGGACCCGCTCCAGCAGCCCCGCCAGCTCCGCGATCCCGGGCTGCGGGGACCGCGGAGCGGCCTCCTGCGCCGCCGCCCGGTCCGTCCGCAGCACGCCCAGCATCGTCCGCAGCTGCGCCATCGCGTCCCGCCCCGTCTCGGCGATCGCCTCGAAGGCCGCCTCCGCCCGCTCCGGGGCCCTGCGCACCGCCACCGGGCCGGCCTCCGCCTGCACGATCATGATGCTGACCGCGTGCGAGAGGATGTCGTGCATCTCCCGTGCGATGCGGGCCCGTTCACGCGCGGCCGCCTGCTCCGCCTCGATCCGGTTCGCCCGCTCCAGCTCGGCGGCCCGCGCCTCGACGGCTTCGGTGTACGCCTGCCGGGTGTACTGGAGCCGCCCCAGCGCGAACGCCGCCGCGAAGACGAACAGCGCGAACAGCAGCTCCCTGGCCGTCCCCGTGTTGAGCGCCACGGAGGCGAGGATCAGCCCGGTCAGCGTCACGCCCATCGCGATCCGCACCCGGGCCGGGCACAGCAGCGCCATCGTGTACACGCCGATCAGCGGGGCGTAAGGCAGCGGCTGGCCGGGGCCGTCCAGCGCCAGCGTGTAGAGCGTGCCGGCCGCGACCATCCCGAAGATCGCCGGCACGGGCGCCCGCCGCCGCCACACCAGCGGCACGTTGCCGAGCGTGGTCAGCAGGTACGCGGGCCAGGTGGCCGGCGAATCCAGCGGATCGCGCGGCACGACGAACGGAATCGTCGTCGCCACCTGGACCAGCAGCGTCAGCCCCAGGTCCTGCCACCGCGGATCCGCCCGCCGGATCCGTTCCCCCCAGGCGCGTATCACCGGCCCGGTACGCCGAGTTCCGCCCGTACGCGGGCCAGTGCGTCCAGCCGGTTGGTGGTGATCGCGTCCACCCCGGCCGCCACCAGCCCGCGCATCGCCCGCGTCGTGTCCGCGGTCCAGGCCGAGACCAGCAGGCCCTCCCGGTGGAGGGCGTCCGTCAGCTCCCGGTCCACCAGCCCGAAGCGGTAGTTGAGCCAGGACGGCGCCACCGCGTCGATCAGCACCCGGCGCGGCGGCGCCAGCGTGGTCCAGGTCAGCGCGATCTCGGCGCCCGGATCGGCGGCGCGCACGGCCAGCATCGTGTCCGGGCCCGCGCAGTAGTACGTACGGTCGCGGGCCCCGCACTCCCGGACCTGCCCGACGACCGTCCGCACGGCCTCGGCCGTGGCTCCGGGCAGGTCGATCATCACCCGGCCCGCGCCGGCCGCCATCAGGGCCTCGCGCAGCGTCGGGATCCCGCCCCGCGTCAGCTCCTTCAGCTGTGCGGCCGTGACGGCGTCGAGCCGCACGTCATGGCCCCACAGCCGCTGGAGCGTCTCGTCGTGGAGCAGGACCGGCTGCCCGTCGCGGGTCAGCCGTACGTCGATCTCCACCGCGTCCGCCCCGCGTGCGAAGGCGGAGCGGATCGAGGGGAGGGTGTTCTCGCGGACACGGTAGGGATCGCCGCGGTGGCCCACGGCCGTCAGGGTGCGCATGACCGCCATTGTCGGCGTTCCCGGCGGTCCGTCAGCGTGCGAGCCAGGCGGAGGTGTACGTGTCGATCTCCGCGGTGAGCTTCGCCTTGCCGGCCTCGTCCAGGAAGGAGGCCTCGACGGCGTTCTTCGCCAGCTGCGCGAGCCCGCGCTCGTCGAGGTCGAGGAGGCGCGCGGCCACCGCGTACTCGTTGTTGAGGTCGGAGCCGAACATCGGCGGGTCGTCGCTGTTGATGGTGACGAGCACGCCCGCCCGCACCATCTCCTTGACGGGGTGGAGGTCCAGGTCGGTCACGGCGCGCGTGGCGATGTTGGAGGTCGGGCAGACCTCCAGCGCGATCCGGTGCTCGGCGAGGTAGGCGAGGAGCTCCGGGTCCTGCGTGGCGCTGGTGCCGTGGCCGATGCGCTCGGCGCCCAGCTCGCGGATGGAGTCCCAGATGGTCTCCGGACCGGTGGTCTCGCCGGCGTGCGGCACGCTGTGCAGGCCGGCCGCGCGGGCGGCGTCGAAGTACGGCTTGAACTGCGGGCGCGGCACGCCGATTTCCGGGCCGCCGAGGCCGAAGGAGACCAGGCCCTCCGGACGCAGCTCGACGGCGAGGCGCGCGGTCTCGGCGGCGGCTTCCAGGCCGGCCTCGCCGGGGATGTCGAAGCACCAGCGCAGGATGACGCCGAGCTCGGTCTCGGCGGCCTTGCGGGCGTCCTCGATGGCCTCCATGAAGGCCTTCTCGTCGATGCCGCGGCGGGTGGAGGAGTACGGGGTGATGGTCAGCTCGGCGTAGCGGATGTTCTGCCGGGCCATGTCGCGGGCGACCTCGTACGTGAGGGTGCGTACGTCGTCGGGAGTGCGGACCAGGTCGACGACGGACAGGTAGACCTCGATGAAGTGCGCGAAGTCGGTGAACGTGAAGTAGTCGGCGAGCGCCTCGGGGTCCGTGGGGACCTTGGAGTCGGGGTGGCGGGAGGCGAGTTCGGCCACGATGCGCGGGGAGGCGGAGCCGACGTGGTGGACGTGGAGTTCCGCCTTGGGCAGCCCCGCGATGAAGGGGTTCAAGTCGGGCATGAGGGAGCCTCCGGGAGGACGGGTGCGGACAGATCGGGCTTCATCGTAGGCAGCTCCGGGACCGTCGGTGGCAGCACATAGCATGGGCGTACGAGAGGGGGGCGCCGCATGACCGATCAGAGCCCCGAGCCGCAGGACCCGTGGGCGCCGCCGGAGCGGCCGGCGGTGGAGCTCGGCAAACCGCAGGCCGCACCGGGGATGTCAGGGCCGCCGTCCGTGCACGACCAGCCGACGATCGCGGGGATGCCGGGGGGCGACACCCCGCCGGCGCAGATACCCGGGCCGGCGCCGGCCACCGCTCCGGCGCCCGCTCCCGCGCCGGGCGCGGCGCTGCCGCCCGCGTACGGGTACCCGGCGCAGCCGGACCCCGGGGGCTACGCGTACCCCGGACCGCCGCCCGCGCAGCCGGCGTACGGCTATCCCGGCCAGCAGGGCTATCCGGGGTACCCCGGGTACCCGGGCTACGGATATCCGGCCAAGAGCAACGGCTTCGGGATCACCGCCATGGTCCTCGGCATCATCGGCGTGGTCACCTGCTACCTGGGCGTGCTGTTCGGCGTCCCGGCGCTCGTCTTCGGCATCCTGGGCCGCAAGAAGGCCCAGCGCGGCGAGGCCGACAACGGCTCGATGGCGCTGGCCGGCATCATCCTGGGCGCGATCGGCATCGTGATCAGCATCCTGATGATCGGCCTCGTCATCGCCGGCGTCCTGCTCGGCGGCTCGGGGAACGGCTCCGGTTCCGACTACGACTACGACTACGACGGCGGCTCGTCCTCGCACGTGCGCGAGCACGTCTGACGGCCTACGCCGCCCACGGCCAGTCGGCGTCCCGGCCGCCCTCGATCAGGGAGACCATCCGGAAGGCCGCGTCGCTGAGCCCGCCGAAGGTGTGCCGGTTCGCGGAGCCGGAGGGCGCGTGGCCCGTCCGGTACCCGGCCAGGTTCCAGGTGTACACCGGGACCTCGTCCGGGACGAGGGCCGTCGGGTCGCCGCCGTGGTGGTACGCCGCCTGCTCGTCGGTGACGATCAGGACCCGGTCGTGTCCCCTGTAGTACCGCCGCACGGCCTCGGAGGTGTTGGTGCCGCCGAGGTCCTCGAACCGCTCCAGCACCTTCAGCACGGACTCGCCCCGGTCGTAGGGGACCTGCTTGCTGTCCGTGCCGAACTGCACCAGGTCCGCGTCCTCGGCGCGCAGCGCGAGCGCGGCGCCGAAGACGGCGGCCGCGTCCGCCCGGTTGAGCTCGGAGCGGTCCGACAGCCGCGCCCACATCGACCCCGAGCGGTCCACGAGGACCAGCGTCCGCCCCGGCAGGGCCGGTACGTTGGCCAGCGAGTGGCGCAGCGCCCGCTCCAGCGGGTACGCCCAGCGCAGCGAGGGGGCGTGCTGGTAGGCGGCGAGGTAGCGGAACGGGAACTGCCGGGACCGGGCGACGACCTCGGGGTCGGCGATCTTCGCCGCGACCCGCGCGGCCACCTCGTCCGAGACGCCGGCCTGGTCGAAGTTGCGCAGGTTGCGCAGCAGCGCCATCGCGCCCATGGACGGGATGACCGCCTCCCAGGCGGCTGCGTCCATCGGCCCCTGGAGCCAGCCGGCCAGCGCCTCCCAGGTGATGCCCGCGGCGGCGAGCCTCTCGGCTCCGTCGGGCGCGGTCACCACGGCCCGGCGCTCCTCCACCGGCAGTTCCATGAGCTCCCGGTGCGCGAGCAGGGTGCGGTGTGCGGCCGGCACCTCGGCCGTCTCCGGGTGGTGCCGCCGGTCGAGGGCGTAGCGGAACAGCTCGCCCTGCCAGGGCTTGGCGGGATCGGGGGAGGCGTGCACGAGGTTCAGCACGTCGCCGAAGCGGAAGCCCTTGGAGGCGGTGTCGTACTTCAGCAGCGAGGTGGCGCCGTAGAGCCTGCGCACGGCATCGGCGATACCGCGCTTGACGGGCTTGGGGACGCTGCGCCCGTACGTCGCCGTCCAGTAGGCCAGCAGCTCGCCGGGCTCGTCCGCGCGCCGCAGCACGGAGTCCACGACCGTGCGGTTGGACGGCCCGCCGGTGGCTCCGGCGTCGAGCCGCGCCTTCACGTACTCGGCCGCTCCGACCAGCGAGGCCGTGCGCATGTTCCCCTCGGTGCGCAGCCAGCCGAGCAGGCCCGCGGTCCACGCGGGGTCCTCGACGGCGAGGCGGCGCACGAGCGCGGAGAACCGGTCGTCGCGGGCCTCGCCGCTCTCGTAGAAGGTCCGCTGCGTCACGAAGTTGGCGACGGCGAGCAGGAGCAGCTCGGAGCGCGCGTCGCGGACGAAGCCGCGGCCGCCCTGGTGGTTGGCGGCGCGGCTGCCGGTGGAGCGCACGGGAGAGGCGGGCCCCGCCGCGGCGGAAGCCTTCTTGGGTGCGCGCAGGTTGAAGCGAGCCATGGTGAATCCCCCCGAATCCAGTGGAACGTGGGGGAGGCGTGACGTGCGGGATGCCCGAGATCGGAATCGGCGGCGGACTTTTATCCAGGCGAGCTGCCGAGCTGCTCCACCGGCCGGAGCCGGGCGGGATTCGAACCCGCGACCTCCTGGTCCCCGAAGCAACCGTCGCCTGCGCACCGGGCGTCCCGCACGCGTGCCTCCCGAGATCAAGGTGGCGGCGGCTTGGGTTTCTTGGGAAGAAGGAGCCGCAGCCCGCGCACCGGGAGGTGCGTGACGTAGGTGTCCAGAGATCGAGGTCGGCGAAACCGACGTGCTGCTCTGCCAACTGAGCTACACCGGCCCGGAAGCCGGTGGCGGGACTCGAACCCGCGACCTGCCCATTAAGAGTGGAAGTAGGTCTCGCCTGCGCACCTGGACGAGTCTTACCGTAGGCGGGCCGCTCGCCCGCCCGCCACGCATTTACGCCGCCGTGCGCAGCCGCTCGCGGGCCTCCATCAGCGCGAAGCCCAGCAGGTTCAGCCCGCGCCAGCGCGAGGGGTCCAGGGCGCGCTCGTCGTCCGCCGCGAGTCCGATGCCCCAGATGCGGTCCATCGGGCTCGCCTCCACCAGCACCCGGTCCCCGGTGGTCAGCAGGTACGCGCGCAGCGCGGGGGTGGACGCGAACTTGTGCACGCTGCCCTCCACCACGAGCGCGAACCGCTCCCGCGCCCATGTCGCGTCGTCGAAACCGCGCACCAGGCGACCGGCCTTCTTGGCTTCCGCCGGGGTCTTCGCCTCCAGCGCGATGCGCTCCGCGTCGGCGTCCCCGAACAGCCGGGCCTTGCCGGCCATCATCCAGTGCTCGGCCGTGTCGTAGCGGACGTCACCCACGGTGAACGGCGACGGCCACCACTGGCTCATACAGCTGGGGCCGAGCGTCCCGTCGGGGCGCGGCCGGTGCCCCCAGAACGGCAGGTACTTCACCCGCTCACCACGGCTGACCTGCTCGATCAAATTGTCGATCTTCTCCATGCACGCGAGTGTGGCAGTCGCCACTGACACTTCGTACGGGATTTGCGGCGCGCCTCGACACATGGTCGACCGATTCCGTCGCGTAATCAAAAGGCAACAACGGAATCACTTGGCGGTGGGGAACACCTCTGCCAGGATCGGCACTCAATTCGAGCTGAAGCTACGGAGAGCGTGAGAGCGTCATGGGTAATCGCTTCCAGGTCAAGGACCGCTTCGCAGACGGCGCGCAGTACATCGACGGACAGCTGAGGTCCGGCACGTCCGGGCAGTCGCACACCGTCGTCAACCCCGCCACGGGCGAGGAGGTGCTCACGTACGAGCTGGCCTCCGCCGCCGACGTCGACGAGGCCGTCGCCGCCGCCAAGCGGGCCTTCCCGGCCTGGTCCGCGGCCACCCCCGGCGAGCGCTCCGACGCCCTGCACCGGCTGGCCGCCGTGCTGGCGGAGCAGGCGGAGGACTTCGCGTACGCGGAATCCCTGCAGTGCGGCAAGCCGATCAAGCTGTCCACCGAGTTCGACGTACCGGGGACCATCGACAACACCGCCTTCTTCGCGGGCGCCGCCCGGCACCTCCAGGGGCAGGCGGCAGCTGAATACTCAGGAGACCACACCTCCTACGTGCGCCGCGAGGCCATCGGGGTCGTCGGTTCCATCGCGCCCTGGAACTATCCGCTCCAGATGGCCGCCTGGAAGATCCTCCCGGCGATCGCCGCGGGCAACACGATCGTCCTCAAGCCCGCCGAGCTGACCCCGCTGACCTCCCTGATGTTCGCCCAGGCGGCCAAGGACGCGGGCCTGCCCGACGGCGTGGTCAACATCGTCACCGGCGCCGGCCGGGACGCGGGCGAGCACCTGGTGGGCCACCCCGACGTGGTCATGACCTCCTTCACCGGCTCCACCGCGGTGGGCAAGCGGGTCGCCGAGATCGCCACCGCCACCGTCAAGCGGCTCCACCTGGAACTCGGCGGCAAGGCGCCCTTCCTGGTCTTCGACGACGCCGACCTGGAGGCCGCCGCGCACGGCGCCGTCGCCGCCTCCCTGATCAACACCGGCCAGGACTGCACCGCCGCCACCCGCGCGTACGTCCAGCGCCCCCTGCACGACGCCTTCGTCGCCCGCGTGGCCGAGCTGATGGAGACGGTCCGCCTGGGCGATCCCTTCGACTGGGCCACCGACCTCGGTCCGCTGGTCTCACACGCCCAGCGCGACCGGGTCGCGGGCTTCGTGGAGCGCGCCCGCGGCTACGCCACCGTCGTCACCGGCGGCGAGGTTCCGGGAGGCGAGCTCGCCGAGGGCGCGTACTACCGGCCCACGCTCGTCTCCGGCGCCGCCCAGGACAGCGAGGTCGTCCAGTCCGAGATCTTCGGGCCGGTCCTCGTCGTCCTGCCCTTCGACACCGACGACGAGGGCATCGCACTGGCCAACGACACCCCCTACGGACTGGCCGCCTCCGCCTGGAGCCGCGACGTCTACCGGGCCGGGCGCGCGACCCGCGAGATCAAGGCGGGCTGCGTCTGGGTCAACGACCACATTCCGATCATCAGCGAGATGCCCCACGGCGGCTACAAGGCGAGTGGCTTCGGAAAGGACATGAGCGCCTACTCCTTCGAGGAGTACACGCAGGTCAAGCACGTCATGTACGACAACACCGCGGTGGCCGCCAAGGACTGGCACCGCACCATCTTCGGGGACCGCACCTAACCGTCTTCGGCTGCCGCCGAGTGGCAGCCGGCCGCCCGACCAGCGGCGCCACCCCTCCCGAAAGGGCAGCTCATGGAGCAGTTCGAGCCCGACCGCCTCTCGGCGGCGCAACTCGCCGCGATGCGGCGCAGCATCACCGGCGGGCGCGGCGCCCTCACCCGCCGCTCACTGCTGCGCGCCTCCGGAGTCGGAGCGCTCACCCTCGGCGGCCTGGCCTCCCTGTCCGCCTGCGGCATCCCGCCGGCCAAGCGCGCGGGCGACGCGGCGGTCGCCTCCGACGACCACTCGGACCAGGAGAAGGAGATCAACTTCTCCAACTGGACCGAGTACATGGACACCAGCGAGGACGAGAAGACCCACCCCACGCTGGACGAGTTCGCCAAGCGGACCGGGATCAAGGTCAAGTACACCGAGGACATCAATGACAACGTCGAGTTCTTCGGCAAGGTCCGCCCCCAGCTCGCGGCCGGCCAGGACACCGGCCGCGACCTGATCGTCGTCACCGACTGGCTCGCCGCCCGCATCATCCGGCTCGGCTGGGCGCAGAAGCTGGACCCCTCCCACCTCCCGCACGCCTACGCCAACCTGATCCCGCAGTTCCGCAACCCCGACTGGGACCCGGGCCGCGCGTACAGCTACCCCTGGACCGGCATCGACACCGTCATCGCCTACAACGCGAAGGCCACCGACGGCAAGAAGGTCGACTCCGTCACGCAGCTGCTCGACGACCCCTCGCTCAAGGGCCGCGTCGGCTTCCTCACCGAGATGCGCGACAGCGTCGGGATGACCCTGCTCGACCAGGGCAAGGACCCGGCGAACTTCACCACCGCCGACTTCGACGCCGCCATCGGCCGGCTCCAGAAGGGGGTGGACACCAAGCAGATACGCCGCTTCACCGGCAACGACTACACGGCGGACCTCGACAAGGGCGACATCGCCGCCTGCCTGGCCTGGGCCGGCGACATCATCCAGCTCCAGGCCGGCAACCCGGACATCAAGTACGCGATCCCGGCGCCCGGTTACATCACGTCCAGCGACAACCTGCTGGTCCCCGCCCACGCCCGGCACAAGGCCAACGCCGAGAAGCTGATCGACTTCTACTACGAGCCGCCGAACGCCGCCCGGCTGGCCGCGTTCATCAGCTACGTGTGTCCCGTCGAAGGCGTCAAGGAAGACCTCGCGAAGATCGACCCCGCCCTCGCCGACAACCCCCTGATCATTCCGGACAAGGCGATGTCGGCCAAGGCCCACGCCTTCCGCTCCCTCAGCAGTGAGGAAGAGACCGCGTACGAAGAGAAGTTCGCCAAGCTCATCGGAGCCTGACGCACCCCGCCCGTACCGGCACCCGTGCCCCGCACCCTTCCGACGACACGACCACCGAAGGCCCAGGCCCATGACTGACAAGACCGCGGGCGGCGACGTCCGCCTCGCCGGGATCAGCAAGCACTACGGCTCGTTCACCGCCGTGCACCCGCTGGATCTCACCATCCCCCAGGGCTCCTTCTTCGCCCTGCTCGGCGCCTCGGGCTGCGGGAAGACCACCACCCTGCGCATGATCGCCGGCCTGGAGGAGCCCTCCACCGGCACGGTCAGCCTGGGCGAGCGCGAGGTCACCCACCTGCCGCCGTACAAGCGCCCGGTCAACACGGTGTTCCAGAGCTACGCGCTCTTCCCGCACCTGGACATCTACGAGAACGTGGCCTTCGGACTGCGCCGCCGCGGCATCAAGTCCGTCAAGAAGCAGGTCGAGGACATGCTGGAGCTGGTCGAGCTGGGCCAGTTCGCCCAGCGCAAGCCGCACCAGCTCTCCGGCGGCCAGCAGCAGCGCGTGGCCGTCGCCCGCGCGCTCATCAACCACCCCCAGGTACTCCTCCTCGACGAGCCCCTCGGCGCCCTCGACCTCAAGCTGCGCCGCCAGATGCAGCTGGAGCTCAAGCGCATCCAGACCGAGGTCGGCATCACCTTCGTGCACGTCACGCACGACCAGGAGGAGGCCATGACCATGGCCGACACGGTCGCCGTGATGAACGGCGGCCGCGTCGAGCAGCTGGGCGCCCCCGCCGAGCTGTACGAGAACCCGAAGACCACCTTCGTCGCCAACTTCCTCGGCACCTCCAACCTCATCGAGGCCGAGGTGCTGGAGGCCGGCGGTTCCGACGTGGCGGTCAGCTCGGCGGGGACGAGGCTGCGGCTGCCCGCGGCCCGGTGTTCGACCACGCCCAAGGCCGGCGGGAAGCTGCTGGTCGGGGTGCGTCCCGAGAAGATATCCCTGGTCCACGCGGACGAGGAGGACACCGTCGCGGCCGGCCGCAACAAGGTCCGCGGCACGATAGCCGCCTCCTCCTTCATCGGGGTCTCCACCCAGTTCGTCGTCGACAGCCCCGTCTGTCCGGAGCTGGAGGTGTACGTCCAGAACGTCGAACGCGACGCCCGCCTCGTCCCCGGCGCCGAGGTGGTCCTGCACTGGAACCCGGAGCACACCTTCGGCCTCGATGCCGCCCAGTCCATGCTTGCAGGGACGATGGGCGACGCCGGCATCGAGACGGTCGAGGAGGGCGCATGACCGCCACCGCCGCGCCGCCACAGGCCCAGGCCTCCGCCGAGCCCCCGGTCCACAAGCCGTCCCTGCGCAAGCGGCTCGTCCCGTACTGGCTGCTGCTCCCCGGCATCCTGTGGCTGCTGGTCTTCTTCGTCCTGCCGATGGTCTACCAGGCCTCCACCTCGGTGCAGACCGGCTCCCTCGAAGAGGGCTTCAAGGTCACCTGGCACTTCCAGACCTACTGGGACGCCCTCACCGAGTACTACCCGCAGTTCCTGCGCTCCCTGCTCTACGCCGGCACCGCGACCGTGCTGTGCCTGCTGCTGGGGTACCCGCTGGCCTACCTGATCGCCTTCAAGGCGGGACGCTGGCGCAACCTCCTGCTGGTGCTCGTGATCGCCCCCTTCTTCACCAGCTTCCTGATCCGCACCCTGGCCTGGAAGACGATCCTGGCCGACGGCGGCCCGGTGGTGGGGGTCCTCAACACCCTGCACGTCCTGGACGTCACCAGCTGGCTCGGGATGACCCAGGGGGACCGGGTGCTGGCCACGCCGCTCGCGGTGGTCTGCGGTCTCACGTACAACTTCCTCCCCTTCATGATCCTGCCGCTCTACACCTCGCTGGAGCGCATCGACACCCGTCTCCACGAGGCGGCCGGGGACCTGTACGCCCGCCCGTCGACCACCTTCCGGAAGGTGACCTTCCCGCTCTCCATGCCGGGCGTGGTCTCGGGGACGCTGCTCACCTTCATCCCGGCGAGCGGCGACTACGTGAACGCCGAACTGCTCGGCTCCACGGACACCCGGATGATCGGCAACGTCATCCAGTCGCAGTACCTGCGCATCCTCGACTACCCGACGGCCGCCGCGCTGTCCTTCATCCTCATGGCCATCGTGCTGATCATGGTCACCATCTACATCCGCCGAGCGGGGACGGAGGACCTGGTCTGATGCGTTGGCTCCGGCGCAATCTCGTCGTCATCTTCGGCCTCGGCACGCTCGCGTACATGATCCTGCCGAACGTCGTCGTGACCGTCTTCTCCTTCAACAACCCCGCCGGGCGGTTCAACTACGCCTGGCAGGAGTTCTCCCTCGACGCCTGGAAGGACCCCTGCGGTGTCGCCGACCTGTGCGGCTCGCTGTCCCTGTCGCTCCAGATCGCCGTATGGGCCACCCTCGGCGCGACCGTCCTCGGCACGGCCATCGCCTTCGCGCTGGTGCGCTACCGCTTCCGGGCGCGCGGCGCGGTGAACTCGCTGATCTTCCTGCCGATGGCCATGCCCGAGATCGTCATGGCCGCCTCGCTGCTCGCCCTGTTCCTGAACATGGGCATCCAGCTGGGCTTCTGGACGATCCTGATCGCCCACGTCATGTTCTGCCTCAGCTTCGTCGTCGCCGCGGTCAAGGCGCGCGTCCTGTCGATGGACCCGCGGCTGGAGGAGGCCGCCCGCGACCTCTACGCGGGCCCGGTGCAGACCTTCATGCGGGTGACCCTGCCCATCGCGGCACCCGGTATCGCGGCGGGCGCGCTGCTCTCGTTCGCGCTCTCGTTCGACGACTTCATCATCACCAACTTCAACTCGGGCAACACCGTCACCTTCCCCATGTTCGTGTGGGGATCGGCCCAGCGCGGTACGCCTGTACAGATCAACGTCATCGGTACGGCGATGTTCGTCATCGCGGTGCTGGTGGTGCTCGTCGGCCAGATGGTCGGCAACCGCCGCAAGAACGCACAGCCCAAGTAACTCTGTAGGGAGTTGGAAGACATGGCCCCAGTCGCCATGCGAAGTGTCGCTCAATCGCTTTCCGGAGCACTGCCGGTCTCGTACTGGCTGGACGACCCCGGCAAGCCCGCCGCGCAGCCGGCGCTGACCTCCGACGAGGCCTGCGACCTGCTCGTCATCGGCGGCGGGTACAGCGGACTGTGGACCGCGCTCATCGCCAAGGAGCGCGACCCCGCCCGGGACGTCGTCCTGATCGAGTCGAAGGAGGCGGGCTGGGCCGCCTCCGGCCGCAACGGCGGGTTCTGCGCGGCCTCCCTCACGCACGGCCTGGCCAACGGCATGGCGCGCTGGCCGGGCGAGCTCGCCAAGCTGGAGGAGCTGGGCGCCCGCAACCTCGACGAGATCGAGGCGGCCATCGCCCGCTACGGCATCGACTGCGACTTCGAGCGCACCGGCGAGATCGACGTGGCCACCGAACCCCACCAGGTCGAGGAGCTGCGCGAGCTGTACGAGGAGGCCGCGAAGCTGGGCCTGGCGGGCGGCTCGCGCTGGCTGGACCGCGAGGAACTGCGCGCCGAGGTGGACTCGCCGACCTTCCTCGCGGGCCTGTGGGACACCGACGGCGTCGCCATGCTCAACCCCGCGAAGCTCGCCTGGGGCCTCAAGGAGGCCTGCCTGTCGCTGGGCGTGCGGATCTACGAGAACACCCGGGGGCTGGACCTGGCCGCCTCGGGCGCCGGGATGGCCGTACGCACCCCGTACGGGCGGATCTTCGCCCGGCGCGTGGCGCTCGGCACCAACATCTTCCCCTCGCTGGTCAAGCGGATCCGGCCGTTCACGGTGCCCGTCTACGACTACGCGCTGATGACCGAGCCGCTGACCGCCGACCAGCTCAAGGCGATCGGCTGGAACAACCGCCAGGGCCTGGGCGACAGCGCCAACCAGTTCCACTACTTCCGCATCACCCCGGAGAACCGCATCCTGTGGGGCGGCTACGACGCCATCTACCCCTACCGCGGCAAGCTGGACTCCGAGTACGACCACCGCCCCGAGACGTACCTGAAGCTCGCGCAGCACTTCTTCGCCGCGTTCCCGCAGCTGGAGGGCGTCAAGTTCAGCCACGCCTGGGGCGGGGCCATCGACACCTGCTCGCGCTTCTCGGCCTTCTTCGGGACCGCGCACGGGGGCAAGGTCGCCTACGCGGCCGGCTACACCGGTCTCGGGGTGGGCGCCACCCGCTTCGGCGCGGACGTGATGCTCGACCTCCTCGACGGGGCCCGCACCGAGCGGACCGAGCTGGAGATGGTGAAGTCCCGGCCGATGCCCTTCCCGCCCGAGCCGTTCGCCTGGACCGGGATCACGCTCACCAAGTGGTCACTGGCCCGGGCCGACGCCCGCGGCGGCCGCCGCAACCTGTGGCTGAAGGTCATGGACAAGTTCGGCCTCGGCTTCGACAGCTGACCGACCGCCCGACCGCCCGCCCGACCGCACGCCCGACCGCACGCCCGCCCGACCGCCCCCGCCACGCCCCGGCGCGCGCCGCGCTTCACAGCGTGAGCCGCTTCACCTTCACGGGGTGGGCGAACCCGCGTCATCGCAGGGCCCGGCCCCGCTCTCTTCCGGTGAGGAACCCTCACCCGAGAGAACGGAGGCCGGGCGATGCGCGGCTCGGACATCAAGAGCGCGGTGGAATGGCTCGTATCGGTGGCGCCGGATCCCGACGCCTGCCGGTGGGAGTGGGAGCGAAACCCCCTCGGGGTCGCCCTGCTGCCCGCCGGCCGGCAGTGGGACGTGCTGATCCTGCCCGGCGAGCTGGGGCAGACCGCACTCGACGTACTGACCCTGCTCCTCGACCGGCCCGGCCCGGTGCTCGCCGACTTCGGCGACACGCGGCTGGGCTTCTTCGTGCCTCCGGGGACCGCGTCCCGCTGGCTCGGCACCGGCGTACGGGGGGCGGGGCGCGGGACCTGGATCGTGGTGCCGTACCCCGGCCGGACCACGGGCGGGGTGCACTGGCTGGTGCCCCCGGACGGCAGCGGGAGGCTCACGGACCCCGTGCTGCTGGAACTGGCCATGCACGAGGCGGCGGCCCGGGTGGCGGGGCAGGAGGGCCGCAAACCTTGACAAGGGCATTGGTCTGGACCATGTTGGGCGCCGCTGCCGCATCCCCGGCGGCCTGGCTCCATCCCCCCATGCTCCGGAGGCAGTTGTGCGCAGACGCATGTCCTTCGTTACCGCGGCCGCCCTCGCGGTGGCCGCCTTCCTCGCCGCGGGCCCGCCGGCCGCGGCGGCCGACGCCGACCTCGCCCGCAACGGCGGCTTCGAAGCCGGACTCGACGGCTGGAGCTGCTCGGCCGCCAGCGGATCCGTGGTCACCACCCCCGTCCACGGCGGGAGTTCCGCCCTCAAGGCCACCCCGGCCGGCCAGGACAACGCCCGCTGCTCCCAGACCGTCACCGTCAAGCCCGACTCGGCGTACACGCTGGCCGCCTGGGTGCAGGGCGCGTACGTCTACCTCGGCGCGGCCGGGACCGGCACCACCGACGTGTCCACCTGGACGCAGACACCGGGTGCCTGGAAGCAGCTGAGCACGACGTTCCGTACGGGTGCGGCCACCACCTCCGTGACGATCTACACGCACGGCTGGTACGGACAGGGCGCCCACCTCACGGACGACGTCACGCTCGTCGGCCCCGACCCGGGCGGCACCGGACCTGGCCAGCCCCAGCCCCCGGCCGCCCCCACCGGCCTGACCGCCTCCGGCGCCACCGCGAGCAGCCTGAACCTCTCCTGGTCGGCCACCTCCGGCGCCACTTCGTACACGCTCTACCGGGACGGCGCCGCGCCCGTGAGCGTCACGGGGACCTCGACGACGGTCACCGGGCTCGCCGCGTCCACCTCGTACACCTTCCGGGTCGGCGCGGTGAACGCGGCCGGCGAGTCCCCGAAGAGCGCCCCGGTCACCGCCTCCACCACGAGCGGCGGAGGCGGCCCGGGCAACCCCGGCCTGCCGACCCACGCCCTGGTCGGCTACCTCCACGCGAGCTTCGCCAACGGCTCCGGCTACATGCGGATGGCCGACGTGCCCGCATCCTGGGACGTCATCAACCTCGCCTTCGGCGAACCGACGTCGGTGACCTCGGGGGACATCCGCTTCTCGCTCTGCCCGGTCGTTGAATGCCCGAACGCGGAGACGGCGGCCGAGTTCAAGGCGGCCGTCAAGGCCAAGCAGGCGGCGGGCAAGAAGGTGCTGATCTCGATCGGCGGCCAGAACGGCCAGGTCCAGCTCGCCACCACGGCCGCCCGCGACACCTTCGTCTCCTCGGTCAGCAAGATCATCGACGAGTACGGGCTCAACGGGCTCGACATCGACTTCGAGGGCCACTCGCTCTCCCTCGCGACGGGGGACACCGACTTCAGGGCCCCCACCACCCCCGTGATCACCAACTTGATCGCCGCCGTGAAGACGCTCAAGGCCAGGTACGGCCCGGACTTCGTCCTGACCATGGCCCCCGAGACCTTCTTCGTCCAGCTGGGCTACCAGTACTACGGCTCCGGCCCCTGGGGCGGCCAGGACCCGCGCGCCGGCGCCTACCTCCCCGTCATCCACGCCCTGCGCGACGACCTCACCCTGCTCCACGTCCAGGACTACAACTCGGGCTCGATCATGGGCCTCGACAACCAGTACCACTCCATGGGCGGCGCCGACTTCCACATCGCCATGACCGACATGCTGCTCACCGGTTTCCCGGTCGCGGGCAACGCGGCGCGCGTCTTCCCGCCGCTGCGCCCCGACCAGGTGGCCATCGGCCTCCCGGCCACCACCAACGCGGGCAACGGGCACACCCCGCCCGCCGAGGTGAACACGGCCCTGGACTGCCTGACGAGGAAGGCGAACTGCGGGACCTACCAGACCCACGGCACCTGGCCCGCCCTGCGCGGCCTGATGACCTGGTCGATCAACTGGGACCGCTTCGGCGCCTGGGAGTTCTCGAAGAACTTCGACGCCTACTTCGGCGGCTGACCGCCGCCCGTCCGGCCGGTCCGTGCCCCTCGGGGCCGGACCGGCCCGCGCCGTCAGCCGCGATCGGAGCGGACGCGGGGTCCGGCGGCGCGGCGGACGGCGCGGGCGACGGGCACCAGCAGGAGGGTGCACAGGAAGCAGCTGGCCAGGACGTCCACGGGCCAGTGCCAGCCGCGCAGGATCAGGCCGGCGGCGGTTGCGGCGGTCAGCAGGAGGGCCACGGCCATCGGCCACGGACGGCGCGCGTACGGGGAGACCAGCAGGGCCGCGCCGATGTACGCGACGGCCGAGGTCGCCGTGTGGCCCGAGGGGAAGTAGCCGGCGGCCCACGGCTCCAGGGGCCCCGGGCGGGCGGTCCACTCCTTCAGCGGCACGATCACGGCCGGAACCAGGGCCATCGCCAGTCCGGCCGTCAGTGCCGGGGCCCAGGTCCGCGAGCGGCGGACGGAGTACGCCATCGCCAGGACCAGGACGGGTACGGCGACCGGGACGTTGCCGAGGTCGGAGAGGCGCTCGGTGACGGAGTCGGGGACCGTGCGGACCAGGGCGCGGCTGAGGCGCTCGTCCGGCGTGAGCAGCGGACCCGACACCAGGACCTGCCAGGTCGTCAGGGCGAGCCCCAGCAGGGAGAGAAGGAGGAGGATGGCCGGCCGTCCCGGAACAGGGGGGATGGTTCCGGGACGGCCGCCCGGATCGGGTTGCCGAGCGCCCCGGGGGGTTTGGGGCGAACGGCCGTCCGATCGGTGAGGAGTGTGCGCGAACGCAGGCCCAGTGCGGCGCTGGGGAAGCCCGGTACTGGTGTCGCCACCGGTTTCCCGGGAGCGGGGTGTCTCACTCATCTGCAGAAACCGTACGGCAGCGAAAAGGGGACCGACAGCAGGAACGCGCTCCTGCCATCGGCCCCCCACATCTTCTTCACAGCGCCTGCCCGTTACCGGGGGTAGCGGCGGGCTCCTGTGTTCGGAAGCTAGCTCAGACGTCCGTGCCGATGGCCGCGAACGCCGCCTCGATGAGGTCCAGGCCCTCGTTCAGCAGGTCCTCGCCGATGACGATCGGCGGCAGGAAGCGGAGCACGTTGCCGTAGGTGCCACAGGTGAGGACGAGCAGGCCCTCGGCGTGGCAGGCCTTGGCGAGCGCGCCGGCCGCCTCCGGGAACGGGGTCTTGGAGACCGGGTCCTTGACGAGCTCGATCGCGATCATCGCACCGCGGCCGCGGATGTCGCCGATGATGTCGTACTTCTCCTGCATGGCCGTCAGGCGGGCCTTCATGACGGACTCGATCTTCTTCGCCGCGGCGTTGAGGTCGAGCTCCTTCATCGTCTCGATGGAGCCCAGCGCACCCGCGCAGGCCACCGGGTTGCCGCCGTAGGTGCCGCCCAGGCCGCCCGCGTGCGCGGCGTCCATGATCTCGGCGCGGCCCGTCACGGCGGCGAGCGGCAGACCGCCCGCGATGCCCTTGGCGGTGGTGATCAGGTCCGGGACGATGCCCTCGTCCTCGCACGCGAACCACTGGCCGGTGCGGCAGAAGCCGGACTGGATCTCGTCGGCGACGAAGACGATGCCGTTCTCGTTGGCGAACTTCACGATCGCCGGCAGGAAGCCCTTGGCCGGCTCGATGAAGCCGCCCTCGCCGAGGACCGGCTCGATGATGATCGCGGCGACGTTGTCGGCGCCGATCTGCTTGGTGATCTGGTCGATCGCCTGGGCGGCGGCCTCGGGGCCGCAGTTCTCGGCACCGGTGGGCCAGCGGTAGCCGTAGGCGACCGGGACGCGGTAGACCTCGGGGGCGAACGGGCCGAAGCCGTTCTTGTACGGCATGTTCTTCGAGGTCAGCGCCATCGTCAGGTTCGTACGGCCGTGGTAGCCGTGGTCGAAGACGACGACGGCCTGGCGCTTGGTGTACGCGCGGGCGATCTTGACGGCGTTCTCGACGGCCTCGGCACCGGAGTTGAACAGCGCCGACTTCTTCGCGTGGTCGCCCGGGGTCAGCTCGGCCAGCGCCTCGCAGACCTCGACGTAGCCCTCGTACGGCGTGACCATGAAGCAGGTGTGGGTGAAGTCCGCGAGCTGCGCGGAGGCGCGGCGCACGACGGCCTCGGCGGAGGCGCCGACGGAGGTCACGGCGATGCCCGAACCGAAGTCGATCAGGCGGTTGCCGTCGACGTCCTCGATGATGCCGCCGCCGGCGCGGGCCGTGAAGACGGGGAGCACGGAGCCCACGCCACCGGCCACCGTCTGCAGACGGCGGGCCTGCAGCTCCTGCGACTTGGGGCCGGGGATCGCGGTGACGATCTTGCGCTCCTGCGGAACAGCGGTCATAGAGGGCTCCTGGGGGGTGTTTTCGGACGCACTTGTGTCTTTGTCCGCAGGCTAGGCCCGGGGGAGGGGGTACTGCATGCTCCGTTCGGGAGTGGTGCCCGCGTGTCCTTGTCCGCGACGGCCATAGGAAGGAGCCGCCGCCTGTCTTGTGGACGCTGCGGAGACAGGGGCCCGTACGGGGCCCACGGGCGCCTGCGGGCAACTACATTGAGCGACGCAGCGCAGGCACGGGCAGGGGGCAGGGGTTTCATGGACACCGACGGCACGTACGGCCACAGCCACGGCGGGCCCGCCGGCGCGCCCGACGGGGTGACCGCCGCGGGCCACGTGCCCCGCCCCGCCGGACCGCCGCCCGTGCTCCCGCCCCGGCCGGCCAAGGCTCCGCCGCCCCCCGCCCACGCACCCCGCGCGGGGGCCGGGTCCGCGTTGCCGGCCCAGTCCCCCTTCGCCGCCTGGCTTCGCGCCCCCCGCCCGGCGGCCGAGCCGGGCGTCTGGCGTTACGCCTACATCCCGGCCGGGCCGAAGCCCGCCGGCTCCGAGCGCTCGGTGCTGACCCGGGTCGTCATCGCCTTCCTCGTCTACTTCGTCTGCTGGCGGCTCTTCGTCGCCGGAGAGCTCCCCTTCCTCGGGGCTCCCCTCTATTTCTTCACCCCCGCCGGATGGTGGACCGACGGCCTGACGCGCGCCCCGGTCGACCACCGCGGCATGGCGGCCCTGGAGCTCTACGAACTGCTCGGCACCGTGGGCATGTTCCTCGCCTTCGCCAAGATGGGCGGCTGGCGGGCCGCCTTCGACCGGCTGGTCGCGGCCCGGGGGCCCTGGTTCCGGGCGCTGGGCTCGGCGGCCGCCGCCCTCGTCGTGGTGCTGCTGATCGAGAACCAGACCCTGCCGGTGTACCCCCTGGCGTTCGGGCACCTGCCGTACGCGGAGCTCGGCAGCACCGCCGCCTCGGTGATCACGTACGCCCTGTACGCCCTGATCTACCTCCCCCTCATCCTCGTCTTCGGCCGCCTCGGCGGCTGGGCCGACCTGGCGGCGGGCCTCCTGTCCCCGGCCGCCGCGCCCGCGGCCGCCCCGGACGCGGCGGCGGAGCCGGGCGGGCCGCAGGATCCGGTCGGCTGGCCGCAACTGCGCGCCGCCGGACTGGGCGAGTCCGCCGACCGGCTGGCCGCCGAAGCCGAAGCGGGCCGCATGAACGACGTCGACTCCGCGCGGATCCGCCGCGCCTGGGAGTCCGTGGTGTCGGACCCCTCGCGCCGCGACGCCTTCGACCAGGCCGTGCGGGCCAAGGGCGCGGCCGCCTGCGGCCACCCCTCGGGCGCGCGCGACCTGCCGCTGCGCACCGCCTCCCACGACCTGGCGGTCGCGCAGGTCCGCCTCGGCCGGGTCACCGACGCCGAGCCCAACCCGTACGAGCGGCGCGGCACCGGGTTCGCGCTGGACCCGCAGGTCCTGGGCACCTCGGTCCTCGCCGTCGGACCCTCGGGCGCGGGGAAGACGAGCCTGCTGGTCAGGCCGGTCGTCGAATCCCTGGCGCTCCAGGCCCTCGCCGGACAGGCGGCCGTGGTCGTCGTCGGCGCCGCCGGAAGCCCGCTGGGACCCGACGAGGCCTACGACATCGTGGTCCGCCCCGGTGACCCCGCGTCCGTCCACGACCTCGACCTCTACGGCGGCGCCACCGACCCGGACGAGGCCGCCTCCCTCCTCGCCGACGCCTTCGTCGGGGACGCGCCGGGGATCGACGTACGCCGGGCCGCCACCGCCCTCGCCCAGATCCTGGGCCCCTTCCGGGCCGCGTACGGCCGCTTCCCCACCGTCCCCGAGCTGCGGGCGCTCCTCGACCAGCTGCCGGCCGCCCTGGCGGAACTGCGCCGGGAGCTGGAGAGCGCCGGGCACCCGACGATGCTGCGCGAGCTCGACGCCCGGGTCCGCCAGCACACCGCCCACGGCGATCCGGGCCCGGCCCTCGCCGACCGCGTGGCGCTGCTCGACCGGCCCGCCTTCCACGGCTTCTTCGACAGCGCCGCCACCGGCCGGCCGTTCTCCATGCGCGCCCTCGAACATCCGATCCGGGTCCGCGTCGACCTCCCGGAGCGCGGTCACCCCGACGCGTCCCGGCTGCTGGCCAGGCTGCTGCTCGTACAGTTCAACGCCTCCGCCGCGGCCCGGGCCGACCGCTCCCTCTTCGCCTTCCTCGCCCTCGACGACGCCTCGCACACCCTCACCCCCGATGCCGTGCGCGCGGTGCAGAGGCTGCGCACGGCGAACGCCGGGGTCCTGCTCGCGCTGCGCACCCTGGACGACGTGCCCGAAGCGCTCAGGACACCGCTGCTCGGTGCGGTCGGCTGCCGGATCGCCTTCTCCGGGGTCACCACCTGGGACGGCAAGCGGTTCGCCGACGCCTGGGGCACCGAGCTGGTCGAGACGCGGGACGTCACGAGCCGGACGGTCTACGCGGACCAGCCCTTCACCCGGGCGGTGCACGCCGTCCGCAAGCTCATCACCGGCAAGGCGGTGACGACCGACGCGGTCACGGTGCGACAGGTGGAGCGCGAGCGCTGGTCGGCCTCGGCCCTCGCCAACACCGTTCCCCCGGGGCACGCCGTGCTCTCGCTGACCTCGGTCAAGGGGGAGCGGGCGGCTCCGCTGCTGGTGCGGCTGGTCTCCGCGGGCTGAGCCGACCCGTACGAGGTGGCAGAATCGAGGGGAGCCGTTCATACGACAAGGCGAAATTCCCCCGCTTTCCCCCGCCGCTCCTTTCTGCCGCACCCCCTCCCCCCTCTAAGGCCCCTGGTACCCGATGCCGCTCACGCTCGCCTCACTCGTCCAGCACTCGGCGCTCAAGCTCAGCGTCCGGGCGGGGGAGGACCGCCTCGACACCCCGGTGCGCTGGGCCCACGTCAGCGAGCTCGCCGATCCCGTCCCCTACATGGAGGGCGGCGAGCTGCTCCTGATCACCGCGATGAAGGTGGACGCGGAGGATCCCGAGGAGATGCGCCGCTACGTACGCCGCCTCGCCGCGGCCGGGGTCGTCGGCATCGGCTTCGCCGTCGGCGTGAACTACGAGGCGGTCCCCGAGGCCCTGGTGGAAGCCGCGCGGGCCGAGGACCTGCCGCTGCTGGAGGTGCCGCGCAGGACCCCGTTCCTCGCGATCAGCAAGGCCGTCTCGGCGGCGCTGGCCGCCGACCAGTACCGCGCGGTGACGGCGGGCTTCGAGGCGCAGCGGGAGCTGACCCGGGCCGCGCTCTCCGCCGACGGACCCGCCGAGCTGCTGGCGAAGCTGGCGGCGCACGTGCACGGCTGGGCCGCCCTGTACGACACCTCGGGGGCGGTGGTCGCGGCCGCCCCGGAGTGGGCCGCGCGGCGGGCCGCCCGGCTGACCCCCGACGTGGAGCGGCTGCGGGAGCGGCCGGCACCCGCGAGCGCCGTGGTGGGCGGTTCGGAGGACCGCGTCGAGCTCCAGTCCCTCGGCACGGGCCGGCGCGCCCGCGGCGCGCTCGCCGTGGGCACCGGGGCCCCGCTGGGCACGGCCGAGCGGTACGCGGTGCACTCGGCGGTGGCGCTGCTGACCCTGACCACCGAGCGGTCGCGGTCGCTGCACCACGCCGAGTCGCGGCTGGGGGCGGCGGTGCTGCGGATGCTCCTGGACGGGGAGGCCGAGCACGCGAAGGCCGTGGCCGGTGACCTGTACGGGGCGCTTCTGGAGGCGCCGTTCCGGCTCATCGTGGCCGAGCCGGCGCTGGCGGGCACGGCGCAGCCGGAGGGGCTGGCGCTGCTGGCCGACGCGGTGGAGTCGGCGGCGGCCCGGGCGGGCGAGGCGCTGCTGGTGGTGCCGGAGGAGGGGCGGCTGGTGGTGCTGGCGGCCGACGGGGGCGCGGCGGTGCAGGCGTCCGTGGACCACGCGGAGGCGCTGGAGGCGCGGCGGGGGCGGGAGGCGACCGGTCCGGAGCCGGACGAACTGGTGGTCGGGCTGTCGGCCGCCGCGGCGCCCTCCGGGGTGGCGGCGGCGTTCAAACAGGCCGACCAGGCGCTGGCCGTGGCCCGGCGGCGGGGGCGGCCGATGGTGGAGCACGAGGACCTGGCGGCGGGCTCGGTGCTGCCGCTGCTCGCGGACGAGGCGGTACGGGCGTTCGCGGACGGCACGCTGCGGGCGCTGCGCGAGCACGACGAGAAGGGGCGCGGGGACCTGGTGGCCTCGCTGCGGGCGTGGCTCTCGCGACACGGGCAGTGGGACGCGGCGGCGGCCGACCTCGGGGTGCACCGGCACACGCTGCGCTACCGGATGCGCAGGGTCGAGGAGATCCTCGGGCGCTCCCTCGACGACCCGGACGTCCGCATGGAGCTGTGGCTCGCCCTGAAGGCCACCTCGCCCGCCGCCTAGGTCTGTCTCGCCCACGCCCCGCCCCGACACTGACAAAGCGGCGCGGGCGGGGCTCCGCACACTCCACCCCGGCTAAACGCCGAAACCCGGACGGAGTCCTACGGTGGAGGGGACAAGGACCCCGCACACACTCGAAGGGCCGGGATTCGCATGACTTCCACCCACGCCTTCTGGCTCGCCGGCCGCCAGGCCACCGGCGAGGACAGCTTCGACGTCCACTCCCCGTGGGACAACCGGCTCGTCGGAACCGTCAGCGTGCCCACCGACGCCCAGGTCGAAGAGGCCGTGGCCGCGGCGTACGCCGTGACGGCGGAGTTCTCCGCGACTCCCGCCCACGTCCGTGCCGCCGCCCTGGACCACGTGTCCAAGCGCCTCGCCGAGCGCACCGAGGAGATCGCCCAGCTGATCTCGGCCGAGAACGGCAAGCCGATCAAGTGGGCCCGCGGTGAGGTCGGCCGTGCCGTGTCCGTGTTCCGCTTCGCCGCCGAAGAGGCCCGCCGCTTCAACGGCGGAGAGGCCCAGCGCCTCGACACCGACGCCGGTGGCGTCGGCCGTCTCGCCCTGACCCGCCGCTTCGTCAAGGGCCCGGTCCTCGGCATCGCGCCGTTCAACTTCCCGCTGAACCTGTGCGCCCACAAGGTGGCCCCCGCCATCGCCGTCGGCGCGCCGATCATCCTGAAGCCGGCCCCGGCCACCCCGCTCTCCGGCCTGATCCTGGGCGAGCTGCTCGCCGAGACCGACCTCCCGGCCGGCTCCTGGTCGGTCCTGCCGGTCGCCAACGACAAGATGCCGGCCCTGGTGAAGGACGAGCGCCTGCCCGTCATCTCCTTCACCGGCTCCGACAAGGTCGGCTACGCCATCCAGCAGTCGGTGCCCCACAAGCACTGCACCCTGGAGCTCGGCGGAAACGCCGCCGCCGTGGTCCTGGACGACTGGTCCTCCGAGGCCGACCTCGACTGGGCCGCGACCCGCATCGCGACCTTCTCGAACTACCAGGCCGGCCAGTCCTGCATCTCCGTGCAGCGCGTGATCGCCGACGCCTCCGTCTACGACCGCCTCGTCGAGAAGGTCGTCGCGAAGGTCCAGGAGCAGGTCACCGGCGACCCGTCCGACTCCGCCACCGACGTCGGCCCCCTGGTCTCCGAGGACGCCGCCAAGCGCGTGGAGTCCTGGGTCGACGAGGCCGTCTCCGCCGGGGCCAAGCTGCTCACCGGCGGCAAGCGCGAGGGCGCCTCGTACGAGCCGACCGTGATCGCCGACCTGCCGGCCGACACCACCCTCGCCGTCGAGGAGGTCTTCGGGCCGGTGTTGACGCTGACCAGGGTCGAGAACACCGACGAGGCCTTCGCCGCCGTCAACGACTCGAAGTTCGGCCTCCAGACCGGTGTCTTCACCCGCAACATCCAGACCGCCTTCCGCGCCCACCGCGAGCTGGAGGTCGGCGGCGTGATCGTCGGCGACGCGCCGTCCTACCGCGCCGACCAGATGCCGTACGGCGGCGTCAAGCAGTCGGGTGTCGGCCGCGAGGGTGTCCGCTATGCGATGGACGACTACACGTACGAGCGAGTCCTGGTCCTGACCGGCCTCGACATCTGATTCGCGTACGGCCAAAAAGCCGACGGCCGGAGCCCACTGTGCGGGGGCTCCGGCCGTCCCCCTTTTCCCGCGGGCACGGAGTGGGTACGACTCACAGGTAGCACCGGCCAGTAGGCCGGTACCACCGACTCCGGCGGCGAGGTGAGCCCCCTCATGTCCGCAACACAGCCCGTACAGCCCAAGGTGACCGAGCGCGAGGCACGGCAGGTCGCGGAAGCGGCCCGGGAACAGGACTGGCGCAAGCCCAGCTTCGCCAAGGAACTCTTCCTGGGGCACTTCCGCCTCGACCTGATCCACCCGCACCCGATGCCCGCGGACGAGGACGTCCGGCGCGGCGAGGCCTTCCTGGCCCGGCTGCGGGCGTTCTGCGAGACCGAGATCGACAGCGCGCGCATCGAGCGCGAGGCCAAGATCCCCGACGAGACCGTGCGCGGGCTCAAGGAACTCGGCGCCCTCGGCATGAAGATCGACCCCAAGTACGGGGGCCTGGGCCTCACCCAGGTGTACTACAACAAGGCGCTGGCCCTCGTCGGCTCCGTCAGCCCCGCCATCGGGGCCCTGCTCTCCGCGCACCAGTCGATCGGCGTCCCGCAGCCGCTGAAGATGTTCGGCACGCAGGAGCAGAAGGAAACCTTCCTGCCGCGCTGCGCGACCACCGCCATCAGCGCCTTCCTGCTGACCGAGCCGGACGTCGGCTCCGACCCGGCGCGCCTGGCCACCACCGCCGTCCCGGACGGGGAGGACGCGTACGTCCTCGACGGGGTGAAGCTCTGGACCACCAACGGGGTCGTCGCGGACCTGCTGGTGGTGATGGCCCGCGTGCCGAAGTCGGAGAACCACCGCGGCGGGATCACCGCCTTCGTCGTCGAGGCCGATTCCCCCGGCATCACCGTCGAGCACCGCAACGCCTTCATGGGCCTGCGCGGCCTGGAGAACGGCGTCACCCGCTTCCACCGGGTGCGGGTGCCCGCCGGGCAGCGCATCGGCGCCGAGGGCGCCGGCCTGAAGATCGCGCTGACCACGCTGAACACCGGCCGGCTGTCCCTGCCCGCCATGTGCGTCGGCGCCGGGAAGTGGTGCCTGAAGATCGCCCGCGAATGGTCCGCCGTCCGCGAGCAGTGGGGCCGCCCGGTCGCCCGGCACGAGGCGGTCGGCGCCAAGATCTCCTTCATCGCCGCCACCACCTTCGCCCTCGAAGCCGTCGTGGACCTGGCCTCCCAGATGGCCGACGAGGACCGCAACGACATCCGCATCGAGGCCGCCCTCGCCAAGCTCTACGGCAGCGAGATGGCCTGCCTGATGGCCGACGAGCTCGTCCAGATCCGCGGCGGGCGCGGCTTCGAGACCGCCGCATCGCTGGCCGCCCGCGGCGAGCGGGCCGTCCCCGCCGAGCAGATGCTGCGCGACCTGCGCATCAACCGCATCTTCGAGGGCTCCACCGAGATCATGCACCTGCTGATCGCCCGCGAGGCCGTGGACGCCCACCTGTCGGTCGCCGGCGACCTCATCGATCCCGAGAAGGCGCTCGGCGACAAGGCCAAGGCCGGAGCCCGCGCCGCCGGGTTCTACGCCCGCTGGCTGCCCAAGCTGGCCACCGGTCCCGGCCACGTCCCCGGCACCTACCGGGCCTTCCACCCGGGCGGCCACCCCGACCTCTCCGTCCACTTGCGCTACGTCGAGCGCAGCGCCCGCAAACTCGCCCGGTCCACCTTCTACGCGATGTCCCGCTGGCAGGGCCGCATGGAGACCAAGCAGGGCTTCCTCGGCCGGATCGTCGACATCGGCGCCGAGCTCTTCGCGATGAGCGCGGCCTGCGTGCGCGCCGAGCACCTGCGGGCCTCCGGGGACCACGGCCGCGAGGCCTATCAGCTGGCGGACGCCTTCTGCCGGCAGTCCCGGATCCGTGTCGAGGAGCTCTTCGGCCGGCTCTGGTCCAACACCGACGACCTGGACCGCAAGGTCGTCGCGGGGGTGCTCTCCGGCACCTACACCTGGCTTGAGGAGGGCGTGCTCGACCCCTCGGGGGACGGCCCCTGGATCGCGGACGCCGCTCCCGGCCCCTCGACTCACAAAAACGAGCACCGTCCCCTCCGCTGACCTGAGAGGATCGGCATCAGGCGCACTGATGTACGGGCGCACGGGTACGGGTGGGCGTGTGCGTACGCCCACCGGCACGAGGGCAAGGCGGACAGCGATGTCGACGGCCGTGGAAGACCGGGACAGCCGGCGGCTGGCCTGGTGCGTGGCGCACGTCCTGCGCCACGCACCGGACCACATCGCCCTGGACCTGCTGGGCCGGCTCGACCGGCCGACCCGCAAGTACCTCTGCCGCGACGAGTGGCTCCCCGCCTCGGCCGTGACGCTGCTCCTGCGCCACGGCACCGAGGCGGACCGCCACTTCATCGCCCGCAACCCCCGCGTCGTCGGGCGGCCCCTGCCCGGGCTGCCCGGCCCCGCCCGGTACGCCCGCCGCGAGACCCCGCCCGAACTGCTGCCCGTACTGCGCGCGGAGCTCGGCCGGGACCCCGAGCGGTCCCCCCTGAGCAGCGGGGAGCTGATCGGCCTGCTGCGCCGGCACGGCATACGCAGGCCCCGCGTCGCCCTCGACGTCCTGTGCCTGCCGTACGTACTGGACCCGGCCGAGCTCGCCGCCGAGCACGCCCGGCAGCCGCTGCCGGCGGGCGCCGTCGAGGCGCTGCTGCTCGTCGCGGAGCTCCCCGGGGAGACCGTACGGGCGCTGCTCGCCACCCCCGCCGCCGCGCGGGGCGCGCGCTCCCGGCACCGCCCCGCCGTCCGCGCCGTCCGGATGGGCCGGCTCACCCAGGAGGAGCTCGTCGCCTGCGTGGCCCCGGCCCGTGACACGCTGCTCCTCGGCCACCTCCCGCCCGGTCCGGGCCTGCGCTGGACGCTGCCCGAACAGGCCGGCATGCGGACGGCCGTCACCCGGGCGCTGACCCCGCTGGGGGACGACCCCCGGCTCTGGTCCGAACTGCTGCGGCACGCCCCCGCCTTCGAGGGGTCCCTGCCGGACCTGGTGGCCGCCGTGGCCGCCGGGGGCCCGCCCGGGCCCCGCGGCGCGGCCGCCCCGGCCGCCCCCGCGGAGCCCGACGAGGCCCTCGTACGGGCCGTGCGCCACCTGGCCCCGACGGCCGCCGAGCCGGCGACCGGGGGAGTGGAGCGGGAACTCGCCCTGGCCAGCCTCGCCGTTCCCATGGAGACCGTGCAGGAGGACATCCGCTGGGTACGGGACTGCCTGGACCGGTCCCTGCTCACCGGCGCCGACGTGGTCCGCCACAAACTGCCCGCCTGCTGGGCCCTGGACGAGGACCACTGGCTCGGCGACGTGGACCACCCCGACCGGCACGACCGCCCGGAGGCCGTGCTCGCCGCCCGCGCCGAGGCGGACCGGCTGTTCGCCCTGGCCCTCGGCGAGGACCCGGAGGCCTGGTGGCGGGTGGCCCGCACCCTCCCCGACTTCGCCGGGACCCTCCCGCACCTGCTGCTGCGGGTCACCGACGGGGACTCCGTGTCCACGCGCCCCTGAGTTGCGGCAACAATGGGGGGCATGAGCGACCGCCCAGCCCCCCTCGCCGATCCGCACCTCCTCTTCGACCCCGCGGCCGGCCGGCGGGACATCGTCATCCTCGGATCCACCGGTTCCATCGGGACCCAGGCCATCGACCTCGCCCTGCGCAACCCGGACCGGTTCCGCGTGACCGCGCTGTCCGCCGCCGGCGGACGCGTCGGGCTGCTGGCCGAGCAGGCCCGGCAGCTGCGCGTGAACACCGTGGCCGTCGCCCGCGAAGACGCCGTACCGGCCCTGAAGGAGGCCCTGAACGCCCAGTACGGCGCTTCGGAGCCGCTGCCCGAGATCCTGGCCGGGCCCGACGCGGCGACCGAGCTCGCCGCCTCCGAGTGCCACACCGTCCTCAACGGCATCACCGGCTCCATCGGCCTCGCGCCCACCCTCGCCGCGCTGCGCGCCGGCCGGACCCTGGCCCTGGCCAACAAGGAGTCGCTGATCGTCGGCGGCCCGCTGGTCAAGGCCCTCGCGAAGCCCGGCCAGATCATCCCGGTCGACTCCGAGCACGCGGCCCTCTTCCAGGCCCTCGCCGCCGGCACCCGGGCCGACGTGCGCAAGCTGGTGGTCACCGCCTCCGGCGGGCCCTTCCGCGGCCGTACCCGCGCCGAGCTGGCCGCCGTCACCGTCGAGGACGCCCTCGCGCACCCCACCTGGGCCATGGGCCCGGTGATCACCATCAATTCGGCGACGCTGGTCAACAAGGGGCTGGAGGTCATCGAGGCGCACCTGCTCTACGACATCCCCTTCGACCGCATCGAGGTCGTGGTCCATCCGCAGTCCTACGTCCACTCGATGGTGGAGTTCTCCGACGGCTCCACGCTCGCCCAGGCCACCCCGCCGGACATGGGCGGCCCCATCGCGATCGGCCTCGGCTGGCCCCAGCGGGTCCCCGACGCGGCCCCCGCGTTCGACTGGACCAAGGCGTCGACCTGGGAGTTCTTCCCGCTGGACACCGAGGCCTTCCCCTCGGTGGGACTGGCCCGGCACGTGGGCACCCTGGGCTCCACCGCCCCCGCGGTGTTCAATGCGGCGAACGAGGAGTGCGTCGAGGCGTTCCTGGCCGGTCGGCTGCCGTTCACAGCAATCATGGATACGGTCTCTGCCGTGGTCGATGAGCACGGGACGCCGGACGCGGGAACTTCCCTGACGGTCGCGGACGTCCTCGAAGCGGAGACCTGGGCCAGGGCCCGGGCACAGGAGATGGCGGCCCGTGCCGCCGTGGAGGCGCGCGCATGACAGCACTCATGACGGTGCTCGGAATACTCATCTTCGTATTCGGGCTGCTCGTCTCCATCGCGTGGCACGAGCTGGGCCATCTCTCCACGGCCAAGCTCTTCGGCATCCGCGTGCCCCAGTACATGGTCGGTTTCGGCCCGACCGTCTGGTCGCGGAAGAAGGGCGAGACCGAGTACGGGATCAAGGCCATCCCGATGGGCGGCTACATCCGCATGATCGGGATGTTCCCGCCCGGCGAGGACGGGAAGGTGACCGCCCGGTCGACCTCCCCGTTCCGCTCGATGATCGAGGACGCGCGCTCGGCGGCCTACGAGGAGCTCCAGGCCGGCGACGAGTCGCGGCTGTTCTACACGCGCAGGCCGTGGAAGCGCGTGATCGTGATGTTCGCGGGCCCGTTCATGAACCTGGTGCTGGCTCTGGCGATCTTCTTCGGCGTCTGGATGAGCTTCGGCATCAACCAGACGACCACGCAGGTCGCGACCGTCTCGCCCTGCGTCATCCAGCAGAGCGAGAAGCGCGAGGTCTGCAAGGACGGCGACCCGGTCGCCCCGGCCAAGGCCGCCGGGCTCCGGGCGGGCGACCGGATCGTGGCGTTCAACGGCCACAAGGTGACCGACTGGGCCGCCCTGCAGAAGCAGATCCGCGACACCATCGGCCCCGCCACCGTCACGGTGGTCCGCGACGGGCAGCAGCAGACCCTCCCGGTCAAGCTGATCGAGAACAAGGTCGCCAGGACCGACGGCCACGGCGGATACGTCAAGGGCGAGTACGTGACGGCCGGCTGGCTCGGCTTCAGCCCGAAGAGCGAGATCGCGCCCCTGTCCTTCGGCCAGTCCGTGGACCACATGGGCGAGGTCGCCGACAACAGCGTCCAGGGGCTGCTCAAGCTGCCCGCCAAGATCCCGGCCCTGTGGAACGCGGCGTTCAGCGGAGCCGAGCGCGAGCCCGACTCCCCGATGGGCATCGTCGGCGCGGCCCGGATCAGCGGCGAGATCGCCACTCTGGACATCCCGGCCGAGCAGCGTCTGGTGTTCTTCCTCCAGCTCGTCGGGTTCTTCAACCTCTCGCTGTTCCTGTTCAACATGCTCCCGCTGCTGCCGCTGGACGGCGGTCACATCGCGGGCGCCCTGTGGGAGTCGGTCCGGCGCACCGTGGCACGCGTGTTCCGCCGTCCCGACCCCGGCCCGTTCGACGTGGCGAAGCTGATGCCCGCCGCGTACGTGGTGGCCGGAGTGTTCGTCTGCTTCACGCTGCTCGTGCTCGTGGCCGACGTGGTGAACCCGATCAAGATCACCTAGTACGTCCGCACCCGTGCGCGACGTACAGCAGCCGTAGAGGAGCCGGGCACGCTTCGTGCCCGGCTCCCTACGTTCGGGTGTTCCGGCCCCTCGGATGCGTGAGCGCCCCCGTGATTGGCGTAATCTCGAAGCCTGGAGCCCGCCGATCTCGGGACCATGATCCACACCTTGGGGTTGCACAGCAGATGACTGCCATCTCTCTCGGAATGCCGGCCGTGCCGACGAAGCTTGCCGACCGCAGGGTCAGCCGCAAGATCCAGGTCGGCTCGGTGGCCGTCGGCGGCGACTCACAGATCTCGGTGCAGTCGATGACGACCACCAGGACCTCCGACATCGGCGCCACGCTCCAGCAGATCGCAGAGCTGACCGCCTCCGGCTGCGACATCGTGCGCGTGGCCTGCCCCACGCAGGACGACGCCGACGCGCTCGCCGTGATCGCGAAGAAGTCGCAGATCCCGGTCATCGCCGACATCCACTTCCAGCCCAAGTACGTGTTCGCCGCGATCGACGCCGGCTGCGCCGCCGTCCGCGTGAACCCGGGCAACATCAAGCAGTTCGACGACAAGGTCAAGGAGATCGCGCGGGCCGCCAAGGACGCGGGCACCCCGATCCGCATCGGCGTCAACGCCGGCTCCCTCGACGCGCGACTGCTGAAGAAGTACGGCAAGGCCACCCCCGAGGCGCTGGTCGAATCCGCGCTGTGGGAGGCCTCCCTCTTCGAGGAGCACGGCTTCAGCGACATCAAGATCTCGGTCAAGCACAACGACCCGGTCGTCATGGTCAACGCCTACCGCCAGCTCGCCGCCCAGTGCGAGTACCCGCTGCACCTCGGCGTCACCGAGGCCGGCCCCGCCTTCCAGGGCACCATCAAGTCCGCCGTCGCCTTCGGCGCACTGCTCTCCGAGGGCATCGGCGACACCATCCGCGTCTCGCTGTCGGCCCCGCCGGTCGAGGAGATCAAGGTCGGCATCCAGATCCTGGAGTCGCTGAACCTCAAGCCCCGCCGCCTGGAGATCGTCTCCTGCCCCTCCTGCGGCCGCGCCCAGGTGGACGTCTACAAGCTGGCCGAGGAGGTCACGGCGGGCCTCACGGGCATGGAGGTCCCGCTGCGCGTCGCGGTCATGGGCTGCGTCGTGAACGGCCCGGGCGAGGCCCGCGAGGCCGACCTCGGCGTCGCCTCCGGCAACGGCAAGGGCCAGATCTTCGTGAAGGGCGAGGTCATCAAGACCGTCCCCGAGTCGAAGATCGTGGAGACCCTCATCGAAGAGGCGATGAAGATCGCCGAGCAGATGGAGAAGGACGGCATCGCCTCCGGCGAGCCCACCGTGGCCATCGGCGTCTGAGCACGGCCGCCGCCGGGCCCCGCGCCCGGCCCCCGCACGCACCGGCCCCGGCCCCGTTCCCGCAGCTCGCGGGCGGGGCCGGGGCTTTTTCGTGACCCGTGGGACCAGGCATCCTCAGGTGACGCCGGGTACAGTGCGGAGATCAGCAGACTTGTATGGTGAGGCCCCAGTGTTGACGCAGACCACCACCCGGGTCCTTGAGCCCAGTGATCTCGACGCCGCCCTCGAAGTCCTCGGACGCGAGCCGGTCGAGAACGCCTTCGTCACCTCCCGGGTCCAGGTCGCCGGACTCGACCCGTGGCGCCTGGGCGGCGAGATGTGGGGCTACTACGCCGACGGCCGACTGCGCTCCCTCTGCTACGCCGGCGCCAACCTGGTCCCCGTCTGCGCAGGCCCCGACGCCGTCCGCGCCTTCGCCGACCGGGCCCGCCGCACCGGCCGCCGCTGCTCCTCCATCGTCGGCCCCGCCGAGGCCACGCGGCTGCTGTGGCGGATCCTGGAGCCCAGCTGGGGACCCGCCCGCGACGTACGCTCCCACCAGCCGCTCATGGTCACCGAGCAGCCGTCCGCCGACGTGCGCCCCGATCCGCTCGTGCGGCGCATCCGCAAGGACGAGATGGACCTGATCATGCCCGCCTGCGTGGCCATGTTCACCGAAGAGGTCGGCGTCTCGCCGATGGCGGGTGACGGCGGGCTGCTCTACCAGGCCCGCGTCGCCGAGCTGGTCGCCGGCGGCCGCTCCTTCGCCCGCATCGAGGACGGCAAGGTCGTCTTCAAGGCCGAGATCGGCGCCGCGACCGCCCGCGCCTGCCAGATCCAGGGCGTATGGGTGGCCCCCGAGTTCCGCGGCCGCGGGCACTCCGAGACCGGCATGGCCGCCGTCGTCGACTTCGCACTGCGCGACGTCGCCCCCGTGGTCAGCCTCTACGTGAACGACTTCAACACCGCCGCCCGCGCCGCCTACCACCGCGTCGGCTTCCGCGAGGTGGGCGCGTTCATGAGCGTGCTGTTCTGACGGGACCGCGCCGCCCGCGGCGGCGCGGAGCGCGGTCAGCGCGGGAGCGGGGGCGGGGGCCGTACGGACGGCACGGGGGTACGCCCAGTAAGGTCGCCGCATGCTGCCTACCCCCGAGGGCGACGGCCCCGACCGGCCCGCCGGACTCCGCATCGGTCCCCTCGACCTCGCCGACCGCGTGGACGAGGCCCTGCGCGTGCAGGCCGTGGCCTTCGGGCTCAGCTCGGAGGAGGTCGGCATCCGGCGCTACATCGTGCAGCGCCACATGACCTGCCGCGGAGCCCGGGCCCTCGGCGCCTTCACCGAGGACGGGGCCCTCGCAGGGTTCGTGTACGGCATGCCCAACGACCGGGCGTACTGGTGGTCCTCGGTCGTCGAACCGTACCTGCGGGCCGAGGGCCAGGGCGGCTGGCTCGACGGCTCCTTCGTCATCACCGAGCTGCACGTCCACCCCGGATTCCAGGGCCGCGGCGTCGGCCGTACCCTCATCACCCGGCTCACCGACGCCGCCGGGGAACCCCGCTCCATCCTCTCCGCCATCGACACCGAGAGCCCGGCCCGCGGGCTCTACCGCGCCCTCGGCTACACGGACCTGGCCCGCCAGGTCCACTTCCCGAGCGCGAGCCTCCCGTACGCCGTGATGGGCGCCCCGCTGCCGCTGCGCCGCCCCTGAAACGGTTTCCGGGGGGCCCGGCGCCCCCGGTAGCCTCCCGGCATGTCATCGCAACACGTGCAGCGCATGTCCCGCCTCATGGCCAAGACCCTCCGCGAGGACCCGGCCGACGCCGAGACCCTCAGCCACCGGCTCCTCGTCCGCGCCGGATACGTCCGCCGCAGCTCCGCCGGCGTGTGGACCTGGCTGCCGCTCGGCAAGAAGGTCCTCGACAACGTCTCGCGCATCGTCCGCGAGGAGATGGACGCCATCGGCGCCCAGGAGGTGCTGCTCCCGGCGCTGCTGCCGAAGGAGCCGTACGAGGTCAGCGGGCGCTGGTCGGAGTACGGGGACCTGCTCTTCCGGCTCAAGGACCGCAAGGGCGCGGACTACCTGCTCGGCCCCACCCACGAGGAGATCTTCACCCTCGTGGTGAAGGACCAGTGCACGTCCTACAAGGACCTGCCCGTCATGCTCTACCAGATCCAGACCAAGTACCGCGACGAGGCCCGGCCCCGGTCCGGCGTGCTGCGCGGCCGCGAGTTCCAGATGAAGGACTCGTACTCCTTCGACGTGAGCGACGAGGGCCTCGCCGAGTCCTACGCCCTCCACCGGGCCGCGTACCAGCGGATCTTCGAGCGACTCGGCCTGGACCACCGCATCGTGTCCGCGGTCTCGGGCGCGATGGGCGGCTCGGCGTCGGAGGAGTTCCTCGCGCCCGCCGCGGCGGGCGAGGACACCTTCGTGGACTGCCCGTCCTGCGACTACGCGGCGAACACCGAGGCCGTGACCTTCGCACTGGCCCCGGTGGAGGCCGGGCACCCCGCGATCGAGGAGGTCGACACCCCCGACACCCCGACGATCGAGACCCTCGCCGCGCACCTCGGCGTACCCGCCTCGGCCACGCTGAAGAACCTCCTGGTGAAGGTCGACGGCGAGATCACGGCCGTGGGCGTACCCGGCGACCGCGAGGTGGACCTCGGCAAGCTGGGCGAGCACCTGGCCCCGGCCGTGGTCGAGTTGGTGACCGCCGAGGACTTCACCGACCGCCCCGACCTGGTACGCGGCTACGTGGGCCCGCAGGGCCTCGGCAAGGTCCGCTACCTCGCCGACCCCCGTGTCGCGCCCGGCACTTCGTGGGTGACCGGCGCCAACAAGGCCGACACGCACGCCCGGAACGTGGTCTGCGGGCGGGACTTCGAGGTCGACCAGTACCTCGACGTGGTCGTCGTCGAACCCGGCGACCCCTGCCCGCGCTGCGGCGCCGGGCTCCGGCTGGACCGGGCGATCGAGATCGGGCACATCTTCCAGCTGGGCCGCAAGTACGCGGACGCGTTCGGCCTGGACGTGCTCGGACGCGAGGGCAAGCCGGTGCGGGTCACGATGGGCTCGTACGGCATCGGCGTCTCGCGGGCGGTGGCCGCGCTGGCCGAACAGAGCGCCGACGAGAAGGGCCTGGCCTGGCCGGCGGCGGTGGCTCCGGCCGACGTCCACGTGGTGGCGGCGGGCAAGGCCGTACAGCTCGCGCTGGCCGAGCGCGCGGCCGAGACCCTGGCGGGGTCCGGGCTGCGGGTCCTGCTGGACGACCGCGCGGGGCTGTCCCCGGGCGTGAAGCTCACGGACGCCGAGCTGATCGGCGTCCCGTGGATCCTGGTGGCGGGCCGCCGCTCCGCCGACGAGGTGGTCGAACTCCAGCACCGCGCCACGGGCACCCGCGAGGAACTCCCCCTGGCGGAGGCCCTCGCCCGTCTGACGGCGTAGACGGCGTAGGTCAGTCCGCCTCCGGGCCGCCCTCGGGTTCGTCCTCCGCGTCCTCCGCGTCCTGCGCGACCCCGGTGACCAGGGGCGGGGGAGGGGGCGGCGGCGCGGTGCCCCCGGGCGGGGCCTGCGGCGCCGCCTCCGCCCCGCCCGGCGGCGGGGCCGCGCGCTCCAGGAAGCGCAGCAGCTCCACGGGGAACGGCAGGACCAGCGTGGAGTTCTTCTCCGCGGCCACCGCCACCACCGTCTGCAGCAGCCGCAGCTGCAGCGCCGCCGGCTGCTCCGACATCACCGCCGCGGCCTGCGCCAGCTTCTTCGAAGCCTGCAGCTCCGCATCGGCGTTGATGACGCGCGCCCGCCGCTCGCGGTCCGCCTCCGCCTGCCGGGCCATCGACCGCTTCATCGTCTCCGGCAGCGAGACGTCCTTGATCTCGACCCGGTCGATCTGCACGCCCCAGCCCACCGCCGGGCTGTCGATCATCAGCTCCAGCCCCTGGTTCAGCTGCTCCCGGTTGGACAGCAGATCGTCCAGGTCGGACTTGCCGATGATGGAGCGCAGCGAGGTCTGCGCCATCTGGGAGACCGCGAAGCGGTAGTCCTCGACCTCGATGATCGCGTTCGCCGGGTCCACGACCTTGAAGTACACGACCGCGTCCACCCGCACCGTGACGTTGTCCCGCGTGATGCCCTCCTGCGCGGGCACGGGCAGCGTCACGATCTGCATGTTCACCTTGTGCAGGCGGTCGACGAACGGAAGGATCATGGTGAAGCCCGGCCCCCGGACCCCCTGCCGCAGGCGGCCGAAGCGGAAGACCAGACCCCGCTCGTACTGCCGCACCACCCGCGCGGCCACACCCGAGTACACCGCGACCGCCGCGCCGGCCGCGATCGCCGCTGTCAGCAGTTCCTGGACCATGACGGCCTCCTGCGGGGCACTTACCCGCCCGTATCCACGGTATGCCCTACAGCCAGGCCGCGAACTCCAGCAGCATCTCCGCCTCCCGGCGCCGCCCCGCGGCCAGCGCCCGGTTGCCGGACTCCACCGCGCGGAACAGGGTCCAGCCGCGCAGCCGGTCGCGGTCCACTTCCAGGGAGTCCGCCAGCCTGTTCACCCGGCGCCGGGCCCCCGCCGCCCCCGCCGAGGAGGCGACCTGGTCCTCCAGCCGGTCCCGGACCAGCCGCGCCAGGTCGTACGCCCGGTCCCCGACCAGCGGATCGGGCCCCACCGCCAGCCACGGCGCGCGCTCGCCCGCCAGCACCTTGCCCTGCCGGAAGTTCCCGTGCAGCAGCAGCTCCTCACCGGGCAGCGCGGTCAGCTCCTCGCGGACCGCGAGCGCCGAGGAGGCCAGCGCCTCCGCCTCCGGCGGAGCCTTGCGCAGGAGCTCCGCCTGCTGCGCCGTGCGCTCGGCCACCGTCTCGAACGGGTGCCCGGCCGGCGGGGTCACCCAGAGCCTGCGCAGCGTCCCGCACGCCTCCAGCAGGGCCTTCGTGTCCGGGAGCGAGCGCAGCGAGACCTCCGGGTGGAGCCGCTCCAGCAGCAGCGCCCCGTCCTCCTCGTGGTGCCGGGTGTCGAGCACCCGTACGGCGCCGAAACCGCCCCAGTGCGCCAGCGCGGCCAGCTCCCGGTCGGGCCGGGCCAGCGGGGGAGCCAGCTTCAGCGCGGCCGGCGTCCCGTCGGCGTAGTGGACGAGGAGGACCAGACTGCTCCGGCCACCGGGGGCCTGCACCCGCTGGACCCGCACCCCACGCCGGGCCGGCGCCTCCTCGGCGAGCCGGGGCAACTGCCCCAGCCAGTCCGCGTTCTGCGCCGAATCCGGCGTCTCGCCGAGCGCCCGTACAAGCCGCTGCGGCGGTTCGAAAGCCATGCGTGCGTGATCCCTTTCAGCTGGTCCGGGCTCGTTCTCCGCGTTCCGTGAGCCCAGGGAAGGCTACGCCGACCCCGCGCCAGCGTGCCGCGCGGACGGCCGCGGCGCTCAGCGCGTCGGCCGCCTCGCGGCGCAGCCGGCCGTCCGCCGCCCGCACCAGATCGGAATACGCGCCCGCCACCCGGTCCTCGATCTCGGCGGCCAGCCGCTCGGCGTCGGCCGGGCCGCGCACCTCGAACGGCAGCGCGTACGCCGCCTCGGCGGGCCTCGGCGAGCCGCCCAGCTCGCGTACGGTCCGGGCGAGCGCGTCCCTTCGGGAGAGATGGCCGCCGTACGCCTCGCGGGCTTCCGCCGACCGGGCGGCGGCGGTCCGGGCGCCGATGACCCCGTAGCCGTAGGCGGCCGCGTGCTCGGCGCCGAGCGCGGCCTGAGCCGCCTCCAGGGCGCGGCTCGCGGAGGAGGGTTCGGGGGTCACGGCTTGTCTCCCTGGGGCGAGGTCAGCAGGTAGGCGTGTACGGCACCGCAGGCGGCCACCGAGGCCAGCAGCCGGGCCAGCTCCCCGGGCGCCCCGGCGAGGGTGACGGTCCGCGCCTCGGCGAGGCTCCGCTCGGAGTCCGCGAGGGCGGTCAGGGCCTCTTCGGGCGCCGGCGGAACGGGCTCGCCGCTCGCCGCGGCGGCCCCGGCCGGGGCGGCCGAGGACGATGCGGGCGGCGGTGCTCCGATCGGGCTCCTGGAGGCCGCGGGGCCTGCCGGGGCCAGCGCCCCGACGTGCGCGGCGACCGCCATGCGCAGCGGAGCGAGGCGCGCGGCCAGGGCCGGATGGGCGGCGGCGGTGGCGTCGTAACGTTCCAGCAGCCGTTCGCTCTCTCGAACGGCCGTCTCGCGCATCCGCCGTTCGAGTGGAACCGCGGTGTCGGCGTCCGGCGAGCCGGACCCGCCGGAACACCCGGTGAGCAGCGCGGTGCCGGCCACACCGGCGGCGCCGGCGAGCAGGCTCCTGCGAGAGGGCCGCGAAGGCGGAGTCCAGGGCACGGCGACGTCCTCGGAGGTGGTGGCGGGGCAGGGTGTGATCACCGTACCCGGGGCCCCGTCCCGAGGGCGGACGGCAACACCCTCCGCGACCGGATACCCTTTGACCTGACACGCGACGTAAACCACAACAGCACACGCGGCCGAGGAGTCACCCGGATGAGCACCACCCAGAGCGACAGGCTGCGCGGATTGCTGGAGCCGCTCGTCGCCGCCAAGGGCCTGGACCTCGAGGACATCGAGATGTCCAAGGCCGGCAAGCGCCGGATGCTGCGCGTCATCGTGGACTCCGACGAGGGCGTGGAACTGGACGCGTGTGCCGAGCTGAGCCGTGAGGTCTCCGACAGGCTCGACGAATCCGACGTGATGGGCGAGGACGAGTACGTCCTCGAAGTGAGCTCGCCGGGCGCCGACCGCCCGCTGACCGAGCACCGTCACTACGTCCGGGCGATCGACCGCCTCGTGAAGTTCCAGCTCGCGGAGGGCGGGGAACTGATCGCCCGCATCCTCGACGTGGACGACGAGGGAATGGACCTGGAGGTCCCGGGCGTGAAGGGCCGCAAGGCCACCGCCCGCCGCATTGCTTTCACCGACATCGCCAAGGCGCGGGTCGAGATCGAGTTCAACCGCAAGGACAAGAAGGAAGAGGAGGCGTAGCCGTGGACATCGACATGAGTGCCCTGCGGGGTCTGGTCCGGGAGAAGGAGATCTCCTTCGACCTGCTCGTCGAGGCGATCGAGTCGGCCCTCCTCATCGCGTACCACCGCACCGAGGGCAGTTTCCGGCGCGCACGCGTGGTGCTGGACCGCACCAACGGCCACGTCGTCGTCTGGGCGACGGAGGACCCGCGGGACCTGGAGGAGGGGCAGGAGGCCAAGGAGTTCGACGACACCCCGTCGGACTTCGGCCGGATCGCCGCGACGACCGCCAAGCAGGTGATCCTGCAGCGTCTGCGCGACGCCGAGGACGACCTCACTTTCGGCGAGTTCGCCGGCCGTGAGGGCGACGTCATCACCGGTGTCGTCCAGCAGGGCAAGGACCCCAAGAACGTCCTCGTCGACATCGGCAAGCTGGAGGCCATCCTGCCGGTGCAGGAGCAGGTCCCCGGCGAGGAGTACACGCACGGCCTGCGCATCAAGGCGTACGTCGTACGGGTGGCGAAGGGCGTCCGCGGTCCGTCCGTGACCCTCTCGCGCACCCACCCCAACCTGGTGAAGAAGCTCTTCGCGCTGGAGGTCCCGGAGATCGCGGACGGCAGCGTCGAGATCTCGGCGATCGCCCGCGAGGCCGGCCACCGCACCAAGATCGCCGTACGGTCCACCCGCTCGGGCCTCAACCCCAAGGGCGCCTGCATCGGCCCGATGGGCGCCCGTGTGCGCAACGTCATGGCCGAGCTGCACGGCGAGAAGATCGACATCGTCGACTGGTCGGACGACCCGGCGGAGATGGTCGCGAACGCGCTGTCACCCGCCCGGGTGAGCAAGGTCGAGGTCGTCGACTGGGACTCGCGCTCCGCCCGGGTGACCGTGCCCGACTACCAGCTGTCGCTGGCCATCGGCAAGGAGGGCCAGAACGCCCGCCTCGCCGCGCGGCTCACCGGCTGGCGCATCGACATCCGCCCCGACACCGAGGCGTCCCCGGACGCCGACCGGGCCCGGGGCGGGGAATAAATCCGGTACCCGCCGGAGCTGTCCGGCGGGTAGACAGGATCAAGACAGCAGATCTCGACAACATCCGTTCGATTTTTCGCCCGAAGGGGTGAGGTCGGTGCGGGGAGGTAGACTTAGGCGTGTCTGGCCGGACGCAAGCCCGCGCATGCCCCGAACGCACCTGTGTGGGGTGTCGGGAGCGAGCGGCCAAGAGCGATCTGCTGCGCATCGTGGCGATCGGGGACGAATGCGTCCCTGATCCAAGCGGTACGCTGCCCGGCCGGGGCGCCTATGTGCACCCTGCCGTGGTCTGTCTGGACAAGGCGGTCCGTCGCAGAGCGTTCCCCCGGGCCCTTCGGTCCCCGGGAGCACTCGACACGACCGGACTGAGCAAAGCCGTGGCCGTCGTGGCCGAGGCGACACCGTAAGAAGTAGTACGGCACGGATACCCCGTGCGGTCAGGTACCTCGCGAGTTGGAAGTAGGTCGAGATTGCGATGAGCACTCGATGAGTACGCGATGAGTACGCCCATGAAGTAGCGACGGTCCGGCGTAACCCGGACCTAAAAGGAGCGAAGTGGCTAAGGTCCGGGTATACGAACTCGCCAAGGAGTTCGGAGTTGAGAGCAAGGTCGTCATGGCCAAGCTCCAGGAACTCGGTGAGTTCGTCCGTTCGGCGTCCTCGACGATCGAGGCGCCGGTTGTACGCAAGTTGACTGACGCACTGCAGGGGCCCGGCGGCAACGCCGGCAAGTCCGCTGCGAAGCCGGGCGCGCCCCGCAAGGCCGCGCCCGCCAAGCCCGGGGTTCCCACCCCTGGCGCCGTTGCACGTCCCGCTGCCCCGAAGCCCGGCGCCCCGGCCCCCAAGCCGGCCGCCGCAGAGGCTCCGGCCCCCAGCGCGCCCGCCCCGGTGACTCCGGCCGCTTCCGGCCCGCGTCCCGGTCCCAAGGCTCCGGCCGCCCCGAAGCCCGCTCCGGCGGCGCCCGTGGCGACCGAGTTCTCCGCGCCTCCGGCGGCCCCGGCCGCCCCGGCGCGCACCGAGCGTCCCGCCGGTCCCGGCGCGACCCCCGGCCCGCGTCCGGCGCAGCAGCGTCCCGCGGCCCAGGGCGGCCAGGCCGGCGCCCGTCCCGGCGCCCCGCGCCCGGCAGGCACCGCCCCCGGTCAGGGACAGCGTCCCTCCGGTCCCGGTTCCCAGGCCCCGCGTCCGCAGGGCGCCCGTCCGGCCGGTCCCCGTCCGGGCAACAACCCGTTCACCTCTGGTGGCTCCACCGGCATGGCGCGCCCGCAGGCGCCCCGTCCGGCCGGCGCTCCCCGTCCCGGTGCCCCCGGCGCCGGCGGCGGCCAGGGTGCTCCCCGCCCGCAGGGTGGTCCCGGTGGCGCTCCGCGCCCGCAGGGTCCCGGTGCGGGTCGTCCGACCCCGGGCGGCATGCCCCGTCCGCAGGGCGGCGCCCCGCGTCCCGGTGGTGCTCCCGGCGGTAACCGTCCGAACCCGGGCATGATGCCGCAGCGTCCCGCTGCCGGTGGTCCCGGTCCCCGTCCCGGCGGCGGCCCCGGTGGCCGTGGTCCCGGTGCCGGTGGCCCGCGTCCCGGTGGTGGCGCCGGTCGTCCCGGTGGCGGCGGCTTCGCCGGCCGTCCGGCCGGTCCCGGCTCGCGTCCCGCGGGCGGCGGCGGCTTCGGCGGCCCGCGTCCGGGTGGCGGCGGCTTCGGCGGCGGCCCGGCCGGCGCCGGTGGCGGCGGTCGTCCCGGCTTCGGTGGCCGTCCCGGCGGTCCCGGTGCCCGCGGTGGCACGCAGGGTGCGTTCGGCCGTCCCGGCGGGCCCGCCCGTCGCGGTCGCAAGTCGAAGCGCCAGAGGCGCCAGGAGTACGAGGCCATGCAGGCCCCGTCGGTCGGCGGCGTGATGCTGCCCCGCGGCAACGGCGAGACCGTTCGCCTGTCGCGCGGTGCGTCCCTCACCGACTTCGCGGAGAAGATCAACGCCAACCCGGCGTCGCTGGTCGCGGTCATGATGAACCTCGGCGAGATGGTCACTGCCACGCAGTCCGTCTCCGACGAGACCCTCCAGCTCCTCGCGGGCGAGATGAACTACCAGGTTCAGATCGTCAGCCCGGAGGAGGAGGACCGCGAGCTCCTCGAGACCTTCGACATCGAGTTCGGCGAGGACGAGGGCGGCGAGGAATACCTCATGCCGCGTCCCCCGGTCGTCACCGTCATGGGTCACGTCGACCACGGCAAGACCCGACTGCTCGACGCCATCCGCAAGACGAACGTCGTCGCGGGCGAGGCCGGCGGCATCACCCAGCACATCGGTGCCTACCAGGTGGGCACCAACGTCAACGGTGAAGACCGCAAGATCACCTTCATCGACACCCCCGGTCACGAGGCGTTCACCGCCATGCGTGCCCGTGGTGCCAAGTCGACCGACATCGCGATCCTCGTGGTCGCGGCCAACGACGGCGTCATGCCGCAGACGATCGAGGCGCTGAACCACGCCAAGGCCGCCGGCGTCCCGATCGTCGTCGCGGTCAACAAGATCGACGTCGAGGGTGCCGACCCGGTCAAGGTGCGCGGTCAGCTCACCGAGTTCGGTCTGGTCGCCGAGGAGTACGGCGGCGACACGATGTTCGTCGACATCTCCGCCAAGCAGGGTCTGCACATCGACTCCCTGCTGGAGGCCGTCGTCCTCACCGCCGACGCCTCGCTCGACCTGCGCGCCAACCCCGAGCAGGACGCTCAGGGTATTGCGATCGAGTCCCACCTCGACCGCGGCCGCGGTGCCGTCGCCACCGTCCTCGTCCAGCGCGGTACCCTCCGCGTCGGCGACACGATGGTCGTGGGCGACGCCTACGGCCGTGTGCGCGCCATGCTCGACGACAAGGGCAACAACGTCGAGGAAGCGGGTCCGTCGACCCCCGTCCTGGTCCTGGGTCTCACCAACGTCCCCGGCGCCGGCGACAACTTCCTCGTCGTCGACGAGGACCGCACCGCCCGTCAGATCGCCGAGAAGCGTGCTGCGCGTGAGCGCAACGCCAACTTCGCCAAGCGCGTCCGCCGGGTGTCCCTGGAAGACCTCGACTCGGTCCTCAAGGCCGGTCTGGTCCAGGAACTCAACCTCATCATCAAGGGCGACGCGTCCGGTGCGGTCGAGGCCCTCGAGTCCTCGCTGCTCCAGCTCGACGTCGGCGAAGAGGTCGACATCCGCGTCCTGCACCGCGGTGTGGGTGCGGTCACCGAGTCCGACATCGCCCTGGCGATGGGCTCCGACGCCATCGTCATCGGTTACAACGTCCGTGCGGCCGGCCGTGCCGCGCAGATGGCGGACCGCGAGGGCGTCGACGTCCGCTACTACTCGGTGATCTACCAGGCCATCGAGGAGATCGAGGCGGCCCTCAAGGGTCTGCTCAAGCCGGAGTACGAAGAGGTCGAGCTCGGTACGGCGGAGGTCCGCGAGATCTTCCGCTCGTCCAAGCTGGGCAACATCGCGGGTGTCCTCATCCGCTCCGGCGAGGTCAAGCGCAACACCAAGGCGCGGCTCCTGCGCGATGGCAAGGTCATCGCCGAGAACCTCACCATCTCCGGTCTGCGCCGCTTCAAGGACGACGTCACCGAGATCCGCGAGGGCTTCGAGGGTGGTATCAACCTCGGTTCCTTCAACGACATCAAGATCGACGACGTCATCGCGACGTACGAGATGCGCGAGAAGCCCCGCGCGTAAGCGCGAGGCGGTTCGCACCGTGTCGTAAGCCCGGGGCCGGTCGGCGGAATATCCGTCGATCGGCCCCGGCCGTTGCGTGTACGGTTCTGGTGACCCTGCCGCGCGACGGCCGGCAGGCCACCGAACCCGCACCGGCGGGATATCCGGAACTGAATGTACGTGGGGACTCTGTCCTTCGATCTGCTCCTCGGCGACGTCCACTCGCTGAAGGAGAAACGCTCTGTCGTCCGGCCCATCGTCGCCGAGCTCCAACGCAAGTTCTCCGTGAGCGCGGCCGAAGTGGGCGACCAGGATCTGCACCGCAGGGCCCGTATCGGGGTCGCTCTGGTCAGCGGGGACGCGGGGTTCCTCTCGGACGTACTGGACCGCTGCGAGCGGCTGGTCGCGGCACGTCCGGAAGTGGAGCTGCTGTCGGTGAGACGGCGGCTGCACGGTGATGAAGACTGACTGCAAGACATAAGAAGGAGACGGACCAGTGGCCGACAATGCGCGGGCGAAGAAGCTGGCGGACCTCATCCGGGAGGTGGTGGCCGAGAAGCTGCAGCGCGGTGTCAAGGACCCCCGCCTCGGTACGCACGTGACCATCACGGACACCCGGGTCACCGGCGACCTGCGGGAGGCCACGGTCTTCTACACGGTCTACGGTGACGACGAGGACCGCGCCAGCGCGGCGGCGGGCCTCGAAAGCGCCAAGGGCGTACTGCGCTCCGCGGTCGGCCGGGCGGCGGGAACCAAGTTCACGCCCACCCTGACCTTCGTCGCGGACGCCCTCCCGGAGAACGCCAAGACCATCGAGGACCTCCTCGAGAAGGCGCGCACCTCCGACGCCCAGGTGCGCGAGGTGTCCTCGGGCGCCCAGTACGCCGGCGACGCCGACCCGTACAAGAAGCCGGGCGACGAGGACGACGAGGACGCAGCCTCCGAATGAGCAACAACGCAGGGAAGACGACGCCGGACGGCCTGGTCATCGTCGACAAGCCGTCCGGCTTCACTTCGCACGACGTGGTCGCCAAGATGCGCGGGATCGCCAAGACCCGCCGCGTGGGCCACGCCGGCACGCTCGACCCGATGGCGACGGGAGTCCTCGTCCTGGGCGTCGAGAAGGCCACCAAGCTCCTCGGCCACCTCGCGCTCACCGAGAAGGAATACCTCGGGACGATCCGCCTCGGCCAGAACACGCTGACGGACGACGCGGAGGGTGAGATCACCTCCTCGGCGGACGCCTCGGCGGTGACCCGCGAGGCCGTGGACAAGGGCATCGCCAAGCTGTCCGGCGAGATCATGCAGGTCCCGTCGAAGGTCAGCGCCATCAAGATCAAGGGAGTGCGCTCGTACAAGCGCGCCCGCGACGGCGAGGACTTCGAGATCCCGGCCCGGCCGGTGACCATCTCGTCGTTCCAGGTGTACGACATGCGGGACGCGGAGGCCGAGGACGGCACCAAGGTCGTCGACCTCGTCGTCTCCGTCGTCTGCTCCAGCGGTACGTACATCCGCGCGCTCGCCCGTGACCTGGGCGCCGACCTCGGCGTCGGCGGGCACCTCACCGCGCTGCGGCGTACCCGCGTGGGCCCGTACAAGATCGACCGGGCGCGGACCCTGGACCAGCTCCAGGAGGAGCTGACCGTCATGCCCATCGGCGAGGCGGCGGCCGCGGCCTTCCCGCGCTGGGACCTCGACGCCCGGCGTGCCTCGCTGCTCGGCAACGGCGTGCGGATCGACATGCCGGACGCGTACGCCGCGGGGCAGACGGTCGCGGTCTTCGGGCCGGACGGCGTGCTGCTCGGGCTGGTAGAGAACAAGGGCGGCAAGGCGAAGTCGCTGGCCGTCTTCGCCTGATCCGTTGTGACGTGGAGCGGCGAGCGCACATCGCCTGCCGCTCACCGCTCCACGACCCCCCTCGGGTAGGTCTCTATCCAGCCCGGCCCTCGTATTCACCCGTCCGGGCAGGCGCGCGGAGTGACTGGAGGGAGTGCAAGGGGGCGCTTTCACGGTCCGCGCTCCTCTCCGCCGGGGCGCCGCCCGCCGGAGGTGACGGAGAGCGGCCCCAGCCAGATGCCGATGCGGGGCCCCGGGCACCGGCATGGCAGTCTTAGACCAGCAAACGGCAACCAGGACAGGGCCATCAACGGTTCGGGCGAGGAGCGGTCACAGTGCAGCGCTGGCGTGGCTTGGAGGACATCCCCCAGGACTGGGGACGCAGCGTCGTCACCATCGGCTCGTACGACGGTGTGCACCGGGGCCATCAGCTCATCATCGGGCGCGCCGTGGCCAAGGCCCGCGCGCTCGGCGTCCCCTCCGTCGTCGTCACCTTCAGCCCGCACCCGAGCGAGGTCGTTCGCCCCGGCAGCCACCCGCCGATCCTGGCCCCGTACGACCGCCGTGCCGAACTGATGGCCGGGCTGGGTGTGGACGCGCTGCTGATCCTGCCGTTCACGGCGGAGTTCTCGCAGCTCTCCCCGGCCGACTTCATCGTGAAGGTGCTCGTCGACAAGCTGCACGCGCGGGCCGTCATCGAGGGCCCGAACTTCCGCTTCGGCCACCGGGCCGCCGGGAACGTCGACTTCCTGCGCGAGCTGGGCGCCACGTACGACTACGAGGTCGAGGTCGTGGACCTGGTCGAGCGCGGCGCGGCGGGCGGTGGCGTGCCCTTCTCCTCCACCCTGGCCCGCAGGCTGGTCGCCGAGGGCGACATGGACGGCGCGGCCGAGATCCTGGGCCGCCCGCACCGGGTCGAGGGCGTCGTCGTGCGCGGCGCCCAGCGCGGGCGCGAGCTCGGCTTCCCGACGGCCAACGTCGAGACGCCGCCGCACACCGCGATCCCGGCGGACGGGGTGTACGCGGGCTGGCTCACGGCGGGCGGCGAGCGGATGCCGGCCGCGATCTCGGTCGGCACGAACCTCCAGTTCGACGCCACCGAGCGGACCGTGGAGGCCTACGCGATCGACCGGGTCGGCCTGGACCTGTACGGCATGCACGTGACGGTGGACTTCCTCGCGTACGTGCGCGGCATGGCCAAGTTCGACTCGCTGGACGGCCTCCTCGAAGCCATCGCGGACGACGTGAAGCGGGCGCGGACGCTGACCGAGACGTACGACGCGGAGCACTGAGCCGAACGCGAAGGGCCCGTACCTCCCCGGAGGTACGGGCCCTTCGCGCTGCCGTCTTCGTCAGCCGAGGCGCGGGTCGCGCGGGGGCTGCTGAGGGGGCTGGGGCTGCGGCTGCTGCTGGGGCTGCCAGGGCTGGCCGGGCTGCGGATAGGGCTGGGCGTACGGCTGCGGAGGCTGCTGGTACGGGGAGGGGCCCTGGGGCTGGCCGTACGGCTGGCCCTGCGGCTGCGGCTGCTGCGGAGGCTGCTGGTACGCCTGCGGCTGCTGGGGCTGGGGCTGCTGAGGTGCTCCCCAGTGGCTCTGGGGAGCCTGCTGGGCGGCGCGGACGAAGTCCTCGGCGACGAGCGCGGAGAGGTTGAAGTACGCCTCCCGGGTCTTGGGCCGCAGCAGGTCGAGGTCGACCTCGGCGCCGGCCGCGAGGTGCTCGTCGAACGGCACCACGACCACGCCCCGGCAGCGGGTCTCGAAATGCTGCACGATGTCCTCGACCTTGATCATCTTGGCGGTCTCGCGGACCCCGGAGATGACGGTGATCGAGCGGGAGACGAGATCGGCGTACCCGTGCGCGGAGAGCCAGTCGAGCGTGGTGCTCGCGCTGCTGGCGCCGTCCACCGACGGGGTCGAGATGATGATCAGCTGATCGGCCAGGTCCAGGACCCCGCGCATGGCGGAGTAGAGGAGGCCGGTGCCCGAGTCGGTGAGGATGATCGGGTACTGGCGGCCGAGCGTGTCTATGACGCGGCGGTAGTCCTCGTCGTTGAAGGTCGTCGAGACGGCCGGGTCGACGTCGTTGGCGATGATCTCCAGGCCGGAGGGGGCCTGGGAGGTGAACCGCCTGATGTCCATGTACGAGTTCAGGTACGGGATCGCCTGGACGAGGTCCCGGATCGTGGCCCCGGTCTCGCGGCGCACGCGACGGCCGAGGGTGCCGGCGTCGGGGTTCGCGTCGATGGCCAGGATCTTGTCCTGGCGCTCGCTGGCGAGGGTGGCGCCGAGGGCCGTGGTGGTCGTGGTCTTGCCCACGCCGCCCTTGAGGCTGATGACGGCGATGCGGTAGCAGGACATCACCGGGGTGCGGATCAGTTCCAGCTTGCGCAGGCGATCGGCCTCGGCGGCCTTGCCGCCGAAACGGAAGCCGGAGCGCTGGGGCCGGGGCTTCTGCTTTCCGCGCAGCAGGCGGTCGGAGGACAGCTCGACGGCGGCGGTGTAGCCGAGGGGTGCGCCGCCGCCGGTGCCGGGACCCGGCTGGTAGCGCGGGTCGTGCGGCTGCGGGCCCGGCTGGGGCCCGGCGGACCACTGGGCGCCGGTACGGGGGTCGTACTGCGGCTGCTGGTGCGGCTGATGATGCTGCTCGGCCTGCGGCGGTACGGGCGCGTGCTGCGCGGGCGGGAAGGCGTAGTCGCCCGAGGCGAGGGGCGGCTGGGGCTGCGGCATCGGCTGGGCCGGCGCGGGAGCCGGGGGAAAGCCGTAGCCCTCCTGCGGCGCGGGCGTCGGCGCGGCGGGGCCGGGGTTCGGGGGAAAGCCGTAGCCGTCCTGCGGCGCGGGCGCGGGCGCGGGGCCGGGGGCCGGGGGGAATCCGTACCCCTGCGAGGGCGGCGTCGAGGCCGGGCCCGGGGCGGGCGGGAATCCGTACCCGTCCTGGGGCGGCGCGGTGGAGGGGAACGCGGGCGGCAGCGCCGGGAGTTCGCCTCCGGGTCCCCCGAAGGGGGCTCCCTCGGACGGGTGAACCGCGTCCGCGGGGCTGACGGGCTGCGGAGCCTCCGGCGCGGGGACGGCGTCGCGGGGCTCGTCCCGCGCAGCCGGGGGCGCGGGCTCGGGGTGCGCGAACGGGACGGGCACCCCGTCGGGCGGGGTGTCCTGCCGCTGTACGGGGACGGGCGCCCCGGACGAGGGCTTCACGAAGGTTCCGGGCGCGTCAGAGGGCTCGGCGGCGAAGGGCGCCGCAGCGGGCGGCGCGGCTGCCTCGACCGGCGCCGCAGCCGGCAGTGCGGGCACCTCGGCCGGAGCCGGGAGGGCGGGGGGCGTCCCCGCGTCGGCGAAGGGCGCCGGGGCCGGCGGGACGGGTGCCTCGGCGGCGGGAGCGTCGGCCGCAGCCGCGAAGGGAGCCGGCGCCGGTGCCGGGTACGGCGCGGGCAGGGAGGCGCCGCCGGCCGGGGCCGCGAACGGCGCGGCGTCTTCGGCGGGCGCCGGGACCGGCGGGGCCGGGGGAGTGTCGGCGGGGGTGCCGAAGGGGGCGGGCGCCGGGAAGGAGGACGGGACGCCCGCGCCGTCCGACGGGGTGCGCGGGGCCGGCGGGGCGATCCGCATCGTCGGGGGCGCGGTGACGTCCGACGGGCGGTGGGGTTCGAAACCGCTGCCCTCGGGGAGCTCCGGTACGGGCGTGGCCGGGGCCGCGCCCTGCGTGTACCAGGCCGGCGGGGTGTAGTCGATGGTGAACTCGCCCGTCATCTCGGGCTCCGCGTCGGACTGATCGTCCGTCGGGACGTCCCACGTCCCGCCGCGCCTCTCGTTCCGATCGCCGCTCACTGGTCCTCCTGGTCTGTCGAACACTGGTCCGGCGCCCACCTCGACGCCGCGCCCACGCTCAGCCTAATCGTGTGCGCAGACACCGGTGTCCGCCCCCGTGGAACGGGCCGCGGGGCCCGGCCCCGCGGGCCGGCGCCGGTGGCCTCGTCCTTCCCGTCCTGCCTACAGGGTGGCCGTCTCCTGAGCAACCGTCACCGGCTCCGGCCGACGGGGCCGGATGCCGCTCAGTCGATGCGCCGGGACGGGCCCAGGAGGCCGGTCTCGGCCTCCGTGCCCTGCGTCATCACGAACTGGCGGTCCCGGGGCGTGCACCACAGGGTGACCCCGTCACCCAGCGTCGGCAGCGAATCCACCGCCGCCCGCGTCAGGTTCATCAGGCGGCCGAGCTGCTCCGCCTCGTCAGGGGACACCCGCTGGACGCCCACCAGCGAGGAGTTCTGCAGCAGCCGCGGCGCCGTCGGGCTGAGGTAGGGCAACAGGGTCAGCACCGACTGCCAGGGCCCCGCCACCACGCGCCCGCGCGGCGGCCGCATCCCGCAGTCCCGGATCACCAGCACGGGGCTGCCCGCCGACGCGCCCTGCGGGGGCACCCGGCCGACCTCGTGCAGCGTCACGCACTGCTGCCCGCCGCCCGCCGCCTGGGCCAGCCCCGACCACACCTGCCCGCGCCCGGTCTCCACCGCCACGCGCGCTCCCGTGGCCGCCGCGCGCAGCGCGAGCACCTGGGCCGTCCACAGGCCGCCGATCAGCGTCACCTCGTAGGGCGTGGGCCGGTTGATGCCGAGCACCGCCGGACGCCCCTCGGCGTCCACGCCGATGACCACCCCGTCGTCGCCGACGGGCAGTGCCAGCACGTCCAGCTCCACCGCCGGGACCGTGTGCCGTTCCCGGCGCGGGCCGATCAGCCCGAAGCCGCCCCTCATCGCGCCCCTCCCAGCGGCAGCGAGGCCAGCAGCCCCGGCACCTGTTCACGGTCGAGCCTGACCAGCCCGGTGCGCACGCCGCGCGCCGTCCGCTCCAGTTCACGGCGGGCGGCCACGAGTTCCTCGTCACTGCGCCCGGTGACCCGTACGTGGCCCGTCAGCGTCACGCCCTGGCGCTCCGCCGGAGCGATCGTCAGGCTGAAGTTCGTCGCCAGCGCCGGCAGCGAGGTCAGCAGCGCCACGAACTGCGGCAGGGACGCCGCCCCGCTGCCGCCGAGCTGCGGCCAGCGGGCTATCCAGTACGTGGTGTGCCGCCGGTCGTCGCAGCGCCAGATGCGCGCCGTCTCCTCCGTCCGCCGGCCGGTGCTCGCCGAGCGCCCCGCCTGCGTGATCGCCATCGGGTTCGCGCACGAGGACGTGGCCAGCGCGCCCGTCAGCTCCTGCTCGGTGAGCACGGTGGCCCGGAAACCGGCCCCGGTCAGCCGGCTCGCCAACTGGTCGGCGGCACGCACCACACAGCGCTGCGCGCCCGCGAGCCCGCCGCCGCGCGCGGTGACCGCCTCGGGGCACAGTTCCGGATCCAGCTTGAGCGCGATCCAGGTCAGCCGCACCGCCGGGGTGCCCGTGGCGGCCTGGAGCGGCGCGTAGTTGCGGGTGGCCATCGACTGGGCCGGCAGGTGCGGCGCCGGCGCGGGCTGCGTGTGCTGCACCAGCTGCGCCGACTCCAGCCGGATGCCGTCCACTTCGAGGATGTCCCGTACGAGGCCCAGGGGCAGCGGCCGCGCGCCGCGGTCGGGCCGCAGCGCGGTGGCGTCCATGTCCACCTGGACGACGGCGGTCAGGAACGTCCCGTCGCCGACCATCCCGACGGGCCGCCGGTCGCGGTCGCTGAACGTGAGGGTCCGCAGCGCCGGATCCGCCTCGACGAGCGGTGCCAGCCCCGGCTCGGTCCCCGCGGGCAGCGTGAACGAGGCGGCCCGGCGGCGGCGCGCGCGCAGTTCGAGGGCGCCGCCGAGCCACTCGGGCAGGGAGCGCTGGTGGCGGCGTACGACGGCGAGCACCACCAGGGCGAGCGCCAGGACACCGGCGGGCACCAGCAGCATCGGCTCCACGACCCAGGCCACCAGCAGGGCGGCCGCGGCGATCTGGAGCAGTACGAGCTGTTGCAATCGGAACGGGCCGAAACGGCCCGGGCTCGACTTCGGATTCGGCGTCACCCCGCCGCGTGCGGATGCGGGTGCACCCGTCTGCGGCTGCGTCGCGGTGGCCATCACGCGCCCACCTCCCCTTCCCGGGGCCGTACCCCGTGAGTGCCGGAGCCGGACGCTGCCCGCCGCATGACCCCGGAATCTCCCCAATCCACCCCAACAAGCCCTGATGCCCCGACGGCCCGTGAATTCGCGCGGTCCGGAAGGCAGGAAGCGGCGGCCTCACCCTACCCGGCCCGAACCCGCCCTCCGTCAAGAGGCATAGTAGGTGCCCGGTCCGACAATCGAGGCCCGGGGACCGTACTCACCGACCGGGCCGTGCGGGGAGAAGCAGGCGGTCATGGCATCACGACGTGATGAACTCAACGCGTACACCTTTGCGAAGCGGCGCACGGTGGCCGCGTTCCTCCAGCCTTCCGCAACGGGCTCCGAGGAGGGCGCGCCGCGGCCGCTGCGCGCGGTCCTGCCCGGGCTGGTGGCGGGGGCGCTCGTACTCGCCGCGTTCGGTGCCTGGGGGATGTTCAAGCCGCAGGCTCCCAAGGGCTGGGACGAGGCCGGTACGAAGGTCATCGTCGGCAAGCAGTCGACGACCCGCTACGTGGTGCTGACGACGAAGGTGAACGGCAAGGACCAGACCCGGCTGCACCCGGTGCTCAACCTCGCCTCGGCCCGACTCCTGCTGGATCCGCAGAAGTTCAAGGTCATCCAGATCGACGACAAGGTCCTGGACGCGGGCAGGCCGCCGCGCGGGCCCATCATCGGCATCCCGTACGCCCCCGACCGGCTCCCGGCCCCGCAGGACGCGGGCAAGGCCAAGCGGTGGGCCGTCTGCCAGGCGCCGGGCGGCAACGGCAAGACCGTGCAGACCGCGACGTTCGTCCTCGCCGACCGCGAGGCGGGGCTGATGGACGACGCGCGCAAGCTCGGCGACACGCAGATGCTGTACGTGCAGAACACCGGCGGGGCCAAGGAGCGCTACCTGGTCGACGCCTCGGGGACGAAGTACAAGTTCCCCGAAGGCGGCGCGGACGCGGGCAAGATGACCAACGCACTGGTCGGCAGCACCGGCGCCACCCCGCAGCAGGTGACCGAGTCGTGGCTGGCCACCCTCAACTCCGGTGAGGACCTGGCCTTCCCGCAACTGCCCGTCCCGGCGGGCACGAAGGCCGACGTCCAGGGCCTGACCACCGCCGACAACAAGGTCGGCATGGTGCTGAAGGCGCAGACCGGCTCAGGTGCGCAGCACTACGTCGTGCTGCCGGGGAAGGTCGCCCCCGTCTCCGACTTCGTGGCGTGGCTGCTGATCTCGGCGCCCGCGACCGACGGCCTCAACATGCACGGCAAGCCCCACGAGGTGGACCTCCAGTCCCTCAACCCGGACGCCACGGCGTTCAAGGGCGAGGCCAAGTGGCCGCAGAAGAAGACGGACCGGATCAACATGACGGCCGCCGCCGAGGCCGGGGCCCGGGGCGGCGACCGCGACACGGTCTGCAACGTGCTGCGCTCGGTCGACGGACAGGGCGGCCAGACGCTGAGCACGTGGGCCGGGACCGGATTCCCCATCGACATCACCGCCAGCGGCACCAGCGCGTACGTCACACCGGGCTCGGGACTGCTCTACACGCAGGTCCAGGGCCGGCAGACCACGGCGGGCGGCGCCCTGTTCCTGGTCACCGACACGGGCCTGCGGTACGCGGTGCAGGCCAACGGGGACAGCGACGCCGAGAAGTCGAAGATCGGCGCCCCCGACCAGCAGAACGGCCAGGCGGCCCCGGACGGGCGCCCCGAGGCCAGCCAGGCGCAGATCCGGCTCGGCTACGGGACGGTCACCCCGGCCCTGGTGCCCATCGCGTGGTCCGAGTTCCTCTCGAAGGGGCCGCGCCTGGACACCAACTCAGCCCGTCAGCCGCAGGGTTCGTGAGGAAGCCGCCGATGCCCAAGCCGACGCTCAAGCCGATGCCCGCCTCCCCGTACGCGCGCGGCGCGCTCTTCACCGCCGCGCTCGCCGTCGCCGCCCTGTCCGGTACGGCCGCCGCGGCCGACGCGGCTCCGCACCCGCAGCCGCCGCGCGCCCCGGCCGCCGCAGCGGCCCCCCTGCGCCTCGCGGGCGCCGGCGAGTGCACCTTCCCCATGAAGAAGCAGATCGCCGACCGGCCCTGGGCCCTTCAGAGGCTGCTGCTCGACGCGCTCTGGGCGCGGACCAAGGGTAAGGACAAGAACGGCAAGCCCGTCCGCGTCGCGGTCATCGACACCGGCGTCGACCGGGCGAACCCGCAGCTCAGCGGGGCCATCGACGTGGGAGCGGGCAAGGACTTCATCGACCCCAAGGGCGGCGACGGCACCACCGACACGGTCGGCCACGGCACCAAGGTCGCCGGGCTGATCGCGGCCCGCCCGCAGGAGGGCACCGGCTTCGTGGGCCTCGCCCCCGAAGCCGTGATCATCCCGATCCGGCAGAACGACGGGCAGGGCAAGGGCAACGCCCTCTCGCTCGGCCAGGCGATCGACCACGCGGTGTCCAAGGGCGCGCAGGTCATCAACATCTCCCAGGACACCGACGTCCCCCTGACCGCCGACTCCGACCTGGCCAAGGCCGTCCAGCGGGCCGTCGACGCCAAGGTGGTGGTCGTGGCCTCCGCGGGCAACGACGGCATGACCGGCGAGAAGCGCAAGACCTACCCGGCGGCCTTCCCCGGGGTCCTCGCCGTGGCCTCCTCGGACCGCAACAACGAGCGGGCCGCGTTCTCCCAGCCCGGCGACTTCATCGGGGTCGCCGCGCCCGGCGTGGACATGGTCTCCACCGTCCCCGGCTTCGGCCAGTGCATCGACAACGGCACCAGCTTCTCGGCGCCGTACGTCGCCGGGGTCGCCGCCCTGCTGCGCGCCGAGCACGAGGACTGGACCCCGCAGCAGATCGTCTGGCAGATCCAGGGCACCGCCGAGCGCTCGGTCAACGGCCGTGACGACTACGTCGGTTGGGGGGTCGTCGACCCGGTCCGCGCCGTCAGCCAGGACCACGAGGTCCCCAGGGCCCCGGTCCCGGATCCCGGCCCGCCCCCGGCGGCCGCCCCCGAGGCGGCGGCGCTGCGGCTGACCGAGACGGCGCAGGAGCGGGAGGAGCGGTTCGGCACGTACGCTCTCGGCATCGCGGGCGTGCTGATCGCGGTCATCGCGGGCACGGCGACGGTGGTGCGCGACGCCCGCAAGCGCCGCGGCCGTTTGCAGTGAACCGTCACGGTTCGTCAACGGAAGCGGCCCACCGGTGTTGGGGCTGGAAGATGAACTGGCTAGAGTGACACCAGGCTTCACGAATGTGATCGGGGGATCGCGTGAGGCGGAGGGGATTTCCGGTGGCGCGTGGCTCAGATCCGCGCCCGGAACCTCCCTTCCGCTGCGCAATCCGCCGGTTCTGCCGGCGAATTGAGAAGTGAGGAGCTTCGGATGAGCAATTTCGGACTCGCAGACGATCCGATCGTCCAGGCGAAGAACAAGATCGAGACGACGGCCCGCGCCGTCACCACCCAGTCCCGCGAGCTGGCCGACATCCTCGCCACGGTGAGCGCCGGCTGGACCGGTGTGGGTGCCTCGGGCTTCGTTTCCGCCCAGACGGTCGTCAACGAGGACCACGACGAGATCCGTCGTCTGCTCGGGGTGCTGCACAACGCGGTCGCGCAGACCAAGAACCTCAGCAACGCGCAGGACGACGACGTGCGCGCGGCGTTCAAGACGGTGCAGGCCGGCGCCGGCCAGGGCGGCTCGGGGCTCAACAGCATCTGACCTGCCGCCCAGGTCCCTTCGGCGTCACGTCGTTCCCACTCAACTCAGCGTGAAGGAGTACAACATGTCCGGTCCCGACGGCGGGCACACCAAGGTCCGGTATGAGAGCGTCCAGGAGATGGCGAACCGCATCCGCGTCGTCTCGAAGAAGATCATGACGGACCTGGAGGAGATGGACCAGGCCCTCAAGGTCGTCACGGACACCTGGGACGGTGAGGCGCACCAGGCGTACGTCACCCTCCAGGGGAAGTACAAGGGCAAGGCCGACCACATGCACAAGCAGCTGGAGCAGGTCGCCAAGCTCATCGAGCAGGGCAAGGGCGACTACCGCGCCACCGACGTGAAGGCCTCGCGCCTGTTCACCGAGGCCTACTGAGCCCGGTCGGCCACATGCGAAGAGGGGCGCGCCCGGGCCGGGCGCGCCCCTCTTCGCCGTGTACGGGCTCAGCCGTGTACGGGACTCAGCGCGGGCCGCGGTCGAGGTCGAACTCCCCGTCCCTGGCCCCGAGTACGAAGGCCTCCCACTCGGCCGCCGTGTAGCGCAGGACGGTGTCCCGGTCGAGCGAGGACCGCATGGCCACCGCGCCCTCGGGCAGCCGCGCGATCTCGACCCGCTCCTCGTCGGGGCTGGACCCCGGAGGGCCCTCCCACTCCACGCCGCTGATGTCGAGCGCGTACAGCTCGTCCTTCTCCTGCTGAGTGCCCATGTGCGGCCTTTCCCTCGGCGGTGCGGTGCTCCCGCGGTCTTCCCACCCGATTATCGACGCTCCGGCCGCGGCCGGGGGAGCGTTTCCCGCCGATCACGCGGAAGCGGGGCCCGGTCCACCGGGCCCCGCTTCCGCGTCCGTGCTCGTCGCGCGCCCCTACACGTCCGCCAGGCGGCCCAGCTGGACCAGGGACGTGCCGCGCTTGCGCGAGGAGAAGTACGCGCGGCCCGGGGGCATCGGGCGCGGACGCACGTTGCCGATCAGGTCTCCCTCGGACGGGTCGCCCGACAGGACCACGCCCTGCGCGCCGAGCTCCTTGAAGCGCTGCATGAACGGCTCGTACATCGAACGCGAGGCGCCCGCCGAGTTGCGCGCGATGATGAAGCGGACACCCGTGTCCCGGGCGAAGGGCAGGTACTCCACCAGCGGGGCCAGCGGATTGCCCTGGCTGGTCGCCACCAGGTCGTAGTCGTCGATCACGATGAACACGTCCGGGCCCGTCCACCAGCTGCGGTCGCGCAGCTGCTGCGGAGTGACGTCCGGCGGCGGCTGGCGCCGGGAGAAGACCCCGCCCAGCGCCTCCATGTGCGTCTGCAGCGAGCTCGCCATCGGCGCGTACTCCAGCAGGTGCTCCTCCGGCAGCGACCCGAGCAGGCTGCGCCGGTAGTCGCCGACGACCAGGCGCGCCTGGTCCGGGGTGTACCGCTCCGCGATCTGCCGGCAGATCAGCCGCAGCAGGTTCGTCTTGCCGGACTCGCTCTCGCCGAACACCAGGAAGAACGGGTCGCTCTCGAAGTCGACGAAGACCGGCTCCAGGTCCGTCTCGTCGATGCCGATGGCCAGCCCGCGGCCGGGCTGGTCCCCGCCCCGGGGCAGCTGCTCCGCGTGCAGCAGCCGCGGCAGCAGCCGCACGCCGGGAGCCGGGGCCCCGGTCCAGTTCTGCTTCACCGCCGACACGAACGCGGCCGTCGCCTCCGACAGCTCCTCCGGATCGTGCGCCCCGTCGACCCGCGGCAGCGCGCCCAGGAAGTGCAGCTTCTCCGCGACCTGGCCGCGGCCCGGCATCCCCGTCGGCACGTTCGCCGCGACCTTGCGGTCGAACTCGGAGTCCATGACGTCGCCGAGGCGCAGCTCCAGCCGGTTCAGCATCTGGTCCTTGAGCGCGGCCCGCACCTCCATGTACCGCGCCGCCGTGATCACCACGTGGATGCCGTAGCCCAGACCCCGGGAGGCGATGTCCGTGACCACCGGCTCCAGGCCCTCGTACTCGGTCCGGAAGCCGCCCCAGCCGTCGATGACGAGGAACACGTCGCCCCACGCCTCGCCGGGCAGGTCGCCCGCCGCGCGCCGGCGCCGGTAGGTGCCGATCGAGTCGACGTTGTTCGCGCGGAAGAACTCCTCGCGGCGGTTGAGGATGCCCCCCACCTCCGCGACCGTGCGCCGCACCCGCTCCGGGTCCAGGCGCGAGGCGATCCCGCCCACGTGCGGCAGCTCGGCGATCGAGGACATGCTGCCGCCGCCGAAGTCGAGCCCGTAGAACTGCACCTCGCGCGGGGTGTGCGTCAGCGCGAACGAGGAGATCAGCGTGCGCATCAGCGTCGATTTGCCCGACTGCGGACCGCCGACCACCATCATGTGGCCCGCCGCACCCGAGAAGTCCCGGTACAGCACCTCGCGCCGCTGCTCGAACGGCTTGTCGATGAGGCCGAGCGGTACGACGAGCCCGCCGGGCCGCGTGTACCCCTCCGCGTGCAGCCCCCGCTCCGCCGAAGGCGCCAGCGCCGGCAGCAGCTGGTCCAGGGGCGGGGCCTGGTCGAGCGGCGGCAGCCACACCTGGTGCGCCGGCACCCCCTGGCCCTCCAGCCGGCCCACGATCACGTCGAGCACCGTGTCCGCGAGGGCGTCGTCCTCCCGCTGCGACTGCGCCGCCAGGTACGCCGGGTCCGGGGCCGCGTACACGACCGGCACCGGCGTGGCCGTGAACAGTGCGGGCCGCCGCTCCACCGGGAACAGCCCGACCGACAGGTCCGGACCTCCCGAGCGGTAGGTGCCCGAGACGTACGCCGCCTTGAAGCGCGTCATCTCGTCCGTACCGAACTTCAGGTAGCCCGAACCCGGCACCGAGGGCAGGTGGTACGCGTCCGGCACGCCGATCGCGGTCCGCGACTCCGCCGCCGAGAAGGTCCGCAGACCGATCCGGTACGACAGGTAGGTGTCCAGCCCGCGCAGCTTGCCCTCCTCCAGGCGCTGCGAGGCCAGCAGCAGGTGCACGCCCAGCGAACGGCCGATGCGGCCGATCTGGATGAACATGTCGATGAAGTCGGGCTTCGCGGTCAGCAGCTCGCTGAACTCGTCGATGACCAGGACCAGCGAGGCCAGCGGCTCCAGCGGGGCGCCCGCCGCGCGCGCCTTCTCGTAGTCGTGGATGTTCGCGTAGTTGCCCGCCGAGCGCAGCAGCTCCTGGCGGCGCTGCAGCTCGCCCCGGATCGAGTCGCCCATGCGGTCCACGAGGGTGAGGTCGTCCGCCAGGTTGGTGATGACCGCCGCCACGTGCGGCATCTGCCCCATGCCCGTGAAGGTCGCACCGCCCTTGAAGTCCGCGAGGACGAAGTTCAGCGTCTCCGAGGTGTGCGTGACCGCGAGTCCCAGCACCAGGGTGCGCAGCAGCTCCGACTTTCCGGAACCGGTCGCGCCCACGCACAGGCCGTGCGGGCCCATGCCCTCCTGCGCCGCCTCCTTCAGGTCCAGCATGACCGGCGCGCCGTCCTCGCCGACGCCGATCGGCACGCGCAGCCGCTCGCCGGCCGAGCGCGGACGCCAGGTCCGGGCCACGTCGATCGAGGCCGCGTCGCCCAGGTTCAGCAGGTCCGTGAAGTCCAGGTTGGCCAGCAGCGGTTCGTCGTCGTCCCCGCCGCCCGTGCGCAGCGGCGCCAGCTGGCGGGCGAGCGCCTCCGCGGCCGGCAGCGACAGCGTGTCCGGCACGCCCTCGTACGCGACCCCCGCTCCCGACTCCAGCCGCAGCCGGCCCGGCCGCACCACGACCGACAGCCCGCCGCGCGGCTCGTCCAGCTCACCCGCGACCACCTCGACGATGGTCACGCCCTGCAGCCCCTCGGCCGCGGCGAACGCCGAGTCCGGCGGCACCAGGCCGCCGCGCGAGTTGGCGTCCAGTACGACGACCAGGTGCGGCTGGTCCAGCACCGGGGACACGTCCCGGCTGAACCGCGGGCGCCCCTCCAGCCGGGGCGCCAGCAGCCCCTCCAGCTCGGTCAGGTCATCGCTGAACAGCCGCTTCGTACCGGCCCCGTCGACCTGCCCGGGCACCTGCGTGTGCGGCAGCCACTTCGTCCAGTCCCAGGACGGAACCGCCCCGGGCGCCGCCACCACGGCCACCACCAGGTCCTCGGGGGAGTGCAGCGTCGCCAGCTGCGCCACCAGCGCCCGCGCCGCCCCGCGCGCCGACTCCGGCTCGCCGGAGACCGTCACGTGGTAGAACGCCCGCAGCGACACCGCCACCGGCAGTCCGTCCAGCGAGGAGTGCACCTTCAGGAAGCGCTGCATCGCGCCCGCCGTGAGCGGCTCCAGCTCGTCCACCGGCGCCGTGTCCGGCGCCACCAGCGGGGTCGCCAGGCGCTGAGCGCCCAGCCCCAGCCGGGCCTGCCCGAAGTCCTCGTCGCCCACGCGCCGCTCCCACAGCCGCGAGCCCTCCGCCACCACCGACCACAACTGCTCCGGGGCCGGGTGCAGATACAGCTGCGCGTCGCGCTGCGCCCGGGCGGTCCTGCGGACCTGACGGCGGGTCTGCGCGAGGTACTTCAGGTAGTCCCGCCGGACATCGGCCATTTGCCCCTGCGTACCGCGCCGGTGGCGCACCAGCTGGGCCAGGACCATGCCCACCGTGGACACCAGCATCAGCACACCCATGATGCGCATGAAGGGCGCCGCACCCGGCATGAAGAAGAAGACGACCGACGAGCCCATGCCGAGCATCGGCAGGAGCTGCATCAGCATGCCCTCCTGCTGCCCGCGCGGAAGCTCCGGCGGAGCCTCCAGTCTCAGCTCGTCCGAAGGAACTTCGGGCGGCAAGGACCGCGGCGGGCGTTTGACGACGATCTGACTCACCGGAGCATCAATCCCTCGAAAACGGACGGGACGTCGCAACCGGCGCCCCCAAGTCCCGGGCGCGAAGGGGGTCTCCCCTGCGCGACGGTGATCCTACTTGCCGACAGTCACTCATACGCCCGGTAGGGTGGCCCGCGCAGTATGCGCATCCGCGAATCCACGGCGAATCCAAGGCACCGGTGCATGCACCCGCTTCGCCAACCAGGGGGGTCACACAGGTGAGTACGGCCGCAACGACGGGCTTCTGCAGGGTCACCGTCGTGGCTCCCGACAGCCGCATCGACGTCGCCCTCCCCGAGGACATCGCCGTCGCCGACGTCTACCCGGAACTGCTGCGCCTCACCGGCCAGACCCAGCCCGTCGGCGCCCCCACCGGCTTCCACCTGGTCCGCCGCGACGGCACCGTACTCGACGGCGCCCGCACCCTCGCGGCCCAGCAGGTGCTCGACGGCGAGGTGCTGAGCCTGCGCCCCTTCGCCGATTCGCTGCCGCCCGCCGTCTTCGACGACGTCTCCGACGCCGTCGCCTCCGCCGTCGTCCGCGACCGCCACCGCTGGAGCGACGACATGCTGCGGGGCGCGGGCCTGATCGGCGCCGCCCTGCTGCTCGTCCTGCTCGGCTTCGTCCTCTGGTACGCCGACCCGGTCCGCCACGACATGCACGGCCTGCCCGGCATCATCGCCGGCGCCGCGGGCGTGCTCCTGACCGCCGCCGCCGGCGTGCGCGCCCGGGTCTACCGCGACCGCGGCTCCGCCGTGGCCCTCGGCCTCGGCGCCCTCCCGCTCCTGCTGATCGCCGGCTCCGGCATCGTCGCCGCCGGCGCCGGCGAGGGACCCGGCAAGCTCCAGTTCCTCCTCGGCTGCGTCTGCGTCCTCGTCGCCTCCGTCGCCCTGGTCGCGCTCACCCCGAACGGGGACGCCCCCTTCGTCGCCGCCACCTTCCTCGCCGTCACCGGAACCCTGGCCACCTTCCTCGCCATCGTCACCGGCGCCTCCGCCACCGCGACCGCCGCCGTCTGCGCCCCCGTCGCCATCGGCCTCGTCGCCTTCCTGCCGGGCCTCTCCGCCCGCTTCGCCCGGCTGCCCATCGGGTACGCCGCCCCGCAGAGCGCCGTCGAGGACTACGAGACCCCCGACCGCTACGAGTCCGAGGCATACGCGGACGCCTCCGGCGGCGAGCAGCACGACCCGGGCGCCCCCCTCGACGCCGAGGCCATCGCCGCCCAGGCCCGCCGAGGCCACGAGATGCTGCTCGGCCTGGTCGGCGGCTGCGCCGCGGTCGCGGTCGGCTCCGCCGCCGTCCTCGGCTTCTCCGACAACACCTGGGGCCGGCTGCTCGCGCTCGCCACCGGGCTGGCCATGCTGCTGCGCGCCCGGCTCTTCCGCTACACCTCGCAGGTCGTGTGCACCCTGGTCGCCGGCCTGGCCGCCGTCGCCCTGCTGATCCTGGGCCTGGCCCTGCACCCGCCGGCCGACCTGGTGCGCGAGCTCGTCCAGTACCACGACCGCGGCGGCCTGGACCTCCGTACCATCTGGCTCTCCGCGGCCGTCGCCGCCGGCGCCGCCCTCCTCGCGGGAATTGCGCTTGTCATCCCCCGCAAGGGCCTGTCACCCTTCTGGGGACGGCTGCTCGACCTCACCGAGGCGGCAGTACTGCTCAGTCTTGTCCCGCTGGCCCTCGCCGTGCTGGACGTGTACGCCCGGGCCCGCTCTCTCACCAGCTGAGACGGGGGCCGGGCGGCAGCCTGGTACGCTGTGTGACGGCCGTTTGTGTACGCGCCCCCGGAGACCCTCTGGAGGCTGCGCTCAGCGGACCCCGCCTCCCGAGTTACGGAAGATCCCCAGAGAATTCGACCTGGGGCACTCGGTGGCCACGAAGACCTATACGAGGAGTACGCGTGTCGCTCGACGCCGCTACGAAGAAGCAGATCATCGCCGAGTTTGGTGCCAAGGAGGGCGACACCGGCTCCCCCGAGGTCCAGGTCGCGATGCTCTCCAAGCGCATCTCGGACCTGACCGAGCACCTCAAGACCCACAAGCACGACCACCACTCCCGTCGTGGTCTGCTGATCCTGGTCGGCCAGCGTCGCCGCCTGCTGCAGTACCTGGCCAAGAAGGACATCCAGCGCTTCCGTACGCTGGTCGAGCGCCTCGGCATCCGCCGCGGTGCGGCCGGCGTCAAGTAAAGACGCTGTGAAGGGAGCGGTTCCCACACCTCGGGGGCCGCTCCCTTTGCTGTACGTGCGCTCGCTCTACGTGCGGGACGTACCGGACGCTTTGTAGTCTGGACAACGTGCACGGCGAACCACGTGCACAACTGAAGAGGAGGAGCGCCCTCCCAGGCCGCCGGTCCTCGGTAGTGGTACCCGGAAAGCCCCACGGGCACCGAACCGGGTACTTCGATCGAAGACCGGCCCGCACGCAAGGAGCGCTTCTCCGCACCGTCCGCAGCCACACGGGCAGCGGACGGAGACGACGAAAATGGAGAAAACGCTAGTGGAGAACGAGACCCACTACGCCGAGGCCGTCATTGACAACGGTTCCTTCGGCACCCGCACCATCCGCTTCGAGACGGGCCGTCTGGCCCGCCAGGCCGCCGGCTCCGCCGTTGCCTACCTGGACGACGACACGATGGTGCTTTCCGCCACCACCGCGTCGAAGAAGCCCAAGGACCAGCTCGACTTCTTCCCCCTGACGGTGGACGTCGAGGAGCGCCAGTACGCGGCCGGCAAGATCCCCGGATCCTTCTTCCGCCGCGAGGGCCGCCCCTCCGAGGACGCGATCCTCACCTGCCGCCTGATCGACCGCCCGCTGCGCCCGTCCTTCAAGAAGGGCCTGCGCAACGAGATCCAGGTCGTCGCCACCGTCATGGCGCTCAACCCGGACCACCTGTACGACGTCATCGCGATCAACGCCGCGTCCGCGTCCACGCAGCTGGCCGGCCTGCCCTTCTCCGGCCCGATCGGCGGCGTCCGCGTCGCGCTGATCCGCGGCCAGTGGGTGGCCTTCCCGACGCACACCGAGCTTGAGGACGCCGTCTTCGACATGGTCGTCGCGGGCCGCGTCCTGGAGGACGGCGACGTCGCGATCATGATGGTCGAGGCCGAGGCCACCGAGAAGACCATCGCCCTGGTCAAGGGCGGCGCCGAGGCGCCGACCGAGGAGATCGTGGCCGCCGGCCTCGACGCCTCGAAGCCCTTCATCAAGGCCCTCTGCAAGGCCCAGGCGGACCTGGCGGCCAAGGCCGCCAAGCCCGAGGGCGAGTTCCCGGTCTTCCTGGACTACCAGGACGACGTGTACGAGGCCCTCGCGGCCGCCGTCAAGGGCGACCTCGCCCAGGCGCTGACCATCGCGGGCAAGCAGGACCGCGAGGCCGAGCTCGACCGCGTCAAGGACATCGCCGCCGAGAAGCTCCTCCCGGCCTTCGAGGGCCGCGAGAAGGAGATCTCCGCCGCCTACCGCAGCCTGACCAAGGCCCTGGTGCGCGAGCGCGTCATCAAGGACAAGGTCCGCATCGACGGCCGCGGGATCACGGACATCCGTACCCTCGCCGCCGAGGTCGAGGCCATCCCGCGCGTGCACGGCTCGGCGCTGTTCGAGCGTGGCGAGACCCAGATCCTGGGCGTCACCACCCTCAACATGCTCCGCATGGAGCAGCAGCTGGACACCCTCTCCCCGGTGACCCGCAAGCGCTACATGCACAACTACAACTTCCCGCCGTACTCCGTCGGTGAGACCGGCCGCGTGGGCTCGCCCAAGCGCCGCGAGATCGGCCACGGCGCGCTCGCCGAGCGCGCGATCGTGCCGGTCCTCCCGACCCGCGAGGAGTTCCCGTACGCGATCCGCCAGGTGTCCGAGGCCCTCGGCTCCAACGGTTCGACGTCCATGGGCTCGGTCTGCGCCTCCACCATGTCGCTGCTGAACGCCGGTGTGCCGCTCAAGGCCCCCGTCGCCGGCATCGCCATGGGTCTGATCTCCCAGGAGATCGACGGCAAGACCCACTACGTCGCCCTCACCGACATCCTCGGTGCGGAGGACGCCTTCGGCGACATGGACTTCAAGGTCGCCGGCACCAAGGAGTTCGTGACCGCGCTCCAGCTGGACACCAAGCTGGACGGCATCCCGGCCTCCGTCCTGGCCGCGGCCCTCAAGCAGGCCCGCGACGCCCGCCTCCACATCCTCGACGTGATGATGGAAGCGATCGACACGCCGGACGAGATGTCCCCGAACGCCCCGCGGATCATCACCGTCAAGATCCCGGTGGACAAGATCGGTGAGGTCATCGGCCCCAAGGGCAAGATGATCAACCAGATCCAGGAGGACACCGGCGCCGAGATCACGATCGAGGACGACGGCACCATCTACATCGGTGCCGCCGACGGCCCGGCCGCCGAGGCCGCCCGCGCCACGATCAACGGCATCGCCAACCCGACCATGCCGGAGGTCGGCGAGCGCTACCTGGGTACGGTCGTCAAGACCACCACCTTCGGTGCCTTCGTCTCCCTGCTCCCGGGCAAGGACGGCCTGCTGCACATCTCGCAGATCCGCAAGCTGGCCGGTGGCAAGCGCGTGGAGAACGTCGAGGACGTGCTCGCGGTCGGCACCAAGGTCCAGGTGGAGATCGCCGAGATCGACCAGCGCGGCAAGCTCTCCCTGATCCCCGTGATCGACGGCGAGGCCGCCGGTGACGACGCTGACAAGGACGACTCCGACAAGTGACGTCGCGTAGTTCCCGTGTGACGGCCCGCCCCTCTTCGGAGGGGCGGGCCGTCGCCCGTACCCAAACCCTCCTCAAGGGGCAGAACGGCATCGGCACCGTCCGGCGCACCGTCCTCCCCGGCGGACTGCGCATCGTCACGGAGACGCTGCCCTCGGTCCGCTCCGCCACCTTCGGCATCTGGGCGCACGTGGGCTCCCGGGACGAGACGCCCACGCTCAACGGTGCCACGCACTACCTGGAACACCTCCTCTTCAAGGGCACCCACAAGCGCAGCGCCCTCGACATCTCCTCCGCGATCGACGCGGTCGGCGGCGAGATGAACGCCTTCACGGCGAAGGAGTACACCTGCTACTACGCGCGGGTGCTCGACACCGACCTGCCGCTGGCGATCGACGTCGTCTGCGACATGCTCACCGGCTCGCTCATCCGCGAGGAGGACGTCGACGCCGAGCGCGGGGTCATCCTCGAAGAGATCGCGATGACCGAGGACGACCCGGGCGACTGCGTGCACGACCTGTTCGCGCAGACCATGTACGGGGACACCCCGCTCGGCCGCCCGGTCCTCGGCACCGTCGACACGATCAACGCCCTCGGCGCCGACCGGATCCGCCGCTTCTACAAGAAGCACTACGACCCCCGGCACCTGGTCGTGGCCGCGGCCGGCAACGTCGACCACAACAAGGTCGTACGCCAGGTCCGCGCGGCCTTCGAGAAGGCCGGCTCCCTCGGGAACACCGACGCCGAGCCGATCGGCCCGCGCACCGGCACCAAGCGGATCCGCACCTCCGGCCGGGTCGAGCTGATCGACCGCAAGACCGAGCAGGCCCACGTGGTCCTCGGCATGCCCGGCCTCGCCCGCACCGACGAGCGCCGCTGGGCGCTCGGCGTGCTGAACACCGCCCTCGGCGGAGGCATGTCCTCCCGCCTCTTCCAGGAGGTCCGCGAGAAGCGCGGCCTGGCCTACAGCGTGTACTCGTACACCTCGGGCTTCGCCGACACCGGGCTCTTCGGCGTGTACGCGGGCTGCCGCCCCAACCAGGTCCACGACGTCCTGCGGATCTGCCGCGGCGAGCTCGACAAGGTCGTCTCCGAGGGGCTCACCGACGAGGAGATCAAGCGGGCCATCGGCCAGCTGTCCGGCTCCACCGTCCTCGGCCTGGAGGACACCGGCGCGATCATGAACCGCATCGGCAAGAGCGAGCTCTGCTGGGGCGACCAGATGTCCGTCGACGACATGCTGGCCAAGATCGCGTCCGTCACCCCGGACGACGTACGCGCCGTCGCCGCCGACGTACTGGCCCAGCGGCCGTCGCTCGCGGTGATCGGCCCGCTCAAGGAGAAGCAGGCCGCCCGCCTCGGCGAAGCGGTGGCCTGAGACCCTGACACCCCGGGGCCGGGCACAGGCCGCCGCCGGCCGGTGCCCGGCCCGTACGACAGGAAGCGAAGAAGCATGAGCAGCAAGCTGCGGGTAGCGGTTCTCGGAGCCCGGGGGCGCATCGGCTCCGAAGCGGTCAAGGCCGTCGAGGCCGCCGAGGACATGGAGCTGGTCGCCGCCCTCGGGCGCGGCGACAAACTGGAGACGCTGGTCGAGGCCGGCGCCCAGGTCGCGGTCGAGCTGACCACCCCCGCGTCGGTCATGGAGAACCTCGACTTCCTCATCGGCCACGGCATCCACGCGGTCGTCGGCACCACCGGCTGGAACGAGGAGCGCCTCGGCCGGCTGGACACCTGGCTGGCCGGCTCCCCGCAGACCGGTGTGCTCATCGCCCCGAACTTCTCCATCGGCGCCGTCCTGACGATGAAGTTCGCCGCCCAGGCCGCCCGCTACTTCGAGTCCGTCGAGGTCGTCGAGCTCCACCACCCCCGCAAGGTCGACGCCCCCTCCGGCACCGCCACCCGCACGGCGCAGCTCATCGCGGCCGCCCGCGCCGAGGCCGGCTGCGCCCCGCAGCCCGATGCCACCGCCACCGCCCTCGACGGGGCGCGCGGCGCGAACGTCGACGGGGTCCCGGTGCACGCGATCCGCCTGCGCGGCCTGCTGGCCCACCAGGAGGTGCTCCTCGGCGGTGAGGGCGAGACCCTGACCATCCGTCACGACTCCCTGCACCACAGCAGCTTCATGCCGGGCATCCTGCTCGGCGCGCGGCGCGTCGTGCAGCACCCGGGCCTCACGTTCGGCCTGGAAAACTTCCTCGACCTCGGCTGATGAGCAGGCAGTAGTACCCATGCGCGCGAAGATCACTTACTTCCTCACGGCCGCCGTCCTGGTCGTCTACTTCGTCCTGGCCGGCAGCCGGGGCGTCCTGCTGATCCGGCAGGGCACCCCACTGACCGTGGTCTTCGGCGCCGCGGTGCTGATCCTGCCGGTCATCGGCGTCTGGTTCCTCTGGAAGAACACCCAGTTCGTGACCCGGGCGAACCAGCTCGCGACCGAGCTGGAGGCCGAGGGCGGACTGCCCGTCGACGAGCTGGAGCGGGACCAGTACGGCCGGATCCTGCGCGACTCCGCCGACGAGGTCTTCGCGCGCCGCAAGGCCGAGACGGAGGACGCGCCCGGGGACTGGCGCAGCTGGTTCCGCCTCGCCGTGGCCTACCACGACGCCCGCGACACCCCGCGGGCCCGCAAGGCCATGCAGCGCGCCATCGCCCTGCACGGCGGGCCGCGCCGCCAGGCCGCAGGCCAGGGCTCGTGAGCCCCGCAGAGGGCCCGTAGACGACGGAAGCCCGCAGAAACCCCGGAAGCCCGTACAGGCCGCGTGAGCGGATCCCGTACGGGCTTCCGGGGCATGGGGCGTCGGTGTCAGGCGGGCACGGCCCGGTACTCCTCGGCCCAGGCCTCGACCGTGTCGGCGGCCCGGTCGAAGGCCTCGCCGCGCGAGAGGAAATCGGCGTTGTGGTCGGTCAGCAGCACCGGCAGCTCGGCGCCGCCGCGCCCGGCCGCCGTCAGGGCCTGGCCCTGGACGGTCCGCGGCAGTCCCAGCCAGCGCACGGGCTGCTGGACCGTGCGGACCTCGGTGATCTCGTCCCAGGCGATCGAGTGGGTCCGGAAGAAGGACACCCGGCGCAGACCCGAAGGGCTCACCCAGATGCCGGTCCGCAGGATCCGCAGCGCCGAACCGATCACGCAGAGCGCGGCGGCCAGGCAGACGAGGGCTCCGGCCCAGGTGCCCGCGAACGCGATGATCATCGTGGCGAACAGCATGAACGCGGCCAGCAGGAGCAGCACGGCGGCGCCGGCCACCCGCCAGGGCCCGGGCCGGTACGGACGGCGCCAGCGGTCGGGATCGGCGTGGGCGAGGACCTCGTCGCCGTCACCGTCTTCGTGCGCGTCCAACGCGCGGTCGGCCGTCAAGAAGGGCAGGGGCACGGCTGTACCTCACTCACATGCACGTTCGGTTGGGCTTGACCGTGAGGCTACCGCCCCTCGGAGGCCTGCGACTGCTGCGACTTGGCGGGCGCCTGCTGGGGCTGGAGTGCCGGCATGCCGAAGAGCAGGGCGCCGACGAGCCCGGCCACCACGGTCAGCCCGACCAGACTACGGGCGGCCATCTGGGCCGCGCCCAGACGCTCGCGCGGCGGCGGAGTGACATTGCTGCGGAAGCGGTCGGCCTCGGCGACGAAGGCGAACGGGACGGGCTCGCTCCGGCGAAACATAGAGCGACTCTCCTCACGGTCAGGGCCCGGGGGCGGCGGTGACGGGTACGTGTGTCGTGTACTGGGAAAGACGTACGAACCGCCCAATCGGTGCCTGAATTCGGGACATTAACCAAATTTTATGGCTGGGTGTCAGCTGAAGGGGTGAGCGATCCGCCGCCCGTGACGGTGGCAGAGCTGCGCGGGGAGCCGCGGGCCGCGCCGTAGAGTGGGCGCGCCCCAAGAGATCGTTCGGAAGGACCCCCGGTGAGCGAGAACGCCGCTTCAGACCTGAAACCCAGCTTCCGCAGTGATGTGACGGTGGAGCTGGTGAAGCACTCCGCCGCCGACTCCGACGTGCTGTGGGCCGCCCGTGTCTCCACGGCCGGCGAGCAGTCCCTCGAAGAGCTCCGTAAGGACCCGGAGCGCTCCAAGGGCCTCATCAACTACCTGATGCGCGACCGCCACGGCAGCCCGTTCGAGCACAACTCGATGACCTTCTTCATCAGCGCCCCGATCTTCGTCTTCCGCGAGTTCATGCGGCACCGCGTCGGCTGGTCGTACAACGAGGAATCGGGCCGCTACAGGGAGCTGGAGCCGGTCTTCTACGTCCCGGACGCCGAGCGCAAGCTGGTCCAGGAGGGCCGCCCGGGCAAGTACGTCTTCGTCGAGGGCACCGCGGCCCAGCAGGAACTCACGGGCCGGGTCATGGAGGACTCGTACCGTCAGGCCTACGAGGCCTACCAGGAGATGCTCGCGGCGGGCGTGGCCCGCGAGGTTGCCCGTTCGGTCCTGCCGGTCGGACTTTTCTCCTCGATGTACGCCACCTGCAACGCGCGCTCGCTCATGCACTTCCTCGGCCTGCGCACGCAGCACGAGCTCGCGACCACCCCGTCCTTCCCGCAGCGGGAGATCGAGATGGTCGGCGAGAAGATGGAGCGGCACTGGGCCTCGCTCATGCCGCTCACCTACGCCGCCTACAACGCCAACGGCAGGGTCGCCCCGTAAGGGACGGTACGTCCCGATGGGGACGGATGAGCCCCTGGTGTACAGATGTGCGGAGTCAAGTCCGAAGTGTCCGTATTGCCACGTTTCGTAAAGTTCATCTAGGCTGATCAAACGGACCCGGCACTGCTTGAACCCCCGAGCAGGCAGTGCCGGGATCCAACAACCCTCCCGGTCCGTGCCGGGAGCCACACCCTCTTGACGTCCCCCGAGGGGACAACGTGCGCGTGGCAGCGAGTAGCGTGTTACCCATGGCTCCGATCTCGACTCCGCAGACCCCCTTCGGGCGGGTCCTCACCGCCATGATCACGCCGTTCACGGCGGATGGCGCACTCGACCTCGACGGCGCGCAGCGGCTCGCCGTCCACCTGGTGGACGCAGGCAACGACGGCCTGATCGTCAACGGGACCACCGGCGAGTCCCCGACCACCACCGACGCGGAGAAAAACGACCTCGTACGAGCCGTCCTGGAAGCCGTCGGCGACCGGGCCCACGTCGTCGCCGGCATCGGCACCAACGACACCCGCCACACCCTGGAGCTCGCCCGCGAGGCCGAGCGCACCGGCGCCCACGGCCTGCTCGCGGTGACCCCGTACTACAGCAAGCCGCCGCAGGAGGGCCTCTACCGGCACTTCACGGCGATCGCCGACGCCACCGGGCTCCCGGTGATGCTCTACGACATCCCCGGCCGCAGCGGCGTCCCGATCAACACCGAAACCCTGGTGAGGCTCGCCGAGCACCCCCGGATCGTGGCCAACAAGGACGCCAAGGGCGACCTCGGCCGCGCCAGCTGGGCCATCGCCCAGAGCGGACTCGCCTGGTACTCGGGCGATGACATGCTGAACCTGCCGCTGCTGTCCGTCGGCGCCGTCGGCTTCGTCTCCGTGGTCGGCCACGTGGTCACCCCCGAGCTCCGCGCGATGCTCGAAGCCCACCTGGGCGGCGACGTCCAGAAGGCCACCGAGATCCACCAGAAGCTGCTGCCCGTCTTCACCGGCATGTTCCGTACGCAGGGCGTGATCACCACCAAGGGCGCCCTGAACCTCCAGGGCCTGCCCGCGGGCCCGCTCCGCCTCCCCCTGGTCGACCTGACGGCCGAAGAGACGGCCCAGCTCAAGCTCGATCTCGCCGCCGGCGGGGTACAGCTCTGACAACAGACTTCACAACTGAATAAGCAAGACGAACACAACAGACGAATGCACGTGCACGAATGACATGCACGAATGACATGCACGCCACGCGCCTTACGACGAGGTGCCTGGCGTGTGTGGTGAGGAGATACTTTTGAGCCATCCGCACCCTGAACTCGGCCCGCCGCCGAAGCTGCCGAAGGGCGGCCTCCGGGTCACCCCGCTGGGCGGTCTCGGCGAGATCGGCCGCAACATGACCGTCTTCGAGTTCGACGGCCGCCTGCTGATCGTCGACTGCGGCGTTCTCTTCCCCGAGGAGGAGCAGCCGGGCATCGACCTGATCCTGCCGGACTTCTCGTCCATCCGGGACCGGCTCGACGACGTCGAGGGCATCGTCCTCACGCACGGCCACGAGGACCACATCGGCGCCGTCCCCTACCTCCTCCGGGAGAAGCCGGACATCCCGCTGATCGGCTCCAAGCTGACGCTGGCCCTCATCGAGGCCAAGCTCCAGGAGCACCGCATCCGCCCCTACACCCTTGAGGTGAAGGAAGGCGAGCGCGAGAACCTCGGCCCCTTCGACTGCGAGTTCATCGCGGTCAACCACTCCATCCCGGACGCCCTCGCGGTGGCCATCCGCACCGGCGCGGGCATGGTCGTGTGCACCGGCGACTTCAAGATGGACCAGCTCCCGCTGGACAACCGTCTGACCGACCTCCACGCCTTCGCGCGTCTGAGCGAGGAGGGCATCGACCTCCTCCTCTCCGACTCGACGAACGCCGAGGTCCCGGGCTTCGTCCCGCCGGAGCGCGACATCTCCAACGCCATCCGCGGCGTCTTCGCGAGCGCGCAGAAGCGGATCATCGTGGCCTCCTTCGCGAGCCACGTCCACCGCATCCAGCAGATCCTCGACGCCGCCCACGAGTACGGCCGCCGGGTCGCCTTCGTCGGCCGCTCGATGGTCCGCAACATGGGCATCGCCCGTGACCTGGGCTACCTGCGCGTCCCGGCCGGCCTCGTCGTCGACGTCAAGACCCTCGACGACCTGCCGGACGACGAGGTCGTGCTGGTCTGTACGGGTTCCCAGGGCGAGCCGATGGCGGCCCTGTCCCGCATGGCCAACCGCGACCACCAGATCCGGATCGTCCCCGGCGACACCGTGATCCTCGCGTCGTCGCTGATCCCGGGCAACGAGAACGCGGTCTACCGCGTGATCAACGGCCTGACCCGCTGGGGCGCCAACGTCGTGCACAAGGGCAACGCCAAGGTGCACGTCTCCGGCCACGCCTCCGCCGGCGAGCTGCTGTACTTCTACAACATCTGCAAGCCGCGGAACCTCATGCCGGTCCACGGCGAATGGCGCCACCTGCGCGCCAACGCCGAGCTCGGCGCCATGACGGGCGTCCCGAAGGACCGCATCGTCATCGCCGAGGACGGCGTGGTCGTCGACCTGATCGACGGCAAGGCCCGGATCTCCGGCAAGGTCCAGGCGGGGTACGTGTACGTGGACGGCCTGTCGGTCGGCGACGTCACCGAGTCCTCGCTGAAGGACCGCCGGATCCTCGGCGAAGAGGGCATCATCTCGGTCTACGTCGTGGTGGACAGCACCACCGGCAAGGTCGTCAGCGGCCCGAACATCCAGGCCCGCGGCTCCGGCATCGAGGACTCGGCGTTCGCGTCGGTCCTGCCGAAGATCGAGGAAGCCATCGCCCGCGCCGCCGCCGACGGCGTCGCCGAGCCGCACCAGATCCAGCAGCTCATCCGCCGGACCATGGGCAAGTGGGTCTCGGACGGCTACCGCCGCCGCCCGATGATCCTCCCGGTCGTCGTCGAGGTCTGAGCCTCGCCGTAGCGCCGTCACCGGAGCGGGGCAACCGGATTTGCATCCGGGGGCCCCGCTCCAGTACGTTTACGTCTCCACCTCGCACAACACCCGGGCGCACACGTGTGCCCGTACGTGTCATGCGCGAGCGGGTGGGATTCGAGACCAGGGAAACCTGATAAAGTCTGATCCACCCGAAAGGGAAAGGCCTTCCAACGGCCACCGAATTCAATTCCACTCCGGAAACGGAGCGGAAAGAATCTGGTAAGGTTGGAACCGCCGGAAAGGGAAAGCGCGAAAGCGAAGAACCTGGAAAGCAAGCGAGACTGACTCTGATAGAGTCGGAAACGCAAGAACGAAGAACGAAAGCCCGGAGGAAAGCCCGAGAGGGTGAGTACAAAGGAAGCGTCCGTTCCTTGAGAACTCAACAGCGTGCCAAAAATCAACGCCAGAAGTTGATACCCCGTCCACTTCGGTGGAT